>JAITUC010000031.1 GCA_031286585.1 Delftia acidovorans
ATGACCATAGCAAGTTGGTACCACTCCTTCCCATCCCGAACAGGACAGTGAAACGACTTTGCGCCGATGATAGTGCGGGTTCCCGTGTGAAAGTAGGTCATCGTCAGGCTCTTACAGCCCAAGAAACCCCGTAGCCCAAAGCTACGGGGTTTTTTGCTTGTTTGCGCAGAAGTACTTGTATCGTCGCCTGCGCGATGTGCGTGCGCCATGGTGGGCGCAGACGGCTTGAAAGATGAACATGCAACTGCAAGACATTCTGTATTCCCAAGGATTCGGCATCCGCCGCGTGTGTTCCGGGCTGGTCCAGCAGGGCTGGGTGGAGCTGTGGGACGCCGAGGCCAATGACTGGGTGCGTTGCCTCGACTCCACGCAGGACATCGATCCTGAAGGCCTGCGCTATCGCGTGCAGGGCGTGGAGTGGTCCTATCATGCGCTGGGCTATGTGCTGCTGCACAAGCCGGCGGGCACGGAGTGCTCGCAAAAACCTTCGACCTATCCGAGCATTTACTCGCTTTTGCCTTTGCCCCTGCGTCTGCGTCCGAACAAAGGCGCCGTGCAGGGCGTGCAGGCCGTGGGGCGGCTGGACCAGGACACGACGGGCCTGCTGCTGCTCAGCGATGACGGCCAGTTCATCCACCGCATGAGCTCGCCCAAGAAGCATGTGCCCAAGATCTACCGCGTGACCACCAAGCATCCGGTCGATGCCGGCCAGGTGCAGCGCCTGCTCGATGGCGTGGTGCTCGACGATGATCCCAAGCCTGTCAAGGCCGCTGCCTGCGAGCAGGTGAGCGAGCATGTGCTGGACCTCACCCTGACCGAGGGCAAGTACCACCAGGTCAAGCGCATGATCGCGGCCGTTGGCAACCGCGTCGAGGGACTGCATCGCTGGAAGATCGGCGAGCTGGAGCTCACCGACGACCTGCAGCCGGGTCAGTGGCGATGGTTGACGGCCGAGGACCTGGCCAAGCTCAAGGCCAAGTGAGGCAGGGGGCCGCGTTTCCATGATGAATTCCGCTGAACCAGGCCGGGGCTGGGCCCTGTTGTGTACCGCCTTCGATGCGCCCGGGCCGGATGCGCTGCGCATCCAGCAGGACGTGCTGATCGTGGTGGATGGCTGCGGCATGATCGATACCGTGCTGGAGCGCGGTGTTCCCCGCCGTGCCGCGCTGGAGGCCGCGCATGCGGCAGCGGGCACGCTGCAGCGCCTGCCCGAGGGCCAGTACCTTTTGCCCGGCATGGTGGACCTGCATTTGCATGCACCGCAGTGGCCGCAAAGCGGCAAGGCCCTGGATGTGCCGCTGGAAACCTGGCTGCAGGAGTACACCTTTCCCCTGGAAGCGCGCTATGGCGATGCCGGCTTTGCCACATCGGTCTACGACAGCGTGGTGCGTACGCTGCTGGCCAATGGCACGACGACGGCCATGTACTTCGGCACCATCCACGCCGTGGGCAACGAGGTGCTGGCCGAACGCTGCCTGGCCCTGGGCCAGCGCGCCCTGGTAGGCAAGGTGGCGATGGACGAGCCGTCGCAATGCCCCCCGTACTACAAGGACGCCAGCGCCGCCGAAGGCATTGCCGAGACGGCGCGCTTCATCGACTGGCTGCGCCAGCATCCGGGCAACGCGCAGCAGCGCGTGCTGCCGGTGATCACGCCGCGTTTCATTCCTTCGTGCACCGATGAGCTGCTGCGCGGCCTGGGCGACCTGGCCCAGCGCACAGGCGCCCATGTGCAGACCCATTGCTCCGAGAGCGACTGGGCGCACGCCCATGTGCTGGAACGCCAGGGCCGCACCGATGCGCATGCACTGCATGATTTCGGCCTGCTCACGCGCCGCACGGTCGTGGCCCATGCCAACTTCCTCACGGCCGATGACGTGGCGCTGATGGCGCGCACGGGCGCCTCGGTCGCGCATTGCCCTCTGTCCAACTTCTATTTCGCCAACAGCGTGTTCCCGGCCCGCAGCGGCCGCTCGCAAGGACTGGGCATGGGCTTGGCCACGGACATCTCCGGCGGCTACAGCCCCAGCATGTTCGATGCCTGCCGCCACGCCATGACGGCCTCGCTGGCCTTGCATGAGGGGGTGGACCCGGCCCTGGGCGCTGCGCAGCGCGGCCGGGCGGGGCAGGGCGTGCAGGCCCGCATCGACCACGTCTTCGCGCTGTGGCTGGCCACGGCGGCGGGGGGCGATGCGCTGGACCTGCCGATTGGCCGCATCGAGCCCGGCCATGCCATGGACGCCCTGGCCATCGACTGCCAGGGGCCTGACTCCAATGTCCAGGTCTGGCCCGGCGCGGATGGCCCGGCCGACATTCTGCAAAAGATCATCCACCACGCCACGCGCGCCAATGTGGCCAGCACCTGGGTGCAGGGCGAGTGCGTGCACCGGCGCCAGGCGGCCGGCGCGGTCAGCGCCGTCACTGCTGCCTGAGCGCCGCAGTCTTTGCGCTCCGGCCGTTTTCCGCTTTTTCCGTCCCATGACCGAACCGACCTCCTCCTACGAAGGGCGCCTGATCGCCCGCCCCGACGACCGCGTCTCGCTGTCTCAGGCCCTGCTGCTGGGCCTGCAGCATGTGATGGCCATGGACGTGTATGTCGTGCCCTTCATCATTGCCTCGGCCCTGGCGCTGTCGCAAGCCGATGCGGCGTCCATGATCCAGTCCACCTTTCTTGCCGCAGGCGTGGGCACGCTGATCCAGACCGCGTGGTGCATGCGCATGCCTGTCGCGCAAGGGCCTTCCTACATTCCGCTGGGTGCCATCCTGGCCGTGGCCTTTGGCGCGGGCGGTGGCTTCGGCGGCATGGGTGCCGTCTATGGCGCGCTGATTCCAGGTGCGCTGATCGTCATTGCGCTGGGGGCGCTGGGCTGGTTCCACCGCGTGATCCGCTGGCTGGTGCCGCCCATCGTCGGCGGCACCATCATCCTCGTGGTGGGGCTGTCGCTGCTGCCGATTGCGCTGAGCGCCAACGTGTTCTCGGTCCATGGCGGCATGACGGTCAACCAGTCCATTGCCCTGGCCTCGGTGTCGGCGGCGCTGTTGATCGCAGCCATGATGCTGGGCCTGCGCTTTGACAACCGGCTGGGCCGCTGGATGCGGCTGTCGTCGGTGATCATCGCCCTGGCCGGCGGCACCGCCATGGCATGGGCCATGGGCCTGTTCGCCTGGCAGCCGGTTGCGGATGCGCCCTGGCTGACGCTGCCCAAGCTGGCCGGCATCGACTACCCGCTGCAGTTCAGCCTGCCCGCCGTGCTGACCTTTGTCGTGATCTATCTGGTGGTCATGGCGGAAACCACGGGCACCTGGTTCGCTGTCTCGGCCGTGATCAACCAGCCCATCACCAGCCGCCAGCTGGACCGCGGCGCCGTGGGAGAGGGCCTGAGCTGCAGCGTGGCCGCACTGATCGGCGCCACGCCGGTCACCGGCTACTCCACCAATGCCGGCGTGATCTCCATCACCGGCGTGGCCAGCCGCATGGTTTTCATTGCAGCCGGCCTGGTCCTGGCCTGCCTGGGCTTCCTGGGCAAGTTCTCGGCGCTGATTGCGGCCATTCCCTCGCCCGTGATCGGCGGCATGTTTGCCGTGGTCTGCGTGACCATTGCCATGGCGGGCATCCGCATCCTGCGCCATGTGCGCCTGGACGAGCGCGCCATGCTGGTGGTGGGCGTGCCCATCATCTGCTCCTTCTTCGCCACGCTGGCCCCCAAGGACTGGGTCCAGACCCTGCCTGACATGCTGCAGTACCTGCTGGGCTCGGCCGTGACCGTGGGTGCCATGGCCGCCATGGTCATGAACCTCATCCTGCCGCGTGCGCAGGGTGACGACGCACCTGCCGAAGACCAGGTGGTCTGAACGCCGCAGCAGGGCCGCGGGATTCAGCGCCGGTCCAGGTCGTCGATGGATGCGCTCCAGCGGCTGTCCCAGTTGCCGCGCTCGCGCACCTGGTCGATCTGGCGGCGGTCACGCTTGGTGGGGCGGCCGTCGTGCTGGTCGGCAATGCTGCTGGCGGGCTCGGGCGCCAGCCGGCGCTGCTCGGCCAGGCGCTCCCGCTCGGCCAGGCTTGCGGCGGTTTCTTCGTACAGGGCCTGGGCCACGGGCGCAGGGCCCCGCATGCCGGACAGGCCACGAATGACCACGGTGCGCGGAATCTGGCCCTGGCGCAGCGCCACGGTGTCGCCGCAGCGCACCTCGCGCGCGGGCTTGACCAGGGCTCCGTTGACGGTGATGCGGCCCTTGCCGATCTCTTCTACCGCCAGGCTGCGCGTCTTGTAGAAACGCGCGCACCACAGCCATTTGTCCAGACGCATGGATTCGATATCGCTCATGGCGTTATTGTGCGCGCGGCGCGGGGTGCTTGCCAGGGGCCGGTTGCAGCGGAATCGCCACGTGCGCGTGCAAGCCGCAGACCAGGCCCTGCCGGTAGATGTTGCGCAGTTCGATGGCGCCGCCCAGCGTCTGCACGATCTCGTGGCAGATGGCCAGCCCCAGGCCCGAGCCGCTGCGCGCATTGCCGGCCGAGAACGGCTGGAACAGCCGCTGGGCCAGTTCGCTGTCTATGCCCGGCCCGCTGTCGCGCAGGCTGAGCACGGCCTGGCTGCCGGCCTGGTGCACGCTGATGTGCAGGCTGCCGGCCGCAGGCATGTGGCGTATGGCGTTGTGCAGCAGGTTGCGCGTGAGTTCGCGCAGCATCCATTCGTGGGCCGGCACGGGGCAGGGCTCGGTGTCTATGGAGAAATCGATGTCCTGCTCGGCAATCAGCGGCGACAGCTCGATGGCCACGTCGCGCACCACTTCGTCCAGCAGGCTGGGGGCGGGCGATGCCGGCTCGGCGCTGTCTTCCTGGCGCAGCTGCTCGACCTTGGCCAGTGCCAGCATCTGGTTGGCCAGCCGCGTGGCGCGGTCCACGGTGGCGCCGATTTCCTCGAAGGCCTGCTCGGCCGGCACATCCCCGCGCTGGGCCGACTGCAGCTGCGCCTTGAGCACGGCCAGCGGCGTGCGCAACTGGTGCGATGCATCGCGCACAAAGCGCTTCTGGTCCGACAGCAGCTGCCGCAGCCGCAGCATGAGCTGGTTGATGGCCTCCAGCAACGGCTGCAATTCGCGCGGCGCAGCGGGGGCCGACAGCGGGCTCAGGTCGCCGCGCGGGCGCGAGCGCAGGTCGCTGCTGAGCTGGCGCACGGGCTGGGTGGCCCGCTGCACCACGAAGATCACGATCAGCGCCACGGCGGCCACCAGCAGTGCCTGGCGCGCCAGCGTGGTGCGCAGGATCTGCAGGGCCAGGGTCTCGCGCAGCTCCAGCGTCTCGGCCACCTGGATCACGGCCATGCCGCGCCCCTTGGCGCTGGCCACGGGCTGCAGCAGCACGGCCATGCGCACGGGCCGGCCCCGGAACTGTGCGTCGTAGAAATCGACCAGGGCCGCATAGGGCGGGCGCTGGGGGATGACGCCGTGCCACATGGGCAGCTCGCCAAAGCCCGACACCATTTCCCCGTCCAGCGTGGAGACGCGGTAGAACATGCGGCTCTGGTTGTCGGCCTCGAAGATCTCCAGCGCCGAGTAGGGAACGATGGCATGCAGCTGGGCGGACTCGTCATAGCCCGTCACATCCAGCTGCTCGCTGATGCTCTTGGCCGATGCCAGCAGCGTGCGGTCATAGGCCGTGTTCAGCGCAGCCAGCGTCTGGTGGTACAGGCTCCAGGTATTGAAGCCAATGAACAGAATGACGGGCACGAGAATGCCCGTCAGCAGCTGGCGGCGCAGCGACCAGGGCTGGCGCGTGCGTGCGGGGGCGGGAAGGGGAAGACCGGGGTCGCGCATGGGCTGCGATGCAGGAATGCGGCAATGCGTCAGGCCGACTCGGCCTTGAGCAGATAGCCCAGGCCGCGCAGCGTGACCAGCTGCACGCCCGTGCCCGACAGCTTCTTGCGCAGCCGGTAGGCGACCACTTCCACTGCCTCGTACTGCACATCGGACTCGCCAGGAAACACCAGCGCGAACAGCCGCTCCTTGGCCACGGCGTGGCCGGGGCGTGCCAGCAGGGCGTGCATCAGGGCCAGCTCGCGGGGCGTCAGCTCCATGATCTCGCCATCGCGGTGGATGGCGCCGCTGGCCTTGTCGTAGCGCAGCGCGCCCATGGCAATGGTCTCGGGCGGCGGCTTGGGCGCGAAGCTGTCGCTGCTGCGGCGCAGCAGGGCGCGCAGCCGGGCCTCCAGCTCGTCCAGGTCGAAGGGCTTGGCCAGGTAGTCGTCCGCGCCGGCGTTCAGGCCCAGCACGCGGTCGCCCACGGTGCCGCGCGCAGTCAGGATGAGCACGGGCGTGCGCAGGCCCTGGCCGCGCGCACGCTCCAGCACCTGCAGGCCGTCCAGGCCGGGCAGGCTCAAATCCAGCACCACGGCGTCGGGCTCGCGCACCAGCCACTGCGCCAGGGCCGAGGGGCCGTCGGCCGCCGTCTCCACCTGGATGCCGCGCCGGATCAGCGTGCGCTGCAGCGTGGTGCGCATGGCGTTGTCATCTTCTACGAGCAGCAATTGCATGGCCCGCACGTTAGCACCGGGCGCGATGCAGGCCATCGCGCCGAGAGCGATCTAGGGATTCCCCTAGGGGTTTGGACAGCCATTTGACAGGTAGCGAACCGATCATCGACAGCCTTACAACATAAGGAGTCAAACCATGCGTCGTGATACTTTTCTGAAGTCGCTGGCCGCACTGGCCGCCGCAGGCAGCCTGCCGCTGTCTGCGCAGGCTGCGGTCGCCGTCAAGATGATGCTGCCGGCCAACCCCGGCGGCGGCTGGGACACCACGGGCCGTGCCCTGGGCAAGGCTTTGCAGGACGCTGGTCAGGCTGCTTCTGTCACCTATGACAACAAGGGCGGCGCCGCCGGCGCCATCGGTCTTGCGCAGTTCGTCAACGGCAGCAAGGGCGATCCCAACGCCATGATGGTCATGGGCGCCGTCATGCTGGGCGGCATCATCACGGGCAAGCCGCCCGTGAACCTGACGCAGGCCACGCCGCTGGCGCGCCTGACCAGCGAATACAACGTGTTCGTGCTGCCCGCCAACTCGCCCTACAAGAACATGGCCGAAGTGATCGCCCAGCTCAAGAAGGACCCGGGCTCCGTGAAATGGGGCGGCGGCTCGCGCGGCTCCACCGAGCACATTGCGGCGGCCATGATCGCGCGTGAAGTCGGCGTCGATCCCTCCAAGATCAACTACGTGGCCTTCCGTGGAGGCGGCGAGGCCATCTCCGCCATCCTGGGCGGCAACGTCACCGTGGGCGGCAGCGGCTTCAGCGAGTTCGCCGAGTACATCAGCACCGGCAAGATGAAGCCCATCGGCGTGACCTCGGGCCAGCGCCTGAAGGGCGTGGACGTGCCCACGCTCAAGGAGCAGGGCATCAACGTCGAGATCGGCAACTGGCGCGGCGTGTATGGCGCGCCCGGCATCACCAAGCCCCAGCGCGACGCGCTGGTCGCCATGCTGGAGAAGGCCACCAAGAGCAAGGCCTGGGCCGAGGCTCTGCAGAAGAACGACTGGACGCCTGCGTGGCTGGCCGGCGATGCCTTCGGCGAGTTCGTGGACCAGGAGTTCGCGAGCCTGCGCGCCACCATGGTCAAGTCCGGCATGGTGTGATCGAACGGCTGCGCCGGCCTCCTGCGGGGCCGGTGCGGCAACAGGCCCGCGCTCCTGCGGGCCACGGCAGGCGCCAGTCGCAGCGCCTGCTTCAAGAAGCGGAAGATGCCCGCGCGCCGCGCCAGCGGCTCGCAGGCTCCGGCGGCTTAATTTTTTCCCCACGTCTGCAGTGGTGGCCAGCCCGGTCGCCGGTCCCGCTGCGGCCAGGAACTGACCATGTCCGAGTCCTCACAACCCAATCCACTTGCCACGGATGCCGTCCAGGCCGATGAGCCCAGCGGCTTTCCCTCGGTTCGCGCGCAGACCATCGTCGGCTCCGGCGTGCTGCTCGTCGCAGCAGGCCTGGCCTTCGGCGCGCTGCAGATCCCTTCCGACTCCGGCTACGGCGGCGTCGGCCCCAATTTCCTGCCCTGGCTGTGCGCCGTGGTGCTCGCGGTCTGCGGCGCCTGGCTGGTCTGGGAGGCGCGCACGGGCGGCTACCGCGAAGCCTCCGCACCTGGCGGCCACCCACGCGCCGACATCGGCGCCTTCGTCTGGGTGTCTACAGGCCTGCTGGTCAATGCCGCGCTGATCGGCACCGTGGGCTTCATCGTCAGCTGCACCGTCTGCTACGTGCTGGCCGTGCAGGGCCTGCGCCGTGCTGGCGGCCAGGCCCAGGCGGGCGCACCCATCACCTGGGCCAAGGACGTGGTCACCGGGCTGCTGATCTCGGCACCCGTGTTCTGGGCCTTCACGCAATTCCTGGCAATCAATCTGCCGGGCCTGACTGAGACGGGGTGGCTGTAATGGAAATCTTTGACGCACTGATGGCGGGCTTCGCCACCGCCATCACACCCGCCAACCTGCTGTGGGCCCTGGTCGGCTGCGCCCTGGGCACGGCCGTGGGCGTGCTGCCCGGCATCGGCCCGGCCGTGGCCGTGGCCATGCTGCTGCCCATTACCGCCAAGGTCGAGGTCACCGCCTCGATGATCTTCTTCGCGGGCATCTACTACGGCGCCATGTACGGCGGCTCCACCACCTCCATCCTGCTGAACACGCCCGGTGAGACCGCGAGCATGGTCACGGCCATGGAGGGCAACAAGATGGCCAAGAGCGGCCGCGCGGGCGCCGCGCTGGCCACCTCCGCCATCGGCTCCTTCGTGGCAGGCACCGTGGCCACCGTGGTCGTCACGCTGTTCGCGCCTTCGGTGGCCGACTTTGCCGTCAAGCTGGGCCCGCCCGAGTACTTCATGCTGATGGTGCTGGCCTTCACCACCGTCAGCGCCGTGCTCGGCCAGAGCGCGCTGCGCGGCATGACGGCCCTGTTCCTGGGGCTGGCGCTGGGCTGCATCGGCATGGACCAGATCTCCGGCGCTGCGCGCTACACCATGGGCAAGATGGAACTGCTGGACGGCGTGGACATCGTGCTCGTGGCCGTGGGCCTGTTCGCCGTGGCCGAGGTGCTGTACGCGGCCATGTACGAAGGCAAGGTCGTCGATACGCAAAACAGGATGGGCCGCGTGCACATGACGCGCGGCGACTGGAAGCGTTCGTGGCCCGCCTGGCTGCGCGGCACCGTCATCGGCACACCCTTCGGCTGCATCCCTGCCGGCGGCACCGAGATCCCGACCTTCCTGAGCTACGCCACCGAAAAGAAGCTGGCCAAGGGTGAGAACCGTGACGAGTTCGGCACCAAGGGCGCCATCGAAGGCGTGGCCGGCCCCGAGGCCGCCAACAACGCCACCGTGACCGCCGCGCTGATCCCGCTGCTGACCCTGGGCATTCCCACCAGCAACACCACGGCCGTGCTGCTGGGGGCGTTCCAGAACTACGGCATCAACCCCGGCCCGCAGCTGTTCAGCTCGTCCGCCGCACTGGTCTGGGCGCTGATCGCCTCGCTGTACATCGGCAACCTGATGCTGCTGGTGCTCAACCTGCCCATGGTGGGCCTGTGGGTCAAGCTGCTCAAGATCCCGCGTCCTCAGCTGTACGCCGGCATCCTGATCTTCGCCACCGTGGGTGCCTACGGCATGCGCCAGAGCGCCTTCGACCTGTTCCTGCTGTACGGCATCGGCGTGCTGGGCGTGATCATGCGCCGCTTCGACTTCCCCACCGCGCCCGTCGTGGTCGGCATGATCCTGGGCCCCCTGGCCGAGGCACAGATGCGCAATGCCGTGTCCATCGGCGAAGGCAGCTGGTGGATCTTCCTGCAGCGCCCCATGTCGCTGACGCTGATCATCATCGTGGCCTGCGTGCTCATCGTGCCGCGCGTGCTCAAGCGCCTGCAGCCCAAGCCCTCGCCGGAGGCGGCTGCCGGCTGAGGCCAACCCGTTGCTAGCCGGCCCGGCGGTGCCACGCATGGCGCCCCGGGCCCCTGACAGCCCCTGCCTTCCGAGGCAGGGGCTTTTTTTCGTCCGCTGGTTGATGCCTTCCATTCACAGATGGTGTTCCAGCAGACCGTCTAGTCCCGCGCCGCACTTGAATCCATGATCCCGCCATCCACAGACATCGGATTCCTTGCATGCGGCAACCCTTTCCATCACTTTCCAAGGCCTCGGGCGCGGCCCTTCTGGCGCTTGTGATTTCCACGCCCGCCATGGCGGGTTCGACGGTGCCGGGGGCGTCGGCTGAAGTCTCCCACTGGGCCGCCACGTGGCAGGCCAGTCCTCAGCCGGTCTGGGGGGCGGACTTCCTCTTTCCTGCCAACCTGCCCGCCGTTCTGCGGGACCAGACCGTGCGCCAGGTGGCGCGCATCAGCCTGGGCGGGCCGCGCCTGCGCATCGTGCTGTCCAACGCCTATGGCGGCCAGCCTGTGACGGTGGGCAGGGCCACCGTGGCAAAGCCGTTGCCGGCGGGCGCCATTGACGCTGGCAGCCTGCAGGCCGTGACCTTTGGCGGCAGCGCGCAAGCCACCATTGCCGCAGGCGCATCCCTGGTCAGTGACCCTGTGGCCTTGCCTTTGGCGGCGCTGTCGCAGGTGGCCGTGAGCCTGTACCTGCCCGGCGCCACGCCTGTGCAGAGTTTTCACTGGGATGGGCGCCAGACCGGCTGGATCGTGGCGGGCGACCAGGCCGCTGCTGCGGCGCTGCGGACTTATGACCCTGGCGCAATCAGCAGCACGGCCCGCCCGCTGCTCGCGGGCATACAGGTCGAAGCCAACACCACGGCGCCCGTGGTGGCGGTGATGGGCGACTCCATCACCGACGGTGCCACGGCCAGCCTGGACCGGGACAGCCGCTGGCCGGACTTCCTGGCCGCGCGCCTGGCGCCGCACGGCGCGGCGGTGGTCAATGCCGGCATCTCGGGCGCGCGCCTGCTGTCCGACGGCATGGGCGAGCATGCGCTGGCGCGGCTGGAGCGTGATGTGCTGGCCCAGCCCGGTGTGCGCAGCCTCATCGTGCTGCTGGGCATCAACGATATTTCCTGGCCCGGCACGGCCTTTGCGCGGCAGGCGCCGCGTCCCACGCTGCAGGACATGGCAGAGGGCTATCGCCAACTGATCGCCAGGGCGCGCAGCCACGGCCTGCGCGTGATAGGCGCCACCTTGCCACCCTTCGAGGGTGCCTTGCCAGGCACGCCGCTGGACGACTACTACCAGGCCGAAAAGGACGATCTGCGCCGGCAGGTGAACGCCTGGATACGCATGAGCGGCGCCTTCGATGCGGTGATCGACTTCGACGCCGTGCTGCGCGATGGCGCCCATCCCTCCCGCATGGCGGCGCGCTTCGACTCGGGCGACCGGCTGCATCCTGGCGACGAAGGCAATCGCGCCATGGCCGACGCGGTGGATCTGAACGCCATACTGCCGGGGCTGCTGCCGCGCTAGGTGTGAACCGGCAAGAGCTTGTTTGCAGATTTGAGCCTGGACATCGGAGCGATGGCTCCGATGCCGCTGTGCGGTCTGTCTTGGGCAAGAGCTGCCTGAGCGGCGTCGAGCCCATGAATGGTCATCTTGGGCCTTCTACGACAACAAGGACAAGGGCGCCGCGCACTTTCATGCTGTCGGCCACGGTTGATTTCTGAACGATGACAGGGCGCCTTGCCGCAGATCAAGCCGAGCCCGAGCCGGGCCGAGCCTGCGCTGCCGCCCTGCGGGCTATAAACTAGCCCGATGGGGCGGCGAGCATGCCAGCCCGCCTGCCCACCCGCCAAATACCAGGATGACAGACGCCTATGGACAGCCGCAATGACAGCATGGACCTGAGCGACGACAGCGTGTTCGAGAGCGCTGCGGAGCTGTTCCGTGCCATGGCGGCGCCCGTGCGCCTGAAGATCATCAGCGTGTTGTGCAATGGCGAGAAGAACGTGACCGAACTGCTCGCCGACATCAACACCACGCAGCCCAACATGTCCCAGCACCTGAACACGCTGTACCAGGCCGGCGTGCTGGGCCGGCGTCGCGAAGGCGTCAGCATCTACTACTTCATCGCCAACGCGCAGGCGGCGCAGATGTGCCGCGCCATCTGCGCCCAGGTCGCCATCGCGCAGGGCTGAGCGCGGCAGACCCGCAGGCTGCCAAAAGGGATCCCAAGGGGACTCAAGGCGACTCGGCTAGGATGCCATCCATGCCGTCCACACCCACCCTGGTCCAGCCCCTGCCGCTCGATGCCGACGGCATCCTCGCGCTGGCAGCGCGCTCCATGTTCCAGCTGTTCTCCACCATGAGCCAGGGCATGTTCCTGGCCGACAGGGCGGGGCGCATCGTCTGGGTCAACGAGGGCTACCAGCGCTTCCTGCCCGACCTGGGCGTGGCCTCGGTGGACGACTTCCTGGGCCACATGGTCGAGGACGTCATCCCCAACACCCGCATGCGCCGCGTGCTGGAAACCGGCGAGCCCGTACTCATCGACCTGCTCACCAACCGCGCCGGCACCTTCGTGGTCAGCCGCATACCGCTCAAGGACGATGCGGGCGCGGTCATCGGCGCCATCGGCATCGTGCTCTTCGACCAGCCGGAGACCACGCTGCAGCCCCTCATCAGCAAATTCGCCGTTTTGCAGCGCGACCTGGACGAGGCCAGGCGCGAGCTGGCCGCCCAGCGCAACCGCAGCCTGCGCGTGGCCGTGCAGGGCGAGCGCCGCGCCAAGTACAGCTTTGCCAGCTTTGTCGGCAGCAGCCCGGCCGCCGTGGAGGTCAAGCGCCAGGCGCGCCGCGCGGCCCAGTCGCTCAGCCCCGTGCTGCTGCTGGGCGAAACCGGCACCGGCAAGGAACTGCTGGCCCATGCCATCCACGCGGCATCGGCCCGCACCGGCGGCCCCTTCGTCACCGTCAACATCGCCGCCGTGCCGGATGCCTTGCTGGAGGCCGAATTCTTCGGCGTTGCCCCTGGCGCCTACACCGGCGCAGACCGCAAGCCGCGCGACGGCAAATTCAGGCTGGCCGACGGCGGCACGCTGTTCCTCGACGAAATCGGCGACATGCCCCTGAACCTGCAGGCCAAGCTGCTGCGCGCGCTGCAGGAGGGCGAGATCGAGCCGCTGGGCTCCAACCAGCTCGTGCGGTTTGACGTTCGCGTGGTGGCTGCCACCTCGCGCGACCTGCCGCAGATGGTGCGCGACGGCCGCTTCAGGGAAGACCTCTTCTACCGCCTGCACGTGCTGCCCATCCGCGTGCCGCCGCTGCGCGAACGCAGGCGTGACATCCCGGCCCTGGTCGAAGTCCTCTCCGAAGAACTGGCCCTGCGCAACGACATGCCCCCGCCCGAACTGCTGCCTGACGCCCTGGCCCTGCTGGCCGGCCAGACCTGGCGCGGCAACATCCGCGAGCTGCGCAACGTGCTGGAGCAGGCCGCCATGCGCAGCGAAGACACCGCCATCAACGCAGAACAACTGCGCGAGGTGCTGCGCTCATCCGGCGTGGAGCCCGCCGCCCCCGCACCCGGCCCCGAAACTGCGCCCGCCCCGTCCCCTGCCCACAACGGCCCCGCCGACACCGGCCTGCTGCGCCCCCTGGCCCAGCAGGTGGCCGAGCTGGAACGCAAGGCCATCACCGCCACCCTGGCCGCCAACAGCGGCAACAAACTGGCCACGGCGCGCCAGCTGGGCATCTCGCGGGCCACGCTGTATGACCGGATGGCGGTGCTGGAGCTGCAGGGCTGAGTCAACCGCCATCTGCAGGCCGAACTGTGGCCAAGAGGCAGGGCGATTCCTGCCGCTCCCAACCCCGGAACCAAGCCCGTGACCATGAAAAACCTCCTCACCCGCCTAAAGACCGCATTCAGCAAGCCCCCTTCCGAGCCCGTTCGCCAGCAGGAACACCAGCAGCACCAGCAGAACGAACCCCAGCCGGATGCCGCAGAAGACGAGGTGCTCATCAACGCCTACTGCACCGTCTGGGACCTTCCCGCGCTTGACTTTCCGCACACGCTGGCCGGGCGCCGCGATCTTTCGGACCCTGAGCTGGCGCCCCATCTTTCCGGCTTTGTCGGCTATGTGCTGGGGCGCGGCGATGGGCAGATGACGCGCAACCGCTACCACGCCATGCGCCACATCCAGCGCGTGCAGCAGCACCTGAGCCTGGGCATTGCGCCGGACCAGCTCGATGCCTTTGCCGGCTGGGCGCAGCGCGCCAACGCCATCGCCTTTCTGGCGGACGGCAGCATCCGCGATCCGCAAGGCCGCATCCTGCTGGCCGCCAATGGCGCCGAGCCGGATGACCAGGCCGCGCTGCCCTATCCGCAGCAGGCCTGGCAGCGCAAGCAGCGCAGCGAACAGGCGCTGGCGCAGCGCGGCTTCACGCCATCGGCCAGCCTGCCGCCGCTGATCTCCGAGCCCGAACTGCGCATGCGCGCACCCGGCGAGATCGCCGCACGTGCCTTTGCCCTGCTCGCCGTCGCCGTGCGCGCCGAATCACTGCACAGTGGTGAACCGCTAGCGCCCGACGAGTTGTTCCAGCGCCTGCCGGCCGCCCAGGCCGCGCTCACCCCCAAAGAGCGCGAATTCATGGCCACTGCCCAGCCTTCCGAAGAGACCATCGCCAAGTTCGGCTGGCGCTACGAAGCTGCGTACTTGCTGGAATGGGCGCTGGGCCTGGTCGATGCGCTGCCGTTCCCCGACGCCATCTGCGACGTGCCGCTCACCTCGCGCACCTTGCTGCAGGCAGGCGACCTGCAGGGCGCCCTGCATGCCGCGCGCATGCGGCCCGACAGCGAAATCCTCGACGCACTGGACCAGCACTACCGCCTGCACTGGATCGTGCGCCAGGCCCAGGTGCAACAGCAGCCCGCGCCAGCCGGGCTGAGCGCCGACGTGCTCATGGAACGCCACCATGCGCTGAACTGGCTGGTGCGCTTCGAGGGCAATGACTGGGATGACGTGGACACGCCCACCTGAGACGTGCTGCGCAGGGTGCATCAAGAACCCATGCGGATCGGGGCGAGCACCATTGCACTGCTTGCCCTACCTGACAATCCGGTCGAACGCATACCTGCACGTGGCCTGCAATTCCTCGGGAGAAAGCTTCCGATCTGCAGGAATGAGTGCGGCCTGCCGGATGGCATCAGTCACATGCGCAAAGCTCGCATCCCACTCTGTTGCAACCGTGTCTCCCATGTCGCCAAGGGCGGGGTGCACGCTCGTGTTCCAGCAGTCCTTGAATAGCGGCAGAAGATGGCCGAAGAGGCTGATGGTGTCGTAGATGTACAGCAAATCCTGAGCGTGCTTCGCTGGCTTCCTGTCCTTCTTGATCAGCAGCTTCTGGACCATGAAGCACAGCGGGTTGGCGACCTGAAGGTCTACCGGTGGTTCAAGCGGAATACCGTTTTGCGGACCTGCCGTGATCACCCACGGGTCGACCAGCAGGATCATCCAGATGACGAATCTTCTGGGCTGCGATGCCTGCCTTCTGCATCGTGGCATCTGGCGTGCCATCCCGCCTGCGCCCGCTGCCAGAAAGTGGTGTCAGAAACTCGGCGCAGAACCCCTTGCTGTCGCTGCCCAGCGTGTAGTGAGCCGCTGGCGGCTTGAACTCTCCTGCCAGTTGCTCAGTGACGCCATTTGCAGCCAGCGCTCTCCTCATGTCGCCGGCCAAGGGCGCCTTGTTGGCAAAAACCAGATCTGTATCGCGCGTGAAAACCGGCGGGTAGTCCAACCTGTTGGCCTGGGGATGCAAGCTATGCAGACCGTGGGCCCCAACCACCAATGAAGACCAGTTGCCCCCGCCAGGGGCTCAGCGCCTGAACCAGCTTGGCGAACGCGTGCAGGTCGTTCATTCAGTCCCCCATGCCCATCAACGGCTGAAAAACTTCCCGGTAGATCAGTTCAGCCTGCTCCTTGCCTCGGGAAGAATGGTTGGATACATCCAGCCAGACCTGTATGGCATCGGCAGTCATCTGCCCGCCATGGTCCACGGCACCTCGGAATGTCGATTCAGGCCCCTGCGCCTGTCGCACGATGAGGTCAGGCGCCCCTTCTGGAAAGGCCGTCAGCATCTGCCAATCTCCAGACGCGTCAAGACCGGGGCGGGGCAGCTTGCGCAGGTAGATGTGGGGAGGAACGCCGCTGACATGGCCAAGCGCCAGATTGTCGGCCGCTGCGAACAGGCCAAGGCAGCGCTCACCGGGAGCGCGATCCAGCAGCCCGCGGATCTGCGTTGCCGCAGGTATCCGGATCTAAAACGCTCCGCCGTCGCGCGCTCCAGTACTGCGCCGCAACGCCGCCACCCCCAACACCCCCAGCAGCGAAGCCAGCGCCAGCAGCGCCCACTCGGACAGCGTCGGGATCGCGGCCGCGCCTGCCGCCACTGGCACGGCCAGGGCCACCGGGTCCACGATCACGCCGTTTTTGGCGCCGTCGTCGTCGCCCTGTCCTCCGTCCGTGACGGAGTAGCTCACCTGGTTCGTGGTGGTGTTGATCGTGGCCGCGACCGGGTACCAGCGGGGCGTGGCATTCGGGCTGTACTTCATGAGCACGGCGTTGGCCGGCACGGGCGTGGGATAGGTCAAGGTCACCTGCACCGTGCCTTGCACGTCGCAGCCGCCGGCCGTGAACTCGAACATGCCCTGCGGGAAGGCATGGCCCGAGGGCGGCGCGGTGGCGGCGGTGTCGATGCCCGTGAACTGGTGCTGGGTGAAGGTGCAGTTCTCTCCGCCGCCCGTGAGGGACACCGTCGCGCTGCCCGTGCCCGTGCTGGTCGGTGCGGTGACCACGGTGTTGTGGATGGTGACCGCATAGGCCTGCGAGCCCGCGTAGGGCGCGCCAGGCCCCGTGCTGCTGTCGGTGGCGGTGACGGTGAACGGGAACGTGCCGGCGCTGGTCGGCGTGCCTGTGAGCGCCCCGGTGGACGGGTTCAAGGTCAGCCCTGCCGGCAGGCTGCCCGAGGTCAACGAGTAGGTGTAGGGCGCCACGCCCCCGCTGGCGGCCACGGTCTGGTTGTAGGCCTCGCTCAGCTTGCCGTTGGGCAGCGTCGCGGGTGCCATGGCAACGCCGGGCGCGATGGGGATCGAATAGGCCCGTGAGCTGGTGAACGGCGCACCCGTCCCCGTGGAGCTGTCTCTCGCGGTGATGGTGAAGTTGTAGGTGTTGGCAACGGTCGGCGTACCCGAGATCGCGCCGGTCGACGTGTTCAGCACCAGGCCTGCTGGCAAGGCGCCGGCCGTGACGGTAAAGGAGTAAGGCGTCGTGCCCCCGCTGGCGCTGACCGTCTGGCTATAGGCAACGTTCCGGGTCCCTGCGGGCAGGCTGGCGGGTGCCACGCCGAGGGTGGGCGGCGCGATGGTGAACGAATAGGCCCGCGTGCCCGCGAAAAGGTTGACATTGGTCGCCTGCACCGTGAAGTTGAAGGTGCCCGCAGCCGTGGGCGTGCCCGACAACACGCCGGCGGAGGAAAGGCTCAGGCCCGCGGGCAAGGCGCCAGCGCTGATCACAAAGCTATAGGGATGGGTTGCGCCACTGGCCGTGAAGGTCAGGCTGTAGGCCGTGCCGATCGCCGGACTGGCAATGCCGCCTGCGGGCGCGACCACCACCGTGGGGGCGCCTATGGTCAGGTTGTAGGTCCCGGAGACGCTGAAGGGAGCGCCAGCCCCCGTGGTCGCATCGGTGGCCGTGACCGTGAAATTCACCGTGCCTGCGCTCATGGGCGTACCCGACAGTGTTCCCGTGCCGGTGGAGAAGGACATCCCGGAGGGCATGGAGCCTGAGTTGATCACGATGCCATAGCTGTACGGCCCGTTGCCACCACTCGGCATGAACGACTGGCTGAAGGCGCTCAGGGCCGAGCCGGAGAGATTGCTCCCCGAGACCGGATTGGCCGACATAGTGGGCGCGTTGATGGTCCATGAATAGGCCCGGCTGCCCGAGAAGGGGCCCGTGCCCGTCGAGCTGTCCGTGGCGGTGATGGTGAAGTTGTAGGTGCCCGTGGCGGTGGCCTTGCCCGACAGCGCGCCACCGGACGACAGCGAGACCCCGGGCGGCAGCGAGCCCGACGTGACGGCAAAGGAGTAGGAACTGGTGCCACCACTGGCGGTGAGGGTGCCGCTGACCGCGGCGCCCGCAAGCACGGTACCCAGCGAAGCAGGTGCGACGCTGATCGTCGGGGCATTCACCGTGAGCGTGTAGGCGCGCTGGCCTGTGAAAGGCCCGGTGCCCGTGCTGCTGTCCGTGGCTGCGGCGGTGAAATTGAAGGTGCCGGCGGCCATGGGCGTGCCCGAAATCACGCCACCGCTGGACAGCGACAGGCCCGCAGGCAGGCTGCCGGCCGTCACCGCATAGCTGTAGGGGGTCGTGCCGCCGCTGGCGGTAAGCGTCTGGTTGAAGGATGTGCCCACGGTGGCCGCCGCCAGCGAGGCCGGGCTCATGACGATGGCCGGCGAATTGATGGTCAGCACAAGGTCCTGGCTGGTCACGGAGTCGGAAGGGTTGCCGCTGTCCGTCGCCGTGATCGAGAAATTGAAGGTGCCCCCCGCCATCGGCGTGCCCGCGAGGGTGCCATTGGTATCCAAGGTCAGGCCCGCAGGGAGCAGGCCCGTTGCCTTCGAATAGACATAGGGGCCGACGCCACCGCTGGCACCGGCCAGCGACTGGCTGTAGGCCGAGGCCACCGTTCCACTGGCAGGGGCGGGCGGTACGTAGGTGATGGCGGCCTGCACCGTGGCCTGATGCACCGCCAGGGCGGACACCACCGCCAGCAGCAGCCGTGCCACCATGCGCGCCAGCGGCGATGCGGGCCTGGGCCTGTGGTCTGCGCCTCCTGGGAGCAGGAACAGCACGGGGAACATGGACACAAGCCAGCTGCGCATCGGAGATCTCCCTGTTTATTGATTTCCGGGGCCGCAATGGGGGCCCCTGGAGGACTGACCAGCCCGCATTGTCCCCGAAGTGCCTCCAAAGCGATGTAGTCTGTTCGGGTGACACGCGCCCGGGCAGATCGCTGCTTTTCCTGGATCTGCCCGCCCATTCCCTTCAGCGTGCACACCCTCCCGCACGCGCGCTGACGGCGCGCGGGCCCCGGGCATCCCCATGCAGCAGCTCAGGTCCGGGCGCCGTCGTCCGGGCTCAGCGCGATCGCCGCCAGGCAGCGGCACTCGCGCCACTGCCCGTCAATGCCATCCACATCGCAATGCCCGTCACGGTTCATCTGCACCCGCGCTGCATAGCCGCAGGCCCAGGGCATGCTCCAGCCAAAGGGAATGGTCAGCAGCGCGGCAGGGCGGGGCGCGCTGCTTGCGGGACATGGCTTCACCGGCGCGGGCAGCATTCTCTGATGCATCTCCACACCAATCACCCAGGCCCAGAACGTGCTCTGCGGGCGCCGTTTCAGCGCCTCTGACTGCAGCTGCAGCACCGCCCCGCCGCCCACCAGCAGCGCCCGTGCGCACGACTGCAGCGGGCTGTGCCTGGCACCGCCACCACACTTCAACCCACGCCCAACTGCTCCAGCGTGATGCACGCCAGCCACCTGCATCCATCCAATGGCCAGGCGGCGTCATCCGAGATGCAGCGCCCGGTGGCATCCATCTGGATGCGGGTGACGTGGCGGTTGGCCCCGGGCCTGGATCGGCGGGCGGGCATGGCCAGCAGGGCTTTGGGCAGCGGCTGCGCTGGGGGATGGGGCTCAAGGCGCGTGAGATTTTTTGCAGAGCGCAGGCGCAGCGGTGATCGCTCCATGCCGATCAACCAGGTCCAGAAGAGCGCCGGGTGGCGAAATCTGTGACCTGGCATTTCCAGCAGCAGCATGGCGCTGCCGCCCCGCTGCATGGCTTGGGCACAACGCAGCGGTGCGAGGGCGGGGAAATTCTCAAGCTGCGCTCTCCAGCCGGGCAGCAGCAAGGCCAGAACCTGCGCCAGCTCTTGCGGGCCGGGCTGTGGTGTCAACTGCAGGGGCAATTGCACCTGCAGCCATGCCCGTTGCCGCAGCACGGCAGCGCATCGCCGTGCGCACCACCAGGCGCCCTGCGGATCGGGCAGGCACTGTGCATCGGGAACCGTGGGCAGGGTGGCCCAGCGCGTCTTGCGCGTCTGTGTGCCCACCTCGTAGCGCCATTGCGTATCGAAGCGCAGGCCGGGAATGAAGGTGTGAATGGGAGACCTGGGCATGTGCATTGCGGCTGCAGAGTCGCCACCGTCAGTCCGGTGCGGGCCTGGCTGCGAGCGTGACCGTGCCAAGCCACTGGCAGGGGAGCCACGGGCCGTCCGCACCGTGCAGGTGGCAGGTCCCGTCGGCTTGCACCTGGATCCGGGTGGCGTACCCGCTGGACCAGGGGAGGGTCGAGCCGAAGGGCAGGGCAAGCAGTGCCTTGGGAGGGGCCATGGCCCGTGCCTGCGGTGATGGCAAAGTGTCGGCCTCAACGCAATCGTCGGTGCACGACAACGGCAGCTCCGGCTCGTACCCCACCACCCAGGCCCAGAAAATGCCGGGCTTGGGGCCCTCGCATTCCGGTGCCTCCAGCATCAGCAAGGCACTGCCTTCCTGCTCGATCGCCTGGGCGCACAACAAGGGCGTCTGGGCGCATTCAGCAGGTGCCTGCACGTCCCAATCGGGCAGCAGCACATCAAGGATCTGCGCCAGCTCCTCCGGGCCGGGAAGCGGGGGCAGGAGACGAGGAAGCCGCAGGAACAGCCAGTGGTGCTGCTCCAGAACCACGATGCACCGGCGAACGCACCACCAGGTGCCATAAGGGTCGGCCGGAGCGACGGGGTCGTAGGCCATCGGCAGTTGTGTCCAGCTGGTCTTGCCCGCTTCCGAACGCCTGAGGTACTGCCAGTCACCATCAAAGCACAGGCCGTCGATGAGGCGCTGGCCGGAACTGCTCGGCTCCAGCGGAATTTCCCGCTCGTACTGCTCTGGCGCGAGGTTGGACTGCTGCATTTTTTCGGGTCAGGAAAAGCCGGTCAGGAAAAGCCGGTCAGGAAAAGCCGTCGTTCACGGCAATGCCGTTGCGTGGCTCCAGGGTGATGGTCGCCATGCAGCGGTATTGGCTCCCGCGCGCATCAATGCCATCCACGTCGCACAGCCCTTCGTCATCCACCGTCACCCTCAAGGCGTGGTTCCATGCCAGGGGCGATTGCGAGCCGAAGGGCCAGATCAGCAGGGCGCGAGGGCGGCCGGGCATCTCAAAGGCTGAAATACGCATGGCACGCCGCAATCTCTCGTGCATTTCCACGCCGATCACCCAGGCCCAGTAAACGGCGTGCACGCCATCGCTCGAATCCTCGGCCTCCAGTTGCAGCAAAGAGCAGCCACCGGCAAGCAGCGCATCGGTGCTGCGCAGCAGCGGCGCCCGTGGCCAGGGCTCGTCGAGCACCTTCACGTTCCAGTTCACAAGCATTGCGCTCAGGGCCTGTGCCACATCGCCGCATTCAGGCTGCGCAGGCAGGCCCGGTGGCAGGCGCACGGACCGCCAGGGCCTGCGATTGAGCACCGCAACGCACTGGCGCACGCACCACCAGGCCCGCTGTGGATCTGTGGCAGCCATGCCGCCTGCCCGGATTGCCGGCAGCTGCGCCCAATAGGTTCGGCCTGAATGCATGCGCGCGGTATAGGTCCACAGTCCGTCAAAGCGAAGCCCTGGGGTGAAGCGGTGGGTGAGGTGCGCCTTCTCAGCCATGTGGGGCCTTGTCGGGCTGGGCGGTGGGCCTGATGCCGCGCGGAGTCTTGATGCCGCAGCGCTTGCCGATGCGCATGAGCGCAAGGCCCAGCGAGGTGCGCGGCTCCCTGGTCTTGCCCAATGCGAGGTCAGAAATCGTGGCTTGACCGCAGCCCACTTCGCGGGCGATCTGGCTTTGACTGACACCCTGCGCTGCAATTTTGGCGAGGTAGTCTTTCCATTCCATAGCGTCATACTATCGAAAAGTCGATTTTTATACAATCGGAGTTGAAGTATCGGTTTTCCGTAAGCTACGGAGCATGTCAACCGATTTCGGCCAACGCCTCAAAAGCGCTCGCAATCTCGCGGGCCTCACCCAAATGCAGCTTGGCCGCCAGGCGGGCATGGGGCAATCGACCATTGCCGACCTTGAGAGAAGCGGAAGCGGCACCTCCAAGACCGCCACGCTCGCTTCGCTGTGTGGTGTCTCGGCGCTGTGGCTTGAGTGCGGCAAGGGCCCCATGTCGGCCGACGCCGCCGCGCTGCAGCACCAACTGCCCAAGGGCATGCGCCGCTATCCGCTGCTCGGCCTGCAGCAGGCCAGCGCCGGCAGCGCACGGGACGCGACGGGCGGCACCGATGACGGGACGGCCCTGGCCATCGAAGTCGCCAGCGACAGCGCCTCGCCCCATGCGTTCTTCGTGCAACTGCAAGACAACTCCATGGCCCCGGAAATCCGCGAAGGGGACCGCGTGCTCATCGACCCCACCCTGCCGCCCCGGCCCGGGGACTGCGTGCTGGCCACCGACTCCCGGCAACAGGCCATCTTGCGCAAGTACCGGGTCCGTGGAATGGACAAGGCCGGCGCGGAAATCTTTGAACTGGTGCCGCTCAACGAAGACCATCCCACGCTGCGCAGCGACGAGCAGATGCTCCAACTGCGCGGCACCGGGGTGGAGCACCGCAGGCGGCTCCAGGCCCGGTAAAAGACCGGCAACACTGCGCCCGCACCGGGCTTTGACCCTGGCCTTGCTCGGCCGGGTACAACGCCCCTGGTGCATCCCCTGGGGATGGTGGGTGGATGGCATGCGCATGTGCGAGTCTCCCGGCTCAGGCCAGCGTCAGCACAGTGCGTGCCCCGTCAATGGCCCTGCATTGCCGCGTTGCGCGGGCGACAGCGTGATCGCGGCCAGGCAGCGGCACTCGCGCCACTGCCCGTCAATGCCATCCACTTCGCAATGCCCGTCGCGGTTCATCTGCACCCGTGCCGCATAGCCGCAGGCCCAGGGCATGCTCCAGCCAAAGGGAATGGTCAGCAGCGCGGCAGGGCGGGGCGCGCGGCTTGCCTGCCCTGGCTTCACCGGCGCGGGCAGCGTTCTCTGGTGCATCTCCACGCCAATCACCCAGGCCCAGAACGTGCTCTGCGGGCGCTGGTGCAGCGCCTCTGACTGCAGTTGCAGCACGGCCCCGCCCCCTGCCAGCAGCGCCCGGGTGCAGGACTGCAGCGGCCTGTGCCCGGCACCGCCGCAGAGCTCCACCTGCCAGCGCGGCATCAGTGCGTTCAGGGCCAGCGCCACATAATCCGGCCCCGGCCGCAAGGGCATGTCTGGCGGCAGATCCACCGCCGGCCACATCTCCCGCCGCAGCACGGCAGCGCAGCGCCGCACGCACCACCAGGCGCCATGCGGATCGGCCCTGCCCGCATCCGGCTGCCCCAGTGGCAGCCGCGACCAACATGCCTGGCCCGATGGGGCGCGGGCGGCGTACTTCCAGCGTGCGGCGAAGCGCAGGCCGGGGGTGAAGTGGTGGGTGATGTGCATGGATTCCAAAGTTGCGGTCAATCGAGATGGCTGATGAATTGGTAGATTCCTTAAATTAATACAGCAATGCTTTATTAAATCAAGTATTGGTTTGTATCAATTGTTAAAAGCAGAATCCAGCAATGCTTGAGAAAACAGCGAAGCTGATGCGGGTCAGACTGGAGGCCGCGTTCGCCCGGTGGCAGCCTGTGGATGGCAAGAAAACCAAAAAACGCCTCGCCGAGCTGTGCGAGAAAGAGTTGGGCGTCAAGTGCACTCCCCAAGGCGTCAATGGCTGGTTCAAGACGGGCCGCATGGACAAGATGTGGCTTCCCGTGGTCGGAAGAATCCTGAACGTAGACCTGCTTTTGGACGTTGATGTTTCCGCAGATGGCGCAGTCTCGGCCGTGGGGCGCGCCTATCCTCTGAGCTTCACGGGCGCCTCCCGGCGCCGGAAGATTCGCCTCGTGGAGTTCGGGGACGACAGTCCCTCACAGGGGGCTTTCTTCCTTCAACTCGATGGCGACTCCATGTCCCCCGAGTTTCGCGAAGGTGACCGTGTGCTGATCGACCCTGACATCACGCCGCAGCCCGGCGACTATGTAGCCGCCAAGACCGGAAAGAATGAAACCCTGTTTCGCAAGTACCGGCTGCTCGGCCACGATGAAAGTGGCGAGGAGATTTTTGAGTTGATGCCGCTCAACCAGGACCATCCCGTTATGCGCAGTGACAACTACGGGCTTTCCGTGATCGGAACCATGCTGGAGTTGCGGCGGAAGTTTCCGCGACCTTGACCCTAGGATCTGCCAGTATGCGCAGCTCCGTGAACGCCGCCTTGGAAAGCAATGCGACACGGAGCATCTCCTCCGGACTGGTCAACCGGCTTGGCTGGTGGTCCAGCTTCTGGCCTGATATCTACCCATTTGGTGATGCTCATCTGTTGCCTGCAGGTGTCGGCTTTGCAGCGATTGCTGCCACTCATGCCTGCATCCTCAGTTTCGATCACAGCCGCATAGTGGTCATCCAATCACCAAAGCCGCCAGCGCCTCGCTATCGTGGCGCATAGCTTAGAGCGATGCGTACGCGAATGGGCCGCGTAGTGAAATAGGCACTATCGCCACCATGCAGGCGGCGATAGTGTCCTAGATGGGAATTAATGTTCGGCCGCTCATGTATGAATCATACGCCCCCATCTATTGCCGCTGATAGCAACTTGTGACCAGTGCGTGCCTCACTTCTTTTTAGGTACTGCAGGCTTCAAAGCAGGATTATTTCCAGGAGTCTCTTTGTTGTCACGACGACGCTGGTCAGGCTTGCCCGTCGATTTTGCAATCGGTTTTGGTCCCGGCTTAAGGTTCATGAGGAATCTCCTTTAAATAAGTGTTGTGCATAGTAGCTGTTACTTTTCTTCGGTGCAACTTCGCAAAGAAATTTGCCAAATTTTTGTTGGCACACATCCAACAAAGACTGATCAGCCCCAATGCCTTCCATAGGCTTTTTCTGAGAAAACATTATCATCTTTCGCTACCTCATCGATACGACCATTTGGCCAAGTGCGCACCATCAGCACCTCGCGTCCCCAGTCGATGCCCTGAAGTGCAGTCAGGATTGCGGCTGTTGCTACACCACTAGGGATACCCCTATTCAAATTTTAAGAAGTGCACTTACCCTTTGCAGCAACACTGGCTCAAAAATCTGGGAGTAAGCCTCCCTGTATTTCGCAGCATTAAGGCCAAACCACTTGACAGGAGAAGACATGAGCAAGCCCGTAATGTCAGTCACAACTGCAGATGTAAAAATTCTCAAATCCAATCCACCTCAATACGTCATCGAAGCTGCCGGATCAGTATCCACATCCGGTTGGACAAATGCTCGACTTGAACCAAGGTATTACATCAATTTCCCAGAAGATGGGATACAGGATCTTGATTTCGTTGCTGACCCTCCAAAGGGCATGGCACTCATGGTTGTCACGCCAATCGTCGCTAGCCCAATGGAGTGGAGTGATCCGCCAGCGTACGTAAAGGGCATTCGCATCCACGCTCAGTCCAACGAAATTACAAAAATGTTCTAAACCGTAGAGGCAAGAGATTGCCCATACGCCTCCGGGCATATCATCGGCGGGTACTTGGTGGTCACACATTCCGCATCAGCGCAACGACATCGGTCGCGTGCAGCCTAACAGCGCGGCCAATAGCCGAACCTTGCGGCAGTGGATCTCAGCGAGAATGGCTCGACTGTCGCAAGCTGACCCGTTGCAGACGTTTTTCCAGTACCTGCCGGTGCCCACTTTGCAGCGATCGCCGTCGGTCGCGGATTACGGTGTGGCCGCAACTGTAGGGAGGCAGAAGCGGCCTTTGAGCTCCGAATGAAGCAAATCTCTTCAACATTCCCGTCTATTCAGAGTTGGTGAGCCATTGCAACAAGACCAAGACCTTCGTCCTCGAAAACACATATGCGACTGGTCGCCCTGAATCCGTGGCGCTCCCAAAAAAGCGCGTGACTGCCCTTTTGTACTCGCGTGTGGCTAAGGAAACAGGAGTTGTTCCCACGCCTTGCATCGGTCATGTCAACCCAAAAAGCTGGCGTCGGACTTCGCTTGTGATACGTTACAAACAAGCAAGAAGAAGCGATCAAGAGGAGTTCTGGATGAAGGAAATCAGTGGTCGGGCTTTCGCCGAGCGGTTTGCTCTGAATCCTTTGGGTTTTGCATGGTTGCTCGGTGCCGGAGCCTCTGCTACTGCGGGCATACCTACGGGCTATCAAATGATTCAGGAGTTCCGAACACGCCTGTTTGCCTCGGAAACCGGTATCAGCCTGCGCGAAATCGACTCAGCGGACCCCGTTTGGCAGTCGCGCATCGACCTCCACCATGAGAGGAAGGGGATTCTCCCAGCCAAGGGAGACCCCTCGGAGTACAGCCGGGCATTCGAAGCCCTGTACCCCACGCCTGAGGATCGGCGGCTCTTCATCAGAAATCAGGTCAGCAAGGGAAGCCCGTCGCTCGGCCATAAGGTGTTGGGGTCACTTCTGGGAGCACGGAAGACCACCTGCGTGTTCACCACGAATTTCGATTCGCTCATCGAAAGTGCTGCCACCATTGCATCGCAGCTTCTGCCCGCCAGCGAACGTGGTACGCCGACCCTCGCCGCGATCGACAACGCGGCCCGCGCCGAAACCTGCCTGCGCGAGAGCGAGTGGCCGCTGATCGTGAAGCTGCACGGCGACTACCAGTCTGTCGCACTCAAAAATACCGATCAGGAGCTGGCACAGCAAGACGCCCAGTTGCGGCTGGTGTTGACCCAATCCCTACAGCGGTTCGGACTGGTCGTTGTCGGCTACAGCGGCCGTGATGAGTCCATCATGCAGGCCTTGAGCGCCGTCCTTCGATTCCCTGTTCGCTATCCCAAGGGCATTTACTGGCTGTGCCGTGATGCTGACAGCTTGCTCCCCTCGGTCCGGGAGCTCCTTGAACAAGCCGAATTGGCACAAGTGGATGTGCATCTTGTCAGGGGCACCACCTTCGATGAGCTATGTGGAGATATCGCAGACGTCACGGAACTTCCCGCCCCTTTGGTCACCCATGTGTTCGGCGACCGCAGCACCGCCGCTCTAACGCAAGTACCGCTGCAGCGACATGCGGCACTGCGTGCGCCGGTGCTCAGGCTTTCGGCAATGCCTCTGATCGAGATGCCCAAGTCCGCCCGGAGGATCGCTCTCAACTCGAACGCTGGCATCGCCGACGTTCGTGCCCTGCTCAAGCAGGCTGGCGTGAGAGCCACCGTTGGACAGGCAGGGGGCCCTGGCGTACTGGCAGCATTCGGACCCGACGCGCTGCTGGAGCAGGCGCTGGCACCCCTCGGAGCCAGGTTGGCTGGAGAGGTCGCGCTGGACATCGCTAGGGATTCCTGGGCCAAAGGCGTGATTTACGACGCACTCGTTCGCGCGCTTTGCAGGGGGCTACCTCTGTTCGCACGGTTGCATGGCCGTGGCCACAGCCTCTCGGTGTCACGTCCGAACAGCGAACTCCCCAGGGAGCTGGCACAGGCCAGGAACGAACGGTTGTCGCGCTTAAAAACGGCGTATCGGTCCGAGCTGACCGGCCCGATCCCAGGCACGTCCAGCAAATACTCGGAAGGTCTCTCAATACGGCTGGAACAGGCTGACGACCGCTGGTGGGCTGTGTTCGAACCGGCGACTTTCATTGACATCGACCACCGCGCAGCCGATGCTGATCCCCCTCAGGCAAGCGCCGAATGGCGTAAGGCCGAGGATTGGCGCAGGGAGCGCTGGGTGAGGAAGTACAACGACCGCTGGTCTGAAATCCTTGATGCCTGGGTGGAGTTGCTGACACATGCCCAAGGCCCCCGACGCAGCGCCTACGGCTTGGTCGAGGAGCCGGGTGTCGATGCGTTGTTCGAGCTGGGCTCAAAGACTGCGCGCAGCAGGCCAGCACACGACCACGATTTTTTCCATGTGCAGCGGGGGCAGCGATGAGTGTCGAGAAGCCACTCCCGATCGGCTTGCCCGCGTTCACGCTGCTGGAGGAACCTGAGCTGGCCTTCGCGTCTGGTGACCCCAAGGCCCGCCACCGGCACCCGCTGCTTGGACTGTCGCGCTTTGGCGCGTTCGATCAGGCATCGTATCGACACTACAGCCAGGACCTTCGCGTCGCGTATGTGGGGCCCAGATCGGGCGCGGCACTGGTGCGCGACATGCGGGAGAGCCTGCGTGGCCCGCAACGCAATACCGACAACAATAGCTACGCTCAAGCTTATCCGGGATTCGAAAACCTGTTCGGTGTGGATCTGCTCAGCGCTGACAAGCAGACCCATGTTGTGTGGCCCGAGGAGCTGTACGACCTCGGTCAGGGCGACACGGTCAGCGAGCGGGTCCGCGCAGCTCTCCATCACGCACTCAAGCGCCTTGAGGCTGCACGCGCCCAGTTCGATGTGGCGCTGGTGTACTTTCCCGACCGATGGCTCTCACATCTTCGGACTAAGGAATTCGATGCGCACGACGAGCTCAAGGCGCTGGGGGCTCAATTGGGCATACCGACCCAGGTCATCAATGACAAGTCACTGAAGTTCGGCAACTGGGGCGCTCGAGCATGGCGCCTCTCCGTGGCGCTGTATGCCAAGGCCGGCGGGACGCCCTGGAAGCTGGCGCCACTCGAAGGCATTCCCGAGGACACCGCCTACATCGGACTGGCCTATGCCATTCGTCGATCCTCGGACGAAGCCCACTATGTGACCTGCTGCTCCCAGGTCTTCGATATGGAGGGCGGCGGCATGCAGTTCATTGCCTTCGAAGCGAACGATGCAATTGCCGACGAAGCCGAGGCACGGCGCAACCCGTTTCTTTCGCAAGCTGACATGCGGGCGGTCCTCACGCGCAGCGTCCGGCTTTACCTCGAAGGACATGCAGGCCGCGTCCCGCGTCGCCTTGTGATCCATAAGACCACCGCCTTCACCGAAAGCGAACTCAAGGGAGTGCAGGACGCGACGCAGTCGATCCCGGAAGTCGAGTGCATCGAGATCGGCTCAAGCTCGGCATGGCGAGGCGTCTGGATGGTCGAGGCGCGAGCCAAGCAACCCAGCATCCAGCCAGCGCGCTTCCCTGTTCCACGCGGCACCCTTGTTATGACCTCCGGCAATGCGGCGCTCCTGTGGCTTGCTGGCAATGCACCGTCAGCCGTTGGTGGTAGGGATTACTTCCAAGGAGGCAAGAGTATCCCGAAACCGATTGTCCTTCGTCGTCACATGGGGCGCGGCCCCTTCGAACTCCTGGCTTCCGAAGCCATGGCGCTGGCCAAAATGGACTGGAATAACGATGCGCTGTATGACCCCTTGCCGGTGACAATTATGTACTCGCAACGACTGTCACGCACCATCTCTAATGTGCCCAGCTTACCCGCGCACAGCTATCCGTATCGGTTATTCATGTAATAACGACACACATGGAAGCAATGCGCTTACTTACATTGAGTCTACTAGACTTCAGTCAAGCCAAGTCGTAGTCAAATTATAAATTCATCCTAACTCCATGTTCCATTTCCTCGTTACTTCCGATAAAGGCGCATGGGAGGGCAAGGTCGAGATCTACTCTCGCAGCCGCTTCCTTGAGTACACGCCGGACGACATCGTTGCCAAGTTCTCGAACATTACAAGTGAGGTTATTGAGCAACTGAAGAAGATGCCTTGCCTTTGCGCTTACGAAGGCGAGTATGACATTCGTGTTGCAAAGGTCAAGTCAATTGAAGTTCAAGCGGGGTCAGTGCGCATTGAAATCGACTTCGATAATCGCATTCCTCCAATTCCATTTGACGATTTCAGCAAGCACAAGAAGCGCTTCGGAATTCACGAATGGGAGTTTTCTCGCACCCACTGGGCAATCAAGAGTGGCGATCTACTAGAAAAGCTCCGAGAAAGTAGCATTGCATTTGTCGACCAAGAGACTGCTCTGGCAGATGTCTTCGAGGATTTCGCACCTGCCGAAGACGTCTCTGGCCTGATAGTTCAGAAGGTTCCGACAGTAGTGCGCAGCGTTTCCGAGTTCATTGCCCAGGTGAACAAGCTGAACGACGCGACCCGGGAAGCCTTCTATCGGGGCCACACTGACATTGAGTACCAACTGAAGCCATCTGTATTTCGCACAAATAAGCAAGGCGTACCGCTCTATAGAAACAGCGAACATCAAATGTTTCGCGAAGTGCTGGTTTCAAACTCTTTTGACTTCAAGGACGACACGTCGACGCTTGACCGCTTGGTTCGAATGCAGCACTACGAGCTTCCTACGCGCCTGCTCGATATCACCGCCAACCCCTTGATTGCGCTGTTTTTCGCTGTTTTCAGCAAGCAGCAGACGGAAGAGAAGCTAGGCGTACCTGGCCAAGTGATCCTGTTCCAGCTCAGCCGTGATCACATCAAGTATTTCGACTCGGACACCGCAAGTTGCATCGCCAATCTTGCGTTGCTGAGCGCGGCCGACAAAAACAGCATCGACTTCACCGGGGCTATGGATGTTGTAGCTGGACAGACTTTTGAACTGAATAAATTCAACGTCCAACCCTCGATCCGTCGCCTGCTGCACTACATCAAGAACGAGAAGCCCTACTTTCAAGACCGCATCGTGCCCTCGTCACTTGGCAGTGTAATCTGCGTTAAAGGTAAGAAGAGCAATGACCGCATCTCCTCGCAAGCGGGCGCCTTTCTTCTTTTTGGCCACGAAGCAGTGCTGGCCGAAGAAACCACAGACACGATCACTATCCATCGAATAAATGTGGAGAACAAGCGTGCCGTCCTGGAAGAGCTTGAACGCCTCGATATTACTGAGAGTACCGTCTTCCCCAACTTGGTCGCTACCTGCAATCACATCAAGACGCGTTACCAGACTAAGTTTTAAGCATCAGTAGCGAGGGGGCAAACTACCGACAATGTTCCAACAATGTTAGAAAGCTGTCGTTCTCGGCTCAGCCCAAGGTTGGACGACTGTTTTCGGGTTGCCCTACGCCCTGCCAAGCGGCCTGTCGGCTTTCAGCCTGAAGCCGTCGCTCGAAAGTCTTCGCGCGACAACCACAAGAAAGACAGTTGATGAAAAACCTACTGCGAAGGGGCGCGATCATGGCGTTGCTGGCAACTCTGGGTTGCAGCCAGCCGCCAAATGGCCGGTGGGAAGCGACGCAAAGCGTCGATGTTCTGCTGAAAAAAGGCGACCCACAGGCGGTGGCATTTGTCCTCAACGCAGGGGACGTTTGCGCATTGGGCCAGCAGTGGAGCTTTGAAAAGGAGCTGCGTTACAAGGAAGTGATCTGCCCCCAAGGCAAGGGCTGGATCACTTCCGACACGCCGTTCAAAAGGCTGGGCGGTTGAGTTGGCAATGGGGCGAGTGCTTGCAGCGCCCCTCAAAAGCTATGCATCAACCCCGCAGTCACCCCCGTAGCCACATCCTTGTTCTGCCCGCCCTGAAACCCTCCGCTCCAGTGCGTGCGGTCCAGCTCCGCATACAGCTTGCTGCGGCGTGACAGCTTGTATTCCGCAAACAGCAGGGCGCGGGTGTAGCCGTCTGCGGCGCGGCCGCTGCGTTCGCGTTCCACGCGGTACAGGGCGGCAGTCAGGTCCAGCGTGCTGTGGGCGGCCCAGGTGGCGCCCAGTGAGTGCACGCGCTGCACGGTGCGGGCGGTGGTGGCATTGGTCTGGCCGTCGCTGCGCGCGGTGTTCAGCGCAAGGCGCAGCTTGTCCCATTGGTAACTGGCGCCCAGGGTGGCGGCTTTCAGTTCCCATTGGTCTGCGGTTTTGAAGCGCTGGTAGGCGCCGGAGACCGTCCATGTCTTCGTGCCATAGGCCAGGCCCGCGCCGGCCGATGAGCGGGCGGAGCCGCCTTGCGCCGTCTCGCCAAAGCTGTACATGGCGCGGGCGGTGAGGCCGCCGAAGCGGCCGGTGTACTTGACCGAGTTGTCCAGCCGGTAGGAGCCGGTGGTGGCGCCCGCGCTGCCGTATTCCACGCCCAGGCCGTGGCTGCTGAGCGCGGCGGTGGCGATGTTGGGGTTGAAGGCGGCGAAGCGCATGCCTACGGGGTCTACGGGGCTGATGGCATCTGCCAGCAGGTTGGTCTGGCGGCCGGCCGTGACCTGGCCCCATCCGCCACCCAGGCCCACGATGGCCGCGCGGTCGAAGAATTTGCTGGAGTTGGCGGTGGTGCCGGTGTCCAGGTTCAGGCCGGTTTCCAGGTTGAACAGGGCGTACATGCCGCCACCCAGGTCTTCGCGCCCGCGAAACCCGAAGCGGCTGGTGGTGTTGACGCCGCTGGACAGCGCGGCGCCCGAGGTGTTGCTGGCCGCGTTGGCGGCGGTGAGGCCGCTGGTGTAGCGCACGCCGGTATCGGCAATGCCGTAGAGCGTGATGCTGGATTGCGCAAGGGCCGACAGCGGTGCGGCGGCGAGGGTGATCAGCACCAGGGTTTTGGTGTTCATGGGTGTGGCGAGGGTGTGGCGAGGGTGACAGGGCGGGGCAGCGGCATGCCGCAGCAGTGCCGTTGCAGCGCCGCTGAATGGAGGTCGAACCGGGGAGGGGTGAAGGCCCCCGTGTGTCGAGGGCCTGGAGGGCTCAGGGGCCTGCCGTCAGGGCTTGGCCGCCGGCTCCATGCCCGTGCTGCGCACGATGGGTGCGGCGGCGGGGGCTGCCAGGAAGCGGATCAGGTGGCGCGCCGTCTCGGGGCTCTTGGCGCCGGTGGCCACGCCTGCGGAGAAGAACACGCGCTGCTGCACTTCATCGGGCAGGGGGCCGACGAATTCCAGTTCCTTGAACGGCAGCAGTTCGCTGACCTGCTGGAAGCCGATGTCCGCATCGCCACGCAGCACGACGGCGCCCACGCGCTCGCTGAGGATGCGGGTGGCCTTGCCCTTCATCTGCTCGGCCACGCCCAGGCGCGGGAACAGTTCGTTGGCCAGATAGGTGCCGCTGGCGCTGGCCGAGTAGGCAATGGTCTTGGCATCCAGCAGGGTCTGCCTGAGCGCGTCCACGGTGCTGATGTCGGGCTTGGGCGTGCCCTTGCGCACGCTCATGCCGATCATGGAGCGCGCCAGGTCCACGCGGCTGCCCGCCTCCACCTTGCCTTGGGCGGCCAGATTGTCCAGGGCTCCATCCGCAAGGATGACGATATCGAACTGCTCGCCCCGTGCCAGGCGGCTGGGAATGGAGTCCTGCGCATTGCCCATGGAGGCGCCGCGCGAGGTGACGACCTTGTGGCCCGTGGCCTGCTCGTACAGGGGTATCAACTGGTCATAGGCGGCAGAGAAGCCGCCCGAGGTGACCACGCGGATTTCATCTGCGGCGGCCGTGGAGGGCGTGGCAGCGCCCAGGGCCAGGCCCAGGCTGAGGGCGCCGCCCAGCAGCGCGCCCAGGGTGCGGCGGCGCAGGGTGGATGGCACGGAGGACTGCAGAGAGGACTGCTGGGGGGTGGAACGGATGGCGGTCATGGTTTGTCTCCTGGTTTTTTATGGTTGGGGGAAGGCTGCCGAGGCAGCCGAGCGGGATCAATCGGCGGTGATTTTTCGCTCGCGGATGATGCGGCCCCACTTGCTGTGTTCTGCGGCGATGAACTGGCCCAGTTCCTCGCGGGTGCCCGGGGCGGCGGTCTGGCCGTGCTTGAGCAGGTTGTCGCGCACTTCGGGGGTGTTCAGCACCTTGACCAGTTCGGTGTTCCAGCGGTCCAGCAAGGGCTTGGGCGTCTTGGCGGATGCCACGAAGGCGTACCAGTTGGTGGCGTTGAAGCCGGGGAAGCTCTCGGCCACGGTGGGCACGTTGGGCAGGTAGGCCGGGCGCGTGAGGCCCGTGGTGGCCAGCGGGACCAGCTTGCCGGACTCGATGTGCGGCAGGGCCGTGGGCGGGGCTGCGTAGAAGGAGGTCACGCGGTTGCCCAGCACGTCCTGCAGGGCGGGCGCGCCGCCCTTGTAGGGCACGTGCAGGGTGTCGATCTTGGCGACATCGTTGAGCAGTTCACCGGCCAGATGCGATGCGGAGCCGGGGCCGGTGGAGGCAAAGTCCAGCTTGCCGGGTTCGCGCTTGGCCTTGGCCACGTATTCGCCCAGGGTCTTGATGCCGGTGGCGGCAGGCACGACGAGCACATTGGGAAAGCTCACGCCCATGGTGATGGGGGCCAGGTCCTTGAGTGGGTCGTAGCCGACCTTCATGAAGTGCGGCGCAATGGTCAGCGGGCCGATGGAGCCGAAGAGCAGCACCGAGCCGTCGGACGGGCCATTGGCCACCTGCGTGTGGGCCAGGTTGCCGCCCGCGCCGGGCTTGTTTTCCACGACCACGCTCTGGCCGATGTTCTCGCCCAGCTTCTTGGCGATGATGCGCGCGGCAATGTCGGCCGAGCCGCCTGCGGCGAAGCCGACCACCATGACCACGGGTTTCTTGGGAGGGAAGTCCTGCGCCTGGGCGGTGGTGCCTACGGCCAGGGAAAGAAGGGCGGCCAGGGCGCCGCCTGCGATCAGTCTGCGTTGGTGCATGTCGTCTCCGTTTGTTGGTCTTGCCTGCCCGCAGGGGGCAGCGTTATCAAGGGCGCCATCCTATGCAGCGGGTGTTATTCTGTGAATTGCAACTTTTGGAAGGACTGTTGCATGCAGCGCATCAAATTCGACATGGGGGAACTGATCGCCTTCGTGACCACGGCCGAGAAGGCCAGCTTTCGCCTGGCTGCGGAAGCGCTTTTCCTGTCACCGCCTGCCTTGAGCCGGCGGGTGGAGCGACTGGAGTCCGTGCTGGGCGCGCGGCTGCTGGAGCGCACCACGCGGCGGGTGGAACTGACCGAGGTGGGCCATGAATTCCTGCAGGAGGCGCGCCGGGCCCTGGCCGGCCTGGACGAGGCCGTGCAGCGCGTGGATGACCAGCTGAAGCTGCGCCGTGGCCGCGTGACGGTTGCCTGCGTGCCTTCGGTGGCCACCAATCTGCTGCCGCCCGTGCTGAAGTCCTTTGCCGTGGAGCAGCCCGATGTGCAGGTGCATGTCATCGACGAGAGCGCGCAGCAGGTGGTGGAGGCCGTGCTGAGCGGGGATGCGGACTTCGGCCTGAGCTTCACGGGCAGCCAGGAGCCGTCGCTGCGCTTCGAGGCGCTCACGCGCGAGCGCTACGTGCTGGCCATGCCGCGCAGCCACGCCTGGGCCGCGCGCAGCCAGGTGGAATGGGCCGAGCTGGCGGGCAAGCGCCTGGTCTCTGTCTCCCACAAGAGCGGCAACCGCCTGCTGCTGGACCAGGTGATGGCCGGCCTGCCCGAGCAGCCCGTGGCCTGGCACGAATGCAACCACGTCACAGGCGCCCTGGCCCTGGTGGAAGCCGGCCTGGGCCTGGCCGCCGTGCCCCAACTGGCCCTGCGCCAGGACCACGCCCAGGTCTGCGGCGTGCCCCTGACCGCCCCCGATGTCTGGCGCACGCTGGGCCTGCTGCAAAGGCGTGACCGCGTGCTGGGGCCGGTGGCGCAGGCGTTGCGGGAGTGTCTGGTGCAGGTGCACATCCTTCAAGGCTGAGCTGCCGCACGCCCGGCACATGGGGCTTATCGGCCCTGCAATGTCGGCTCGTTCATGGCTTCATTTGGCTGAATCAAGGACGGCAAGCGCCTGTATGCCGGGATTTGCGGTGCCTTTGGTGCTGGTCGCGGCAATTTTTTGCACTTTGGCGCATGAGATTTGACTGTGGGCGCAACGGCATCGCGTGCGGCCCCTACAAACGCCCACATAACCTGAAAAATCCACAGGCGAGGTGTACGCCGGTCTGCAGCGCACAGTTGCCACTCCCATGGCAATTGCGCAAACCCGGTGCGCCGCGTTTTCGCACGCAGGCCAGGGACTTTCTTTCCAGCAACAGCCCGTCATTGGAAATAGCCACCGAAGGCAAGCCAGGCAGCGCTTTTTTCCAGATTGCACCAATGACAACACTGCCATGAGCGAATTCACAGACAACTCCCGTCCCTATATCGACTACACCAAGGCCTTCAACCGGCAGATGGCCAATGCCATGAACAGCCGACAGGCAGATGTACTGGTGCTCACGCCCCAGGAATACGTGGGCATCCTGCAGGACAAGGTCCGCCGCGACCCGAGGCTGGCCGAGCGGCTGCATGGCATCCTGGCGCAGAGTGCACTGGGGCGGTACTGGCGCCAGACAGTCAGCCCCGGTGCCGAAAAACCCGTGACCCTTCCTGCGGCATTGGCTGCAACCGACAGCTATCTGATCGCCAAGACACTGATCGCACTGGGTATTGCAGGGGCAGGTACCTACATCAAGACAACGGCCAAGGGCTCCTACATCATCATCAAAGGCCGAGCAGGCTTTCGGCATCAGTTGCTGCAGGGCACACGCTTTTTGGCCACGCACCCACGCATGATCCAGATGGGTCTGGGAATGCGTGGCCTGCAGAACGTGGCCAGGGGCGGCTTCATCCTGAGCATCGTTGTTTCCACTGCTGTCGAGACGCTGGACTTCATCTTCAATGATGGGAAGACCATGCATGATCTGGTAGGCGGGATTGGGGTGGAAGCGGTGAAGGCAGGGCTGGCGACCTCGATAGGACTTATAGCTGGATTCATGGCACCGATAGTCACGGCTGTCGCAGTTGCTCCTTTGTTTACCATGGCTGTGGTTGTATTTGTTTCTGGAATTGCCTTGAATATGATGGACAGAAAATTCAAAATAAAGGAAAGAGTTATTGCTTCCCTGAAGAGTATTCCTGCGGGAACTGATGTTGGGCTGTATTTGTTGAAATCTGATGACTGCAAGCCGCTAGTAGCATCTGACTTAAATTTGAATATGGTTTCCTATGGAATCAATTGAATGGTCAGAAATGCATGATTTAAGAAAAACTCGTGGGACGCTCATTTGGGGAATACCGTTTTGCATCGGTCTCTTGTTGATGGGGTTGTGGGTTTTGGATGTTGGTTTGATTTCTACAATAGAGGAAATTTCGGTGAGGTCGGCGATGGTAAGAATAACTCCCGGAGCACCTCTGTCAATCTACATCATAATTATTTCAATCATTATGGCTGTTGGAGTGGTGCTTAAAGCCATTCCATGCAGTGATTCAGTGGCGAAGATTATTGATCGCATTTTCTGCATGAGCAATATATTTGGAGCTTGCTTGATTGCTGTTTGTGTTTTCGTGCTTACTCCGCTGCAATACTGCGCTATGCCAAAAATGGGTTATGTGCGTTGCAGTATTCTGGAAGATCACCCAAATATGTATTTCACTGATTGGGTCAAAAAACCAGAATGGTGCGTGCGTGGAAAAAGCAGGGAGTGGGTCAGGGAGCAGGCTCGGTTGGCAGATAAGAAGGGGATCTGAGCAACCATTCTGAGCTGGCCCAGCAGGGCGAGTCCGCATTGCCTATGTCCACAGCAAGACGGGTGCGCTGGAGGCCTATGGCAAGCAGGCCCAGGCCGGGTTGCTGGTGGGACTGGAGTACGCCACGGCCGGCAGCATGGCGGTGAATGGCAAAAAGCTGGTGTGATCGAGAAGGACGACCAAGGCAAGCCCGACTCGGGCAAGAGCCTGTTGGTCACGGTGTATTCCGATGACAAGGCCGATGGGTAAGAGGGACGGCATCACGTCTAATCATGAGCGTGGCTCATGTATTCGTGAAATAAAACCATTTTACTTCATTGATTCGCATCCCTACCATTCGCTCCCATTGTTCGTTTGCATGTTGGGAAGCAGTCAATGGTCATCACCACACCCTCGGATCGCATGGATGCCGGAGCCGGCTTCCGCGCTCAACTTGGCCATCTCGCGTGAAAGCAGCCATGTCACGTCCGCTCCGTCTGGTCGCCGTTTCCGGTGGACTGCAACGCCCCTCCAAATCTGCCGCCCTGGCAGAGCATCTGGCGGATCTGATCGCCGACGAAATTCCGTGCGAACAACGCCTGGTGGAACTGGGTCAGCTCGCGCCGCAGCTTGCCGGCGCGGTGTGGCGCTCGCAGTTGCCCGAGAGGGTGGAGCGTGAGCTGGCGGCGGTGGAGCAGGCGGATGTGCTGGTGGTGGCCACACCGGTCTTTCGCGGTGCCTACACCGGGCTGTTCAAGCACTTCTTCGACTTCGTCCACCAGGACGCGCTGATCGACAAGCCCGTGCTGCTGGCGGCCACCGGTGGAAGCGAGCGCCATGCCCTGGTGATCGACCACCAGCTGCGGCCGCTGTTCAGCTTCTTCCAGGCGCGCACGCTGCCCCTGGGTGTCTACGCGACCGACAAGGATTTCGTGGACTGCCGCCTGCACGACGAGGCCCTGATACAGCGGGCCGCACTGGCGGTGCAACGGGCATTGCCGCTGGTCGGGCTGGTGCACCGCGCCAGCCCCTGCCTGGCCGAGGCAATGGCTGCGGCCTGAATCAACCCACGTTTTTTTTATTTCCAGATCAGGTCATTGCATCACCATGAACGCAGAACTGCACTTCAGCCTCAAGAGCATCCGTTTCGATGAGAACTATCACCCATCGGACAGCACGCGCATAACCACCAATTTTGCCAATCTGGCCCGGGGAGCGAGCCGGCAACAGAACCTGCGCCATACGCTGAAGATGATTGACAACCGCTTCAATGAGCTGGCGCATTGGGACAATCCGACGGGAGACCGCTATTCAGTCGAGCTGGACATCATCTCCGTGGAGATGGGCATGGGTGCCGAGATGGGAAGTGGCGTATTTCCGTTGATCGAGATATTGAAGACCAGCATTCTCGACAGGAAGTCGAACAAGCGCATCGATGGCATCGCAGGGAACAATTTCTCATCCTACGTGCGAGACTATGACTTCAGTGTTCTGCTGCCGGAGTACAACATCAACCGCCAGGAGTTCGGCACGCCGGATGATTTTGGCGACCTGCATGGCAAGCTGTTCAAGCAATTCGCCCGTTCGAGCACGTACAGGGAGCACTTCAACAAGCCCCCGGTCATCTGCATCAGCGCCTCCACCAGCAAGACCTATCAGCGCACCGGAAACCGGCATCCCGTACTGGGTGCCGAGTATCAGCAAAATGAGCTGTCATCGACGGACCGGTATTTCGGGAAGATGGGAATGCAGGTTCGATTCTTCATGCCGCCCAACAGCGTGGCACCCCTGGCCTTCTATTTTCAGGGCGACCTGCTGGCCGACTACACGAATCTCGAGCTGATCGGCACCATCAGCACCATGGAAACCTTCCAGAAGATCTATCGCCCCGAGATCTACAACGCCAATTCTTCGGCCGGAAAAATCTATCAGCCGAGCCTGAAGAACCACGATTACTCGTTGACGCAGATTGTCTATGACCGTGAAGAGCGCAGCCAGCTGGCCGTCAAGCAGGGCAGGTTTGCGCAGGAGCATTTCATCCAGCCGTACAGGAATGTTCTTGAGCAATGGGCAGCCGATTGCGCGCTCTGACCGTCCAGACAGACCATTTTTCATTCATTGCACAGCGGCTCGGGGCAACGGTCCTGACGTACGCTGGCCCCACCCCTCTTTGCCTTGAAGGAATCCTCCGATGTTTGAAACCTCTATCGCCGGCAGCCTGCCCAAGCCCGCCTGGCTGGCCGAAACCAACAAGCTCTGGCCCCAGTGGCGGGCCGAGGGCGATGCGCTCCGTCAGGCCAAGGCCGATGCAACCCTGCTGTGGATCAAGGCCCAGGAAGATGCAGGCCTGGACATCGTGTGCGACGGCGAGCAGTCGCGCCAGCACTTCGTGCATGGCTTTCTGGAGCAGGTGGAGGGCATCGACTTCGACAACAAGGTGAAGATGGGCATCCGCGACAACCGCTACGACGCGATGGTGCCGCAGGTGGTTGCCGCCCTGCGCCTGAAGGGCCGCGTGCATGCCTTCGAGGCGCAGCTGGCGCGTGCGCACACCAGGAAAAAGCTGAAGTTCACGCTGCCCGGCCCGATGACCATCGTCGATACCGTGGCGGACCGCTTCTATGGCGACAAGGTCAGGATGGCCTTCGCCTTTGCCGACCTGCTCAACCAGGAGGCCCTGGCGCTGCAGGCCGACGGCGTGGACATCATCCAGTTCGACGAGCCTGCCTTCAATGTCTACATGAAGGACGCCGCCGACTGGGGCGTGCAGGCGCTGGAGCGCGCAGCGCAGGGCCTGACCTGCACGACGGCCGTGCATATCTGCTACGGCTACGGGATCAAGGCCAATACGGACTGGAAGAGCACGCTGGGCGAGGAATGGCGCCAGTACGAGACGGTGTTTCCCGCGCTGGCCAAGAGCCGCATCGACCAGGTGAGCCTGGAATGCATCCACTCCCACGTGCCGCCCGACCTGATGAAGCTGCTGGCCGGCAAGGACGTGATGGTCGGCGTGATCGATGTGGCCAGCGACGTGGTGGAGACACCCGAGGAAGTGGCGGACACCATCGGCCGGGCGCTGGAGTTCGTGCCGAAGGAGCGGCTGTTCCCCTGCACGAACTGCGGCCTGGCGCCCATGGGCCGGGACGTGGCGTGGCGCAAGCTGAAGGCGCTGGCGGAAGGCTCGAAGCTGGCAAAGGAGCGGCTCGCCAAGGCCTGATGCCCTGCGTGGCCACGCGCAGGGGAAGATGCCAGGGATACCTGGGGTTCATGGTTTGCCCTGTATCGGATTCAGGCAACTGTCTGAAGTCAAGACACTGAATGTGTTCAATAGCCGGGCACTCGCTGCCCGGGCTCTGCCTGTACCCGCCATTGCGCCTGCTTTGCCTGCCTGGCACAAAGCATGCATGGTCCCTCCCCACAAAAGCAGCGGGCGCCAGCCCAGCTGCCAACCCAAGGAGACACACCATGCAACGCCGCCCCTTCCTGCATTCCGCCCTCGCACTCTCCGCCATGGCCACCATGGCCGCCGCGGCTCCTGCCGCCATGGCCCAGCAGGGCGAGATCCGCATCGCCCACGTCTACAGCAAGACCGGCGCGCTGGAGGCCTATGGCAAGCAGACCCAGGCCGGGCTGCTGATGGGGCTGGAGTACGCCACGGGCGGCAGCATGGCGGTGAATGGCAAAAAGCTGGTGGTGATCGAGAAGGACGACCAGGGCAAGCCCGACCTGGGCAAGAGCCTGCTGGCCACGGCGTATTCCGATGACAAGGCCGATCTGGCCGTGGGCCCCACGTCGTCCGGCGTGGCGCTGGCCATGCTGCCGGTGGCCGAGGAGTACAAGAAGATCCTGCTGGTGGAGCCGGCCGTGGCCGATTCGATCACGGGCGACAAGTGGAACAAGTACATCTTCCGCACGGGCCGCAACTCCAGCCAGGACGCCATCAGCAATGCGGTGGCCATCGACAAGGCGGGCGTGACGATTGCCACGCTGGCCCAGGACAACGCCTTCGGGCGCGACGGGGTGAAGGCCTTCAAGGACGCCATCAGGAAGGGCAAGCTGGCGCATGAGGAATACCTGCCGGCAGCCACCACGGATTTCACGGCAGGGGCGCAGCGGCTGATCGACAAGCTCAAGGACCAGCCGGGCAGGAAGATCATCTGGATCGTGTGGGCCGGGGCGGGCAATCCGTTCAAGATCGCGGACATGGATCTCAAGCGCTACGGGATCGAGATCGCCACGGGCGGCAACATCCTGCCCGCCATGGCGGCCTACAAGAATCTGCCGGGCATGGAGGGCGCCACCTATTACTACTACGGCATTCCCAAGAACCCGGTGAACGAGGCCCTGGTGTCCATGCACTACAAGCAGTACAAGACGCCGCCGGATTTCTTCACGGCGGGCGGTTTCTCTGCGGCCATGGCCATCGTGACGGCGCTCAAGAAGACGGGTGGAGACACCAGGACCAACGGGTTGATCAAGGCCATGGAGGGCATGAGCTTCGACACGCCCAAGGGCCAGATGACCTTCCGCAAGGAAGACCACCAGGCGCTGCAGAGCATGTACCACTTCAAGATCCGCGTGGACCCGGCGCTGGCCTGGGGCGTGCCCGAGCTGGTGCGCGAGATCAAGCCCGAGGAGATGCAGGTCCCCATCCGCAACGGCCGCTGAGCCATGCTGCGCACAGAGGACCTGACCATCCGCTTCGGGGGCCATGTGGCCGTCAACGGCGTGAGCTGCGCTTTCGAGCCGGGCACGCTGACGGCCATCGTGGGTCCCAACGGGGCGGGCAAGACCACGTATTTCAACCTGATCTCGGGGCAGCTCAAGGCCACGGCCGGGCGCGTGCTGCTGGGCGGGCGCGAGCTGACGGGGCAGGCCCCTTCGGCGCGCACGCGGGCCGGGCTGGGGCGGGCGTTCCAGCTCACCAATCTGTTCCCGCACCTGAGCGTGCTGGAGAACGTGCGCCTGGCCGTGCAAGCGCGTGACGAGGGGCCGCACCGGCGCGGCCTGAACCTGTGGAGCATCTGGAGCGACCACCGCGCGCTCACGCAGCGGGCGCTGCACATCCTCGACCAGGTGGCCCTGTCCGCCCGGCGCGACGAGGCCGTGGCCGCGCTGCCGCATGGTGACCAGCGCAAGCTGGAGGTGGCCTTGCTAATGGCGCTTGAGCCGCAGGTCTACATGTTCGACGAGCCCACGGCGGGCATGAGCCATGACGAGGCGCCGGTGATCCTGGACCTGATACGTGCGCTGAAGCAGGACCGCAGCAAGATCATTTTGCTGGTGGAGCACAAGATGGATGTGGTGCGCGAGCTGGCCGACCGCATCATCGTGCTGACCAATGGCACGCTGGTGGCCGATGGGCCGCCGGCCGAGGTCATTGCCTCGCCCGTGGTGCAGCAGGCCTACCTGGGCGTGGTGCCGGAGCAGGGCGCCGTGAAGGAGGCCGCATGAGCGCTGCCGCCCACCTCAACCCAAACCCCAACTTGCTCGAACTGTCGGGCGTGCACACGCATATCGGGGCCTATCACATCCTGCATGGCGTGGACCTGGCTGTGCCGCGCGGGCAGCTGACCATGCTGCTGGGGCGCAATGGCGCGGGCAAGACGACCACGCTGCGCACCATCATGGGCCTGTGGCGGGCCAGCCAGGGGCGCATCGCCTTTGGCGGGGCCGACATCACGGCCCTGCCCACGCCCGCGATCGCGCGGCTGAACATTGCCTATGTGCCCGAGAACATGGGCATCTTCGCGGACCTGACGGTGCAGGAAAACCTGCTGCTGGCCGCGCGCGGCGCCTCGCGCGCCGACCGCATGGATGCGCAGCGGCTGCAGTGGATCTTCGGCATGTTCCCGGCCGTGGAGAAGTTCTGGAACCACCCGGCCGGCAAGCTGTCGGGCGGGCAAAAGCAGATGGTGGCGGTGGCGCGCGCCATGGTGGAGCCGCGCGACCTGCTGATCGTGGACGAGCCCAGCAAGGGCCTGGCGCCGGCCATCATCGAGAACATGATCGCGGCCTTCGCGCAGCTCAAGGCGGGCGGCACGACGATTGTGCTGGTGGAGCAGAACCTGGGCTTTGCGCGCCGCCTGGGCGACCGCGTGGCGGTGATGGACAACGGCCGCGTGGTGCACGCGGGCGGCATGGCCGAGTTTTCGGCAGACGCGGCGTTGCAGCAGTCGCTGCTGGGGCTTTCGCTATGAACAAGCTGGATGTGGATTTCAAGCCGCTGCTGCTGGTGCCGGTGCTGGCCCTGGTGGCGCTGCCGCTGGTGGGCTCGGCCTCGACCTGGCTGACGTTGACGGTGGCGGGGCTGGCCATGGGGATGATCGTGTTCATCATCGCCTCGGGGCTGACGCTGGTGTTCGGGCTGATGGACGTGCTGAACTTCGGCCACGGCGTGTTCATCGCGCTGGGCGCCTTCGTGGCCACCAGCGTGCTGGGCGCCATGGGCGACTGGACGGGGTCGGACCAGCTGTGGCGCAACCTGCTGGCCGTGCTGCCGGCCATGGTGGTGGCCATGCTGGTGGCGGGGGCCATCGGGCTGGCGTTCGAGCGCTTCATCGTGCGGCCCGTGTACGGCCAGCATCTCAAGCAGATCCTGATCACCATGGGCGGCATGATCATCGGCGAGGAACTGATCAAGCTCATCTGGGGCCCGCAGCAGATTCCGCTGCCGCTGCCCCAGGGCATGAAGGGCGCCTGGCTGCTGGGCGATGCCGCGGTGGAGAAGTACCGCGTGGTGGCCGTGCTGGTGGGGCTGGCGGTGTTCGCGCTGCTGGCCTGGACGCTGTCGCGCACCAAGATCGGCCTGCTGATCCGCGCGGGCGTGCAGGACCGCGAGATGGTGGAGGCCCTGGGCTACCGCGTGCGCCGCCTGTTCGTGGGCGTGTTCGTGGCGGGCTCGGCCCTGGCCGGGCTGGGCGGGGTGATGTGGGGCCTGTACCAGCAGAACGTGGTGCCGCAGATGGGGGCGCAGGTGAATGTGCTGATCTTCATCGTGATCATCATCGGCGGGCTGGGCAGCACGGGCGGGGCGCTGATCGGCGCGCTGCTGGTGGGGCTGATGGCCAACTACACGGGGTTCCTGGTGCCCAAGGTGGCGCTGTTTTCCAACATTGCGCTGATGGTGGCCATCCTCTTGTGGCGGCCTCAGGGCGTCTATCCCGTGGCGAACCGCTGAAGGAGTGATCGACATGCTCAACCGATTGCTTTCCGGCGACATGCCGCGCAGCCGCGTACTGGCGGTGCTGCTGCTGTTGATTTTCCTGGGCCTGGCGGCGGCGCCCTTCGTGTTCCCTGGCGTGAAGGCGCTGAACGTGGCGGCCAAGGTGCTGATCTTCGTGGTGCTGGTGGCCAGCTTCGATCTGCTGCTGGGCTATACCGGCATCGTGAGCTTTGCGCACACCATGTTCTTCGGCATTGGCGCCTATGGAGTGGCAATTGCGTCCTCGCGCATGGGCGCGGGCTGGGGCGCGCTGGCGCTGGGCCTGGGCGCGGCGCTGCTGGTGTCGCTGCTGCTGTCGCTGGCCATCGGCCTGTTCTCGCTGCGGGTGCGGGCCATCTTCTTTGCCATGATCACGCTGGCCGTGGCGGCGGCGTTCCAGACGCTGGCCTCCCAACTGTCGGAATGGACGGGCGGGGAAGACGGGTTGAGCTTCAAGCTGCCCGAGTGGCTGTCGCCCAGCTTCGAGCCCTTCGACAACGAGGTGCTGGGTGTGCTGATCGACGGGCGCATCCTCACCTACTACCTGCTGTTCGTGCTGGCCGTGGTGCTGGTGCTGGCGCTGCTGCGCATCGTCAATTCCCCGTTCGGCCGCGTGCTGCAGGCCATCCGCGAGAACGAGTTCCGTGCCGAGGCCATCGGCTACCGCGTGGTGGTCTACCGCACGCTGTCCAGCGTGCTGTCGGCCCTGTTCGCCTGCGTGGCCGGGGCCATGCTGGCACTGTGGCTGCGCTATAACGGGCCAGATACCTCGCTGTCGTTCGAGATCATGATGGACTGCCTGCTGATCGTGGTAATCGGCGGCATGGGCACCATCTATGGCGCGGCCATCGGCTCGGTGCTGTTCCTCATCGCCCAGAGCTATCTGCAGGACCTGCTGCGCGTGGCCAGCGAGGCCGCGCACGGCCTGCCCTGGCTGGCCGCGCTGCTGTCGCCCGACCGCTGGCTGCTGTGGCTGGGCGTGCTGTTTGTGTTGTCGGTCTACTATTTCCCCTCGGGCGTCGTGGGGCGTCTGCGTTCTTCCCGCGCCGGGGCCTGATCAGGGCCCCTGGCGCATTCGTGCATCAGAGAACTACCACAAGGAGATGGGCATGTTGAAGCGTGAAGAGATGGTGTCGTCGATTCCTGCAACCCCCTGGCGCTGGGCCTTCACGGCGCTGGCGGCGGCCGCGCTGGCGGCCTGCGGCAGCGGCGAGCGAAATCCCAGCAACGATCTGCCCAAGGGCTTTGTCGAGTTGGGCGCCACGGTGTATCCGGCCACGGCCACCGGCACGGGCAGCACGGCGGCCACGCAGGATTTGCTGACCGGCGGCCTGGGCAAGACGGGCCTGGGCGCCGCAACCGCCCCCCTGTATGCGGACCCTGCCAATCCCACGGCGGCGGAGCTGCGGCGCAATGCGCTGTACTCCAACTACCGGGGCATCCTGGACCCCTCGGCGGGCGGTGGCTACGGCACGCTGTACGGCCCCAACATCACGGCCGACGGGCTGGTGACCACGGGCGAGGGGCTGATCCCCGGGCGCGAGTACCTGGCCGTGCTGGACGACGGCACGGGCCGCAAGCAGACCATGGTGGCGGTGCAGGTGCCGGACAGTTTTGACCGCAACCGCCCCTGCATCGTGCTGGGCCCGTCCTCGGGCTCGCGCGGCGTGTATGGCGCCATCGGCACGGCGGGCGAGTGGGGCCTGAAGAAGGGCTGCGCCGTGGCGCTGACCGACGCGGGCAAGGGCGTGGGCCTGCACAACCTGAGCGACGATACCGTCAACAAGCTGGACGGCACGCGCGCCACGCGCACGGATGCGGGCAGCCTGTCCTTCTTCGCCGCGCGGCTGACCGATGCGGCGCGCGCCGCCTACAACGCGGCGTTTCCCAACCGCATCGCCATCAAGCACGCGCATTCCCAGCAGAACCCTGAAAAGGACTGGGGCAACGACACGCTGGCCGCGGCCCGCTATGCGCTGTACGTGCTCAATGCCCGCTATGGCACCACGCAGGACCCCGTGCCCTTCGGCAAGGACAACACGCTGGTGCTGGCAGGCTCGGCCTCCAACGGCGGCGCGGCCGTGCTGCGTGCGGCCGAACTGGATACGGAGGGCCTGATCGACGGCGTGGTGGCTTCCGAACCCGTGACCGAGATGCCCACGCGCCAGGGCTACACCATTGCCGTGGGCAATGCGACCATGCCCAACCCGGGCCGCCCGCTGGCCGAGTACACCACCTACGGCAACATCTACCAGCCCTGCGCGGCGCTGGCCCCCGATGCGGCGCTGACCGAGACATCCATCTTCAACTACATAGGCCTCACGGCCATGACGGCGCGGGCCGAGGCACGCTGCACCAGCCTGGCCGCCAAGGGCCTGGTCATCGGCAGCACCACGGCCGACCGCGCCGCCAATGCGCTGAGCAAGCTGCGCCTGTACGGCTGGACGCGTGACCATGACGCCATGCACAACGCCCACTACGCGCTGGGCAACGGCCCCATCCTGTCGGCCATGTACACCATGGCCTATGGCCGGTTTGGCGTGGATGCCAACCTGTGCCGCACCAGCTTCGCGGCCGCCAATGCCACGGGCGACGTGGTGCCCGCCACGGCGGCAGCGCTGGCCCAGAGCTTTGCCTCGGCCAATGGCACGGCCAACGGCACACCCGCCACGGTGGTCTACAACGACTCGGTGGGCGGGGCCAAGGCCTGGCAGTTCGCCGTGTCGCCCTCCACGCGCGTGGCCGACCTGGGCCTGGACAACGCGCTGTGCCAGCACGCGCTGGTGACGGGCTTCGATCCGGTGACCGGCTTCAATCTCTCCGAAAGCAGCGTGCCCACGCGTGCCCAGAGCGACGCCGTGCGCGCCGGCATTGCCGAGGTGCTGCACACCGCCAAGCTGCGCGGCAAGCCCACCATCATCGTGGCGGGCCGCAGCGATGCGCTGGTGCCGGTCAACCACAATGCGCGCGCCTACACGGTGCTCAACCGGGGGCTGGACGGCAGCAGCACAAGGCTGCGCTATATCGAGGTGGTGAATGCCCAGCACTTCGATGCCTTCCTGCCGTTCTCGGGCTTCGACACGCGCTTCGTGCCGCTGCATCCGTACTTCAACCAGGCCATGGATGCCGTCTGGGCCAACCTGCGCAGCAACACCGCGCTGCCCGCCAGCCAGGTGGTGCGCACCATGCCGCGCGGCGGCCAGCCGGGCGCGGCACCCGCCATCACGGCGGCCCAGGTGCCGCCCTTCGTGGCGCGGCCCAGCACGGCCAACACCATCGAGGTCAGCGACGGGCTGATCCGCATTCCTGAGTGAGCAAGGCCCTGGAGCGGCCGGCGGCCAAGGCGGCCGGCCGCTCCTGCACAGCAGAGATTTCTCCCATGGCTTCCAACGCATCTCCATCATCCGCGCCCGCGCCCGTGCCCGCTTCCTGCTACGCGCAATGCGCGGGCTACGAGATCCACTACATGGACTGGCAGCCCGCACCCGATGGGGCGCCAGCGGGCACCGTCGTGGCCTGGCACGGGCTGGCACGCACGGGGCGTGATATGGATGCACTGGCGCAGTTCCTGGCAGGCCAGGGCTGGCGCGTGATCTGCCCTGACACGCCGGGGCGGGGCCTGAGCCAGTGGAGCCGCGCGCCGCGCGAGGAATACCGGCTGGGCTTCTACGCCCGCATCGCGCGCGAGCTGTTCGATGCGCTGGGGCTGGAGCGCGCGCATTGGGTGGGCACGTCCATGGGCGGGGCGATCGGCACGGTCTGCGCCTCGGGCCTGTTCGAGCCCTCGCTGCGCGCGCGCATTGCCACGCTGGTGCTCAATGACAATGCGCCGCAGCTGGCCGAGTCGGCGCTTGCACGCATCAGGGCCTATGCGGGCCAGCCCCCGGCCTTCGATACGGTGGGTGAGCTGGAGGCCTTTTTTCGCCAGGCCTACCGGCCCTACGGCTGGCTCAGCGACTCCGAGTGGCGCAAGCTCACCGAGACCAGCGTGCGCCGCCTGCCCGATGGCCGCGTCACGCCGCACTACGACCCGGCCATGATCGAGCAGTTCACGGCCCATGAGGACGACTACGGCATCTGGCCGCACTACGACGCCCTGCAGATTCCCGTGCTGCTGCTGCGCGGCGTGGAGTCCGATCTGGTCTTGCCCGAGGTGGCGCGCGAAATGACAGCGCGCGGCCCCGGCGCGCGCGGCCTGCTGCACTGGCAGGAGGTCCCCGGTTGCGGCCATGCCCCGGCGCTGAATGTGCCTGCGCACTGGCAATGGGTGCTGGAGCACCTGGGGCGCGGCTGAGCATCAACCCGGGCCAGGCGCGGATGTTGCCACCGCGCTAGCATTTGCGGCGGGTGCGGCCATGCCTTCTTTTCGGGCGCGGGCACCGTCTGGGCAAGAGAGGCCTGACATGGGTTTTCTGGTGGAGCTGATCCGCGAGTACGGCTTCGGCATCGTCTTTCTCAATGTGTTCGTCGAACAGCTGGGTGCGCCGATTCCGGCCTACCCGGTGCTGGTGGTGACCGGCGCGCTGGAAGGCGCTGACTGGGTGCGCCTGCTGTGGCTGGTGGCCGTGGCCGTGAGCGCCGCGCTCATCGCCGACCTGTTCTGGTACCAGGCCGGCAAGGCCTACGGCCACCGTGTGCTGGGGCGCATCTGCCGCATCTCGCTGTCGCCCGATGCCTGCATCCGCCAGACCGAAACCGTCTATGGCCGCTGGGGCGCAAGGTCGCTGCTGGTGGCCAAGTTCGTGCCGGGCTTTGCCTCCATCGCCAGCGCGCTGGCGGGGGTGATGGGCACGCCGCTGCGCAGCTTCGTGCTGTATGACGGCCTGGGCGCGCTGGTCTGGGTGGGCTCTGCCGTGTACCTGGGCTCGCTGTTCAGCTCCACGGTGGAAGACCTGCTGGGCGTGCTCACGGCGCTGGGCCAGTGGGGCCTGCTGCTGCTGGCCGTGGCGCTGGGGCTGTTCATCGTGCGCAAGTGGTGGCAGCGCCATCGAATGGTGCGTTCTTTGCGCATGCCGCGCATGTCGGTGCGCGAGCTGGCGGGCCTGCATGCCCAGGGCGTGGAGCCCACGGTGATCGATGTGCGCGCCCTGCCGCAGTACCGCCAGGGCCATATCCCCGGCGCCCAATCCTGGGAACTGCGCCCGCGCGATGGCGGCGAGGTGCACGCCCATCTGCTGCCCCAGCACGGCCATCCCCACGGGCTGGTGATCTATTGCGACTGCCCCAACGAGATATCCGCCGCCCGCCTGGCGCGCCAGCTGCAGCGCGCCGGCTTTGCCAACGTGCGCCCGCTGGTGGGAGGCCTCAAGGCCTGGCAGGCCGCCGGCTTCGACGTGGAAACCGCGCCGCTGCCCGTGACGGCTGGTGCGGATGAGGGGCCGGCGCCCAGCGTGCCCTGACCTTGACCTATTTGCCTGCCGGCATCGAGCAGTGCCCGCCTTGCGTGGCCTTGCCCGAGCCGGCGGCGATCAGCGGCGCCTCGAAGCGCAGGTCCACGGGCGGCGAGTGCAGGTGGTCCCAGACCAGGAAAAGGACGAGCACGGCCCAGAAGACCGCGCGCAGGGTGTTTTGCTGTGTCATGGCGGGTCCTTTCAGAAATTGAAGTGGCGGCGGATGCGCAGGCCGAAGATGGTGCCGGCAAAGGCCAGCGGCACCCAGATCCAGCCGTGGATGCTGCCCGTGGAAATGCCCGAGAGCATGGCGCCCACGTTGCAGCCGAAGGCCAGGCGCGAGCTGTAGCCCAGTACCAGGCCGGCCGCCAGGGCCACCATCCATTGCGTGCCAGTGAGGGGCTTGGCGTTGACGGGCTTGGCGGCGGCCACCCACAGGGCGCCGCCCAGAATGCCGATGTTGGTGATGCTGGTCACGTCCAGCAGCACGGTCTCGTGCAGGCGAGCGGCGTTGCCGGGCTGGCTCCAGAACCAGTTGCCGGCCAGGTCCACGGCGCCCGTGGCGTTGGCGATCTTGGCCGCCCACAGGCCGAAGCCATAGACCACGCCCCAGGGCTGGCCCGCAATGACGAGGTTGAGCGTGGCCAGCACGGCCAGCAGCACCGCGCCCACCACCCACTTGCGCACGAACAGCGGCTTGGCGGGGCGCTTGAGCGCCACGTTGGCGCCACGCACGTACCAGGCCACGCCCAGCGCGACCACGGCCAGCGCCGCCAGCGTGGCCAGCAGGGCAGGGGCCCAGCCCCAGGCGGTGACCAGTCCCACGGGCTGGGTGTTGCCCAGGTCCAGCCACCAGCCCAGGTGCAGGCTGCCCAGGAAGCTGCCGACGGCGAACACGGGCAAGATGGCCGCATTCATGGGAATGCCCATGCCGGCCTTGTACAGCGTGCCGCTGCCGCAGCCGTCCGCGATCTGCATGCACAGGCCGAAGACGAAGGCGCCCACCAGCAGGCTGATGCTGGGCGGGCCCAGCGCGGCCGTGAGTTCGGGATAGTGGCCCAGCAGCGGCATGGCCAGCGCGGCGGCCAGCGCCAGCAGCAGCAATTGGCCGAAGACGCCGCTGGCGTCCTTGTCCTCGATCAGCATGCGCCAGCCCGTGGTGAAGCCGAAGCGCTTGCCGGCCAGCACCGCGCCCAGGCCCAGGCCCACGGCGAACAGCGCGGCCTGGCGCACCGAGACGCTCCACAGCAGCCAGCCAAAGAAAACGGCCAGGATGGCCGCAAGAGGAAGTCGTTTCATATCTGGATTTTCTTGTTGTGTGGCAGGCAGGGCGCGGTGATGGCGCTCACTGCCTGCCGTGGTCCACCCCGCGATCACTTGTGCGATCACTTACGCGGTCACTTGAACTTTTTTTCCCACCATTGTTTGGCGTCGTAGGCCAGGGATTCGGCGCGGCCGGGCTGGTTGGCCATGGGCGGCGCATCGGCCTGCTGCGTCCAGTCCACCATGGAACCCGCATACAGCTTGACGCCCGGCAGGCCCGCGACTTCGGACAGGCCGAACCAGTCTGTGGCCGCCCAGTGGCCGGTGTTGCAGAAGGCCACCATGTCCTGGCCCTGCTCGCGCTTGACCTTGGCCGCGATCTGCCTGGCCGTGGCCGTGTCGACAAAGGTGGAGGTGCCGGGAACGAACCACTGGTTGAAGTCCAACTGCTGCGCGCCGGGCAGGGTGCCCGAGAGCTTGGCGGCGGGCGCGCGCGTCTTGCCCTGGTAGAAGGCGTCGGGGCGCGAGTCCACCAATGCAGCGTTGCTGAGCCTGACGTGCTGGCCCACGTCCTCGCGCGTGGCGATCAGGCTGGTGTCGAGCTGGGGCTGGTAGCTGCTGCGGGCCACGGTGACGGCCGCGTTGTCCTGCGGGAGCTTTTGGTCGTTCCAGGCCTTCATGCCGCCGTTGAGCACGGACAGCTCCTTGAGGCCCAGCAGCTTGAGCGTCCAGTACACGCGCGCTGCCGCGCCGAAGTCGGTGGCGTCCGCGCCCGACGAGACCACGATGGCGTGGGTGGCGGGCGTCAGCCCCAGGGACTGCACGAGTTCGGTGAGCTTGGGCAGCTCGGGCAGTTCACCGGGGTTGGTGGCGGGGCCGCGCCATTTGCCGTAGGGGGCGTTGAGCGCGCCGGGAATGTGGCGCTCGCCATAGGCCTTGGGATCGCGGATGTCGATGATGCGCACGGCGTCCTGGCCTGCTGCGGCCTGCACGCCGGCAGGGGGGAGCAGGGGGGCGGCGGCGTGGGCCGTGCCGAAGGCGGTGCAGGCAAGGCCCAGCGCCAGCAGCGGGGCTGCCAGGCGCAGGGCGGGAAAAAATGTCTTGGTCATGAGGGCTGAGGCCGATCATGGAAGACCGGCGGAACAAGCAACTGGGCTGCAATTGTCCCGCTTGCAGCATCTATATACAAAGATGCTTATGCATTCTGCTCATGAGGCAGGGTTATATGGCGACGGGCACAGGATGCAGGACGGCTTCAGCGCTGTGCGCCCACGGCCTTGGCACGCTCAAGGCTGGCGTCGAGTCCGGCCTGCGGCGCCTTCTGCGTGGGCCAGCCCTGCATGTGCTGCTGGGCGATGCGGCTCAGCGCCGTGATCCAGGGCGCGCTGTCGTTGAGGCAGGCAATGAACTCGAACTGCTCGCCACCGGCATGCAGGAAGGCTTCGCGCGCTTCCTGGCTGATTTCCTCCAGCGTTTCCAGGCAGTCGCTGGTGAAGCCGGGGCAGACCACGTCCACCCGCCTGGTGCCGCTGCGCGCCAGTTCGATCAGCGAGGGCTCGGTATAGGGCTCCAGCCATTTGGCCTTGCCAAAGCGCGACTGGAAGGTCACCAGGTATTGCGAGGGCGACAGGCCCAGGCGTTCGGCCAGCAGGCGCGCGGTCTTGCGGGATTCGCAGTGGTAGGGGTCGCCCAGGTGCAGCGTGCGCTCGGGAACGCCATGAAAGCTCATGACCAGTTTTTCGCCACGGCCGTTGCCGCGCCAGTGGGCCTCGATGCGCTGGGCCAGTGCGTCGATGTAGGCGGCATCGTCGTGGTAGCGGTTGACGAAGCGCAGCTCGGGAATATGGCGCTGGGTGCGGGCCCAGTCATAGACGGCGTCGAACACGCTGGCCGTGGTCGTGCCCGAGTACTGCGGGTACAGCGGCAGGATGAGGATGCGCGTGGCGCCCTCGGCCTTGAGGGCATCGAGCACGCTGGGGATGGACGGGTTGCCGTAGCACATGGCATGGCGCACCAGCACGTTGTGCCCGGCCTCGCCCAGCCAGCCGCGCAGAAGCAGGGCCTGGCGCGCGCTCCAGTGCTGCAGGGGGGAGCCGTCCTTCTCATGCCAGACGGTGGCGTACTTGGCGGCCGACTTGGCCGGCCGCGTGCGCAGGATGATGCCGTGCAGGATGGGCAGCCAGGCCATCCTGGGGATCTCGACCACGCGGTCGTCGCCCAGGAATTGCGCCAGGTAGCGGCGCACAGCCGGGGCCGTGGGCGCATCGGGCGTTCCAAGGTTGCACAGCAGCACGGCGGTGCGCTGGGGTTGGTCGTGGCGGAATGGGGGTTCTGGCGCGAAGCGGGAAGGCATGGGGCCGATTGTGGCAGGACGGAGCCGCCTGCCACGCAAGTCGGATGACCCGGCTGCAGCCTGCAGGCGGGCGTTTCGCTATGCTCAAGCCATGTCCCAAGCCACCATCGCCCCCCTCGCCGAATCCTCTCTCGACCCTGCCGTGGCCGCCTTGCAGCAGCTGCGCCGCAGCGGCCGCATCCGCGCCATTTCCATCGACCTGGACGATACGCTGTGGCCCGTGTGGCCAGCCATCTCGCGCGCCGAACAGGTCCTGCTGGACTGGCTGCACGCCCATGCGCCCACCACGGCCGCGGCGCTGCGCGACGCAGCCGCCCTGCGCGCCATCCGCGTGCAGATCGAGCGTGACCGCCCGGACCTGGCCCACGACCTGAGCGGTCTGCGCCGCGAGTCCATCCGCCTGGCGCTGCAGCGCAATGGCGACGATGGCAGCCTCGCGGAAACGGCCTTCGACATCTTCTTTGCCGAGCGCCAGCGCGTGGACCTGTACGAGGACGCATTGCCCGCCCTGCAGTTCCTGGCCGCGCGCTGGCCCGTGGTGGCGCTGAGCAACGGCAACGCCAGCGTGCACGTGGTGGGCATTGGCGAGCATTTCCATGCCGCGCTGAGTGCGACCAAGGCAGGCATGGCCAAGCCCGATGTGCGCTTTTTCCACGCAGCGGCGGCGGCGGCAGGCGTGGCGCCTGACGAGGTGCTGCACATTGGCGACGACGCGCGGCTCGATGCGCTGGGCGCCATGGATGCGGGTATGCACGCAGTCTGGCTCAACCGCACGGGCGTAGCATGGCCTCACGAGGGGTCCACACCCCACGTCACGGTGGCCAGCCTTGCGCAGTTGTGCCAGGGGCTGGCTGACAGCTGACCCTGCCTGCCCGCGAAGCCGCGCCATGCCATGCCCACCAGCCACAGCACCGCTTTCTTCCACCCCCCCGTCCTCCCCGCCGTGCGCAGCATCGGCTGGAAACACCCCCTGAGCTGGCTGGCGCGTGGCGCGCGCGACATGGCCAGGGCGCCCTGGCTGAGCCTGGCACATGGCCTGGTCTTGACCTTGATCGGGTTTTTGATCTTGACGCTGGGGCACAATCGCTTTTGGCTGATGGCCGGGGCCCTGTCGGGTTTCCTGATCGTCGGCCCTGTCGTGGCGACCAGCCTCTACGCCATCAGCCGTGCGCTGGAGCGCGGCGAGCGCGCCGACCTGTCCCTGGTGCGAAGCACCTGGATGCGCTGGCAAAACGGCCATGCGGCCAGGACCGAAGGGCAGGGCGGCTACTGGTGCCTGGTGCAGTTCGGGCTGCTGCTGTCGCTGGCGGCCACGGGCTGGGTGCTGGTGTCGGCCTCGCTGATCACCGTGCTCTCGCCCGTGCGCATCGCCACCCCGGCGGATTTCGTGCAGCACGTGGTGCTGGCCCGCGACGGGCAGTTGTTTGCGATGTGGCTGGCGCTGGGCAGTTTTCTGGCAGCGCCCATTTTTGCGTCCAGCGTGGTGGCCATGCCGCTGATGCTGGACAGGCGGGTGACGGTGCGCCAGGCCGTGCTGACCAGTTGGTTGGCCGTGCTGGCCAACCCTGTGCCTCTGGCACTGTGGGCCGCCCTCATTGTGTTGTTGACCCTGCTGGGCCTGGGCAGCTGGCTGCTGGGACTGGTGGCCGTGATGCCCCTGCTGGGGCACGCGAGCTGGCATGCGTACCGTGACTTGGTGGATGCATCCACCTTCCCGGTGCGCTGAACCGGGACCCGCCTGACCGGTCCTGCAGGGGAGGATGTAGGACTGTGTTGTCGTGATATTCGGGTATACAGAAGAACAGATCGCCCATTTCTTCCTCACCTACGGCGTGGGGGCCTTCATCCTCTTCATGGTGTTCATCATCCTGCAGCTGGCGCGCCAGTCCAAGGCAGGAAAGTTCGGCACCTTCGTGATCTTCCTGGGCCTGGGCGTGGGCTTTGTCGGCTATATCGCGAAGATCGTCATCCAGTGGTGGATGGAGAGATGACGCCGCAGGCGTCACACCTATGAGCTGGACGGACTACTACCGCTTTACCGAGGGGCGCAAGATATCTCCCCTGCTGGTGCAGGCGCTTGACGCGTTGGCGGTTGATACGGCAGATAGAGCGGCCATCGATCTGGGCTGTGGCGCGGGCCATGAGTGCCGCGTGCTGCTCAATACCGGCTGGCGCGTCCACGCCATCGACAGCGAACCTGCAGCCATCGAGGGCTTGCGTCCCCTGGCATCGCAGGCGTCCGGCGCTTTGACGCTGCAGGCTTGCCGTTTCGAGGATCTTTCCTCTTTACCTGCAGCGCATCTGATCCACGCTGGACTGAGCCTGCCCTTTTGCCATCCTGAGTACTTCGATGCGTTTTGGTCGCTGGTGCGTTCTGCGCTGCGTTCGGGCGGTGTGTTCGCCGGTCATTTTTTTGGGCCGCGCGATGCCTGGGCCGATTCGCAGTCCATGAGCTTTCATTCGCGTGATCATGTCTTGCGCCTTTTGGATGGCATGGAGCTGTTGGCCTTCAATGAGTTCGATGGCATGGCCCCCAGCATGCGGGGCCCCAAGCACTGGCATCGCTTTGATGTCGTGGCCCGCAGACCGGTCTCGTCGGAGTGCGGCGTTACTCGGCCTTGGCCCCCGCAGCCTTGATCACCGGGTCCCAGCGCTTGATTTCAGCAGTCGTGTGCTGGCGCAGGGCGTCGGGGGTGAGGCGGTCTGCGGGCGGGATGATGACGCTCATGTCCGTGAAGCGCTTGACCAGGGCGGGCTCGGCCAGGGCGGTGCGCAGGGATTTGTTGAGGCGTTCGATGACGGCCTGGGGCGTGCCTCGCGGGGCGTACAGGCCGTGCCAGACGGCAAGCTCGAAGCCGGGCTGGCCGGACTGCGCGAAGGTGGGCACGTCGGGCAGGGAGGGCAGGCGCTCGCGCGTGGCGACGGCGTAGCCCTTGAGCATGCCGGCCTGTATGTGCGGGCCGGTGGCCACGGGCTGGTCGCAGATGACATCGACATTGCCGGCCACCAGGTCCTGCAGGGCCGGGCCCGTGCCACGGTAGGGCACCAGGGTGGCCTCGGTGGATGTGGTCTGCAGCAGCAGCATGGCGCACAGGTGGGAGGTGGCGCCTACGCCGGCATGCGAGAAGCGCACTTCGCCCGGTTTGGCCTTCATGTGGGCGATGAAGTCCGCCAGCGTGGCGGGCGCAAAGCCTTTGCTGCGCACCAGGATCATGGGCACGTCGCCGGCCAGAGCGATGGGCTCCAGGTCGCGCCTCACATCGAAAGCGAGCTTGCTGTAGAGCGCGGGCGCCGTGGCAATGCCCATGTTGTGCAGCAGCAGGGTGTGGCCGTCGGCCTGGGCGCGGGTGACGCGGCTGGTGCCGATGGTGCCGCCGGCACCGCCCAGGTTCTCTACGATGACCTGCTGGCCCAGGTCGCGCGTCATGGCCTCGGCCAGCACGCGAGCCAGCACGTCGGTGGAACCTCCGGCCGCGTAGGGCACGACGATGGTGACAGGCTTGCTGGGGAAGGCCTGGGCGGCAAGGCTGGCCGCTGCCAGCGCGGCGGCGAGAAGGGTTCGGGCGAGGGGATTGCTGATGAGGGGGCGCATGGGTTTGTCTCCTGGAGGCGCGTGCCGGGGCCGCCGGCTCTGTGCGGCCGGTTGTCGGTGGCGTGTTTGGTGGCGTGAGGCAGGAAGGCAAGGGCCGCATGCGGCCCTTGACGACGGCGAGACGGCGCAGGCTCAGGCCGGGGCCACGTACCTGTACAGCTCGGTGTGGTCGGCGGCGGGTCCCAGGGACCTGGAAGCCTCGGCCGCCATGGCGCTGACCTGTTCGGCCAGTGCCATGGGCGTGTGCATGGCCTGGCCCAGCGACAGGGCGATGCCCACGTCCTTGGCCTGCAGCGCCAGCGAGAAGCCCGAGTTGAAGGCGCCGTTCAGCATGAACTGGTGGGCCTTGTTTTCGGTGGTGTTGTTCTTGCCGGTGGAGGCATTGATCACGTCCACGATGGTGGCCGGCGCAATGCCGAAGGCCGCTCCCGCATGGATGGCCTCGGCCGTGGCGATGAGGGCCGCTGCCGAGACATAGTTGTTCAGCGCCTTGAGCGCATGGCCCGCGCCCACGGGACCGACATGGGTGATGGCCTGTCCCATGCGCTGCAGCAGCGGCAGGTGCTGGGCGAGCAGGTCCGCATCGCCACCGACCATGATGGACAGCGTGCCCGCAATGGCGCGCTTGACGCCGCCGGAGACCGGCGCATCCAGCAGCCCGATGCCGCGCTCGCCCAGCAGGCCGGCCAGCGCACGCGTGCGGTTGGGGTCGGCCGAGCTCATGTCGATGATGCAGGCGCCGGGCCGCAGGTGCGGCGCCAGCTCGCCCACCACGGCATCGACGATGCGGGAGTCGGGCAGCATGGTGAAGACCACGCTGCAGCCGGCAAAGTCGGCCGCGCCGGATGCCACGGCCACGCCCGCATGCTCCTGCGCGAATCGTGCGGTGGCGGCGGGCACGGCGTCCCGGATGACCAGGCCGTGCCCTGCGGCGTGCAGCAGGTGGGCCATGGGCTGGCCCATCATTCCGAGGCCGATGAATCCTATGGTGGTCATGCTGCGTGCCTCAGATGTCCATCTCTTTGAAGACTTCCGAAGCCACGCGGAAGGAGTCGATGGCGGCCGGCACGCCGCAGTAGATGGCGGTCTGCAGGAAGACTTCCTTGATCTCTTCCTTGCTCAGGCCGTTGTTGATGGCGCCGCGCACATGCAGCTTGAGTTCATGCGGGCGGTTCAGCGCCGTGATCATGGCCAGGTTCAGGAAGGAGCGCGTCTTGCGGTCCAGGCCCGGGCGGTTCCAGACATCGCCCCAGCAGTACTGGGTGACCAGCTCCTGCATGTCGATGTTGAAGTCCGTGGCGTTCTGGATGGATGCATCGACATACTCGGCGCCCAGCACCTCACGGCGGGTGGACAGGCCTTGGTCGAAGAGGGCGGGATTCTTGGGCGCGTAGGCTCGGGTCATGAAAACTCCTGATGGAAGGCAGTGAAGGTGTCTGTCGGTGGAGTGGATTTAATCAGATTGTCAGACAATCCTACTTGATGAAAATCGGGATTGCCTGCCGGTCAAGGTGTGTGTATGACAATCCGTCAGTCCGGCCAGGCCTGCGATTGCCGGTAGGATTCGTCCCATGAACCAGATGCTGCGTGTCCCCCGCGAAGAAACGTCGCTGCGCCAGCGCACGACGCAGACCCTGCGCACGGCCATCCTCGATGGCGTCTTCGCGCCGGGCCAGAAGCTGTCCGAGCGCGAACTGTGCGAAAGCCTTGATGTAAGCCGTTCGTGCCTGCGCGAGTCCCTGCAGCACCTGCAGGCAGAGGGGCTGATCACCATCGTTCCGCACCGGGGCCCTGAGGTCACGGATATCTCGGTGCAGGAGGTGCGCGATATCTACGAGGTGCGGGCCAGCCTGGAGGGGCTGGCCAGCCGGGGCTTTGCGCTGCATGCCTCGGCAGGCCAGCGCGCCGCGCTGCGCGCCAAGCTGGGCGAGCTGGCCGTGCCCGCCGTGGCCAGCGACAAGGTGGCCCTGCTGGCGATCAAGAACCAGTTCTACGACATCCTGATCGAAGGCTGCGGCAATCTGGTGGCCGGCCAGATGCTGCGGCAGCTGAACAACCGCGTGACGGTGCTGCGGCGCATCTCCATGTCCCAGCCCGGGCGCCTGCCGCAGACGCTGGCCGAGCTGGATGCCATCGTGGCGGCGATAGAGCAGGGCGATGCGGAGCAGGCCGCGCGCCTGAGCGCCGAGCATGTGCAAAAGGCCAGCCAGGGCGTGCTGCGCGCCATGGCCGAGAAGGCAGGCCCGGCCAGCTGATGCCGGGGCCTGGGTCTGCGCTCAGTCCGGCTTGACCTGGGCGCGCTTGAGCACCTTTTGCCAGCGCGTCTGCTCGGCAGCAATGAACTGCGCGAACTGCTGGGGCGTGCTGCCGATGGGCTCGGCCGCGTCGCCCTGCAGGCGCTTGAGCGAATCGGGGGCCTTGACGGCCTTGGCGCATTCGGCGGCCAGCTTGTCCACATGCGACCGGGTCATACTGGAGGGGGCGAGCATGCCGTACCACTGCGTCATCTCGAAGCCCGGGAAGCCCTGCTCGGCCACGGTGGGCACGTCGGGCAACTGGGGCAGGCGCTGGGTCGATCCCGTGGCGATGCAGCGCACCTTGCCGGCCTTGATGAAGGGCAGCAGGGCGGCGGCGCCGACCGAGGCGGCGTCCAGGCGGCCCGACATCAGGTCGGTCATCATGGGCCCCGTGCCGCGATAGGGCACGTGCAGCATGAAGATCTCGGCCGTCATCTTCAGGTACTCGAAGGCCAGGTGCCCGGCGCTGCCGTTGCCGGCCGAGCCGTAGCTGAGCTGGCCGGGCTTCTTCTTCGCGTAGGCGATCAGTTCGCGCAGGTTCTTGACCGGCACATCGGGGTGGACCACGTAGAGGCTGGGCACCTTGGCCAGCAGGCTGACGGGCTGGAAGTCCTTGTTCGCGTCGTAGGGCAGCTTGTCGAAGATGTAGGGATTGACGGCCAGGGTGCCGATGTGGCCCAGGATGACGGTGCTCTGGTCATCGGCGCGCGCCACTTCCTGCATGGCGATGTTGCCGGCCGCGCCGGGCTTGTTGTCCACGAAGACGTTCTGGCCCAGGGTCTTGGACAGCTCGGCCGCCGTGGAACGCGCCACGATTTCCGAGCTGCCGCCGGGCGCGAAGGGCACGACGAAGCGGATGGGGCGCGTGGGCCAGGCGTCCTGCGCCAGCGCGGCCACAGGCAGCAGGCCCGACAGGGCCATGGCGCCCGTGCCGGCCAGCAGTCGGCGGCGGCCGAGCGTGGGCAGGTCTGCGTGGTGAATAAGGTCGCGCGAAGGCATGTCGGGTCTCCTGGCTATCGTTGTAGTGAATGGGCAGCGGATGCGGCGCCAGCGATGGTGGCGCCGGTGGCTGTCAATCTGCTGTCAAACCAGGGCCTGCAGGCTACGGAGATACCCGGGGGGTCAGGCTTTTCCCTCGGCAACCAGGGCCTGGCCGATGGCCTCGGCCGCCTGCAGGCCGCTGCGCACGGCGCCTTCGATGGTGGCCGGATACGGCCCGTCCACATGGTCGCCGCAGGCCCACAGGCCGTGGCCCAACTCCATGCCGGGGCGCTGCAGCTGCGGCAGGCAGGCGAAGGTGGCGCGCTTGTCGATCACGGTGCGCAGCGCAACCAGTCCATGCCAGCCCAACTGCGCCCGGGCCTGGGCCAGCACCTGGGCCTGCAGGGTTTCGCGGTCCGATGCACTGTCGCTGATGACGAAGGCCATCAGGCCCTGCGGGCCGCCGAGTTGCCCACGGTCGAAGACGAATTGCGCAGGCGCATCGGGCGTGGAGCGCAGCGCCAGCCAGGGCGCGCCCAGGGGCAATGTGTGTGAGGGATCACCAGTCTGCGCATAGACCGTGGCAATGGGGCGGTGCTGCAGGTCCTGGGCCAGTTGTGCCCAGCGCTGCAGGGCAATGCCGTCGCGCGCAGGCAGGCTGTCGTGCTCGGCGGCGGTGAGTGCCAGGCGCGCAGATTCGGGCGCGGGGCAGGCCAGCAGCACGGCGTCGAAGGGCGCATCGCCGCCCTGGGCTGCGCCCAGCGTCCAGTGCGGGCCCTGGGGCTGCAGTTCTGCGACGCGGCTGCCCAGGCGCACGGCGTGGCCGCGCTCTTGCAGCCACTGCGCGGCCGGCGCCGGGAACAGGCTGCCCAGGTCACGGCGCGGCACCAGGAAATGCGAGCCGCCACGGCCGCTGAACAGCGCATCGCGCAGCACGCGCAGGAACACCGTGCCGCTGGCCAGGTGAATGGGCGTGTTCAGCGCCGAGATGCACAGCGGGTCGATGAATTCGGTGACCAGGCGCTGCGGCAGGCCGGCGCACAGGTCGGCCACGGTGGCCTGCGGCGCGCAGCGAAAGCCCACCAGCCGCCAGCGCACGGCACGCGCCAGCAGGGCTGCGCGCTCGCCCAGGCTCCAGCCGCGTGCGGTGGCGATGCCGGCCAGCGCATCCAGCGGCGCAGGCCAGTCGGGAAAGCGCAGGCCGCTGCCATCGGCATAGGGCAGGGCCATGGGCTGGCGGTGCAGGGCCTGTTCAGGGTCCACGCCCACCTCGCGCATGAGGCGCAGGCTTTCGGTGTAGGCACCGATGAGGATGTGCTGGCCGTTGTCCACGCGCAGAGGGCCCTGTGGCGTGTCCAGGTCCATGCCGCGCGCACGGCCGCCGGGCTCGCGTGCGGCCTCGTGCAATGTGATGTGCCAGCCGCTGCGCGCCAGTGCGATGGCGGCGGCGAAGCCGGCCCAGCCTCCGCCGAGGATGGCGGCGCGCGGCACAGCGGCGCGCGGCTGAGCGGCGCGTGGCCTGTGCCTTGTGCTCTCGCGGCTCACCGCGCCATGCGTCCCAGCGCCTGCATCTTCCAGGCCAGCCACAGCTTGCGCAGCGGCGGCAGGCTGATGCGCTGGTGCAGCACGCGGAAGTCGTCGGCCTCGATCTCGCGCAGCAGGGTGCGGTAGATGCTGGCCATCATGAGGCCGGGTTTCTGCGCGCGGCGGTCGGCAGCGGGCAGCAGGGCCAGGGCCTCGTCGTAGAGGCGGTGGGCGCGCTCGGCCTGAAAGCGCATCAGCGCGGTAAAGCGGTCCGAGTATTCGCGCTTGGTGATCTCGTGCGCCTTGACGTCGAACTGCTGCAGTTCGCTGATGGGCAGGTAGATGCGTCCGCGCATGGCGTCCTCGCCCACGTCGCGGATGATGTTGGTCAGCTGGAAGGCCAGGCCCATCTTGTGGGCGTAGGCGGTGGTTTCTTCCTGCGTCTGACCAAAGATGCGCGCGGCCACTTCGCCGACCACGCCTGCGACCAGGTGGCAGTAGCGCGTCAGGCCCTGGAAGTCCAGGTAGCGGGTCTGTTCCAGGTCCATGCGGCAGCCGTCGATGACCGCCTGCAGGTGGCGCTCCTCGATGCCGTAGACCGGGGCGTGCGGCATGAGCGCCCGCATCACGGGATGCGAGGGCTTGCCTGCAAAGGCCTGGTGCACTTCGTTTTGCCACCAGCCGAGCTTGGTGGCAGCCACGCCGGGGTCGGAGACTTCGTCCACCACGTCGTCCACTTCGCGGCAGAACGCATAAAAGGCGGTGATGGCCGCACGGCGCTCGCGCGGCAGGAAGAGGAAGGCGTAATAAAAGCTGCTGCCCGAGGCGGCGGCCTTGTCTTGGACGTACTGATCCGGATTCATATGGGGCCGGATTGTCCCATGGACGGCTTGGGGCCAAAGCCTGGGTGTCGCAACGGCCGGCCCGCCATCACATGCGCAGGGCGCGCCACAGCAGCAGCGGCGCATCGGCCTTGCCGACGGTGGGGCGGCGGTAGAGGCTGGCGCCCTGCAGCGCATCGACCTTGTCCAGGATGCGCAGCCCGCCCTGCACGACCAGGCGCAGCTCCCAGCCGATGCGGCCCGGCAGGCGGTGCACCAGCGGTGCGCCGGACAGCATCAGTGCGCGCGCCCAGGCCGATTGGTCGGCCAGCAGCGCGCGCACGGCAGGGGTCAGTGCAGCGGGCTCGGCGCGCAGGTCTTCACGCCGCACGCCGTGGGCGGCGCAGTCTGCATCGGTCAGGTAGTGGCGGCCGCGCGGCAGGTCCACGCTGAAGTCCTGCCAGAAGTTGATCAATTGCAGGGCGGTGCAGATGGCGTCACTGCGGGCCAGCGATCCGGCATCGTCCACCCCGTACAGGTGCAGCAGCAGCCGGCCCACCGGGTTGGCCGAGCGGCGGCAGTAGTCGAGCAGCTCGGCACGGTCGGCGTAGGTGGTGCCGGACTCGGTCTTGCGCACGTCCTGTGCAAAGGCGCTGAGCAGGTCGTCCATCAGCGCCAGCGGCAGCTGGTGGGCGCGTACTTGCGGTGCCAGCCCCGCGAAGACGAGGGGCCAGGCCGTGCGGGCGAGCATGGCGGCCTCGCCCTCGGTGCCCAGCGCCATCAGGTCGGCACGGTAGGCGGCCAGCGCGGCCAGGCGCCCGGACGGCGTGGCGTCGCCCTCGTCGGCCAGATCGTCTGCAGTGCGTGCGAAGTGGTAGAGCGCGGCAATCGGCGGGCGCAATCGCGGCGGGCACAGCCAGGACGCCACGGGAAAGTTCTCGTAGTGCGTGACCGGGGCGGGGGAGGCGGGCAGGGTGGGAGCGTTGGACTTCACGGTGGCCGATTGTCGATGCTGTGCGCAAGGCCATGCATTTCACTTGACGGGCTCAAGGGCTTCTCCTAAATTACTAACCCGTCAGTCAGTAAACGGCGCCAGCCAGCTGCCGGGGCATGTTGCCCGGATCTTGCAGCCCACCGCCGCTTTTCGCACCAGCCCTCCCGGATTCACATGCCCGACTTGCCATCGACCCCTGCCGCGCGCGTTTTGCCGCGCCATCTTCTTCTTGCTCCCTTGTGCCTGGCCGCCGTGCTGGCCCTGGGCGCCTGTTCCAAGGCCGAGCCGCCGCCCGAGCCGGTGCGCGCCGTCAAGCTGCTCACCGTCGGCGTGGGTGCGCTGGACACGCAGCTGGAGTACGCGGGCGAGGTGCGCGCGCGCATAGAGTCGCGCCTGGGCTTTCGCGTGGCCGGAAAGATCGTGCGCCGCGAGGTGGAACTGGGCCAGCATGTGCAGGCAGGCCAGTTGCTGGCGCGGCTCGATGCCAGCGACTACCGGCTGGGTGCCGATGCCGCTCGCGCGCAGGTGGTGGCCGCGACCACGCAACGCGATCTGGCTGCCGCCGATGTGAGGCGTTACTCGCAGCTGAAGGCGCAGAACTTCATCAGCGGTGCGGAGCTGGAGCGGCGCGAGGCCACGCTCAAGTCCGCCCAGGCCACGCTGGACCAGGCCAAGGCGCAGCTGGCATCGCAGAGCAACCAGGAAGCCTATGCCCAGCTGCTGGCCGACGTGCCCGGCGTGGTGACCGGCATAGACGCCGAGCCCGGCCAGGTGGTGTCGGCCGGATCGCCCGTGGTGCGCATTGCCCAGGACGGCCCGCGCGATGTGGTCTTCGTCGTGCCCGAGGACAAGCGCGGTGCCATCCGCGTGGGCCAGAAGGTGAATGTGCGCCCGTGGTCGGCCGGCATGCAGCCGCTGCAGGGCCAGGTGCGCGAGGTGGCGGCCAGCGCCGATCCTGTCACGCGCACCTACCAGGTGAAGGTGGCTTTGCCCACCTCGGACGCCGCCGCCGTGCCGCCGCTGGGCGCCACCGTCCACGCACTGCCCGAGGGCATGGGCCCCACGGGCCAGCCCGTGATCAAGCTGCCCACCACCGCGCTGCGCCAGGAAGGCGGGGGTGGCCAGGGCACGACCGTGTGGGTGTTCGACGCCGCCAGCAGCACCGTGAAGCTGCAGCCCGTGCAACTGGCCACGGCCGATGGCAACGAGGCCGTGATTGCCGCTGGCCTGACGCCCGGCATGCAGGTGGTGGCCGCCGGCGTGCATGTGCTCACGCCAGGCCAGAAGGTCACGGTCTATCAGGACCGTTATGACAAGACGCAGCAGCCGGCACAGCAGCAGCCACAACAGGCGCAGCCTGCACAGGCCCCTGCCGCTGCAGGCGCTGCGCCCGGCGGAGCGGCCCAATGAGCGGGGCCAAGCACAAGGCACCGCAGGGCGGGCATTTCAATCTTTCGCGCTGGGCGCTGGACCATGTGGCGCTGACGCGCTATTTCATCGTCGTGCTGCTCCTGCTGGGCTTTGCCTCGTACTTCCAGCTGGGGCAGGACGAGGACCCGCCCTTCACCTTCCGCGCCATGGTGGTGCGCACCAACTGGCCCGGCGCCACGGCGCAGCAGATGGCCGAGCAGGTCACCGACAAGATCGAGCGCACGCTGCAGGAGGTGCCCTACGCCGACAAGATCAGCAGCTACTCCAAGCCCGGCGAGTCGATGATCATCTTCCAGCTCAAGGACAACTCGCGCCCCGGCGATGTCCAGCAGCTGTGGTACACGGTGCGCAAAAAGATCGGCGACATGCGCTACACCCTGCCGCAGGGCGTGCAGGGGCCGTTCTTCAATGACGAGTTCGGCGATGTCTATGGCGTGATCTACGCCTTGCAGGCCGATGGCTTCAGCTATGCCGAGCTCAAGACCATGGCCGACGATGTGCGCCAGCGCCTGCTGCGCGTGCCCGACGTGGCCAAGGTCGAGCTGTTCGGCGTGCAGGACGAGAAGGTCTACATCGAGCTGTCGCAGCGCCGCCTGTCGCAGCTGGGCCTGGACATGAACCAGGTGCTGGGCCAACTGGGCCAGCAAAACGCCATCGAGGGCGCAGGCGTGCTGCAGACACCGCGCGAGGATGTGCAGGTGCGCGTGGCCGGCCAGTTCCAGGCGGTGGACGAGCTGCGCGCCATGCCCATCCGCGGCGCATCGGGCGCGCAGCTGCGCCTGGGCGATATCGCCGAGATCCGCCGCGGCTATGCCGATCCGGCCAATGTGAAGGTCCGCCACCAGGGGCGCGAGACGATCGCGCTGGGCGTGTCCATGACCAAGGGCGGCGACATCATCCGCCTGGGCAAGTCCCTGCGCGGCGCCGTGGGCGACATCGCGCGCACGCTGCCGGCCGGCGTGGAGCTGGCCAACATGCAGAACCAGCCCAAGGCCGTGGCCGATTCCGTCAACGAGTTCCTGCAGGTGCTGATCGAGGCCGTGGTGGTGGTGCTGGCCGTGAGCTTCATCAGCCTGGGCCTGCACAGGCGCGAGGGCCACCAGCCGCTGTGGAAGCGCTGGTACATCGACCCGCGCCCGGGCCTGGTGGTGGCCATCACCATTCCGCTGGTGCTGGCCGCGACCTTCCTGGCCATGTGGTACTGGAACATCGGCCTGCACAAGGTGTCGCTGGGCTCGCTGATCATCGCGCTGGGCCTGCTGGTGGACGACGCCATCATTGCCGTGGAGATGATGGTGCGCAAGATGGAGGAGGGCTACGAGAAGTACCGTGCCGCCACCTTCGCCTACGAGATCACGGCCAAGCCCATGCTGACGGGCACGCTGATCACGGCGGCGGGCTTCCTGCCCATCGGCATGGCCAAGTCCATGACGGGCGAGTACACCTTCGCCATCTTCGCGGTGACGGTGATTGCGCTGGTGCTCAGCTGGTTCGCCTCGGTGTACTTCGTGCCCTACCTGGGCATGCTGCTGCTCAAGCGCCCGCCGCACGCGGCCACGCTGCCGCCCGAGGTGGCCTCGGGCGAGGTGCCCATCGAGGAGACCGACCTCAATGCGTCTTCTGCAGAGCATGAAGTCTTCGACAGCCCGTTCTACAACCGCTTCCGGCGCGCCGTGAACTGGTGCGTGACACACCGCTGGCTGACCATCGCCATCACGGTGCTGGTCTTCGCGCTGGGCCTGGTGGGCATGTCGCGCGTGCAGCAGCAGTTCTTCCCGGATTCCAGCCGGCCCGAGGTGCTGGTGGACATCTGGTTCCCCGAGGGCACGTCGCTGGCTGCCAACGAGGCCGTCACGCGCCGCGTGGAAGAGCGCTTCATGCAGCTGGACGGCGTGCGCACGGTCAGCGAGTGGGTGGGCTCGGGCGTGCCGCGTTTCTACCTGCCGCTGGACCAGGTGTTCCCGCAGAACAACGTCTCGCAGTTCATCCTGGTGGCCCAGGACCTGCCGACGCGCGAGCGCCTGCGCAAATCGCTGCCGGCGCTGCTGGCCCAGGAGTTCCCCGAGGTGCGCGGCCGCGTCAAGCTGCTGCCCAACGGGCCTCCCGTGCCCTATCCGGTGCAGTTCCGCGTGTCCGGTACCGATCCGCAAAAGCTGCGTGCCTATGCCGACGAGGTCAAGCGGGTCATGATCGCCAACGCCGACATGCGCGGCGTCAACGACAACTGGAACGAGTCCGTCAAGGCCGTGCGCCTGGAGGTGGACCAGGACAAGGCGCGCGCGCTGGGCGTGAGCAGCCAGGCCATCGCCCAGGCGGCCCGCGTCATGCTCAGCGGCTCCACCGTGGGCCAGTTCCGCGAGGGCGACAAGCTCATCGACATCGTGCTGCGCACGCCGTCCTCGGAGCGCGACGCCATCACCGACATCGCCAACGCCTACCTGCCCACGGCATCGGGCAAGTCGATCCCGCTCACGCAGATCGCCAAGCCCGTGATGGTCTGGGAGCCCGGCGTGATGTGGCGAGAAAAGCGCATGTTCGCCATCACCGTGCAGGGCGATGTGCGCGAAGGCCTGCAGGGCGCAACGCTGACCCATGCCTTGCTGCCCGAGCTGCGCAATATCGAGTCGCGCTGGCATGCCGCAGGCGACACGGCCTACCGCATCGATGTGGCCGGTGCCGTGGAGGAAAGCTCCAAGGGCTCGGACGCCATCGTCGCCGGTGTGCCCGTGATGCTGTTCCTCACCTTCACGCTGCTCATGCTGCAGCTGCGCAGCATCAGCCGCTCGCTGCTGGTGTTCATCACCGGGCCGCTGGGCATTCCCGGCGTGGCGGCGGCGCTGCTGCTGCTGGGCCGGCCCTTCGGCTTCGTGGCACTGCTGGGCGTGGTGGCGCTGATGGGCATGATCCAGCGCAATTCGGTGATCCTGATCGACCAGATCGAGACCGACCGCGCGCGCGGCGTGCCGGCCTGGGACGCCATCATCGAGGCCGCCGTGCGCCGCCTGCGCCCCATCGTGCTGACGGCCGCCGCCGCCGTGCTGGCCATGATCCCGCTGTCGCGCAGCGTATTCTGGGGCCCCATGGCCGTGGCCATCATGGGCGGGCTGATCGTGGCCACGGTGCTGACGCTGCTGGCGCTGCCGGCCATGTATGCCGCCGTGTTCCGCGTGCGCCGCGAGCCCACGCATTGATAGGAGCGAAAACGCAGAGGCCGCCGATCAAATACGGGGTATGGCAATGGGCCCCGCAATTGCGGCTAGAATCTGCGCCCTGACCTAGGAGCCGCCGCGCAGGCGGCTCCCCCAAGAACCAGCGCGGGTGGCGAAATTGGTAGACGCACCAGGTTTAGGTCCTGACGCCAGCAATGGTGTGGGGGTTCGAGTCCCCCCCCGCGCACCACGCACCAACGCCGCTCAACTGCGGCGAACACTGCCAAAGCCCGCTTCCTGTAGAGGAAGCGGGCTTTTTTTCTGGATCCTGGGGGCAAAACGGAGCGGGTTGAAACCGGCACAAAACAGCGCAAAATCACATCACAATCCCGCGCAGATCCCGCTTGTGATCCCGCGCGGGCTGCAGGAGGTGGGATGGCGTATTTCCGGAAGGTGAAGAACGGCTGGCGGGCGGAGGTGGAGCGTGCGGGCATTCGGCGCACTGCCACGCGGGCGACCAAGGCCGAGGCGCAGGGCTGGGCCGTGGCCGAGGAGGCTGCCATTCTGGCCGGTGCGCGGGGGGAGTTTCCGCGGCGCACGCTGGCCGAGGCGGTGGAGCGCTATCGGCGCGAGGTGACGGACAAAAAGACGGCCAGCACGGCGCGGGCCGACCATTTGCGCTTTGATGCCTGGCTGCGCGAGTTTCCCGAGCTGGCGGCCAAGGTGTTCCACGAGATCACGGGTGACGACCTGGCGCGCTGGCGCGATGCGCGGCTGCAGCAGGTCTCCGGCGCCAGCGTGCTGCGCGAGGCGCAGCAGTTCCGTCCGATCTGGACGCTGGCCGTCAAGCAGTGGAAATGGGTGGGCAAGAGCCCCTGGCCCGAGATCAGGCTGCCGGCCAAGTCCCATGCGCGCCGGCGCACGGGGCAGTGGAGCGAGGTGCGGCGCATGCTGCGCTCGGCCAATGTCTCGCCTCGCCTGGCGCCTGTCACCGCCATGGAGCAGACGGCCTGGACCATGCTGGTGGCCCTGCACACGGCCATGCGCAGCGGCGAGATCCTGCGCATGGGCCGCAGCAATGTGGATCTCAAGCGCCGGGTCTACCATCTGCCGCACCACAAGACCGAGGCCAAGGTGGGCGAGCGCCATGTGCCGCTGACGCGCCGTGCCGTGCGCCTGCTGCGCGTGCTGGACGCCGCCGCCGAAGCCGCCGGGCGCGACGCCTACTGGACCATCAGCGACGCCAGCCGCGACACGCTCTACCGCAAGCTGCGCGACCGGGTGATGGTGGAGGGCCTGCGCTTCCATGACCTGCGCGCCACGGCGCTGACCTGGCTGAGCAAGCGCGTGGATGTGATGACGCTGGCCCGCATCAGCGGCCACGTGGATATCAACGAGCTGTTCAATACCTATTACCGGGAGACGGCCGAGGACATCGCGGCACGGTTGTAGGCAGGATGGTCGCCAGAAATATCACTCCAATATGATATGTTGACAATATTATTCTAGGGTGATAATTTCAATTCATCATCTTGAGGTGATATTTTGAATGCCACGGCCAGGAGAACACCATGGACCACCTGTTGCAACTGCCCGACCAGCTTGCGCTGCACCTGAAGTCGCTGCGCAAGGCCGCTGGCGTGAGCCAGGCCCAACTGGCACAGCGGCTGGGCGTGTCCCAGTCGCGCGTGGCGGCGATAGAGCGCGACCCGGCCGCCATCAGCGTGCGCCAGCTGATGGAGATCCTGCAGCTGCTGGATGCCGATCTGCTCATGCGGCCCAGGGCGGATGCGGCGGCTTCTCCTGCATCTGTGCCTGCACCGGCGCCTGCTGCGTTGAAGGTGGCCGAGCCAGCTCCACAACCGTACGCGGGTGACAACGTGCCCCGCAAGCCCGCCGACCGCCCCGTGGCCTTCAAGCCGCAGGCGCTGCCGCCGCACTGGCAGGACCGCAAGCCGAAAGGGTCCTGGTAATGGCGGCGCTGGGCGTCTGGATGAATGGCGAGCGGGTGGGCACCTGGGAGGTCACGCGCACGGGCCGCCATGTGTTCGCCTATGACCCGGCCTGGCCGCAGAGCGCGCATGCGCGGCCGCTGTCACTGTCCATGCCCTTCACCCGCGACCTGACGGTGGCGGGCGAGGTGGTGGCCCATTATTTCGACAACCTGCTGCCGGACGGCGAGGGCATTCGCCGGCGCATTCACCAGCGCTTCGGGCTGCGCGGGATCGATGCGTTTTCGCTGCTGGAGGCCATCGGCCGCGATTGCGTGGGTGCCGTGCAGCTGCTGCCCGAGGGGGCCGTGCCCGACGGTTTTGACCAGGTGCGCTTCGAGCCGCTGAGCGAGGCGCAGATGGCCGAGCACCTGGCCGGCCTGGGCGCAGGGTTTGGCGCGCTGGAGGTGGAGCAGGAGTTCAGGCTGTCCATTGCCGGTGCGCAGGAGAAGACGGCGGTGCTGCGCCAGGGCGGGCAGTGGTGCCGCCCGCTGGGCGCGACGCCGACCACGCATATCCTGAAGCCGGCCATCGGCGTGGTGCCGCACTGGCACTACGACCTGAGCGAGTCAGTGGCCAATGAGTGGCTGTGCGCCCACCTGCTGGCCGAGGTGGGCTTTGCCGTGGCCGACAGCAGCATCGAGAGCTTTGGCGGGCAGCAGGTGCTGTGCGTGGAGCGCTTTGACCGCGCCTGGACGGCCCAGGGCTGGATTGCGCGCCTGCCCCAGGAGGATTTCTGCCAGGTGCGTGGCGTTGCCAGCGCCAACAAGTACGAGACCCACGGCGGGCCCGGCATGCTGCAGTGCCTGCAGGTGCTGCAGCATGGCAGCGAGCCTGCCCAGGATTGCGCCCGCTTCGTGATGGCCCAGCTGGCGTTCTGGCTGCTGGCGGCCACGGACGGGCATGCCAAGAATTTCTCGGTGTTCCTGCAGCCGGGCGGCGGCTATGAGATGACGCCTCTGTACGACGTGCTGTCGGCCTGGCCCATCATCGGCCATGGCCACGGCAAGATCGCCCGCCAGCGCGCCAGGATGGCCATGGCCCTGCCGGGGCGCAGCCGCCACTACCGCCTGGCCGAGATCCAGCGCCGCCACTGGAAGGCGCTGGCCGGGACCACGCGCATCGCAGGCCTGTGGGAGAGCATGGTGGAGATGGTCGAGGCGCTGGACGGCGCCATCGACCGGCTGCAGCCGCGCCTGCCGGCCAGCGTGCCGCAGCACATGGCCCGGCAGATCTTCGACGGGGCGCGCGACCAGGCACGCCGTTTTCTTGCGGGCACCGATCACTGAGCGCACGGCGATGACCTGGTGCCGGCTCACCGGCGCCCCTCGGCCCAGGCCTTGACGTCAGCCATGCGCCAGTAGCGGATGCGGCGGCTGGCGTTGATGAAGGGCTTGGGAAAGTCCGGGCGCTTGGTCAGGCGCGCGGTGACGTGCTCGCGGCTCAGGCCCAGGTAGTTGGCGATGCCCTGGGTGTCCAGGCGCGGGGCGCTGTGAAAGAGTTCCATGTTCTGTTGCGTCATTGCGGTGTTCTCCGATGTCGTGTCCGGTGCTTGATCAGGCTTGGCGCGGCGTGATGGACTTGCCGGCTTTCTTGCGCTCTCCACGTTCAACTCGCTCAACTCGTTCAACTCGCAGAACGGGCCGGCCGCTGGCCAGCAGGGCGCAGGCCTGGGCATGGCTGGCGCTGGCCGCTTTCAGGCGCAGCACGGGCAGCAGGCGGGCGTCGGCCAGCTGATCCAGCTGCGCGGCGTCCACGCCGTGGGGGATGAGGGTGGCGCGGTAGCTGCGCAGGGCGGTGATGTTGTGGTGCATGGTGGGTCCTCCTGGAGTGGATCAGCTGGAAAAGAAAGGGTGGCTGGATGGCGTGGCGCCGGATGCGGGGCAGTGCAGCGCTGAATCGGGCACTGAATCGGCGCCCGAATCGGGCCCGCCCGGGTTGGCCCGGTCCTCGCGCTGGTGCCCGCCGCGGCCGATGAGGGCGCGCAGCGTGTGGCCCGTGAGCCGGGCCGTACAGTTATTGAAACCAGTCCAAGCGCGCGCCAGCGGCGCGCGGGCGGGCAGGGCCGGCGGGGCCATGTCGGCGCCCTCGGCACCCTCGGCGCTTTCCGCGCCATGGGCTTCCTGGAACTCCAGCGTGGCGCGGGCCACGCTGCGCCAGGCGATGCGGCGCGAGACCAGCCACTGGCCGCGCCGGGTTTCCAGGCCCACCACGCGGCCGCAGCCGGGCGCGATGGCCTCGCCATATTGGTTGACGGCGCCGGCGGGCACGGGGCGGCGCGCCATGCGCAGGTGCCAGCGGTCGCGGGCCAGGCAGTGGCCGCCCATGGCTTCCATGTAGCGGCGCCAGTCGGCGGGGAGGTCGGGTCCGTGGCGGTGGCTGGCTCCCCAGGCCTTCCAGCTGGCCTTGTCGCCGTCGATGCGGATCTGTTCGACCTGGTCCTTGCTGACACGGCGCAGCTCGCGCCAGACGCAGACGCTGGGCATGCCCACGGCCTGGAACTGGCGAATGCCCCAGCAGGCGGCCCAGGCGTCCACGCGGCGGTGGCCGGGCATGCCGCCCTGCTCCACATCCCACAGGCGGCCCTGCACCACGTCCAGGTGGTCGGCCAGAGCCGCATGGCCCACGCTCTTGGCGATGTACTTGGCCACGTAGCCGGCAGCGCCGCCGCCGGTCATGCGCTTGACGTGGACGCGGTTGCGCCGGGCACCGCGCTCATCGCCATCTTCGCTGAGCCACCATTTGCGGATGGCGGCCTCGATGTGCTGGGCGTGCTCCTCGCACTCGGCCCAGACCAGGGCGTGCCAGTGGGGCGTGGCGTCATGGTGCGGCTCGGCCACGCGGATGCCGTACATGGCGATGCGCTGGCGGCCCAGGTGCGAGCGCACGCGCGCCCACATGGTGCGCAGCCACAGCTGGGCATCGCGCGGCGTGCTGTGGCCGTCGTAATGGGGGTTGGGACGCGGCCGGCCGCCGCTGCCCAGCGTGACGGCGTGAAAGCGGCTGGGCGCCGTCAGCGTGAGAAAGAGGCCGACGTGGCTGCGCGCGTCGGCATATTCCTCTGCGCCGCGGATGCGCGTCATCAGCTCGCCGCCACGGATCACGGGGTTGGCCGGCGACAGCGCGGCCAGCTCGGCCAGGGTGAAGACCTGGCCGGCCTCGTTTCGGTAAAGGCTGCGCTCCAGCGCGCGGGCGTTGCGTTCGATCTGCGCGGTGCGCCGGCGCACGGTGGCATTGCTTGCATAGCCGCCGGCGCTGCGGTTGACGATGCCCAGCTTGACGGCGCCGGCCTCCACAGTGCGCGTGACGTGGCGGCGCAGCATGCGGCGCCACCAGGCCGCGTCCAACGCACGGCGGATGGCGGGCTCGCCGGCCAGCGGCTGGCTTTCCTGCAGGCCCAGCATGCGCAGCATCAGCCGCACCAGGTCCACGCGTGCGGCCAGGTCCATGTTCTGGGCCTGGGCGCCGGCGTCGAGTTCACCGACTTCGTCGCTCAGGCGCCTGGCCATCTGGCAGATCTCGTAGTCGTCCAGGTTCCACTCGGCCGCACGGCCGTGGCGGCTGGCAAAGTCGTCGATGGCGGCCAGCGCGTCGTGGCAGGCCGCCCATTCGGGCTGGCCGCTGGCGTGTTGCGCGCGCTTTTGCCAGTCGCCCAGGCCCAGCAGCTTCATGGGCTGCAGCCACTGCGGCGGCAAGGCTTTTTCCAGCGCCTGCATGGCGCGCTGGACCATGTGGGGGCGCGGCTTGTGCTGGTCCCATTGCTGCAGGCTGGCGGTGCGCAGCCTGCGGCCGGTGGTCTTGGCGGCGAGCAGGACGGACATGGACTCAGGCCCTCAGGGCCAGCGCGCGCAGCGGCAGCAGGCAGGCGCGCAGCGCGCGGATCTGGCGGCGGATGGCGTCGCGCTCGGGCGGCGGCATTTCGCGCCAGTCGCGCAGGGCCAGCTCCTCGATCTCGCCGTCTATGCCCGACAACAGCACCAGGGCCATGCGGTAGTGGCTGGCCAGGCCTGCCCATTCGCGGCTTTCTGCGCTGCCGGCGCGGCCGTTGGCGCAGCGCTGCGCGGCCTCGCGCTGCAGCTCGCGCAGGCGGATGCGGCAGTCCTGGACGCTCAGGTGCTGATAGGCCGCGGGCAGCACGGGCGGGTCCACGGGCCGGTATTCGGGCGCGGGCGCATCGTCTGCCCGCAGCAGTCGCATCAGATCGGAAAGGCGCAGGTCGCCGAGCTTCATGGTCTGTCCAGGTCGTTTCAGGGTGAGCGCATCCCGCAGGGCCTTCATGCAGGCTCCGCAGGTTGCGGGAAAGGGGGTGGGGTGGCGGCGGTGCAGGCGGGCTGCCCGCGCGCCGGTTGGGGCGCCGCCAGGAGCGGCGAAGGCGCCCCGGCCGCGCTAGCTGCGCGCGCCTTCGGCAGGCTCGCCGGCCAGGGCCGCGCGGTGGGCCGCGCCTTCGTATTGCGAGGACGGCATGGCGTCCAACTGGGTCTGCAGCAGCTTGCGCTTGATGTGCGTGCTCATCGGCAGGATCACCATGGGGTTGGGGATGGCGCTGGGGCTGATGGTGCGGTTGATCTCGGTGACCGCCGAGAACACATGGCCGCACTCGAAGTTGCGGCACTGGAAGATGGTCTCGCGGCTGGTGCTGGTCAGCTGCAGGCTGGTGCGGGTGTAGGCGTGTTCGTTGCAGTGGGGGCACATCATGCGCATGGCAGGCTCCTGAGGACGGTTGGGGTCGAAGACGAGGCGGTGAACAGGTCGGCGCGGGTGGCTATCGCGTCTGATCGGCCTGGGGCAGCGGCGGCATCTGCTGCTCGTACTGCTGCATGCCCATGCGGTACAGCTTCAGCGCGAAGTTGGAGGCGCTGCGGCTTTCCCGGCTGGCATAGCGGGCGTGGCGTTCGCGTTCGGATGCCGTCATGCGCAGCGGCACGGGCCTGTCATGAAGCACCGGATCCGCAGGGATACCGGTCACGGCGCTGGGGGAGTGCATGGCTGTCATGTAGTATTTGGGATGGTTTGGATGGTTTGGTTACACGCTGACTGCATCATTGCTCGAAATTTCGAGCATGTCAATTGATGAATAGAAGAAATTTCGATCACATCGGTGAAAGGCTGAGGCAGGAGCGTCTGCGTCTGGACGTGGCGCAGCTCGCCATGGCCGACGCCTGCGACGTCTCGCGCGGCACCCTGGCCACCTGGGAGAAGGGCGAGCAATCGCCCAATGCGGCCGCCCTGGCCGTGATGGCGGGCCTGGGCGTGGATGTCCTGTATGTGGTCACGGGCCAGCATGCGAACGCCTCGGTCCAGACCCTGGCGCCCGACGAGCGCGAACTGCTCGATTGCTATGGCCGGGCCGACGATTCGGGCCGCGCCGCCATCATGGCCGTGGCGACACTGGCCGCGCGCTGAACGGCCTGCGCCGGCCGTTCCAGGACGCGCTCCACCCGCCCCTCTCGCTCACTTGGCGCGTGTTTCCAGCGTCAGCTTGGAAGTGAAGCCGCCGTCGCCCAGCTCGTGCTGGATCTTGACGACCAGCCACGGCGTGGCATCGATCTCCGCCTTGAACCCCTGCAGCGTCAGCGGCGTCTGCGGCATCAGGTCGGGCCGCGCCAGCGCCAGCTTCAGGCCCATGGTGGCCTTGGCGCGGTGGATGCGGCCCATCTCGGCCTTGGCGGCGGCCTGCGCCTCGGCCTCGCTGCCGTAGGTGTCCTTCAGGCGCTTTTCGTTGTCCTCGGCGCCCTGCGTGGCGCTGCGTTTTTCCGCACGATCCGCGTCGTTCCAGTACGCGCGCACGCCGCTGTAGTCGTTGCGTGCGGCCGTGTGGTAGTTGTGGCTGTCGCCCACGGCGCGCGTGAGCGTGGCGGCCTCCACGACCTGGCCGGCAGCGGTGATCTTGCTGTCGATGGCGATGAAGGCCAGCTTGCCCTTCTTGACCGTGCACACGGCGTCGTACTGGCGCGCCAGGCGGCTGCAGAAGTTCAGGTCGCTTTCGTGGGTCTGGTCGATGTGGTCCACGCGCAGGTTCTCGAACTGCGCGTCCACGCGCACCTGCAGGCCGTTGCGCTGGGCGATGCCGCGCACGATCTGGCCCAGCGTGCTGTTGTGGTAGCTGTGCTCGGAGCGCGTGCGCAGCTGGCGCTTGAGCTCGGCCGAGCGCGCATGCACCACGATCCTGTCGGGCGCACCCTGGTGCTCCACCTCGTCCACCTCGTAGGTGCCCTTGTCGACCAGGCCGTGGCCGGCCCAGCCCAGCTTCAGCGCGATCTTGGAGCCCTTGCCCGGCATGGGCAGGCGCCCATCGCTGTCGTCCAGCGTGATGTCCAGCTTGTCGGCCTCTTCGCCGCGCGATTCGGACAGCGTCAGGTTCATCAGCCGCGTGTTCACGCTGCTGGTGATGTCGCGCCCGTCCAGGACGATTTCGTACTGGGGCTTGGCGTGCAAGTATTCCTGCGTGGCCATCAGATCCACCATTCCCAGAAGTCGTCATCGGGCCAGGGATCGACGCCGCCGCTGCCTTCGGCCAGGTGGTCGTCCACGCGGGCCAGCTTGAGGTCGAATTCGATGCGACGCGGCTTGCCGCCCGGTGTGTAGTGTGTGCCGGTCTGCTGCAGGCTCTCGATGACCCAGGCGCCCAGGATGCTCTCGCCGCCGACCAGGGCCCATGCCTTGCCCTGGTCGGCCATTTCGCGCAGGTCGTCCAGCGACTTGGCCGTGCCCCGGAACTCGGGTGCGAGCACGCCGGTCAGCCCCAGCGTTTCATCGCCCGGGCCCAGAGACTGGCGGGCGGGGCGCGCGCCTACGCGACTGTTGCTCGGGTGGCGCCAGGTGCTGCTGCGCACCAGCTTGTCGAATGCCAGTGTGTCGATGCCGAAGGCAAACTGGCCCAGTGTGATCAGCATGCTCATGCTCCTCAATCGATATCGGACAGCTGCGACAGCACGCTGGAGCGCCTGGCCATGTCGCGGCGGTCCAGCTCGGCGGCCACGGCGCGCGCAATGGCCTGCGCATCCTGGCCGGGCGCGGCGTTGACGGTGATGTGGATGGTGGCGCCGGCCACCGGGGCCGGTGCCGGCGCGGGTGCAGCGGCGCCGGCCAGCGGCGGGCGGCTGTCGATGCGCACGGCGCCCGTGTCGGCCAGGGCCGGCATGGCGCCCGTGGCCAGGGTGGCCGCCGTGGCTGCGGCCGCAACACTCTGGCGCAGTGCGCCGGCGCGGCCCTGGTCGGGTGCTGACGCATCGCCGGACTTGAACCACGAGCCCACCGACGAGGCCAGGCCGCTGATGCCCTTGCCGGCCAGGTCAGAGACCACGCCGAACAGGCCGCCCGTGGCGCCATCGAGGCCGGCCTTGCCGGCCTCCAGCAGCGTGCCGCCGACGCCCTTCCAGTCGCCGGCCTTGAAGGCGGTGGACAGGCCGTCCCAGTTCTGCATGATCGAGCCGCCCGCGCCCATCAGGCCGCCTGCGAGCCGGCCCATGGGTGTCATGCGCACCAGGCCCATCAGCGATGCGGCTGCACCGCCCAGACCAGCACCCAGGCCACCGCCGACGGCACCTGCGGCGCCCAGGCCGGCGCCCAGCAGGCCCATGACAGCGCCTGCACGGCCCTTGCCGGCCGCGCCTGTAGCTGCACCTGCGCCGGCACCGAAGATGCGGCCGGCAGCGCGGCCCGCGCCGGCCAGGGCGGTGCCTATGCTGCCCATGGCAGCGCCGCGGCCCATCATGGCCAGCGACAGGACCACGGCGCCCAGGCCGCGCCTGAGCACGCCCGCAGCGTTGCTGGCCATGCGCATGCCGCCGGCCAACAGGCCCATGGCACTGCCGCCGCCGCCCATCATGCCCAGCGACAGGACCACGGCCGCCAGGCCGCGCCTGAGCACGCCCAAGGCGCCGCTGCCTGCGCCCATGGCCGCGCCCAGCAGGCCGAACACGGTGCGCGTGAGCAGCAGCGGCGCCAGCAGGCCGAACAGCACGCTGCTCACCACGCCGACGCCTGCCACCAGCAGGCCCAGCACGGCCACGATGCGCAGCGTCCACTGCACGATCTGGGGGTGCTCCTTGACCCAGGCACGCATGCCTTCGGTCATCTCGCGCAGCGTGCCCAGCACGGCCTTGAGGTCGGACTCGATGGTCGAGCCCATGTCGCTCAACAGGCCGTTGTAGCTGTCCTTGACGGACTCGTATTGGGCCGAGACCGAGTCCTTCAGGATGGCCACGCGCCCATCCAGATCCGCCTGTGACTTGAGCTGGGAGGCGATCTGCTGGTAGCCGCCCGGGCCCTGCTGGAGCAGCGCCTCCAGGGCCTTGCGCGTCTGCGCATCGCCGCCGGCCAGCTTGTCCAGCGCAGCGGCGCGCAGCTTGTCGCTGCCCAGGCTCTGCAGCTTTTGCAGCTGGGCCATCATCTGCTCGGTACCGCCGAACTGGCCGCTGGCGTCCTTGAAGTCCAGCGACACGCCCTGGCCTGCGAGCATCTTGTTGACCTGGCCCAGTTTGGCCGGGTCCATGGAGTTCTTGACCAGGTTGCCGACGGCCTTGCCGGCGGCCTCGCCACTGATGCTGGCGTCGTTGAGCATGAGCAGCAGCGGCGCGAACATCTGTCCCGACCTTGCGCCCTGCTGTCCCAGTTGCGGCAGGGCCTTGCCGATGGCGTCCAGGCCCTTGACCATGCCTGTGGGGTCCAGTCCCAGGTGGGAGGTGCGCTGCACCGTGTCGGCCAGTGCGGCCATGTCGCCCGCGCTTGCGCGGGTGGCCTGCTGCAGCTGTGCCGCGAATTCGCCGGCCTCCTTGGCGGGCATGTTCAGCACCGCGCCCAGGTTGGCCGCCTGCAGGGCCACGCCGCCCAGCACATCCTGCGAGGACACGCCCTGGCGCTGCAGCTGGTTCATCATCGCGATGTAGTCGGCCGTGCTGCCGGGCATGTCGGTGCCCAGGCTCTTGGCCAAGTCCAGCACCTGCTGGTAATCGGCGCCTGGCTTGCCATTGCTGCCCGCCATGGTGGCGCGCAGCTGCGCGGCGGCCTGGTCGTCGGTCATGAAGGCCTGGCTCACGGCGCGCACGGGCGCCAGCATCTTGCCGCCCGTCTCGCGCAGCGCCTGGCCGCGATCGGCCAGGGCCTTGCTCTGGCCACGCAGTGCCTCGATGCGCTCCAGCCGCTGGGCGGCCGGTGCCACCACCTTGCGCTGCTTTTCCATCTGGGCCGTGGTGGCGCGGATGTCGTTGTGCAGCTTGCGCTCGTGCGCGGACAGGTTGCCCGTGTCCACGCCCGCGCCGCGCAGGCCTTCGCGCATGTCCATCAGGCGCGATCGCTGCGTGGCGCGCAGCAGCGCCAGGCGCTCCTCCTCGACCTGGGCCGAACGCAGCGCGCGCAGCATGGCGCGCGAGGGCTGCTCGCCCGCGACCGATTCCAGCCGCAGCTGGGCCATCTGCTGGCGCGCGCCGCGCAGCCGTGCCGTGGTGTCTGCCAGGCCGCTGCGCAGCGCACGGTAGTCGCCCAGCTGGGTTTGCTGCTGCTGCAGCTTCTTCAACTGGTCGACCGTTTGCTTGAGGTCCCTGGCCGTGTTGCTGCTGGTTCTGCCCAGCAGCGCCAGGGGCTGGTGCACGCGCTCGGCCTGCTTGAGCACCTCGTCCAGGCGCAGGGTGTCAACGGCCATGGAGGGCTCCCTGGCCTGTGCGGTGTTGGCGTTGGGTGGAGGTCATGGGCAAGGGGCGTGCAAGAGAGGGGCGGGAGGCGGGCGATGGAGTGGGGGCTCAGTCCTGGCTTTCGTAGCGCTCGCGCGCCCGTTCATGCCATTGGCCGAGTTCGGCCAGCGACATGTCCTCCATGTCCGCCGGCCGCCAGTGAAAGACCATGGCCAGGTCGGCCATGGCGTCCTCTACGCGCTCGGGAATTGCTCCCTCTGCGCCTTCGGCACCAAAAAAGAGGCCACCTCCGTACCCAGGGTCACCAGGTCGGCGGGGTCCAGCTGCAGCACCTCGGCCTTGTGCAGCATGGGCTCGGTCACGCGCGGCAGCAGGGTCTGCAGCGCGGTCACGTTCATGTGCAGCAGCTCGACCAGCGACAGGCCGCGCAGCGCGCCGGCATTGGGGCGGCGCACCAGCACCCGGGCCAGGTCGCCGCCGGGGCGCTTGAGCGGCACGTCGAGCGTGATCTCGCGCGCATCGCCCGATGCGAGGGCGGCCGCATTGGCGGCAGCCTGGTTCTGGAGGTCTTCCTGGGGCTTGGTGGTGTCCATGGTGTGTCAGTGTTCGGGTGAAGAAGAAGAGGGGACCGGGCCGGCGGGCCCGGTCGGGCGGGCCAGGCTCAGATGCCCAGCGCGGCGCGGACCTGCGCGAGGCGGTCGATGCCGTTGACGACTTCGACGAAGTTGACCGGATCGATCTCGATCAGCACCTGGCCGTTGATGGACAGGCGGTAGTAGCTGACGGCCAGCTTGTACTTGATCTCGGTCTTGTCGCCGGCCTTGGCCTTGCCGGGGTCGAACTCGGAGAAGCGGCCGCGCATGACCACTTCCAGCGTGTCCACGCCTTCGCTGTCATCGCCCTGCAGGGCGCCGGCGAAGCGCAGCAGTACGCCGTCGTGGCGCAGCGTGCCCCAGGTGGAGATCAACTCCTTCATGTAGCCGGCAGCGGTCAGGTCGGCCTCGATGGCCTCCATGCCGAAGTCCAGGCTGACCTCGCCGTTCATGCCGCCGGCGCGGTACTTCTCCATCTTGCGGGTGAGCTTGGGCAAGCCCACTTCGGGCATGTCGCCGATGTACGAGTTGCCATCCACGAAGGTGGCGAAATTCTTGAGAGAGCGGGGCAGTCCCATGGTGCTTTTCTCCTGTGTATCCGGTGTGTTCTGTGTATTGGATGTGTCGGGTGCGGCCGCCGCTTACTGGCCGGTGCCCACGCGCAGGGCGAAGTCGGCGAAGTAGCGGTCGGTGATGCGCTGGCGAAAGCCCAGGTCCTCCAGCGGAGGCACGGGCGTGTAGTCGTAGTCCAGCACCAGCTTGCCGGCCTTGAGCGTGGCGGTCTCGTTGACCGTTTCGTCGTACCAGGCCTTGCCGTCCAGGATGTAGCCCAGGGCCTTCAACTCGCGGAACTTGGTGTTGATGCCTTCCAGAATGTCCTTGACCAGGCTGGGGTGCATGGGCTTGTCCACGGCCCAGAAATGCGCCTCGGCCATGGTGTCGGCCAGCACCTGCGCGGTGCGCACGCTGGACTCGAAGCGGAACAGCTCGCTGTCCGTGCAGGTGCGCGAGCCCCAGAAGCGGTGGCCCTGGCTCTGGATCAGCGTGGTGATGCCGGCCTGGTTGAGGATGCCGGCCTCGGTATCGGGGCTTTGCAGGTCCCAGTGCACATCGCGCGAGACGCCCAGCACGCCGGACAGCGGCACGTTGGACAGCGTCTTGTGCCAGCCCTGCTCCTGGTCGATGCGCGCGCGCAGGCCCAGGGCGTAGGCCACGGGCGAGGCGTCCTGCACGACGGCGGTGGACAGGTCCAGCGCCTTGAAGCCGGGCCACAGCAGCATCAGCTCGCGCTGGCCGAAGTGCTCGCGGTAGGCCTGGGCCTCGGCCACATCGTTGCCGATGGCCGCTGCATACGCAAAGCCGCGCAGCTTGATGGCCACGGACGCCAGCGCGTCGGTCACGGCCTGGCTGTCCAGGCCCGGCGCGCCCAGAATGCGCGGCTTGACGCCGAGCTGGGCCTGGGCCGCCAGCAGCGCCTGCAGGCCCGTGTACTGGTTGCCGGCGGTGGTGCCGATGACCTTGGCGTCCTGGTCGGTGCGGCGCTCGGCCTCGGTGGCGCCTTCGCCCTCGGCCACACGCACGACGACCAGCACCGGGCGGCACTGCTCCTTGATGGCGTTCAGCGCCTGGGCCAGCGTGCCCTTGGTGCCGGCCTTGCCGATGGCTGCGTCGATCTTGGTGACCAGCACCGGACGGTTCAGCGGGAAAGTCGCCGCATCGGCGTCGCTGGCCGTGGCCACGAGGCCGATGACGGCCGTGGACACGATGCGGATGGAATTGATGCCTTCGCTCACTTCCGTGACGCGAATGCCATGATGGAACGGGGCTGTCGCCATGGTGTTCTCCGGGTTGGGGGGTGGTTGGGCCGTGGGGCTGTCGTCAAAAAGGGGTGGTCACGGCTGTTCGTGGGCTTGTACGGGGCCGTCCAGGATTTCCTGGGCACGCCCCGCGGTGATGAGTCCGAAGGCCTCGAACCGGCGCAGGCTGTCGGCCAGCTCGGGGTCGTCAAGATCGATGAAGCGCGCCTGCTCGATGTCCTTGAGCAGCGAGCGCAGCGTGGCCGCGTTGAGCCGGTCGGCCTCGCCCGCCTCGGCACGGTCCACCACGGCCCACTCCAGCGCCGTGCGCTCGACCACGGTGAAGCGGCGGCGAAGGGCGTGGGGGGTGATGTGGCGGGGGGCGGATTCGTTGGACGCTGCCTGGTCTTCAGGCAAGGCCTGCGCCACGTCTTCCCAGTGCGTGCCGGTCCAGCGGCGGCCGAGCACCGAGGTGTCGTAGCGGGGCAGAGGGAGCAGGTCGGGGGCGTTGAGCTCAGCGTGGGTTTCGGTGATGGCGAAGGCCACACCGGCGGGGGTGAGCTGGGCGTAGTGGTGGGGCATTACTTGAACTCCACCACCTGGATGTCCATTACGCCTGCGCTATATAGGTTGTAGTCCGAACTTGAATAATAGTTCGCACAGCGCAGCGTTGTGGTGTTGATGATTTCGCAATCGAACCTGACGGTGCCGGAGTTGGGTGTCGTTTGTCGTATCAATACTATGGTTCTCTGAGGATTGATGGCCGTAATGGTGACGTCCGAGTAATAGGGCGTACCACTACCAGCAACAGGTTGAACTCTTATTCTCTGTATGCTCTTGAGCGCAGTGCTGTTGCTGAATTGGTTGCTCAATCCTGCGATTTCATTGCGCGCAGCCGCCACTGCATTACTCAGCGCAGCAATTTCCGCCCGTGTCTTCACCAAGTCGGCACTGATGACGGCATCCAGGCTCATGCAGGCACCTTTGCGCAAGCTGCGGTGTTGGCGGGATAGACAGTGATGGTTTGTGTCATGCTGAAGTTCATGCAGCGAAGGCGGCCTGGTTGTCCTGGCAGGGCCTGGCGCCTGCAGCCTGCAAGGCCGCTGGCGTTGTGCCCGGGTTGCATTGATGTTCTCGCGGCAGGGGCATGGGCGCCAGCGACCTTGGCTGTGCCGGAGGGCTGCACAGAGGCTTGGCTTGGCGCTGGTTCGGGCGGAGGCCAGAAAAGGAAAAGCCCCAGCTACGTGTGCGCTGAGGCTTGGAGGGAAGAGCACTATGTGGATTGAAAGCCCGCGTTTAGCCTTCTGGAGTCAGTACTCTTCGATACGGATATAGCCGCCGGCGCCAGGAGTGGCGGGTCGGCCCGTGAAGGATCCCCCACCACCCGCGCCATAGCCACTGGGATAAGTGGCATTGGTAAAATTGTCTCCACGCTTGCCGCCCTGCCCCAGGGATGACGAGCCAGCGTAGGTCCCATCGCCCACACTACCTGGTGTAATGCCATGGCCTCGTTGGACTGACTGCATGGGCAAGCCCGCGCCGGTTTCGAAGGAGCCTGTATCGCCCATATTGCCGCCTGCTACTTCCAGGAAACCCAGACGAGTGTTGCCGCCGCGTGTAGTACTTCCCGCACCAACCTGGTAGTTGATGCTGCCGGTATATGACAGTCTGCGATACAGTTCGTCGCCTGCTGCACCGCCAGTGCCGGATCGGGCGATGGTGTTGCTGTAAGAGTAGCCAACGGCACCAGCGCCCCCCGCTCCGATCAGCGTGACGTACTGGTGCGTGCTCTCCGGCAAAAACGTATGCGTCCCCGACCCCGACGTGTACTCCGTCACCCTCAACGGTTTGCGCGAAGCGGCCTGCGCCGCCCCCAGATTGGCCAGCGCACTCTCGATCTGCGCCAGCTTCGTCGTCAGCGCAGTGGTCTGCGCCTGCACCGTATTGACCTGACCCTGCAGCGCCTTGACGCCTGCATTCGTGATGGGGTCGAAACTCATCCCTGTACCTCCGTGGCATTGACCCCCGACACCCGCCCCGTGGCGGCGTCGTAGGCATAGGTTTCCGTGCGCACGCGCCCGCGGTAGCTGGTCTGCTGCTGCGAGACGCGGCCGGCGCCGTCGTAGCTGACGGCGGTGGTGGCGCTGAAGCCGTTGACGCTGCGCGTGATGCTGCTGATGCGGCCCTGGGCGTCGTAGCCGAAGCTTTCGCTGGTGGCGCCATTGGCCGGGCCCAGCGCGAGGTGCTCGGGGTTGAGCTTGACGTTGATGCCGGCCACGCCATTGACGCTGGCCACCTTGCCCGTGCTCAGTGCCTGGGTAGCGGTCTCCAGTTGCTCTATGCGGTGGGCCACCACGTCCATGGCGTCCTGCACACCCTGGGAGCTGGCCTTGGTGTCGATGAGCTGGCGCGCGGCGGTCAGCGCCTGGTCGACGTCCTGCACGGCCTGGCGCAGGCGCAGCACGTCGTCTTCCAGACGGTTGTCGGGGTGGGGCAGGGGCCAGCCCTGCGCTGTCTTGTCGTCGTGCAATGTCATATCACGATGGCTCGCAGGTTGGTGACCTGGGGACGGGCGCCGTGGCTGCCCGTGAGGACCAGGCGGACACGCAGGCGCTCGGCGCTGATGCCGGTGAGGCGGTAGCTCAACTCCAGCACGCCTGCGGTCTGGGGGCTGGTGCTCAGGTAGGGCACGTTGGTCCAGGCGCTGCTGCCTTCGGCCTGCATCTGCACGGCCAGGGCGCTGCCGGCGGGCAGCACGGCCTCGGCCACGACGTTGAGCGTGACGTTGCTGCCGGCATTGATGGCAGGGCTGATGTAGTCGCCCGTGGCCTGCAGGCTGCCGGCCACCAGTTGCATGCCCGGCAGCAGGTGGGCCGCGTGGTTGGCGTTGCCAGAGAGCTTGGCGCGCACGGCCACGTTGCCGCTGTAGCGGCTGGCCAATTGCACGGGCTGGCCTGCGGCGGCCTCGAGCGTGGTGCCGTCCTCCAACTGCATGGCGAAGACCAGTTGCGCATCGGCCGCGGGCAGCATGGCGCCGGCCTGGACCATGAGGTCGGTGGCATCCTGCACGGCAATGCTGCCCAGCTCGATGGTGCGCGTGTTGGCCGTGTGCTCGGTCGCCAGCAGCTCGAACGCCATGTCGCGTGTCTGGTGCGGTGTCCAGGTGCTGGCGTTGCTGCTGGACAGCAGCACGCCCACACTGTAGGGCTGGCTGGTGACCCACTGCGCACGTGCGGCGTCCCAGCCGCCCAGCTCGGCCACGGCCAGGGCCGTGGTGGCGTCGTTGGTCAGCACGACGATGGCGTATTCGACGCCGGACTCCAGCAACACGGGTGCCCATTGCGCCTGGGTGGGGTTGGCGGCGGCGATGTCGGCGCTGATCTGGGCCGGTTTGAGCACGCATTCCGCCAGGATGCTGCGCGATGGCACACCGCCGGTGACTTCGCGCAGCTGTACCTGCACATCCTTGTCGCCCACGGTAGAGAACCACAGGCGCGTGCCGCAGATCTCCCGGGTGGAGCTCAGCGTGAAGGTCTGGGCCAGCGGGTCGTAGATCTGGACAGTGATCTTGGACACGCTGCGTTCGAGCAGTTGGCCCTGGCCGGTGAAGACGGCTTCGGCGTGGCTGCCGGCGCGGCCTGTGAAGCGCACGCTCTTGGTACCCGAGGGCACGCCCGGCGGGATCTTGAACTTGCCTTTCAGGCCCTGGGCCGTGGCCACGAGCGTGCCGCCTGCCAGCGGCTGGGGCGTGACGGCAATGCCGCCGAAGACCAGCTCGGTGAGGGTTTCGCCCAGCGGGAAATCCAGCCAGAACTGCACCTCGATCTGCCGCAGATGCTCCAGTGCCGTCGTGGACTCGGACAGCAGCTTCTGGGTCTCCGTGGGACGCGCCTGGCTGGGCGTGAGCCAGACCAGGATGGGGTTGGCCCACTGGGTCTGCACGTCGGTCCAGTAGTCCACGGCGGGTGTCAGGGTGGCGGCGCTGGGCAGAATGTCGAAGGCGCCGTATGGGTTGACCAGCATGGTGCCGGTGCGCCCCAGCTGGCCCAGCACGGACACGGGCTTGTAGGGCGTGGTCTGGGGCGAGGTGATGTCGGTGCCGATCTGGTACAGGGCCGCGTTCATGGGCAGTTGCAATTGCCCGCCCAGGATATGGGCGGTCTGGCTGCGCCCTGCATCACGCAGGCCGTTGTCGATCATCGGATCCGCAAACAACCCCTTCTTGACCCCGCTGTGCCGCCCCGAGACATCCACCGACAGCCGCAGCTCGGCCAGGTCGGCGTAGATGGTCTGGATGTAGTCCTGGTAGGCCTTGAGGGTATGCATGGGCACGACGCGCACGGCGTCCTGGTCCACGCGGCGGTTGCTGTCCCAGCTTTGGTAGACCGAGGCCAGGGCCAGGGTGCCGCTGGGTGCGGCCGGGACCTTGGGTGACCAGGCGGCGGGCACGCCGGGCACCCACTGCAGCTGGCCTTCGCTGTTGAGCACCAGGCGGTCGTAGCGGCGCAGCGCGTAGTGGTAGCTGACCAGCACCAGCGTGTCCTTGAGCGCGCCTTCCACGGTGAAGCCCGTGGAGTCCACGGCCGTGGGCGTGGCGTTGAGCATGTACTGGTAGGTGACCTGGTAGGTGCTGCCGGGAACGGGCTCGGCGCCCGAGGGGCTCCAGTCGATCTGGCCGCCCACCAGCTTCCAGTCCGCGCCCTGCACGTAGGTGGTGCCGGCCTGGATCACGCTGTCCACGGCCAGCACGGCGTTGTCGGGCAGCGGGTCGGCCGCGCCCGTGAAGCCGCCGTGCGTGAGCGTGACGGTCTTGCGCGCCTGCACGCGCACCTGGGGCGTGCCGACGGCGGGCTGGCGGTCGAAGCGGATGCGCTGGGCGGCCGTGCCGGCCGAGGTGTGGGGCTCGCTGTCCACGAAGAACAGGTCGGGCTTGGCCTCGTAGACCAGGCGGCGGCTGGCACCCAGTTCCAGCGGGTGGCCGTTGACGCGGGCAGCGCCCTCGCGCACGGTGTAGACCTGCTGGCCGGTGGCCAGGTCCTCGCCCATGATCACGTCCAGGCCGCGCACCACGTAGGTGCCGCCCGCGCTGTCGCGGTCATAGCGGGCCAGGGCCTGGGTGACGGCGTCGATGTTGGGCGGCGGCTCCTTGGGCATGACGGAGCCGTCGATGATGGTCCACACGGGATAGAAGGTGCCGGCCGTGCCGTCGCCCTGTGCGCCCCAGACCAGGGTCACGCGCTCGCGCAGCGCGCCGGGCTCGCCATAGCCGCGCGTGCCGGCGGCGGGGTTGAGCAGTTCCGGGTCCTGCAGCTCGGTGACGGTGTCGGTCTGCAGGTAGGCGCCCACGTAGACCGTGCCCACGGTGGCGACGGTGAGCGTGCCCGGCGTGATGCCGCGCACGGCACCGGCCACGTAGAGCGCGCCGGCCTCGATGGTGGTGGCCCCCGTGTCGGCGGAGGTGATGCACTGGCAGCCGCGGACGATGTCGCCCTCCTTGAACAGCACATCGGTGATGCCGCGCAAGCGGTGCTGCTGCATGCTCTGCAGCTCGTTGAGTTCGGCCGATTGCAGCACGCGGTCGGCCGCGAACTGCAGCTTGTCGTAGCGCTTGCCGGCGTCGAAGCGGTCGTAGATCTTGGTCTGGCTCATGGGGTGCCGTTCAGAAGGGGAGGATGATTTCTTCGACCTGGCGCACGCTGCCGCTGCGCAGAATCCGGGGGCGGCGCTCCAGCGTGTACAGCTCGCCCTTGCCGGTCAGCTGGCTGGCCAGCACCCAGCGCTGGCCGGGCGGCACGTCCGTGGCGACCTGGGTGCCGAAGAACACGCCCATCTCGCGCACGTCCTCGCCCTTGGCGTCGTCGAAGCCGAAGGCCGCGCGCAGGTAGACGAAGGTGGTGGGGGTGTCGCTGACGCTGTAGCGCGCGCCGCTGGGCAGCTCGATCTCGCCGTTGTCGTCGGGCCGCGCAAAGCGCACCTCGGTGACCAGGCGGCGGCCGATTTCGTCGACCAGGGCGTTGGCGGTGATGGGTTCGGGCTCGGGCGCGGCGTCCCAGGCGGGCAGGCCGCGGCCCCAGGCGATGTGAATGGTCTGGGCGGCGACGGCCTTGGCGAGGGCGATGCGGCCCGCTTGCTGCAGAACTGCCATGTTCAGGGTTCCTCGGGTTCTTCGGTGGTGGTGGTGCGGGTTTCGAAGGATCGGCGCCAGGGCGTGCTGTCCCAGCGTCCGGTCCAGGTACGGGTGTTGTCGTGCGGGCGCTCGGTGCTGGCCCAGGGGTGCAGGCTGGCCAGGGCCAGCGGTGCGGGCGCCGTCCAGGCGCTGTGTGTGGCCATGGCCTGGGCAGGAATGGGCCGCAGCGGCGCGTAGTAGGCGGGCTCGCCCGTGGTGGTGGCGTTGACTTCGGTGATGCCCAGGCTGGCGTCGATCAGGATCTCGCTGTCCAGCGTCCAGGCATCGAGCAGCATGCGGTCGGCATAGGTGGCGATGGTGGTGACGCGGAACAGCTGCGCCGTGAGCACCGCGTCCGAAGGCGGTGCATCGGTGCCGGTGCGGCGGGGCAGGCCCTGGCTGAGCTTGACGGGTTCGCCATACGGCGACACATCGATCCAGGTGCCGCTGTCGTTGTCCAGCATGCCGGCGTCCAGGCCCGGGCCATGGTCCAGCCGCAGCGGGCGCAGGTCGTGGCCGTGGAAGACGCGGTAGAAGCGCACATGGGCCGGCAGGCTGGCGCGCACCACATGGGCCACGCTGGCGAGCTCTGCGTCGCTGATGATGCGGCCCAGGTCCAGGTGCAGCCAGGCACCGTCTTCGTCGAGCTGCGCGCCGCCGTAGCCCAGCCAGCCCAGCGCGCGCTGCATGGACGCGGCCGTGCCGCGCTCGCGCAGCCAGGGCAGGCCGTTGGCGATGAGGGCGGGCACGTCGTCGAAGTAGCGGTCGAACTGGGCAATGCCCCATTCGGCCGCCAGCCAGGGCAGAAAGGCCGCGGGCTCGCCATGGGCCGGCGCGGGGAAGGCGCCGGCCAGCCCGTCCCAATTCGGGACGACCTGGTCCACGGCCTTCTCCAGCGCCGTGGCGTTGGGCGGCAGCACATGGCGGCGGGGCGCCGTCGGGACGGTGGCGGCGGTGCTCATGCCTGCAGGCCCTCGTCCACCAGCTGCACGCGGCCCAGCACCGGGTATTCGTCCGCCGCCAGCGGCGTGAGCTCGGCAGGGGCCTGTGCGTCGGGGTAGGTGACGCGGGCAATGCCGTCCACATGCAGGCGCGTGGTGATCCACGAGCGCGGCACATCGCGGCCCAGCAGCGCGTAGGCCGCGATCTGGGCGGCCAGGCCGGCCTGCAGGCGCGCCACGATGTCCACGGGGGCACCGGGCTCGCGCAGCAGGTGCGCCGTGATGTCGATGGGGTGCGGGCGCGCCAGCGACACAGACACGGGCACGCCCAGCGGCCGTGCGCCCGGCGCGTTGAGGGCCGACAGCACGATGGCCAGGGTCGCTTCGGCCTGGGCGGGATCGACCAGCCACAGCTGCACGCTCACGCGGCCGGGCTGGGGCTGGGTGGCGATGGCGCTGTGCACATTGGTGCTGGCCGTCATGGCCAGGTGCTCGTAGTGCTCGGCCGTGCCGCTGCCGGCCAGCGCGCGCACGCGCAGCAGGATGCGCTGGCGGTAGCGCTCGTCGCTTTCTCCGGGCAGTCGGGCCACGTCATAGAAGGCGCCCTTGTGGTCCAGGTCCGAGCCCCGGGCGAACGCAATCAGGTGCGCACGCGCGGCATCGTTGACGCGCGCCCGGTACAGCAGCTCGCGATAGGCATGCGCCTCCAGCAGCTTGTTCAGCGGCTCGCTCTCCAGCGCCAGGACCTCGGCGGCCTCGGGATGGCGCGCCAGCAGATCGGCGCGGTGGGCGTCGAGGATGCGCTCGAAATCCAGCGTTTCGACGACGCCGGGCGGCGGCAGGGCGTCCAGTGCAGTGGTCATTTCTTGCTTCATGAAAGAGTGCGGGCGATGGGCATCTGCAGGCTCAGCGGTGCCGGGCGGCGCGTGTTGTTGAAGGTGCCTATCAGCGTCAGGTCGGCGCGCCCGGGTGTGGCCGGATCGCGCTCGACCACGATGCGCGTCAGCCGGATGCGCGGCTCCCAGCGCATCAGCGCGCCGGCCACGGCGGCGCGCAGGCGCGCCTGGGTGGCGTTGTTGTCGGGCTGGTCCAGCAGCGCCGGGACCAGCGATCCATAGTCGCGGCGCATCACGCGCGAGCCGATGGGCGTGGACAGGATGTCGGCCACGCTCTGGCGCAGATGCTCCATGCCCTCGATGCGGCGGCCTGTATGGCGGTTCATAGCGGCCCCTGCGTGATGGCGTCGCCGGCCCTGACGCCACTGTGGCGGTGGCGCAGCAGGCTGATGGGGCCGGTGGTCACATCGGGCGCGCCGGCCAGGCCTTGCGCATTGACGGTGGCCGAACCACCACCGGCCTGCAGGCTGATGCCTTGCTCGTCGATGCTGATCACCGAGTTGCCCACGCGCAGCGTGATGCCGTGGGCTACCGTGATGTTGAGGCGGCCCGTGGTGCTGTCGTGCTCCATGAAATCGGTGGGGCTCCACTGCGTATGGCACACCCCTTCGCGGTCGCTGGGCTGGGCTGCGGCGCTGCTGTAGATGCCGGTCAGCGCCACGGCGCCCAGCAGGTCGCCGCCGGGCGACAGCAGCAGGCATTGCTCGCCCACGGCAGGCGGCCACCAGACGCTGGCGTTCTCGCCCGCAGCGCGCAGGGCCAGCCAGGGAATCCAGTTGGTGGTCAGGTTGCCGGTCTTGACGCGGCAGCGCGCAGGGCGCGCATGGCGGACTGCGGCGATGGTGCCCGTGCGGATCAGCCCTTCCAGGCGGCGGATGATCTCGTACGGGCTTTCGGTTTGTGCGACGGGCGAATCCATGGCGTTCATGGTGCCGGCCGGGCCCTTGCGTGTCGCCGTGTGCCGGGCGTGGCGCGCGCTGCCACATGCAGCCCGGCATGGAGCCCGGCATGGGGTCGGGCCACGCCTCAGCGCGGGTCGTAGTTCCACTCGGCCACCTTCTCGCCGAACAGGAAAAGCTCCCACAACTGGCGCTGCGCAATATCGAGCTGGCCTGGCGGCTCGGGCTTGTGGATCAGGTCGAAGGCGCCGGGGCTGCCCTCGCGCGGGCGCGCCAGCACGGCCTCCACCAAGTCGATCTCGATGGCAAGCTGCTGCGGCTGCGAGGCGGCTGCAGGGTCCGTGGAAGGGGGCGCAAGGTCGAAGCGGATCGCCTGCTCGCGCCTTTCGGCATGGTCGAACAGGTCGGGCTGGTGGCGCCGCGCCCAGACCAGCAGCGGCACGGTCACGGCATCGATGCTGCCGGTGAAGTCCGCAATCACCAGGCTCAGCGTGTAGCGGTATTCCCAGGAAAGGGACGGCGTGCCCGTGTTGACCACGCGGCCCCTCTGGATGGTGAAACGGATGTTCCCCGGCGACTGTTGCAGCTGGGGCAGGGCAGCGACGAGCGCGTCGCGCAGGCTAGCGGGCTTGAGCATTGCGTGGGTCCTGGGTCATGGCGCTGGTCAACGCGAGTCCGGCGTCGTAGGCGCGCTCGCAGGCGCTGCCTCGGTGGCGGGCGTCGTCAGCAATGCGCGCCAGCGCTCCCGCTCGCTCGTCAGCGCGGCGCTGCAGCTCGGCGAGCAGATCGAGGGCTGCGGTGTCTGGCGCGCACTGTCCGGCAGCGGCGCGAGCCTGGGCGGCGGCACGGTGGGCGGTGATGTAGCTGGCGAGGTCGCCGCGCAGCCGGCCAGCAGCAGCGCGGGCAGCATCGGCATCCGCTGCAGCGCGCGCCAGGGCCAGGTCCGTGTCGCGTGCAAGAAAGTCGAGGCGTTCACGGTAGGCTCCTTCCCGTTGTCGATATCGTTCGGATGCGTGCAGGGCGGCGGTGGCAGCGGCCTGGCGGTCGGTTGCCAGATCCGTGCGTGCCTGCGCCGCATCGCGCTCGGCACCCAGCCGCGCCAGCGACTGCCAGACCAGCAGCGCCGCCAGCAGCAGGGCCAGCAGCTGCCAGGCATGGGTTTGCAGGCGGTCCATCAAGGCTGGGCCTCCATGCAGGCCGCGTGGCGCGCCTGCTGGCGTGTCCACACGCCGCGGCACACCTTGTTGCCGGGTGCCGAGCAGTCAAAGCGCCAGCGCGTGGGCCGGCCTGCGCCATCCCATCGATAGGCGCTGAAGCCCTGCAAAGGCTGGCTGCTGGTCATGAATCGCCAGGACAGGTAGGAGTGGCAGGCACCGGCGTAGTCGCCGGCCCGTGTCCTGGCCAGCATCGAGGAGCCGCGCCAGGCCCCGCAGCCGTACTGGCCCGCGAAGTCCACTGCCTGGGCGAACTCGGCCGGGTGCACCCGCGTGTCACCCAGCGAATCGCGCACACAGGTGCCGTACTGCTGCTCCAGCAGGTTGATGGCCAGTTCGCGCGCCCGTTCGCGGGTGATGGGCGGGTCGGCCAGAGTCACGCGTGTGCCGTCTTCGTAGCGCGTGGCGCCGTGGCCGATGGTGGGCACGTCGCCCTGCACGGGAATGATGGGCGCCGCGCTGAAGCCTTCTGCAGCAATCCAGGCAGCAACGATGGCCGCGCCGATGCCCAGTCCTGCCGCTGGCATGCGCGCTGTGTTCATGGCGCCGCTCCGGTGTCTGCGTTGGTGCTGTTGTTGGTGGAGAGCGCCTTCCTGCGCGCGGCGTCCTCGGCCTGGCGCGCGCGCCGGTCCTCGCGTTCATTGCGCCAGCGCCACAGCAGATACGCGGCCTGCAGCAGCACGTAGACGATGGTCAGCGCGGTGGCGGTATGGGTCATGGTCCAGCCATTGGCCACGTTCGCGGCCACGACGGTGACGGGAGGCGCGGCCTTGGCGCCTTCCAGGGCGGCGGTCTTGACGATGGTTTCTCGGTCCATGTCAATCCCAGAAACTGATCAGGGGCAGGCTGGGCGCCTGGGTGGGTTCGGTCAGCTCGACGGCCAGGCCAGCGGGCAGATGAGGCCCGTGGGCCGACAGGCCCGGGTTGCGCTCCAGCGTGGCCTCCACCACGCCGCGCGTGGCGCCCAACTGGCGCATGCACAGCTCGTCCAGCGTCTCGTATTCACGGGCGATGGCCAGCATCAGGCGCGCTCCCTGTGTGCAGGGTCGGCGGGAGCGGCGGCACGGGCCGGTGGCGGTATCGCCTGGTCCGGCGCGGGAAAGGGAATGGCAAGACTCACTGAAGCTCCTCGTGGGCCGGCCCGCGCGGACCTGTTCCTGGTGCATCCGCCATGCGTGAGGCATGCAGATGCCGGGAACGCCTCAGGCCACCGGATCGCGGTGGCACCGGGCAGGCGGTATGCCGGGTCCGGCGCGCGGGCCGGGTATGAATGCCATGTTTGCCGACGGGAGCAGGCCCGGCAATCGCTGCAGCCTGTGCGCGCTGCGGGCACGCCAGCGGCCATGCGGGACGCAGAAATGACAAGACCCCGCAGGGCGGGGTCTTGTCATGGTGGAAGTGAGAGGGTCTAGCAGCGCTTGCTGCCAACGGCCTGGCTGCGATGCAGATGGTCGGACAGGTCGCCCGCCGCCGCGCTGAGCTTGCGTGACACGGGCAGCAGCAATGCGGTGATGGCCGAGGCGTGCACGGCCGTGCCCCGGGCTGCAGCCAGCAGCTCGCAGATGGCTGCCACTTGCTCGCTGGCGCTTTCCACATCGTCCCTGACCGTCTCAATCTGGTGCTGCATCGCGTCTTCTTTCTACTGTATGCGCATACAGTATAGGTCGAATGACCAGATGTTTCAATTTGATGTGACCCTTTTTCATCTGCTGATTGGCGATGACTGGCAGGGCCTTTGGTCGGGCTGCGCGCATGCTGGGTTGGCGTGTGCCGGGCGGCCTCGAAAGCCTTTTGCTGGCCCGCACGGATCCCGCGCAGTGAAGGCAAGTGATTGTTTTTGAATGGACAACGACCCGCCCCCCGCGCACCACGCACCAACGCCGCTCAACTGCGGCGAACACTGCCAAAGCCCGCTTCCCATAGAGGAGGCGCATTGGCCAGGCGGATTGCGGGATTCCCCTGCAAGAGCGCGCGTCTGGAAGGCAAAACCGCCTCGTTTATAATGTCCGGCTTCGCTTACATCACGGGTTGAGCGAACCATGTGCGGTCCCCCAGCGGCCAGGCGCATGCGATGTAAGCCCTTGAAATCTGAGGTGCCGCGCGGCCGACTGGCTTGGCTCGCGTCGCACCGTGACTTTTGCGCAATACGGTGCGGGCTGTACAGCAGCCGGCACGGTCCAATCCCTCATAGGAACAAACATGGCCGTTACTGTTGAAACCCTTGAAAAGCTCGAGCGCAAGATCACGCTGAGCCTGCCCCTGAACTCCATCCAGAGCGAAGTGGAAAACCGTCTGAAGCAGGTGGCGCGCACCGTGAAGATGGACGGCTTCCGTCCCGGCAAGGTGCCGATGAGCGTGGTGGCCCAGCGTTATGGCTACTCGGTGCAGTACGAAGTGCTCAACGACAAGGTTGGCGAGGCCTTCGCACAGGCCGTCAACGAAGCCAAGCTGCGCGTGGCTGGCCAGCCACGCATCTCCGAAAAGGAAGGCGCTCCCGAGGGCGAGGCCCAGTTCGAAGCCATCTTCGAAGTGATGCCTGAAGTCAAGATCGGTGACCTGGCCTCGGCCGAAGTCGAGAAGCTGACCGCCGAAGTGGACGACGCCGCCATCGACAAGACCGTGGACATCCTGCGCAAGCAGCGCCGCACCTTCGCCCAGCGCGCCCAGGCCGATGTGGCCGTGGACGGCGACCGCGTGACCGTGGACTTCGAAGGCAAGATCGACGGCGAGACCTTCTCCGGCGGCAAGGCCGAAGACTTCCAGTTCCTGGTCGGCGAAGGCCAGATGCTCAAGGAATTCGAAGACGCAGTGCGTGGCATGAAGGCTGGCGAGTCCAAGACCTTCCCGCTGGCATTCCCCGCTGACTACCACGGCAAGGACGTGGCCGGCAAGACCGCCGATTTCCTGGTGACGGTCAAGAAGATCGAAGCCGCCAACCTGCCCGAAGTGGACGAGGCCTTTGCCAAGGCACTGGGCGTGGCTGAAGGCACGGTCGAAGGCCTGCGCGCCGACATCAAGAAGAACCTGGAGCGTGAAGTCAAGTTCCGCGTCCAGGGCCGCAACAAGCAGGCCGTGATGGACGCCCTGGTGTCCAAGGCCGAGCTGGAGCTGCCCAAGGCCTCGGTGCAGGCTGAAGTTGCCCGTCTGCTGGAAGGCGCCCGCGCCGAACTGCAGCAGCGCGGCATCAAGGACGCCGAGAAGGCCGAGATTCCTGAAGACGTGTTCCTGCCCCAAGCCGAGCGCCGCGTGCGTCTGGGCCTGGTGGTGGCCGAGCTGGTGCGCGCCAACGAGCTGCACGCCACGCCCGACCAGATCAAGGCCCACGTGGAAGAGCTGGCCGCCAGCTACGAAAAGCCCGAAGACGTGGCACGCTGGTACTTCGGCGACCGCCAACGCCTGGCCGAAGTCGAAGCCGTTGTCATCGAAAACAACGTGACCGAGTTCGTGCTGGGCAAGGCCAAGGTCTCCGACAAGGCCGTGTCCTTCGACGAACTGATGGGCCAGGCCTGAGGGTTTGAGCACCGCCTGCCTGCCGCTTCGTGAGATCGGCGGGCGGGTTGGCATCTGCGGGGCTTGTGCTTTGGCGCACAAGCCCCATTTTCTTTCCGGATACGGCTAAAGTAGCCCCCTAGTACTGGAGAAAACATGAGCGCATTGGAAACTCAGGGTTTGGGCATGATCCCAATGGTCATCGAACAGTCCGGCCGCGGAGAGCGGTCGTACGACATCTACTCGCGCCTGCTCAAGGACCGGGTGATCTTCCTGGTGGGCCCTGTCAATGATCAGACGGCCAACCTCGTCGTGGCCCAGCTGCTGTTCCTCGAAAGCGAAAACCCCGACAAGGACATTTCGTTCTACATCAACAGCCCCGGCGGCTCCGTCAGCGCCGGCCTGGCCATCTTCGACACGATGAACTTCATCAAGCCCGATGTGTCCACGCTGTGCACCGGCATCGCAGCCAGCATGGGAGCCTTCCTGCTGGCCGCCGGCACCAAGGGCAAGCGCTTTGCGCTGCCCAACTCCCAGGTCATGATCCACCAGCCGCTGGGCGGCATGCAGGGCCAGGCCACCGAGATCGAGATCCACGCACGCGAGATCCTCAAGACCCGCGAGCGCCTGAACAAGATCCTGGCCGAGCGCACGGGCCAACCGCTGGAAAAGATCCAGCACGACACCGAGCGCGACTACTTCCTGTCCGCCGAGGAAGCCAAGGACTACGGTCTGGTCGATCAGGTGATCAACAAGCGCTCCTGAGCCCGCAGGCTGCATGAGAATGGGCGGCGTTTTCCCCCTACGGGAAACGCCGCTTTCCATTTGGTTATCATCCTTTTCCATATTTCTGTAACAAGGCACCGACCCCATGGCCGAGAAAAAAGGCTCCTCCAGCGAAAAAAACCTTTATTGCACCTTCTGCGGCAAGAGCCAGCATGAGGTCAAGAAGCTGATCGCGGGTCCGTCAGTCTTTATCTGCGACGAGTGCATCGATCTCTGCAACGAGATCATCCGCGACGAGCAGCCCAGCACCGAGGCCAAGGACGGCCGAGGCGACCTGCCCACGCCCGCCGAAATCAAGGCCAACCTCGACAACTACGTGATCGGCCAGGACCTGCCCAAGCGCACGCTGGCCGTTGCCGTCTACAACCACTACAAGCGGCTGCGCCACAAGGACAAGGCTGGCAAGGACGAGGTGGAGCTGGCCAAGAGCAACATCCTGCTCATCGGTCCCACGGGTTCCGGCAAGACGCTGCTGGCGCAGACGCTGGCACGCATGCTCAACGTGCCCTTCGTCATGGCCGATGCCACCACGCTGACCGAAGCCGGCTACGTGGGCGAGGACGTCGAGAACATCATCCAGAAGCTGCTGCAAAGCTGCGAGTACGACGTCGAGCGTGCGCAGCGCGGCATTGTCTACATCGACGAGATCGACAAGATCTCGCGCAAGTCCGACAACCCCAGCATCACGCGCGACGTGTCGGGAGAGGGCGTGCAGCAGGCCCTGCTCAAGCTCATCGAAGGCACCATGGCCAGCGTCCCCCCGCAAGGAGGCCGCAAGCATCCGAACCAGGATTTCCTGCAGATCGACACGACCAACATCCTGTTCATCTGCGGCGGCGCTTTTGCAGGGCTGGAGAAGGTCATCGAGAACCGCACCGAAGCTTCGGGCATCGGCTTTGGCGCCACGGTCAAGAGCAAGAAGCAGCGTTCCATCTCGGAAGTGTTCCAGGAGATCGAGCCTGAAGACCTGATCAAGTTCGGCATCATCCCCGAGCTGGTCGGCCGCATGCCCGTGGTCACGGCCCTGGCCGAACTGGGCGAAGACGCCCTGGTGCAGATCCTGACCGAGCCCAAGAACGCCCTGGTCAAGCAGTACAGCAAGCTGCTGGCCATGGAAGGCGTGGAGCTGGAGATCCGGCCTGCCGCGCTCAAGGCCATCGCCCGCAAGGCGCTGGCGCGCAAGACGGGTGCCCGTGGCCTGCGCTCCATCCTGGAGCAATCGCTGATCGGCACCATGTACGAGCTGCCCAATGCCGACAATGTCGAAAAGGTGGTGGTGGACGAGTCCACCATCGAAGACGGAAAGGCGCCGCTGCTGGTTTACCGCGAAGCGGCCAAGAAGGCCTGATGCGCCGCCGCCTGCAAAGGTCCGGCAGCGCAAGTCCCTGCGGCCCGAAATCCTTTCGGGCCGCAGGGTTGAAATACACCGGTGGGCGGACCATCTTCCGCTGACAAACCGAGGATTCCCATGTCAGGACATACCCCTTTGCCTTCCACCCCCCTAGACCTGGCGCTGCTGCCGCTGCGTGACGTGGTCGTGTTCCCCCACATGGTGATCCCGCTGTTCGTGGGGCGCGCCAAGAGCATCAAGGCGCTGGAGCTGGCCATGGAGGGCGACCGCCGCATCATGCTGGTGGCCCAGAAGACTGCCTCCAAGGACGAGCCCACGGCCGCTGACATGTTCGATGTCGGCTGCGTGTCCACCATCCTGCAGATGCTCAAGCTGCCCGACGGCACCGTCAAGGTGCTGGTCGAAGGCCAGCAGCGCGCGCTGGTCAAGCAGGTCATGGACGAAGAGACCCACTTCGTGGGCTCCGTCGTGCCCGTGGCGCCCGAGGCTGAAACGCACAAGCCCAGCGAGATCGAGGCCCTGCGCCGCGCCGTGACGCAGCAGTTCGACCAGTACGTCAAGCTCAACAAGAAGATCCCGCCCGAGATCCTCACCTCCATCGCCAGCATCGACGATGCCGGCCGCCTGGCCGACACCATTGCCGCTCACCTGCCGCTCAAGCTTGAGAACAAGCAGGCCGTGCTCGACCTGGTGGACATCAAGGAGCGCCTGGAGAACCTGTTCGAGCAGTTGGACCGCGAGGTCGACATCCTCAACGTCGACAAGCGCATTCGTGGCCGCGTCAAGCGCCAGATGGAGAAGAACCAGCGGGACTTCTACCTGAACGAGCAGGTCAAGGCCATCCAGAAGGAGCTGGGCGAGGGCGAAGACGGCGCCGACATCGAAGAGATCGAGAAGAAGATCAAGCTGGCCCGCATGCCTGCCGAGGCGCGCAAGAAGGCCGAGGCCGAGCTCAAGAAGCTCAAGCTCATGTCGCCCATGTCGGCCGAAGCCACCGTGGTGCGCAACTACATCGACGTGCTCACGGGCCTGCCCTGGAGCAAGAAGACCAAGATCAAGCACGACCTGGCCAATGCCGAGGAAGTGCTCAGCGCCGACCACTTCGGCCTTGAAAAGGTCAAGGACCGCATCCTTGAATATCTTGCCGTGCAGCAGCGCGTGGACAAGGTCAAGGCCCCCATCCTGTGCCTGGTCGGGCCTCCGGGCGTGGGCAAGACATCGCTGGGCCAGTCCATCGCCAAGGCCACGGGCCGCAAGTACGTGCGCATGGCGCTGGGCGGCATGCGTGACGAGGCGGAAATCCGCGGCCACCGCCGCACCTACATCGGCGCCATGCCGGGCAAGGTGCTGCAAAGCCTGGACAAGGTCGGCACGCGCAACCCGCTGTTCCTGCTGGACGAGATCGACAAGCTCGGAATGGACTTCCGTGGCGACCCGTCGAGCGCCCTGCTGGAAGTACTGGACCCCGAGCAGAACCACACCTTCGGCGATCACTACGTCGAGGTCGACTTCGACCTCAGCGACGTGATGTTCGTGGCTACCTCCAACTCCATGAACATCCCGCCCGCGCTGCTGGACCGCATGGAAGTGATCCGCCTGTCGGGCTACACCGAGGACGAGAAAGTCAACATCGCCATCCGCTACCTGCTGCCCAAGCAGGTCACCAACAATGGTGTGAAGGAAGGCGAGATGCGGGTGGAGGAATCGGCCATCCGCGACATCGTGCGCTACTACACGCGGGAAGCCGGCGTGCGCTCGCTGGAACGCGAGCTGTCCAAGATCTGCCGCAAGGTCGTCAAGGGCCTGCAGCTCAAGAAGCTGGAACCCACCGTCGTCGTCACGGCCGACAACCTGCCCGACTACCTGGGCGTGCGCAAGTACAGCTACGGCCGTGCCGAGCACAACAACCAGGTCGGCCAGGTCGTGGGCCTTGCCTGGACCGAGGTGGGCGGCGACCTGCTGACCATCGAGGCCGCCATCATGCCCGGCAAGGGCGTGATCTCGCGCACCGGCTCCCTGGGTGATGTGATGAAGGAATCCGTGGAAGCCGCCCGCACCGTGGTGCGCAGCCGCTCGCGCATGCTCGGCATCAAGGATGAGGCCTTCGAGAAGAAGGACATCCACGTGCACGTGCCCGATGGAGCCACGCCCAAGGACGGCCCCAGCGCGGGTGCGGCCATGACGACGGCCTTCGTCTCTGCGCTGACGGGCATCCCGGTGCGTGCCGATGTCGCCATGACTGGCGAAATCACGCTGCGCGGTGAGGTCACCGCCATCGGCGGCCTCAAGGAAAAGCTGCTGGCGGCCCTGCGTGGTGGCATCAAGACGGTGCTGATCCCCGAAGAGAACGTCAAGGACCTCCAGGAGATCCCCGACAACGTCAAGAGCGGCCTGGAAATCATCCCCGTCAAGTGGATCGACCAGGTCCTCAAGGTGGCGCTGGAGCGCGTGCCCGAGCCCTTGTCTGAGGAGGAGGCCGCAGCGCCGCCACCAGCGGAATCCAAGCCCGTGGAGCCGGCCGTCAAGCACTGAAGATGAAAAAATGTAGCGTTTTTCCGAAACCCTCCAAGAACTACGCTACAATTCATCCCATCGCAGCAAACGACGTTGTAGAATGTCAGGCTTCGGTAGAAATGCGGGAATAGCTCAGTTGGTAGAGCGCAACCTTGCCAAGGTTGAGGTCGACGGTTCGAACCCGTTTTCCCGCTCCAGTTTCAGGATGTGCCATGTGCATATCTGATTCAGGTGGCGGTTGGCTGCTTGAATGTTTGCGGGAATAGCTCAGTTGGTAGAGCGCAACCTTGCCAAGGTTGAGGTCGACGGTTCGAACCCGTTTTCCCGCTCCAGTTTCAAAGAACTGCAGCAATGCTGCATGTTTGATAGTGATCTTGGCGCGATAGCAAAGCGGTTATGCCCCGGATTGCAAATCCGGTTAGACCAGTTCGACTCTGGTTCGCGCCTCCAAAAATTCATTGTAGACACAGTGTTCAAAAGGCCCTTCGGGGCCTTTTTCTTTTTTGCATCACGGATTGTGTCCATCCTTGGTGCTGTCCCTCTGCTGCGGCCTCGGCTTGGCTGACTCATCTTTTTCTCTTGCGATTCAGTGCCATGGCGGTGCTTCACGCTCTGTGCATCGACTGCATGGCTGCATGCCTGTTTTGGTCATTCGTTGCTGATTTGGCGACTTGAATTGTTTCTGTTTGTTTGAATATTCGTCGTTGAAATTTGGCATTGCACGTTCATTGGGAAACTGCAAGAAATTGCAAATGAACTGCCATTGCCGGTGGATTGAATGGGCCGGTCGTGGATATGATGCGCGCTTCATTGATCGGGAGGGATTATGAAGATCAAGCTATTGACGGCGATTGTTGCCAGCGGCGTGGTGCTGGCTGGCTGTAAAACCATGGAATCCGCCGATGTGGGCGGTCTGCTGGATTCGGGCTCCACGGCCATGAAGGCCATGACGCTCACGGATGACGATGTGGTCACGCTGTCCAATGATTCCTGCGCGGCCATGGATGCCCAGAACAAGGTGGCAGATGCCAAGAGCAAGTACACGCTGCGTTTGAACAAGGTGATTGCCGGCATGCCGCAGTCCGTCAATGGAAAGAAGGCTGTCTACAAGGTCTATATGACGCAGGACGTGAATGCCTGGGCCATGGCCAATGGCTGCATTCGTGTCTACAGCGGCCTGATGGATTTGATGAACGATGACGAGCTGCGTGGCGTGATCGGCCATGAGATCGGGCACGTGGCGCTGGGTCACAGCAAGAAGCGCATGCAGACGGCCTATGCGGCGTCGGCTGCGCGTTCCATTGCAGCCAATAGCGGCAATTCGGCGCTGGCCTCGCTGTCGCGTTCGCAGGCTGGCGATCTGGGTGAGAAGTTCATCAATGCCCAGTTCTCGCAGTCGCAGGAATCGGCGGCTGATGACTACTCCTTCGATCTGCTCACGGAAAAGAAGATGAGCCGCCAGGGACTGGTCACATCGTTCCAGAAGCTGGCCAAGCTCAGCGCTGGCAGCGGCGGCAGCTCCATCCTGAGTTCCCATCCGCCTTCCGAACAACGGGCCCAGCGCATGCAGGATCGCATCGACGGCAAGTAGGCATGGAGGGTGGGGCAGCCGGCCGTCGCCAGGTGCGAGGCCGGCTGCGATCTGCCATGGTGCAGATTTTTTACGGGCTTCTTGCGAAGCACCAAAAATCTGCGCTAGAATTCAAGTCTGCTCTGTGAAGCACACAGCTTTACAGATACGCGGGAATAGCTCAGTTGGTAGAGCGCAACCTTGCCAAGGTTGAGGTCGACGGTTCGAACCCGTTTTCCCGCTCCAATTCAGAAAAAAGGGAAGCGGTAACGCTTCCCTTTTTCGTTGGTGCTGCAGTTGCAGGTGTGAGCAGTTCGCGCTGGCCTGTAACGCCGCGGCGCAGGGCCCCGATGGTGAAATTGGTAGACACTGCGGACTTAAAATCCGCCGCTTCCGAACAGGGGCGTGCCGGTTCGATCCCGGCTCGGGGCACCACAACCCAATACGGACGACGCATTCCTGCTATCCATGCGGTAGCGGATGGAAGCAGTCATGGTGCCGGCTGTTCCGCAAATTCCGGCGTCGTGCCGCGCAGGCATCGGCGATCCCGCCGCTTGCTGCGCTGCACTGTGTCCAAGCGTTGCCAAGTCCTTGCCCGTTGGCATAACGTGCGAGAATCCATTCATCAGGCCCCGGGCTGCTTGCCTGGATGGCGCGGCTCGGGCAGACAGTGATGGCGATGCCTGCATGCGTTCCGTTGACATTGATCGTGGCACATGGTGCGGCGTGACAGGTGTGGCCAAACTCATCCCAGACGAGAACATGTCGAATTACAACGCTCCATTTGAAATCCATGTGCACGGCCAAGTGCTGCTGCGCCCCGACACGACCTACGAGCAGTTGCAGGAAGCGCTGGGTCCGCTGTGGAAGTATGCAGGGGCCCGCTCCCTGGCCGATGGCGCCGGCAGCGTCTATGAGGAAGAGCCCGGCATCCAGTTCGATACCAAGGAGCGTCTGCTCCAGGTGTGCTGGACGGTGCGTGGCGACGAGGATTTTCGCCAGTCGCTGGACGACATGTGCATGGGGATCAACGAGCTGGCCGAGCAGGGCGCGGCCATCGAGGTGACCTTCTACGACACCGAGTTCGACGAGGAAGAGGAGTCCGAAGAGGCCGAGTCGCGCGACGACTTCGTCATGCTCTTCGTGGGTCCGACGCCCGCGGCCATCATGCAGGTGCAGCGCGATCTGCTGGTGCAGGACGTGGTCAATCTGATGGAGCGCCATTTCGACGGCTCCGAGCTGGGTGGCGTGGTGCAGGAGATCGACAAGCTGTTCTCCCAGCGCTTCGACGCCCTGGTCAGCTCGCTGGAGATCGGCAAGCCGCCGCGCGGCATGGGCGGATCGGGTTCGGGCCACGGCGGCAACCGCCGCCCCCGCCACCTGCATTGAGCGCAAGGCGCTGCCCCGCGCAGCGTACAGCCATGGCGGCACAGGCCAGCACGCCCAAATACTCCGGAGCAGTCACCGAGACCGTGCGCCGCCAGCGCGAGCAGCGGCGCGAGGTGGCTGGCGATGCGCTGCCTCTTCCCTACCTGTCCGCCTACCCGGCCGCGCTGCAATCACAGGTGCGCAGCTGGCTGGCCGATGACAAGGCCGAGGCCTGGCTGCTGCGCAAGCATCCCGAGGCCCATGCCGTGCGCACGGACAAGAGCCTCTATGACTACGTGGATGCCCTCAAGGGCCGGCACATGCGCAATGCCGGCACGTTGAGCAAGGTGGCCTACGACGGCCGCATCCATGTGGTCCACAACGCCCTGGGCCTGCACACGCGCCGCACCGTGGTGCAGGGAAGCCGCCTCAATGCCCGGCATGAGATCCGCATCGGCGCACTGTTCAAGCAGGCGCCCGAGGCTTTCTTGCGCATGATCGTCGTTCACGAGCTGGCGCATCTGCGCGAGCCCGACCACGACAAGGCCTTCTACCAGCTGTGCACCCACATGGAGCCCGACTACCACCAGCTGGAGTTCGAGCTGCGGCTGTACCTGAGCTGGATGGACCACTCGGGCCGGCGCCTGTGGCAGGCGCAGCCCTGATTCAAGCGGCCGCGGGGACGGCGCTGGATTCGCCGACCTGAACGGACGAGCAGCATTGCGCAGGCAGCTCCAGCCAGCGCGATGCGGCAGACTGCAGGGCCTGCAGCGATCCCGTGGTCATCAGCTGGACCTGGCCCTCTGCCGCAGGCAAGGGTCCTGATTCCCTGGCCAGGGTGCCCAGGCGGTCCAGCACGCGCCGCGTCTGGCGGGCCACCGGGGCGCCTGTGTCGATGAACTGGATGTCCGGCCCCAGCAGCGTGCGCAACTGCTCGCGGGCAAATATGTAGTGGGTGCAGCCCAACACCAGGGAATCCATCTCGCCCGTCTTCTGCCCGAAGCTGCCCAGGGCACTCACGTACCTGGCGCACAGTTGCGCCACCTCGGTGGCCATGGGGTCGGCGGGAACGGGCTGCTCCGTGCTTTCCTCGATGGCCTTGGCCAGTCCGTCGCAGGGCTGGACATGGAATTGCACGCGCTGGCCATGGTCGGCCACCAGGCGCGCAAAGCGTGCGCTGCTCACCGTGCCGCGTGTGGCGATCACGCCCACATGGCCGGTCTGGCTCGACAGCGAAGCGGGCTTGATGGCGGGCTCCACGCCGATCAGGGGCAGTTCGGGCATTTCGGCACGCAGCATGTCCACGGCCGCTGCGGTGGCCGTGTTGCAGGCGATCACCAGCACCTTGATCTGGTGCTGCTCGCACAGATGACGCGCGATGGTGCGCGTGCGCTGCTGAACGAAGGCATCGCCGCGCGCATCGCCATAGGGTGCATGGCCGCTGTCGGCCAGGTAGACGAAGCGCTCGTGCGGCAGTTCATGGCGCAGCGCCTGCAGCACGCTGAGGCCGCCGATGCCGCTGTCGAAAACGCCGATGGGAGAGGCCGGGGATGTCATGTGGAGGTTCGGATAAAGGCTTTTGGAGGCGGCGCCCAGTATGCCCGCTCAGGCCTGTCCATGCTTGTCTGGGGCTTGCCGCTGCAGCCATTGCGCATGCGTCATGCGATACAGGCAGTGCCGGCGCAGTGGATGGCCTTCGGGCAGGGCGGGGTGATCGAAGTCGTGCACATCGCGCAGCATGCCCAGGCGCTGCATCACGGCCTGCGAGCGCAGGTTCGGCAAGGCGGTGAACGAGACGATGGACTCCAGTCCCAGCACTCCGAAGCCGTGACCCAGCGCGGCCAGGGCACCTTCGCTGGCCAGGCCCTGGCCCCAGAAGGACCGGGCCAGCCGCCAGGCGATCTCCACACAGGGCTGGAAAGGCAGGGCTGCCGTTGGGACATGCAGCCCGATGAAGCCGATGAACTCGCCCGTGGCCAGGTATTCGGCGGCCCACGGACCCCAGCCGCGCTCCTCTATCTCTTCTCGTATCCCGCCCGCCATGGCATCGCTTTGCGCCTGTGTCAGTGGTGCCGGAAAGTGCCGCATGACTTCGGCATCCGCATTGAGTGCGGCAAACGGAGCAAGGTCCCGGGGCTGCCATTGGCGCAGCAGCAGGTGCGGGGTGCGGATGGTCACTGCAAAGGGTGGCGTGTCTGTCATGGCGCAACCGGGCGTTGAAGCACCAGCAGGCAGGCGGCCCGATGGCCGTGGAAGGAATGGGGGATGAAGCCCGCGTCGCGCGCCAGTTGCTCCACGGTGGAGCGGCGCTGGAAGTGCGGATCGAAGACCAGCTCGGCCATCGCCAGCAGGCCGCCGGGCCGAAGGCTCTGGAAGATATCGGCCAGCGCGGCTGCACGGTCCGGTATCTCGCCCAGCACGGCAGCGATCACGGCCCGGTCATGCTGCTGCGCTTCAAGCTGTCCCTGGCCCAGCGCCGCAGCCTGGGTGCGCACATTCTCCAGCCCCTGGGCGCGCGCCTTGGCTGCCAACTGTTCGAGCATGGCCGGCTGCAGGTCCACGGCCAGCACCTGTCCCTGTGCACCGACGGCACGCGCCAATGGCAGGGTGACTCGGCCGGGGCCGCAGCCCGCGTCCAGTACGTTCATGCCCGGCTGGATCTGCAGTTGACCGACGATGAAGGCGGCCTTGTTGCTGGCCGCGAAGGGATTGTCAAGCTCGACCATCCAGCGCAGCCAGGACGGGCAGGGCAGGACATGGCGGCGGGAGAACAGGCGCCACGCCAGGCTGGTCACGGCCAGCAGGGCGATGAGGACGAGCGCGATGGTCATGGTTTTTGCCAGACATGAAATGAAGGGGCGCAGTTTCACACAAATTGCTGTTGGCGGCGAAAAATCTTTCAGAGGCCGCTCTGTATGAATGTCGGTGGAAGATTTTCCATCTAAGGCAGAGATTAAGGGTAGATGCTTCCTCCATCCATTCACTCTTCACTGAAATAATCTGGAAGATTTGGCGCCACTACATAAAGAATGTGCTTTTCAAGAGCACATTTGAAGAAGCGTCAAGATGTCTGCTGTTTGCATGATGATGTACATGCCATCAGGTGATGGTTTATGGAAATCTGCAAAGAGGTATCAAAAATGGTAAAAAAGATAGCAGTCATTGGCGATAGCATCAGCGCGCAGCAGGGGATCTATGACGTGCCCTGGCCAGTTTTGCTGCAAAGCTCTATGCAATCCGGAGGAGAGCCGGTAGAAGTCACCGACCTGAGTAATAACGGCTATACATTCAGGAGTGCAATGGAGCAGCCTACCTACGGATCCATGACTCCTGCTCAACGCTGTGTTCAGGAAAGTCCTGATATGGTGATTGTTGCGCTGGGAATCAACGACTTCTTTCAGCAAAGCGGAAATTCAATTGAGGTGGTAAAGGCGCATGTCAATAGCCTTTTTGATTTTCTGCGCGCCCAACTTCCTGGTGCCGTGATTTTGTATGCCAGCGAAACTCCCTATGACAAGGTACATGGCTCACCGGCGTCTCTATTGAACAGGCATTTTTTGCCAGCGTTCTTCAACAATAATGCATCTGGACTGCTGAATCAACTGTATTGCACGGAGAATCTTGCCAACCCCGTGGCCAGCAACCACCGATCTGCGATGACCTCTTGGCTCGCTCTGGATGGTTACATTCGAAGCCTGAACAATGTCAATGGCAGCTTCGACCTGCCGCTGTGGCCATGCTGCCGACTTGGTCTGGTGGGCGCAGATGGACTTCATCCAACCAATGTGGGGCACCGATTCCTGCATGCGGCCGCACGCAAGGCCATGGAGGATCTTAGTGCTGCCAAAACCCTTTTCCCCAGGTTGGGCTCCCAGGGGGACAACAGTTGGAACTCGTGGCAAAAACTTTTCGAAGGTTTATTGCAAGACAATGGCACGGAGTATGTTGCAAAGCAGCCCAACGTTGGAGATCTACATGCGATGCAGTACTTTGGTCCCTGGATTGCCGAGGTTTGCGAGATGTGGTTCTTGCCAACCCACGGTACTCTCAATACGAGTACCACGAACTATATTCGCGGAAATTCCCAGGTGTGGAGTGTGACTGGTGCATCACCGAAGTCCTTGGTTTATTCCTCCATCAATAATGCAGCATGGGTACAGCATTCCCGCCTAACCGATAGCAGGGGAAATTATCTGGATGCGGGATCTCTGGATGGGCTGCCCGATGGAACCCATACCATTCGTTACCGTGTGGCCAACGAGGTTTTTCCGTCTGTGAATGTGACGATCAGCGGAGTGTCCAGCGCGAAGGCTGATGGATCCAATGCCACGGGAATATGGCCCATAAAGATCGATGGGCCCTCGGCCATGGTGCGCCAAGGTTTCTTTTCAAGCCGCAGCATGCCAAATGGGAGGCTTATTCCCGCTGCCGCACGTTTCCCACTGGAATTGGGTACTCCATGGGCTCAAGGTCTGCTGGAATCTGCGAGTATTTCCACTGAAGGCCGTGTTTTCAATGGATGCAGGCTGAAGTCCTCGGCGAATTCCAGTTGCTGGATCAGGGCGAATGCCCGCGCAACCATCACAGCCAACAGCGATGGCAGGTTGATCTGGCTTGGACTGTTCGTCGCCGATGCCGCAGGTGCACTCAAAAACACCATGGTCATCGGTGGCGGTTACTCTTCTCCCCGTCCAACCGAGTTGGCCAGTGTGGCAGGTGAGGCGGTCGTGTCCCTGCTGCCTGGCTACACCGTATCTCCCTGGATCTATGTGGTGGGAGGTGGGAGCACCGTGTCCGATGGGGTGGATGGGAATTTCTGGGAGTTCAGTGCGAACCTTGTCTACTGAGCCGTGATCGCCAGAAGGCATGTCCGTGAATAAGACGACAAGAAACCACTGCAAGGTGGTTTCTTGTCGGCGATGCCTTTCGGGCCGATCAGGCCGAAGCGATCTCAATGGTCTTGAATTCCCCGGATGCGATGCGCTTTTGCCATTCGGCCGGACCCGTGATGTGGGCGCTGGTGCCGCCGGCATCCACGGCCACGGTCACGGGCATGTCCACCACGTCGAACTCGTAGATGGCTTCCATGCCCAGGTCCTCGAAGCCCACGACCTTGGCGTTCTTGATGGCCTTGGACACCAGGTAGGCGGCGCCGCCCACGGCCATCAGGTAGGCCGATTGGTGGTTCTTGATGGACTCGATGGCCACCGGGCCGCGCTCGGCCTTGCCGATCATGGCGATCAGGCCGGTCTGCTCCAGCATCATGTCGGTGAACTTGTCCATGCGGGTGGCCGTCGTGGGGCCTGCCGGGCCCACGGCCTCGTCCTTGACTGGGTCCACCGGGCCGACGTAGTAGATCACGCGGTTGGTGAAGTCCACGGGCAGCTTCTCGCCCCTGGCCAGCATGTCCTGGATGCGCTTGTGGGCGGCATCGCGGCCCGTGAGCATCTTGCCGTTGAGCAGCAGGGTGTCGCCGGGCTTCCAGCTGGCCACTTCTTCCTTGGTCAGGGCGTTGAGATCCACGCGGCGCGACTTGTTGTAGTCAGGCTCCCAGTCGATCTTGGGCCACAGGTCCAGCGAGGGCGCGTCCATGTAGACCGCGCCGGAGCCGTCCATCACGAAGTGCGCGTGGCGCGTGGCCGCGCAGTTGGGGATCATGGCCACGGGCTTGGAGGCCGCGTGCGTGGGGTACATCTTGATCTTGATGTCCAGCACGGTGGCCAGGCCGCCCAGGCCCTGCGCGCCGATGCCCAGGGCGTTGACCTTCTCGTACAGCTCCAGGCGCAGTTCCTCGACCTGGTCGAGTTTTTCGCCGCGCGATGCCTTGGCCTGCAGCTCGTACATGTCCAGGTCTTCCATCAGGCTTTCCTTGGCCAGCAGCACGGCCTTCTCGGCGGTGCCGCCGATGCCGATGCCCAGCATGCCCGGCGGGCACCAGCCCGCGCCCATGGTCGGAACGGTCTTGAGAACCCAGTCCACCAGATTGTCGCTGGGGTTCATCATGATCATCTTGGACTTGTTCTCCGAGCCACCGCCCTTGGCTGCCACGGTCACGTCCAGTTTGTCGCCGGGCACGATCTGCACGTTGATGACGGCAGGCGTGTTGTCCTTGGTGTTCTTGCGCGCGAACAGCGGATCGGCCACGACCGAGGCACGCAGCGTGTTGTCGGGGTGGTTGTAGCCGCGGCGCACGCCTTCGTTGATGGCGTCTTCCAGGCCGCCCGTGAAGCCTTCCCAGCGCACGTCCATGCCCACCTTCAGGAACACGTTGACGATGCCGGTGTCCTGGCAGATCGGGCGGTGGCCGGTGGCCGACATCTTGGAGTTGGTCAGGATCTGGGCCATCGCGTCCTTGGCCGCCGGGCTCTGCTCGCGCTCGTAGGCGCGGGCCAGGTGGGCGATGTAGTCGGCGGGGTGGTAGTAGCTGATGTACTGCAGGGCGCCTGCGATCGAGTCGATCAGGTCCTGCTGGCGGATCGTGGTGGTCATCGGTGGGGTGTCTTTTTGATCGGGGGAACAGGGGAGGGGAATCCCGGGGGCGATTATCGGCGCTACAGGAGGGAAAGTGCACGCAATGGGCGCAGTCTTGTACAAGAGTCGAGGGGTTTGGCTGGACAAGCCGGCCTGCGCGACACCGCAGTGGGGGATGGATGCGAGAGGTTCCCATTTGCGGGGTTACCATGGGCGGGTTTTTGCCATTGCGGCCCTGCCAGCCAGACATCCCCGAGCCACGTCCTGCGCGGCCCGCCGACCTGCCTCCAGCCAACTGCGCCGCGTTGTTTTCACCAAGGAGTCCATACCAATGACCGCGACCCGCCAGGAAAAAGACACTTTCGGACCCATAGCCGTCCCCGCAGACAAGCTCTGGGGCGCGCAGACGCAGCGTTCGCTGCAGAACTTCGACATCAGCGGAGAGCAGCAGCCGCGCGAGATCATCCATGCGCTGGCCCAGGTCAAGAAGGCCTCGGCCACCGTCAACCACAAGCTGGGCCTGCTGGACGAGAAGAAGACCCAGGCCATCCTGGCCGCCGCCGACGAGGTGATCGCCGGCAAGCACCCGGACGAGTTCCCGCTGGTGGTCTGGCAGACCGGCTCGGGCACGCAGACCAACATGAACGTCAACGAGGTGCTGGCCAACCGCGCCAGCGAAATCCTCGGCGGCGAACGCGGCGAATCGCGCCTGGTCCACCCCAATGACGACGTGAACAAGAGCCAGTCGAGCAACGACGTGTTCCCGACCGCCATGCACGTGGCCGCCGTCACCGCCATCGAGCAAAAGCTGCTGCCCGCCATTGCCCTGCTGCGCAACACGCTGCAGGCCAAGAGCGAGGCCTATGCCGACATCGTCAAGATCGGCCGCACCCACCTGCAGGACGCCACGCCGCTGACGCTGGGCCAGGAAATCTCGGGCTGGGTGGCCCAGCTGGCCCATGGCGAAAAGCATGTGCGCGCCGCGCTGCCGCACCTGTATGAGCTGGCGCTGGGCGGCACGGCCGTGGGCACGGGCCTGAATGCGCCCAAGGGCTATGCCGAGGGCGTGGCGGCCGAGCTGTCCCAGCTCACCGGCTACCCGTTCGTGACGGCGCCCAGCAAGTTCGAGGCCCTGGCTTCTTGCGACGGCCTGGTCCATGCGCACGGCGCGCTCAAGACGCTGGCCGCCAGCATGATGAAGATCGCCAACGACGTGCGCTGGCTGGCCTCGGGCCCGCGCAGCGGCCTGGGCGAGATCTCCATCCCCGAGAACGAGCCCGGCTCGTCCATCATGCCCGGCAAGGTCAATCCCACGCAGAGCGAGGCCGTGACCATGCTGGCGGCCCAGGTCTTCGGCAACGACGTGGCGATCAACTTTGGCGGCGCCTCGGGCAACTTCGAGCTGAACGTGTTCCGCCCCATGGTCTCGCACAACTTCCTGCAGAGCGTGCGCCTGCTGGCCGATGGCATGAAGAGCTTCAACGACCACTGCGCCGTGGGCATCGAGCCCAACCGCGAGCGCATCACCGAACTGGTGCAGCGCTCGCTGATGCTGGTCACCGCGCTGAACCCGCACATCGGCTACGACAAGGCGGCCTACATCGCCAAGAAGGCGCACAAGGAAGGCTCCAGCCTGCGTGAAGCCGCCGTGGCTTCCGGCCACCTGACCGGCGAACAGTTCGACGCCTGGGTGATCCCTGCCAAGATGGTCGGCAATCTGTAAGGCCTGCTGATGCCATCAAAAAGGGGAGCCGGCCGGCTCCCTTTTTTGCTTCATGGCCTGGCTCAGTTGTCGGCCTGCGGGCGGCGCACGGTGCGGAACACGTACTTGAGCGCGTCGCCGATGGTGCTTTCCCAGACCGGCCATTCATGCTTGCCGTTGACGATGCGCAGCTCGGCGGGCTGCTTGTTCCTGCGCAGCTGGGCGTAGAGCTGGGCGGCGTCGGACTCGATCATGAACTCATCGTCGTCGCCCGAGTTGATGTACATGGGCACGCTGATCTTGCGGGCGAGAAAGCTGTCCCAGAGCACGGGGTAGTTGTAGCTCTTCCAGACGGTGGTGCTGTACTGGCCGCCGGTGTTGGGCTCGGCAAAGACCTTGACCGAGCGTGCCGAGGAATCGGCGGGCGGCTCGGGGTTGTAGATGGCGGGGCTCAGCAGGGCGGCGGCCTGGAATTTCTCGGGATACTTGAGCACGTAGCGCAGCGCGCCGTAGCCGCCCATGGACAGGCCGCCGATCACGCGGCCGTCGCGGCTGGTGAGCGTGCGGTACTTCTTCTCGACATGGGGGACGAGGTCCTGGAAGAAGGCCGTCTCCATGGGCTCCTTGAGGTCCACGTACCAGGTCGTTCCCGCATCGGGCATGACGATGATGGCGGGCGGGATCTCTCCGTTCTGGATCAGCTGGTCCACGGTGCGCAGCAGATTGCCCTTGACGGGCCAGTCATTGCGCTGGCCGTCATTGCCGTGCAGCAGGTACATGACGGGGTAGCGCAGCCTGGACTGGGCGTCGTAGCCCGTGGGCAGGTAGACGTTGTAGGTCCAGCTGCGCTGCAGCGTGGCGCTCTTGAACTCGGCGGCCTCGATGGAGCCGGCCTGGGCGGCTGTGCCGGCCAGCAGCGCGGCGGCTGCCACCGTGCCGGTGGCGGCCTGGCGCAGGACGAAGGAAAAGGAAAGTTGGCGCATGGTTTTTTGTCTCCTGTGGGCCGTGGCGGCTGGCCACGGCTGCGCCAATGTAATCGAGGGCCTGCGCACCTCGCACCCGCATGCGGCCGGACCGTCGCCTGGGCGACTGTGGCCCTCAGCCGGGGCGGCCCTCAGCCGGGAGCACGCTGCGCGTGGCGCAGCGCGCTGCGAAAGCCCAGTTGCCCCAGTACGCAGGCCACGACCAGGGCCAGCGCTGCTGACAGCGCCGGGTTGCTGCCCAGGCTGGCGCCCAGCGTGCACAGGCCGCCCACAGCCATCTGGGTGCTGCCGTAGACACCGGCGGCCGAGCCCGTGAGGCGCGGATGCACGCTGAGCGCGCTGGCCAGCGCCGCAGGGCTGGTCAGGCCCGAGCCCAGCGCGAACAGCACCATCAGCGCGACCACGATGGCCGGCGTGAGCTGGTTGAACAGGGCCAGCAACAGCAGCATGGCCGCGCTGGCCAGGCTCAGCAGATTGCCGTTGAGCATCAGCCGCTCCAGGGGCCAGTGGCGTATCAGCTGGCGGGCCAGCGCATTGCCCACGGCCATGCCGCCCATGAGCACACCCAGGTAGATGGCCACCTCGTGCTTGCTGGAGTGCAGATGCTCGATGAACACGAAGGGCGCCGCCGCCAGGAATGCATAGATGGACGTGGTGGCGCAGCCGCCGCCCACGGCAAAGCCCACGAAGGCCGGGGAGCGCAGCAGACTGCGGTAGTCGTCACGGATGGTGCCCAGGTGCAGGCGGCCCGTGGGCTGGCCGGTTTCGGGCAGCAGCTTCCAGATGGCGAAGGCCGTCACGCCGCCGACCACGGCCAGCGTGCCGAAGATGGCGCGCCAGCCCAGGGCATCGTCGATGGCCGAGCCGATGGCCGGCGCGATGCCCGGGCCGATCATCATCATCAGGTTGAGCAGCGCCAGGCTGCCCACGGCGTTTTCGGGCGTGCTCGAGTCGCGCGCAATGGCGCGGCCCAGGGCCAGGCCGGCGCAGCCGCCCAGCGCCTGGAGCAGCCGCGCGCCGATCAGCCAGGGGGCGGACGGGGCGAGAAAGGCCGCCAGGCTGGCCAGCGCATAGAGGATGAGCCCGGCCAGCAGCATGGGGCGGCGCCCCAGGCTGTCCGACAGCGGGCCGTAGATCAGCTGGCCCACGCCCAGGCCCAGGATGTAGACCGTGATGGTCAGCTGCATCTGGCTGGCGCCGGCCTGGAGCTGGCGTGCCGCATCGGGCAGGGCGGGCAGGAACATGTGCATGGCCAGCGTGCCGACGATGGTCACGATCACCAGCAGCCATAGCGGCGCCTTGCGGCTGGCCGCAGTATGGCCCTGCGCGGGTGGCAGCGAAGAGTGCTCGGCCGCCATCTCAGGCAGCCTGCTCGTCGGGCAGGTCCTCGTCGGACGCGGGCTCGGCGGCCATGGCTTGCAGCAGGCGCTGCAGCGTGGCGTATGCCGCATCCAGTTCCTCGGGCGGCACGGCGCCCAGCACCTGGGCACGCGCCTGCTGCAGCAGGCCCTGCACGGCTTCGACCTGGGCATGGCCGGCTGGCGTGAGCTGGATTTTCCTGACGCGGCGGTCGCTGTCGTCCACGCGTTCTATCCAGCCCTGGGCGGCCAGGCCGTCCACCAGCCGCACGACGGAGGAGCTGTCCAGCGCCAGCGAGTGGGCCAGGTCCTTCTGGCGCATGGCCTCGGGCGAGCGCGCCAGGTGCATCAGCGGCATCCAAAGCGCCTGGGTCAGTCCCATGGGCGCCAGCAGCCGGTCCAGCGTGCGGCGCCACTGCTTGTTCACCTGTCCCAGCGTGAACATGAAATGCCTTTGCACGGCAGCGGGGTCGGCCTGCGTGGGCGGGAAGGGGGCGAAAGGGGACGACATCGGGTGATATTCAAATAGTTGGCATCCCAATTATCTGCATATCAACGATGTCGTTGGCGAGGCCGCCCTGATACATCCGCATGCATCAGGGTCTTGCCCGCAGTGCCGGGGCCGTGGGCCGGGGCCCTGTGCCGGAGCCGTGTGCCGGCAGTTACATGCCCAGCGACTTGAGCAGTTCGTCGGTGTCGGTGCTGGCGTCGGGCGCGGGCGCTGCGGCCGGGGCGCTGGCGGCGGTCTGGGCCATGAGCGCATCGGGATCGGGGCGCTCCTGGGGCTCGAAGTCCACGACCTTGATGAACTCGGTGCGGTCCATGGCCAGTTCGAGGTAGAAGATGTTGTTGTTGCCCGTGTAGAAGGTCACGCGGCGCGCCTCGGGGGAGTCGAGGTTGGCGTCCACGCTGAGGTTGACCTGCTTGTTCAGGCGGATCATCTTGGGCTGGCTCTGGGTGATATAGGTCTGAAGCTCGCGCTGGACCTTGCTGGTGAAGTCGCCCACCACCTGGTTCATCAGCTCGCCCATGACGTTGCTGACATCGTCCGAGGTATAGGAGGTGGCCAGGTCATCCTCGCCCATGCCCATGCTCAGCATGTAGCTGCGGTACAGCTCCATGGCGGCGGCGGCCGAGAAGTTGATGATCACCAGGCCCGAGAAGCCGCCGTCCACCAGGACAAAGCAGCCGATGTCGGGCTTGAGGCTGGTCTTGGTGATGCGTTGCACCATGCCCGAATACTGGATGGGGCACTGCGTGGCCACCTGGAGCACACGGGATACCGAATTGCAAAGGCTGATCAGCACGTCTTCCGTGCCATGGACGATGGGGTGTTGGGGCTGGGTCATGAGGTCAACGGGACAAAATTGTGAGCGATTATGGGTGCAAGTCCGTTGTTGCGACCATTTGTAACCCCGAAGGCGTATTCTGGATGCCGGACCAGGCAGCCCGCCGGGTCCGCACTTTCGATGCAATGGAGGTTTGGACGATGAGAGCACAGCAGCATCTGATCCGGGTTTCTCTGGACGCACTGCGTCCCACGCAGATGACCATAGGCGCGGCCGAAGTGCAGACCAAGCGCGCCCAGTGGGGCCGCCTCAAGCGCAAGGAGCGCGAAGGCGTTCTGGCATCGCACTGGTTTCCCGCCGTGCTGGGGCCGCATGGCCTGCACTACATCGTCGACCATCACCACCTGGGGCTGGCGCTGACGCAGGAGTCCGTGGAGCAGGTCTGGGTCATGCAGCTGGCCGATTTCAGCGAGGCCGATCCGCTGATGTTCTGGCGCCTGATGGAATTCCACCAATGGGCCCATCCGTATGACGAGCGCGGCCGCCGCTGCGACTGGGCCAAGATGCCCGAGCAGTTGGACCGCCTGCGCGACGACCCCTACCGCAGCCTGGCCGGCGCCGTGCGCAAGGCCGGAGGCTATGCCAAGGACACGGCGCCTTTCGTCGAATTCCTCTGGGCCGATTTTTTCCGAACGCGCTTTGCACCCAAGGACCTGCGCAGCGGCAAGGGCGATGTGGCCTTGCCGGAGCAGGCCCTGCACGAGGCCCTGGGCCTGGCGCACGGCGCCGAGGCGCGCTACCTGCCGGGGTGGTCCGGCGTCGTTGCTCCGCAATCCTGATGCGTGCGCCTGGCCTGCCTGCCTTGGCCGATTGGGGCGCCGGCCTGTCCATCGCGGGCCTGCTGCTGCCCGAGGCCGTGGCCTATTCGGGCATCGCCGGCCTGCCGCCGCAGGCCGGGGTGATTGCGCTGTTCGCCGGGCTGCTGGCCTATGGCCTGCTGGGGACCAGCCGCTTCGCCATCGTCTCGGCCACGTCCTCTTCCGCCGCCGTGCTGCTGGCGGCTACGGCGTCCATGGCCGGCACCTCGCCGCAGCAGCGCATGCTGCTGGGCGTGGGCATCGTGCTGCTGACGGGCCTGTTCTTCGTGGTGGCGGGGCTGGCGCGGCTGGGCGCCGTATCCAACTTCATCGCCAAGCCCGTGCTGCGTGGCTTTGCGCTGGGGCTGGCGCTGACCATCGTGGTCAAGCAGATCCCGCATGCCGTCGCCTTCCAGCCCGTGCATGGCGATCTGCCGCGCTTTGTCTGGGAGTTGCTGGCCGGCTGGCGGCACTGGAATGCAGCGGGTCTGGCCATGGCCGTTGCGGCGTTGCTGCTGATGCGTGCGCTGGGCCGCTGGCGCAGCCTGCCTGCGGCCTTGCTGGTGATTGCGGCCGGCATTGCGCTGGATGCGGGCGGCTGGTGCGCGCGCTGGGGCATTGCGGCCGTGGGGCCGATACGGCTGGACTTCTCCAACCCCGGCATTCCCTCGCTGTCGCGCGCCGAATGGCTGCGCCTGGGCGAGCTGGCCTTTGCGATGGCGCTCATCCTCTATGCCGAGTCCTATGGCTCCATCCGCAGCTTTGCGCTGCGCCATGGCGACCGCGTCGATGCCAACCGCGACCTGATGGCGCTGGGTGCGGCCAACCTGCTGTCGGGCGTGTTCCATGGCATGCCCGTGGGCGCGGGCTACTCGGCCACATCGGCCAACGAGGTGGCGGGCGCGCAAAGCCGGGCCGCGGGCCTGGTGGCCTGCGCCGTGGTGGGCCTGGCCGTCTGGCTGCTGCTGCCCTGGATAGAGCGCACGCCGGAGCCGCTGCTGGCCGCCATCGTCATCCACGCCGTGGGCCACACGCTGAACCCTGCCGCGCTGCGTCCCTACTTCGCCTGGCGGCGGGATCGCCTGATCGTGGTGCTGGCCTTCCTTGCCGTGCTGGCGCTGGGCGTGCTCGACGGGCTGCTGCTGGCCATCGCGGCCAGCCTGCTCATGCTGCTGCAAACGCTGTCCCGCTCGCACGTGAGCTGGCTCGGCAGGCTGGGAGACACGCATGACTTTGTCGATGCCGCACGCCACCCCGACGCGGTGGTGCCGGCCGGCCTGCTGATCGCGCGGCCCGAGGCGCCGCTGTTCTTCGGCAATGCCGACCCGGTGTTTGCGGCCATCCGGGAGCGCCTGCAATCCCTGCCGTCGCCCCGCGGCGTGGTGCTCAGCCTGGAGGATTCGGCCGATCTCGATGCCACCAGTGTCGAGGCGCTGTGCGACTTCGCGGCCCAGTTGCGGCAACTGGGCGTGCCGCTGGCCCTGGCCCGCGTCAAGGACCCCGTGCGCGATCTGCTGGCGCGCGTGGGCAATCCGGCCCTGCCGCCCGACAGCTATGCGGGCTGGAGCGTGGACGACGCCGTGCGCCAGTTGCAGGTCCCTGTGTGATTCCGGCGTAATTCCAGCGTGATGTCCGCCCCGGTGCAGCGCCTCAGCCCGCCGCCTGGGTGGACTCGCGCACGATGCAGCGCCCCTGCATGATCACCTTGCGCAGCGGCAGGTCCGGCGTGTGCAGCCGCTCCATGAGCAGGCCGAATGCGGCGCGGCCCATGGCCTCCACCGGCTGCTCGATCACGGTGATGGCGGGGGCCACCAGTTCTGTCCAGCGCTCGTTGTCGAAACCGGCAAGCGCCACATCGCCCGGGATGCGCAGGCCTGCGGCGCGTATCGCGCGCAGGCAGCCTTCCAGCAGCAGGCTGTTGCTTGCCACGAAGGCATCGGGCCGCTGCGGCTGGCGCAGCCATTGCGCGACCTCGGCCTCGGCGGCATCGCTGGTCGGGGGCAACTGGCGCAAGTCGGGCGCCAGGCCCGCATCGCGCATGGCGGCCAGATAGCCGTCGCAGCGCTCGCGCGCCGTGCTGCTGGTGCTGCCGAAGACGCCGGCAATGCGGCGGCAGCCCTGGTCCACCAGATGCCCGACCAGGGTGGCGCAGGCCTGGGCGTTGTCCAGCACCACGCAGTCATGGAAGGCCGGGGTGCCCGCCCGGTCCACCAGGACGACGGGGAACTCCAGCTGCATGCGCTCCAGCTTGTGTAGGCTGGCCTGGGTGGGCGCGAAGATCAGCCCCGCGATGCGCTCCTCCTGCATGAGCTGAAGGTACATGGCTTCGCGCTGCGGGTCTTCGTCGGTATTGCACAACAGCACACGCCGGCCCTGGCGATAGGCCTCGGCCTCGACCGCGCGGATCAGGGCCGTGAAAAACGGGTTGCGTATGTCGGCCACCAGCACGCCCATGGGCCCCGCGTCGCGGGCGCGCAGCCGGCGCGCCATGAGATTGGGCCGGTAGCCCGTGGCCTGCACGGCGGCCGCGACCCGCGCCCGGACCTCCTCGCTGACCGAGCCGCCAGCCAGCGCGCGCGATACCGTCGATTTGGAAACCCCGGCCGCACGGGCCACATCGTTGATGCTGATGCTCAATGCAATCGTTCCCGTTGGTTGTGGTGTGCCGCAGAGGATAACTCCAAAGAATTGCCAGGTTATGTTGCAGTGCAGATTGACTGATGGTTGGGAACGTTCCCAAAATCCGCGCCATGATCAATGCCCATTCATCCCTTCCGGCGGTTGCACCCACCGCTCCTGCGGGCCTGCAGATCGCCGTGCGCCTGGACGCCAGGGTGCGCGACAAGGCCGACGCCATTGCCCAGGCGGCCCGGCTGCTGCACGACAGCGGCTGCGTGGCCCCTGGCTATGCCGCCGGCATGCAGGCGCGCGAGGCCCAGGCCGAAACCTTTCTGGGCCACGGCGTGGCCATTCCCCATGGCCGCGCCGAAGACCGGGCCCTGGTGCTGCGCGATGCGGTGGCCGTGCTCCAGGTGCGCGAGGGCCTGGATTGGAATGCCGGCCAGAACGTGCATCTGGTCGTGGCGGTGGCGGCACGCTCCGATGCCCACATCACCTTGCTGCGCCGCCTGGCCGGCCTGCTGCAGACACCCCGGCTGCAGGCGCTGTTCACCACGGGCGATGCGCAGCAGGTCATCGATGTGCTCCAGGGGGAAGCGGACCCGGCGCCGCCTGCCGCGCGACCGGCGGCAGTGGATCTGGCCGAGGCGCGCGAATGGACCATTGCCTATCCCAACGGCCTGCACGCGCGGCCTGCCACGCGCTGGGCGGAGGCGGCGCGCGGCTTTGCCTCGCGCATCCAGGTGCGCCATGGCGGCGAGGTGGCCGATGCGCGGCAGATGGCCAGCCTGCTGCAGCTGGGGCTGCGCGAAGGCGACAAGGTCACTGTCTCGGCAGAGGGACCCGACGCCAGGGCCGCGGTCGAGCGCCTGTGTGCCGTGGCCCAGGCCCTGGTGGCCCAGGAGCGTGCCGATGCCGACGCCGCTGCGCGCAAGGCGGCCGAATCGCCCACCACGGGCTGGCTGCCGCCGCTGGCGCGGCCTGCCTTTGTGGGCCTGGGCGCCAGCCCGGGGCTGGCCGTGGCCCGCATCCACCAGTGGCGTGTGGAGGCCGCCGAGATTCCCGACCTGCCCGAGCCGCTCAGCGTGGGCGGTGCGCGGCTGCATGCGGCGCTGGCCGAGACGCAGGGCCAACTGCGCGCCCTGCATGACGACACCTGCCGCCGCCTGGGCGAAGGCGATGCAGCCATCTTCAGCGCGCAGGCCGAGTGGCTGGGCGACACCGGACTCATTACGCGTGCCTGCCAGTTCATGGTCCAGGGCCACGGCGTGGCCTGGGCCTGGGACCGTGCCGTGGAGGAGGGGTCTGCCCGTCTCCAGGCGCTGGACAACCCCGCGCTGGCCGCGCGTGCCGCCGATCTGCGCGACGTGGGCCGGCGCGTGCTGGTGCAACTGCAGCCCTCGCTGGCAGCGGCGGGACCGGATGGCCTGCCCGAAGGCGGCTGCATCCTGGTCGCGGCCGATCTCTCGCCCTCGGAAACTGCCCAGTTGGACACGGCGCGCGTGGCCGCGCTGGTCACGGCGCAGGGCAGTCCCACCTCGCACACGGCCATACTCGCGCGCACGCTGGGGCTGCCGGCCGCCGTGGCGGCAGGCGGCGGCGTGCTGGGCATGGCCGATGGGGCCCTGGCCATCGTCGATGGCGCCAATGGCCGCATCTACCTTGATCCCTCGGAGCAGGACCTGGCTTCGGCGCATGCCCACATGGCCGAGCAGCGGGCACTGCAGGAACGCGTGTCCGCGCAGCGCAGCCTGCCTGCCATCACCACCGATGGCGTGCGCATCGAAGTCTGCGCCAACGTCAACCTGCCCGAGCAGGTGCCGCTGGCCCTGTCCCAGGGCGCCGAGGGCGTGGGCCTGATGCGCACGGAATTCCTGTTCCTGGAGCGCGGCAGCACGCCCGGCGAGGACGAGCAGTACGAAACCTACCGCGCCATGGCACAGGCGCTGGAGGGCCGGCCGCTGATCGTTCGCGCGCTGGACATCGGCGGCGACAAGCAGGTCGCCCACCTGGAGCTGCCGCGCGAGGACAACCCCTTCCTGGGCGTGCGCGGCGCGCGGCTGCTGCTGCGCCGCCCCGACCTGCTGGAGCCCCAAATGCGCGCCCTGTACCGGGCGGCCCGCGATGGCGCAAGGCTGTCGGTCATGTTTCCCATGGTCACCAGCGTGCAGGAGCTGCTGGCGCTGCGCGCGGCCTGCGAGCGGCTGCGCGCCGAGCTGGACGCCCCGGTCCTGCCGCTGGGCATCATGATCGAGGTGCCCGCCGCCGCCGTGCAGGCCGACGCACTGGCCCGCCATGCCGATTTCTTCTCCATAGGCACCAATGACCTGACCCAGTACGTGCTGGCCATGGACCGCCAGAACCCGCAGCTGGCGGCCGAGGCGGACAGTCTGCATCCGGCCGTGCTGCGGATGGTGCGCGCCACCGTGCAGGGCGCCGCCACCCGCGCGCGCCCCGTGGGCGTCTGTGGCGGACTGGCAGGCGACCCGTTCGGTGCGCTGCTGCTGGCGGGACTGGGGGTGGGCGAGCTGTCCATGACGCCCAACGACATCGCCGGTGTCAAGGCCGGCCTGCGCGCGGCCAGCCTGCGGCAGTTGCAGGCGCTCGCAGACAGGGCGCTCGGCTGCGAGGATGCCGCGCAGGTGCGCGAACTGACCATGGAGGTGACGGCATGAACGCCCCGCAAGCCATCACCGTGACCCTGAACCCGGCCATAGACCAGCTTGTGACCCTGGATGCGCTGCTGCCCGGCCAGGTGCAGCGCGCGCTGGGCAGCGTGCAGGCGCCGGGCGGCAAGGGCATCAATGTCGCCGCCGCCCTGGCGGGCCTGGGCGTTTCCACGGCCGCGCTGGGCGTGCTGGGCAGCGACAACGCCGGCATGTTCGAGGCCTTGTTCGCCCAGCGCGGCATTGCCGACGCCTGCCTGCGCGTGCCGGGCCAGACGCGCACCAACATCAAGCTGGTGGCCGACGGCGGACGCCAGACCACGGACATCAACCTGCCGGGCCTGGCCTTGGCCGAAGCGCATCTGGACGCCGTCATGCGCGCGCTGGCCCGGTATCTGCGGCCAGGGCTGGCCGTGGTGCTGTCGGGCAGCCTGCCGGCCGGCCTGCCTGCGGACAGCTGGGCCCGGCTCCAGGCCCAGGCCGTGGCCGCCGGTGCCGACGTGCTGCTGGACACCAGCGAGGCCCCCCTGGCCGCCGCCCTGGCGACGACCCCCCATGCGGCCATGCCCTGGGCCATCAAGCCCAACCGGGAGGAGTTGCAGGCCGCCACAGGCCAGCGCCTGGACAGCCGCGACACGCTGCTGGCCGCCGCGCGCAGCCTGCTGGACAGGGGGCTGGGGCTGGTCGTGGTGTCCATGGGCGAGGAGGGCGCGCTGTTCGCCAGCGCGCAAGGCGCGGTGATTGCGCGGCCGCCGCAGCGGGCACGCGGCAGCTCCGTGGGCGCGGGCGATGCCATGGTCGCGGGCATGGTGGCCGCGCGGCTGCGCGGACTGGATCTTGCGGACACCGCACGCCTGTCCACGGCCAGCGCGCTGGCCTGGCTGCAGGCCGCGCCCGCGCGCGAAGTCGATGCCAACCGCGTCCAGGCCCTGGCCGCCAGCGTGCTGCTGGAGCCATGCCAGTGGCCGTGGTCCCCCGTTCTTCAGGAGCTTTCATGAACCCTCTTTTTGTGGTGATCGCAGCCGCCGGGCGCGACGCCGAAGCGCTGCTGGCTGCCGAAGCCCTGCGCCATGCGGCCGGAACGAGGCCCCTGGCCGTGGAAATACGCGCCAGCCGAGGCGTGATCGGCCTGCATGCGGCCGATGCCGCCGCGCAGGCCGGGCAATTGCTGATCGTGGGGGATGCCGACGCTGATGCCTCCCGCTTCGCGCAGGCCGCCGTCGAGCGCTGCAGCCTGCGCGAGGCGCTGGATGATCCGGCCGGCGTGCTTGCACGCTGCGCTGCCGCCGGCTACGCAGGCGAGCGCTCGGGCGAGCGCATTGGCAAGCGGATCGTGGCCGTCACCTCCTGCCCCACGGGCATCGCCCATACCTTCATGGCGGCCGAGGGACTGCAGCGCGGCGCGGCCGCGCTCGGCCACGCCATGCGCGTGGAGACGCAAGGCTCGGTGGGCGCGCTCGATGCGCTCACGCCGCAGGAGATTGCCGAGGCCGACCTGGTCATCATCGCCGCCGACCGCGAGGTCGATCTTGCGCGCTTCGCCGGCAAGCCGTTGCTGCGCAGCGGCACCAAGCCGGCCATACGCGACGGCTCGGGGCTGATCACCAGGGCGCTGGCCGAAGCCGCCGTGCATGGGGCCACCTCTGCAGACGCTTCCGCTGGCGCCGCCGTGGCCACGCCGTCCAGGTCCCAGGGTGGCGGTGCCTATCGCCACCTGATGACCGGCGTGTCCTTCATGCTGCCCTTCGTCACGGCGGGCGGCATTCTGATCGCCATGGCCTTTGCGCTGGGCGGCATCTACGTCCATGACGATGCGCACCAGGGAACCCTGGGCTGGACACTGTTCCAGATCGGCGCCAAGGGCGGCTTTGCGCTCATGGTGCCGGCGCTGGCCGGCTACATCGCCTACTCCATTGCCGACCGGCCCGGCATTGCGCCGGGCATGATCGGCGGAATGATCGCGTCCAGCATGGGCGCGGGCTTCATCGGCGGCATCGCGGCCGGCTTCATCGCAGGCTACGGCGTGGCCTTCATGGCGGCGCACATCCGGCTGCCGCAGGCGCTCAAGGGCCTGCTGCCCATGCTGATCCTGCCTGTGCTGGGCAGCCTGTTCACGGGGCTGCTGATGTTCTATCTGGTCGGTGCGCCCGTGGCCGAGCTGCTGCAGTGGCTGAGCGCCTGGCTGCGCGGCATGCAGGGGGCGAGTGCCTTGCTGCTGGGCCTGTTGCTGGGCGCGATGATGGCCTTTGACATGGGCGGGCCGGTGAACAAGGCCGCCTATGCGTTTTCCACGGGAATGATCGCGAGCCAGGTCTACACGCCCATGGCTGCAGCCATGATCGCCGGCATGACGCCGCCGCTGGGGCTGGCCCTGGCCACGCGCCTGTTTGCCGACCGCTTCACGCGCGAGGAGCGCGGCAGCGCCGCCTCGGCCGGCGTGCTGGGCCTGGCCTTTGTCACCGAGGGGGCCATTCCCTATGCGGCACGCGATCCGCTGCGCACGATTCCGGCCCTGGTGCTGGGCTCGGCCGTGGCTGGCGCCGTGTCCATGCTGGCGGGGGTGGAGCTGAAGGTGCCTCATGGCGGCATCTTTGTCGCGCCCATTCCCAACGCCGTGACCCATGTGGCCATGTATGCGGTGGCGCTGGTGGCGGGCGTGGTGGTCACGGCCATCGCCCTGCGCATGTTCAAAAGGCCCGCCGAAGCGGGCCTTTGAAGCAGGAAGCCGGGGGAACGCCTGGAGCGGCTCCCCCACGCAGCGTTCAGCGGGCTGCGGCGCGGGCCTGTTCCAGCCAGCCGTCGAAGGTCTTCTGGTGGGCCTTGATCCAGCCGTCCACATGGCGGTTGATGTCCGAGGGCTTGTTCTGGCCCTGGCTCATCATGTGGTTCTGTGCGCTGATGTCACCCACGGGGACCTGCATCAGCTCGAACAATTTGGCGGCATCGGGATGCTTGTCGGTGAAGGCCTTGTTGGCGATGATCTGCTGCTTGTTCACCACGAAGCCGTAGTTCTTGCCGTTGGGCAGCTTGGTGTCCAGCTTGGCCTGTTCGCCGGGCAGCGAGGAGAACGGCACCTCCAGCCAGACCACGTCCTTGCCGGGCTTGAGCACGTTGCTCACCCAGTAGGGCGTCCAGGTGTAGTAGAGGATGGGCTTGCCGGCCTTGTAGCGCGAGATGGTGTCGGCGATCAGCGCCGAGTACGTGCCCTGCTTGTGGGTCACGGTGTCGCGCAGCTTGTAGGCCGTCAGATGGTGCTCGATCACGGCCTCGCAGCCCCAGCCCGGCGTGCAGCCGGTGAGGTCGGCCTTGCCGTCGCCGTCCGAGTCGAACAGCTTGGCGATCTTGGGGGCCTTCAACTGGCCGATATTGGTGATCTTGTATTCGTCGGCGGTCTTCTTGTCGATCAGGTAGCCCTGGGCCGCGTTGTCCGAGTAGACACCCTTGCGGAACAGCTTGGCGTCGCCGCCCGCGTTCTTGTAGTAGTCGGCGTGCAGCGGGTTCCAGTGCGTGGCCAGGAAAGTGGCGTCGCCATTGGCAATCGCCACGTGGGCCGTGGGGTACTCGACCTCCTGGAAGGGCTGCACGTCGTAGCCCAGTTTCTCCAGGGCCTTCATGACGATCAGGGTCTGGAAGCTTTCTTCGGCGATGGAGCTCTTGAGCGGCGACACCTTCACGCCCTTGCCGGGCTGGTCGCTGGCGGCCGATGCGCCTGCGCACGCCAGCGCGATGCCGGCAGCGATCATGGCGGTGCGCAGCCAGTGGCCGGGGGCGGCAGTGGGCAGTCGGTTGTGGTTCAGGGCTTGGTTCATCCTCGGGTTCCTCCGTTGTGTGATGAAAGGGGAGTGGGCGGCCAGCGTGGCTGGCTGCCTTTCGGGAAGGCGGCGCGGCAGTGGGCCCATCCGCGCCGCAGTGAAGGCGTTCAGTGGGTGCTGCCGCGGTGCGCCGGCTTGTTGCCGGCGCCCAGCAGGCGGGCCACGCAGCCGGCGGGGCCGCTGTGCCACCAGCGCGCGCCGCCACGGGTCGTCTGCCCCATGGCCTGGGTGATGCGGTCCAGCACGATGGCCAGCAGCACGATGCCCAGTCCGCCCACGGTGGCCAGGCCCATGTCCAGGCGGCCGATGCCGCGCAGCACCATCTGGCCCAGGCCGCCCACGGCGATCATGGAAGCGATCACCACCATGGACAGCGACAGCATCAGCGCCTGGTTCACGCCCGCCATGATGGAGGGCATGGCCAGTGGCAGCTGCACCTTCCACAGCAGCTGCCAGGGCGAGGCGCCATAGGCGCGGCTGGCCTCGATCAGGTCGGGGCGCACCTGGCGGATGCCCAGGTTGGTCAGGCGGATCAGCGGCGGCAGCGCGAAGATGATCGTCACGATCACGCCGGGCACGTTGCCGATGCCGAACAGCATCACCACGGGCACCAGGTAGACGAAGGCCGGCGTGGTCTGCATGGCGTCCAGCAGCGGGCGCGTCCAGCGCTGGGCGCGGTCGCTGGAGGCCAGCAAAATCCCCGCGGGCAGGCCGATGACCATGCAGAACACCAGCGAGGTCAGCACCAGGGACAGCGTCACCATGGCCTCGGGCCAGATGCCCAGCAGGGCGACCACCACCAGCGAGACGGCGGCGCCAATGGCCATGGCGCGGCCCGCGAACTGCCAGGCTACCAGGGTCAGGACCAGGGTCAGCAGCGGCCAGGGCAGGGCCAGCATGGCATCGGTGATGCCCGACAGCGTGCCGTCGATGGGTGTGCGCACGGCCTGGAAAAAGGGGCGGAAATGGTGGACCACCCATTCCAGGCCACTGTTGATCCAGCCCTGCACGGGCAGGCCGTCCGTGGTCAATTGATGCCAGAGGCTGGCCTGGGCGTCGTCGGTAACGCCCGAGCCGGCCGAGGCGCCCAGCCAGTCGCCGCCTGCGGCATCACCGGCGCCGGTGGCGCCCCAGGGGTCGGCCGAGGCATCGGGTGCCGGCGTGGCGGCGGCTGCCCAGGGATCGGCGCTTGCAGATGCTGCAGACGCAGCGGAATCGGTGGAAGCAGGGGCGGCGCTCGCATCGGCCCAGGGATCGGTGGCGGCAGCAGCGGTGTCCGGGTTCAGGCTGTGTGTGGCGTCGCTCATGCGGCATCTCCTTGTCGTTGTTCAATCGGCTCCACGGTCGGCGCGACGGTGGGGGCGTTGGAGGCCGGGAAATGCGGATTGAGCGTGACCGGCGGCACGATCTCCTGCGGCGGTGGCACGGGTGGCGTGTCGCGGTCCAGGAAGCGCAGCATGGTGGTACGGCTGACCACGCCCATGAACTGGCCGTCGTCGCTGGTCACCGGCAGGGCGCAGGGCGCCGCGGCCACGGGGCCGAACAGCTCGGCCACGGGCGTGCCGGCGGACAGCGGCTCCACGTTGGGCAGGAAGGCGTGGCTCAGGCCCAGCATGCCCGGGCGGCCATGCAGTGCGTCGCGCAGCGACTGCGAGGACACCACGCCCAGGAAGCGCCGGCGCGCGTTGACCACATAGGCGTAGTCGCGGTCCGAGTCCTCCAGCAGGCGCTGGGCCGCGCGGCAGCCGCGGTCGCTGTGCTCCGACACCACGGTCAACGCCTGGCGTGCGATGTCGCCGGCCTTGAAGACCGAGGCCGCATCCACGCCGCGCACGAAGCTGCGCACATAGTCGTCGGCGGGGCTGCGCAGGATCTCGTCGGGCGTGCCGACCTGGATCACTTGGCCGTCCTTCATGATGGCGATGCGGTCGCCGATGCGCATGGCCTCGTCCAGGTCATGCGAGATGAAGACGATGGTGCGGCGCTGGATCTGCTGCAGGCGCAGCAGTTCGGACTGCATCTCGGTGCGGATGATGGGGTCCAGGGCCGAGAAGGCCTCGTCCATCAGCAGGATGGACGGGTCGGACGCCAGCGCCCGGGCCAGGCCCACGCGCTGCTGCATGCCGCCCGACAGCTCGTCAGGGTAGCTGGCGCCCCAGGCGCCCAGGCCCACCTGCTCCAGCGCGGCCTGGGCCTGCTTCTGGCGCTCGGCCTTGTCGGCGCCGGCCAGCTCCAGGCCGAAGGCCGTGTTGTCCAGCACCGTCATGTGCGGCATCAGCGCGAAGGACTGGAACACCATGGAGATGTCCTTGCGGCGCAGCGCGCGCAGGTCGCGCTCGCCCAGGGCGTTGATGTCCTGGCCATCGACGACGATGCGCCCGGCCGTGGGCTCGATGAGGCGGTTGAGCATGCGCACCAGGGTGGACTTGCCCGAGCCCGACAGGCCCATGACGACGAAGATCTCGCCGGCCTCGATGGTGAAATGGGCGTCGAACACGCCGATGGACTGGCCCGTGCGCTCCAGGATCTCCTGTTTGCTCAGGCCCTGCTGGACGAGGTCGAGTGCGGTCTTGGGGTCGTCCCCGAACACCTTGAACACATGATCGATGATGATCTGCTTGGCCACTGTGGCGTTCTCCTTTTGGGTGAGATGGAACACAGTCCAGCGTCCTCGACAGGGCGAAGACGCTGGCGCGCAAGCCAAAAATGAAGCCCTGATGCCGTTCGCTGCAGGGAACTGCCGTCCCCCGTTGCTGGGATTCAAACAGGTGCGAAAGCACCCGAGGCGGCTCGGATGGCACGCGAAGCGGTGCGCAAGAGCCAGAAGTCGAGAGCAGCCGGCGGCAAGGCGCGCGGTGTCTCAGGCGGGCATCGTGGCTGAAGATCAGCCAGCGCGATGCCCCACAACATCAGGACCGAGTTTCGGCCCGGTTGACGGGGCTGTGCCGGGAGCACAACGATCCGCCGGGTTGGATCGGCAGGCCGTGAAGACGGTGCCGATGACCTGCTTGGCAGGTTGTAAAGAAGTCGAAATTATATAAAACAGGTTTTACTGCGTCAAAACGCATGAGCCGAAGAAGGCCTGTTTTGGGCCGTTTCGGGCTCTCGAGGGCTGCAATCCGACCGGCATTTGCTCACTTAATGAGAGCATGGAGGCCATGATTCAAGAGGCATATGCTGTCATCGATGAATAAAATCGGTCAAGCGTCAGCTTGAGGAAAGCTTCAGGCCCGATCTGCGGCAAAAAGCGTGCCTGGCGCGCTGGTCTGCCGGACGCCAGCGGGTATACCACCCTCTGCCTGCCCCCGCCCATGAAAAAAGCCCCGCAGCGGCTGGCGCGGCGGGGCTTCGGTGCGGGATGCAGCCGGCTCAGTGGTTGCTGGCCGTGCTGTTGATCAGCTTGTCGGTGTAGGCGATGGCCAGGGCGCTGGCCAGGAAGGTGACGTGGATGATGGTCTGCCACATCAGCACCTTGACGTCGTAGCTGCCCGCGTTGATGAAGGTCTTGAGCAGGTGGATGGAGCTGATGCCGATGATGGACAGGGCCAGCTTGACCTTGAGGATGGAGGCGTTCACGTGGCCCAGCCACTCGGGCTGGTCGGGGTGGCTGTCCAGGCCCAGGCGGCTGACGAAGGTCTCGTAGCCGCCCACGATGACCATGATCAGCAGGTTGGAGATCATGACCACGTCGATCAGCGCCAGCACCACCAGCATGATGATGGTCTCGTTGAGCGCGCCTATGGGTGCATCGTGCTTGTAGCCGATGCTGGTGATCAGGGCCTGCAGTGCCTCCTGGTTGCCGAAGGCGGCCTCGATCAGGTGCCACAGCTCGAGCAGGAAGTGCCAGACGTAGACGCCCTGGGCGGCGATCAGGCCCAGGTACAGCGGCAGCTGCAGCCAGCGGCTGGCGAAGATCAGGGAGGGCAGGGGACGCAGGGGGGAGCCGGGGGTTTGGTTGGGGGCTTGCTGGCGGGCCATGATGGTCGGTCGCGCTTGTCTGGTGTGGGAGCGTGGATGGGAGGAGGACAATGGCCGTGGAAAACGGGCGCGCGATTTTAGCGGCGAAACACGCCATGGACCGTGACAGCCCGGGACTGCGGGGAATCCCCAGGTAGGCGCTGTCGCAGGGCTTCCAGTCAGTGGCATGTAAGACCGGCCCCCGACAGTCACACCACAATTTATTTGGCCAGCCCAGGAGACAAGCAAGCATGAGCACCGCAACAGCATCCCCCATCGAATCGGTATTGGTGGAGAACCGGGTCTTCCCGCCGCCGGCAGATTTCGCCGCCCAGGCCCGCATCTCCGGCATGGAGCAGTACAAGGCCCTGTGCGCCGAGGCCGAGAACGACTACCAGGGCTTCTGGGCCCGCCTGGCGCGTGAGAACGTGGTCTGGTCCAAGCCCTTCACCCAGGTGCTGGACGACAGCAATCCCCCGTTCTTCCGCTGGTTCGCCGACGGCGAACTCAACGCCAGCGCCAACTGCCTGGACAAGCACATGGGCACGGACGTCGAGCACAAGACGGCCATCATCTTCGAGGCCGATGGCGGCGAGGTCACCAAGGTCAGCTACCGCGAACTGCTGGAGCGTGTCTCGCAGTTCGCCAACGCGCTCAAGGCGCAGGGCGTGCAAAAAGGCGACCGCGTCCTGATCTACATGCCCATGACCATCGAGGGCGTGGTGGCCATGCAGGCCTGCGCGCGCATCGGCGCCACGCACAGCGTGGTGTTCGGCGGCTTCTCGGCCAAGGCGGTGCAGGAGCGCATCGTGGACGTGGGCGCCGTGGCCGTAATCACGGCCAACTACCAGATGCGCGGCGGCAAGGAACTGCCGCTCAAGGCCATCGTGGACGATGCGCTGGCGCTGGGCGGCTGCGAGGCCGTGCGCCATGTCTTCGTCTATGAGCGCACGGCCACGGCCTGTGCCATGACGGCCGGCCGCGACAAGACCTTCGGCGAGATCCTGGCCGGCCAGAGCACGGAGTGCGCGCCCGTGGCCGTGGATTCCGAACACCCGCTGTTCATCCTCTACACCAGCGGCTCCACGGGCAAGCCCAAGGGCGTGCAGCACTGCACGGGCGGCTATGTGCTGTGGGCCAGGCAGACCATGGAGTGGACCTTCGACCTCAAGCCCAGCGACGTGTTCTGGTGCACGGCCGACATCGGCTGGATCACGGGCCACACCTATGTGGCCTACGGCCCGCTGGCCGCCGGTGCCACGCAGATCGTGTTCGAGGGCGTGCCCACCTTCCCCAATGCGGGCCGCTTCTGGCAGATGATCGAGCGCCACGGCTGCACCATCTTCTACACGGCGCCCACGGCCATCCGTTCTCTGATCAAGGCGGCCGACAGCGATGCCGCCGTGCATCCGAAGAACTGGAACCTGTCCAGCCTGCGCCTGCTGGGCAGCGTGGGCGAGCCCATCAACCCCGAGGCCTGGATGTGGTACCACCGCAATGTGGGCGGCGAGCGCTGCCCCATCGTGGACACCTTCTGGCAGACCGAGAACGGCGGCCACGTGATCGCCCCCATGCCGGGCGCCACGCCGCTGGTGCCCGGCTCGTGCACGCTGCCGCTGCCCGGCATCATGGCCGCCATCGTCGATGAGACGGGCCACGAACTGCCCAATGGCGCAGGCGGCCTGCTGGTGGTCACCAAACCCTGGCCCAGCATGATCCGCACCATCTGGGGCGACCCCGAGCGCTTCAAGAAGAGCTACTTCCCCGCAGAGCTGGGCGGCCAGACCTACCTGGCCGGCGACGGCGCCGTGCGCAGCGAGGACCGGGGCTACTTCCGCATCACGGGCCGCATCGACGATGTGCTCAACGTCTCCGGCCACCGCATGGGCACGATGGAGATCGAGTCGGCCCTGGTGGCCAAGACCGACCTCGTGGCCGAGGCCGCCGTGGTGGGCCGACCCGATGACCTGACGGGCGAGGCCATTTGCGCCTTCGTGGTGCTCAAGCGCTCGCGTCCCACGGGCGAGGAGGCCAGGCAGATCGCCAAGGAACTGCGCGACTGGGTGGCCAAGGAAATCGGCCCCATCGCCAAGCCCAAGGACATCCGCTTTGGCGAGAACCTGCCCAAGACGCGCAGCGGCAAGATCATGCGCCGCCTGCTGCGCTCGATTGCCAAGGGCGAGGCCATCACCCAGGACACGAGCACGCTGGAGAACCCGGCCATCCTCGACCAGTTGGCCGAAACCAACTGATCGACTGCCGGCACTACCGCGCCGCCATGACAGACCGGAGCCCAGGCTCCGGTTTTTTTGTGCCTTGCTTGTGCCCTGCTGAGTGCCTTGTGGCCGGCGCCCCGTCTTGCAATCCTATTTTGTGCAGGCCGACAGCAGCGGCATGGTGACTGCGGTACAACGGTAGCCATCGTTTTCACCACTGCCGAGGGAGGCCTTCACCATGAACCTGAGAACCCTGTCGCTGCTGATCACCGTGGCCCTGATTGCGCTGCTGGCGGCATTCAACTGGAACACGCTGGCCGCGCCGTCCGTCGTGTCGCTGGGCGTGACCGAAGTCCAGGCGCCGCTGGGCGTGCTGATGCTGGCGCTGACCTGCCTGCTGGGCGTGTTCTTCGTCGCCTATGTGCTGTGGCTGCAGGGCTCGGTACTGATGGAGGCGCGCCGCCACGCCAAGGAAATGCAGGCCCAGAGGGACCTGGCCGACAAGGCCGAGGCCTCGCGCTTCACCGAGTTGCGCACCGTGCTCGAGGACCTGCATGCGCGTGACAAGGAAGTGCTGATGGCACGGCTGGACGGGCTGGAGGCGCACCTGGTGCAGCGCGCCCAGGAGTCGGACAACAGCACGGCCGCCTATGTGGGGCAGCTGGAGCAGCAGGTTCGCATGTACCAGCAGCCCGGTGCGGGCGCTCCGGACTACAGGTAAGCGGCCCGCGCCCGGAATCACGGGCGGACCATGAAAAAAACCGCGCAACGCAAGTCGCGCGGTTTTTTCGTTGCGGGCCCCGAGGCGGGGGGCCGGCAGGCCAGTGGAACTTACTTCAGCGACAGCACCCAGGCGGCCAGCTTCTTGGCATCGGCATCGTTGACCTGGGGGTTGGCGGGCATGGGAACAGGGCCCCAGACACCGCTGCCGCCCTTCATGATCTTGACGGCCAGCTTGTCCACCGCGTCCTTCTGGCCTGCGTACTTGGAGGCCACATCCTTGTAGGACGGGCCCACCAGCTTCTTGTCCACGGCGTGGCAGGCCATGCAGTTCTTGGAGGTGGCAAGAGCCTGATCGGCCATGGCGGGAGCCACGGCGGCGACGGTCAAGGCCAATGCGATCAATGTCTGCTTCATCATGAGTTCCTGGGGGTTGTCGGGAATAATTATGCGAAACATTGTAGTGGGCGCGCATGCCTGATGCGTTACCTCGTGTGAAGCACCGTCTGGTGAAGGAGAAGTTATGTATCTGTTGGGAATCGCGGTGTTGCTCACCCTGCTGAAGCTGGCCGATGTCGAGCCCGTGGCCTCCTGGTCCTGGTACGTCATCCTTGGCGCCTATGGCGCGACGGCAGCCTGGTGGGCCTGGGCCGACATGTCGGGCTACACCAAGCGGCGCGCGGCCGACAAGATCGAGCAGCGGCGCTTGAAGCGCATCGAAAAGAACAAGGAAGCCATGGGCACGAGCACGCGTTCGCGCTCGCGCCGCTGAGTCAGTCTGCCGGCGGCTCGGCCAGCACGCCGCCGCCCAGGGCCTGGTACAGGGCCACGGTGTCGCCCAGCAGGGCCCCGCGCGCGGCGACATGGGCGGCGCGCGCCTGGAGCCAGGATTGTTCGGCCGCGAGCGCGGCCGGCTGGGCGCTGTAGCCGTTGCGAAACTGGGTGCGCGTGAGGTCCAGCGTGGACTGGCTGGCCTTTTCCCCGTCCTGCGCCATCTCCACGGCCCTGGCATCGATGTCCAGCGCATAGAGCGCGTTGGCCACATCCTGGAAGGATGAAAGCACGGCGCCGCGGTACCGGGCTGCAGCGGCATCGAACTCGGCCCGCGCAGCACGTTCATGGGCCTGCAGCGTGCCGCCCGCGAACAGCGGCTGCAGCAGGCCGGCGCCCAGCGCCCAGGTGGGATTGCCTGCGGCAAACATCTTCGCGAAGCTCGTGGCCCCGCCGCCCAGGGCGGCGGTGAGGCTCAACTGCGGCAGGCGGGCGGCCCTGGCCACACCGATGGCGGCGCTGGCCTGCTGCACGTCCGTCTCGGCGATGCGCACATCGGGGCGCTGCTCCACCAGCGCCGAGGCCACGGCCTGCGGGAGCTGCGGCTGCGAGAAAGAAGACAGCGGCGGCACCTCCGGGGCCTGGTCGGGCGTGCGGCCGGCCAGCGTGGCCAGCAGGTTGCGCGTCTGCTCCAGTTCCTTGCGCAGCGGCGGCAGGGCCTGCTGCATCTGGACCAGCAACGTCTGCTGCGTGGCCACGTCCAGGCCGCTGGCATACCCCTGGCTCTGCTGCAGCCGCATGTGGCGCAACTGCTCCCGGGCAGCGGTGATGGCCTGCTCTATGAGGCGCGCCTGCTCCGCGAGCATGGCCGCCTGGAGCATGCCGCCGGCCACGTTGCTTGCCAGAGTCAGCCTTGCAGCCTGCAGTTGCAGGCGCTGGCCTTCTTCGCTGGCCATCAGTCCCTCCACCTGGCGGCGGTTGCCGCCGAAGATATCGGGCGTGTAACTGATGCTCAACTGCGCCGTGTTGTAGCTGTAGATGGTCTCGCCGCTGTTGAGGGCAGGCGACATCGACTGGCCCGTGTTCTGGCGCGTGCGGTTGTAGCCCAGTTGCACCGTGGGATAGAAGAAGCCGCGCTGGGCGATGACGTTCTGCCGCGCGGCGCGCAGCGTGGCGCTGGCGGCCTCGATGGTGGGGCTGCGCTCCAGCGCCTCCTGCACCAGCGCATCGAGCTCGGGCGAGCCGAAGGCCTTCCACCACTCGCGCTGCACCGGGCCTGCCATGCCTGCGGTGGCCAGGGGCTCGCGGGTCAGGGCATGGGCCTGGGGAACAGCGGGGCGCGCATAGTCGGGGCCCACGGCACAGCCTGCGAGGGACAGCACGGATGCGCCCACCAGGCCCAGGAACAGGCGCCGATGCGGCGCTTTCAGATCATGCGTGTACACGTTTGCCTCCCAGGCCTTCACGCTTCTTGGCGAACTTGACGCGCCGCAGCACGGCCAGGCGCAGCGCCGGCAGCAGCAGCAGCAGGAATATCGGCCCGATGAGCATGCCGCCCACCACGACCGTGGCCAGCGGGCGCTGCACTTCGCTGCCGATGCTGTGCGACATGGCCGCAGGCAGCAGGCCGATGCAGGCCGACAGCGCCGTCATGAGCAGCGGGCGCATGCGGCTGCGGTAGGCCTCCTCCATGGCCAGCAGGTGGTCATGGCCGTGGGCGCGCATTTCCTGGAAGTACGACAGGATGAGAATGCCGTCCATGACCGAGACGCCCAGCAGCGATATGAAGCCGATCACGGCCGAGATGCTGAGCACCTGGCCCGTCACATACAGCGCCAGGATGCCGCCGAAGACGGTGAACGGCACGGAGGCCAGGGTCAGCAGGCAGTAGGTGAAGTTGTTGAACAGCGCGTACAGCAGGGCAAGAATCAGGACCACCGCCACGGGAATGGCAATCATCATGCGGGCCTTGGCCTGCTGCAGGGCCTCGAACTCTCCGGCATAGACCAGCCGGTAGCCCTGGGGCAGGTGGATCTCCTGGCCCAGCCGGCGCTGCACTTCGGACACGGTACTGCCCAGGTCGCGGTCGCGCGCGCTGAACTTGATGGGGATGTAGCGCTCGTTGCTCTCGCGGTAGATGTAGGTGGCGCCGGTGTCCAGTGTGATGGTGGCCACGTCCTCCAGCGGGATGTACGAGGTGCTGCCCCCCGCCGTGGTGTAGCCCACGCGCAGGGCCCGCACGGCTTCGGGCGTGGAGCGGGCGTTCTGTGAGAAGCGCACGGTCAGCGCGAAGCGGCGGTCGTCCTCCAGCACCGTGGTCGCCTCCACGCCGCCGAGCGACGCCTGGATGGCGCTGGCCACGTCCCCCGTGTTGAGCCCGTAGCGTGCGGCCCTGGCGCGGTCGATCTGGATGTTCATGTTGGGCTGACCGAGGATGTGGAAGACCCCGAGGTCGGCCACGCCGTCGATGTGCGACATCACCTCGTAGACCTGGCCGGCCAGCTTTTCGAGGGTGGCGAGGTCGGGGCCGACGATCTTGACCGAGTTGGCCCCCTTCACGCCCGACAGGCCTTCCTGGACGTTGTCCTGGATGTACTGCGAGAAGTTGAAGCTGACGCCCGGGAATTCGGCCTCGAAGCGGCCCTGCAGTTCGCGCACCAGACGCTCCTTGGTCATGCCGGGGCGCCATTTGTCGAAAGGCTGCAGCGGCGCGAACAGCTCCACGTTGTTGAAGCCGGAGGCGTCGCTGCCGTCGTCGGGACGGCCGTGCTGCGACACCACGGTGATGACTTCGGGATATTCCTTGATCATCTGCCGCATGCGGTTGGCCTTGTCGCGGCCGGCCTCCAGCGAGATCGTGGGCGGCATGGAGGCGCGTATCCACAGGTTGCCTTCCTCCAGGGCAGGCAGGAACTCGCTGCCCAGGCGGCTGGCCATGAACCCGCCTGCCACCAGGGCCAGCAGGCCCATGACGAGGACTGCACGCACGTTGTGCAGCACCCAGTGCAGGGCGGGGCGATAGGCGCGCTGGATGGCATGGACGATGAATGTTTCCTTTTCCTCCACCTTGGCCGGCAGCAGGTAGCTGGCCAGCACGGGCGTGATGGTGAAGGTGGCCAGCAGCGCCCCGGCCAGGGCGTAGCCGTAGGTGCGCGCCATGGGGCCGAAGATCTGCCCCTCCACGCCCTGCATGGCAAACAGCGGCGTGAAGGCGGCGATGGTGATGAAGGTGGAGAACAACACCGAGCTGTCCACCTGGGTGGCGCTCAGGTAGATCATGCGCAGCCGCGAGGTCCATCCCTTGCCGGGGCTGGTGCGAGCGCCGTCCGGCCCCTGGGCCATGGCGCGCAGCATGGAGGCGCGGATGGGCGTGGGCCGCTGGAAGTTGCGGAAGATGTTCTCGACCAGGATCACCGCCGCATCGACGATGATCCCGAAGTCCACCGCCCCGAGCGAAAGCAGGTTGGCCGATTCCCCCGTGATCACCAGCATCATGATGCTGAAGAACAGCGCGAACGGAATGTTCACGCTCACGATCACGGCGCTGCGCAGGTCGCCCAGGAAGATCCACTGGATGAGGAACACCAGCAGGCAGCCGAAGATGAGGTTGTGCAGCACGGTGTGCGTGGTCACGTTCACCAGCACGGCGCGGTCGTAGTAGGGCTCCAGCCTGACGCCGGCCGGCAGCGAGCCATCGGCGTTGATCTTTTCCACGGCGGCCTTCACGCGCCCGATCACGTCGCTGGTGTGCAGCGTGCGGTTCATGATGACCACGCCCGTGACCACATCGTTCTGCAGATCGCGGCCGGCCTCGCCCAGGCGCGGCACCGTGCCTTCGACGATGCGCGCCACATCCTTGACCTGCGTGGGAAGGCCATTCTTCTGGCCCACGACGATGTTGGCGACATCGTCGACATTGCGCACCAGGCCCAGGCCACGGATGTTGACCGACTGGTCGCCTACGCTGATGGCGCGGCCGCCCACGTTGAGGTTGGCGTTGCCTATGGCCTCGATCAGGTTGCGCAGCGTCACTCCGTGCGCTTCCAGGCGCTTGGGATCGGCCTCGACGTGGTATTCCTTGGTGGTCCCGCCCCAGGTCACGACCTGCACCACGCCGGGCACGGTGAGCAGGCGGCGCTGAATCACCCAGTCCTGCAGGGTGCGCAGGTCGGTGAGGCTGTAGGTGGACGGGCCCTTGACCTGATAGCGCAGGATTTCGCCGACCAGGCTGGAGGCCTGGATCTGCGGCTGCACGCCCCCGGGCAGGTTCACATTGGCCTGCAGGTTGTTGGCGATCTGGGTCAGTGCGAAGTAGTAGTCCGTGCCGTACTTGAAGGTCACACGCACGAAGGACAGGCCGTAGAACGAGGTCGAGCGGATGTTCTCCACATCGGGCGTGGTCGCCAGGCCCACTTCCATGGGGCGGGTGTAGTAGCGCTCCATCTCCTCGGAGGACATGCCGGGCACCTGGGCCGTGATTTCAATGATCACGGGGGCGGGGTTGGGATAGGCCTCGACATTGAGCTTGGCGAAGGCCAGCAGACCCAGGCCGAGGAAGGCCAGCAGGGCCAGCAGGACGATGGGCCGGCGCGAAAGCACGAAGGCCAGCAAGGATCGGAACACGGCGGCCTCCTTACTGTGCGTCGGTTTCGTAGAGGCCGCTGAGGAACAGCGCATTGCGGCGTGCGATGCGCTCGTTGCCGCTCAGGCCGTCCGTGATCTGCACCAGGCCGTCGGAGGTCTGCCCGCGCACGACCTTGCGGCGCTCGAAGCGCGGCCCCTTCTCGTCGCTGTCCGAGGCGACCCACACCACGTCGGCGCCGCTGCCCTCGCGCACCACGGCTTCGGCGGGCACGGCCACCGAGGTCTGCGGGGCTGCGACGGTGATGCTGAAGTCGGCCGTCATCTGCGGGCGCAGTTCGCGCCGCGGGTCGGCCACTTCGGCGCGCACCACGAGGCGCCGGCTGTCGGCGTCCACGCTGTCGCCCACATAGGACACCTTGCCCTCGAACACCTTGCCGGGCCAGGCCTGCACGCGCACCTGTACCGGCTGGCCCGTGCGGTAGGCGCTGAATTGCGACTCCGGCACGCTGGCCACCATCCACAGCGTGCGCAGGTCCGAGACGGTGACGGGGGCCGGGTCGCTGCCGGGCTGCACCAGCAGCCCGGGCTGGGCCGAGCGCGCGGTGACGCGCCCGTCCATGGGGCTTTTCACGGCGACTTCCTTGCCGACCTGGCGTTCGCGCTCGATGCGCGCGATTTCCGCATCGCCCAGGTCGAACAGGCGCAGGCTCTGGCGCGCGGCGTCGTGGGCGGCCTGGGCTGTTTGCTGGTCGGCCTGGGCCTGCTGCAGTTCCTTTTGCGGGATGCTGTTTTCCTGCGCAAGCGCTTCGGCGCGGCGCAGCGTTTCGTTGGCCGAGCGCAGCGTGGCCGCGCTGGAGATCAGCGCCGATGCGGCCTGGGCCATCTCGGGCACGGCCACCGTGTACAGCGTCTGGCCGGCCTTCACGTCATCGCCGGCCTTGACCAGCACCTGCACGATGCGGCCCTGCTGGGCGGAGTACACGCGCGTGGTGCGGTCCTGGTTGAAGTCGATGATGCCTATGGTGCTGCGCAGGTTCTCGAACTGGCGCTCCTGCGGCGTGCCCACGTCCAGCGCGGCGGCCTGGTCCGGTGCCACGCGCACCACGTCGGCCTGGACCTTGCCTGCCACCGACGGGGGCGGGTCTTCGGTCTCGGCACTCGCGCGATGCGGGCCCATTGTCCATATGCCGATGGCTGCGGCGGCGCAGGCGGCGGCCACGGCCACCCAGATCAGGGCGCGCGAGCGGGTCGGTGCCGTTGCCGGTGGGGATTGTTGTTCAGCTGCCATGGGACCACGTTCCTTGCTGGTTGCATGCAGGGCGGCCCACTCCCAGCGGGCCTGGCCGTGCTGTGCGGCAGTCTAGGCAGCCCAGGCTTTAAGTTAGCTTTACGTCGGCCAAGCTGGGGCCGTGCTGGCGTGGCAGTTCGATCTGGATGCAGGTTCCCCTGTTGCCGGAGCCGCTGTGCACGGCCAGCCGGCCGCCCATGCGCTGGACCACGCGCAGGGCGATGGACAGGCCCAGGCCCGAGCCTTCAGGCTGGCCATGGTCTCCGCGCCAAAAGGGCAGCAGCATCTGCGCACGGGTCTGCGCATCCAGCGCGGGGCCGTCGTCGCTGACCTGGATGCGGACCAGGTCCTCGTGCGCATGCACCCGGGTTTGCACGGCGACATGCGGGCCGCCATAGCGCAGCGCGTTGTCCACCAGGTTGGAGACCACTTCGCCCAGCAGGGTGGGCGAGCCGCGCACGGTGCTGGCGTCGCCTGTCGCGGCCGGGTCCGGCCCCTCGACCTGGAGCGAGCGGCCGGCAGCGTCGGCACGGTCCTGCCAGCGCAGGGCCGCCTGCCGGGCAACCTGCGCCGCGTCGAAGAGCTGGTCCTCGACCACGGACTCTTCCTCGGCGCGCGCATAGGCCAGCAACTGGCGCACCATGCGTGCGCCGCGTGCCGCGACTTCGTCGAGATGGGCCAGCACTTCGGCATCCATGGGCTGCTGCGGGTCCGCATGCTGGGTGCGGCGCATGTCGCCCACCAGCAGGCGGATGCCGGCCATGGGGGTCTGCAACTGGTGCGCCGCGTCGGCGACGAAGCGGCGCTGCTCGTCCACCGAGGCCTTCAGGCGCAGCAGCAGCGCATTGGTGTGCGCCACCAGGTCGCGCAATTCCTCGGGCACGTCTTCCACGGCCAGCGGGGACAGGTCGGTTTCGCCGTGCTGCACGACCAGGGCGCTGACGCGGCGCGTGGGCGCCAGGCCGCGGCGTACGCCGTGGAAGACCAGGGGCAGGATGATGAAGCCGGCCAGCCCTGCGGGCAGGAAGATGGCCGTGGCAATCTGGTCCTTGACCTGGCGCCGCTTGGTCTTGGACTCGGCCACCACCACCCAGACGGGCTCGCCGCCGCCCTGGGGTCGCACCAGCAGCGCCACGGCGCGCAGGGAAGCGCCCGACGCCGCGTGGTAGCCGAAGAAGACAGGATTGCCGTCGGCCGCAGGCTCCTGCGCCAGCGTGGGCGGCAGGGGAAGGCTGCCAATGAGCGGCCTGCCGGAGGCCGTGACCACTCCGTAGTGATTCTGCGACAGCGAGTCGAAGACCAGGGCGTCGGCCATCTCGCGGCTGGCGTCGAAATGGGCCTGTCCCTCATTCCAGCGCAGTTGCGCCGCCAGGGCGCGCGCGTCGTCGGCCAGCAGTCGGTCGAAGGCGTCGCTGGTGCTGCGCCCCGCCAGCCAGTAGGCGGCGCCGGTGGCAATGCAAAAGGACACCACCCACAGGGCGGCGATGGGCATGAGCAGCTGGCGGCTCAGGCTCAGGCGCAGCCAGCGCCTCCAGCCCGGCAGGGAAGGGCTGGACTCGGTCAAGCGGCCTCCAGCACGTAGCCTATGCCGCGCAGCGTGACGATGCGCACGCCCGCGCCAGCCAGCTTGCGGCGCAGCTTGAGGATGTAGATTTCCACCGCATTGGCGCTGAAGTTGGCCTCCCAGCTGGACATGGTCGAGATGATGCGGCTCTTGGGCACGGCCGCGCCGGGCGTGCTGATGAGCAGCTCCAGCAGGGCGGCCTCCCGGGGACTGAGTGCCAGACGCTCGCCGGCCAGGTACAGCTCGCGCGTGTCCGTGTTGAAGCTGAGCGCGCCCACCGCCAGCAGGTTGCTGGCGCCGCCATGGCTGCGGCGGACAATGGCACGCACCCTGGCCACCAGCTCCTCGGGCTCGAAGGGCTTGGCCAGGTAGTCGTCGGCGCCTTCGTTGAGGCCCAGCAGGCGGTTCTGCAGTCCATCGTTGGCGGTGAGGATCAGCACGGCCAGGGCCTTGCGCTGCGCGCGCCAGGCACGCAGCACCTCGATGCCGGGGCGCCGAGGCAGGCCCAGGTCCAGCACGGCGATGTCGTAGTCCTCGGTGGCGGTGGCGGCCAGCGCGTACTCGCCATCGGTGACGGCATCGACCTGCCAGCCCTCGGCCTGCAGCCTGCGGCAGATGCCGAGCCTCAGGGCGGGATCATCTTCTACGACAAGAACGCGCATGGGGATAAAGGCGGTAGGAAGGGGAGCGCACGCGGGCCGCGTGCACCGGCGTCGGCGCAGCAGATGATAGCCATCTGGAGAGTGTGGTACATGCCTCGCCCCGGTGTGGGACATAATTGTCACCCCCGGGAGCCGACCCTGCCGGTTGCTCGCTATTTTTGACGATCCCACGATGCCCACATACCGTTCCAAGACTTCCACCGGCGGCCGCAACATGGCTGGTGCGCGCGCCCTGTGGCGTGCCACCGGCATGAAGGATGGCGATTTCGACAAGCCCATCATCGCCATCGCCAACTCCTTCACGCAGTTCGTGCCCGGCCACGTCCACCTCAAGGACCTGGGCCAGCTGGTGGCGCGCGAGATCGAGGCCGCAGGCGGCGTGGCCAAGGAATTCAACACCATCGCCGTGGACGACGGCATCGCCATGGGCCACGACGGCATGCTGTACTCGCTGCCCAGCCGCGACATCATCGCGGACTCGGTGGAGTACATGGTCAACGCCCACTGCGCCGACGCGCTGGTGTGCATCTCCAACTGCGACAAGATCACCCCCGGCATGCTGATGGCCGCCATGCGGCTGAACATTCCGGTGATCTTCGTCTCCGGCGGCCCCATGGAAGCGGGCAAGACCAAGCTGGCCAATCCCAGCACGCACAAGCTGGAGTTCAAGAAGCTGGACCTGGTCGATGCCATGGTGATCGCGGCCGACTCCAACTACACCGACGAGCAGGTCGCCCAGGTCGAGCGATCGGCCTGCCCGACCTGCGGTTCCTGCTCGGGCATGTTCACCGCCAACTCCATGAACTGCCTGACCGAGGCGCTGGGCCTGTCCCTGCCCGGCAACGGCACGGTGCTGGCCACGCATGCCGACCGCGAGGAACTGTTCAAGCGCGCCGGCCGCCGCATCGTCGAGCTGGCCCGCGAGTACTACGAACAGGAAGACGCCTCCGTGCTGCCGCGCTCCGTGGGCTTCAAGGCCTTCGAGAACGCGATGACGCTGGACATCGCCATGGGCGGCTCCACCAACACCATCCTGCACCTGCTGGCCATTGCCCGTGAAGCCGAGATCGACTTCACCATGGCCGACATCGACCGCCTCTCGCGCTCCGTGCCCCAGCTGTGCAAGGTGGCGCCCAACACGCAGAAGTACCACATCGAGGACGTGCACCGCGCCGGCGGCATCTTCGCCATCCTCGGCGAGCTGGCCCGCGCCGGCAAGCTGCACACCGACGTGCCCACCGTGCACGCCAAGACCCTGGGCGAAGGCCTGGCGCAGTGGGACGTCACCACCACCCAGGACGAGGCCGTCAGGCACTTCTACCTGGCAGGCCCGGCCGGCATTCCCACCCAGGTGGCCTTCAGCCAGAACACGCGCTGGCCCAGCCTGGACCTGGACCGCGCAGAAGGCTGCATCCGTTCCTACGAGCACGCCTTCTCCAAGGAAGGCGGCCTGGCCGTGCTGACGGGCAACATCGCCCTGGACGGCTGCGTGGTCAAGTCGGCCGGCGTGGACGAAAGCATCCACGTTTTCGAGGGCACGGCTCACGTGACCGAGTCGCAGGACGAGGCCGTGCAGAACATCCTGGACGACAAGGTCAAGGCCGGCGACATCGTCGTCGTGCGCTATGAAGGCCCCAAGGGCGGCCCCGGCATGCAGGAAATGCTCTACCCGACCAGCTACATCAAGTCCAAGGGCCTGGGCAAGGCCTGCGCACTGCTGACCGACGGACGCTTCTCGGGCGGCACCTCGGGCCTGTCCATCGGCCACTGCTCGCCCGAGGCGGCCGCTGGCGGTGCGATCGGCCTGGTGCGCAACGGCGACCGCATCCGCATCGACATTCCCAACCGCAGCATCAACGTGCTGGTCTCCGACGAGGAATTGGCCCGCCGCCGTGCCGAGCAGGATGCCAAGGGCTGGAAGCCCGCCCAGCCGCGCCCGCGCAAGGTCTCGGCCGCGCTCAAGGCCTATGCCAAGCTGGTGATGTCGGCCGACAAGGGCGCCGTGCGCGACCTGTCGCTGCTGGACTGACGGATCCGGCCTGCCGGCAGCCGGGGATCAGCGACCACTGCGTTCCAACGCCGCCGCCGCCTTGAGGCACAGTGCGCCGCACAGACCCGGTGGCTCCTGCGCGCGCAGGCCTGCGAGTGCGCTGTGCAGAACCTCTGCTGCCGAGGCATCGGCGCGCCGCTCCATCAACAGGCCCCGCAACGCATCCAGGCGCGATGCCCAGGCCGGTGCAGCGGCCTGGGATTCCAGCATTTGCGCATCCAGTTCCCCGAGCATGGGCAGGGCCGCCTCTGTTTGGCCCAGTTCGATGCGGTCCGCCGCCAGCCAGAAGGCCGCGCGGGCCGTGGCCGGGCCGTGTGCGCCGAACCGGCGCAGCAGGCCCGCATGGGCGGACTCCAGCAGGGGCAGGGCTTCGCGGGCGCGTCCCGCTTCGTAGAGCAGCTGGCCCAGGCTCAGGCTTTGCAGTTCGGTTTCGATGTGGTCTTCCCCCAGGCCCGCACGCAATCTCTCGTGGACCTGGGACGTGTAGCGCACGGCGGCAGGCCAGTCGCCTTGCCAGCGCCGCACCTCTCCCATGCCGGTGAGCAGAGCCAGATTGCGCGGGTGATCCGGCCCCAGCAGGGCCAGCACCGGACGCTGCGCCTTCAGCAACCGAGCCTCGGCGCCAGCCGCGTCGTCAAGCAGCAGCAGCGACTGCGCCAGCAGACCCTGCACATGGCTGGCCCTGAGTACATAGCCATCGCCGCGCGCCTGGAGTTCTGCCGCCAGACGCTCTCCGCGCAGCAGGGCCTCACGGGGCTGGCCCGTGCGGTTCAGCAGAGTGATTTCATCCATGCGCAGCCAATCCCACAGAGACTGGTTGTGCCAGGGCAGTTGCCCCTGCAATGCGATTGCCGTGCGCAGTTCGGCCAGTGCCTGGACCGATTCCTGCCGGCCCATGTGGTACAGCCCCCAGGCCGATGATTTCAGATAGCGCAGCGAGACATCGGCGGTTTGCGGTGTCAGCGCCTCCAGCCGGTGCAGTTGCTCCAGCGCCGCATCGAAGTCGCCGTGGCGGCAGTGGTAGCGGGCCAGCAGGGCGCGCGCTGTCAGCGCGCGCATGTGCGAGGCCCCCTGCTCGCGCTCGTACAGGGCGAGCGCGCGTGCGCCATCGTCCACCGCTTCGGCCTTCAGGCCCATGGTGTTGAAGATGGAGGCGAAACTGTCACGCAGACCGGCCTCGATCAGCGGCTGTTCGGCAAACCGCTGCGAAAGCCCGCTGCGCACGGCCAGCAGCAGGTCCTTGACCAGGGCACTCTGGCCCTTGGCCAGCACCGGATTGTCGAGCAGCAAGTCTTCGTTGAGGAAGTGGTTGACCGCGTTGGCGCGTGCCAGCTCGGTGCGCGCGGCCTGGTAGAACCACAGCACGACGCCCGTGCAGGCAAGCAGGGCGACCATGCAGGCGATCAGATACGGTCGGCGGGCGCGGCTGCGCTCCAGCGCCAGGCCAGCCCGCCGGGCCTGTTCTTCCAGGATCCGCGCATGCTCGGCTTCCTGACGCCGCCGTGCAAGGCCGCGCAGGCGCGTGGCCAGCTCGGCCGCACCGGCCAGGCGCCGCGCGGGATTGCCATCGGTCGCCAGCCTTACATCCTCGCGCAAAAGCGCGTCGGGCACGTCCTCCTCCCAGCCCGGGGCCAGGGGCTTGGTCATGGAGCCCGCCAGCAACTGGTACAGCGTCAGGCCCAGCGCATAGACATCGCTTTGTGCCGTGGGCGCCTGGCCAGCGATGACCTCGGGCGCCAGGTGCAGCGCCGGTGTGCAGAGCGTGCCGCCGTCCAGGCTCTGCGCCAGGCCTGTTTCGGTCATGCCCAACTCTCGCAGCCTCTCGGGGTCGGTGAGATGCCCGCTGCCGAAGTCGGTCAGACGCAGCAGCCAGCCGCCAGGCTGCTGCGCGACCAGCACGTTGGCCGGCTTCAGGTCCTTGTGCAGCACGCCCACGCTGTGGGCGGCCGCCACGGCATCGGCCAGTTGCAGGAACAGTTCCACGCGCTGCGCCGCGTCCAGACCCGCCAGATGGGCAGGTGCCCATTGCGGCAGGGACTCTCCGCCGTACTCGCATTCGAGGAAGAAGGGCGGCTTCTCGAAATTCCAGTCGACAACGCGTGCGAAATGGCGTCCATCCTCCAGGTTTTCGGCCAGCACGCGTGATAGCGTGACTTCTCGCTGCAGAGTGCGCAGGCGGTCTTCGTCGGCTGCAAACTTGTAAACGCGCACCTCGCCGGTCCTGGCGTTTTCGGCCAGCCACACCTCGCTGGCACCATGGCTGTGCAACGGGCGAGAAAGCGCAAAATGGGGCCTTCCGGGAACGGGCCGCCCCGCAGCAAGCTCAACGGGGCCTGGAGGCATGCGCCCCACGGCATGGCGCTCCACAGGTGCGGCGAGGCGATAGCCGACACGCGCCTGGGTGACGATGAGTTCGGCATTGGCCTGGCCCAGCGCGCGCCGCAACTTGTTGATGGCATTGGGCAGCACCTTGTCCACGGTGACACGGCCGGCCCAGACTTCACGGAACAGCGCTTCCTTGGTTGCCACCTCGCCTGCGTGGCGCAGAAGATACAACAGCACTTCAAGCGCACGGCGCTCGACCTCGACAGGCAGGCCGGCCACGCGCAGTTCGAATTTGGCTTCATCGAATTGCGCGGTTCCGAAGCGATAGCGGTAGGAGATGGGTTCCAAGCGTTCGTCTTCCTTGCTCATGGGCCGGCGAATGGAGGCGGGCGTACCGAAGCGGCCACGACGCAGCGATTGTCCCCGGCTTTGCCGGGCGCGGCGTTGCGCCGGATCTGTCCACGCACGCCGTTACCGATCCGTTACCGTCCCGTGCCGACGGCCATGACGGCGTCCGCCTAGTCTGCGTGAGCCCGCTGGTCACTGTGGCCACCGGCTTTTGCCTGTCGTCCGAGAAAACATATGCTGTCATTCACTTCCCTGTCCTGCGGGCTGCGCCACATTGCTGTCCGGTGGCTGCTGGCTGCTTCGGCGGCCCTGCCTGCCGCAGCGGCCCTTGCCGTCACGCCCTACACCACCATCGCGGGTTCGCCGCTTCAAATACGCGTGGGGGAGGACAATTCCTTCCAGGTCACGAGCAGCGCTGCTCCCGGCAGGGGACTGATCCAGCCTCTTGCCACGCCGGACAGCACCGCAGACATGGGCTTTGTCGTCGCCTGGCCAGGCGCGCTGTTCAAGCCCGACTTCGATTCGCATGCGGGCACTCACATCACGGGTATCGGCCTGTCGGGAACGCCGTTCGTGCCGCGCTCGCTGAGTCCGGTCTCGGGCAGCGGTTCGGCGTCGGATCCTTTCATCGTGACCGTGACCTCTGCCCTGGGCACCAGCGGTGTCACGGCGACGCTCCAGGTGCGCTATGTCAACGGTGATGCGTTTTTCACCAAGTCGCTGACGCTGCGCAATGACCCGGTCACAGGCACGACCCGCGCGGCCAAGGTGTTGCTGGGCGCCACCTTCGCAGCGCCCGAAGGACGTGATGGCAACACGCTGCCGCATTACGAGGTGGCTTCCACCAGCGTGGGCGGGCGGGGCGCGGCCGTGGGAGCGGCTGGCAATGCCTGCCCGGCGGCCGGCGATGCCTCCGAAACCCTGCTGCTGGTTCCCAAGACCACGCCCGACGCCTATTTCGCCGGATTTTTCAACGCTGTCTGGCGCCAGATCGATCGAGCCCAGCTGGAAAACCGGGTAGATGCCGCCTGCCGCGAAAACGGCGGTGCGCTGCAGTGGAACCGCAGCCTGGCGCCTGGCGACTCGGTCACCGTGCAGTCGGTCCTGACCTATGGGGAGATTCCGGTTTTTGCCCGCTTCGACCTCAGTGCGATCACACCGAACCGTCTGGCGGCCGGCACGACCACCGATGTCACCTTGGAAGGCCTGGGCTTCGGGGCCGATACAAGCCTGGACTTCGGTGCCGGCATCACGGTGCGCCGCCTGGACATCGTTGATGGCCGGCGCGCCGTCGCCACGCTGCTCCTGGACCCGACCGCATTGCCGGGGGCACGTACAGTGCGCGCCACGCAGACACCGGGTGGACTGGCTGCCAGCCTGACGGCGGGCGTCTCGGTGGCGGCCGCGCCAGACCACTACATGCTCGGAGGGACGGTATCGGGCCTCAGGGGCAACGGCCTCGTACTGAGCCTTGACGGCGCAGTCCAGACGTTGGCGGTCGACGCCGACGGCGGCTTCGTCTTCCCGGCCACGTTGCGCCGTGCCTCTTCCTATTCCGTCACAGTGTCGGCGCAGCCCGTCTCGCCAGCACAGACCTGCAGCGTCACACGCGGCAGCGGTACGGTGGACATGGCGGACGTGACCGATGTCGTCGTGACCTGCGTGGCCGCTGCGGTCAGTCATACCGTGACGCCCGGGGCTGGAGCAGGCGGCACGATCTCGCCGCAGACTGCTCAGTCGGTGGCGGACAACGCCACGGTCAGCTTCAGCGTGCGACCCGATCCGGGGCGCAGCGCCCAGGTCGGCGGCAGCTGCGGTGGAACGCTTTCGGGAAATACCTATACGACGCGCCCGGTCACGGCCGATTGCACGGTGGTGGCCAGCTTCACGTTCGCCCAGGCACCGACGGCGTTGACACTGTCGGCAGCGCCCAACCCCGTGGTCGCGGGCCGTCCCCTGGTCCTGACCGCGACCGTGGTGCCTGCCGACGCGGGGGGGCGCATGGGACAGCCCAGCCTGATGGCGCCGGCCGCAGCGGCAGTGCCCGGCGGTAGCGTGACTTTCAGCGACAACGGCGTCTTCCTGGGCAGCGCCGCCTTGAATGCCGATGGCTCGGCGAGCCTGAGCACCAGCACGCTGCAGGCTGGCACGCACGCGCTGAGTGCCAGCTATTCGGGCGATGTCGCAAATGCGCCCAGTGCCACGCTCTCGCCGTTGACTGTGGTCGTGCAGGCCGCGGGCAGTCCTGCCCCCGTGGCCGTACCTGCTCTGTCACCCTGGGGCATGGCCTGCCTGGGCCTGGCGCTGGCGGCTCTGGGTCTGGTGCGCCGGCGCAGAATGTGAGCCTGGCACCGCGACACGCGGGGCACAATCAAAAAAGGATGGAGGCCTTGCGGCTTTCCATCCTTCTTCTTTTCTCTCAGGCCGTTGAGGGCTTTTGCTTCATCGCGGAGCGACCCGCCGGGCTTGCTCAGGCCGGTTCGCCCATCTTGCTTTGCAGGTAGTTGGGCAGACCGATCTTCTCGATCAGGCCCAGTTGCTTCTCCAGCCAGTAGGCATGGTCTTCTTCCGTGTCGCGCAGCTGGGCCAGCAGCAGGTCACGGCTGTTGAAGTCGCTGTGGCGCTCGCACAGGGCCATGGCCGAGCGCAGGCTGTCACGCACGCGGTATTCGGTGGCCAGGTCCTTGCGCAGCATCTCTTCGACGGTCTCGCCGGGCGTGAACTCGTGCGGGCGCATGTCGGGGCGGCCGCCCAGGAACAGGATGCGGCGCAGGATGGCGTCGGCGTGCTGGGTTTCCTCTTCCATCTCATGGCCGATGCGCTCGAACAGGCGCAGCAGGCCCTGGTCTTCGTACTGGCGCGAGTGGATGAAGTACTGGTCGCGCGCGGCAAGCTCGCCGCGCAGCAGCTCTATGAGGCATTCGATGACTTCTGGCTGGCCTTGCATGTTCTTCTTCTCCTGACTGTGTGAACGCCGCAAGTATCGCGTGAACCGGCCCTTGGGCCAAAGCGCGCGCCGCAATTCCCCGTGGACGGCGCATTGCATGCATGCGCGACGCAGAAGCATTCGCATCGCGGCACGCTGGCGGGGCACGTGGCTAGGGTAAACGCTGTATTGCGGGCTTCAATAATAGTTATTTATCATAACGATTATGGAGCCGAAGCATCGGTGTCCAGAACCCCATTTCCCCTTTGCACAAGGAAGCGCAATGAGCACCGAACGTACCGAAGAGCAGACCGTGTCCTGCACCGTCACAGGCCGCGTGGCCTGGGTGAAATTCAACCGTCCCGAAAAGCGCAACGCCATGAGCCCCCAGCTCAATCGCCAGATGATGCGCGTGCTCGACGACCTGGAGTTCCGTGACGACGTGGGCGTGCTCGTGCTTGCAGGCGAAGGCACGGCCTGGACGGCAGGCATGGACCTGAAGGAGTACTTCCGCGAGACCGAGGCCACCGGCCTGGCCGGAACCCGCAAGGCCCAGCGCGAGAGCTATGGCTGGTGGCGCCGCCTGCGCTGGTTCCAGAAGCCGACCATTGCCATGGTCAACGGCTGGTGCTTCGGCGGCGGCTACGGCCCGCTGTTCGCCTGCGACCTGGCCTTTGCCTCGGATGACGCCAAGTTCGGCCTGTCCGAAATCAACTGGGGCATCCTGCCCGGTGGCGGCGCCTCCAAGGTGGCCGTGGAGCTGCTGTCCTTCCGCCGTGCCATGTACCACGCCATGCTGGGCGAGAACATCGACGGCCGCACGGCCGCCGAGTGGGGCCTGGTCAACGAGTCGCTGCCGGCCGATCGCCTGCAGGCCCGCGTCACCGAAGTGGCCGAGGCCCTGCTGCAGAAGAACCCCAGCGCCCTGAAGGCCACCAAGGATGCCATCCGCCGCGTGCGCGACATGAGCTACGACAACGCCGAGGACTACCTGGTGCGTGCCCAGGAAGCGGCCAACAGCTTCGACAACGAAGGCCGCAAGGAAGGCATGCGCCAGTTCCTGGACGACAAGACCTACAAGCCTGGCCTGGGCACCTACGACTTGAGCAAGCAAGTCACCCCCTGAGGCGCTTCGCGCCTTCCCCCTCTCTACTCGCTACGCGAGGGAGGGGGACGACATCCTCAGTGCGGGGCGGCGCGGCCGGCTTAGGCCCTTCTTCGGTGTCCCTCGCTTGGGCAGCGTCCACCACGGGCGGTAGGCCTTCCAGCTTTAATCATTGGAGACAAGAATGACAACGACAGAGATGGCGGCCGCCCTGCGGCCCGACATCGGCAGGCTGCTGAGGCCGCGTTCCATCGCCATCGTCGGCGCTTCGGCCACGCCGGGTGCGCTGGGCACATCGGTGCTGGGCAATCTGGAGCGCAACGGCTTTGCCGGCGACATCCACCTGATCAATCCCAAGCGCAGCGAGATCGCCGGGCGGACCTGCCTGGCCTCGGTCGATCAGCTGCCCGACGGCGTGGATGTGGCCGTGCTGGCCATCCCCCAGCCCTTTGTGCTGGACACGGTGCGCGCACTGGCGGCGCGCCGCGTGGGCGCGGCGGTGATTTTCTCGGCAGGCTTTGCCGAGGCGGGCGAGCGCGGCATGGCCGAGCAGCGCGAGATCGCACGCATTGCCGCCGAGGCCGGCATGGTGGTGGAAGGCCCCAACTGCCTGGGCTGCATCAACTACCTGCAGCGCGTGCCGCTGACCTTTGTCGAGGTGAACATCGAAGCGCAGCAGGCTGATGCCGCGCGGCCCGCCATCGGCGTGGTCTCGCAAAGCGGCGCCATGATGACCGTGCTGTGCACCACGCTGGCCAGCCGCGCGCTGCCGCTGTCGCATGCCATCTCCACGGGCAACGAGGCCGCCAGCCATGCCGAGGACTATGTGGACTTCCTGCTGGAGCAGCCCTCCACGCGCGTGGTCGCCATGATCGTCGAGCAGTTCCGCCAGCCCGCGCGCATCCTGGCCGCCGTGGCCCGTGCGCGCAGCCTGGGCAAGTCCGTGGTGCTGCTGCACCCGGGCAAGAGCAGTGCGGCGCGCGCCTCGGCCGCCACGCACACCGGCGCCATGGCCGGCGACTATGCGCTGATGCGCACCAAGCTGGAACGCGCAGGCGCCGTGTTTGCCGAGACGCTGGAGGAGCTGGGCGACATCGCCGAGATCGCCATCCGCTGCCCCGTGCTGCCAGCAGCTGGTGCGGCCGGTGCGGCTGGAGTTGCCGTGCTGGGCGAATCCGGCGCCTTCAAGGCGCTGACGCTGGACTGGGCCGAGGAACTGGGCCTGGCCCTGCCCGCCATCGGCGACGACGACTCGCCCGCGCTGCGCGCGGCGCTGCCCGAGTTCGTGGGCGTGAGCAACCCGCTGGACCTCACGGCCCAGGGCCTGGTGGAGCCGGACCTGTATTTCCGCACGCTGGATGCGCTGTTTGGCGATGCGCGCTTTTCCACCGTCCTGGTCGGCCTGATCCAGGGCGACCCCGTGACCTGCGGCATCAAGATGCCGCCCGTGCTGCGCGCCGTGCGCGAGCTGCGGCCGGCCAAGCCCGTCATCGTGGCGGGCCTGGACGAGGGCGCGGTCGTGCCTGCCGCGTTCATCGCCGAGATGCGTGCGCTGGGCGTGCCGTACTTCCCCAGCACCGAGCGTGCCCTGCGCGCAGTGCAGCGCCTGACCGCCTTCAGCCAGCGCAGTTTCGAGCGCACCGATGCCCAGCCCATCGCGCTGGCCCTGCCCGCCGGCCGCACGGTGGTGCCCGAGTACGAATCCAAGGCCGTGCTGGCCCAGGCCGGCGTGCCCTTTGCGCGCGGCCGGCTGGCCACCTCGGCCGAGCAGGCCGTGGCGATTGCGGTGGAGATCGGCTGGCCCGTGGCGCTCAAGGCCCAGTCCGCCGACCTCAGCCACAAAAGCGATGCGGGCGGCGTGATCCTGAACATTGCCGACGCGCAGGCCATGGGCGAGGCCTGGGGACGGCTGCATGCCAACGTGGCGGCCTATGACGGCTCCATTGCGCTGGACGGCGTGCTGATCGAGGCCATGGGCCAACGCGGCCTGGAGATGATCATCGGCGCGCGCAACGATCCGCAGTGGGGCCCGGTGATCCTGGCCGGCCTGGGCGGCGTGACGGCCGAGATCATGCGCGATGCGCGCCTGCTGGACGCCGACCTGTCCACTGGCGAGGTGCTGCGCGAGCTGGACCGGCTGCAGGGCGCTCCGCTGCTGCATGGCTACCGGGGTGCCCCGGCGCTGGACCGCCAGGCGCTGGCCGAGCTCATCGTGCGCCTGGGCCAGGTGCTGCGCGGCACGCCGGCCATCCGCGAGATCGACCTGAACCCCGTCATCGTGCTGCCCCAGGGGCAGGGCGTGGTCGCGCTCGATGCGCTGATGCTGGTCGAGCACGGCGCCGGCTGATGCCCGCGCAAGGGCTGGCGCGGTGCGCCGGCCCTTTCCATGCGCATCCCTTTCTCGCTTTCCCGCTTTCTTTTTTCCGCTTTCCCTTCCTCCACAGGAGGTCTCCATGAGCCTGCCTTACCCGCCGGGCCGCGTGTCCACGCCCGCGTCGGCCGAGTCGAACGGACTCGGCTATGCCTACTACGTCACCATCATCCTGCTGCTGGCCTATACCCTGTCCTTCGTGGACCGGCAGATCCTGGGCCTGCTGGTGCAGCCCATCAAGAAGGATCTGCAGCTGTCGGACTGGGTGTTCAGCATCGTCCACGGCTTTGCCTTCGCCATCTTCTACACCTTCGTTGGCATCTTCCTGGGCCGGCTGGCCGACCGCTGGAACCGCCGCAACCTCATCGTCATAGGCATGGCGATCTGGGTGCTGGCCACGGCGGCCGGTGGCTATGTCACGGGCTTTGTCTCGCTGTTTGTGGCGCGCATGTTCGTGGGCGTGGGCGAGGCGGCGCTGTCGCCGGCCGCCTATTCCATGCTGGCCGACTATTTCCCGCCCGAGCGCCGCGCGCGCGCCATGAGCATCTACACCTCGGGCGTGTACATCGGCTCGGCCACGGCCTTCATCGTGGGCGGTCTGGTCATCCAGGCCACCAGCCAGGCCGGCGAGGTGGTGTTCCCGCTGCTGGGCAGCTTCAAGCCCTGGCAGGCGGCCTTCATCTTCGTGGCCCTGCCCGGCATTCCGCTGGTGGCGCTGATGTACACCGTGCGCGAGCCGGTGCGCCGCGGCCTGCAGGCGGCAGGCGCCTCCGCCAGGACCGCCGCTGCAGCAGGCCCCGCGCCCGATCTGTCCCACGTGTTCCGCAACAAGCGCGCCTTCCTGCCGCTGCTGCTGGCGCCGGGCATCACGGCCATGATCACCTTCGGCGTCACGGCCTGGCTACCGGCCACCTTCATCCGCCAGTGGGGCTGGACGCCCGGCGAGATCGGCCCCGCCTACGGCGTCATCATCCTGACCTTCGGCATTGGCGGCATGCTGCTCAGCGGCTTCCTGGCCGACTACCTCACGGCGCGCGGCAAGCAGGTGGGGTCGATCGTCATCTCGCTGGTGGCCACCGGCGTGCTCATCGCCAGCGGCCTGGTGCTGGCCTTTGCCCCGACGCCCACCGTGGCCCTGGCGGCCGTGGCGGTCACCACCTTCTTCCTGGGCATGCCGGTGGCGCTGGCGCCGCCCATCCTGCAGGCGGTCACGCCCAACCAGCTGCGCGGCCAGGTGACTTCCATCTACCTGCTGCTGATCAACCTGATCGGCCTGGGGCTCGGCCCCTTCCTCGTGGCCTTCTTCACGGACTTCGTCTTCCATGACGAAAAGCTCGTGGGCCTGTCGCTGGGCCTGGTGTCCGCCCTGGCCGCGCTGCTGTCCGTGCTGTGCCTGGCCAGCGCCATCGGCCCCTACCGCCGACTGGTCGCGGTCATGGAGGGCCGGGCATGAGCGCGCAGGCATCGCATGACTCGCATTACCGGCCGCCGCTGGAGGACATCCGCTTCGTTCAGCAGCACTGGCTGGGCGCAGAGGCCGACTGGCGCCGCATGCCGGCCCATGACGCCCTGGACCAGGAGACGGCCGACATGGTGGTCGAGGCGGCGGGGCGCTTTTGCGCCGACGTGCTGGCACCGCTCAACGGCCCGGCCGACCTGCAGGGCTGCCGCCTGGAAGAGGGCAGGGTGCGCACGCCCGACGGCTTTCCCGAGGCCTATGCGGCCTTCGTGGAGGCGGGCTGGCCGGCCCTGGCCTGCGCCCCCGAGGCCGGCGGCCAGGGCCTGCCCCAGCTGCTGGATGCCGCGCTGCACGAAATGCTGGCCTCGGCCAACCATGGCTGGACCATGTACCCGGGCATCCTGCACGGCGCCTATGCCTGCCTGCACGCGCATGGCGACGAGCACTTGCGCACCACCTATCTGCCGCACATCGTCAGCGGGCGCTGGCTGGCCACCATGTGCCTGACCGAGCCCCAGGCCGGCTCCGACCTGGGCCTGCTGCGCAGCCAGGCCCGGCCCCGGGGCGATGGCAGCTACCGCCTGGACGGCAGCAAGATCTTCATCTCGGGCGGCGACCAGGACATGAGCGAGAACATCGTCCACCTGGTGCTGGCGCGCCTGCCCGATGCGCCGGCGGGCACGCGCGGCCTGTCGCTGTTCCTGGCGCCGCGCGGCATTCCCCTGGACGGCGGCGGGTTCCTGCCCAACGCCGTCCATTGCGACGGCATCGAAAAGAAGATGGGCATCAAGGGCAGCGCCACCTGCGCCATGCGCTTCGAGGGGGCCCAGGCCTGGCTGGTGGGCCAGCCGCACCAGGGCCTGGCCGCCATGTTCGTGATGATGAACTCCGCCCGCCTGCACGTGGGCCTGCAGGGCCTGGGCCATGCCGAGATGGCCTGGCAACTGGCGCGCGCCTATGCGGCCGAGCGCCGCCAGATGCGCGCCCAGCCCCGGCCCGCCGACGCGCAGGGCCCCGCCGACCCCATCGCCCTGCAGCCGGCCGTGCAGCGCATGCTGGCCGACCTGCGTGTCTGGACCGAAGGCATGCGCGCCATTGCAGGCTGGGTGGCGCACCAGCTGGACCTGGCCGAGCAGGCGCCGGATGCCGAGGAGCGTGCCCAGGCCCATGCGCTGGCCTCGCTGCTCACGCCCGTGGTCAAGTCCTTTTTCACCGAGCGGGGCTTTGCGCTGGCCAGCGAGGCGCTGCAGGTCTTCGGCGGCTACGGCTATGTGCACGAGTACCGCATCGAGCAGACGCTGCGTGATGCCCGCATCGCCATGATCTACGAGGGCACGAACCAGATCCAGGCGCTGGACCTGCTGCAGCGCAAGGTGGCCGCCAGCGGCGGGACCGCGCTGGCGCCGCTGCTGGCGGCGCTGCGCGAGGAGGCCGCTGCCTGCGAGGCGGCGGGCATGGAACCCGGCCTGGCCGGCGCGCTGCGCAGCTGGAGCGATCGCACCGAGGCGCTGACGGGCGCGCTGTGCACCCGCGCCGCAGGCGATGCCCCCTTGCTGGCGCGCTGCGCCGAGGACTATCTGCGCCTGGTCGGCACGCTGTGCATGGCCTTTGCCTGGGCGCGCGCGGCGCGTGTCAGCCAACCGCTGGCCGATCCGGCGCTGCGCCGCTCCAAGGCGGACAGCGCGGGCTGGTTCTTCGCGCACGGGCTGCTGGATGCGGAGCACTGGCTTCGCCGCACCGAGTCCGCCGCGCGCACGCCGCTGCCGGCCGCCGTGGCCTGAGCGGGCAGGCGGGGCTTTTATGATGGGACGCCGCACCGGCCCTGAAGATCCGCAGGCACCGGGGCGGCTGTGCCTCGGTGTGCCTTTTTCCTCTTCCAGATCCGTGTCCATGGACAGCTCCTCCGAACCCGTCGTCGACCAGTCGCGCCTGCAGCGTTTCCTGGGCTACCGCCTCACGCGCGCGGAAATCCACATCCACAAGCTGTTTGCGCGGCGCGTGGCCGAACTGGACCTCAAGCCCAGCGAGTTCTCCATCCTGGTGCTCATCCACTCCAATCCCGGCATCTACCTGCGCCAGCTGGGCGAGGCGCTGGACATCTCGCCCTCCAACCTGGTGCCGGTGGTCGAGCGCCTGGTGCAGCGCGGGCTCATCGGGCGCCAGCCCGATCCGCGCGACCGCCGGCTGCAGCAGCTGCACATGACGGCCGAAGGCAGCGCGCTGCAGGCGCGGGCCGAGGGCGTGGTGGTGCAACTGGAAGACGAGCTGGAGCAGCTGCTGACCTCCACCGAGCAGCGCCATCTGCTCGCGGCCCTGGACAAACTCATGGCCATCCAGGAAAGCCAGCCGGGCTGAACCGCCGCGCCGCCAGCTTTCCAACCCCTGGCCGGCGCCGGCCATGCGGCGCTGCGGCACAATGCCGACCATGCTGATGTACCCGCAGATCGATCCCGTGGCCCTGCAGATCGGGCCCCTCGCCGTGCACTGGTATGGCCTGACCTACCTGGCCGCCTTCGGCCTCTTCCTCTGGCTGGGCACGCGCAGGCTGCGCCACCCGCCCTTCGTGCGCATGCAGGGCGACCGCGCCTGGACACGCAAGGACGTGGAAGACATTCTTTTCCTGGGCGTGCTCGGCGTGGTCGTCGGCGGCCGGCTGGGCTACTGCCTGTTCTACAAGCCGGGCTACTACCTGAGCCACCCGCTGGAGATCTTCTACGTCTGGCAGGGCGGCATGAGCTTTCATGGCGGCCTGGTCGGGGTGATCGCCTCCATGGTCTGGTTCGCGCGTTCGCGGGCCCGCTCCTGGCTGGAGGTGGCCGACTTCGTCGCGCCCTGCGTGCCCACGGGCCTGGCGGCCGGCCGCGTCGGCAACTTCATCAACGGAGAACTGTGGGGCCGCTTCGCCAGCCCCGAGCTGCCCTGGGCCATGGTCTTCCCGCAAAGCGGCTCCATGCTGCCGCGCCACCCCTCGCAGATCTACCAGTTCCTGCTGGAAGGCCTGCTGCTGTTCGTGCTGCTGTGGCTGTATGCGCGCAAGGAGCACAAGCCGGGCCAGGTGGCGGCGGTCTTCCTCGTCGGCTACGGCGCCTTCCGCTTCATTGCCGAGTACTTCCGCGAGCCCGATGACTTCCTGGGCCTGCTGTCGCTGGGCATGAGCATGGGCCAGTGGCTGTGCGTGCCCATGGTGATCGGCGGCATCGCCATGTGGTTCTGGGCTGCGGGGCGCCCGGCCTATCCTGCCCAGGCGGGCAAGCCGGCCTGAGACCGGCGGTACGGACGGATACGAAGCGGGCCCGGTGCCCGCTTTTTTTGCGCGATAGCGGGCGCCAGCGCGACAGGGGCATGCATGGGGATAGCCCGAAGACAAGAACGCGACATCGGCGTACACGGCCTGCCGTTCAGGCTCTCATAATGTGAGCAGCAAAAGATTGTCATTGGCCCGGTGGCGGCATGACAGTCCCGTGACCGCTTGACATGGAGGAACTTCTGAATGGGTCTGGCTACCGACTGGATTGCCCGCAATGTGTCCCGCTTTCGCAGCACCGATGCGGCGGCTCCTGCAACAAAGTCCGAGGGCGAGGCAGCCAAGGGTCCTGCGCCGCGCGGCACGGCCCAGCGCCTGCAGGCCACCCTGCGGCGCGGCCAGGAAGTGCTGTCCCCGCGCGAGCTGCGCAAGCTCATGGAGGACCTGCAGGCTGCCGCCGACGCCGGCCTGAGCGACGTCGAGGGCGGCCGCCATGCGCAACTGCTCATGGACTGGTACGCCCAGGCCGAGCTGCCCGCACGCAAGGATTTCTGGGCACTGATCGTCGAGCAGTTCGGCCCCGATACCGAAGCCCTGATGGCCGCGCGCAAGCGCTATGACACGGCGGCCAGCGATGCCGAGCGCGGCCAGGCCGAGATGGACCTGCGCCGCGCGCTGATGTCGCCGCGCACGCGGCTGCTGCAGCGCTTTGCCCAGCCCCAGGGCGGCATGGGCTTTCTGGTGGACCTGCGCGCCGAACTGCTGGCCCTGCCCAAGGCTGAGCAGCAGCGCTTCTCCGCGCTGGACGCCGAACTGGAGCATCTGTTTGCCACCTGGTTCGACGTGGCCCTGCTGGAGCTGCGCCGCCTGAGCTGGGACTCGCCGGCCTCGCTGATCGAAAAGCTCATCCAGTACGAGGCCGTGCACGACATCCGCAGCTGGGCCGATCTCAAGAACCGCCTGGACAGCGACCGGCGCTGCTACGGGTTCTTCCACCCGCGCATGCCCACCGTGCCGCTGATCTTCGTGGAAGTGGCGCTGGTGGACCGGATGTCCGACAGCATCGCCCCGCTGCTGGACGAGACGGCGGCGGCTGCCGACCTGGGCCGCGCCACCACGGCCATCTTCTACTCCATCAGCAACACCCAGACCGGCCTGCGCGGCGTGAGCTTCGGCGACTCGCTGATCAAGCATGTGGTGGAGACGCTGACGGGCGAGTTCCCCCGGCTGCGCCATTTCGCCACGCTGTCTCCCATTCCGGGCCTGCGGGCCTGGATCGCCAAGCACGGCGATGCCATCCTGGAGAAGATGGACGAGCGCCAGCGCAAGGCCCTCGAGCAGAAGGCCGGCGGCATGGGTGCCGAGCACCTGCTGGCGGCGCTGGATGCGCCGCAGGATCTCAAGCCCGACGCACCCGTGCGCCGCGCACTGCTGTTCTGCGCCGCCCACTACCTGGGGCGCGAGACGGCCAAGGGCCGGCCGCTGGACCCGGTGGCACGCTTTCACCTGGGCAACGGCGCGCGCGTGGAGCGGCTCAACTGGGCGGCCGACCTGTCGGCCAAGGGACTCAAGCAGTCGCTGGGGCTGATGGTCAACTACCTCTACGACCTCAAGCGCCTGGACAAGCATCGCGGCCTGCTGGCGCAGGGCCGCATACCGGTGTCCTCGGACATCGAAGCCCTGTGCAAATGAAAGGGGGCACGGCACCGGCCGTGCCTTTTTTCATGCACGGGGATTGCTGCGCCTGACAACGAAGACAGCCTCGAAGAGGCGACAAGGAGACAAGTCATGCAAGCTTCCCACCCCACGGGGCGGCGCGCGGTGTTGCGCGCAGCCGGGGCCTCGATGGCCGCGCTGGCCCTGCCCATGGCAGCCCGCGCGGCGGCGGACTGGCCGGCCAAACCCGTGAACCTGGTCGTGCCGTTTCCGGCCGGCGGAGGCACCGATGCCTTTGCCCGGCCGTTCTCGACCCAGTTCGCCAAGAGCGCGGGCAAGACCCTGGTGATCGACAACCGTGGCGGCGCAGGCGGCACCCTGGGCGCCAGCTACGCGGCCAAGCTGGCGCCGGACGGCTACAACTTCTTCATGGGCGGCACCCACCATGTGATCGCGCCGTCCATGTACCCGCGCCTGGACTATGACCTGGAGCGCGACTTCATCCCGCTGGCACTGCTGGCCAGCGTGCCCCAGGTGCTGGTGGTCAACCCGCGCAACGTGCCGCACAGGAACGTGCAGGAGCTGCTGTCGGACCTGCGCAAGCGGCCGGGCAAGCTCAACTACGCCTCGGCGGGCGCGGGCACCTCGCACCACCTGGCCGGCGAGCTGTTCAAGCTGCAGACCCATACCTTCATCACCCACATTCCCTACCGGGGCGCGGGCCCGGCGCTGCAGGACCTGATCGCCGGCAATGTGGACATGATGTTCGACGGCCTGGGCTCGTCGGCCCAGCACATCAAGAGCGGGCGCATCCGCGCGCTGATGGTCTCGGGCGACAAGCGCAACCCCGCCTTCCCCGACGTGCCCTGCGCGGCCGAGTCCGGCCTGCCCGACTACACGGTCACGACCTGGTATGGCCTGTGGGCGCCCAAGGGCACGCCGCAGGCCGTGCAGGCCCAGGTCATCGACCAGGTGCAGCGCATCGGCACGGCCGAGGACATCAAGTCCACCTGGGCACGCAACGGCGCCGACTATGGCGGCATGAACCAGCAGCAGTTCGCGGCCATGGTGCATGGCGAGATCGCACGCTGGGCGCAGGTGGTCAAGGCCTCGGGCGCCAAGCTGGAGTAGCGGACGGGGGCTGGTCAGGGCAGGGTAGGGCGGCGGCATGCGCGTGCATGTCACCACCCTGTCACGCGCTTTGGCTACGGTGCTTCCCTTCCGAGATCCATCCTGGGAGGGAACATGAACAAGGCAGACAAGGTCCGCTCGCCCGCATCCGTGCTGCTCGCGCTGGTCCTGGCTTTCGGCACGGCCACGGGCCTGGCAGGCTGCGGCGGCAGCGACGGCGGCCCAGAGACCATCGGCTCGCTGCGGCTGATCGGCGACTACAGCATCAAGACCAAGACACTGTTCGATGGCGTGGAGTTCGGCGGCATCTCCGGTCTGGACCGTGCGCCCGACGGCAGCTACTGGGCCATCTCCGATGAGCGCGGCGGCGAGCGCGGCACGCCGCGCTTCTACAACCTGGGCATACAGTTCGACGACAAGGCCATCCAGGCCGTGACCATCCGCAAGATGGTCACGCTCAAGGGCCGCGACGGCCAGCCGCTGCCCGGCACACGCCGCACCGTGGACCCCGAAGGCATCCGCGTGGCGCCCAACGGCAACCTCTACGTGTCCAGCGAGGGCAACTTCAGCACCGACGCCGCCAGCCTGTTCCAGCCCTTTGTGCGCGAGATCAAGGTCGATGGCAGCTTTGTGCGCGACTTCGAGACGCCTGCGGCCTTCAACTACGTGGACAACACCACCAGCGGCGGGCGCAGCAACAAACTGTTCGAGGCCCTGGCCGTCACGCCCGACGGCAGCGTGTTCACGGCCAACGAGGATGCGCTGATCGAGGATGGCCCCCTCACCACGCTGGCGGCGGGCAGCGTCATCCGCGTGCTCAGGCTTGATCCGGCCACGGGCAAGTCGGGCGCGCAGTATGCCTACGCATTGCCGAAGATTCCCCTGGACAAGGCCGCCAGCGGCAGCTTTGCGCCCGACAACGGCCTGCCCGAACTGCTGGCCGTCTCCAACAACGAATTCATCGCCATCGAGCGCGCCTTTGCCGATGGCGTGGGCAACACCATCCGCCTGACGCGCGTCACCATCGAGCCGGACACCACCGATGTGCGCAGCTTCAAGAGCCTGGTGGGCGCCAGCTACAAGCCCATGAAGCGCGAGCTGCTGCTGGAAATGCCCGTGACCTACCAGGGCGTCAAGCTCGACAACATCGAAGGCATCTCCTGGGGTCCGCGCCTGGCCAACGGCAACCGTACCCTGGTGCTGGTGGCCGACAACAACTTCGCGGACAACCAGGTCACGCAGTTCCTGGCCTTCGAAGTGCGGCCCTGAACCCTCTTCAGGCTACCTTGGCTTGCGCGGGCGCTCGTAGCCCGCCTGCGCGGGCGCGCCCAGCACCATGTCGGTGAAGGCGCTGCCGCCTGCGCAGATGTGCTGGCGCATGGCCTCGGCGGCCACCTCCGCCTGGCCTGCGCAGATGGCGGCCACCACGGTGGCGTGCTCCTGCTGCGAGCGCGCAAGCCGGCCGGGCTTCTCGAACATGCGGCCCCGGTAGGGCGTGATGCGCAGCCGCAGCAGCCGGGTCTGCTCCACGATGAAGTCGTTGCCGCTGGCCTCGTATATCAGTTCGTGCAGCTGCATGTTGGCCTGCACATAGCCTTCGGCATCCTGGGCCTGGGCGCAGGCGGCGGTGTGCGCCAGCGCCGCCTGCAGCCGATCGCGCAGCTGCGCATGGATGCGCGTGGCAGCCAGCCGGGCCAGCACGCCTTCCAGCTCGGCCAGGCCTTCCATCATGGCCACCAGCTCACGCGCATCCAGGCGCCGCACATAGATGCCCGAGCGCGGGACGATCTCCACCAGCCCCTTGGCCACCAGCAGCAGCAGCGCCTCGCGAACGGGGGTGCGCGAGGCGCCGAAGCGTTCGCACAGGGCCGGTTCGTCGATGGCGTCGCCGGGCCGCATGGCGCCCGAGCGCAGCTCGTCTTCCAGCGATTGCCGTATACGCTCCTGCAGGCTGGACGTGGCCGGGGTTTTCTCCAATGGCTGCTTGGCTGGAAGCATTTTCTAATTCAAATATATCTGATTGACTGACTGATACATATGACGCCCAGACTAGACATCCAGGATCACCTGGCCACCATCACGCTGCAGCGCCCCGAAGCGGCCAACAAGCTGGCCCCCGAAGACCTGGGCTCTCTGGTTGCGCACATGCAGCATATCAACCGCCGCGACGATGTACGCGTGGTGGTGCTGCGCAGCGAGGGCAAGTACTTTTGCAGTGGTTATGATATATCAGAGATCCAGGGCAGCCAGACCGAGGGCAGCAGCTTCGGCGAGATGGTGGATGCCATCGAGCAATGCCGCGCCGTGACCGTGGCCGCCATCCACGGCGGCGTCTACGGCGGTGCCACCGACATGGCCCTGGCCTGCGACTTTCGCGTGGGCAGCACGGCGGCCGAAATGTTCATGCCGGCCGCGCGCCTGGGCCTGCATTTCTACGCGGGCGGGCTGGAGCGCTATGTCTCGCGCCTGGGGCTGGACACGGCCAAGCGGCTGTTCCTGACCTGCGAGCGCATCCAGGCCCCGGAGATGAAGGCCTGCGGATTCCTCACCCATCTGGCCGATCCCGCCGCCTTCGCTGCGGCCGTGGAGCAGCTCACCGGCACGCTGGCCGCCATGGCGCCCATCCCCCTGTTCGGCATGAAAAAGCACCTGAACCTGATCGCGCGCGGCCGCCATGACGTGGCCGAGATCACGCGCGAGGTGCAGCGCAGCATCGCCTCCGAAGACCTGCAGGAAGGCGGCCGGGCCTGGCGCGAGAAACGCAGCCCGGAGTTCAAGGGACGCTGAACCGGGTTCCCTGTCCGCCTTCCGCGTTCTGTTCTGGCATCACATACATACAAGGAGACAAGCCATGTTCAAGCGTACTTTTCTGCCATTGCTGCTGGCCCTATCTGCCGGTGGCGCGATGGCCCAGTCCTATCCCGCGCGGCCCGTCACGCTGGTCGTGGGATTTCCGCCTGGCGGCGGCGCCGATGCGGTGGCGCGCATCGTGGCCGACAAGGTCGGCAAGCTGCTGGGCCAGCCCCTGCTGGTGGACAACCGCCCGGGCGCCGGCACCACGCTGGCCTCCGAGCATGTGGCGCGTGCAGCGCCCGACGGCTACACGCTGCTGCTGGGCAGCGCCAATATCTATGGCTCGGACCAACTGCTCTACAAAAGCGCGCGCTATGACGGCGCGCGCAACTTCACGGGCATCACGCGCTGGAGTTCGGCCCCCATGCTGCTGGCCGTGCGCAAGGATTTTCCGGGGCAGGGCGTGGGCGATCTGGTGGCGCTGGCGCGCAGCCAGCCCGATAAGCTCAGCTATTCCTCCTCGGGCGCAGGCGTGATCACCCACCTGGCCACGCTGTCCTTCGCGGGCGCCAGCGGCGGCCTGCGCATGCTGCATGTGCCGTTCAAGGGCGGCGCGCCGTCGATACAGGCCGTGGCCGCTGGCGATGTGGACCTGACCTTCGGCACGCCGCCCTCGGTGCTGCCGCTGGCCCAGGCGGGCAAGCTGCGCATGCTGGCCGTGAGCACGGCCGAGCGCTCGCCGCTGTTCCCCGACCTGCCGGGCATGAAGGAGTCCGGCGTGCCGGGCTTCGACTACACCTTCTGGTTCGGGCTGTTCGCACCGGCGGGCCTGCCCGAGGAGGTGGCGAAGAAGCTGTTCGATGCCAGCACCAAGGCCCTGGAAGACCCTGATGTGAAGGCCAGGCTGGCCAGGCAGGGCAATCTGGCCGCGCCCTCGGCATCCCTTGAGGAATTCCGTGCCTGGGCCTTGAAGGAAGGCCAGGAGTCCAAGGCCCTGACCCAGCGTTCCGGCGCCGGATTGCAGTGAATAGGAATGAGCAAACCATGAATGAAAAAGCCACAGGCCTGCCGTTGGAAGGCCTTACCGTCATCGATCTCACGCGCGTGCTGGCCGGCCCCATGTGCACGCAGATGCTGGCCGACCTGGGCGCGCGCGTGATCAAGGTGGAGCAGCCCGGCACGGGCGACGATGCGCGCGGCATCGGGCCGTTCGTGGACGGGGGGTCGGCCTATTTCCTCTCCGTCAACCGCAACAAGGAGTCGATTGCGCTGGACCTCAAGCAGCCGCAGGACCGCGAGGTCTTCGAGCGCCTGCTGCAAGGCGCCGATGTGCTGGTCGAGAACTTCCGCCCCGGCACCATGGACAAGCTCGGCTATGGCTGGGAGACCCTGCATGCGCGCCATCCCTGGCTGGTGATGACGTCGGTTTCGGGCTTTGGCCAGACGGGTCCGTACAGCGGCTTTCCTGCCTACGACATGGTGGTGCAGGCCATGAGCGGAATGATGAGCGTGACCGGCCACCCGGGCGCCGGGCCCTGCCGCGTGGGCGTGTCCATCGGCGACCTGGGCGCCGGGCTGTATGCCGTCATCGGCACGCAGGCCGCACTCATGCGCCGCGCCCGCACGGGGCAGGGCGAACGTGTCGATGTCTCCATGCTCGACTGCCAGGTGGCCCTGCTGGAGAACCCCGTGGCGCGCCTGGGCGCGCTGGGCAGCGTGCCGGGACCCATGGGCACGCGGCATCCGTCCATGGCACCCTTCGATGTGTTCGCGGCGCAGGACGGATGGTTCGTCATCGCCGTGGGCAGCGATGCGCTGTTCCGCAAGCTGTGCAGCCTGCTGCAATTGCCCGAGCTGGCCGGGGACGCGCGCTTTGCCGGCAATGCCCTGCGCTGCGAGCACCAGGCCGAACTCAAGGCCGCGCTGGAGGCGCGCCTGCGGGACAGTCCCAGGGCGCATTGGCTGCGCCTGCTCACTGATAATGGCATCCCGGCGGGGGAGTACAACAGCGTGGCCGACATCGTCGAGCACCCCCAGGTGCGCGAGCGCGGCATGCTGGCCCAGGTGCAGGCCCCCGGTGGCCAGACGCTGCGCGTGGCGGGCAACCCCTTGCTGGCCGCCTGCGATCAGCCCCTGGTGCGCAGGCAGCCGCCCGCGCTGGACGCGGACCGCGAGCGCATCCTGCGCGAGCTGTCCGTGGCGCAGCCTTCGCCCAACCATGAACGTGCCTGAGATTTCCCAGCTTCCCGCGGACTCTTCCTTCTTCTTCACAGCCATGACCAACCGCAATCTGTTCGCTGCCTTGCGCGCCGCCTTTCCCCAGGATCTGCAGAAGTGGGCCGTAGAGGCCATAGGCGCGGATGGCGCCAGCCTGTTCTACAGCTGGGCCGACCTGGACCGTGGCAGCGCACGCATGGCCAACCTGCTGCAGTCGCTGCAACTGCCGCCCGCCAGCCGCATCGCCGTGCAGGTGGAAAAGTCGGTCGAGGCGCTGATGCTCTATCTGGCCACGCTGCGCAGCGGCCATGTCTTCCTGCCGCTGAACACGGCCTACCAGAGCGCAGAGATCGAATACTTCGTGGGCAATGCCGAGCCCGCCGTCGTGGTCTGCGCGCCGGGCAATTTCGGCTGGGTCTCCAAGATCGCCTTCACCTCGGGCGTGGCCCATGTCTACACCCTTGGCGACGACCGCAGCGGCACGCTGCTGGAACGCGCGGCCCACCATGGCGACGAGCATGAGGTGGTGGAGCGCGGCGATGACGACCTGGCCGCCATCCTCTACACCAGCGGCACCACGGGCCGCAGCAAGGGGGCGATGCTCACGCACGGCAACATGCTGTCCAACGCCGAGACGCTCAAGGACTACTGGGGCTGGCAGGAGGGGGATGTGCTGATCCACGCGCTGCCCATCTTCCATGTGCACGGCCTGTTCGTGGCCATCCACGGCGCGCTGATCAATGGCAGCCCCATGATCTGGCTGTCGAAGTTCGAGCCCGGCACGGTGATCTCGCGCATGCGCGATGCCACGGTCTTCATGGGCGTACCCACGCTCTACGTGCGCATGCTGGCAGACGCGCGGCTCACGCGCGAGGCGGCGGCCCGCATGCGGCTGTTCATCTCGGGCTCGGCCCCCATGCTGGTGGAGACGCACCGCGACTGGCAGGAGCGCACCGGCCACGTCATCCTGGAGCGCTACGGCATGAGCGAGACCATCATGCTCACCTCCAATCCCTACCGCGCCGACGCGCACAACGGCGGCCAGTCCGAGCGCCGCGCCGGCACCGTGGGCTTTGCGCTGCCCGGCGTCGGCGTGCGCATCGTGGATGACACGGGCCAGCAGGTGGCCGTGGGCGAGATCGGCAATATCCAGGTGCGCGGCCCCAACGTGTTCAAGGGCTACTGGCGCATGCCCGAGAAGACGGCCGAGGAGTTCACGGCCGATGGCTGGTTCCGCACGGGCGACGTGGGCAAGATCGACGAGCGGGGCTATGTGAGCATCGTGGGCCGCAGCAAGGACCTGATCATCTCGGGCGGCTACAACGTTTATCCGGCCGAGATCGAAGGCTTCATCAACGAGTTGCCGGGCGTGGCCGAAAGCGCCCTGGTCGGCGTGCCGCACCCGGACTTCGGCGAAGTGGGCGTGGCCGTGGTCGTGCCGCGTCCCGGGGCCGCCCTGGAGCCCCAGGCGGTGGTCGATGCGCTCAAGGGCCAGCTGGCGAATTTCAAGATTCCCAAGCGCTGCTTCGTGGTGCAGGAGCTGCCGCGCAACACCATGGGCAAGGTGCAGAAGAACCTCTTGCGCGACCAGCACAGGCAACTGTTCGCCTGAGCCGGCACCGAGGCGTGGACCGCGCCGTTTCCTGATTGAAAAAGCAAAAGGCATCGGCGCCGCCGATGCCTTTTTTTGTGTGGCGGCCACCGGAGCCGCCGCTACCCTTCAGCGCAGGACCAGCACGGGAATGTGGGTGTGCGTGAGCACATGCTGCGTCTCGCTGCCCAGCAGCAGGCGCTGCAGGCCCTTGCGGCCGTGCGAGGCCATGACGATGAGGTCGCAGTCGCGGCGCTTGGCCACGTCGATCACGCTTTCGGCGACCAGATCGGACTTGACGATCTCGGTGGTCACCTGGACCTTGCGTGCCTGGCCCTTCGCGTGGATGGCGTCTAGCACGGTCTGTGCATTGGCGGTCCACTGGCCTTCGATGCGTTCGATCTGCTTGAGGTCCACGGTCTCCCCGCCCTCGAAATAGCTGCGCGGATAGTGCTGGACGACCTTGATGACGATCACGCTGGCGCCGCACAGGGCGGCCAGGTCCAGCCCGCTGTCCACGGCCTTGTCGGAAAGCTCGGAACCGTCGGTGGCGATCAGGATGCGGTTGTACATGCGTGCTCCTTTCGTGTGTGCTGATGGATGGGATGAAGTCAGCATAGACCCAACCATGAGTTAACGGTTGATTAATGTCAATACGCTTATCATGCGGCCCGATTACGCTAAGAACCATGCCCCACACCACGATAGCCCCATCCAGCGAGGCGGCAGTGGCGGCGCTTGATTCAGGCCCCTCGCCCTCGCAGCAGGCCACGGCCCGGCTGCTGGATGACCCGCAGGAGTGGAGTTCGTTCGGTCGGCCCGCAGGCCCCGCAACTCCCGCCGACCCTTCCAAGGAACCTACCGAATTTCCCGCCTGGGATTCGCACGTCGTTCTGGAAGGCATGCACTGTGCCGCATGCGCCCTGACCATCGAGGATGCGCTGCGTGCCGTGCCTGGAGTGGAGAAGGCCGAAGTCAGTGCTGCCACGCGCCGCGCGCGTGTCACCTGGCGCCATGCGCAGGTCCTTCCTTCCGAGTGGATGGAGGCCGTGCGGCGCGCCGGCTACCAGGCGCTTCCCGCGCGCGATGCCTTTGCGCGCGAGCGCCGCCAGGCCGAAAGCCGCCGTGCGCTGTGGCGCTGGCTGGTGGCCGGCTTTTGCATGATGCAGGTGATGATGTATGCGTGGCCTGCCTACGTGGCCCGCCCCGGCGACCTGTCCCAGGAGATGGAGACGCTGCTGCGCTGGGCCTCCTGGGTCATCTCGCTGCCCGTGGTGCTGTTTTGCTGCGGCCCCTTCTTCTCCAGCGCGCTGCGCGACATACGCCAGCGCCGCGTGAGCATGGACCTGCCCGTGGCCCTGGGCATGCTGATCACCTTCGTGATCAGTTCGCTGGGCACCTTCGATCCTTCGGGCCCCTTCGGCGAGGAAGTCTTCTACGACTCGCTGACCATGTTCGTCTTCTTCCTGCTGTCCGGCCGCTGGCTGGAGCTGCGCCTGCGCGACCGCACGGCCGGCGCGCTGGAGGCGGTGATGAACCGCCTGCCCGATGCCGTGCTGCGCGAGAACGCAGACGGCCATTTCGAGCGCGTGGCCACGCGCCACCTGCGGGCGGGCGACCGGGTGCGCGTGCTCAGTGGCGAGGCCTTCCCGGCCGACGGCACCATCGTGCGCGGCCGCACCCATGCCGACGAGGCCCTGCTCACCGGCGAGTCCACGCCCGTGCTGCGTGCCGAGGGCGATACCGTCACGGCCGGCAGCTACAACCTGGATGCCATGGTCGATGTGCGCGTGGATGGCGTGGGCGCCGATACGCGCTTCGCCCAGATCGTGGGCCTGATGGAAAGCGCCTCGCTGCAAAAGCCGCGCCTGGCCCAGCTGGCCGACAAGGTGGCGCGGCCCTTTCTCGTCGTGGTGCTGCTGGCCGCGCTGGGCGCCGCCATCTGGTGGTGGCCCACCGATCCCGGCAAGGCCATGATGGTGGCGGTGGCCGTGCTCATCGTGACCTGCCCCTGCGCGCTGTCGCTGGCCACGCCCGTGGCCATGCTCACTGCCGCCGGCACGCTGGCGCGCAGCGGCGTGCTGGTGCGCAATCTGCAGGGCCTGGAGGCGCTGGCCGCCGTGGACACCCTGGTGTTCGACAAGACCGGCACGCTCACGCGCGACGGCCTGGCCCTGTCGTCCTTCGAGCCTGCTGCGGGCGAAGATGCCGGCGAAGTGCTGGCACTGGCGGCGCTGCTGGCGCGCCAGTCCATCCACCCGGCCTCGCGCGCCATTGCGCAGGCCGGCGCCGATGCCGGCACCGACTGGAAGCTGGACACCATGCAGGAAATGGCCGGCCTGGGCCTGGATGCCTGGGTGCAGCGCCCCGGCGGGCGCCGCCATCTGCGGCTGGGCTCGGCCCTGCATGCAGGCCTGGCCGGGGAGCAGCCCGTGCAGGGCGTGCTGCTGGCCGAGGAGACCTCGCAGGGCTGGCATACGCTGGCCCGCTTCGTGCTCAGCGAGGACGTGCGGCCCGAGGCCGCCGCCGTGGTGCAGGTGCTGCACCGGCATGGCGTACAGGTGATGCTGCTGTCCGGCGACCGCGAGGACGCGGCCCGCGCCATGGCGGCGCGCGTGGGCATCACCCAGGCCCAAGGCGGCTGCAGCCCGCAGGACAAGCTGGAGCGCCTGCAGCAGGCGCAGGCGGCCGGCCACCACGTGGCCATGGTGGGCGACGGACTCAACGACGGCCCAGTTTTAGCTGGAGCGCATGTCTCTTTTGCGTTTGGTAGAGCAGTGCCGCTGGCACAATCGCGCGCAGATTTCGTTGTTCTGGGTGACAGCCTGGAACTGGTACTCCAGGCATGCCTGTTGTCGCGCCGCACACTGCAGGTGGTGCGCCAGAACATGGCCTGGGCAGCCGCTTACAACGCGGTGTCGATTCCGCTGGCCCTGGCGGGCTTCATGCCTGCCTGGGTGGCCGGCCTGGGAATGGCACTGAGTTCGCTGCTGGTGGTGATGAATGCCGCGCGCCTTGCGCGCAGCCTGCCACTGGCTGCAACGAAACACACGGGCACGCCTGCTGCGCCCGCAGCGTCCGTCGCGATAAAGACGGGCTCCACCGCAACGGTGGGGAGGTAGAGACATGAACAACCCCCTGTGCGGCTGCGCCGCTTCCCCCTGGAAGGGGGACGACACCTTCGCCGCGAGGCGGCTCTTGCTCGGTGTCCCTGAGCTGGATCGCGCCCGTTTTGGGGGCAAGGCGTGGCGCGTCAGCGCCACGGGGAACTGACCATGGATATTTTGTATTTGCTGATCCCGCTGTCGGTGGTGCTGGTGCTGGCCATCCTTGCGGCCCTGTGGTGGGCCGTGTATCGCGGGCAGTTCGAGAGTGTGGAGCAAGAGGGTGAGCGCATTCTTCGGGACGATTGACGTGGGTCAACACGCCCGGGAGCGAAGAACGTAACACTTTGATAGCAATCTAAGGGGTGCACGATGGATAGTTCAAATAAAAACGCTGTCTATTACGACGATTCCGTCGTAAGGCAGTTCTCTATCATGGCCGTCGTATGGGGGGTGGTAGGCATGGCTGTCGGGGTCTTGATCGCCTCGCAGCTGGCCTGGCCGGAACTCAACTTCGGCATTCCATGGCTGAGCTACGGACGCCTGCGTCCGCTGCACACGAACGCCGTGATCTTTGCCTTTGGCGGATCGGCGCTGTTCGCAACCAGCTACTACGTGGTGCAGCGCACCTGCCAGACGCGGCTGTTCATGCCCAAGCTGGCCAGCCTGACCTTCTGGGGCTGGCAGATCGTCATCGTCGCCGCCGCGATCAGCCTGCCGCTGGGCTACACCCAGGGCAAGGAGTACGCCGAGCTGGAGTGGCCGATCGACCTGCTGATCGCCGTGACCTGGGTCTCCTATGCCATCGTGTTCTTCGGAACCATCGGCATCCGCAAGGTCCGTCACATCTACGTGGCCAACTGGTTCTTCGGCGCCTTCATCATCGCCGTGGCGCTGCTGCACATCGTCAACAGCGCGGCCATTCCGGCCGGCTGGATGAAGAGCTACTCGGCCTACGCCGGCGTGCAGGACGCCATGGTGCAGTGGTGGTACGGCCATAACGCCGTGGGCTTCTTCCTGACCGCAGGCTTCCTGGGCATGATGTATTACTTCATCCCCAAGCAGGCTGGCCGTCCGGTCTACAGCTACCGCCTGTCCATCGTCCACTTCTGGGCGCTGATCTTCACCTACATGTGGGCGGGTCCCCACCACCTGCACTACACCGCGCTGCCCGACTGGACGCAGTCCGTGGGCATGGTGTTCTCGCTGATCCTGCTGGCTCCCAGCTGGGGCGGCATGATCAACGGCGTGATGACGCTGTCGGGCGCATGGCACAAGCTGCGCGACGACCCCATCCTGCGCTTCCTGATCGTGTCGCTGTCGTTCTACGGCATGTCCACGTTCGAAGGCCCGATGATGTCCATCAAGACCGTCAACGCGCTGTCGCACTACACGGACTGGACCGTGGGCCACGTTCACTCGGGCGCCCTGGGCTGGGTTGGCCTGATCACCATGGGCTCGCTGTACTACCTGATCCCGCGCCTGTTCGGCAAGACCAAGATGCACTCGGTGGGCGCCATCGAACTGCACTTCTGGATGGCCACCATCGGCATCGTGCTGTACATCGCCGCGATGTGGATCGCCGGCGTGATGCAGGGCCTGATGTGGCGCGCCGTCAATCCCGATGGCACGCTGACCTACACCTTCGTCGAAAGCGTCAAGGCCAGCTATCCGTTCTACGTGATCCGCGTGGCCGGTGGCCTGCTGTACCTGGGCGGCATGCTGGTCATGCTGTGGAACACCTGGAAGACCGCGATCTCGGGCCGTTCGGTGAAGGTGGCCGTGCCTGCCGTCGTGGCCCACGCCTGAGCGTCTAGGAGCATTACTCATGTCCGATCACAACCATAGCGCTCCCAAGAGCTTTTCCCACGAGAAGGTGGAAACCAACAATTTCCTGCTGATCGTGCTGACCCTGCTGGTGGTCGCCGTCGGCGGCATGGTGGAAATCGTTCCGCTGTTCTTCCAGAAGTCGACCACCGAAGCGGTGGCGGGCCTCAAGCCCTACACGCCGCTGCAGCTGATGGGCCGCGACGTCTATCTGCGCGAGGGTTGCTACAACTGCCACTCGCAGATGATCCGCCCCTTCCGCGCCGAGACCATGCGCTACGGCCACTACTCGGTGGCTGGCGAGTTCGTCTATGACCACCCCTTCCAGTGGGGTTCCAAGCGCACGGGTCCCGACCTGCACCGCGTGGGCGGCAAGTACAGCGACGAATGGCATCGCATCCACCTGAACAACCCGCGCGACGTGGTGCCCGAGTCCAACATGCCTGCCTACACCTGGCTGGAGAAGAACAAGGTGGATGACACCGTGGTGGCCCAGCACATGAGCGCGCTGCGCAAGGTGGGCGTGCCCTACAGCGACGAGGAAATCAGCGGCGCCGCCGAGCAGGTCAAGGGCAAGACGGAAATGGACGCCGTCATCGCCTACCTGCAGGTCCTGGGCCGCTCGGTCAAGTAAAGGAGAGCGACATGGACATCACCACCATGCGCATCGTGGCCACGCTGGCCTCGCTGGCCTGCTTCATCGGCATCTGGTGGTGGGCGTTCGCCCGCCGCAACCAGGCCCGTTTCGAAGAGGCCGCCCAGCTGCCGTTCGAGCAAGACTGAGTCCCTCCACCAGAACGAGAACTTCCCATGAGCGATTTCGTAAACAACTTCTGGTCGATCTATGTCACGGCGATCACGCTGGGCGGCATCATCGGCTGCCTGCTGCTGCTGTATCTCACCGCACGCAAGAAGGTGGTCCCCTCGGCCGACAACACCACGGGCCACGTCTGGGACGAGGACCTGCGCGAGCTGAACAACCCCATGCCCAAGTGGTGGATGTGGCTGTTCATCATCACCTCGGTGTTCGGCTTCGCCTACCTGGCGGCCTATCCGGGCCTGGGCTCGTTCGCGGGCAAGCTGGGCTGGACGCAGCTGGGCGCCTATGAGAACGAGATGGCCAAGGCCCGCGCAGACCTGGAGCCGCTGTACGCCAAGTTCACGAGCATGAGCACCGAAGACATGGCCAAGGACCCCCAGGCCATGGCCATCGGCGAGCGCCTGTTCATGAACAACTGCGCACAGTGCCACGGCTCGGACGCACGCGGCGGCAAGAGCTTCCCCAACCTGACCGATGGCGACTGGCTGCATGGCGGCACGCCCGAGAAGATCAGGGAAACCATCACGGATGGCCGCATCGGCATCATGCCGCCCATGGCCGCCGCCGTCGGCACGCCCGACGATGTGCGCAACCTCTCGCACTATGTGCTGAGCCTGTCGGGCAGCCCGCACGACTCGCTCAAGGCCTCGCTGGGCAAGTCCAAGTTCACGGCCTGCGCCGCCTGCCACGGCATGGACGGCAAGGGCAACCAGGCCCTGGGCGCGCCCAACCTGACCGATGACATCTGGCTGCACGGCTGGGGCGAGGCCGCCATCACGGCCATGATCAACAACGGCAAGCACAACGAAATGCCCGCCCAGAAGGACAAGCTGACCGAGGCGCAGATCGCGGTGCTTGCTTCCTATGTCTGGGGCATGTCGCACAAAGACGGCGCAGTCCGTCAGTAAGCACGGGGGCGGCGCTGCGGCGCCGCCTTTTTGTGTTTTGAGTTTTCAGATATTTCAAAAAAACAAAGGAACCCACCATGAAGCCCGAGAGCGGGGATGACGCCGGGAAGCCTCCCCGCAAAGTCATTCCGATCACGCCGGCCGCGCCTGACCCGGGCGAGCTGGTGTCGATGTTCGAGTCGGAAAAGAAGGTCTACCCGCGCTCCATCAGCGGTGTCTTCGCACGCTGGCGATGGGCTCTGGTGTTTCTCACCCAACTGGTTTTCTATGGCCTGCCCTGGCTGGAGTGGGGCCAGAGACAGATGGTGCTGTTCGACCTCGGGGCGCGGCGCTTCTATCTCTTCGGGCTGGTGCTGTACCCGCAGGACTTCATCTACCTGGCAGGCCTGCTGATCATCTCGGCCCTGGCGCTGTTCCTGTTCACGGCCGTGGCCGGGCGTCTGTGGTGCGGCTTCTCGTGCCCGCAGACGGTCTACACCGAGATCTTCATGTGGGTGGAGCGCAAGGTCGAGGGCGACCGCAGCGCGCGCATGCGGCTGGACAAGAACGGCTGGACCTTCGAGAAGGCCTGGAAGAAGTCGCTCAAGCAGTTCCTGTGGATCGCCATCGCGCTGTGGACCGGCTTCACCTTCGTGGGCTACTTCGTGCCCATCCGCGAACTGGGCGGCGAGCTGCTGGCGCTGCAGGGCAGCTGGCAAATGTTCTGGGTGCTGTTCTACGGCTTTGCCACCTATGGCAACGCGGGCTACATGCGCGAGCAGGTCTGCAAATACATGTGCCCCTATGCGCGCTTCCAGAGCGCCATGTTCGACCGGGACACCATGATCGTCAGCTACGACACGGGCCGGGGCGAGCCCCGTGCGCCGCGCACCAAGAAGGTGGACTACAAGGCCCAGGGCCTGGGCGACTGCATCGACTGCAAGATGTGCGTGCAGGTCTGCCCCGTGGGCATCGACATCCGCAACGGCCTGCAATACGAATGCATTGGCTGCGGCCTGTGCATAGACGCCTGCAATTCCATCATGGACAAGATGGAGTACCCGCGCGGCCTGATCCGCCTGACCACGCAGAACGCCATGGCCGGCCTGTGGCGGCGAGCCCAGGTGCTGCGCCGCATCTTTCGTCCGCGCGTGCTGATCTACTCGGCCGTACTGGTCGGCCTGAGCACGGCCATGATCGTGAGCCTGGCGCTGCGCCAGTCGGTCAAGGTGGACGTGATCCGCGACCGGGCCTCGCTGTCGCGCATCGTGGCGGGCGGCAAGCTGGAGAATGTCTACCGGCTGCAGATCATGAATGCCACCGAGCAGGCGCAGCGCTACCGCATCAGCGCCCATGGCCTGGACGGGCTGGAGCTGGCGTCCGAGCAGGAAGTCGAGGTCGGCCCGGCCGAGACGCGCGGCATTGCGGCGCGCCTGCAGATTCCCTACGGTTCGGCCGAGCCGGGCTCGCACACCGTATTCTTCGATATCGATGCCGTGCATTCAGGCGCGGGACGCGCGTCCGAAAAGGCCGTGTTCCTGGTGCCCCGGTGATGTTCCTGGCAGGCGCGGCATAGTCTGCGCCTGCCGCCTGAAAGAAAGAGGTTTCCCATGTCTTCCAGTCCCGCAGTTCCCGCACCCGCCCAGGCTGCACCGCATCCCGATGCCGGCAAACCATGGTGGAAGTTCGGCCATGTCTGGCTGGTGGTGGCCGGCCCTGCCGCCGTGGTGGTGGCCGCCGTGATCACGGCCGTCATCGCTATCAATGGCGCCGATCCCGTGATCGACCCTGACTACTACCGCAACGGCATCACGATCAACGAGCGCGCCGATGGCGTGCGCGAAGTGCCCAAGAGCATGGCGCCCGCCGTCACCGGCCGCAATCATGCGGCCACGCCCGCGCACGACCACCCCACGGACCGCTGATCGCCGCGCACTCCCGCAAGAGGCCGCAGTCGCGGCCTTTTTGCATGGCGGATCGCATCTCCGGCATGCGCGACGGATGAGGGTTTCCTACAGGCGGGCAGGGCGCTGCGGGGCTTGGCGCCATGCGTTGGCGCGGCGCACAATGAAGGCGACCCCTCGACAGCACAAGGAGATCGCTGATGTTGGCCCAACGCTGGATGTGGATTGCCTGGCCTGCCTTTCTGGCCGCCGCCGTGATGGAGATGCTGGTATTCGCCTTCGTGGACCCGCTGGAGTTGCATTGGCTCGGCGACCTGGGCTGGTCGCGCCAGGGCATCTACACGCTGGCCTTCTTCGCCTTCTGGAGCGTGACCATGCTCTCCAGCCTGATGACCACCATGCTGGGCCGCCCGGCCCGCGATCTCAATGACGGCGTGGTCTCCGAGCCCGACCCGGACCTGGCCCTGCAGGGGCTGGGGCGGGACTGAACGAACGCCCGCCGCAATGAACAAGGCCCGCTGTCGCGGGCCTTGTTCATTGGCGGATGAAGCCTTGCAGCTCTTGCAGCTCTTGCAGCCTCACTGGCACTGCTGGCTGTTGACGATGCGCTTGAGCGCCTCCGTGTCCAGGATGCGCAGATGGCGCTGGCGCACCTCGATGATGTTGTCATCCGCGAACTTGGAGAAGGTGCGGCTCACCGTCTCCAGCTTCAGGCCCAGGTAGCTGCCGATTTCTTCGCGCGTCATGCGCAGCACCAGTTCGGACTTGGAAAAGCCCCGCGCATGCAGGCGCTGCACCAGGTTGAGCACGAAGGCGGCCAGCCGCTCTTCGGCGCGCATGCTGCCCAGCAGCAGCATCACGCCGTGCTCGCGCACGATCTCGCGGCTCATGACCTTGTGCACATGGTTTTGCAGGGCCGTGACCTCGCGCGACAGGTCTTCCAGCTTGTCGAAGGGCATGACGCAGACTTCGGCGTCTTCCAGCGCGACGGCATCGCAGGTGTGGTGGTCGTTGACGATGCCGTCCAGGCCGATGATCTCTCCGGCCATCTGAAAGCCCGTGACCTGGTCGCGTCCGTCCTCCGTGGCCACGCAGGTCTTGAAGAAGCCGGTGCGGATGGCGTACAGCGAGGTGAAGGCCTCGCCGTTGCGAAACAGCAGGCCTCCGCGCTTGACCTTGCGGCGCGTGGCCACGATGTCGTCGATGCGCTGCATCTGCTCGGCATCCAGGCCCATGGGCATGCACAGTTCGCGCAGGTTGCAGTTGGAGCAGGAGGCTTTGATGGTCTGAAGGTTCATGGAGTGATAAACATCAGCGGCACACAGCGTGCCGGCGGTGACCTCGTGGATTGCGATGAGTTGGATCAAATTGTCGCAGCAGTCCCTCAAACAACTCTTGATATGAGTCAAGGACATGACCGATGTGCTGCGGCACAGTCAAGGTATTAGAGGAAAAAACCCATGACCGCTGTCACCCCAGAGCTGCTGCGTCGCTTCGACGTACCGGGGCCCCGATACACCTCGTTCCCTACCGCCGACCGCTTTGTCGAGGCCTTTGGTGCAGAGGACTATATCCTGGCGCTGCAACAACGCAAATCGAGTACCGCAGCGCGTGCCGCGCCTTTGTCGCTGTATGTGCATGTGCCCTTTTGCGAGTCGCTGTGCTACTACTGCGCCTGCAACAAGATCGTGACGCGCCACCACGATCGCGCCGCCGTCTACCTGGACTACCTGGCGCGCGAGATGGCCTTGCACACGGCCCATTGCGGCAAGGGCCAGACCGTCAGCCAGCTGCACCTGGGCGGCGGCACGCCCACCTTCTTCTCCGATGACGAGCTGCGCACGCTGATGGGACTGTTGCGCGAGCATTTCAAGCTGGAGCCGGGCGGCGAGTACTCCATCGAGGTCGATCCGCGCACCGTCAGCGTCGAGCGCCTGGCCGTGCTCAAGGAGCTGGGCTTCAACCGCCTGAGCTTCGGCGTGCAGGACTTTGACGAGCAGGTGCAGATCGCCGTGCACCGCGTGCAGCCGGCCGAGCAGGTGTTCGAGCTGGTGGCGGCCGCGCGGCAGCTGGGCTTTGCCTCCATCAACGTGGACCTGATCTACGGCCTGCCCAAGCAGACGCCCGAATCCTTCGAGCGCACGCTGGCCCAGGTCAACGCGCTGCGGCCCGACCGCATCGCGCTCTATGCCTATGCCCACCTGCCCGAGCGCTTCAAGCCGCAGCGGCGCATTGCGGCCGAGGATCTGCCCCAGGGGGCCGACAAGCTGGCCATGCTGTCGCGTTCCATCGCCGCGTTCATGGAAGGTGGCTATGTCTACGTGGGCATGGACCACTTCGCCCTGCCCGAGGATGCACTGGCCGTGGCCAAGCGCCAGGGCCGGCTGCACCGCAACTTCCAGGGCTACAGCACCCAGCCCGACTGCGACCTGATTGCGCTGGGCGTGTCGGCCATCGGCAAGGTGGGCGCCAGCTACAGCCAGAACGCCAAGACGCTGGAGGAGTACTACGACGCCATCGACGCCAGCCACCTGCCCGTGGTGCGGGGCCTGGCACTGTCGCGCGACGACCTGGTGCGCCGCGCCGTCATCATGGCCATCATGTGCCAGGGCGCGGTGCTGTTCGAACCCATGGAGCAGGCCTGGCTGCTGGGCTTTCGCGAGTACTTCGCGTCCGAGATGGCGGCGCTGGAGGATCTGCAGGCCAAGGGCCTGGTGCAGATCAGCGACGAGGGCTTCCAGGTCACGCCCATGGGCTGGTACTTCGTGCGCGGCGTGGCCATGCTGTTTGACCGATATCTGCAGGCGGACAAGAACCGGGCGCGGTTTTCGAGGATCATCTAGGCCCCATGCTCTTGTCGCTGCTCTGGACTGCTTTGATCATGGGGCTCGTCGGCGGGCCCCATTGCCTTGCCATGTGCGCCGCGCCCTGCGGCGTGGTCACGGGCGGGGCAGGCCAGGGCGGGGTGCAGGGCGATCCGCAGGTGGTGGCCGTGCATGGATTGCAAAGCCGGCTGTGGCTGCGCACGGCGCTGTTCCACGGCGGCCGTCTGGCAGGCTATGCCAGCCTGGGCGCCGCCTCGGCCCTGGCCATGGAGAGCCTGTCCTGGCTTACCAGTCAGACCACGGCGCTGCAGCCCTTCTGGACGCTGACCCATGTCGCCGTGATGGCCTGGGGCCTGGCCATGATGGTGCAGGCCCGCCAGCCCGCCTGGCTGGAGTCTGCCGGCCGCGCGGCCTGGCGGCGCGTGCAGCCCTGGGTGTCGGCGCCGGGCGGCACGCTGGCGGCTGGCTATGCCTGGGCGCTCATGCCTTGCGGACTGCTGTATTCGGCCGTGCTGGTCGCCGCGCTCAGCGGCGGCCCGTTGCAGGGCGCGCTGGCCATGGCGGCCTTTGGCGTGGGCAGCGGCCTGTGGCTGGTGGCCGGCCCCTGGCTGTGGCGGCTGGGCCGGCAGCGCCTGAACGGTCTGCGCGCCGAATGGGGCACGCGCCTGGCCGGCCTGATGCTGGTGGGCGTGGCCGTGTGGGCGCTGTGGATGGACCTGATCTACAAGCCCAGCCTCTGGTGCCGTTGAGCAACAGCTGAGGCCAGACTTGGCTCCTGGGGCCGCGGATTGGCTGCGAGGCCCTCAGAACTGGAGATAATGCCCGAATCATCGGCTTACATATTGCCGATTCCTTCAGCCTCGGGGCCGTTGCCGCGCGTGAACCATTCCGTCCTCATCGATATCCGAGACCTCCGTCCGGGCATGTTTGTCCAGCTCGATGTCGGGTGGCTGAACCATCCCTTTCCGGTCAGCAGCTTCAAGATCACCTCCAGCGCACAGATCCAGACCCTGAAATCCCTGGGCCTGGAGGTGGTGCGCTGCGTCCCGCACAAAAGCGACACCTGGCCCGCCGAGGTGCGCACCCCGCCTCCGCAGGAGCTGCCGCCCGTCGTGGCGGCCCCCGAGCCTGCACCCACCGAACCTCCGCCGGCCCCGCTGCTGCTGTCCGTGCCTGACTGGCGCGGCCGGCTGGAGGACTGCAATGCGCGCTTTCAGAAAGTGGAGCGCGGCTACATGGCCATAGAGACCACCATTGCCAGCGCGCCAGAGCAGGCGCGCATGCCCACCGAGGCCCTGGTCGATGGCTGCCTGGCCGAGCTGGCGGGCCCGCAGGACGTGGCCATTCACCTGCTGTCCGATGGCGTGGGCAGCAGCCAGAGCGTGCATGCCGTCAACGTGACCGTGCTCAGCCTGCTGCTGGGCCGGGCCCTGGGCCTGGAGGCCTCGCTGCTGCGCGACCTGGGCCTGGCGGCGCTGCTGCATGACGCGGGCAAGCCCGTGGCTGGTGTCGACAGCATGCACGGCCTGGCCCTGGAGCCTTCCGTGCCCGACGCCCTGCGCGAGCGCTACGAGCGCCATGTGGGCGAATCCGTGGCCATTGCCATGCGCATGGGTTTGTCGGCCCAGGTCACCACGGCCATCGCCCAGCACCATGAGTGGGCCGACGGCACGGGGTTCCCGCTGAGCCTGGTGGCCGAGGACATGGAGCTCACGGGCCAGATCCTGGCCCTGGTCAACACCTACGACCGCCTGTGCAATCCCGGCGATGCACAGACGCCGCATACGCCGCACGAGGCCCTGTCCCTGCTGTTCAGCCGGCTGCGCGACAAGTTCGCCGCGCCCGTGCTCAATGGCTTCATCCGCATGATGGGCGTGTTCCCCCCGGGCTCGGTGGTGGAATTGACCGACGGGCGCCATGCCATGGTCATGTCCGTGAATGCATCACGCCCGCTCAAGCCCTCGGTGATGGTCCATGATGCCGGCGTGCCGGCCGCGCAGGCGCCCGTGCTGGCGCTGGAGCTGTTTCCCGAGCTGGGCATACGCCGGGGAGTGGCGCCCGCGCAGCTGCCGCGCGATGCGCTGGACTACCTGTCGCCGCGCCGGCGTGTCTGCTATTACTTTGAACGGGCGGTGGAATTGGATCCACCGAAGGTGGCGTCTTGAACAAGCAAGCGCTCAACCGCGCCTGGCCCCGTCTGCTCGATGCACTGCAGGAGGCCCTGTGGCTGATCGATGCGCGCACCCTGAAGGTGCTGCGCGCCAACGCCGCCAGCGAATCCGTCACCGGCTATGAGGCCGATGCGGCCCCGGGCCTGCCCGTGCAGGTGCTGGCCGCCACGCCGCAGCAGCAGGCTTTCTGGAGCGACCCCTTCAACTGGCAGGCCGGGGCCCAGTTCATTGCCGAGGTGCGCCGCGCCGATGGCCAGCTGGCGCCCGTGGAGATGCGCGTGCGCGCGCTCGACGGCGAGGTGCTGCTGGTCAGCATGCTGGACCGGCGCGAGCAGGCATTGCACGAGGCCGAGTTCGAGAGCCTGCTGGGCGAACTGCGCGCCACGCTGGAGTCCGCGGCCGACGCCATCCTGGTCTGCGATCCCGATGGCCGCATCCGCGCCTTCAACCACCGCTTTGCCACGCTCTGGGGCATTCCCGAGGCGCTGCTGGTGCGCCGCAACGACGTGGCCATCCTCGACCACCTGGCCAGCCAGGTGCGCGATGCCGAATCCTATGCGCGCCAGCTGAAGCTGCTGTCGGCCCAGCCCCTGATGGAGGCGGCCGACGTGCTGGACCTGCGCGACGGCCGCATCCTGGAGCGCCGCGCCGTGCCCCAGCTCCGCCGTGGCCTGCCCATGGGGCGGATCTTTTCCTTCCGCGACATCACGGCCGAGGCCCAGACCCAGGCGGGCCTGGAGCTGGCCGCGCGCGTCTTCGAGTCCAGCCTGGACGGCATCTTCATCGCCGACGGCTACATGGACGTGGCCCGCACCAACCCGGCCTGCGAACGCCTGCTGGGCGGCATGCCCGTGCAGGGACGCACGGTGGAGTCGCTGTTCGAGGCCGCCGAAGGCCAGGCCGACACCCTGGGCGACCTGGCCCGCATCCAGTGGCACCAGGGCGGATTCTGGGAGGGCGACCTGTGGCTGCGCCAGTCCGGTGGCGCGCGCTGCGCCGTGCGCCTGTCCTGGGTGCCGCTGCGCAACGCGCAGGGCGACGTGGTGCAGAGCATCGGCTTCATGCGCGACCTCACGCAGCAGCGCGTGGCCCAGCAGCGCATTGAACAACTGGCCTACAGCGACGCGCTCACCGGCCTGCCCAACCGCCTGAACCTCACGGAGCGCGTGGATGCGGCCATCGAGGCCGCGCGCGCAGGCGGCACGGTGTTCAGCATCCTGTTCATCGACCTGGACCGCTTCAAGATCATCAACGACTCGCTGGGCCACCAGTTCGGCGACCGCGTGCTCAAGCTGGTCGCGCAGCGCCTGAGCGACTGCATGCGGCCCGTGGACATCCTGTGCCGCCTGGGCGGCGACGAGTTCGTGCTCTACCTGCAGGGCTGCAACGCCGAGCTGGCCGCGTCGGTGGCCAGGCGCATCCTGCAGGAGATGGAGCGCCCCTTCCTGCTCGACGGCCTGGGTTTCTCCGTGCAGTGCAGCATCGGCGTGGCCCAGTACCCGGCCGATGGCCTCACGCTGGATGAGCTGATCCGCCAGGCCGACACCGCCATGTACCGCGTCAAGGAACGGGGCCGGGGCCATTTCAGCTTCTACCAGCCACAGATGAGCGCCGGCCTGCTGTCGCGCATGAAGCTGGAGCACGCCATGCGCCAGGCGCTGGAGCATGGCCGCATGGCGGTCCACTTCCAGCCGCAGGTGCACATAGACAGCGACCGCATCGTCGCGGCCGAGGCGCTGCTGCGCTGGACCGATCCCGAATTCGGCGTGGTCTCGCCGGGTGTCTTCATTCCGCTGGCCGAGGAGTCGGGCTACATCGTCACGCTGGGCGCCTGGGTCATGGAGCAGGCCGTGCAGGAGGCTGCGCGCTGGCAGCAGCAGGGCATGCCCATCAAGGTCTCGGTCAACGTGTCGGCGCTGGAGTTCCGCCAGTCGGGCTTTGTCGAGCGGGTGACCGAGCTGCTGCGCAGCTACGGCCTGGCTCCACAGCTGCTGGAGCTGGAGCTGACGGAAAGCATCCTGCTGCAGGATGCCCAGGACATGGCGCTGCGCGTGTGCCAGATCGCCGATCTGGGCGTGGGCATGGTCATTGACGACTTCGGCACCGGCTACTCCAACCTGGCCTACCTGAAGAAGCTGCCCATCTCCAAGATCAAGATCGACCAGAGCTTCGTGCGCGGCCTGCCCAGCGACGAGGGCGACCAGGCCATTGTGGGCGCCATCATCAGCCTGGGGCTGGCGCTGGGCGTGGAGATCGTGGCCGAGGGCGTGGAAACGCCCGAGCAGCTCACGGCCATCCATCGCATGCAGGGCCACTACTTCCAGGGCTTCCTGTGTGCCCCGGGCCTGCCGCGCGAGCAGTTCGGCGAATGCCTGCAGGCCCAGCGCGCCGGCATTGGCGCCATCGCCTACCGGCAGAGAATGGCCCAGGCCGCCAGCGCTCAGCTGCCTGCGCTCAAGCCCTTCCAGAGCATGTAGGCCGCCAGGCCGAACAGCAGCATGGCAAAGATGCGCTTGAGCTGGGCCACGGGCAGCCGGTGCGCGGCCCGTGCCCCCAGCGGTGCCGTCAGCACGCTGCAGCAGGCCAGGGCCAGCAGGGCCGGCAGCCACAGGTAGCCCAGCGAGTATTCGGGGCGCCCCGCGTCACCCGCGCCGGTGAAGATCAGGCCGGCCGCATTCACCACGGCAATCGGAAACCCCAGCGCCGCGCTGGTGCCCACGGCCATGTGCATGGGCACCGAGCAGCGCATCATGAAGGGCACGCTGATGAAGGCCCCGCCCGCACCCACCAGCCCCGAGATGAAGCCCAGTCCCGTACCCGCGCCGTACAGCCCCAGCAGGCCGGGCAGGGCGCGCGTGGCCGTGGGCTGGCTGTTGCTGCGCAGCATGCGCAGCGCCATGTAGCCGATGAACACGCCAAAGAACAGCGCCAGGTATTTGCCGCGCAGCAGCGCGAAAACGCCCAGGCTGGCGAGCAGCCCGCCCGTGATGATGCCCGGCGCCAGGCTGCGCACGATGTCCCAGCGCACGGCGCCGCGCCCATGGTGGGCGCGCAGGCTGGAGATGGAGGTGAACACGATGGTGGCCATGGCCGTGGCGATCGCCATCTTCACGGCCAGGTCGGGCCCGACCCCGCGCTTGTCGAGGAAGTAGGTCAGGAAGGGCACGAGCACCATGCCCCCGCCCACGCCCAGCAGGCCGGCCAGGAAACCGGAGCACAGGCCCAGCAGGGCCAGTTCGAGAAACAGCAGATCAGGCATGTTGGGCGGTACGGCACAAGAGGGCGGGCAACAAAAAACCCGGCGCACCGTGGAGGTGCGCCGGGTTGGGATCAGGTGTCTGCAAAGACCACCGGGCCGTCATCCTGAACCGGGGTTCAGGGGGGCAAGGGCAGCCAGACGTTGGGTTCATCTGACGCGAGACGATCACGCTCGAATGGCAATGTACCAAGCCCGGGCTCATAGAGCATTGGTCCAAGGAACTATAAAGCCCGGCGGGTTTGCAGACGTCTCCATTCTACGGCGATTGGGCAGGCCCGCAATCAAGTTCTTTGAACGGCATGGGCTTTCCATTGACATGGGCGATGCCATCAAAAACGGCCTCCGAAGAGGCCGTTGCGTGGACGGGGGCGGCAGCTCAGAGCAGCCGTGCATCGCTTTCCAGGGCCTGGTCCAGGCGCAGCACCAGTTGCTCGGCAAGCGCCTGCTGGCGCTGGCGCTCGGCCAGTTCCTCGGGGCTGGGCTCGGGCGGCAGGGACTGGGCGGCCTGCTGTGAAGTGACCTCGTCACGCAGGGACTGCATTTCGGCCTGGGCCGTGGCCATGGCGCTTTCCTGCGCTTCGCGGTCCAGCACGTCGAAGGCCATGTTCAGCGCGGACAGCACGGCCACGCGCTCGCGCGAGCGGACCTTGCCGCTGTCGCGGATGCGGGTCATGGCCGTGTCCACACGGCGCACGGCCTCGAGCAGACGCTCTTCCTGGCCATCGGGGCAGGTCAGCACATAGCTTTGCTGCAGGATTTGCACTTCGATCTGCTTCATGGGCGTTCGGGGCGAAGGGGGTCACGCCCCCTGGTTGGAGGGCAGGCGCTCGATCAGGGCGTCGACGCGGGCCCGGGCGGCGTTGAGCCGCGAGCGCAGCGAATCACGCTCCTGGGTCAGGGCCGCCACCTGCTCGGCGAGTAGCGCATTCGTGCGTTGCAGTTCCTCGTGGCGAACCAGCAGGCGCTCCACGCGCTCTGCAATGTGGTCGAGGGAAGTCTGGGAGGTCATAGACGCTGAGATTGTAGGACGTGCGAACGAAGTGAGCGCATTCCGTGGAAGTATCCGAGGAAACCTGGTAACAGGGGGGTGTAGATGGCTTGACGTCAGCGCCGTGCTCAGGTATTTGAGTGCAGGCGGCAGACTGTCTCACAAAATCGTAGCGCCATGTGTAGGACGCGTCTGCTTCGGCGGGGTGTAATGCGTAAGCATTGGTTGCGGGTGCGGTGCGGGTACGGGGCGGATGCGGTGGGGGTGCGCACTACAATGCGCCGCGTTGGCGGGGCGGCCGGTTCAAGGCAGCGTCGCACGGAGCAAACAAATTCATGAATATTGACCTTGGCCGGGGCGGGGCACGCTGCCCGGCGCTGCTGATCTCTTCCACGGCCTCGGGCCAGGGCAAGTCCACGCTGACGGCTGCGCTGGCGCGGCTGCATGCGCGCCAGGGGCGCCGCGTGCGCGTGTTCAAGTGCGGCCCCGACTTCCTGGACCCGCACTGGCACGAGCTGGCCAGCGGCGCGCCCGTGCACAGCGTCGATCTGTGGATGACGGGCGAGGCCGACATGCGTGCGCGCCTGCACGCCGCCGCCCTGGAGGCCGACCTCATCCTGGTGGAAGGCGTCATGGGCCTGTTCGACGGCATGCCCTGCGCGGCCGACGTGGCCGAGCGGCTGGGCCTGCCGGTGCTGGCCGTGATCGACGCCTCGGGCATGGCCGGCACCTTTGGCGCATTGGCCCATGGCCTGCAGCACTACCGGCCCGGCCTGCGCTGGGCTGGCCTGCTGGCCAACCGCGTGGGCAGCGCCCACCATGCCGACCTGCTGCGTGGCGGCCTGCGCGAGCCTTCGCTTTGGCTGGGCGCGCTGGCGCGGGTGCAGGGCGCAGGCGCCACCTCGCTGCTGCCCGAGCGGCACCTGGGCCTGGTTGCCGCGCATGAGCTGGACGATGCCCTGCAGCGCCTGGACGTGGCCGCCGATGCGCTGCTGGCCACGCCGCTGGGCCAGTTGCCTTGGCAGGCCGAAGCCGGCCAGGGCGCCAGCTGGCAGGACTGGTGCGTGGACTTTGAACCGAGCACGGAACCTGCCGAAGCCGTGCAGCCCTGGCTGGCGGGCCGCACCGTGGCGGTGGCGCGCGATGCGGCCTTCAGCTTCATCTACCAGGCCAACCTCGACTGCCTGCGCTCCATGGGCGCGCGGATTGCCTTCTTCTCGCCCCTGGCCGCAGAGCGCCTGCCGCAGTGCGATGCGCTGTGGCTGCCCGGCGGCTATCCGGAGCTGCACCTGGAGGCGCTGGCCGCCCATGCCGCGCTGCGCAGTGACATTGCGGCCCACGTGGCAGCCGGCCGGCCGGTCTGGGCCGAGTGCGGCGGTATGCTCGCGCTGTGCGAACGACTGACCGACACTGCGGGCCGGACCACGGACCTCTGGGGCCTGTTGCCCGGCCATGCGCGCATGCAGCCGCGCCTGGCCGGCCTGGGCATGCAGCAACTGCCCACGCCATGGGGCCTGTTGCGCGGCCACACCTTCCACTACAGTCGGCTGGACACGTCCATGGCCGAGGCCGGGCGCAGCAGCCGCCCCGGCCAGGCCCCCCAGCCCGACCGGGGCGAGGCGCTGTACCGCCAGGGCAGCGTGCACGCCAGCTATTTCCACGCCTGGTTTGCCTCGCAGCCGCGCGCCGTGGCGGCGCTGCTGGGCGCTGACATTCCCGCAGGCCAGGCGTCATGACCGAGCAGATCTCCACTTATTCGCCTGCGCGCAGCCAACTCATCCTGGGAGGCCAGAAAAGCGGCAAGTCGCGCCGTGCCGAGTTGCTGGCCCGCGCCTGGCTGGATGGCGCCCTGGACCGCGAGGCCGCGCTGATCGCCACCGGCCAGCCCTGGGACGACGAAATGCGCGAGCGCATCGCCCGCCATCAGCGAGACCGCGCCGAGCGCGTGCCCGGCATGGCCACGCTTGAGGAGCCGCTGGACCTGGCCGCCATGCTGGCGCGGCACAGCACGCCGCAGCGCCTGCTGGTGGTGGACTGCCTGACGCTGTGGCTGACCAACTGGATGATGCCGGCCCAGCCTTGCGAAGAGCTGGCGCGCGGATGGGCAGGCCAGTGCACGGCCTTTCTTGCCGCCTTGCAGGCTGCGCCCGGCCCGGTGATCCTGGTCGGCAACGAGATCGGCCTGGGCGTGATCCCGCTGGGATCGCAGGTGAGGGCCTTTGTGGATGCGCTGGGTGTGCTCAACCAGCGTGCGGCGCAAAGCTGCGAAACCGTCACGCTGATGTGCGCCGGCCTGCCGCTGGCGCTCAAGGGCCCGCAGCCGTGAGGCCATGGCGTCTCGCCCTGTGGGGCCTGGCGCTGGCACTGGCGCTGTCTGCGGCGCAGGCCGCCGTCCGGGTCACGGACGGGCGGGGCGTTCCGGTGGAACTGCCGCGGCCGCCGCAGCGCATCGTCAGCCTGCTGCCCTCGCTGACCGAGACCGTGTGCGAGCTGGGCGGCTGCCAGCGCCTGGTGGGCGTGGACCGCTATTCGAACTGGCCGGCCCATGTGAAGACCCTGCCCGTGGTGGGCGGCGGCATGGACCCCAACATCGAGGCCATCGTCGCGCTCAAGCCCGATCTGGTGCTGGTGTCCATGGCCTCGCGCTCGGTGGCGCGGCTGCAGGCGCTGGGCCTCAAGGTCGTGGCGCTGGAGCCGCGCACCCATGCCGATGCGCAGGCCGTGCTGCGCACCGTGGGCCAGTTGCTGGACCTGCCGCCTGGTCAGGGCGCCGACCGTGTCTGGGCCGCCATCGAGGCGCGCATGCAGGAGGTGGAGCGCAGCATGGCCCCCGCGCTGCGCGGGCAGACCGTGTATTTCGAGGTCAACCGAGGCCCCTTTGCCGCAGGCGAGTCTTCGTTCATTGGCGAGACCCTGGCGCGCCTGGGCATGCGCAACATCGTGGGCGCGCAGCTGGGGCCGTTTCCGCGCATCAACCCTGAGTTCGTGGTACGGGCCGACCCGGACTTCATCCTGGGCGGCGATCGCAGCCTGGGCACATCGGGCGAGCCCTATCCGGGCTGGGGCCGCATGCGTGCCATGCAGGCCGGGCGCGTCTGCCGCTTTGTGCCGGCCGAGCTGGACGTGCTGGTGCGCGCCGGCCCGCGCATGGCCGAGGGCGCCGCACTGATGGCGCGCTGCCTGAACGGGGCCGCGCGGTGATGCAGGTCCGCAGGCTCCACCGCGGCCTGGCCGCGCCCTGGATGGCACTGGCCCTGCTGGTCGTGAGTGCCCAGCTCATGCTGCTGGGCGCGGGCGTGGGGAGCACGGGCTGGGAGAGCGTGTGGGCGGCGCGCAGCGACCCGCTGTCCTGGCAGATCGTCACCGACATCCGCCTGCCGCGCACGGCGGGCGCGTGGCTGGCGGGCGGCCTGCTGGGGCTGGCCGGGGCCATCGCCCAGGGCGTGTTCCGCAATCCGCTGGCCGATCCCTATCTGCTGGGCAGTGCCTCGGGCGCATCGCTGGGCGTTGCGTTGAGCATGGCGGCGCTGGGCGCCTCGCCCTTCGCGCTGGTGGGCCTGGCGCGCCTGGGTGTCACGGGTGCGGCCTTTGCGGGCGCGGCCCTGGCCGTGCTGCTGACCCTGGTGCTGGCCCAGGGCGTGCACAACAGCATGCGCCTGCTGCTGGCCGGCGTGGTGGTGGGGGTGGTGCTGGGCGCAGCCGCGTCCCTGGTGCTGCTGATGAACCCGGACATCATGCAGGCCATACAGGCCTTCATGCTGGGCAGTACCTCCTTCATCGGCTGGGGCGCCTGCGCGCTGATGCTGGCCGTGCTGCTGGCCACCGCCCTGGGTGCCTGGTGCCTGGGCCGCGTGCTCGACGGCCTGTCCCTGGGCGAGGCCACGGCCCACAGCCTGGGCCTGCCGCTGGCGCCGCTGCGCATGGTGCTCGTCGTGCTGCTGGCCCTGGCCACGGGCACGGCCGTGGCGCAGACCGGGCTCATCGCCTTCGTCGGCCTGGCCGCGCCGCATCTGGTGCGCTCCATGGTGCGCTCCATGCACCGCTGGCTGCTGGTGCTCAGCGCGGGCATGGGCGCCGTGCTGCTGCTGGCCGCCGACCTGCTGGCGCGCTGGCTCATCGCCCCACAGGAGCTGCCCGTGGGCGCGCTCACGGCCTTGCTGGGTGGCAGCTACCTGCTGTGGCTCATGCACCGCCGCCACGCCCTGCGCGGCGGGGAGGGCGCATGACGACGGCCGCCGCCCTGCAAACGCGCGCCCTGAGGGTTCGCCTGGGCGATCGACAGGTCCTGAGCGGCCTGGACCTGGCCCTGCCCGCCGGCCGCTGGACCGCCATCGTCGGCCCCAACGGCGCCGGGAAATCCACGCTGCTGCGCGCCCTGGCAGGCATGGAATCCGGCGCTGGCGTGCAGGGGGAGGTGGAGCTCCTGGGCCGCCCGCTGCGGCAATGGAGTGCGCGCGAGCGTGCCTGCTCGCTCGCCTGGCTGGGCCAGAACCAGCCCGTGGCCGGCGACATGCAGGTCCATGACGTGGTCATGCTGGGCCGCCTGCCGCACCAGGGCTGGCTGGCTGCGCCCAGCCAGGCGGATCATGCCGCCGTGGAACAGGCGCTGCGCCAGACCCAGGGCTGGGACTGGCGCATGCGCAGCATGGGCAGTCTCTCGGGCGGGGAGCGCCAGCGCGTGCTGCTGGCCCGCGCCCTGGCCGTGCAGGCCCGCGTGCTGCTGATGGACGAACCGCTGGCCAACCTCGACCCGCCGCACCAGGCCGACTGGCTCGAATGCGTGCAGGCCCTGGTCGCCCAGGGCCGCACCGTGGTCAGCGTGCTGCACGAGATATCGATGGCCTTGCAGGCCCAGGAACTGGTCGTTCTCGACAAGGGCCAAGTGCTGCACCAGGGCGCCTGCGCCGACCTGGCCACGCATGCGGCGCTGGAGGCCGTGTTCGAGCACCGGCTGCGCATACGCTCCATCGACGGGCAGTGGCTGGCCCTGCCACGGCTGCGGGGGCAAGCCGCGGTCCCCTGATCGCCTTTCGAAAAATGTCTCTCCATGCGCCGTATCTGAGCCGCTGGGCTCTGGCCATCGATGGCCAGCCCCTGTCCACGCCGCGCGGTGTGTTGCTGCCCGTGCGCCAGGGCGGCACGCCCGCCATGCTCAAGATGGCGCTGGCGCCCGAAGAGGTGGCCGGCGCCCGCCTGATGGCCTGGTGGAATGGCGACGGCGCCGCGCCTGTGCTGGCCCAGGAGGGGCCGGCCTTGCTGATGCTGCGCGCCACAGGACCCGAATCGCTGGTGGAGATGGCCCGTGGCGCGCGAGATGAAGAGGCCACGCGCATCCTGTGCGCCGCCGCCGCGCGCCTGCACCTGCATCAGCACCTGCCGAGCGCCCGGCCTTTGCCAACTTTGGTGCCTCTGGCGCAATGGTTCCAGGCCCTGCTGGTGAAAGCCGATGAACCTGCCAGCCTGCTCGGCCTGTGCGCCGCCACGGCGCGCGAACTGCTGGCCGCACCGCGCGACGTGACCGTGCTGCATGGCGACCTCCACCACGGCAATGTGCTGGACTTCGGCCCCCTGGGCTGGCTGGCCATCGATCCCAAGGGCCTGCACGGCGAGCGCGGCTTCGACTACGCCAACATCCTGAGCAATCCCGACCGCGCCAGCGCGCTGGTGCCGGGGCGCTTTGCACGCCGCATGGCCACCATTGCCGAAGTCTCGGGCATAGACCCCAGGCGCCTGCTGCAATGGGTGCTGGCCTGGTCGGGGCTGTCTGCGGTCTGGAGCGTGGAGGACGGGGAATCGCCCGACTCCGCCCTGGCTGTGGCGCAAATGGCGGTTTCGGCCCTGGACTAGTCGCGACCGGCTTTCCTGGACCGAGGCGCCTCCAGATACGCCCCGCTGGCAAACAATTGCTCCTCGGCCTGGTCGATGCGCTGCACCACGCCCGTGCCGGCGCGGCTGGCCAGGAGTTCCACCAGGGCCTCGGACAGCGCCACGGCCGAGGTGATGGAGGGAAAGAACGACGGGCTGTGCAGCGAGAACAGCAGCGTGGCGTCGGCCAGCAGTGCCAGAGGCGAGGCGGGGCTGTCGGTCAGCGCCACGATGCGGCAGCCCGCGTCCCTGGCGGCCTGGGCCACGGCCAGCGCCTCGCGCGAGTAGGGCGCAAAGGCGACGACCAGCAGGGCGTCGCCGCGCTCCATGGCGCGGCATTGCATCTCCAGCGTGCCGCCCTGGCCGTCCAGCAGGTGCACGCTGGCGCGCAGCAGCCGGTACACATAGACGAAGGAAAAGGCCACGGGGTAGCTGGCGCGAAAGCCCGCCACATGCACGCTGCGGGCCTTTTCCAGCAGCGCGCAGGCCTGCTGCAGCGCGTCGCCCAGGCGCCGCTCGGTGGCCTCCAGGTTGCGGCGGTGCACCTCGAAGGTTTCGCCCACCAGGTCATGGTCGCCCGCGCGGTCCACCAGGGCCTTGGCGCGCTGGCCGTAGGCCTCGTCGCTGCCCAGCCCCATGTCCTGCGCGAAGGCCTGCTTGAGCTGCGGCCAGCCGTCAAAACCCAGCCACTGCGCAAACCGCACCAGCGTGGCGGGCGGGCTGCCGGCGCGCGTGCCCACGCTGCGCATGGAGGCCGTGACCACATCGTTGGGATGCTCCAGCACGAAGCGGGCCACCTGCTGCAGGGCAGGGCTCAACTCGGCAAATCGCTGGCGGATGTCGTCTTGAACGGACATGGGTTTTCAGGAGGAAGGAGAGGAAGAGGGAGGCGTTGGCTGCGCCGACTGTAGCCCAGACGCGGGCCAGCTTGGAACGGCCGTTGTTGAAATCTCTGTTGACGGAACAAATGTTCCGTCAAATAATGTGATGAAACATTTGTTCCTTGAAAGAACTGCCATGAGCCATGTGTTCCATCGCCACCTGCACCGCACACCCCCCGTCGCCGTCGCCGCCAGCGGCCTGGAGATACGCGACGCGCAGGGGCGCAGCTATATCGATGCCTCGGGCGGCGCGGCCGTGTCCTCGCTGGGCCACGGTCATCCCGATGTGATCGCCGCCATGCATGACCAGATCGATCGGCTGGCCTATGCCCACACCAGCTTCTTCACGACCGCGGTGGCCGAGGAGTTGGGGCAGGAGCTGGTGCGCGGCGCGCCCGATGGCACCAGCCACGCCTACCTGGTCAGCGGAGGCTCCGAGGCCGTGGAGGCCGCGCTCAAGATGGCGCGCCAGTACTTCGTGGAGATCGGCCAGCCCGAGCGCACGCAATTCATCGCGCGCCGCCAGAGCTACCACGGCAACACGCTGGGCGCGCTGGCCGTGGGCGGCAATGCCTGGCGGCGTGCGCCGTTCGCGCCCATCCTGGTGCCGGCCACCCATGTCTCTCCCTGCAATGCCTACCGCGACCAGCGCGCCGACGAGACGCCGCAGCAATACGGCCAGCGCCTGGCCGACGAGCTGGATGCGGCCATCGGCGTCCACGGCCCGCGCAGCGTGATCGCCTTCGTGGCCGAGACCGTGGGCGGCGCCACGGCCGGCGTGCTCACGCCCGTGCCCGGCTACTTCAAGGCCGTGCGCGAGGTGTGCGACCGCCACGGCGTGCTGCTCATCCTGGACGAGGTCATGTGCGGCATGGGCCGCACGGGCACGCTGCATGCGTGCGAACAGGAGGGCGTGGTGCCCGACCTGATCACCGTGGCCAAGGGCCTGGGCGGCGGCTACCAGCCCGTGGGCGCAGTGCTGGCGCAGGGGCGCATCGTGGATGCCATGTCGCGCGGCAGCGGCTTCTTCCAGCACGGCCATACCTACCTGGGCCACCCCGTGGCCTGCGCGGCGGCGCTGGCCGTGCAGCGCGTGATACGGCGCGACGGCCTGCTGGACAAGGTGCGTACCGACGGCGAAGCCTTCGGGCAGATGCTGGCCCAGGCCCTGGGCAGCCACCGCCGCGCGGGCGAGCACGTTGGGGACATCCGCGGGTGCGGCTTCTTCTGGGGCGTGGAGCTGGTGGCCGACCGCGCCAGCAAGGCGCCCTTCGATGCGGGCCTGAAGCTGAACGCCCGCATCAAGACCGAAGCCATGCAGCGCGGACTGCTCTGCTACCCCGGCGGCGGCACGGCCGATGGCCTTGCGGGCGACCACGTGCTGCTGGCGCCGCCCTTCATCGCCACGCGGGAACAGCTGCAGACCATCGCCGCCCGGCTGGCCGAGTCGATCGAGGCCGCACTCGCCCAGGTTCTCTGATCCGTTCCTGCGCTCGCGTGCATCGCCCCGCTTTCCCACGCTTTCCCCAACCCCGCCACAGGAGTGTCCCCATGACCCCATCCCGCCCGACCCTGAAGCGCACGGCCCTGGCCGTGACCAGCGCCCTGATCGCCGCGCTGCTGCCGCTGGCCGCCAGCCATGCCCAGGACAGCGGCACGCTCGCCAAGATCCAGCAGGCGGGGGCCATCACGCTGGGCTACCGCGAGTCCTCCTTCGGCTTTTCCTACCTGGATGGCGATCTCAAGCCCGTGGGCTACAGCATGGACATCTGCCGGCGCATCGTGGACGAGGTCAAGGCCCAGCTCAAGCTGCCCGAACTGCAGGTGCGCTATCAGGCCGTGACCTCGGCCAACCGCATTCCGCTGGTGGCCAACGGCACGGTGGACCTGGAGTGCGGCTCCACCACCAACCTGGTGGAGCGGCAAAAGCAGGTGGCCTTCTCGCCGGATATCTTCCGCTACAACGTGCGCATGCTGGTGCGCGCGGACTCGGGGCTGCGCTCCATCGCCGACCTGCAGGGCAAGACCGTGGCGACGACGGCGGGCACCACGTCCTTCCGCCTGCTGCGCGAGGCAGACCGTGGCCGCAACCTCGACATCACGAACCTCTCGGGCAAGGACCATTCGGACTCCTTCATGCTCGTGCAAAGCGGGCGCGCCCAGGCCTTTGTGCTGGATGACATCCTGCTCGCCGGCCAGATCGCCAATGCCAAGAACCCGCAGGACTACCTGATCACCGGCGAGAGCCTGCGCACCGAAAACCAGGCGCTGATGCTGCGCAAGGACGATGCCGGCTTCAAGGCCATCGTGGACCGCGTGGTGACGGGCATGATGCAGTCCGGCGAGATGGAAAAGCTCTACAACCGCTGGTTCATGTCGCCCATCCCGCCCAGGAACATCAACATCAACTACCCGCTCAACGCCGAGACGCGCGAGGCCTTCGCCCATCCCTCGTCCAGGGGCATCTGAAGGGCGCAGGCCGGCCGGGTTGCCCTGTCGGCGGAATTTTCCTAACATACAGAAATCTGTACGAAAGATGTGTGCGAGAGATCTGTACGAAATTCCTGCTCCGGGGGCGCCATGAAGACCACGCTTGACCTCAACGATGCATTGCTGACCGAGGCGAAGACCTATGCGGCACAGCAGCACACCAGCCTGACGCGCCTGATAGAGGAGGGCCTGCAATTGCGATTGCGCAAGGCCCAGGCGCCTGCCCGGCGCGTGCGCCTTCCTGTCTACCACGGCCAGGGCGGACTGGCACCGGGGCTGGACGCACTGAGCAACCGCGCGCTGCTGGATGCGGCCGATCAGCAGGATCAGCCATGACGCCCGATGTCAACCTGCTGGTGGCGGCATCGCGCAGCGACCATCCCCATCATTCGGTGGCCCGCGACTGGCTGGAGCAGGCCATGGCCGATGCCAGCCAGGGCGTGCTGCTGAAATTGCAGCCCATGGTGGTGGCGAGCTTTCTGCGGCTGGTCACGCATCCGAAGATCTTCGTCAACCCGACACCCATGGCCGAGGCTTTGCGCTTCATCGACGCATTGCTGGCCTCGCCCGGCGTTGAGCAGGCCGTGCTGGGTGCCGAATGGCCGGCGTTGAGGCAACTGTGCGCCGACAAGGCGCTTGCCGCCAATGACGTGCCGGACGCCTGGCTGGCCGCCGCCGCCATCCACCAGGGCGAGCATGTGGTCAGCTTCGATGCCGATTTCAAGCGCCTGCTGCCGCGCTCCCAGTTCACCCGGCTGGCGCCCCAATAGTTTCTCTCCTTTCCTTTCCAGACTCCCCCAATCCATGACCCGCATCGCCCTCATCCACGCCCTCAGCCATTCCGTCGCTCCCATCAACGAAGCCTTTGCGCGCGACTGGCCCGAGGCGGTACGCATGAACCTGCTGGACGACAGCCTCTCGGCCGACCTGGCGCGCAACGGGCGCGGGCTTGACGCCGCCATGCACGAGCGCTTCCAGCGCCTGGCGCAGTACGCCGTGGACACGGGCGCGCAGGGGATCCTGTTCACCTGCTCGGCCTTTGGCCCCTGCATCGAGGCCGTGGCCGCGCGCCACGCGCCGCTGCCCGTGCTCAAGCCCAACGAGGCCATGATCGAAGAGGCCGTGCAGGGCCAGCAGGGTGCCTTGGGTTTGATCTCCAGCTTCGCGCCCACGCTGCAGTCCATGCCGCCGGAGTTCCCGGCCGGCATCGAGCTTGTGCCCGCCCTGGCCGATGGCGCCATGGATGCGCTCAACCGGGGCGACACCGCCACGCATGACCGCCTGGTGGTCGAGCAGGCCAAGGCCCTGGCCGCGCGCGGCTGCACGCGCATTGCGCTGGCCCAGTTCAGCATGGCGCGTGCCCGTGCCGCCTGCGAGGCCGCCACGGGCCTGCCTGTGCTCACCACGGTGGACAGCGCCGTGCGTGCCCTGCAGCGCCGGCTGGGCGTCCGCCTCGGTTAAAGTGGCGCTCCGCTGCGGCGCATGCCCGCCGCAGCGCGTGCAACTCTTGAGGATGACAGACCCATGCAGATCGAACAGGCCCCGACGGAAAAGCCCTATGAAAAGCCCGAAGGCGAACGCCGTGGCCTGGTGCTGGTGAACACCGGCGACGGCAAGGGCAAGAGCACGGCGGCCTTCGGCCTGGCCCTGCGCGCGCATGGCCGGGGCAAGTCCGTCAAGATCTTCCAGTTCATGAAGGTGCCCACGGCGCGCTTTGGCGAGCACCGCATGTTCGAGCAGCTGGGCATGCCCATCGAGGGCCTGGGCGACGGCTTCAGCTGGAAGAGCCAGGACCATGAACGCTCGGCCCAGATCGCGCGCGAAGGCTGGGAGCGTGCGCGCACCGCCATCCTCTCGGGTGATCACTTCCTGGTCGTGCTCGACGAAATCACCTATCCGCTGATCTATGGCTGGCTGCCGCTGGAGCCTGTGCTGCAGGCACTGGCCGACCGCCCGCGCCATGTGCACGTCATGCTCACGGGCCGCCGCTGCCCCGAGGAAATCATTGCCGTGGCCGATACCGTCACGCGCATGGAACTGGTCAAGCACGCCTTCCAGGCCGGCATTCCCGCCCAGCGTGGTATTGAGGACTGATGCCGCCCGCAGGCCCGGCCTGCGGCGGACAATGGCGGCATGAGCAGCGAACAGCATCCACCGGAATCTCCGGCCTCCTTGCCTTCGGCACCGCAGACCATTCCCGCCCAGCCCTTTACCGAGGCGGAGCGGGCCGCCGTCTACCGCGCCATCCATGAGCGGCGCGACATGCGCCACTTCTGCGGCGGCGAGGTCGCGCCCGAGGTGCTGCTGCGCCTGCTGCGCGCCGCCCACCATGCGCCCAGCGTCGGCTTCATGCAGCCCTGGCGCTTCATCCGCGTGCGCGATGCGCAATTGCGCCAGGAGATCCATGCCGTGATCGAGCAGGAACGCCTGCAGACCGCGCGTGCGCTGGGCGAGCGCGAGGAAGACTTCATGCAGCTCAAGGTCCAGGGCGTGCTGGATGCGGCCGAGGTACTGGTCGTGGCCATGCCGCCAGGGCGCGAGGCCCATGTCTTCGGCCGGCGCACCCTGCCGGAGATGGACGTGGCCTCGGCCGCCTGCGCCATCCAGAACCTGTGGCTGGCCGCGCGTGCCGAGGGACTGGGGCTGGGCTGGGTCTCCCTCTTCGACCCGGAGGTGCTGGCCGCGCTGCTGCAAATGCCCGTGGGCAGCCGCCCGCTGGCCGTGCTGTGCCTGGGCCCCGTGTCGGCCTACTATGCCGAGCCCATGCTGCAGCAGCAAAAGTGGGCCAGCCGCGCACCGCTGCAGGACATGCTCTACGACGACTTCTGGGGCCAGCGCGCCGCCGGTGCGCAGCCGCAGGCATGAGCGACAGCCCTTCCTGGCAACTGCTGGGCGCCGCGCTCAGCCCCCTGTGGTGGTTCTGGCAGGCGCTGTCCCAGCCTCAGGTCCAGGTCCAGGCCGAGCCCTGGGCGCGTGACGCCCTGGCCGCAGCGCTGGCCGTTCCGGTGGCCCTGCTGATCGACCGGCTCTGGGGGGAGCCTCCCGTGTGGATGCACCCCGTGGTCGCCATGGGCCGGCTGCTGGGCGTTGCCGGGCGGATGATTGCCCCGCGCCAGGAGCATGCGCGCGACTGGCCGCGCTTTGTGCTGGGCGCCGTCGGCTGGTGCCTGCTGGCGCTGCTGTTCTTTTCCACCTATGCGCTCATCCAGTGGTTCACCCAGAAGCTGCTGCCGCCCATGCCCTGGTGGCTGGGCGCCCTGGTGCTGGGCGTGCTGCTCAAGCCGCTTTTGTCCTGGCGCATGCTGCGCGACGAGGTGCTGGCCGTGGAAGCCGCACTGCAGCAATCCCTGCCCGCAGGCCGCGAGCGCCTGACCTGGCTGGTCAGCCGGGACACGGCACGGCTCGACGCTGGCCAGGTGCGCGAAAGCGCCATCGAAACCCTGGCCGAGAACCTCAGCGACTCCGTGCTGGCGCCGCTGTTCTGGTTTGCCGTGGCCGGCCTGCCGGGCGCGGCCCTCTACCGCTTTGCCAACACGGCCGATGCCATGTGGGGCTACCCGGGCTGGCGCGGGCAGGGCGATGACCGGCGCCACTGGCAATGGGCCGGCAAATGGACGGCGCGTGCCGATGACCTGCTCAACTGGATACCGGCGCGCCTGACCGCCTTGCTGCTGGCCTTGTCCGGCCTGGCCGCTGGCCGGCGGCCGGGCTGGGGCGCGCTGCGCCAGGACGCGCGCATCACCCCGTCACCCAACGGCGGCTGGCCCATGGGCGCCATGGCAAGGCTGCTGGGCGTGCGCCTGGGCAAGCCCGGCGTCTACGTGCTCAACCCCGCAGGCCGCGTGCCGCAGGCGGTCGAGCTGCAGCAGGCCGTGGCGCATGCGGGCCGCGTGGTCGCCATGCTGGTGGCTGCAGGGGTGGCGCTCGCGCTGGTCCTTGGATGGGTGATGACGGGGCAGACACGATGAAACCAATGACAGTCATCCACGGCGGCACGGACGCGCTGGGCGTGCCCGAGCACGATTTCTCCACCAACCGCAATGCCTGCGGACCCTGCCCGCAAGCGCTGGATGCGCTGTCCCGGGCCCATGCGGCCCAGTACCCCGATCCGCACTACACGGCGTTGCGCGCACGGCTGGCGGACCTTCATGGCGTGCCGGCCGAGCGCATCGTCATCGCGGCCAGTGCCAGCGACTTCATCCACCGCATCAGCATGCACGCTGCGCGCGAAGGCGCGGCCGTCGCCAGCCTGCCGGCCCACCATTACGGCGACTACGCCCACGCCGCGCAGGTCTGGCGCCTGCCCCTGGCCGTGCGCGACGGCATCACCGAGGCCGGCCCCGGCCTGCACTGGGCCTGCGCACCATCGAGTCCGCTGGGCCGGCCCGAGGATGTCTGGCCGCTGTGGAGCGAGCCCGCACCGCCCGGCACCTGGCGCGTGATCGACTGCGCCTATGCACCCCTCAGGCTGGAGCCGGGCATGGAGCCGGCCGTGCCCGCCCAGGTGCGCGATGCCTGGCAGATGTGGACCCCCAACAAGGCCCTAGGCATGACCGGCGTGCGCGCGGCCTACGCCATTGCGCCCGAGGCCGCGCCGCACGACGAGATCGATGCCTTGCGTGCCCTGTCCCCATCCTGGCCCGTGGGCGCCCATGGCGAGGCCATGCTCACGGCCTGGACCGCACCGGCCACCCGGCATTGGCTGGCGCAAAGCCTGCAACGGCTGCGCGATTGGAAGGCGCAGCAGCTCGATCTGGTGCAGCGCCTGGGCTGGCAGGCGCTGCCCGGCTCGCAGGCCAATTACTTTGTGGCGCGCTGGCCGCAGGCACGGCAGGGCGAGGCCATGCAGACGCGCCTGGCCCAACTGCGCGCGCAGGGCATCAAGCTGCGCGACTGCGACAGCTTCGGCCTGCCCGGCTGCGTGCGCATGGGCGTGCTGGCGCCCGCATCCCAGAACGCGTTGCTGGCTGTCTGGCAGCCGATGGAGAGACACCATGCCATCGAATGAACCCGCCGCCGTGAACCTGCCCCGGCCCGTGCCCGGCCAGCGCCCCGCGCTGTGCGTGATGGTGCTGGGCACCAGCAGCGGTGCCGGCAAAAGCTGGGTCGCCACCGCGCTGTGCGCCTGGTACCGTGCCCAGGGCTGCAAGGTAGCGCCCTTCAAGGCGCAGAACATGAGCAACAACGCGCGCGTGGTCTCCGCGCCGGGCGGGGACTGGGGTGAAATCGGCACGGCGCAGTACCTGCAGGCCCTGGCCGCAGGCTGCGCGCCCGATGTGCGCATGAACCCGCTGCTGCTCAAGCCCGAGGCCGACATGCGCAGCCAGGTCGTGCTGCTGGGCCGGGTCAGCGAGGAACTCTCGGCCTTGCCCTGGCGCGGCCGCAGCGCCCGTGTCTGGCCGCAGATCGCCGACGCGCTGGACAGCCTGCGCGCCGACAACGATGTCGTCGTCATCGAAGGCGCCGGCTCCCCCGCAGAAATCAACCTGCATGCCAGCGACGTGGTCAACATGCGCGTGGCGCGCCACTGCGGCGCGCATTGCCTGCTGGTGTCCGACATCGACCGTGGCGGCGCCTTTGCCCACCTGTACGGCACCTGGGCCCTGCTGCCGCCTGAGGAGCAGGCGCTGATCCGCGGCTTCGTGCTCAACAAGTTCCGGGGCGATGCCAGCCTGCTGGCGCCCGCCCCGCAGATGCTGCAGGAGCGCACCGGCGTGCCCACGGTGGCCACCATCCCCATGCAGTTCCAGCATGGCCTGCCGGAGGAGGATGGCGTCTTCGACGACCGTGGCTCTGGAGGCGGGGCAGGGCGCGCCGTGCACACCTCCATCGCCATCATTGCCTACCCGCGTATCAGCAACCTCGACGAATTCCAGCCCCTGCTGCAGGTGCCGGGCCTGCGCGTGGCCTGGGCGCGCACGCCGGCCCAACTGGCGGGCGCCGACTGGATCATCCTGCCCGGCTCCAAGGCCACCGCCTCCGATCTGGCCTGGATGCGTTCCCAGGGCCTGGATGCCGCCGTCGCAGCCCACGCCGCGGCAGGCCGGCAGGTGCTGGGCATCTGCGGCGGCCTGCAGATGCTGGGCGAGGCCCTGATCGACCTGCATGGCGTGGACGGCAACGCCGCCGGCCTGGGCCTGCTGCCCTTGACCACGCTGTTTGCGCCGGACAAGACCGTGCTGCCTGCCAGCGTGCGCCTGCCGCCGCTGCCCGGTGCGCTGGCACCGCTGTCTGGCGTTGAGGCGCAGGTCTATGAAATCCACCATGGCCAGACCAGCGTGCGCCCCGATATGGTGGCCGCCGGCAGCGCCGTGGCCGAGCCCGTGCCCGGCCTGCTGTGGCACAGCCCTGATGGCCGCATCGCGGGCTGCTACTGGCACGGCCTGTTCGAGAATGCCGAGGTGCTGCGCGCCCTGTGGGGCGCCGAGGTGCCCACGCTGGACAGCGTCTTCGCACGCATGGCCGAGGGCGTGCAGCGCTGGTTTGCGCACCAGGCTTGATCCAGGTCAGGGGCCGCGTGCAGGGGCCACGGCAATCTGTAGGCCACGGCCTGCATGCGCAGCCGCGCTGTACCGATAAATGGGGAGCTGGAAAACACGCATGCTTGGGCCTTGACTTTTTTCACGAGGAATGGAGCGAAGCTATGAAGAACCCATGGATCCGTCCCCTGCAGCTGTGTATTGGCGCCGCCGTGCTTGGCATGGCCGGACTGGCCACTGCCCAGCCCGCCCCTGGCCCCGATGGCGTGCCGCCCCCGCCGCCCGCTGCGGAAAAGGCCAAGCCCCATCACCATCACAAGAAGCACGCCGAGCCCAAGGGCGCCGCCAAGCGCGGCTATGACCGCCGTGACCCCGAACAGCACGAGGCCGCTGCCGTCAAGGAACAATCGCGCCGCGGCGGTGTCCAGTCGGGCGATCACTTCCAGCGCAACGCCCTGGCCCGCTGCGATGTCTTCAAGAACGAAGGCGACCGCCGTTCCTGCGTGGACCGCGTCAAGGACGGTCAGGTCAGCGGCTCCGTCGAAGGCGGAGGCGTGCTGCGCGAATACACGGAGCAGGTTCCGGTAAGGCAATAACGGCATCTGCTGTTGTTCACCTGGGAAAACCCGCCGGGCCACGAAACCGGCGGGTTTTTTCGTGGGCGAATGCAGGCGGCAGCTGCATTCACGCCAGGAGCACCTCCTTCAGGGCATGGACCCTCCGGAGGCCAGCATCCCCCCTCAGAAGCCTGTGGTGCGGGCCCGGTTGCAGGCAACTGGCGGCCGGCAGGGCATCGGGGGTCCGCAGGCCAGGCCGCGGCGATTGAGTTCTGCGGCGGTCACGGTGTTGTGCACGATGGCTTCTTGTCGGCATCGATGTGTTGAACGGGACTGAAGTCAGTATCGAATCTCAACCGCGTGTACCTGGCAGGTGGCCACGGAGACCACGACAATGGCGGCCTGCTGCACTTTGAGCCCCGCGCCCCATGCCAGTGACGTCACGACCCCCGGCCAGCCATCTCGCAACGCCTCAGGACATGCAAACGCATCTGCCTGACCGCTTGCCGCCAGGCATTTTGCTGCCCTATCTGTTGGTGGCAATGGTCCTGGCACTGGCCTATGGCGCAACGTTTCTGGTGGCTGACGGTCTCAGGGAGGCCGGATTTGAAGCTTCCCGCGCAGGCGCGGTAGTGGGCACGGGCACGGTGGCCACACTGACGGGGGCCTTGCTGGCAGGGAAATGGGCCGAGCGCTGGGGCCTGTTGCCTCTCGTGGCCGCCGCCGCCGTGGCCATGGCGTTGGCCATGGCCTGTTTCTCGGCGATGGGCCGGGCGGGCATGGGGCCGGCGTATGCGGCAGGTCTGCTTCTGGGGCTGGGGTGGGCGGTCTTCTACATGCTGGCGCCCATTCAGATCATCCATTGCCTCAGGCCTGCCGCGCGCCTGCAGGCATTCACGCTGCTGTCGGGCGCCCAGATGCTGGGCATGGGGCTGGCTGCCCCCCTGGGGCATTGGCTGGCGCGGCAATTCGGCGGAGTCTTCTTTGCCTTTGCTGCCTATGGCGTGCTGTGCCTGCTGGCTGCAGGCAGTGCCTTGCTGGTGAGCCGCCGTCTTGCACGGCAGCCGCAACTGCCCATGAAGGCGGTTGCGCTGTCCATGCCGGCCGTGGTGGCGGTGCTGCGCTCCAGGGCAGCGATGCCGGTGGTCCTCATGGGGCTGTCGGCATGCAGCTTTGCCGGACTGTCCACCTTTCAGAGCCTGTATGCGCAAGCCCGAGGCCTGACTCCCGATATCTTCTTCATCACGTTCACCGTAACCACGGTCGTGCTCCGGTTCACCGTTGCACCGTGGATAGGGCGGCTGCCGCTGGGGCGGCTTGCGCTGTGCCTGTTCGTGCTCACTGTGTTCGCCATCACTTTGCTGATCGTGAATATGGGCAGCCCCGTGCTGTACGCGCTGGCCTCCCTTTTGTTTGCCGTAGGTTATGGCCTGACGTATTCGACGCTCAATGCCATGGTGGTGAACATGGCCGAGTCACTGGAGATATCCATTCCCGTGGCATCGCAGGTCTTCACCCTGGGCTACTTTGCAGGGGCGTTTGGCTTCCCTTATGTTGCGGGTGCCCTGATCGCGTCATTCAGCATCGATGCCGTGTTCTTCATGATGCTGGCACTGGTGGGGGTGAACGTGGTCATGGCCGGTACGGTGCCTGCGCTGCGGCGCGGATAAGGGTGATGCGGGTCAGGGGCATGCCTGGTCCGCCGCCACGCCCTTGTGCGCCGGATTTGACCTGGGTCATACAAACCCATTCCATCCGCCGCGCAGCGGCGCTTACCGCCAAGGCATTTCTATGATGGAGCCGTACTTCCCACATGGAAAAAAGGATTCATCCCATGCAAGCCTTCCGGATCGTGGTCGTTGGTGCGGGGCAGACCGGCACTCCCTTGCTGCAGCAATTGCTGGACGCGCCCTTCGTGCAGTTGCTCGGGGTGGCCGACCTGGATTTGAACCAGCCCGGCATCGCACTGGCGCGCGCGCGTGGCGTGCCTGTCACCACCCGGTTCATGGAGCTGGTGGACCCAGCGGTGGACATCATCATCGACGTGACCGGCTCCCTGCAGGTGCGCGAATCGCTGCGCAGCAAGATGGTGGAGACCGGCAACACGCACACGCTGATCATGCATGAGGCGATTGCGCTGCTGATGATGTCGCTGTCGGCGGGCCGGCTGGTGACCAGCAGGCACAGCGATCTGGAATATTCCTGAGCGCGTGCGGCGCGTGCGCAGGGCGGCCATCCGCCCCATCTTCCCGCGCCGACCTTCCCGTGCCTGGGGGATGACGGGCTGCAGCAGCAGACGCTACAGCCACTCCTTCATCCACCCCAGCCCCTCGCTGGTGGCGTGCGCCGCCGCCCCGCGGGCGGGGCGGTATTCGCAGCCTATCCAGCCGTCATAGCCCAACTGGTCCAGCAGGCGGAACAGGTAGGGGTAGTTGACCTCGCCCACGTCGGGTTCGTGGCGCTCCGGCACGCCTGCGATCTGCACATGCCCCACGCGGCCCGTGGGCAGGTACTGGCGGATCTTCATGGCGAGGTCGCCCTCGACGATCTGGCAGTGGTAGAGGTCCATCTGGACCTGGACATTGGGCTCGGCAATGTCGGCCAGCAGGGCGTGGGCCTGGTCCTGGCGGCTCAGGAAGAAGCCGGGCATGTCGCGGCCGTTGATGGGCTCCAGCAGGATGGCGATGCCGTGGGGCGCGGCCAGCCGTGCGGCGTGGTGCACGTTGGCGATGTAGGTGGCGCGCAGGATGTCATCGCTGGCGCCTGCGGGCTTGAGCCCGGCCATGACGTGGATGCGCGGGCAGCCCAGGGCCTGGGCGTAGGCCACGGCGCGTTCCATGCCCTGGGCGAATTCCGCCTCGCGCCCGGGGATGCAGGCCAGGCCGCGCTCGCCCGCGCTCCAGTCGCCGGGCGGGGCGTTGAACAGCACTTGCTGCAGGCCGTTGTCCTGCAGGCGCCGGGCCAGTTGCTCGGGGGCGAAGTCGTACGGGAACAGGTATTCGACGGCCTGGAAGCCATCGCGCGCGGCGGCGGTGAAGCGGTCGAGAAAGTCCAGGTCGTTGTAGAGCATGGACAGGTTGGCGGCGAAACGGGGCATGGGGCAGCTTTCTTGAGGGCTGGTGCGGAGTGTGGCATCAGGCGCTGGCCAGCGCGGCGAAGGCCTTGGTGAAGAAGTCCGTGGTGCCGAAGTTGCCGGACTTGAGCGTGAGGTGCAGGCCCTGCGGCGCCAGGGGCGAGGCGGCATGGCACCAGGGCACGCCAGGGTCGATCTGCGGCCCTATGCGCATCTGCTCGATGCCCAGCGCCTGCACGCAGGCACCCGAGGTTTCTCCGCCCGCCACGACAAGCTGGCGCACCCCCATCCCGACCAGCCCGCGGGCGATGGCGGCGATGGTTTGCTCGACCAGGGTGCCGGCCTGCTCCACGCCCAGGCGGCCCTGCACGGCCTTGACGGCCGAGGATTCGGCCGTGGAGTAGATCAGCACGGGGCCGCTGGCGATGTGCTGGCGCGCCCAGGCCAGGGCCTTGCCGGCTTCGTCCTCCCCGGCCGCGATGCGCAGGGGCTCCAGCGCCAGGGCCGGGCGGCCCGAGGCGATGAAATGCGCCACCTGGGCATTGGTGGCCACCGAGCAGCTGCCCGAGACGACTGCCTGCAGGCCGGTGGCGGGTGGCAGGGCTGCGGCCTGGGCCGTGGGCCGGATGCCGAAGTTCGCGGGCAGGCCGATGGCCACGCCCGAGCCCGCCGTGACCAGCGGCATGCCGGCCAGCGCCGGGCCCAGGCGTAGCAGGTCGTCGTTGGAGACGGCATCGACCACGGCCATGCCCACGCCCTCGGCCTGGAGTGCGGCGATGCGCGCGCGGATGGCGGCCTCGTCCTGCGCGACGGCCACATGGTCGATCAGGCCGACCCTGCGCCGTGTCTGCGCCTGCAGCACGCGCACCAGGTTGGCGTCGGTCATGGGCGTGAGCGGGTGGTTGCGCATGCCGCTGTCGCTGAGCAGCGCATCGCCCACGAACAGATGGCCCTTGAAGACGGTGCGCTGGTTGTCGGGGAAGGCCGGCGTGGCGATGGTGAAGCCACAGCCCAGCGCGTCCATCAGCGCATCGGTCACGGGGCCGATGTTGCCCTGAGGCGTGCTGTCGAAGGTCGAGCAGTACTTGAAGTAGATCTGCGGCGCGCGGCCATTGGCGCCCTGGGCCCGCAGCCATTGGAGGGCCTGCAGCGATTGCGCAATGGCCTCGGCCGGCGCGATGGTGCGCGACTTGAGCGCGACCACGACGGCGTCCACGCCCTCGTCCACCGGGCCTGCAGGCACGCCAATGCTTTGCACCACGCGCATGCCTGCGCGCACCAGGTTGTTCGCCAGATCGGTGGCGCCCGTGAAGTCGTCGGCTATGCAGCCCAGAAGAAGGGTCATGGGGATTCCGATGGAGCCTGGGGCAGGGTGATGCCCGGGAAGATCTTGATGACGGCGCTGTCGTCCTCGCGGCCGTGGCCGGCGGTGGATGCCTGCATGAACATCTGGTGTGCCGTGGAGGCCAGGGGCAGCGGGAATTTGCTGTGGCGCGCGGTGTCCAGCACCAGGCCCAGGTCCTTGACGAAGATGTCCACGGCCGACAGCGGTGTGTAGTCGCCGGCCAGCACGTGGGCCATGCGGTTCTCGAACATCCAGCTGTTGCCCGCGCTGTGGGTGATGACCTCGTAGAGCGCGGCGGCGTCCACGCCTTCGCGCAGGCCCAGGGCCATGGCCTCGGCCGCTGCGGCAATGTGCACGCCGGCCAGCAACTGGTTGATGATCTTCACCTTGCTGCCCGCGCCCGCGCCGTGGCCCAGGCGGTAGACCTTGGCGGCCATGGCGTCGAGCACGCCTTCGCAGGCGGCATAGGCCTCGGGGCGGGCTGCCGTCATCATGGTCATCTGCCCGGATGCTGCCCTGGCCGCGCCGCCCGAGATGGGCGCGTCGATGTAGTGCACGCCCTGCGCCTGCAGCCTGGCCTCCAGCGCCACGGACAAGTGGGGGTCCACGGTGGAGCACATGACGAAGACGGAGCCGGGCTGCAGTGCGGGGGCAATGCCGCCTTCGCCGAACAGCACGGCCTCGGTCTGCTGGGCGTTGACCACCACGCTGACGACGATGTGGCAGGCCGCCGCCATGTCGGCCAGCGTGGCGCAGGCCGTGCCACCTTCGGCGGCGAAGGCGGCCGCGGCCCCGGGCCGGATGTCATGCACATGAACGTGGTGGCCGGCGCGGCGCAGGCTTTGCGCCATGCCGGCGCCCATGGCGCCCAGGCCTATTACGCCGACGCAGCGGGCGGCGGGCCGGGGTGCGGGCTGCGGTGTGGAGGTGTCGTGGCTCATGGCTTGGCCGGGGTCAGGTCATCTGCAATGTAGGCGCGCACGATGCTGGCGAAATCGCCATCGCCCTGCAGGCCCAGCCGCGCGGCACGTGTGGTATCCCAGCGGCCGGGCCAGCTGCCGACGATGCGCTCGACCTTGTCGTCGGGCTGCCAGCCCACCCGGTTGGCCACCTCGTCGCCGGCCACTTCGCGCAGCGCGCGCACCATGTCGCCCGCGCTGACGGACACGCCGGGCAGGTTGATGGGACGGCGGTCGGCGACGGCGCTGGCATCGAGCTCGCAGCCTGCGACCAGGGCCTCGACGGCGCGGCGGGGAGACAGCAGCCACAGGCGCGTGGTGGCACCCACGGGGCAGTTGGCGGCCTCGCCGTTGAGCGGCTCGCGGATGATGCCGCTGGCGAACGACGAGGCGGCCGCATTGGGCCGGCCCGGGCGCACGCTGATCGTGGGCAGGCGCAGCACGCGGCCGTCGACAAAGCCGCGCCGCGTGTAGTCGGCCAGCAGCAGCTCGGCAATGGCTTTTTGCGTGCCGTAGGATGACTGCGGGTTCAGGGCCGTGCCGTCCAGCACGGTGTCGGGCAGGTCGCCCCCGTAGACGGCCACCGAGCTGGTGAAGACCACGCGCGGCATGTGGCCCACGGCGCGGCAGGTCTCCAGCAGGGCGCGCGAGGCATCGAGGTTGATGCGCATGCCCAGGTCGAAGTCGGCCTCGGCCTGGCCGCTGACCACGGCGGCCAGATGGAAGATCACGGCCGTGTCCTGGTCGATGGCGCCGCGCAGCACCTGCGGGTCGGCAATGTCGCCCACCAGGGAGCGCACGCGCGTGTCTTCGATGGCCTGGGTGGCCACCACGTCGAGCAGGTCGATCTGGTGGATGGGCCAGCGGGTGCCGGCCAGGGTCAGCGCGCCCTGTTCGAGCAGCTTGCGGGCCAGGCGCTGGCCCAGGAATCCGGCGCCGCCGGTGATCAGTACTTTCATGCGTCTTGGAGCTTGGAGGGTGAGGGATTGGAAGAAGGGCCGGTCAGCGGTTGACCATCTTGGGCGGGGTGAGCCAGACCGCGATGGCGCCCACCACGAGCACCCCCGCCAGCACGAACATGCCGGCCTGCGTGGACTGGGTCAGGTCCTTGAGGTAGCCGATCATGTAAGGGCTGGCGAAGCCCGCGAGGTTGCCGACCGAGTTGACGATGGCAATGCCTGCTGCCGCCGCCGTGCCCGACAGGAAGGCCGTGGGCAGCGACCAGAACAGCGGGGCGCAGGTCAGCACGCCGGCGGCGGCCAGCGACAGGAAGACCAGCGACAGGGCGGTGTTGTGGGAGAACAGGGCCGTCATCGCAAAGCCCGCGGCGCCCATCAGCGCGGGCACGATCAGGTGCCAGCGGCGCTCTCGGCGCCTGTCGGCGCTGTGGCCCATGAGGTTCATCACCACGATGGCGCACAGGAAGGGGATGGCACTGAGCAGGCCGATGTTCAGCGCGCCCGTGACGCCCGTGGACTTGATCAGCGTGGGCATCCAGAAGGTCAGCCCGTACTGGCCGGCGACAAAGGCGAAGTAGATTAGGCACATCCACCAGACGCGGCGGTCGGCGAACACGGCCTTGAGCGAATGCTTCTGGGCGCCTGAGTGCTGCTGGTCCAGCTCGATCTCGCGCGCCAGCAGCTTCTTTTCTGGGTCGGTCAGCCACTTGGCGCTGGAGATGCCGTTGTCCAGGTAGAAGATGGTCACCACGCCGATCACCAGGGCCGGGATGGCCTCGATCAGGAACATCCACTGCCAGCCGTGCAGGCCGTGGTCGCCGTGGAAGGCCTGCATGATCCAGCCCGACAGCGGGTTGCCGAAGATGCCGGCCACTGGAATGGCCGACATGAACAGCGCCACGATCCTGGCGCGCCGGTGGGCGGGATACCAGTAGGTCAGGTACAGGATCACGCCCGGGTAGAAGCCCGCCTCGGCCAGGCCCAGCAGGAAGCGCAGGATGTAGAAGCCCGTGGGCGTTTCCACATACATGAACAGGGCCGACAGAACGCCCCAGGTGATCATGATGCGGGCGATCCAGATGCGCGCGCCCAGGCGGTGCATGAGCAGGTTGCTGGGCACCTCGAAGAGGAAGTAGCCGATGAAGAACACGCCTGCGCCCAGGCCGAACACGGTCTCGCTGAAGCCCAGGTCCTGGGACATCTGCAGCTTGGCAAAGCCCACGTTCACGCGGTCCAGGTAGGCGATCACATAGCACAGCATCAGGAACGGCACGAGGCGCCAGAACACCTTGGCGTAGGCGCGTGCCGTCTCCAGCGAGTCGGGCTGGCGCGGGTCAGCCCCGGCCTGGCCGGATGCGATATCCGTTGTCGTCATTTCAAGTCTCCCTTGGGTTCGCCGCTTGGTGCGCCGCCTGGCGGCTGCGCGGCTGTGGATGGGCTGGGTGGTAGATGGCGGCCGTGGGCGCCGCCGCGGAAATCAGTAGCGCGCCCCGAAGGTGGTGCGCAGCTCGTCGATGGCGGCCGCGTCCAGGGGCTGCGGGCGGGGATGGGTCATGAGCCAGAGCCTCGCGGTCTCCTCCAGCTCTTCCAGCACATGGCTGGCCTGCTCCACCGAGCGTTCCCAGACCACGGGGCCCAGCCGTTCGAACAGGGCGCCGCGCACCTGGCCGGCCAGCGCGGCGACCTCGGCGGCGGCCTGCGGGTCGCCGGGGCGGCGGTAGCGGATCAGCGGGATGCGCCCCACTTTCATGACCTGGTAGGGCGTGATGGGCGGCAGCACCTCGTCCTCGCGCCAGACGCCGGACAGCGTCAGCGCCACCAGGTGCGTGGAATGCGTGTGGATGACGGCGCGCGCATCGCCGTCACTGCCGTAGATGCCCCGGTGCAGGACCAGGGTCTTGGAGGGCTTGGCGCCGCTGACCCACTGCCCGCTGGCATCGACCTTGGCCAGCTCGGCCGGGTCGAGCCGGCCCAGGCAGGCGTCGGTGGGGGTGATGAGCCAGCCGTCAGGGAGGCGGGCGCTGATGTTGCCGGCCGCGCCGACCGTGTAGCCGCGCTGGTAGAGGCTGGCGCCGGTGGCGCAGATCTGCTCGCGGATGCGGGATTCGTCGCTCATGGGTAAAGGCACGGGTGAAGGCCGAGGCAAGGGACCAGGCAAGCGCAGGGTGCGCCGGCTGAAAAAAGAGGGATGACTGATATTGTCATCAGGTCATCATACAAATTTTGCGAAAAATCAAGAACCGGGTGGAAACCCTTGGCCATGCGCAAAGGGTTGGTGCCGGAGGTTCAGGGCTTGGCGGCCAGGATGTCGCGCGCCAGGCGTTCGCCGTCCTGCTCCCAGAAGCTGGCGTCGGCGCGGTGGATGCGGTCTATGGCGTTGCCCATGTGCGTGGCGGCGGCCTTGCGCGCGGCCTTGGGGTCGCCGGCCTCGATGGCCAGCACGATGCCGTGGTGCTCGCGCTCCACCGCCTTGCCGAAGTCGTCGCGCCGCGCCTCGTTGGCGCGCGTGATGCGCATGGCGCCGCGCAGGAATTGCGACAGGTAGTCCAGCGTGCTGATCAGAAAGGGGTTGCCGGAAGCCTGGGCAATGGCGCGGTGAAACGCCATGTCCTCCTCCACGCCATCGCGGCCCAGCCGCACGGCCTCGGCCAGGGCCTGCTCTGCCAGGCGGATGCGCTGCATGTCCTCTTCGCTGCGCCGCCGTGCGGCCAGTTCGGCCACCTCGGACTCCAGCGCGCGGCGCACCTCGGTGATCTGGATCAGCGCATTCTTGCCGGCGGCAGGCAGCCCTTCGAAGTCCAGCGGCTCGATGCCCGCCGCCTTCACATACACGCCGCTGCCCTGGCGCGACTCCACCAGGTTGCGCGACTTGAGCTGGGACACGGCCTCGCGCACCACGGTGCGGCTGACCTCGAGCTGCTGCACGAGTTCGGCCTCGGTCGGCAGCTTCTGGCCCGGCTGCAGATTGCCGGCGCGGATGCGCGCCTCCAGCTGCCGGGCAACCTGGTCCGCAAGCTTGAGACCGGGCTGGATGGCCGAGAAGGAAACCGTCATGGAGGGTGTGGGGGGCTGGGGAGACACGTGTGGCAGCGATTGTCTCAGAACGGGGCGGCCTGGCGGGCCTGCTGCGGCAATCGGCGCCCAGACCCTCCATGGCGGCAGGAAAGAGACCGATGGTTCTGCCGCAGTTGCGCGGCGCGCCATACTTGCGCCTTTGCAATCCGCCCGCCACGCCCGCCCCGGGCCAAGGCCGCTTCGCCATGTCAACGCCCACACCGCATTCCGCTGCACCCACAGAACATTCGCACGATGGCGCCATTGCCGCCATTGCCGCCATTGCCTCGCTGGCCGATGCCGCACTCGCCCAGCGCGTGCAGCACGCCATAGACCACAAGACCAAGCCGCTGGGGGCGCTGGGGCGGCTGGAGCAGCTGGCGCTGCGCATCGCCTGCATCCTGGGCCAGGACAAACCGGTGCTGCAGCAGCCGCAGATGCTGGTCTTCGCGGCCGACCATGGGCTGGCTGCGCGCGGCGTGTCTGCCTATCCGGTGGATGTGACCTGGCAGATGGTCGAGAACTTCATGGCAGGCGGCGCTGCCGTCAGCGTGCTGGCGCGCCAGCATGGGCTGGCGCTGAACGTGGTGGACTGCGGCGTGGCGCGTGATTTCCCGGCGCGCGAGCAGGATCCCGACGACAAGCTGCCCCAGACCGGCCAGCCGCGCCTGTGGCGCCGCAAGCTGGGCTATGGCACGCGCGACTGCAGCCAGGGCCCGGCCATGACGGCCACCGAATGCGCCATGGCCCTGCGCAACGGTGCCGCCCTGGTGCGCCAGTTGCCCGGCAACGCGCTGCTGCTGGGTGAGATGGGTATCGGCAATACCTCCAGCGCCTCGCTGCTGCTGGCGCGGCTGTGCGGCGAGCCCCTGGCCGAGGTCACGGGCGCGGGCACGGGCCTGGATGCGGCCGGGCTGGCGCGCAAGATCGGGGTTCTGCAGGAGGTGCTGCAGCTGCACGTCCAGGCCGCCGAACCGCTGGATGCGCTGGCGGCCATGGGCGGCTTCGAGGTCGCCACCATGGTGGGCTCCGTGCTGCAGGCCGCTGCAGAGCGCCGCGTCATCGTGGTCGATGGTTTCATCACCACGGCGGCCGTGCTGGTGGCCAGCCGCCTGCAGCCGGCCGTGCTGGAGCGCTGCGTGTTCTCGCACCGCTCGGGCGAACCCGGCCATGTGCGCATGCTGGCCCACCTGGGGGCCGAGCCGTTGCTGGACTGGCAACTGCGCCTGGGCGAAGGCTCGGGCGCGGCCCTGGCCTGGCCGCTGCTGGTGTCGGCCTGCGCCATGCTGGGCGAGATGGCCAGCTTTGCGCAGGCAGGGGTGAGCACGCGCTCGCAAGACGCATAGCGGCGTCCGCCGGGCAGCTAGGGCCTGTTCACACTAATGCGGGGTCGCGAAGCTGCCTGCCAGCTCGCCAATCAAGGCGCGAGACGCCGTGCGTGTGCTCACACGCACAAGGAGCGCAACGCCGAGTGGCGGGCTGGCAGGCAGCTTCCCTGCGGGTTGCCCGGCTGCGGGGCCGTCTGCGGCGTTGCACGCGCTTGCAAGGCACGGGCCTTGCTGCGCACGTGCGCCTTGCATACGACCCCGCAGCCGGGCAACGCGATCCCCGCATTAGTGTGAACAGGCCCTAAGCCCGTGCCGTGGCCGCCGCCAGTTGGCCCAGGCGCCTGATCAGCGGGCCCAACCGCCCGGCCTCGGTGTTGCCGTAGCCGATGACCAGGCCGTTGTCCTGGGGCAGCGGCTCCATGGCGAAGGAGGAGAGGGCGCCCGGGTTCATGCCGGCGCGCCGCGCCTGCGCCACGATGTCGCGGTCAGGCAGGCGGGGCGGCAGCCGCACCGTCAGATGCAGGCCGCCGTGGCCGCCCAGCACCTCGTGCTCCACGCCCAGTTGCGTGGCCAGGGCCTCGCGCAGGGCCGCCTGGCGCTCGCGGTACAGGCGCCGCATTCGGCCCAGGTGGCGTGAGAACTGGCCGCTGTCCATGAAGTCCGCCAGGGCCAGCTGCTCCAGTCGATGCCCGCCGCGCAGCATCTCCTGCACGGCCATTGCGGCGCTGGCCGCCAGGCACTGCGGCAGCACCACATAGCCCAGGCGCAGCGCCGGGAACATGGTCTTGCTGAAGGTGCCCACGTAGAGCACGGGCGCGTCCGGCACCTGGCCCTGCATGGCGGCGATGGGCGTGCCCTGGTGGCGGAATTCGCTGTCGTAGTCGTCCTCGATGATCCAGGCCCCCGCGCGGCGTGCGCGCTCCAGCAGGTCCAGCCGGCGCGCCACCGACAGCACGGCGCCCGTGGGGTATTGGTGCGAGGGCGTGACCTGGATCAGCCGCGGCGTGTGGCTGTCCCACAGGCCGGGCGCGATGGCTGCGCCATCGGCATCCACGCGCAGCGTGCGGATGCGCAGGTCGCCGCCGGCAAAGGCGGACTTGGCGCCCCGGTAGCCGGGCTCTTCCAGCCAGGCATGGTCTCCCGGATTGGTGAGCAGTTGCACGCACAGGTCCAGTGCGCCCTGTGCGCCTTCGGTGACGATGATGCGCGAGGCATCGCAGTGCACGCCACGCGAGATGCGCAGGTACTGGGCAATGGCCTGGCGCAGTGCGGGCTCGCCCGCAGGGTCGCCATAGTCCAGGGTGGCGCTGGCGGGCAGGCGCAGTGCGCGGTCCTGGGCGCGGCGCCAGGCGGTCAGGGGGAACCTGTCCAGCGCGGGCGTGCCCGGTGTCAGCGGCAGGCTGCGGTCGATGGCGTGGCGCGTGGGCACGATGCGGTCCAGGCGCCGGGCCGTGCGCGGCGCGGCAGGCGGCGCTGCCGCAGTGCCTGCCGCATCCCCCGTGGCCTTCGTCACGTCCCTGGTGGCCGCCTTGGCAACTGCCTTGGCAGCTGCGCTGGATGGGGCAGACAGGGCCGCCACGCGCGTGCCCTGCCGGTCGGCGACCACGTAGCCTTCGGCTGCCAGTTGTTCGTAGGCGATGAGCACGGTGTTGCGCGAGACCCCCAGATCCTCCGCCAGCGAGCGCGAGGCCGGCAGGCGGTCACCGGCCGGCAGCCGGCCCGCAAGAATGGCCTGCTTCAGGCGCTGTATCAGTTGGCGCTGGCGCGGCGGCGCGCCGGCGCCGGTGAGCAAGGGGCTGGTCAGCAGGTCACGGGCGGGCATGGAGGGTATGGCGTGGCACCATGAAAAAATCGAAATATGGCACTTTCAATGATGCCACGCCCGCGCTATCGTGGCCCTGCCAAATGACCTGACCAGGAATCTCCCATGCCCCCCGCACTCAATGCCCTCTCCCAACCCGTAGGCCACGACCTGCCCGGATGGACCCCGCGCCAGCGCCCGCCCCGCACGCCCATCGAGGGCCGCTACTGCCGGCTGGAGCCGCTGTCCGCCGCGCGCCATGCAGCCGATCTGTTCGATGCCTTCAGCCAGGCGCCGGACGCCAGCGACTGGACCTACATGTCGGTAGGCCCCTTCGCGGATGCCGAGGCCTATCTGCGCTTTGCCGAGGCCGCCCAGGCCGGTGACGACCCGCTGCACCACGCCGTCATCGACCTGGCCACGGGCCGTGCCATCGGCTCGCTGGCGCTGATGCGCGTGGACACGGCCAGCGGCGTGGTGGAGGTGGGCTTTGTCTGCTACTCGCGCCGGCTCAAGCGCACGCGTGCGGCCACCGAGGCCCAGTTCCTGCTGATGCAGCGCGCCTTCGACGAGCTGGGCTACCGCCGCTACGAGTGGAAGTGCGACAGCCTGAACGCGCCGTCGCGTGCCGCAGCGGCGCGCCTGGGCTTCCGCTTCGAGGGGGTGTTCCGCCAGGCCGTGGTCTACAAGGGCCGCAGCCGCGACACGGCCTGGTTCTCCATCGTCGACAGCGAATGGCCGGCGCTGCGCGCAGCCTACCAGCGCTGGCTGGAGCCGGGCAACTTCGATGCGGGCGGTGGGCAGATTCTTTCGCTGTCCAGCCTGATGGAGCAGGGTGCACCGCAGGCTCAGGAGACGGCAGGCGCGGCGTAGCAGGCCTGCAGCACCTCGATCAGGGCCTGCGCATGGCGCGGCAGCCGGCCCTGGTCGCGCACGAGGATGCGGCGCTCGCGCACGCTCCAGGCGTCGGTCAGCTCGATCAGCGCCAGCCCCATGCTGTCGCGGTTGCGCCGCGCGGCGCTCTCGGGAACGATGCCGATTCCCACGCCCGCGCCGATCATGCGGCACATGGCGTCGAAGCTGGACAGCTGTATGCGCAGCTTCATGGGCTTGCCCAGGCGCTCTGTCACACCCGCCAGAAAGGTCTGCAGCGTGCTGCCCTGCTGCATGCCGATGGCGTCCTCGTCCAGCGTCTCGGCAAACGCAATGCGCTTGCGCCGCGCAAGGCGGTGGCCGCGCGGCGTGGCCAGCACCAGCCGGTCGGTGCTGAAGTGGATGGTCTGCAGGCCCAGCGTGTCCACCTGGCCGGCCACGATGCCCAGGTCGGCCCGGCCGTCGAGCACGCCGCGTGCGATCTCGGCGTTGGGCCGCTCCTGCAGGTCCACGTTCACGCGCGGGTGGTCGGCAAGAAAGGCGGGCAGGATCTCGGGCAGGAAATCGGTGACAGCCGTGGTGTTGGCAAACACCCGCACATGGCCGCGCAGGCCGGCGCCGTACTCCTGCAGGTCGTGGCGCAGCTGCTCGGACTGCAGCAGCATGCCGCGCGCGTGGTGCAGGAAGGCTTCGCCGGCCGGCGTGGGCCGCACGCCTCGCGCCTCGCGGTACAGCAGGGGCATGCCCGCCTGCTCCTCCAGCGCCTTGATGCGCAGGCTGGCTGCGGCCAGGGACAGGTGCTGCCTTTGCGAGGCGCGCGTGAGGCTGCCCAGTTCGGCGGCATGCACGAACAGGCGCAGGTCCGTCAGGTCGAAGTGCATGAGGGGCATGAAGGGCGAAGAGGGCATGGGCGGGGTCAAGGCTTTGTCAATTCCGAAGGCCGGGTCAGGAAATGCGCGATTGTGCGCCGGCCCGGCACGGGCAACCATGCGGGCTTGCGACAAGAACAAACGGAGACATGACCATGCCGGATTCTTCCTTTCCCCTGCCGTCGAGCCTTTTGCGCCGCCGAAGCCTGGTGGCCGCCGCGCTCGCCTTGCCCCTGCTGGGCCGCGCCCAGGCCTGGCCCGCGCGGCCCATCGTGATGATCGTCCCGCAGGCGCCGGGCGGCACCAACGACATCGTGGGGCGGCTGGTCAGCCAGAAGCTGGCCGAGGTGCTGGGCGCCAGCGTGGTGGTCGAGAACCGGCCCGGCGCGGGCGGCAACATCGGCACCCAGGCCGTGGCCAAGGCGCCGCGCGACGGGCATACCCTGCTGATGACCATCAGCAGCAGCCAGGCCATCAACCCCGCGCTGTACCGCAAGCCGGGTTTCGATCCGGTCAAGGACTTCCGGCCCATCGGCCTGATCGGCTCGGTGCCCAATGTGCTGCTGGCCCATCCCGGCTTTGCGGCCAAATCCGTGCCCGAGCTGATCTCCATAACCCGGGGCCGGCCCGACGAGTTCCGCTATGCCTCGGCTGGCAACGGCACGCTCAATCATCTGCTCGGCGAGATGCTCAACAGCATGGCGGGCATCCAGCTGCAGCATGTGCCCTACAAGGGCGTGGCTCCCGCGCTCAACGATGTGCTGGGCGGCCAGGTGCCGCTGCTGTTCGGCAGCCTGCCCTCGACCCTGCCCCATATCCAGGCGGGCCGGCTGCGCGCGCTGGCCGTGAGCGGCGCGGCGCGATCGCCGCTGCTGCCCGATGTGCCCACCATCGGCGAGACCGTGCCCGGCTACAACGGCACGCTGTGGGTGGGCCTGTTTGCGCCTGAAGGCGTGCCCGCGCCGGTGCTGGCGCAGCTGCAGGACGGCATGGCCCGCGCGTTGGCGGCCAGCGATCTGCGCACCCGGCTGGAAGCCTCGGGCGTGGAGCTGGCCGGGCCGGCGGACAGGCCCGTGCCGCCCGCCCAGATGGCGGCCCTGCTGCGCGAGGACATCGCCAAGTGGGCGCGCATCGTCAAGGCGTCCGGCGCATCGCTGGATTGATGCAAGACCTCAGCCCTGCGGCTCCATGGCCAGCGCGAACAGCTCGCTGCGAAAGTGGATGCCCAGCCGCGCAAAGGCGCGGTTGCGGTAGGTCTTGACGGTGGGCAGGCTCAGGCACAGGTCGCAGGCAATGCCCTCATGCGTCATGCCCTGCAGCAGCCGGGCGCAGACATCGAGTTCGCGCGGCGTCAGATCAGGCTGTGCCTGCAGCAGGCGCATGCGCAGGGCCGGCAGTGTCTGCCGCTGCCGGGGCTGTCCTTGCGGGGGGGCCGGGGCCGAAGCTGTTACCACGGCGCGCTGCGCCTGCGTCAGCGCGATGTGCTTGTGCGCCAGGGCCAGCAGCACGGGCGCCATGCTCCCGAAGCGGTCGATCTGCGCATCGCCCAGCGCCCTCTGGTGCTGGTGGCGGTAGAAGTTGACGGCAAACACACCGCCGTCGTCCTGGTGCTCGACGATGGACACGCGCTCGGCCATGCCGTGCGCGTCATAGACCAGGGCGCGGTGCTCGCCCTCCACCTCCTGGGCCGTGATGTGGCACAGCGCCGCGCTGCGTGCCGGGCCGGCATCGCCGTGGCTCCAGGTGTTGTCGCGCAGGTAGGGGCCTGAGAGATAGGCCCACCAGCAGTCGCGCGTGGTGTCGCGCGCCTCGCTGCTGGCTGACAGGAACAGCTGCGGCCGGCTGCGCGGACCCGTGCGGTAGACCGACCAGGAGGCGGCGGGCAGCAGCGGGTTCATGGCCTCCAGCACCTGCCGGGCGAAGCCGGGCTCGCCCAGGCTGGCGACCATGTAGCCGATAGCGTGGCTGGGCGCGTGGCCGGACGCATGGCCGCTCAGGGCTCCGGCGTCAGCGGTGTCGGAGGATGGGGTCCAGTGTCTCAAGGGAAGGCAGGGGCGGGCAGGGCGTTGTCATCTTCCGGGATGACGGCCCGCCCCGGCAATGGTGCTTATGCTAGGTCCCGATTCCATCCACCGGAGCCCCGAAACCATGCCAGATGACGTGCCGCAGCTCGCGGCCTTGCCCGATCCGCGCTTTCGCTTCTTCGCCGACCTGAGCGTGCAGGTGGGTCCGCCGCAGGAGGTCGGTGCCACGGCGCACGGCGGGCGCCGACTGATCCCCATCCTGGGCGGCACGGCCCGGGGCGACGGCTGGAGCGCGCGCGTGCTGCCCGGAGGAGCGGACTTCCAGCGCATCGTGCATGGCGGGCTGGCCGAGCTCGATGCGCGCTATGTGCTGGAGACCGATGCCGGCGACCTGATCTATGTCTGCAACCAGGCGCTGCGCAGCGGCGACCCGGTGCATATGGCGAAGCTGGCTCGCGGCGAGCCCGTGGACCCCGCGCACATCTATTTCCGCTGCGCGCCCCGCATGGAGACGGCCAGCCCGGCGCTGGCCTGGATCAACGAGCACCTGTTCTTCGGCACCGGCGCGCGCCATCCCGACCGCGTGCAGATGCGCTTTCACGAACTGCTTTGAGCCGCGCCTTCCCCCTCTCTATACCCACAATGCAGGAGACAAGACACATGAAAAACCAGGCATCGAAGGCGCGCCGCACCGCCGTGGGCTGCGCTCTTGCCGCCGTGCTGGCCACCGGGCTGGCTCCCTGGACCGTGGCCGGCGCCCAGCCGGCCTTTCCGAGCAAGCCCGTGCGCCTGCTCGTCGGCTTTCCTGCGGGAACCGGGCCGGACATCGTGGCGCGCCTGCTCGCGCAGAAACTCTCCGAGCAATGGGGCAACTTGGGCGTGGTCGTGGACAACAAGCCGGGCGCTGGCGGCCTCATCGCCGCCAGCGAGGCGGCACGCGCCGCGCCTGACGGCTACACGCTGATGCTGGGCGAGACCGGCCAGCTCAGCATTGCGCCCAGCACCTACCAGCGCCTGCCCTACGACCCGCAAAAGGACTTTGTGCCCGTCAGCCAGGTCGTCACCTCCGACTTCGTGCTGCTGGTCAATCCGCAGAGAGTGCCGGCCCGCAATGTGCCCGATTTCGTGGCCTGGGCGCGCCAGCGCAAGGAGCTGTTCATCGCCACCTTCGGCGCCGGCACGCCCGGCCACTTCGGCGCCTTCATGTTCGGCAATGCCGTGCAGCTCAAGCCCGAGCCCGTGCACTACAAGAACACCAACGATGCCCTGGGCGGCCTGTTCAGCGGCGACGTGCAGGCCGTCTTCGCCACGGCGGCCCTGGCAGCGCCCCAGGTCAGGGCCGGCAAGCTCACGGCCCTGGGCAGCACGGGCGCCACGCGCACCCAGTCCATGCCAGAGCTGCCCACCATCCGGGAGCAGGGCTATCCGTCGCTGGAGTTCAATTCCTGGTTCGGCGTGGTCGCGCCTGCGAAGACACCGCCCGAGATCGTGGCCAGGCTGCAGGCCGACATCGTGCGCGCCCTGCAGCTGCCCGACAGCCGCAGCCGGCTGGAGGAGGCGGGTTTCCGCGTGACGGGCACCACGGGCGACGAACTGGCCCGCATCATGCGCGCCGACACGGTCTCCTGGGGCAAGGCCGTGGCGGCCACGGGGTTCAAGGCCGATTGATGCGAAGGGATGCGCGGTACCGGCTCAGCGCTTGCCAGCAGCCGGTGCAGGCGTCTTGGGGGAGTAGTCGCAGTACGGCGCCACCACGCACTCCCAGCAGCGGGGCTTGCGGGCCTGGCAGACGTAGCGGCCCAGCAGGATGAGCCAGTGGTGCGAGTCCACGGCATAGGCCGGGGGCACGCGCTTCATCAGCTGCATCTCCACGGCCAGCGGCGTCTTGCCCGGCGCCAGGCCCGTGCGATTGCTCACGCGAAAGATGTGCGTGTCCACGGCCATGGTGGGCTCGCCAAAGGCCACGTTCAGCACCACATTGGCGGTCTTGCGGCCCACGCCGGGCAGCGCTTCCAGTTCCTCGCGCGTGCGCGGCACCTGGCCGCCATGGCGCTCGACCAGGATCTGGCAGGTCTGCATCAGGTGCCTGGCCTTGCTGCGGTACAGGCCGATGGTCTTGATGTAATCCTCCAGCCCTTCAAGTCCCAGGTCCAGGATGGCCTGCGGCGTATTGGCCACGGGAAACAGCTTGCGCGTGGCCTTGTTCACGCCCACGTCCGTGGCCTGGGCCGAGAGCAGCACGGCAGACAGCAGCTCGAACACATTGGTGTATTCCAGCTCGGTCTGGGGAGAGGGATTGGCTGCCTTGAGCGTGGCGAAGAAAGGCTCGATGCTGGTGGTTTTCATTGTGCGGGCGCGTATCCATCGATGTGGCGTGCATTGTCATGCAAGCGCGGGTACTTGACAGTGCGCAGCGCGCTCTAGGAATGTTCTGATTTTTCATGTCTGCGAGGGTCAGATCGTCTGGTTATGCAGATGTGGCGTTGACTGTCCAGGGCCGCATCGCAATAGTCGGACAGATCGATTCCGCCGTCACCAGACATCCAGAAATCACGCCGCCAGGAGGGGGCGACCACATGGCCACTCGCAAGATATCCGTTTCTCCCGCGCTCGCATCGTCGCAGACCCTGCTGGGCAATGTGCGGGATCTGATCGAGGCCGCACGGCTTCGCGTGGCCGCCAACATCAACAGTGAACTCACCCTGCTGTACTGGCACATCGGCCAGCGCATCCATGGCCATGAATCCGTGGCGCGGCAGGCAGGCTGCAGCGATGAGGTCCTGCCGGTGCTGGCCGGGCATCTGGTCCAGGACCATGGCAGCAGCTTCTCGGAGAAGAACCTGTGGCGCATGATGCAGTTCTCCACCGCGTTTCCCGACGAGCCCCTGGTCATCTCGCCGACCCGGAAATTGAGCTGGGCGCATTTCATCGTGCTGATTGCACTCAAGGACCCCGCGCAGCGCGAGTACTACGCCAGCATGGCGAGCATCGAGCGCTGGAGCGCACGCACGCTGCGCAGCCGCATCGACTCCCGGCTCCATGAGCGCCTGGCGCTGCCCTGCAATGTAGAGGCGCTGATCGCGCAGGAGCCGGTCACGCCCCGCAGCACCGAGCGCATGTCGCCGGCGCTGTTCATGCGCGATCCCTACATTCTTGATTTTCTGGGCCTGCACGATGCCTGGCAGGAGGGAGACCTGGAGGCCGCCGTCATCCGGGAGATGGAGGCCTTCCTGCTTCAGTCGGGCACGGGATTCAGCCTGGTGGCGCGGCAAAAGCACATGCATATGGATGATCAGGACTTCCACCTCGATCTGCTGTTCTACAACCGCAAGCTGCGGCGGTTGGTGGCGGTGGAGCTGAAGGTGGGCGAGTTCACGGCCGAGGACAAGGACCAGATGGAGCAATACCTGCGCTGGCTGAACCGGCATGAGCATGAGCCGGGCGAGGACACGCCGATGGGCATGGTGCTGTGCATGGGCAACAGCGCCGAGCAGATCGAGCTGCTGGAGCTGGGCCGCTGTGGCGTCCAGATGGCCGAGTATCTGCCCGGCCTGCCTGCACGCCATGTGCTGGCGCAGCGGCTGCGGCAGGCCACGCGCCGGGCGCAATGGCATTGGGCCCAGTGCCAGCTGGAGGTGGGCCAGTGCTGAACGCGGGCCTTGCCTTCCAGTCCGTCCTCCGCCCCTTTCCCTCTTCCTGCTCTTTCCCTCCGTCTACCCGGGCGGCAACAGCTCCCGCAGGTGCTCCACAAAGGCCCGCACGCCCTTGGACAGCGTGCGTCCGGCCAGGGTCTGCAGCTCGATGGCGCGCGCATTCATGCCGCGCTCGCGGATGGTCGCCGCATGCAGCTCGCCACGGCGCACGCGCTCGCGCATGGTGACCTCGCCGCCCAGCGACAGGCCGCCGCCGTGCAGCACGAAGTGCACCAGGGTCTCGAACTGGCCGCTGACCAGGGCGGGTTCGAACACCAGGCGGCGGTGGCTGCAGGCGATGTCGAACAGCTGGCGCGCGGTGTTGGCGTCCTCGGGCAGGGCAATGGCATGGGGATGCATCTGGGCCAGGGTGATGCTCGCATGACGGGCCAGCGCATGGTCGGGCCGCATGATGGCGACCACGGGCGAGACCTGGCGATGCCAGACCTCGATGTCACGTGCCGCCGCGCGGCTGTACGTCAGGCCCACGTCGGCCTCGCCGCCCAGCACGGCCTGGGTCACGGCGGCAGGCGCTTCCACGCGCAGGTGGAACTGCATGCCCGGGTACTGTTCGCGGAAAAGCGCCATGGCGCGTGGCAGGAACTCGATGGCAAAGCCGCCCGAGCTGCACACGCGGACCACGCCCCGGCGCAGGCCCTGCAGGGCCTCGATGTCCGAGACCACGCGATCGGCCTCCAGCGCACCGCGGCGCGCATGGGCGGCCAGCAGCTCGCCTGCCGGGCTGGGCGCCATGCCGCGCGGACGGCGCTCGAACAGCGGCACGCCCAGCATCTCTTCCAGTCCGGCGACCTGGCGGCTCACGGCCGAGGGCGAGACATTGAGCCGCGTGGCGGCTTCGCTGACCGAGCCGCAGCGCACCACTTCGAGAAAGTAGCGCAGGGCCGTGTCCTGTAGGCGGTTGGAAAGCATGGTGGCCTGCTTGTGGTTTGCGAAAAACGCAACGATAAGCCAAAAAAAAGGCGATTGTCGAAATAATTTCGCCTGCTTATGCTGACTTCGTTCTGTCACAAAAACGAGGAAATCCATGGAGTCGAACGCAAGCACCGCAGCGCAGCAGCCGGATCTGGCCACCGGGGGCGGTGCCGTCGTGGAGATGTCGGCCGTCGCGCTGTCAAAGGCCATCCAGGGCCGCGATCTGTCCTGCGTGGAGGTGCTGGATGCCTATTGCGCGCAGATCGACCGGCTCAACCCCGTGGTCAACGCGCTGGTGGCCCCGCTGGACCGCGACTGGCTGCGCGGCCGCTCCCGCGAACTGGACACGCTGCTGGCGCGCGGCCAGAGCCTGGGGCCGCTGCACGGCTTTCCCCAGGCTCCCAAGGACATCATGCCGGCAGCCGGCATGGTGACGACCAAGGGATCGCCCATCTTCGCGGGCCAGGTCTCTCAGACCGATTGCGTGGTGTTCGAGCGCATGCGCGCAGGCGGTTCGCTGTTTGTGGCGCGCAGCAATTCGCCCGAGTTCGGCCTGGGCGGCCATACCTACAACCCGGTCTACGGGACCACGCGCAATGCCTTCGATCCCTCGCGCTCCGCTGGCGGCAGCAGTGGCGGGGCCGGCGTGGCCGTGGCGCTGCGCATGCTGCCCGTGGCCGATGGCTCGGACATGATGGGTTCGCTGCGCACGCCGGCCGCCTTCAACCATGTCTACGGACTGCGCACCTCGGTGGGCTGCGTGCCGCATGGCCCGTCGGAAGAGCTGTTCTTCCAGCAGTTCAGCGTGGCCGGTCCCATGGCGCGCGACATTCCCGACCTGGCCCTGCTGCTGTCCGTGCAGGCAGGCTTCGACGCGCGCCTGCCGCTGACGCGCCGCAGTGAACCGCCCAAGGACTGGACCGCCCACCTGGCGCGCGACTGCAAGGGCCTGCGCATCGGCTGGCTGGGGGACCTGGGCGGGCACCTGCCCACCGAGCCCGGCCTGCTGGAGACCTGCCGCGCGGCGCTGCGGCATTTCAAGACCATCGGCTGCACGGTGGAAGAGGCCTTGCCGGCCTTCGACTTCGAGCGCCTGTGGCGCGCCTGGATCGACCTGCGCAGCTTCAGCGTGGCCGGGGCCAACGCCGCCCTGTACCGCGACCCGGTCAGGCATGCCCTGCTCAAGCCCGAGGCCCTCTGGGAAATCGAGCGCGGCCTGGCGCTGCCGGCCATGGCCGTCTATGACGCGGCGCGCGTGCGCTCGGCCTGGTACGAAACCCTGCGCCGCCTGTTCGACAGCTACGACTTTCTGGTGCTGCCCTCCGCCCAGGTCTTCCCGTTCGATGCGGCGCTGGACTGGCCGCATGCCGTGGGCGGCCGCGAGATGGACACCTACCACCGCTGGATGCAGGCCGTGGTGCCCGCCACCATGGCCGGCTTGCCGGCCCTGGCCGCGCCTGCAGGCTTCGGGCCGCAGGGGCTGCCTGCCGGGCTGCAGATCATCGGCCCGGCGCAGGCCGATCTGGCCGTGCTGCAGATCGGCCATGCCTATGACCAGGCCGGCGGCTTCTCGCGCGTGCGCAGCCCGCTGCTCGGCTGAAACCGCCGCATTGAGTTTTCCCAGGTTCCCGTTCCCTCGTCCCCCAGGAGATCCGCGCCATGGCCTTGTCCCGTTCCCGTTTTCTGTCGTGTCTGATGGCCGGTGCCACGGCACTTGCGCTGCCCGCAGCCAAAGCCCAGCCGCAGTCCTACCCGGATCGCCCGATCAAGCTGGTCGTGCCGTTTGCGCCGGGCGGCGCCACCGACATCCTGGGCCGGCTGCTGGCCACCGCGCTGGGCGAGCGGCTGGGCCAGCCCGTGGTCGTGGAAAACCGTCCCGGTGCAGGCACGGTGGTGGCGGGCGCGCTGGTGGCCAAGGCGCCGCCCGACGGCTACACGCTGCTGCTGGGCGCCAGCACCACGCTGACGCTCAACCCCGCCATCCGCAACCCGCTGCCCTATGACCCGCTGCGCAGCTTCACGCCGCTGGGGCTGGTGGCCGACATGGGCCTGGTGCTGGTGGCCCACAACGAGACGCCTGCGCGCACGCTGCCCGAACTCGTGGCCTTGGCCAAGGCCAATCCCGACAAGCTGTCCTACGGCTCCTTCGGCACGGGATCGTCGGTGCATTTCGGCGGCGAAATGCTCAAGACCGCCACGGGCATGCGCATGGTGCATGTGCCTTTCAATGGCAGCTCGCCCAGCCTCACCGCGCTGATGGGCGGGCAGGTGCAGGTGGCCGTGGACACGGTGGTGGCCACCACGCCGCTGATCAAGGCCGGCAAGATCCGTCCCATCGCCGCCCTGGGACCGCAGCGCCTGGCCCTGCTGCCCCAGGTGCCCACCGTGGCCGAAAGCGGCTACCCGGGCTTTGCCATGGACACCTGGTTTGCCTTCCTCGCACCGGCCGGCCTGCCCGCGCCCATCCAGAAGAAACTGGAAAAGGCGCTGGCCGACGCCATGGCCGAGCCGGCCATGAAGAAGAAGCTGGTGGACATCGGCCTGTCGCCCGCATGGGGTCCGGCCAGCGCGCTGCAGGAGCGCATAGAGCGCGAACTGCCGCAAATGCGCGCCGTGGCCGCCAGAGCCGACATCAAGGTGGATTGAACGCAGCTGCCTTCCGGGAGAGCGGGGGAGGGCACGAAGCGACTCAGGGTGCTTCTGATCCTGCAGGAAAGCTGCGGCAGGATTGGCGACAATGCAGGCTTCGCCTTTTCATCGCACCGACAAAGAGACTCCTGCCCATGCAATTCGCCGACCGTCTGAACAACGTAGAAACCTCCGCCATCCGCGAGCTGTTCAAGCTGCTGGGCAAGCCCGGCATCATCAGCTTTGCGGGTGGTTTCCCGGACAGCGCCATGTTCGACGTGGCCGGCATCAGCGCCGCCTCCCAGGCCGCGCTGCAGCAGGAGCCGGGCGCCGCGCTGCAGTACGGTGCGACCGAGGGCTACCAGCCGCTGCGCGAGCAGATCGCCGCCTTCATGGCCGCCAAGGGCGTGCGCGAGCTGGCTCCCGAACAACTGGTGGTGACCACGGGCAGCCAGCAGGCGCTGGACCTGCTGGGCAAGACCATGATCAACCCTGGCGACAAGGTCATCGTCGAAGGCCCGACCTTCCTGGCCACCATCCAGTGCTTCCGCCTGTACGGCGCCGAAGTCATCAGCGCCCCCATCGACGCCGAAGGCGCCCAGGTCGACGCGCTGGAGAAACTCATTGCCGAGCACCGCCCCAAGCTGGTCTACCTGATCCCCACCTTCGGCAACCCCAGCGGCGCCATGCTGAGCCTGGAACGCCGCAAGAAGGTGCTGGAGCTGGCCGTCAAGTACCAGACCCTGGTGGTGGAAGACGATCCCTACGGCGACCTGTATTTTGGCGAAGCGCCTCCGCCCAGCCTGCTGGCGCTGTCCAGCCAGGTGCCCGGCAGCCGCGACTGGCTGGCGCACTGCGGCTCGCTGAGCAAGGTGCTCAGCCCCGGCCTGCGCATCGGCTGGCTGGTGGCCCCGGCCGAGCTGCTGGGCCGCGCCGTGATGTGCAAGCAGTTCAGCGATGCCCACACCAGCACCTTTGCCCAGGCCACGGCCGCGCAGTACCTGAAGTCCGGCGCCATGCCCGCCACCCTGGCCCATGTGCGCGAGGTCTACGCGCGCCGCGCCAAGGCCATGGGCGATGCCCTGCGCGAGCACCTCGGCGATGCCGTGGAATTCCTGCAGCCCCAGGGCGGCCTGTTCCTGTGGGTGCGCCTGACCGGCAAGGGCGGCGCGCTGGCCGATGCCGGTGAGCTGGCCAAGCGGGCCATTGCCCAGGGCGTGGCCTTTGTGCCGGGCGCGCCGTTCTTTGCGCAAAACCCCGATGCCACCAGCTTCCGCCTCTCGTTCGCCACGGCGGACGAGGACAAGATCCGCGAAGGCATCGCCCGCCTTGCCCAGGCGCTCAAGGCATGAGCGTGGCCGGCGACGGAGAACATGGCGGTGCCGATGCCCTGCAGGCACGCGTGATGGAGCTGGAGATCAAGGCCAGCTACACCGAAGACCTGCTGGAGCAGCTGAACCTGACCATCTACCGCCAGCAGCAGCAGATCGACCGGCTGCTTGACGAACTGCGCGACCTGCGCCGCCGCGTCCCCGAAGGCGGGCCGGCCGGCGGTGCAGCCAATCTGCGCGACGAACTGCCTCCGCACTACTGAGCCCGAGCGCAGCCCCGGGCGGGGCTGCGTCTCCCTCTCCTTCTTTCTTTATTCGAGCGGCTTGTTGGCCACGTGCTTCATCTTGCCCAGGAACAGGCGCAGGAAAAAGGCCGCCATGATCAGGATGAAGACGATGACGCCCAGGCTCATCAGGCCGTAGTCGGTGGAAAAAAGATCAATCATCAGCTTCACAAGTCCTCCTGTGGTTTGTTGGTATCGGTGGGGTCCCGATCCAACTATCGCGGTTGCCTGGCGCGGAGGGCTTGTGATGGGTCAACGCGGCGGCGGGGTGGGTTTGCGGCAGCGCAAAGGGGCATGCCCCGGCAAGCCCGGGAACTGGGAATGGGTACGAATGAGGCATTCGCCCTTCACTGCCATCTACGATGCCCGCGTGCCCTGGTGCAGACCGAACAATTGCTGGGCCGCTTCGAGTCCATCATCCAGGGCGGGCCAAGCCCATCACCCCCGCATAAACGGCAAGGGCACTTCCGGGGGAATCGGGCACGCATAGGGCCGGCCGTCGCGGCGCTGCAGCAACTCCGCCTTGGCCTGGGCAATGCGTTCGGGCTGCTCCAGCAAGGCGATGGCCGTGGCCGCCAGCACCTGGGCGGCGCGCACCATGCCTGCGTGGGCCAGGCCGGATTGGCCTTGCGAGACCATCTGCCATGAGTGCAGCGGCGTGCCGAAGGCGTAGCAGGCCACCCAGGCCTGGACGGTGGGCGTGATCCAGCTCACATCGGCCACATCGGTGGAGCCGAACAGGGTGTCCTCCACGGCGGGATCGTAGGGTGCCAGGCCTTCGAACACGGCCGGCACCTTGCCGCGCAGCACGCTGGCCAGCGGGCGGCTGACCTGGTCCACGTCGTTGCTGTCCAGCGTGGCCTGGAAATCGCCGGCCAGGCGATGCAGGCCGGGGTCCACGCGCAGCGGGCCCAGGGCCTGCATTTGCGCATACATCACCTGGTTCAGCGTGCGGTTCTGCAGCAGGTTGGAGCAGGCCTTGTCAAAGACGATCTCCAGCCGGCAGTCCGTCATCAGCGCGGCGCCGCGTGCCACGTTCTGCACGCGCTCGTACAGCGCTGCCGCCTCGTGGTTGCGCGCGGCGCGCACCAGGTAGAGCACCTCGGCGCGCGCCTGGACTACGTTGGGCGACAGGCCGCCCGAGTCGGTGATGGCGTAGTGCACCCGCGCATCGGTGGGCATGTGCTCGCGCAGGTAGTTCACGCCCACGTTCATCAGCTCCACGGCATCGAGCGCGCTGCGGCCCAGGTGGGGCGAATGCGCGGCATGGGAGGCCTTGCCGTGGAAGACGAACTTCGCCTGGATGTTGGCCAGCGTGCTCTGGCTGAACACCCCCGTGAAGCTGGCCGGGTGCCAGGTCAGCGCCGCGTCCACATCGTCGAAGACCCCGGCACGCGCCATGAAGGTCTTGCCCGATCCGCCTTCCTCGGCCGGGCAGCCGTAGTAGCGCACGCGTGCCCTGGCGCCGCTGCGGCGCAGGTGCTCCTGCAGCGCAACGGCCGCGAAATGCGCCGAGGTGCCCAGCAGATGGTGGCCGCAGCCGTGGCCCGCCAGTCCCGGGCTGTCGGTGGAGGGCGTGCAGACCAGGGCGCCGCTTTGCTGGTTCAGGCCCGACAGCGCGTCGTACTCGCCCAGGAAGGCCAGCACCGGGCCCTCGTCGCCCCATTCGGCCAGGAAGGCCGTGGGAATGCCGGCCACGCCGCGCGTGATGCGAAAGCCCGCCTGCTCCAGCGCATCGATGTGCAGCCGGGCCGAAGCCGTTTCGGCATAGCGCAGCTCGGCCAGGGACCAGATGCTGTCGGCCAGGGCCGCCATGCGCGGGGACTGCTGCTGGAAGAAGTCCTGGAGATGCTCGACTGCGCTCATTCCGGTTTCACTCCTGCCTTGTCCAGCAGCGCCTTGTTGCGCTGCAGTTCGCTGGCGATCTGGGCCGGGAAGCGGCTCTGGTCCATCTCGGTGACCGAGGCGCCCAGCAGCTTCAGGTGCTTTTGCACCTCGGGCAGGCGCACGGCCTTCACCGACGCATCCTGCAACTGCCGGACGATGGCGGCTGGCGTGCCGGCCGGCACGACCACCCCGAACCAGCTGATGCCCAGTTCGTTGAGCTGCGCATAGCCCAGCTCCTTGAAGGTGGGCACATCGGGCAGGTCGGGCGAGCGGCTGTCGCCCGACAGCGCCACGGGGATGAGCTTGCCGCCCTTGATCTGGGGCATGGCCGAAGGCAACTGGTCGGTCATCACCTGCACCATGCCGGCCAGCGCATCGTTGAGCGCCGGGCCGTTGCCGCGGTAGGGCACGATCTGCACCTGGGTCTTCATGGTCTCGTTGAAGGACGCCACCATCAGATGGCCCAGCGTGCCCAGGCCGGGCACGCCCGCGCTGTAGGCGCCGGGCTGGGCGCGCAGCTTGGCCAGAAAGCCCGGAAAATCCTTGACGCCCATCTTGGGGTGGACCATGTAGACCGACGGCATGGTCACCAGATTGGCCACGGGCAAAAGCCTGCCTTCCAGCTTGGCGGCGCGCATGTACAGCGAGGGATTGATGGTGGCCGTGCTCACCGTGGCCATGCCGATGGTGTAGCCGTCAGGCGCGGCCTGGGCCATGCTTTCGGTGCCGATCAGGCCGCCAGCGCCGGCCTTGTTGTCCACCACCACGGGCTGCCCCAGCGTGCTGCGCAGGCCCTCTGCGATCACGCGCGCAACGATGTCGGTGGAGCCGCCTGCCGCAAAGGGCACGATGAGCTTGACGGGCTTGTTCGGATAGGCATCGGCCGCATGGGCCGGGCTGGTCAGGGAAAGGCCGCACAACACGGCGGCAAGACTGGACGCGCCCAGCGAGAGCAGGGTGCGCCGCGGCAGTGGAAGGAGGGGTTGGAAGAGGGGCTTGGCTTGCATGGCATGGGTTCCATCTACGGGGAAAAGAGCCGCAGGCCTGTGCCGTGCCGGCTCCCGATGCAGGCGACTATAGAAATCCTGCCGCCCGTGCGGGCCACGGTATTTGTGCCAAGCTATAAGCCGTTCCGATAGCTTGGCCCGCTCCACCTGTGGTGTGCCAAGGCCTGCCTCGGGAAAACACTGAGACTCCCATGAGCAATGACTTCGATGACCGCGACGGCCTGGACGACGCGGCCACGCCCCAGGGGCGGCTGCTGTACTCGCGCCTGACCAAGCATGTGCGCCTGCGCCAGCTGCAGCTGCTGGTGGCGCTGCAGCAATGCGGCTCGGTGGTGCAGGCCGCCGCCACGCTGCACATGAGCCAGTCGGCCGCCACCCAGGCGCTGGCCGAGATGGAGCGCGTGCTGGATATCCGCCTGTTCGAGCGCCATGCGCGCGGCATACGCCCCACGCTGGCCGGGCAGACCCTGGTGGATACGGTGCGCGGCGTGCTGGCCGCCTTGGAGGAGGTGGCGGAATCCCTGGCCGCCATTCGCCGGGGCGCGGCGGCCGCGCTGCGCCTGGGCGCCATTCCGGCGGCGGCCCTGGCCATTCTTTCGCCCTTGCTGGCGCGGTTTTATGCCGAGCATCCCGAGGTGCATGTCGATGTGCACGAAGACGCCAGCACCCGGCTGCTGTCCCAACTGCTGGGCGGCGGGCTGGACGCGGTGTTCTGCCGCCAGCCCGCACTGTTGCCCGGAGCCTTCGCCTTCGAGCCGCTGCTGGCGGATACGGCCGTGGTGGTGGCCTCTCGCTCACATGCGCTGGCCGGGCGCCGCGACGTGCCGCTGCAGGCGTTGACCGGCGCACGCTGGGTGCTGCCCACGGCCAATATCGCAGTGCGCGGGATTTTCGAGGCCGAGGTGCTCAAGGCGCTGCCGGATGCGCCCTGGTTTCCGGTGTCCACCGTTTCCCTGCCGATTCTGGAGAGCCTGTTGAGCCAGCCCGGCGCCGTGGCCCTGGTGCCGCTGAGCATTGCGCCGGGTCTGCAGACCCACGCGCGCGTATGCCGGCTCGATGTGCGGCTGGCGGGCGGGCTGGCGCCGCTGGGCGTCGTCTGCCGGCGCGACCAGGCGCCCGCCCTGCTGACCGGGATGCTGTCGCTGTGCCGGCAGATGCTGCCACCGCCCCGCTGAACACCAAAAGCTGGCGACATGGCTTCTTGCCGCCCCCGCTTGCGGCCACAATACTGTCCGCGCGAAAACACGGCAGCATGGCCGGACCAGACAACAGAAAGCACGCAGAGGACCGCATGATCAATTGGTCGCTAGACGCCGATACCGTCACCCACAGCATCCAGCTGGCGCTGGCGCCGGTGTTCTTCCTGACGGCCGTGGCCGGCATGATCGGCGCCGTGGCCGGGCGGCTGGCCCGCATCATCGACCGCGCGCGCAAGCTGGAAGAACTGCTGCGCAACCCGCAGGAAGAGGAATTCATCGCGCGCAGCCTCACGGAACTGCACTTTCTGCGCAAGCGCGGGCGGCTGGCGAATGTCTGCATAGGGCTGCTGACCGTCTGCGGCTTTTGCATCGGCCTGACCATTGCCCTGCTGTTCCTGGGCGAGGCCTACGGCATCAACGGCCATGGCTATGCCGTGCTCGGCTTTCTGTTCGGCGTGCTGATGTTTCTCTCGGCCCTGGCCTGCTTTCTCTGGGAAACCATCATGGCCACCAGCTTGCTGGACTTCCACACCCTGACCCGCGTGCGCGCGGCCGTGCGCACCATACAGCGGCCGGAACGCAACGACCAGGCTCAGGCTGAGCCGTCCGTCCCGGCAGACGACACCGGCCGCCAGCCCTGAGCCGGGCGCGGACGGCGCCGCTGCCCATTCACTCCATCGGGTCCAGGTAGGCCGCCGCGGCCTGGATCACGCAGTCCGTCAGGCGCTGCAGGCTGGCCTGCGCATTGCGCGCATGGGCCCAGTACATGGGAATGTCCAGGTCGTTGCCGGGCAGCAGCTCCACCAGGCTGCCTTCGGCCAGTTGCGCGCCGATCATCAGCGGCGGGTGCATGCCCCAGCCCATGCCCAGCTCGCAGGCCCGCGTATAGCCCTGGTTGGAGGGAAGAAAGTGGCGCGGCGTGTTGCGCCGCCCCTCCGCGCCCAGCCGTTGCAGCCACTGGTCCTGCAGGCTGTCCTTGCGGCCATAGCTCATCATGGGCGCGCGCGCCATGGCCTCGGGCGTGATGCCGTCCTTCAGGTAGCGGCGGATGAAGTCGGGGCTTGCGGCCGCCACATAGCGCATGCGGCCCAGCGGCCAGGTATTGCAGCCCGGAATGGCCGAGGAGGTAGCCGTGACGGCGGCCAGCACCTCGCCCTCGCGGATGCGCTTGGCCGTGTGGTCCTGGTCGTCGATGCTGATGTCCATCAGCTCGTTGCCGTCGCGCGTGAAGGCGGACATGGCATCCATGAACCAGGTGGACAGCGAGTCGGCATTGACGGCCAGCTTGAGCGTGGGCAGGGCGGTCTGGCCCTCGGGGACCAGCTCCGGGTTCTTGCGGCGCAGATCGTTCTCGAGCAGGGCCACCTGCTCCAGGTGCAGGCACAGCCTGCGGCCCGCATCGGTGCCCGAGCAGGGCTGGCCACGAAGCACCAGCACCTGGCCCACACGCTCCTCCAGCAGCTTGATGCGCTGGGAAACAGCCGAGGGCGTGACATGCAGCTTGCGCGCCGCGCGCTCGAAGCTGCCTTCGCGCACCACGGCCGCCAGGGCTTCGAGTCCGGCGTAGTCGAGCATTTAGGTATTCTTCATTTGGTTGAGTAAATGTAATTTTACTTAACTATTTGCCGGCCAGACAATCCCGGCCATGTGGACTGCAAATGTTTCTTCTTCCTGGCTGGCGGGCTTCACGGTCTGCCTGTCTCTCATCGTCTCCATCGGCGCCCAGAACCTCTATGTGCTGCGCCAGGCAGTGCACGGCCAGCATGTGCGCGCCTGCGTGGCCTGGTGCGTGGTGAGCGACGTGGTGCTCATCGGTCTGGGCGTGGCGGGCATGGCCCGGCTGCTGGGCGACAACCCCGACCTGGCCCGCTACCTGACTCTGGGCGGGGCCCTGTTCCTGCTGGCCTATGGACTGATCGCGCTGTGGCGCATGGCCATGGCGCCCGATGCGCAACTGGCGGCATCGGGCGGGCAACTGGCCCCGCGTGGCCTGCTGGGCGTGGTCTCCACGCTGGCCGTGATCACCCTGTTCAACCCCCATGTCTACCTGGACACGGTGCTGCTCATGGGCTCCATCGGCGCACGCCAGGAAGGCGTGCTCAAGTGGGTCTATGTGGTGGGCGCCGCATCGGCCAGCCTGTCGTGGTTCGTGGCGCTGGCCTTTGCGGGCCGCCGCATGAAGCGCCTGTTCGAGAAGCCGCAGGCCTGGCGCGTTCTCGATGGCCTCACGGGCGTGATGATGCTGGCGCTGGCCTGGTGGGTGGCTGGCAGCGCGTTTGCACCGGCAGTTGGCTGACGGCGCAGGTCAGTCTGCGGCCGGGGCTTCCTCGCCGGGCGCCCAGGTGCCCACGGCTTCGATGAGGTTCCAGCTGTTGCATTCGATGCAATAGTGGCCCGTGGCGCCGGTCTTCTGGCTGGTCGCCTCGATGACGACCTGGTGGCCATGGCGCCGGGCCTCGGACAAGGGCTGGATCTTGTCGTAGTTGTATTGCTCGGCCAGGTCGCCCCGGAAGGAAATGGTGATGCGGTCGCGCTTGGGATAGTAGTCGCGCTCGTACTTGTCGAGGGTGCGCGTGGCGACGAGGCGGGCCATGCTGTCCGGTGAAGGTGCGCTCAAAGCAGTCTCCTGGTATGTGTCTAGGTTGTGTCAACTTGTTTCATTGTCGGGCCTGTGTTCTGCCATCGGCAACTGCAGCCCGGTCTTGATGCGTTCCAGAGCGATCGAGGTGGTGTAGCGCCGGATGTTGTCGTCTCCGGAGAACAGCCGCGCTGCCAGCGCCTGGTACTCCTGCATATCGGCAGCCGTGACGATCAATGAATAGTCGGCTTCCCCGGTCACGTAGTAGCACTGCTGCACGGCGGGCTCGCGCGCCACACGCGCGCGAAAGGCCAGGGACAGGTCCGGGCGCTCGTTGGCCAGCTGCACGTTGATGAGAACGGTGAGCGGGCGCCCCGTGCGCACGGGATCGACCACGGCCACGTTGGCCGTGATCACGCCCAGCTCCTGCAGGCGCCGCATGCGCCGCTGCACGGCCGGTGCCGAAAGATGGACCCGCTCGGCAATGAGGCGCTGCGGCGTGAGGTTGTCGCGCTGGAGCACGTCGAGGATGGCGCGGTCAAAAGTATCGAGTGCGATGGCGGGCATGGGGGAGGGGCGGAAAACGGATGCGGGGCGGTCGGAAAGAGCGAATGTTGCGCGAAGAGGCCCCAAAACGAGCCTTTTCCATCGCTGGCCTGCAATATCGTACGTGCCATGACAACGAACACCACATGGAACCGCGCCTGGCCCCTGCTGGCCGTGCTGGGCTCGGTCACGGCACTGGGCGTAGGCACTTCACTCGCCAAGCAGCTTTTTCCGGTCCTGGGTGCCCAGGGCACTTCGGCATTGCGCGTGGGCTTTGCCGCGCTGATCCTGGTGGCCATCTGGCGGCCCTGGCGCTGGACGCTTGCCCGCCCCCAGGCCTGGGCGCTGCTGCGTTTCGGCGTGGCGCTGGGCGCCATGAACCTGCTGTTCTACATGGCGCTGCGCACCATCCCCTTTGGCCTGGCCGTGGCCATCGAGTTCTCCGGTCCGCTGGCCGTGGCCATCTACCACTCGCGCCGGCCGGTGGACTTTGTCTGGCTGGCGCTGGCCGTGGCGGGGCTGGCCCTGATCCTGCCGATAGGGGGTGCCGGCGCGGGCGGATTGGTGCTGGAGCCCGTGGGCATTGCCTGCGCCGTGGGCGCCGCCATCTGCTGGGCGCTGTACATCCTGCTGGGGCAGCGCCTGGGCAGCGTTCCCAGCGGCCAGGCCGTGTCGCTGGGCCTGGTGTTCGCCGCCATGGTGGTGGTTCCCTTCGGTGTGGCCGAGGCGGGGGCCAAGCTGCTGCAGCCGTCCATCCTGGCCTTCGGCCTGGTGGTGGCTGCCATCTCCAGCGCCTTGCCCTATACGCTGGAGATGATGGCCCTGCGCCGCCTGCCGCCAGCCACCTTCGGCATCGCCCTGGCCACGGAGCCTGCGATTGCCGCCCTCATGGGCATGCTGCTGCTGCATGAGCACCTGGTGGGCACCCAGTGGCTGGCCATCGCCTGCATCATGGGCGCAGCCATGGGTAGCGCCATCACGCGGCCCGCCGCGGCGGCCAAGGCGCCGGCCGAGGTGACGCCTGCGGGTTGAAGGGCGATGCCAGGGAAGGGGAATGAAAAAGCGCTGCCGAGGCAGCGCTTTTTTACGGGGACAGGATGCAGCCGACCGGCTGCATTCCTTCCGCCTCAGAACGCAGGAACGACGGCGCCCTTGTACTTCTCGACGATGAACTTCTTCACGTCGGGCGTGTGCAGTGCATTCATCAGCTTGGCGATGTTGGGATCGTTGGCACGGTCCTGGCGCGAGACCACGATGTTGGTGTAGGGCGAATCGGCGCCTTCGATGAACAGCGCATCCTTGGTGGGATTGAGCTTGGCCTCGATGGCGTAGTTGGTGTTGATCAGGGCCAGGTCCACGTCACCCAGGGCGCGCGGCAGCAGGGGGGCTTCGAGTTCCTTGAACTTGAGCTTCTTGGGGTTCTTGGCCACGTCCAGCGGCGTGGGGGTCAGGCTCTTGGGGTCCTTGAGCTCGATCAGGCCCTGCTTGGCCAGCAGAATCAGGGCGCGGCCGCCGTTGGAGGGGTCGTTGGGAATGGCGATGGTGGCGCCGTCCTTCAGGTCCTTGACGTTCTTGATCTTCTGCGAGTAACCACCGAAGGGCTCCACATGGACCTTGCCATTGGGCACGGCCACCAGCGAGGTCTTGCGGTCCTTGTTGTAGCTGTCCAGATAGGGCTGGTGCTGGAAGAAGTTCACGTCCAGCTGCTTGTCCTCGACGGCCGCATTGGGCTGCACGTAGTCGCTGAATTCCTTGATCTGCAGATCGATGCCCTGCGCCTTCAGCGCCGGCTTGATGTGGTTGAGGATTTCTGCATGGGGCACGGCGGTGGCGCCGACCTTGAGCACGTCGGCGGCCTGGGCCGTCAGGGCCAGCGTGGCAATCGCGATTGCGGAGAGGGCTTTCTTCAACATGACCGAAGGACTTTCTTCAACGGGTTGCAAAAACGCCATACGCCCGGTGGAATGGTTCTGTATCGGGCTGCACGGCAGGCAGGCGCATAGTCTAGTGCGGCGCCAGCCGCCGCAATGAACAATTTTGCTATTTGGTTATAAGGCTGTGGCTTTTTATGCAGATTCCTGCGATGCCGCAGCGCTTACCATCGCCACCATGGACCCCGAAATGCTGCAAAAGCTGGTGCAGGTGCAAATGCCCTATGGCAAGTACAAGGGCCGGCTGATCGCCGACCTGCCCGGCAACTATCTCCACTGGTTTGCGCGCGAAGGCTTTCCCAAGGGCGAGCTGGGCCAGTTGCTGGCGCTGATGCGGGAGCTGGACCACAACGGGCTGTCTCACCTGCTGCAGCCGCTGCGCGGCGGTCCGCGCTGAAACGGCCGCGACACAAGGCAAAAGGCCGCGACAAGCGCGGCCTTTGCGGGAAAAACGCAGGCGGCTTACTTGGCGGCAGCGCGTGCAGCCTCGGCCTTGGCCTTGGCTTCATCGGCCTTGCGCTGCAGCTCGGCTGCCTCGGTCTCGGCGGCCTTGGCCTTGGCTTCGGCTTCCTTGGCGGCCGCATCCTTTTCAGGGGTCATGGCGCCCGCCAGCGCATTGCCGGCCATGGAGCCGGCCACGGCGCCCACGGCGGCCGCGCCCAGCGTGCCCATCATGCCGGAGCCGCGTGCAGCGGGAGCGGCAGCCGCGCCAGGTGCAGCAGCAGCAGGGGCTGCCCCTGCGGCAGGTGCCGCTGCGCTCGGGGCTGCAGGCGCGGCTGGTGCGGCGGGGGTGGACGGAGTCGCCGCCTTGCTGGCAGTGGGGGCCGCAGGCGCTGCGGGCTGTGCGGGGGCCTTGCCGATCGACGCCGGGCGCACGGACTTGCCGCCGCTGCCCATGCGCTTGGCCTGGGCCAGCGTGGGCACGGTCAGCGATGCAATGGCCAGGGCGATCACGGAGGCAGTGGCGCGGAACGAAGTCTTCACGGAGTTTTTTCCAATCATGGTGGTCATGTACACGGTCGGCGCAGGCGTGCCCGCGCCGGTCGGCGCGCCACAGGCGGCCCGTATGCGGGCAGGCCTGCGGCCTTGTGTGTCACATGGGGATGGGGGAGGAGATTCCAAGCACCGGCGCGCGGATGCGCCGACGTGCAGCCTGCTGTTGTAGGTGGGCCACCCGGCGCTGGGGCGGTGGCCTATGGGGCTGCGTGAAGCATTGTAGAAAAGACTGGGGCTTGCCGGAAAAGCAAGCCCACAGAACATTCTCAGCTATTGATTGCGGAGCGGCGCAGAGGCCTGCGTCCGCCGCTGCAATCCGTTTTCAGCGCAGGACTTCCAGCAGGCGGTCCAGGCCGCCTTCGGTGATGGAGACCTTGGCTTCGTTGCGCACGCGCGGCTTGGCGTGGTAGGCCACGGACAGGCCTGCGACCTGCATCATGGGAATGTCGTTGCTGCCGTCGCCCACGGCGATGCACTGGTCGGGGCGAATGCCCAGCAGCGAGGCGACTTCCAGCAGGGTACGGCGCTTTTCGGCGCCGTCGCAGATGTCGCCCCAGGGCTGCTCGATCAGGCCGCCGGTCAGCGCGCCGTCACGCATCTCCAGCACGTTGGCACGCACGAAGTCGATGCCCAGCATGCCGCGCACATGTTCTGCAAAGTAGGTGAAGCCGCCCGAGACCAGCAGCACCTTCAGGCCCGCCGCCTGGGCTGCGCGCACCAGGGTTTCGGCGCCCGGCGAGAGCTTCAGGCGCTCGGCCAGCACGCGGGCCATGTCGGCCTCGGTCACGCCGACCAGCTTGCCCACGCGCTGGCGCAGGCTGTCCTTGAAGTCGGTGATCTCGCCGCGCATGGTGGCCTCGGTGATGGCCGAGACCTCGGCCTTCTTGCCGGTGGCGTCGGCGATCTCGTCGATGCACTCGATGGTGATCAGCGTCGAGTCCATGTCGAACGCGATGAGCTTGTAGTCGGCCAGCTTCAGCGGAGGCTGGATGCCGCGGATCAGCAGTCCGGGCGCGAATTCGGTGACATCGGTCATGGGTGGGGCAGCAAAAAGGGGACGGGCCGCCGGGCTGGCGGGAAACAGGCGCAGATCATATCCAGTGGCGGGCCTGCCGTCAGGCTGCGGGCGGCTGGCGCAGGTAGATGCTGTCCGACCAGGTGGCCAGCCATTGGGGGCGAAACACCACGAAGATGGCGGTGACCATGCCGGTGACCACGGCATCGCCCCAGGCCATGAGCCAGCGCGCGATGCGCGACAGATCCTCGTTGACGCCGGGCAGGGCGTGGCCCGCTGCCTGGGCCAGCAGCGCCGCGATGAAGACGCACAGCACCGTGCCCGCAAAGCCGCGCGCGAGGATGTAGACAAAGATCTGGTGCGGCAGCCAGCGCCGCAGCGCCGCGCCCCAGAGCATGGCCAGCGTGGCGGGAACGATGCCCTGCCAGACCGAGATGCCCAGCGCATCGCCCCAGCCCAGGGCCGGTGACAGCAGGGCGGCCAGCCCGCCCACGACGAGCAGCAGCGGCACGGACAGCGGCCAGCCCAGCATGAGCACCACCAGCGGCGCGGATGACCACTGCAATTGCAGCGGCATGCGGTGCAGCGTGGGCAGGGCCCAGATCCAGGGCAGCAGCACGAGCACGCCCAGCAGCGGCGTGACAAGGGGCGAGGCAATGCGGTCCTGCGGGCCGCCCGGGCCGGGGCGGCCGGCCAGCATGCGCCAGGGGCGCAGCCACAGCGCGGTGGCCAGGGCCAGCAGGGCGATGCTCGCTTCGAGGAACATGGCTGCAACGGCAGGTTCTATGCGGGCTGGGCCGCCTTCGCTTCCACCAGCGGCTGGCCCAGGCTGCGCAGCACGTCGCGCACCATCTGGGCGCGGTCCTTGGGGTTGTCCAGGGCGCGCTCTATGCGCAGCTTCTCGTTGCCGGCCAGCTTGATGTGCTTGTTCTTCTGGATGAGGTGGATGATGGCCATCGGGTCCACGGGCGGCTGGGGCTTGAAGGTGATGTTGATCACGCCGGGCGCCGCATCCACCTTGACCACGCCGTAGGGCTGGGACAGCACGCGCAGGCGGTGCACGTCGATCAGCGTCTGCGCCTGGGGCGGCAGCTTGCCGAAGCGGTCCACGATCTCTTCCAGCAAGGTATCGATCTGGTCGCTGGTGCGGGCCGTGGCCAGCTTTTTGTAGAAGGACAGGCGCAGGTGCACGTCGCCGCAGTAGTCGTTGGGCAGCAGGGCCGGCGCGTGCAGGTTGATGTCTGTGGAGGCCGACAGCGGGCTGAGCAGGTCGGGCTCCTTGCCGGCCTTGAGGCTGCGCACGGCCTCGGACAGCATCTCGTTGTAGAGCTGGAAGCCCACCTCCATCATGTTGCCGCTCTGGTTCTCGCCCAGCACCTCGCCGGCGCCGCGGATCTCCAGGTCGTGCATCGCCAGGTAGAAGCCCGAGCCCAGTTCCTCCATCTGCTGGATGGCCTCCAGCCGCTGCTGGGCCTGCTTGGTCAGGCTGTCCAGGTCGGGCACCATCAGGTAGGCATAGGCCTGGTGGTGGCTGCGGCCCACGCGGCCGCGCAGCTGGTGCAGCTGGGCCAGGCCGAACTTGTCGGCGCGGCTGATGAGGATGGTGTTGGCGCTGGGCACGTCGATGCCGGTCTCGATGATGGTCGAGCACAGCAGGATGTTGTAGCGCTGGGCCACGAAGTCGCGCATCACGCGTTCGAGCTCGCGCTCGGGCATCTGGCCGTGGGCCACGGCAATGCGTGCCTCGGGCAGGATTTCCTCGAGCTTTTGCTTGCGGTTCTCGATGGTCTCGACCTCGTTGTGCAGGAAGTAGCACTGGCCGCCGCGCTTGAGCTCGCGCAGCACGGCCTCGCTGATGACGCCCGTGCCCTCGTTGCGCACAAAGGTCTTGATGGCCAGGCGCCGCTGGGGCGCGGTGGCGATGACGGACAGGTCGCGCAGGCCTTCCAGCGCCATGCCCATGGTGCGCGGGATGGGCGTGGCCGTCAGCGTGAGCACGTCCACCTCGGCGCGCATGGCCTTCATGGCTTCCTTGTGGCGCACGCCGAAGCGGTGCTCCTCGTCGATGATCAGCAGGCCCAGGTTCTTGAACTGCGTGGACTCCGACAGCAGCTTGTGCGTGCCCACGACGATGTCCACCGAGCCGTCGGCAATGCCCTTGACCGCCGCCGTGATCTCCTTGCCCGAGCGAAAGCGCGAGACTTCGGCCACCTTGATCGGCCACTTGGAGAAGCGGTCCACCAGGGTCTGGTAGTGCTGCTCGGCCAGCAGCGTGGTGGGCGCGAGAAAGGCCACCTGCTTGCCGCCCGTGATGGCCACGAAGGCCGCGCGCAGCGCCACCTCGGTCTTGCCGAAGCCCACGTCGCCGCAGACCAGGCGGTCCATGGGCTGGGGGCTGATCATGTCCTGGATCACGGCGTGGATGGCGGCGCGCTGGTCCGCCGTTTCCTCGAAGCCGAAGTCGTTGGCGAACTGCTCGTAGTCCTGGGGCGAGTAGCGGAAGGCATGGCCCTGGCGTGCGGCGCGGCGCGCATAGATGTTCAGCAGCTCGGCTGCCGAATCGCGCACCTGCTCGGCCGCCTTGCGCTTGGCCTTTTCCCACTGCGTGCCGCCGAGCTTGTGCAGCGGCGCGTCCTCGGGCGAGACACCCGTGTAGCGGCTGATCAGCTGCAGCTGGCTGACAGGCACGTAGAGCACGGCGTTGCCCGCGTACTCCAGGTGCAGGAACTCCTGCACGGCCGGCGTGCCGTCAGGGTTCTTCTGGCCCATGTCCATGTTGACCAGGCCCTGGTAGCGGCCGATGCCGTGGTCCGAATGCACCACGGGGTCGCCCACCTTGAGTTCGGACAGGTCCTTGATCAGCGCCTCGACATCGCTGACCTGCTCCTGGCGGCGGCGCCTGCGGCCCGTGGGGCTGGTGGCGAACAGCTCGGTCTCGGTGACGAAGTCCAGGCCTTCCTCCACCCAGGCAAAGCCGTTTATCAGGCCGGCCGTGGCAATGCCCACCTTCTCGCCCGCATCGCCCTGGAACTCGGCCAGCGAGTCGAAGACCGGCGGGTTCACGCCCGAGGCGCGGAAGAAGTCCAGCAGGCTTTCCCGGCGGCCATCGGACTCGGCCAGCAGCAGGATGCGGTGCGCGCTGGTGGCAATGTGCCTTTGCAGGCGCGCCAGCGGGTCTTCCGCGCCGCGCACCACGGACAGGTCCTCCAGCTTCTGGAAGATGGCGCTGTCGGCCACGTCCTCGGTGCCGGGGCGCAGCGCGAGCTGGGCGTGCTCCTTGGCGCGCGTGTAGAACTGGTCGGCGGACAGGAACAGCACCTCGGGCGCCAGGGCTGGGCGCTCGGGGTCGCCCTGCACCAGGCGGAAGCGCTCCTTGGTGTCCTGCCAGAAGCGCTGGAAGGCCGGCTCCAGGTCGCCGTGCATCACCACGGTGGCGTCGGCGCCCAGGTAGTCGAACACGGTGGCCGTTTCGTCGAAGAACAGCGGCAGGTAGTACTCGATGCCGGCCGTGGCAATGCCCTGGCCCATGTCCTTGTAGATGCGGCTGCGCGTGGGATCGCCCTCCAGCAGCTCGCGCCAGCGGTGGCGGAACTTGGCGCGCGCGTCCTCGTCCATGGGGAACTCGCGGCCGGGCAGCAGGCGCACCTCGGGCACGGGGTAGAGGCTGCGCTGGGTGTCGGGGTCGAAGGTGCGGATGGAGTCGATCTCGTCGTCGAACAGGTCCACTCGGTAGGGCTGCAGCGAGCCCATGGGAAACAGGTCAATCAGGCCGCCCCGCACCGCGTACTCGCCGTGGCTGACCACCTGGGAGACATGCTGGTAGCCGGCCAGCGTCAGCTGCGCCTTGAGCTTGGCCTCGTCCAGCTTCTGGCCGCTCTTGAACTCGAAGGTGTAGCCGGCCAGGAAGGAGGGCGGTGCCAGCCGGTACAGCGCCGTGGTGGCGGGCACCAGCACCACGTCGGCGCCATGCTCCTTGTCGCGCTGGTTGATGCGCCACAGCGTGGCCAGGCGCTCGCTGATCAGGTCCTGGTGGGGAGAGAAGCTGTCGTAGGGCAGGGTCTCCCAGTCGGGGAACAGCGCGCAGCGCAGGCCCGGGGCGAAGAAGGCCATCTCGTCGATCAGCCGCTGGGCATCCGAGGCGTCGGCCGTGACAATGGCCGTCACCCGGCCCGCAGCCTTCTCGCGCTCGCCCAGGCGGGCCAGCAGCAGGGCGTCGGCGCTGCCCACGGGGCGGGGCAGGGTGAAGCGTTTTCCGGGAGTGAGCTTGGGCAGTTCCATGGTGCTTGGACGTGGGCGCCGCAGCGCCTGGGCGAAGTAACGACAAAACCCCTCGGCACGTGCAGAGGGGTATCGGACCATTTTAGCCAGCACGCATGACGGCCATGCAGGCATGCCCGCATGTCCATGGTGGCGCATGGTCGTCACTACAATGCGCCTCCATGACAGATCTGCTTGCCGCCGCCGCGCCCGTGCGCCCGGAAACGCCTCGCCTGTGGGCCTTGATCCCCTGTGCCGGCACCGGATCGCGTGCCATCGCGCCCGGCGCCCCCGCGCCCGAACTGCCCAAGCAGTACCACCCGGTGGCGGGCGCGCCCATGGTGGCGCATACGCTGGCCGCCTTTGCGGGCACAGCGCGCGTGCACCACACCCTGGTGGTGATTGCCCCCGGCGACGACTTCTGGCGCCAGGGCCTGGCAGGACCGTCGCCCACGCGCTACTCCACGGCGGCCTGCGGCGGCGCCACGCGGGCCGAATCCGTGACCAACGGCCTGAAGGCGCTGTTGGCGCGCGGTGCGGGCGCGCATGACTGGGTGCTGGTGCACGACGCCGCGCGCTGCCTGGTGACGCCCGAACTGATCGATGCCCTGATCGACGCCTGCGAGCACGATGCCGTGGGCGGCCTGCTGGCGCACAAGCTGCCCGACACGCTCAAGACGGCCGTGACCGGGCCCGGCGGCGTGCGCGTGGCGGGCACGGTGGACCGCAGCGACAAATGGCTGGCGCAGACGCCGCAGATGTTCCGCATCGCGCCGCTGCTCGATGCCCTGGAGCACGCGGGATCGGCCGTGACCGACGAGGCCAGCGCCATGGAGGCCGTGGGCCAGCGCCCGCGCCTGGTGCCCGGCGGTGCGCAGAACTTCAAGGTCACCTATCCCGACGACTTTGCGCTGGCTGCCGCCGTGCTGTCGCAGCGCGCGCATGGCGCGACGCTGGAACGCTACCGGGGCAAGCGCGACCAGCCTCAGGCGTCGGGCAATCCGTTTTTCTGAACCTGGAATGTTTCACATGAATTTTCGTATTGGCGAGGGCTGGGACGTGCATGCCCTGGTGCCCGGGCGCAAGCTGATTCTGGGCGGCATCGAGGTGCCGCATGAGCTGGGGCTGCTGGGCCATTCCGATGCCGACGTGCTGCTGCACGCCATCACCGACGCGCTGCTGGGCGGGGCGGCGCTGGGCGACATCGGCCGGCATTTCCCCGACACCGACCCCGAATTCCGCGGTGCCGATTCGCTGGTGCTGCTGGTGGAGGCGGCGCGCCGCGTGCGCGCGACGGGCCTGGAGATCGGCAACATCGACAGCACCATCATTGCCCAGGCACCCAAGCTGGCACCCCACATTCCTGCCATGCGCGAGCGCATCGCCAGGGCGCTGGGGCTGGCGCTGGACCAGGTCAACGTCAAGGCCAAGACGGCCGAGAAGCTCGGCCCCGTGGGTCAGCAGCAGGCCATGGAAGCGCGCGCGGCCGCCTTGCTGTTCCGCGCCTGACCGGCGGACGGGGTGCCATCCCCATGGCAAAAGGCCCCGGCGATCGTTGACCGATCGCCGGGGCCTTTGTATCTGCCGAACACGCGCTGCGGGCTCAGTCCTCGCCGTCCAGGGCGCCGTCCTGCGCACGCGGGGGTAGCTGGCGCTTGATCTGCGGGCGCTGCAGACGCTGCTCGGGCTCGGCACCCTTGGCCACGCCGGAGGCGCGCTGCAACTGCACATGGGCGACCAGCCCACCCGTGGAGGAGTTGGACAGCGCAAACACGCCGCCCATGCGCTGCACCGTCTTGTCCACGATGGACAGGCCCAGGCCCGCGCCCGCTGCGGCCGTGCGCGCGGAGTCGCCACGGAAGAAGGGCTGGGTCAGGCTGGCCAGTTGCTCGGGCGGCACGCCCCGGCCATGGTCGCGGATGCGGATCACGACCCAGCTTTCGCGCTCGGATGCCGTCACGTCCACGTGCGTGGTTTCGGTCTCGGGCGTCTTGCCGTAGCGGCGTGCGTTCTCGAACAGGTTGGAGATCACGCGCGCCAGTTCCACCTCGTCGGCCAGCACGTATACGCCTTCCGGCACGGCCATGCTGATCTGCAATTCGCGGTGGTCCTGCACCGCATAAACGCAGGAGGACACCACGGCATGCAGGTTGACCGGGTTGAGGGTCACATGGTCGGGACGGGCGTAGTCCAGGAATTTGTCGATGGTGGCGTCCAGCTGCACGATGTCGGCCACCATGTGCTCGCGTGCCACGTCGTCCACCACGCTCATCTCGGTTTCCAGGCGCAGGCGCGCCAGCGGTGTGCGCAGGTCGTGGGAGATGCCGGCCAGCATCACCGCGCGGTCCTGCTCCAGCTGTGCGAGTTTCTGTGCCATGCGGTTGAAGCCGATGTTGACTTCGCGGATCTCGCTGGTGACGGCTTCCTCGTCCAGCTGGCTGGCGTCGAAGTCGCCATCGCGCACGCGGTTGGCTGCATAGCTCAACTGCTTGAGCGGACGGTTGATCAGGCGCGCGATGGCGGCCGCCCCCGCCAGGGACAGCAGGCCTGCCGTGATCAGCCAGATCAGCCAGGTGCGGCCGCTGGCCGGCGTGAAGCGCGAGCGGTCCATCAGCAGCCAGGTGCGGTCGCCATTGATGGTGAAGCCCACCCACAGCCCCGGCTCGCCATTGACGCTGCGCGCCACGATGGTGCCGTAGCCCAGGCGGCGCGTGAGTTCTTCGGTGAGGCGCTTGCCCAGCGTGCTCTGGTCCAGCAACTCGAAGCTGTCGCCAGGCTCGCGCGGCAGGATGCGCACGCCTTCCTGGTCGGCCATGGTCTTGATCAGCGAGACACGGTTGATGGCATCCGAATGCACCAGGGCCGCGCGGCTGAGGTTGACCAGCGAGGCGATCTGCTGGGCCGTGTGCAGCGTGCGCGGCTCGAATTCGAAGGCGCGCAGCGTCTGCAGCCACGCCAGGATGCTTCCCACCAGCAGCAGGGCCAGCAGGCAGAAGGTGCGCCAGAAAAGATTGAGTCCCAGCGGAGAGCGCGCAGTCATGCGCCGCTCGTAGTCGAGCGGCGCAGGGCTGGTGGCGTCGTGGGGCGGGACGGTGAAGGAACTCATGGAATGCGGTTCGTCATTCTAGGGGCCGGCTGCGAGATTACGCCTGTGCCGGCCAGCCTGCGTTACCGGTTGTCTCGGGTGCAGGCCAGCGGACTGTCTATCGATCAGTTCGCGCCATCGGGTACGAACACATAGCCGACGCCCCAGACCGTCTGGATATAGCGCGGTGCGGCGGCGTCTTCCTCGATCAGCTTGCGCAGGCGCGAGACCTGCACGTCCAGGCTGCGGTCGAAGGGCTCGAACTCGCGGCCACGCGCCAGCAGGGCCAGCTTCTCGCGCGACAGCGGCTGGCGCGGGTGGCGCACCAGGGCCTTGAGCATGGCGAATTCGCCCGTGGTCAGCGGCAGTTCCTCGCCGTTCTTTTGCAGCACGCGCGTGCCCAGATCGAAGGTGAAGGGGCCGAAGCTCACCACCTCGTTGTCGCCGGAGGGCGCGCCCGGCGCTTCCTGCGGGGGGCGGCGGCGCAGCACGGCATGGATGCGGGCCAGCAGTTCGCGCGGGTTGAAAGGCTTGCCCAGGTAATCGTCGGCGCCCACTTCCAGGCCCACGATGCGGTCCACATCCTCGCCCTTGGCGGTCAGCATGATGATGGGCGTGCGGTCATTGGCCGAACGCAGGCGGCGGCAGATGGACAGGCCGTCCTCGCCGGGCATCATCAAATCCAGCACGATCAGGTCCACGGTTTCGCGCAGCAGGATGCGGTTCAGCGCCTTGCCATCTTCGGCAATCATGATCTCGAAGCCTTCCTGCGTCAGGTAGCGGCGCAGCAGGTCGCGGATGCGCGCATCGTCATCCACCACCAGGATCTTGTCGGTGCGGTTGGTCGTAGTGGCCATGTTCATCCTCGGTCGGTCATTTGTAACAGCCGCCATTGTTACCAGCTTGCGCTGAAAAGTCTGGTCAAAAACCCGAATTTTTGCCGCATGTTACAGATGTTGCGTTTAAATTTAGAACGGAAAATGTGTCTTTAGAATATTTAACTATGGGTTATTCGTGTTGATGCATTTATCGTTGCAATAATGTTGTGAATGGCGGGGTGGATTGGCTTGAACGGCTCCACACCTGTCACCATCTGGCGGCATGCCGTAGCGAAAGGACGGCATGCAGTTGTATCCCTCAACTACCTTTCATTTCAAAGGGTGAACGCATGAGCAAGCTTTCCAAACAGCTGTCCCGCCCCTGGGTCAAGTCCGTGGTTGCGGCCACTGCGCTGGTCTGTGCCAGCGGTGCCTGGGCGCAGAACGCAGCCACGGCGCCGGCACAGCCGGCCAATGTGGTGCAGTTGTCTGCAGAAGGCTCGGTGGATGTGGTGCAGGACCTGCTGACCGCCACCTTGTCGGCCACGCGCGAAGGGCGCGATGCGGCCACGGTTCAGTCCCAGCTGCAGAAAGTGGTCGAGGCTGCCATGGCCGTGACCAAGCGCAGCGCCCAGTCTGGCCTGATGGATGTGAGCACCGGCAGCTTCGGCATCTATCCGCGCTATGGCAAGGACAACAAGGTGGAAGGCTGGCAGGGCCGTGCCGAGATTCTTCTGCAGGGCCGCGACTTCGCGCGCATCACGCAGACGGCGGCCCAGGTGCAGGACATGACACTGTCGCAAGTGGGCTTCGGCCTGTCGCGCGAGGCCCGTGAAAAGGTCGAGGGCGAGGCCCAGGCGAAGGCCATCGAGCAGTTCAAGCAGCGCGCCTCCACGCTGTCCAAGAGCTTCGGCTTTGCCAACTACAGCCTGCGCGAGGTCAACGTGAGCAGCAGCGATACCTCGGTGCCCATGCCGCGTCCGCGCATGATGGCCATGTCCGCCAAGGCCGCCGGCGCGGAAATGGATGCCGTGTCCGTGGAGGCGGGCAAGGCGCAGGTGATGGTCCACGTGTCGGGTTCGGTGCAGATGTACTGACCGGGTGACCCGTCCATGAAAAAAGGAGCGCCGCGGCGCTCCTTTTTTGGAAGTGGATCGGTGTCTGACCGCGCTTACTGCGCAGCCCAGCCGCCATCCATGTTCCAGGCCACGCCGCGCACGTTGGCGGCGGCGGGCGAGCAGAAGAAAACGGCCAGTTCGCCAAGCTCCTCGGGCGTGGTGAACTGCATCGAGGGCTCCTTTTCGCCCAGCAGCAGCTTCTTGGCTTCTTCATTGCTGATGCCGTGCTCCTCGGCCTTGGCGTCCACCTGCTTTTGCACCAGCGGCGTCAGCACCCAGCCGGGGCAGATGGCGTTGCAGGTGATGCCGGAGGTGGCGTTCTCCAGGGCCGTGACCTTGGTCAGTCCGACGATGCCGTGCTTGGCCGCCACATAGGCGGACTTCTGCGCCGAGCCCACGAGGCCGTGCACCGAAGCCACGTTGATGATGCGGCCCCAGCCCTTGCCACCATCGGCCGCCTGCATCATGGGCAGGACCAGGCGCGAGGTGTGGAAGGCGCTGGACAGGTTGATGGCGATGATGGCGTCCCAGCGCTCCGGCGGGAAATCCTCCACGCGCGACACATGCTGGATGCCGGCATTGTTCACGAGGATGTCGATCTGGCCGAAGTTGCGCACGCTGTACTGGACCATGTCCTCGATGTCGGCCACGCGGCCCATGTCGGCACCGTGGTAGGCGACCTGGGCGCCGGCGGCCTGGCCTGCGGCCAGCACTTCGGCACGGGGGCCGTCCACATCGCCGAAGCCATTGAGCACGATATTGGCGCCCTGGCGGGCCAGCGCCTTCGCGATCCCGAGGCCGATTCCGCTGGTCGAACCGGTCACGAGGGCGGTCTTGCCTTTCAACATAGAGAGTCTCCGAATGAATGTACGATGCAACACAGCCATTATCGGCGCCGGCTCCGCGAATGCGTTTCCATGAATCATCCTACGCTGAACTACGTATCCTGCCCCGCAGTTGCCGGGCGTGCCTCACCCTGGAGCCGTACTGCCAGCCCGGCTGCTCAAGAGAATGCGTCGCACCGCATGGCCTATTGGGAATGGAACCGCACCGGCGATCCGCACCATCCCCATGTCGTGGTCTGCGTGCACGGCCTGTCGCGCCAGGGGCGTGACTTCGACGTGCTGGCCGAGCGGCTCAGCGAACGCGCTCGCGTGATCTGCCCCGATGTGGTCGGGCGTGGTGAAAGCGACTGGCTGCAGGAGCCGGCAGCCTACCAAGTGCCTCTTTACGCGGCCGACATGCTGGCCTTGCTGAGCCAGGTGCATGCGCAGGCGCCTGTCGAGCAATTGGATTGGGTGGGCACCAGCATGGGCGGGCTGATCGGCATGGCGCTTGCGGGGCAGCCGGGCCTGCCATTGCCGGTGCCCGTCCGCAGGCTGGTGCTCAACGACGTGGGGCCCGTCATCGAGTGGTCTGCCCTGGAGCGCATAGGGCAGTACCTGGGCAAAAACGTGCATTTTGAAAATCTTGAGCAGGCAGCCCATGCGCTGCTCTTGATTTCCGAGGGCTTTGGCCCACATAGCGAAGAGCAATGGCTGCGATTGACGCGGCCTATGATGCGCCCGGCCGCCGATGGCGGCCTTGTATTGCACTATGACCCGCAGATTGCAGTGCCCATGCGGCAGATGACGCCCGACATGGCGCAGGCCGGCGAAGCGCTGCTCTGGCAGCTGTACGACCAGATCAAGGCACGCGTCTTGCTTGTTCGTGGTGCGCAGTCCGACCTGCTGACGGCGGCCACGGCCCAGGCCATGGCGCAGCGCGGGCCCAAGGCGCATTGCGTGGAGTTTGAAGGGGTAGGGCATGCGCCCACCTTTGTCGCAGCGGGGCAGGTGGCTTTGCTGTGCAGGTTCTTATGGGGAGAAGGGCGCTTGCCAAGCACAATGAATCTTGCCGAGCAGGCCAGGGAGAGTGACGAATGAAGACAGCCAGCAGCGAGGCAGCCGTGCAGGGGTCGTCGTCCGCCGCAGCCGCGCCGGGCCAGGCGCCCGCGGTGCTGCCGCACCTGATCACGGCCACCTCGCAGACCCTGCCCGAGCAGGTCAACGCACTCGCCCGCGCGCGCAGCTTTGCCGAGCCGCTGATCGCCACCGAGACCATGGAGTCCGGCGAGAACACGATGGCCCATGCCGATGCGGTGGCCGCCATCCTCAAGACCATCGGCGGCTCCGAAACGATGCAGGCGGCGATCTATCTGGTGCATGCCAGCGTGCACCTGAATCGCCCGCAGGAAGTGATCGCCAAGGCCTTTGGCGAGAATTTCGCCACCCTGGCCGTGGAGACCAACAAGCTCATGCGCGTGCAGCAGCAGGCGCGCGGCGCCGAGTTGGGCGGCCAGTATCTGGACGATGAGGCCACGCAGACCGAGAACGTGCGCAAGATGCTGCTGGGCTTCTCGCGCGATCTGCGTGTCGTGCTGCTGCGGCTGGCCTCGCGTCTGCAGACGCTGCGCTACTACGCCGCCAGCAAGCGCCCGGTCTCTCCGGGCATTGCGCGCGAGGCGCTGACGGTGTTCGCGCCGCTGGCCAACCGGCTGGGCATCTGGCAGATCAAGTGGGAGCTGGAAGATCTGTCCCTGCGGTTCCTGGAGCCCGATACATACCGCGAAGTGGCCCGCCTGCTCGACGAAAAGCGCGTCGAGCGCGAGGCCTACATGGAGCAGATGCGGGCGCGGCTGGAGGCCGATCTGCGCGCGCACAGCATCAGCGCCACGGTGCAGGGCCGGCCCAAGCACATCTACAGCATCGTCAAGAAGATGCGCGGCAAGTCGCTGAACTTCGACCAGGTCTTCGACATCCGCGCCATGCGTGTCGTCGTCCCCACGATCAAGGACTGCTATGCGGCCCTGTCGTGGGTGCATGAGCAGTTCACGCCCATCGAGGCGGAGTTCGACGACTACATCGCCAAGCCCAAGCCCAACGGCTACCAGTCGCTGCATACCGTGGTGCGCGACGAGACGGGCCGTGCCATCGAGATCCAGATCCGCACCCAGGCCATGCACGACCATGCCGAGCATGGCGTGGCCGCCCACTGGGCCTACAAGGAGGCGGGCACCAAGGGCTATGCGGGCGTCACGGCCAGCAGCGAATACGACGCCAAGATCGCCGTGCTGCGCCAACTGCTGGCCTGGGGCAGCGACCTGGCGGGGGCGCACCATCGCGGCCTGTTCGAGGACCGCATCTACGTGCTCACCCCCGATGCGGCCGTCATCGAGCTGCCTCAGGGCGCAACGCCCGTGGACTTTGCCTACTCGGTGCACACCAGCCTGGGCCACCGCTGCCGTGGTGCGCGCGTGGATGGCGCCATGGTGCCCCTGAACACGCCGCTGCAAAACGGCCAGACCGTGGAAATCACCACCGTCAAGGAAGGCCGCCCCTCGCGCGACTGGCTCAATGCCGACCTGGGCTATCTGACCAGCAACCGCGCCAAGGCCAAGGTGCGTGCCTGGTTCAATGCCCAGGCCACGCACGAGACCATCGCACGCGGCCGGGAGGCCGTCGAAAAGCTGCTGCAGCGCGAGGGCAAGACCGCCGTCAAGCTGGAGGAGCTGGCGGTGCAGCTGGGCTTCAAGTCGGCAGATGCGCTGTTCGAGGTCGTCGGCAAGGACGAGTACTCGCTGCGCAATATCGAGACCGTGCTGCGGCCGGCCGAGGTGGAGGAGGAGCCCGAGGGATTCACCCTGGTGCGCAAGGCGCGCGGCACCGACTCGCCCAAGGGCGGCGTGCTGGTCGTGGGCGTGGACTCGCTGATGACCCAGCTGGCCAAGTGCTGCAAGCCTGCGCCGCCGGACGACATCCGGGGCTTCGTCACGCGCGGCAAGGGCGTGAGCGTGCACCGCTCCGACTGCTCCAACTTCCGCGAGATGGCGGCGCGCAATTCCGAGCGCGTGATCGACGTGGCCTGGGGCCAGCCCAAGGCGGCCACCGTGGCGGCGGCCGTCTATCCGGTCGATGTGTCCGTGGAGGCGGCCGACAGGCAGGGCCTGCTGCGCGACATCTCGGAAGTCTTTGCGCGCGAAAAGACCAATGTCATTGGCGTGCAGACCCAGTCCGTCAAGGGAACGGCCTGGATGACCTTCACCGTGGAGGTGGCCGATTCGGGCCGCCTGAGCAAGGTGCTGGGCATCGTGGCCGCCGTGGCGGGCGTGCGTTCGGCGCGGCGGCGTTGAGCATGTTCAGGCTTTTTTGCCTGGACGCTGAAAAAGCCGTGCTAGAATCGCATTCTCGAACAAACACAGGCGCGTAGCTCAGCTGGTTAGAGCACCACCTTGACATGGTGGGGGTCGTTGGTTCGAGTCCAATCGCGCCTACCAATTTTCCATTGCCAGATGGAATGCAAAAAGCCTTCTGATCACTCAGAAGGCTTTTTTGTTTTTGCGTTCTCCCTGTGGTCTTGCCTTGGCCTGTCTTGTGATCGAACATGCATCACTTTGGGAGACATGGATGATCAAGACAGTTTCGTCCGAGGCGGCCGCATCGGCCAGCGTATTGATCAACCAGCGCATTGCCGAGCTGGGCGACTGGCGCGGCGACGTCCTGGCGCATGTGCGCCGGCTCATCGTGCAAGCGGTTCCGGACGTGGCGGAAGAGTGGAAATGGTCGGTGCCGGTCTGGTCGTGCAGCGGCATTCTGTGCACGGGCGAGGCCTACAAATCGGCCGTGAAGCTCACCTTTCCCAAAGGCGCATCGCTGGCCGACCCGCAGCACCTGTTCAACGCCAGCCTTGAAGGCAAGGTGCGTCGCGCCATCGATATCCGCGAGGGTGAAGAGATCGACGCGCAGGCCTTCAAGGCGCTGATGCGCGAGGCGGCGGCCCTCAATCAGGCCGCAGCCGTAAAGCCGAAGGCGTGAAGGTCCGCGCTCAGGTGCCGACCCCGGCCTGTGCCTGCAGGTAGTCGTTTTGCAGCAGGTACATGCGGATGGCGTTGCGGTACTGGCCGTTGGCGAAGAACTCGTCGATCAGCACGCCTTCCTGCACGAAGCCTATGCGCGCGTAGATGTGGATGGCCTTCTCGTTCTCCTGGTCCACATGGAGAAAGATCTTGTGCAGGTTCAGCGTCTTGAAGCCGTAGTCCAGCGCCAGCCGCGTTGCCTGGGCCGCGATGCCCCGGCCCTGCTGCTCGGGGGCGATGATGATCTGGAATTCGGCGCGCCGGTGGATCAGGTCGATCTCCACCAGTTCGACAAGACCGGCGCGGTCGCCCTGGTGCTCGACGATGAAGCGGCGTTCCGTCTGGTCGTGCACGTGGGCGTCGTAGAGCGCGGAGAGCTCGTCGAAGGTCTCGTACGGCTCCTCGAACCAGTAGCGCATGATGGCTGCATTGTTGTTGAGCAGATGCACGGAGCGCAGATCTTCGCGCTCCAGGGGTCTCAGGCGGATGCTGTGATTCATGCGTTCATTGTGCGAGAGCCGCGGTATCCGGCTGTAGGCCACGGATTACCAGCCGGTAGATCAGCTCCGCCGCCGTGTCGTAGTCGTCGGCCGTCAGCGCCGGCTGGCCCAGCAGCAGCGCGAACTGCGCCTGCTGATCGGCGTAGGCCTGGGTCACGGACCAAAGGATGAACATCAGGTGGGTGAAATTCACGCGGGCAATCTTGCCCTGCGCCACCCAGCGCTCGAACGCCTGAACGTCTGCCGCCAGCGCCGGGCCCACCTGGCTCGATATGGCCTGCCCGAAGCGGGGCGCGCCGGCCATCACCTCGCGTGTGAAGACCCGTGAGCCATGGGGCCGCTCGCGCGAGGACTGCAGCTTGGCCCGGATGTAGATGCGCAGGGCTTCGGCAGGATCGTCGCCGCGCAGCAGGTCGGACATGCCGGCCAGCCACTGCGTCAGCACATCGCCCAGCACGCGCAGGTACAGCTCCTCCTTGCTGGCGAAGTAGTACAGCAGGTTGTGGCGGCTCAGGCCGGCGTCGTGCGCGATCAGCTCCAGCGATGCGCCTTCGAAGCCGTATTGCGCAAAGTGCAGCTCGGCCGTCTGCAGGATGTTCAGTTCCTTGCGCAGCCGTGCGGCCGTGGGTTTGCGCGTGGCCGATCGCGCCAGGGAAGGGGGCGCGTTGTCAGAAAGGGTTGCCATTGCGCAGATGGTAAGTCGAGATAAGTTGCGCCATTTTGGTGCGATTGTCTGGCATCTTTCTTGCTGACGACTTTCTGGGTGATTTTACTGATTGGTAAATTTTTTCACCCGCGTACATTCCGTTCCACCCCCAGTGCGCCCGACAAGAGGCGCCACCTACACATGCGAGGACCACGATGAAACCTCCGAAGACTGTGTTGTTGGATCCGGGGCCGTTCAGGAGTCCTTCCTGCGGCCCGCCTTGCGTTGTCCGAGATGGCCCGGCGTGCACCTGCATGCCGCGCCCCCTTTCACGCCCTCAATCCTGACTCTGGAGGATGCACCATGGATAGTCCCGCGCAACGCGCCTGCGGCATTGCCGCCGGCCGACTGAACCTGGCCGATTACGCGGCCAATTTCTCCGACGCCCATCCCGCGCTGAACCGTTCCCAGGCCTTGATCGAGGCCGAGCGCTGCTACTACTGCTATGACGCGCCGTGCACCACGGCCTGCCCCACCAGCATCGATGTGCCGGCCTTCATCGCCCGCATTGCCCAGGACAACGTCCGTGGCGCGGCGCGCGAGATCCTGACGGCCAATCCGCTGGGCGGCATGTGTGCCCGCGTCTGCCCCACGGAGCAGCTGTGCGAGCAGGCCTGCGTGCGCAACACCCAGGAAGACAAGCCGGTCGAAATCGGTGCGTTGCAGCGCTATGCGACCGATGCCTTCATGGCCTCCGGTGGTGCACCGCTGTTCCAGCGTGCCGCCGCCACGGGCAGGAAGGTGGCCGTGGTCGGGGCAGGGCCTGCCGGCCTGACCTGCGCCCATCAGCTGGCGCTGCAGGGCCACGAGGTGGTGCTGTTCGACGCCCGGCCCAAGCTGGGCGGGCTCAATGAATACGGCCTGGCCAGCTACAAGACCCCGGGCGATTTTGCGCAGAAGGAAATCGACTGGCTGCTGTCCGTGGGCGGGATCACGCCGCGCAACAACCAGCGGCTGGGGCGTGATTTCACGCTGGATTCGCTGCTGGCAGAGCATGACGCCGTGTTCCTCGGCCTGGGCCTGGCGGGCGTCAATGCGCTGGGGGCGGCCGAGCCGCAGGCCGAAGGCTTGCGCAATGCGGTGGACTTCATTGCCGACATCCGCCAGGCGGCCGACAAATCCACGGTGCCGGTGGGCCGGCGCGTGGTGGTGATCGGCGGCGGCATGACGGCGGTGGATGCCTCCGTGCAGGCCAGGCTGCTGGGCGCCGACGAGGTCACCATGTTCTATCGCCGGGGCAAGGATGCGCTGTCCGCCTCCTCGGTGGAGCAGGAATGGGCGCAGACCCATGGCGTCAACCTGCGGCTGTGGGCCGCACCGCAGGAGGTTCTGGTCCGCGACGGCAAGGTCATCGGCATCCGCATGGCGAGCACCTGCATGGAGGACGGCAGGCTGCAAATGACCCAGGAGGTGTTCGACGTGCCGGCCGATATGGTGCTCAAGGCCATTGGCCAGACCTATGTCAGCACGCCGGCGGGCGCCGCCATTGCCTTGCGCGACGGCCGTATCGACACCGATGACGAAGGCCGGACCAGCATGCCGCGCGTGTGGGCCGGCGGCGATTGCCGCGCCGGTGGACAGGATCTGACCGTGCAGGCGGTGGAGCACGGCAAGGTGGCCGCGCGGGCCATGCACCAGGCGCTGACCAGCGCCGTGGTGGCAGGGGTGTAAGCGGCTGTGCCCGCGCTTTTCAAGGAGCATTGACATGGCAGACATCAGCAGCCGCTTTCTGGGCATTTCCAGCCCCAATCCGTTCTGGCTGGCCTCGGCACCGCCCACGGACAAGGAAATCAACGTCACCCGCGCATTCGAGGCTGGCTGGGGCGGCGTGGTGTGGAAGACCCTGGGCGAGGACCCGCATGTGGTCAACGTGAACGGGCCGCGCTACTCCACGCTCATGGCGCAGGACCGGCGCGTGATGGGCCTGAACAACATCGAGCTGATCACCGACCGGCCGCTGCGCACCAATCTGGAGGAGATGACCCGCGTGAAAAGGGCCTGGCCGGACCGCGCGCTGATCGCCTCGCTGATGGTGCCCTGCGTGGAGGAAAGCTGGAAACGCATCCTGCCCATGGTGGAGGACACCGGCGCCGACGGGCTGGAGCTGAACTTCGGCTGCCCGCACGGCATGAGCGAGCGCGGCATGGGCGCGGCCGTGGGCCAGGTGCCCGAGTACATCCAGATGGTCACGCAGTGGTGCAAGCAGTACAGCCGGCTGCCCGTGATCGTGAAGCTCACGCCCAACATCACCGACGTGCGCTTTCCCGCGCGGGCGGCCAAGGCCGGGGGGGCGGATGCGGTGTCCCTGATCAATACCATCAACTCGCTGATGGGCGTGAACCTGGACACGCTGGTGATGCACCCCAGCACCGATGGCCAGGGTTCGCACGGCGGCTACTGCGGCCCGGCCGTCAAGCCCATCGCCCAGAACATGGTGGCAGAGATCGCGCGCGACCCGCAGACGGCCGGCCTGCCCATCTCGGGGATTGGCGGCATCACCACCTGGAAGGACGCGGCCGAGTACATCGCGCTGGGATGCGGCAATGTCCAGGTATGCACGGCGGCCATGGTGTACGGGTTTCGCATCGTGCAGGACATGTGCGACGGCCTGTCCAACTACATGGACGCCCACGGCTTTGCGCGCATCGAGGATTTCCAGGGCCGGGCGGTGCCCACGGTCAGGGACTGGAAGGACCTGAACCTCAACCATATCGACAAGGCCGTGATCAACCAGGACAGCTGCATCCAGTGCGGCCGTTGCCATGTGGCCTGCGAGGACACCTCCCACCAGGCCATCACCTTCAGCAAGGAGGGGGGCGTGCGCAGGTTCGAGGTGGATGACGCCGAATGCGTGGGCTGCAACCTGTGCGTTTCCATCTGCCCCGTGCCCGAGTGCATCACCATGCGCAGCCTCCAGCCGGGCGAGGTGGACCCCCGCACCGGCCAGACGGTCACCGGGGAGTATGCGAACTGGACGACGCATCCCAACAACCCCATGCGCCGGGCCGTGACGGCGCAGGGCTAGAGGGGCATTGCGGCAGGTCGGCGCACGGCCCGCATCCGGGCCGACCTGGCACGAAATGCGCTTGTTGGAAAACGTCAGACCCTGGATCAGCAATGGATTGGTGATTTCTCTCTTCGAGAAGGAGCTTCGCAATGTCGCATGCCCCGCATTCCGGTGATTCCACAGGCAGCCTGTGGAACCACGACCTCGCACCCACGCTGCCAAGTCAGCGAACCTGGACCTGGTACCACTTCGCCGCCCTGTGGATAGGTATGGTGATGTGCATTCCGGCGTACACGCTGGCGGCCAGCATGATCACCAACGGCATGTCGTGGTCGCAGGCGGTGATGACGGTGTTCCTGGGCAATCTCATCGTGCTGGTGCCCATGCTGCTCATCGGCCACGCCGGGGCCCGGTACGGCATTCCCTTCGCCGTGCTGGCCCGCGCTTCGTTCGGCACCCGGGGGGCCAAGCTGCCCGCCCTGCTGCGGGCCCTGGTGGCCTGTGGCTGGTACGGCATCCAGACCTGGTTCGGCGGCATGATGATCTACACCCTGCTGGGCGTGCTGCTGGGCCATCCGCTGGAAGGCGAGAAGATCGCGGGCCTGGGCATCAATGTGGGGCAGCTGGTGTGCTTTCTGGTGTTTTGGGCGATCCAGTTCTACTTCGTGGTGCATGGCATCGAGTCCATACGCAAGCTGGAGACCTGGACAGCGCCGCTCAAGATCCTGATCTGCTTCGTGCTGCTGGGATGGGTCTACCAGAAGGCCGGCGGCTTCGGCCCCATCATGGAGCAGCCTTCGCAGTACGCGCCGGGCGGCCCCAAGGCGGGCCAGTTCATGTCGGTGTTCTGGCCGTCGCTGACGGCCATGGTGGGCTTCTGGGCCACGCTGGCATTGAATATTCCGGACTTCACGCGCTTTGCCAAGTCGCAGAAGGACCAGGTGGTGGGCCAGGCCATCGGCCTGCCGGTGCCCATGGGGCTGCTGGCCATGCTGGCGGTGGTGGTGACATCGGGCACCGTGGTGATCTACGGCAAGGCCTTGTGGGACCCCGTGGATGTCGCCAGCCGCATGACGGGGGCGGCCGTTCTGATCGCGCTGATCGTGCTGCTGATCGACACCGTGAGCGTGAACCTGGCGGCCAACCTGGTGGGGCCGGCCTATGACTTCTCCGCTTTGGCGCCCAGGAAGATCAGCTACCGCGTGGGCGGCTACATGACGGTGGCCATTGCCATCGTGATGATGCCCTGGAAGATCCTGGAATCGACCGAGGGCTACATCTTCACCTGGCTGATCGGCTACTCGGCCCTGCTGGGTCCGATCGCGGGCATTCTGATGGTGGACTACTTCCTGGTGCGCAAAAAGCAGCTGGTGGTGGAAGACCTGTACAGGGAAGAGGGCGCCTACCGCTACTCCAACGGCTGGAACTGGGTGGCCGTGGCGGCCTTCGCGCTGGGCGTGGCGCCCAACCTGCCCGGCTTCCTGCACGCCGCGTTCCCGGGCGCCTTCCCGAACGTGGGTGATTTCTTCAAGCATGCCTATGACTACGCATGGTTCATCGGCCTGTTCATTGCCGGCGTGGTGTACCGCATCGGCATGGCGGGCCAGGTGACCAAGGGCGCACCCGCGCTGAGCAAGGCATAGGCCGGACCAACCAACAGGAGGCATGACGCTATGGGTCAATCACAGGATTCGGTATGGGTGCGTGGCGGCACGGTGGTGAATGCGGACCGGCAGGAGAAGGCCGACGTGCTGTGTGTGGATGGGGTGATCGCGGCCGTGGGGCCGGATGTGGCGGCCCTGGTGCCGGCCGGGGCGCAGGTGATCGATGCCTCGGGGCAGTTCGTCATGCCCGGCGGCATCGATCCGCACACCCACATGCAACTGCCCTTCATGGGCACGGTCACGGCCGATGACTTCTACACCGGCACGGCGGCGGCGCTGGCCGGCGGCACCACCAGCATCATCGACTTCGTCATTCCCGATCCGCAGGAGCCGCTGCTGGACGCCTACCGCAAATGGCGCGGCTGGGCCGAGAAGGCTGCGGCCGACTACTCCTTCCACGTGGCCGTCACCTGGTGGAGCGACAGCGTCCATGCCGATATGGGCACGCTGGTGCGTGAGGAAGGCATCAACAGCTTCAAGCACTTCATGGCCTACAAGAACGCCATCATGTGCGATGACGAAACCCTGGTGAACAGCTTCAAGCGCGCGCTGGAGCTGGGTGCCATGCCCACGGTGCATGCAGAGAACGGCGAGCTGGTCTATCTGCTGCAGCAGGAAGTGGCCAAGATGGGCATCACCGGGCCCGAGGGCCATCCGCTGGCCCGCCCTCCCATGGTGGAGGCCGAGGCGGCCAACCGCGCCATCGCCATCGCCGGCGTGCTGGGCGTGCCCATCTATGTGGTGCATGTCAGCTGCACCGAAGCGGCCCAGGCCATTGCCGCCGCCCGTGCACGCGGCCAGCGTGTGTATGGCGAAGTGCTGGCCGGCCATCTGGTGATCGACGAAAGCGTGTACCGCGACCCCGACTTCGCCAAGGCGGCCGCCCATGTGATGAGCCCGCCCTTCCGGGCCAAGGGCCACCAGGAGGCGCTGTGGCAGGGCCTGCAGTCGGGCCAGCTGCACACCACGGCCACCGACCATTGCACCTTCTGCGCCGCGCAGAAAGCCATGGGCAGGGACAACTTCGCCAAGATCCCCAACGGCACCGGCGGCGTGGAAGAGCGCCTGGCCGTGATCTGGGATGCGGGTGTGAACACCGGCCGGCTGACGCCCAGCGAATTCGTGGCCATCACCTCGGCCAACACCGCCAGGCTGTTCAACATCTATCCGCGCAAGGGCCTGGTCGGCGTGGGGGCCGATGCCGATCTGGTGGTCTGGGACCCTGCCGCCACCCACACCCTGTCGGTCAAGACCCAGCATTCCAAGGGCGACTACAACATCTTCGAGGGCCGCACCGTACAGGGCATGCCCAGCCACACCATCAGCCAGGGCGTGGTGGCCTATGCGCAGGGCGATCTGCGTGCCGAGATGGGCAAGGGGCGCTACATCAAGCGCCCGGCCTTCGGTCCCAACTTCGACGCGGTGCAGCGCCGCGCCGCCGCGCTGCAGCCCACGGCCGTGGCGCGCTGAAGCCCGCATGACAAGGAGACAGCAATGGATACCGACACCCAACTGAAGCAGGACATCGCGCAGCTGCGCGTCAACGGAAGCCGGCTGTGGGATTCGCTCATGGAACTGGCCCGGATCGGCGCCACGCCCAAGGGCGGCGTCTGCCGCCTGACGCTGACCGACCTGGACCGCCAGGGCCGTGACCTGGTGACCCGCTGGGCGCGCGAGGCAGGCATGACGGTGACCATCGACAAGATCGGCAACGGCTTCATGCGCCGGCCCGGGCGCGACAACAGCCTGCCGCCCATCATGACGGGCAGCCACATCGACACCCAGCCCACGGGCGGCAAGTTCGACGGCAACTACGGCGTGCTGGCGGGGCTGGAGGTGGTGCGCACGCTCAACGACCATGGCATCGAGACCGAAGCCCCCATCGAGGTGGCATTCTGGACGAACGAGGAAGGCTCGCGCTTCGTGCCGGTGATGATGGGCTCCGGCGTGTTTGCCCGGGCCTTCACGCTGGAGCATGCCTATGCCGCCACCGATTCCGAGGGCAAGACCGTCAAGGGCGAGCTGGAGCGCATCGGCTATGTGGGCAGCCAGGAGCCCGGCGACCACCCGATCGGTGCCTATTTCGAGGCCCATATCGAACAGGGCCCCGTGTTGGAGGACAACGCCAGGACCATTGGCGTGGTCACCGGCGTGCTGGGCATCCGCTGGTACGACTGCGTGGTCACGGGCATGGAGGCCCATGCCGGCCCCACGCCCATGGCGCTGCGAAAGGATGCGCTGCAGGCGGCCGCGCAGCTCATGCAGGAAGTGGTGGCCTGCGCCCACCGCCATCCGCCCCACGGGCGCGGCACCGTGGGCATGGTGCAGGTCCATCCCAACAGCCGCAACGTGATCCCGGGGCAGGTCAAATTCAGCATCGATCTGCGCAACGCCACCGATGCCGACTGCGAAGCCATGGACGCCGACATCCGCGCCGTGGCCGCGCGCATCAGCCAGGAGACGGGCCTGCCCATCACGATCAACCTGGTCTCCAGCTACCCGGCCCAGCCCTTTCATGGCGACTGCGTGGATGCGGTGGCGCGCGCCGCCAAGGCCCTGGGCTACTCGCACATGCCCGTTGTCTCGGGGGCCGGGCATGACGCGGTCTACATGGCGCGCCTGGCACCGGCCGGCATGGTCTTCATCCCCTGCAAGGACGGCATCAGCCACAACGAGATCGAAGATGCCGCGCCGGCCGATATCACCGCAGGCTGCAATGTGCTGATGCACGCCATGCTGGAACGCGCCAAGGTGCTGTGATCGGAAAAACTGCGCAACTTGCCCGGAAGCCCTGTTTTGCACTGCTATACTTGCGGCTTCAACAAACGACAGGCGCGTAGCTCAGCTGGTTAGAGCACCACCTTGACATGGTGGGGGTCGTTGGTTCGAGTCCAATCGCGCCTACCAAACAAAGCAGTCTCACCAGGGGCTGCAAAAAATCCCGCTTCAAGCGGGATTTTTTTTGCCCGGACGGCGGCAAGGCGGCCATTCGCTTTGTCGCATGCGTTGATCACCATCAGGGTTACTGCTGCGCCAGGTGCGGTGTGCGCTGCCTAGAATCTGTTGCACTGCAATAGATCGATGGCCCGTACAAGCAGGTACAAGCACGTACAAGAGGAGAAGCATTGCAATGCAAGAGACGACAACAGCCGCCGCCCCCAGCGCCCAGCGCGTGATCAAGAAATACCCCAACCGCCGTCTCTACGACACCAACACGTCCTCCTACATCACGCTGACGGAAGTCAAGCAGCTGGTGATGGGCAACGAGCCCGTGGTGGTCAAGGACGCCAAGACCGGCGAAGACCTCACGCGCAGCATCCTGCTGCAGATCATTCTGGAAGAAGAGGCCGGCGGCGCGCCCATGTTCTCCGAGACCGTGCTGGCCAACATCATCCGTTTCTACGGCCATGCCATGCAGGGCTACATGGGCTCGTACCTGGAAAAGAACGTGCAGATGTTCACCGACTTCCAGAACAAGCTGGCCGAGCAGGCGCAGGGCACCTCGCCCGAGGCCTGGAGCCAGTTCATGCGCATGCAGCCGCCCGCCATGCAGAACATGATGAGCAGCTACATGGAGCAGTCGCAGAGCATGTTCACCCAGATGCAGGAGCAGATGCAAAAGCAGACCGAGCAGATGCTGAGCGCCCTGGGCATCAAGCGCGGCAGCTGAGCTTTCAGGGATAAGTTCGGGGTCGATGTGCCAAGTTCACGCAGAACTGGGACAATATCGCCCCTATGAATCCCACGAGCGACGCAACAACCATGACAACCCCTGCCGGCGCGGCCGCTCCGCGCGTGGGCTTCGTATCTCTTGGCTGCCCCAAGGCACTCACGGACTCCGAACTCATCCTTACCCAACTCAGCGCCGAGGGCTACCAGACCTCCAAGACCTTCGAGGGCGCCGACCTGGTGATCGTCAACACCTGCGGTTTCATCGATGACGCCGTGCGCGAGAGCCTGGACACCATCGGCGAGGCGCTGGCCGAGAACGGCAAGGTCATCGTCACGGGCTGCCTGGGCGCCAAGGCGGGCAAGGACGGCGGCAACCTGATCCAGGAAGTGCACCCCAGCGTGCTGGCCGTGACCGGGCCGCACGCCACGCAGGAGGTGATGAATGCCGTCCACACCCATCTGCCCAAGCCGCACGATCCCTTCATCGACCTGGTGCCGGGCGCCTTTGGTGAGGCGGGCATCAAGCTCACCCCCAGGCACTACGCCTACCTGAAGATTTCCGAGGGCTGCAACCACCGCTGCACCTTCTGCATCATCCCCTCCATGCGCGGTGATCTGGTCTCGCGTCCGGTGGGCGATGTGCTCAAGGAGGCGCGTGCGCTGTTCGAGGGCGGCGTCAAGGAACTGCTGGTGATCAGCCAGGACACCTCGGCCTATGGCGTGGACGTGAAGTACCGCACGGGCTTTTGGGACGGCAAGCCGGTGAAGACGCGCATGCTCGAACTGGTGCAGACGCTGGCCGAGATCGCCGAGCCCTATGGGGCCTGGGTGCGCCTGCACTATGTCTATCCGTACCCCAGCGTGGACGAGATCATTCCGTTCATGGCCACGGGCCGCGTGCTGCCCTATCTGGACGTGCCCTTCCAGCACAGCCATCCCGATGTCTTGAAGCGCATGAAGCGCCCGGCCAACGGCGAGAAGAACCTGGAGCGTCTGCAGCGCTGGCGCGAGATCTGTCCTGATCTGGTGATCCGCTCCACCTTCATCGCGGGCTTCCCCGGCGAGACCGAGCAGGAGTTCGAGCACCTGCTGCAGTTCCTGCGCGAGGCGCAGATCGACCGCGCGGGCTGCTTTGCCTACAGTCCGGTCGAAGGCGCCGCCGCCAACGAGATTCCCGGCATGCTGCCCGAGGAAGTGCGCGAGGAGCGCCGCGCGCGCTTCATGGCCGTGGCCGAAGAGGTGTCCACTGCACGCCTGCAAAAGCGCGTGGGCCAGACCATGCAGGTGCTGGTGGACAAGTCCGTGGGCCTGGGCAAGAAGGGGGGCGTGGGCCGCAGCTATGCCGATGCGCCCGAGATCGACGGCCTGGTGCACCTGCTGCCGCCCGAGAAGGCCAGCAAGACCTACAAGGTAGGCGACTTCGTGAAGGCGCGCATCGTGGGCACGCAGGGCCACGACCTGGTGGGCCAGCCCGTGTAAGGCCTGCGTTCGCATCCTTGAAAAGCGGGCAAGGTTTTCCTTGCCCGCTTTTTTTTGTCCTTGATGGTCCAAGGCCTGATTTCGATCAAGGCGCCCGGGTCGCTTCGCTGAAATGCTGTACCTACTTTGACGCAAAGAAAGGATGGCGCGAATGAACAGGACCATGAAGGCCGCCGTGGTGCGGGAGTTTGGCAAGCCCCTCACCATCGAGGAAGTCCAGGTGCCCCGGCCCGATCCCGGTCATGTGCTGGTGAAGATCGAGGCCTGCGGCGTCTGCCATACCGACCTGCATGCGGCGCAGGGCGATTGGCCCGTCAAGCCCAATCCGCCTTTCATCCCCGGCCATGAAGGCGTGGGCTATGTGGCCGCCGTGGGTGCAGGCGTCACGCATGTGAAGGAAGGCGACCGGGTCGGCATTCCCTGGCTCTATACCGCCTGCGGCCATTGCGAGCATTGCCTGGGCGGCTGGGAGACGCTGTGCGAGCAGCAAAAGAACACCGGCTACTCCGTCAACGGCGGCTTTGCGCAGTACGCGCTGGCCGATGCCAACTTCGTGGGCCTGCTGCCCGGCAGCGTGGACCTCATCGAGATCGCGCCCGTGCTGTGCGCGGGGGTCACCGTCTACAAGGGCCTGAAGGTCACGGACACCAAGCCGGGCAACTGGGTGGTGATCTCGGGCATTGGCGGCCTGGGCCACATGGCCGTGCAGTACGCCAAGGCCATGGGCCTGAACGTGGCGGCGGTGGATGTGGATGACGACAAGCTGGCGCTGGCCAGGCGACTGGGTGCGCAGGTCACGGTCAACGCCATGACCACGGATCCTGCTGCCTACCTGAAGAAGGAGATCGGCGGCGCACACGGCGCCCTGGTGACGGCGGTATCGCCCAAGGCCTTCGAGCAGGCGCTGGGCATGGTCCGGCGCGGCGGCACGGTGTCGCTCAACGGCCTGCCGCCCGGCAGCTTCCCGTTGCCCATCTTCAACATGGTGCTCAGCGGCGTGACGGTGCGCGGCTCCATCGTGGGCACGCGGCTGGACCTGCAGGAGTCGCTGGACTTCGCGGCCATGGGCAAGGTCAAGGCCACCGTGTCCACCGACCGGCTGGAGAACATCAACGACATCTTTGCGCGCATGCACGAAGGCAAGATCGAAGGGCGTGTGGTGCTGGACCTGAACGCCTGACGCTTTCCTCGCCCAAAAAAACAGGCTTCCCTCGGGAAGCCTGTTGTGCGTGGCGCATGCCTTACACCATGCGGCGGATGGGTCGCTTCTTCCAGACCAGCTTGTAGTAGGCGGTCTGCAGGCACAGCGTCAGGGTATAGGACAGCGGAAATGCCATCCAGATCCCCATCAGCCCGAAGCTGCGGCTCAGCCACCAGGCCATGGGCAGCTCCAGCACGGCGAGCACCGTGATGGTGATGGCCGTGGGAATGACCACGTCACCGCTGGCACGCATGATGGACGACAGGGCGATGAAGCAGCCCAGCAGCAGGCCGCTCCACAGCACGATGTACAGCAGCTCGATGGCCAGCACCAGCACCTGCTCCTCGGTGATGAACATGCCCAGCAGCGGCCGTGCGAACACGCTGCCGATCAGGGCCAGGGCGGCGCCCAGCACCAGGTTCATGCGGATGGCCGTGGCCGTGATGGCGCCCAGGCGCTCACTGCGGCCTGCGCCAATGGCCTGGGCCCCCAGGATGGAGGCCGTGATGGCCACCGAGATCACCGGGAACTGCGCAAACGAGTTGATCTGGTAGACCGCACCGTAGGCTGCCGTGGCGCTGGAGCCGAAGCCGTTGACCAGCGACACGACCACCAGGCCCGCCATGGAGGAGGCAATCATTTGCACGCCCGTGGGAATGCCCACGCGCAGGATGCTCTTGAGCAGGGTCCTGTCGATGCGCAGGGTCTTCCACAACTCGGCATTGGGCGCCAGCGGACTGCCGATGCGGCGCAGCCGCCAGCCCAGCCAGGCCAGCGCCAGGGTGAAGCCCAGGATCATGGACACGCCCGCGCTGGCCACGCCCAGGCGCGGCAGGCCGGCCCAGCCCGCAATCAGCGCCGGGGTGCAGGCCAGTCCTGTCACCGTGGAGATCAGCAGCGCGAACATGGGCGAGACCGTGTCGCCCACGCCACGCAGCAGCGAGGTGGCCAGCAGGAAGACGAACAGCCCCGGCATGCCCAGCAGCACGATGCGCGAATACAGGGTGGCCTGCTCCATGATGTCCGGGGGCGTGCCCAGCAGCCGCATCAGCGGGCCGGTGAACAGGCCGCCGAACAGTGCGACGAGGGCGCCGAACAGCAGGCCTACGCACAGGGTCGTGCCTGCGATGGCGCGCAGCTTGTCATGCATGCGCGCACCGTAGGCCTGGCCGATCAGCACCGAGGAGCCTGCGCCCAGTCCGATCACGAAGGCGATGAAGACGAACATCACAGGAAAGAAGGCCGCGACGGCGGCCAACGCCTGCACGCCCAGCATCTGGCCGATGAAGACGCTGTTGATGGTGCCCGACAGCGATTGCAGGATGTTGGCCAGCACCATGGGGCCCAGGAACACCAGAAAGGTGCGCCACAGCGGCTGGCTGCCGGCAACGGGCGGCCCGCCGGGGCCGGATGCGGCAGGCGCGGCGGCCTGGGGCAAAGGTTGGGTCGGTTTCGTCATGTTGTGTCTGGTAATGCGACGAGAAAAGCAATGAGTTCGGGTAGGTCTGGTCTTCAGTCCTGGGCGGGCGCCGCAGGTGAGGCCGTCCACACGGGGCCGCCCAGTTGCTGCAGATAGCTTCGCACATCCTCGGGCCAGGCGGCGGTGTGCTGTGCAAAGGCTTCTGCCTGGCGCGCGAACAGGGCGCGGCTGGCGTCCTCGAAATGGGGGAGGTCGCCCGCCATCTCGCTCATGAAGCGGTAGACGGCTTCGGTGGCGGCGCGCATGGCATCCTGTGCGGCGTGCTTGCCGCGCGCCTCCTCGATCAGCCTGCGCAGTGCGCCGGAGGCGCCGCCGGGCTGGCGGTTGAGCCATTCCCAATGGCGGGGCAGCAAGGTCACCTCGCGCGCCACCACGCCCAGCCTGGGCCGGCCCACGCTGCGGGGCGCGGCGGCTTCGGCGGGGGCGGGCGTTGCCGCCAGCTCGCTGCGCCAGTCCAGATCCAGCCGCATGCCGCTGTGGTCGTCGAACACCCACAGCGGCGGCGCGGTCCCGCTGTCGTGGGCCTGTTGCTCATGGCTTTGCAGGAACTTCAGGATGGCCGGCCTGCCGGCCTGCAGCAGCCGGCGGTGGCCCTGGAAGATGGTGTAGCTGGGTGCGGGCTCGGCGGCCGCTGCGCTGGATTCGGTAGTCATGGCGCATATATTAGCCGGGTAAAATTATTGCGTCAATTAAATCCGGGTAAATATTGATGATCATACGGCGCGCAGGCAAAGAAAAAGCCCCTGCCAGAGACTGGCAGGGGCTTCGCAGAGGGAACTGCAGGCGTTGTTTAGACGCGCTTGCGGTATTCGCCGGTGCGGGTGTCGATTTCGATCTTGTCGCCCTGGCTCACGAACAGGGGCACGGGCACCTCGAAGCCGGTGGCGATCTTGGCGGGCTTGAGCACCTTGCCCGATGTGTCGCCCTTGACGGCGGGTTCGGTCCAGGTGATCTCGCGTTCCACGGAAGTGGGCAGTTCGCAGGAGATGGCCTTGCCGTCGTAGAACACGACTTCGGCCTGCATGCCGTCTTCCAGGTAGTTGATGGCATCGCCCATGTTGGCGGCTTCCACTTCGTACTGGTTGTAGTCGGCATCCATCCAGACGTACATCGGATCGGCGAAGTAGGAGTAGGTGCACTCCTTCTTGTCCAGGATCACGTTGTCGATCTTGTCGTCGGCCTTGAAGACGACTTCGGTGCCCATGTTGCCCAGCAGGGACTTGAGCTTCATGCGGACCGTAGCGGCGCCGCGGCCACCGCGAGCGTATTCGGTCTTCAGGACGATCATCGGGTCCTTGCCGTGCATGATGACGTTGCCGGCGCGGATTTCTTGAGCGATTTTCATAGCTTGCTTGGCTGAGGTTGAGCCGCTCAACAGGGCAGGCAAGCGAAGTCGCTGGGACGGTGCGCCTGCCGCAGTTCCGCGGCGGGTGCAACCCTGGTCAGTGGCGGCCGGCTGGCGGTCGCCCGCAGCGGCGCCTCCAGGGAGGCAAAACGTGCATTCTAGCTTTTTTCGGTCACGAAAGCTTGTAGCTGCTCAATCAATGGGGTCTGTTGCAGCAGCCGCAAGCGTGCCGCCTGCACGCATTCCTGCCATTGACGCAGCAGCTCGGGCGTGATCGCGGGCAGGGTGCCTGCCGGTGCCATGCCGTTCCAGGCATGGTGGAAGGCGCGCAGGCTGGCCGGCGCCTGCAGCCAGCCAAGAAAGGCGTCGAGCTTGTCGTGATGGGCGCCGTCGTGCTGGGGATAGATGTGCCAGACCAGCGGCTGGCCCGCCCAGAGCGCGCGGACCAGCGAGTCCTCGCCACGCACCAGGTTCAGGTCGCAGGCCCAGAGCATTTCGTCGAACTGCGGCTGGGGGCAGGGTGCCAGTGCATGCCGGGTCACTGCGTCTTGCTCCCGGGCCGGCATGCCGTCCATGGCCTGCTGCACGGCGGCGGCTGCGCGACCGGGGGTCACCAGCAAATGCGTGGCCTGCGGGAGCGGGGGGGCCGAATGCAGCCGGGCCAGCCATTGCGGCAGGGCAGGAGGCTCGTAGCAGAACAGCGAGATGGCGCAATCGCTGGCGGCCATGCCGTGGCGTGTGCGCCAAGACTGCCGGCCCTGTGTCGCAAAAGCCGCCTGGCGCGCGGCCAGATCCGGCTCGCGCAGCAGGCCGCCCGTGGCGACCGTGAAGCCCGGATAGAAGAACCACCGCGTCAACCCCGCAGCCGGCCCCGACATCAGCGGCGAGGGCAGGCGGTGGCAGCGCTCCACATAGTCCTCGGCCGACAGGTACTCGAGGTTGATCCACAGCGGGGCCCGGCGCGCGATGGCCGCCAGGAAGGGCGGCGGGATCTCGCAGCCAAAGGCCTCGATGACCACATCACCCACGGCCTGCGGGACGTCCTGCGCCTGCGTGGGCCAGCCGTGCACGCTGAGCCCGGCCGGGTGGGGCGGGGGCGCCATCCAGGCCAGGGCGCTGGCGTCGTCCATCCACAGCCGCACGCGATGGCCGCGTGAGGCCAGGTCGGCCGCCGCGCGCCAGCACACGCCAATGTCTCCAAAGTTGTCTATGACCTGGCAGAAGATGTCCCAGGTCAGCGCAGGTGTCTGTCCGGGCGCCGGGGCGCGTGCCGGGGCGGGTGCGATGGGGATGAAGGGCAGCATGGGAATCGGGGCTCGCACAGATCAGGGTTCGCACAGGTGCTCGACCAGCAACTGCGCCACGGGCGGCAGTGCCTCTTGCGAGCGCACGCACAGCATCAGCTGGCGCTCGGCCCAGGGCTCGTCCAGCGCAATGCAGCGCAGCGGCAGGGCGCCCAGGTACAGGCGCGCGCTGCCTTCGGGCAGGATGCCGACGCCCAGGCCCGAGGCCACCATCAGGCACAGCGCGTCATAGCCCGTGACCTTCATGCGCAGCCGGGGCTGCAGGCCCAGGTCGGCCGCGGCGCGCGTGATCTGGTGGTTGAGCGCACTGCCGGCGTGCATGCCCACCAGGTCGTGGTCCAGCACCTGGGCCAGCCGCAGCGAGCGCCTGCGCACCAGCGCATGGCCCTGGGGCACGATGACGATGAGGCGGTCGCGCCGGTAGGGGCGCAGGCGGATCTTCTCGCCATAGCTGCCCTGGTTGAGGATGCCGATGTCGGCCTCGTTGTCGGCCACGGCGCGTGCGATGTCGCTGCTCACGCGCTCCTGCAGGCGTACGTCCACATGCGGGTGCTGGTCCAGGAAGCGCTGCAGCTGGGAGGGCAGGAACTGGGTGATGGCCGAGATGTTGGCCATCACGCGCACATGGCCGCGCAGGCCGCTGCCGTACTCGCGCATCTGCTCGCCGATGCCATCGAGGTCGTTGAGCACGCCGCGCGCCATGTTCAGCAGCGCATAGGCGGCGGCCGTGGGCACGCTTCCGCGGTTGCTGCGCATGAACAGCTCCACCTGCAGCTGGCTTTCCAGCTCGGCCAGCCTCCGGCTGGCGGCCGAGGGGGCGATGTGTTCACGTGCGGCGGCGCGGGCGATGGCGCTTTCCTCCATCACGGCCACGAACAGGCGCAGCGAGATCGGGTCGAGTTTCATGGGGTGGCGATTATCTCCCGGCCCCGCTCGGCCGGGTTCTGCCATGCCGGTTTGCGATGGCAGCGTCGCGCTTGAGCGTTTTGCGGCCGGCGCGGACGGCGGCAAGATCGGCGCCGCGGCTGTGCCATCGCAGGCAGGCTGCGGAGACAACGAGGAAGCGTTCACCCATGACACAACAGACAAGGCTGGCCCCCACCCCCGGCGCGCTCAACGGCGTGCGCGTGGTCGAGATGGGGCAATTGATCGCAGGGCCGTTCTGCGGCAAGACACTGGGCGAGTTCGGCGCCGACGTGGTCAAGATCGAGGCGCCGGGCGCAGGCGACCCGCTGCGCAACTGGCGCCTGATCAAGAACGGCACCTCGGTCTGGTGGCAGGTGCAGTCGCGCAACAAGCGTTCGGTGGCGCTTGACCTGCGCCAGCAGGAGGGCCAGGACATCGCCCGGCGCCTGATCGCCGAGGCCGATGTGCTGGTCGAGAACTTCCGCCCCGGCACGCTGGAAGGCTGGGGCATGTCGCCCGAGGAGCTGCATGCGCTCAACCCCGGCCTGGTCATCCTGCGCATCTCGGGCTACGGCCAGACCGGCCCTTACCGCGACCTGCCGGGCTTTGGCGTGATCGGCGAGGCCATGGGCGGCCTGCGCCACCTGACGGCCGAGCCCGGCCGCGTGCCGGTGCGCGTGGGCGTGTCCATTGGCGACACGCTGGCCGCGCTGCATGGCGTGATCGGCGTGATGATGGCCCTGTACCACCGCAAGGTGAATGGCGGCGCGGGCCAGGTGATCGACGTGGCGTTGCACGAGGCGGTGTTCAACGTCATGGAAAGCCTGCTGCCCGAATACAGCGCCTTCGGTGCCGTGCGCGAGGCGGCGGGCAGTGCGCTGCCGGGCATTGCGCCGTCCAACGCCTATCCCTGCCAGGACGGCTGGGTGCTGGTGGCCGGCAATGGCGACTCCATCTTCAAGCGCCTGATGGCCACCATCGGCCGCCAGGACCTGGCCGACGACCCGCAACTGGCCGACAACGCGGGCCGCGTGGCGCGCATCGCCGAGATCGACGCCGTCATCGGCGGCTGGACGCGCTCGCAGAGCGTGCAGGCCGTGATGGACCAGCTGGCCGCCGCGCGCGTGCCGGCCGGCAAGGTCTACACGGCCAAGGACATTGCCGAGGACCCGCACTACCGCGCCCGCGACATGATCCTCAGCCAGCACACGCGCGACGGCGACGACATCGAGGTGCCGGGCATCGTCCCCAAGCTCTCGCTCACGCCCGGCACGGTGCGCAGCAGCGCCCCCCATGTGGGCGACGACACCGATGCCGTGCTGGCCGAGGCCGGCCTCACCGCCCCACAGATTGCGCTGCTGCGCAGCAAGGGAGTGATCCAATGAATGCCGTCCCCCCCACGGATGTCTGGCAGGGCGCGGGCCGCCGCGTCTTCTTCAACGAGGTCGGCACGCGCGACGGGCTGCAGATGGAACAGGCCTTCGTCCCCACCGAGGACAAGATCGCCCTGGTCAATGCGCTGTCGCAGGCCGGGCTGTCCAAGATTGAGGTCACGGCCTTTGTCTCGCCCACGGCCATTCCCGCGCTGCGCGATGGCGAAATCGTCATGCGCGAGATCGAGCGCCGGCCCGGCACCGTCTACACGGCCCTGGTGCCCAATGCCCGCGGCGCCGAGCGCGCCATCGAGGCGCGCACGGACGAGCTGAATCTGGTCATGTCGGTCAGCGAGACCCACAACCTGTGCAACCTGCGCATGCAGCGCAGCCAGTCGTTCGCGGCGCTGGCCCAGGTCGTGGCCACGGCGCAGCAGGCCGGCGTGCCGGTCAATGTCTCGCTGTCGTGCTGCTTCGGCTGCCCCATGGAGGGCGATGTGCCGCAGCAGGAAGTCTTCGACTGGGTGCAGCGCTTTGCCGACCTGGGCGTGCAGGGCATCACGCTGTGCGACACCACGGGCATGGCCTTCCCGACCCAGGTGCGTTCGATGGTGGTTGCCTTCCGGCAGCGCTGGCCGCAGCTGGGACTGACCCTGCATTTCCACAACACGCGCGGCATGGCCCTGGGCAATGTGCTGGCCTCGATCGAGGCAGGCGGCGACCGCTTCGATGCCTCCATCGGCGGCCTGGGCGGCTGCCCCTACGCGCCCGGCGCCTCGGGCAATGCCTGCACCGAGGACATCGTCCACGCGCTGCAGCTCATGGGCTACGACACCGGCGTGGACCTGGCGCAGATCGTCGCTGCCGCGCGCAGCCTGCCCGCGCTGATCGGCCATGACACGGCCAGCCAGATCGCCAAGGCCGGTGCCCGGCTGGACCTGCACCAGCCGCCGCCCGATTTCTCGGCCATCCGCGAACGGGCTTTGGCCAAGGGCTGAGGCCGGCGCGCATTCTCATTCACAAGAACCGAGCAAACCCAAGGAGACAAAGATGAAGAAGATTCAACGCAGACAGATCGCAGCCGTGGCCATGGCCATCGCAGGACTGGGCCTGGGCGGCACGGCCGCGCTGGCCCAGGGCGGCTACCCCGCCAAGACCATCACCATGATCGTGCCGGCCGCGGCCGGCGGCACCACCGACCTGGCGGCGCGCATGGCGGCCCAGGCCCTGGCGCCCGTGATCGGCCAATCGGTGGTGGTGGACAACAAGGGCGGCGGCAACGGCTCCATCGCAGCCAGCCTGGTCAAGCGTGCCGAGGCCGATGGTTACACCCTGCTCATGCAGTACTCGGGCTACCACGTCATTTCGCCCCACCTGACCAAGGCCCGCATCTGGGAGCAGGGTGACTTCCAGCCCGTGGCCAATGTGCTGTCGGCGCCGCAGATCATCGTGGTGCGCTCCGACCTGCCCGTGAAGACGCTGGCCGAGCTCGTGGCCTATGCCAAGGCCAACCCCGGCAAGCTGAACTACGCTTCGTCGGGCAATGGCTCGCTGCAGCACGTGACGGGCGCCATGCTGGAGCAGCAGGCCGGCATCAAGATGGTCCACGTTCCCTACAAGGGCACCGGCCCCGCGCTGCAGGACCTGCTGGGCGGCCAGGTGGACCTGACCTTCGGCACGGCGCCGCCCTTCATGCCCCATGTGCAAAGCGGCAAGCTGCGCGTGCTGGCCGTCACCGGCACGCAGCGCCTGCCCAGCCTGCCTGAGGCGCCCACCACGGCCGAGGCCGGCTATGCGGGCGTCAACGCCACCTCCTGGTTTGCCGTGTTTGCGCCCGCCGCCACGCCCAAGCCCGTGATCGACAAGCTCACGGCCGACCTCAAGAAGGTGGTGGAGAACCCGGCCTTCAAGCAAAAGGCGCAGGAGCAGGGCGCCACGGCGGACTACATGAACCCGCAGCAGCTGGGCGCCATGGTCAAGACCGAGTGGTCCAGCTGGGCCCAGGTGGTCAAGTCCTCGAAGATCGAGGCCGAGTAGGAGCCCGAAGGCCCGCACGCCCGCACGCCCCCAGGCCCGCTGCGGCGGACCCGGGCAGCGGCCACAATAGGCGCATGTCCGAATCCCATTCCGATGAACTGCTGGCCCAGGTGGCAGCGCTGCCGGGCCTGCCCGGCGTTTACCGCTATTTCGACGCGGCAGGCAGCCTGCTGTACGTGGGCAAGGCCATCAACCTCAAGCGCCGCGTCTCCAGCTATTTCAGCAAGAACCATGGCGGCACGCGCATAGGCCACATGGTCGGCAAGATCGCGCGCCTGGAAACCACGGTGGTGCGCTCCGAGGCCGAGGCCCTGCTGCTGGAAAACAATCTCATCAAGACGCAGCACCCCAAGTACAACATCCTGTTCCGGGACGACAAGAGCTATCCCTACCTGAAGATCACCGGCCTGGCCGCGCGCGACGGCCAGGCTGGCGAGCCTGCCCACCAGCGCTTCGCGCGCATGGCCTACTACCGTGGTGCCGTGGACAAGCGCCACCGCTACTTCGGCCCCTATCCCAACGCCTGGGCCGTCAAGGAAAGCATCCAGTTGCTGCAGAAGGTCTTCCGGCTGCGCACCTGCGAGGACACGGTCTTTGCCAACCGCTCGCGCCCCTGCCTGCTCTACCAGATCAAGCGCTGCAGCGGCCCCTGCGTGGATCTGATCTCGCCCGAAGCCTATGCGCTGGATGTGCGCAATGCCGAAGCCATGCTGCGCGGCGAAACCCAGGAACTGCTGCGCCAGCTGGAGGCCCGCATGATGGAGCTGGCCGAGCGCATGGAATACGAGCAGGCCGCCGAGGTGCGCAACCAGATGACGGCGCTGTCGCGCGTGCTGCACCAGCAGGTCATAGAAACCGCCGACGACCGCGACGTGGACATCCTCGCCGTGAAGGTGCAGGGTGGCCGCGCCTGCGTCAACCTGGCCATGGTGCGCGGCGGCCGCCACCTGGGCGACCGGCCGTACTTTCCCGCCAATCTGGGCGATGCCGCCTCGGTCTACGCGAGCGAGGAAGAGGCCAGCCTTGCCGAGTCCGCGCGCCCGGTCGAGGACATCGTGCTGGAGGCCTTCATCGCCCAGCACTACACCGGCGTGGCCGTGCCGCCCGTGCTCATCGTCAGCCATCCGGTGGACAAGAAGCTGCTGGCCCTGCTGAGCGAGCAAGGCGGCGTGCGCATCACCGCCGTGCAGCAGCCGCGCGAACAGCGGCGCATCTGGCTGGAGATGGCGCAAAAGAACGCCGACATCCAGATGGCCCGCCTGCTGGCCGAAGAAGGCTCGCAGCAGGCGCGCACGCGCGCCCTGGTCGAGGCGCTGGACCTGGCCTGCGAAAACCTCGATGAACTCACCATCGAATGCTTCGACATCTCGCACACGGCGGGCGAGGCCACGCAGGCCTCGTGCGTGGTCTTCCATCACCACAAGATGCAAAGCAGCGAATACCGGCGTTTCAACATCGAGGGCATCACGGGTGGTGACGACTATGCCGCCATGCGCCAGGTGCTGACCCGCCGCTACAGCCGCGTGGCCGAAGCCCAAAGAGAGGCGGGCGGTGCCGAGCTCACGGGCAAGCAGCCGCAACTGCCCGATCTGGTGCTGGTCGATGGCGGCAAGGGCCAGGTCAGCATGGCGCGCGAGGTGTTCGACCAGCTTGGGCTGGATGTCTCCCGCATCGTGGGCGTGGAGAAGGGCGAAGGCCGCAAGGTCGGCCTGGAGGAACTGGTCTTTGCCGACGGGCGCGAGAAGATCTACCTGGGCCATGACTCGGCCGCGCTGATGCTGGTGGCCCAGATCCGCGACGAGGCCCACCGCTTCGCCATCACCGGCATGCGCGCGGCACGTGCCAAGGTGCGGGTGAGCGGCGGCAAGCTCGAAGAGATTCCGGGCGTCGGCCCCAAGAAGCGCGCGCGCCTGCTGCAGCGCTTTGGCGGCGTGCGCGGTGTGTCCGAGGCCACTGTCGAGGACCTGTGCAGCGTGGATGGCATCTCGGCCGCGCTGGCTGAAGACATCTACCGTGCGTTGCATTGAAATGACCGTCCCGCAGGCTGTACCCCGGGTCCCGAAACAGAAGCTCAAACACCAAGGTACGTGACACAATGGCGGCCATGTTTCTCACCATCCCCACCTTGATGACCTGTACGCGGATCGTCGCGATTCCGCTGATCGTCGGGGTGTTCTACGCGCCGTTCGATGTGGCGACCCGCAACCTGGTCGCCACGGTCATGTTCATCGTCTTCGCGGCCACCGACTGGCTCGACGGCTACCTGGCGCGCAAGCTCAACCAGACATCGGCCTTCGGCGCCTTCCTCGACCCGGTGGCGGACAAGTTCCTGGTCTGCGCGTCGCTGCTGGTGCTGGTGCACCTGCAGCGCACCGATGTGTTCGTGGCCCTGATCATCATCGGCCGCGAGATCGCCATCTCGGCCCTGCGCGAGTGGATGGCGCACCTGGGCGCGGGCAAGAGCGTGGCCGTCCACATGCTGGGCAAGCTCAAGACCACGGCACAGATGGTGGCCATTCCCTTCCTGCTGTATGACGGCCGCGTGTTCGGCATGATCGACACCGGCGTCTGGGGCCAGGTGCTGATCTGGGTGGCGGCGTTGCTCACCGTCTGGTCGATGGTGTACTACCTGCAAAAAGCCCTGCCCGAGATCCGCGCGCGGGTCACGCACTGAGGGCCTCTCCGGCCGTTCCCGGATCCTGCGCCAGACACGCCAGATTGTCTGGGGTTGCTATATGTTTCGAAGCATTTGAGTCAGGCAGGGCCGCGGCTGCGGCGTCGCGGATGCGTAGCGATGAGGCGCATTGCAGCACTGGCAAGGCCTGCAGCGGGCAAGTCCATTGTCAACCCTTGTCAATTCGTGAAGCCGCTAGCCCCCGCCGGGCGCAAAAAACCGGCCGCAAAGCCAAAGCTGGCGCCAAAACCGCATAGAATCGTCCCCTGTCGCTGCGATGCGCAGCGTGCATTGACACCTGGAAGGTCGATGGCTTTAATTCACCGATGTCTGCCCTGAGGCAGGCGTCGAACGGCAAGCCAGATTCCGTATCCGTCGCGCCGGGTTTCTGGCCGAGCCAAGTTGGTGGCCGCAGAGACATCCCATTCACTTATTTCTCCAGAGGCATCTTGTGAATAAAACCGAACTGATTGAGCACATCGCTAACAACGCCGACATCTCCAAGGCTGCGGCTGCTCGTGCACTGGATTCCACGATTGAGGCTGTGAAGAAAACCCTCAAAAAGGGTGGTACAGTGTCGCTCGTTGGTTTTGGCACATTCGCCGTTGGCAAGCGCGCTGCCCGTACGGGCCGCAACCCCCGCACCGGCGAAACCATCAAGATCAAGGCCGCCAAGGTTCCAAAGTTCCGTCCGGGCAAGGCATTGAAGGATGCCCTGAACTGACACCAGTCAAGGTGGGGTGCTTAGCTCAGTTGGTAGAGCGGCGCCCTTACAAGGCGTAGGTCGGCGGTTCGACCCCGTCAGCACCCACCAAGAACAAAAGGCGAACGAAAGTTCGCCTTTTCTATTTCTGCCATTGAAAGACGACAGACCATGTTCGAATCCATCCGCAAGCATTCCAAGTTCGTGATGATCTTGTTGTTCTTGCTGATCATTCCCTCGTTCATCTTCGTGGGTGTGAACCAGAACTACTTCACGGAGTCCAGCGTCATCGTCGCACGTGTCGATGGTCATGAGATCAAGCAGGCCGAATGGGAGAACGCGCACCGGATCGAGAGCGATCGCCTGCGCGCCGAGAACCCCAACATCGACCCCAAGCTGCTGGACTCGCCGCAGGCGCGCTACGCCACGCTGGAGAAGATGGTGCGTGACCAGGTGCTGGCCGCTGCCGTGCAGAAGATGCATCTGGCGGCGTCCGATGCGCAACTGGTGCGCACGCTGCAGGAGATCCCCGCGATCGCCGCGCTCAAGAAGCCTGATGGCTCGATGGATGCCGAAGCCTACCGCGCCCTGGTCGGATCGCAGGGCCTGACGCCCGAAGGCTTCGAGGCCAACCTGCGCCGCGAGCTGTCCATGAACCAGGTGATGGGTGGTGTGACGGGCACGGCCTTTGCGACCGACACCCAGGTCAAGCAGGCCATCGATGCGCTGTACCAGCGCCGCGAAGTGCAGGTGGCGCGCTTTGAAGCCAGTGCCTACGCCAGCAAGGTCCAGCCCACCGAGGCCGACCTCAAGGCCTACTACGATGCCCACACCAGCCAGTTCCAGCAATCGGAGCAGGCCAAGGTGGAATACCTGCTGCTGGACGTGCCCAGCATCGAGGCCGGCATCACGCTGAGCGAAGACGATGTGCGTTCCTACTACAACCAGAACGCCGAGCGCCTGGCCGGCCCCGAAGAGCGCCGCGCCAGCCATATCCTGATCAATGCAGGCAAGGATGCGCCCGCTGCCGAGCAGGAAAAAGCCAAGGCCAAGGCCGAGGAACTGCTGGCCGAGCTGCGCAAGGACCCCAAGCGCTTCGCCGAACTGGCCAAGGCCAATTCGCAGGACGGCGGCTCCGCTGCATCGGGCGGCGATCTGGGCTACTTCGGCCGCGGTGCCATGGTCAAGCCCTTCGAGGACGCAGCCTTCGGCATGAAGGTGGGCGACATCAGCGACGTGGTGCACAGCGACTTCGGCTACCACATCATCTCGCTGGTGGACATCAAGAAGCCCAAGGCTCCGAGCTTCGAGCAGATGCGTCCCAAGCTGGAAGCCGAGCTCAAGCAGCAACAGGCCCAGCGCAAGTTCGCCGAACTGGCGGAAGGTTTCTCCAATGCTGTCTACGAACAGTCGGACAGCCTGCAGCCCGTGGCTGAAAAGTTCAAGCTCACCGTGCAAAAGGCCGAGCATGTGACGCGCCAGCCCGGCCCCAACGTCAAGGGTCCCCTGGCCAATCCCCGCTTCCTGGAAGCGCTGTTCTCCAGCGACTCGCTGAACAACAAGCGCAACACCGATGCAGTGGAGCTGGGCTCCAGCCAACTGGTGGCCGGCCGCGTGGTGGAATACACGCCTGCCCGCACGCTGCCCATGGCCGAGGTCGGCGACAAGCTGCGCACCCTGTACGTGGCGCAAAAGTCCGCCGAGCTGGCCAAGGCCGATGGCGAGGCCAAGCTTGCAGCATGGAAGGCCAAGCCTGACGCGGCGCAACTGCCTGCCGCCAAGGTGATCAGCCGCGATCAGCCGGAAGGCCAGCCGCGCGAAGTGGTGGATGCCGCCCTGCGTGCGCCGACCGCTCAGCTGCCTGCCTGGACGGGTGTCGACATGGGTTCCCAAGGCTATGCCGTGGTCAAGATCAACCGCATCGTCGAGCGCCCGGCCGATGATGCACAGGCCGCTGCCGCGCAGAAGCAGGACTTCCTGCGAAGCTCTGCGGTCGCAGAAGCTATGGCATACTACGAGCTTCTCAAGAAACAGCTCAAGGTGCAGATCAAGGTCCCGCGCCCCTGATGAGAGAAATTTCTAGAAAAACAGAAATTTCAGAAATCAAGCAGTTTGTTGACATACAATAGCGTTCTTCTACGGTGGCTGTAGCTCAGTTGGTAGAGTCCAGGATTGTGATTCCTGTTGTCGTGGGTTCGAGCCCCATCAGCCACCCCAAATAAGAAAATCCCCAGTGCAGAAATGCACTGGGGATTTTTGCTTTGGGCGGCGGTTTGGGCCGCAGATGCCCGAAGCCTCCAGATCAGTCAGCCAGGGCGTTCGACCCTCTGCAGGCGCACAGGGGGCGGCGGCCTTGCCTTTCAGTGAGATCTGATCATGCAGCGCACATGGCAGCACGGCAGCTGCGGTTCACAAGTCATTTGGCTGCTGGTTTTTGGCATATAATTCGATGCTTCTACGGTGGCTGTAGCTCAGTTGGTAGAGTCCAGGATTGTGATTCCTGTTGTCGTGGGTTCGAGCCCCATCAGCCACCCCAAACAAGAAAATCCCCAGTGCAGAAATGCACTGGGGATTTTTGCTTTTGCCGGTATGAATCCTGGTGGTTCCCGGTCATCCCGACGGACCGGTCTCCCTGATCTATCGGCGTGCAGCGGCGCGCTGCTTGGCCGTGCCTGCGCCGCTGGAGCCGTCCGGGGCAAGCATGGCCTGCGCGCCCGCGACGAACACGCGCAAATTCCGCTCGAACACATCGTCCGGCGTTTGGGCTGCCAGCGCCTGCCAGCCGCGGGCACCCAGCGGGTGGCGCGCCGGGTCGGGCCCGGCGCCTGCCAAGGGCCCGTCTTGCGGCGCGGCCTGCTCCTCCAGCACCCAGCCCACCACAAAGCGGCTGATCGCCAGCATCAGGCCGATGGCCTGCTCAGGCTCGAAGCCTGCCTCCTGCAAGCGTTCAAGCTTGGTTTCCAGCGGGTCGAATTGCGCACCCTGGGGCCGTGTTCCGGCGTGAAGACGTGCGCCGTCGCGATAGGACAGCAGTGCACGGCGAAAGCTCTGTGCGTTGGCGACAAAGCCTTCCTGCCAGGGCAGGCCCGGGTCGGGCGCTGGCTGCAGGTGCTGCTCCTGCAGGATGGCCTCGTTCATGGCGGCCAGCAACTCGGCCTTGTTCTTGAAATGCCAGTACAGCGTGGGCGATTGCACGCCCAGGCGTTCTGCCAGGCGGCGGGTGCTGAGGGCATCGATGCCCACTTCATTGAGCAGGTCCAGCGCTGCGCGCAGCACGGTGTCCCGGCTCAGGCGCGGAGATATGTTGTCGTTCAAGGCTCTATCACTGATAGGGAAATCATGGAATAATCCGCATCTCTATCACTGCTAGAGATGCCGCATGCGCCAACCGCTGTTCGTTCTGCTTGCCGTTTTGCTGATCGATGCGATCGGTCTCGGCCTGATCATGCCCATTCTTCCGGGGCTGCTGCAAAGCATGGCCGGAGGCGGGGATGCCTACAGTTTTCACTACGGCGCGCTGCTGGCAGTGTATGCACTGGCGCAGTTCCTGTGCGCGCCACTGCTGGGTGCGCTCAGCGATCGCTACGGCCGCCGGCGCGTGCTGCTGGTCTCGCTGGGCGGCGCCGCGCTGGACTATCTGCTGATGGCATTGGCGCCCAGCCTGGCGTGGCTCTACCTGGGCCGGGTGCTGGCTGGAGTCACGGGCGCCAACATGGCGGTGGCCTCGGCCTATCTCACCGACATCACGCCACCGCCCCAGCGCGCCGCGCGCTTTGGCCAGATGGGGGCGGCGATCGGCATGGGATTCATCGCAGGCCCCGTGCTCGGCGGGCTGCTGGGCGATTGGATGCTGCGTGCGCCCTTTGTGCTGGCGGCGCTGTTCAATGCGGCCAACCTGCTGCTGGTCTGGTGGTTGCTGCCGGAGCCGCATCCGGCGGGCCGCTCCGGTCCCGCCACTCCCGCCACGCCTGCCGCCGCAGTCTTCGGCAGCCTCAACGCCTTTGCCGCGCTGCACAGGCTGCGGGGCAGGGCAGGCCTGGGTCCGCTGGTCGGCGTGTTTGGCGTGGTGATGCTGGCCTCGCAATGGCCCGCCACCCTGTGGATTCTGTATGGCCAGGACCATTTCGGCTGGAGCCTGTGGCTGGGCGGACTGTCCCTCGCCTGCTACGGGCTGTGCCACGCGCTGGCGCAGGCCTTTGCCATCGGTCCGCTGGTGGCTCGAATGGGTGAACTGCGCGCCCTGTGGGTGGGCATGGCCTGCGAGGCGCTGGGTCTGCTGCTGCTGGCCTTTGCCGAGTCGGGCTGGGAGCCCTTTGCACTGCTGCCGTTTTTTGCCGCAGGCGGTATGGCTGTGCCGGCCCTGCAGGCGCTGATCACGGGCCGCATCGATGACGAGCACCAGGGAGAGATGCAGGGCACGCTGGCCAGCATCACCAGCCTGATCGGCGTGGGCGGCCCGCTGCTGGTCACCTCGCTGTACGCGGCCAGCCGGGCCCTGTGGCCGGGCCTGGTCTGGGCGGTGGGTGCTGCGGCCTATCTGCTGGTGCTGCCGCTGCTTCTGCGCCACAGGCGCGCCGGGGCCGGTACTGGCATCGGCGCAATGCCGGCGGCGGACTGATCGGGGCGTGTGCTCAGCCAGCCTGCCGGCGCAAGCGCCTGGGCGAATCGCCGAACCCGCGCTGGCAGGCGTGCGCCAGTACCGACTGAGCGGCAAAGCCCAGGCATGGCCGGGCCCGACATGAATGCGGCGCTCAGGTCTCGCTCACGAATCCCACCATGGCTGCAGATACCTCGAACTGCTGCTGCACGAAGCTCAGCGTGCGGTAGTAGGGGCAGTCGGTGCGGCTGTAGGCCAGTGTTCCCAGCCGGATGGCCGAGGCCGCCACATGCCAGCCGTGGTCGAACGCCTCGCGTTGCAGAGGGCCGCCCGCCCGCAGGCGCTTGATCTGCTCCAGCGACAGTTCCACGGCCAGCTCCACGTCGGTGTCCGTGCCATCGCGGTCCGGGTCTTCGCTGGCCACGCGCATCAGAAGTTCAAGGGAATGCTGCATGAAGGCCAGCGCAGTCTGCATGGCGTAGTGCGCTCTGCGCTGCCTTCGACAAGGCTTGTGCCGACTGGCCTGGCGACGAATGGGGTAAGGGGGTGATTGAGAAGATGAAGTCATGGTTTGTGCTCCGGGCTCATTGAGTACCGCGCGCTGCCTTACGAAGGGCAGCGGGTGGACGAGATGTTCGTAACACGTCCGGAGCCGTGCGGCCATCCTCGCGGGTAGGCCCATCTCGCCCGAAACCATGCGGAGTGACGCGCACGCGCGCACCAACCCGATAACTTGGGCATGACAAAGCCCCGCTTTAAGGTGGGGGCTGCAACCTCTCCAGATTGGTGTTACGACACACCGGGCCTTTCGGCTTGTCGGCAAGTGTAGCGGCTTGGGCCGGCAGCGCTCTGATGGAGCGTCATCGTGTCGGCGAGTTGCGACACGGCGGCAAGGGGCCGAATGGCGAATCCTTCCCAGGGAGTCCGGGAAAAGCTGCGTTTCAGAAGGGAAAGACCGGCCCCCGGAGGGGCTCGAGTTGATCGATTGTTTCCAGGGAAAAATCTACGAAAAAATCAGTTTGGAAAAAAAGTACCAACAAAAATGAAAGCGGCTTTCTGTCTATCTGCTGGCTGTATCTGGCCGTGGTGCCGGACCTCTACATTCAAGTGCGCTTCCCGCTGCTCCCGTTCGCGGTTTCTGCAAGTGCCAGGCACGCAGCCTTCAAGCGAACTCCCAGCAGGCCCAAAGAGGCTGCGTCCTGGTTGCTCCAGTGGGCCATCACAATCGCGCCTTCCGTCAGGCAGGAGATCAGCGTGGCCGTTGTGCGCGCTTCGGCTTCCGTCAGCTTCGGGTTGATTCTGCGCAGGATGGGGGCCAAGGCCTGGATGTATTCCTCGTAGATTTGCTTGAGCCAATCCGCAACGACGGGACGGTGGCGACCCATCGCCCACACTTCGAAGTAGAGGTTTCGCACGTTGACGTCACGAACAAATGTCCAGGCGTCGTCGAGGAAGACTTTCAGATCATCTTCCGGGGACTCGTACTGGCCTTCCGCCAGTTGCCTGGAGTACCGCATGAACTCCTCGGTCGAGGAGGTGATCATGGCAAGAATGAGCGACTCCAGATCGCCGAAATGATGCTGAACGGTGGCGAGCCGCACGCCTGCTGCGGAGGCCACCTTGCGCAACGAGAAGTCTGCATAGCCTTGTGCCAGGACCTCTTTGGACGCCTTCAGGATATCCGCGCGCCTGCGTTCGGACTGCATGGCTCGCACGCCCTGCGCGCTTGTTTCGGAGGCAGCGGACGGGGTGTTTTCGTTTTGGGGTTTTGTCATTGCATGGGTTGGAGTCTGTCGGATCCCTGGTGATTATGGAGACGCTCCAATAGCGCCCACCTCCTGTCTGATTTAAGGTTTCAAGCCCCGCATGCAAACCATGCGGGGCTTGAAACGAGCGCTTTTTGCCGAGCAGCGTTGCCTTCGGTTTGTGCTCGTGGCGAACCGAGCCGACGCGCCTGGCCAGCCGGGCGTCAAAAAGCGGGCAAGTGATGTTTGTCCTGTGTCAGAGCTTGAGGTAGTCAGCCAGTTCGCCGTAGTTCACCTGCCAGAGGCCGGGCGAACCGAGAGGGTACTGCGAGCGGAACCCGAGCAGGCGCTGGACGCGCGGCGACAACTGCCGAACGATGTCCATGTTGACCAGGAAGGGGTAGGCCTCTTCGCCGGTGAGAAAGCCTGGGTTGAAGGCGAAGGCGACGCCCCGGCGGTACTGGTCGGTGGTCAGGTTGGCGCCACCGCCATGCGCAGTCTTGCCGCTGTACAGGAGGACATCTCCTGCCTTCATCTCGGCCGGGATGGTCTGTTCCGGCGTGCCGCGATCCTCGAAATTTTCCCAGTGGTTGCTGCCGGGAATGATGCGGGTGGCGCCATTTTGCGCGGTGTAGTCGGTGAAGGCGATCATGAAATTCATGGCGGCCTCGGGGCCCTTGGGACCCATGCCGATGAACGGGTACCAGTTCTCCAGGTCGCGGTGCAGCATCTGGGCCTTGTTGCCGGGGCCGATCTCGATCACCTGCGCGGTGGTCATCCAGTACGAGCCGGATTCCTCGAGGAAGATCGCGTCGAGCAGGTCGTGCACCAGGTCGCGGTCGAGGATTTCCTCGCGGAAGGTCTTGCTGTGCGTGACCAGATTGGTCAGGCGCTTGGTGTTTGCGCCGTGGAATTCGGCAATCAACTCGATTTCGTGCGTCGATCCCGGCGCGAGGGCATCCATCGGTCCCTGGATTTCGGCATTGAAGCTGTCGATCTGTGACTGGGTGAGGAAGTTCTTGATGATGACGCCGCCGTCTTCCTTGAGGGTCCGGAGGATCTCGGCGATGGGCGTCGATGTCGTGGCGGTGCGCAATGCGCTGATGTTCGTCGGGTTCATGAAGCGTCTCCTTTGTGCCGTGCGGCATTGGTTGATTTGATTGGTCGAATGACCTATCTTCTCGGAATCATGGGATACATCGCGCCGCGCTGTCAAGCGTGGGAGAAGCCCCATCGGGGGGCGTGATGGAGTGCTCCGGCGCCTGGAGCAACGGACTTCCCCAGCACAAGCGGCAAGGGCCCTCCCGCCTTCTTTCCCAACACGATTTCTCCCACGGGTACGGTGGTACGTAGCGATGGAAGCTCCGTTGGCCGGTCAGCCTCACCGCCGAGAAATTGCCGGCAAGGATTTCTCGCAGCACCGCCAGGATGGGCCAGGACGCCGGCGCTCCTTGCCATCCGGTGATGGGGGGTGGTTTCACTAACCGCATTTCCCCTATGTTCTTTAAGTGGTCACGTGACCAATAATTTATTCACGTCGCTTGCGGAGATGAACCGACGAGCGCGTGAGTGGACGCACCGATGGCGCGTTCGATGACCGAAACCTCCGTACAACCACACATCACAGGAGTCGTTCACGTGAACCGCACAGATCGAGGAGGCGAGCCATGGTGACGGTGCGCCAACGATTCCCCAGGCTTTTTGCCGCCGCGTTGCTGTGGCTGGCGTGCGCGGGCTATGTGTTCTTTGGAGGCATGCCCGCCTATGTCGTCCAGATGGCCTCGGACTGGCAGTACGCGGCGACGCAGCAGGGCGTGATCGCGATGGCCGAGGTCGTCGGCAATGCCATCGGCTCCCTGCTGCTCGTCTACGTGATCCACAGCCGCACGGCGCGCTTCACCCTGGCCTGCGGCTTGCTGATGCAGCTTGCGGGCAACGCGGCGATGTATGGCGACCCCGCGTTCTGGCTCGCCTGCTGCGAGCGGGTGTTCGCAGGCATTGGCGGCGGCATCGTCTTCGGCACGGCCATTCGCTACGTGTCGTTGAACCCGCGCGCCGACACCTTGCTGCCGCTGATGGTGGTTTGCCAGTATCTCGGCATGACCTTGCTGACCTCGGTCATCGTGCCAGGGCTGGGTTCGATAGGCGCTTCGCTCATCTACTGCGCGGCGACGGCGGGCGTCTCTCTGTTCGTGCTGTTCTTCTTCATGGATGGATGCAGGGTGGTCGGGGAGTCGCCAGATGGCGAGCTTCCCGCAGTGAACGCCGGCGCCGCGTGGCTGGTGCTTGCGTCCATCTTTCTGGTGTCGGCCTGCGCCGGGGTGGCATGGACTTTTCTGGAAGCCGTGGGCCTTGCTTCGGGCCTTGCGCCGGACCAGGTTCACAAAGCCATTGGCGCGTCCGCCGTTCCCACCGTATTGGTCTGCCTGTGCATGCCGGCACTGCTTCGTCGCGGCTGGGCCCTGTCGTCAGGGACCGTGCTGCTGGGTGTCTGCGCGGCGGGTGCCCTGCTGCTGGCCACACCCTTGACCCCATGGACGTTCGCCGTCGGCGCCACGGCGTTCACCGGCGCCTGGATGGCCAGCGGCGTGGCGCAGTACGCACTGCTGCCGGTATTCGACCCCGTGGGCCGCCATATCGCACTGATCCCTGCCTGCGTCGGCATCGGTTCGGCGGTGGGATCACTGGTGGGGGGAGGGCTGATCGATACCTCGTCCGCATTCGGTGTGGCGTACGAGATCTCCGCGATCTTCGCCGTGCTGGCCATCGTCTCGATGCTGGCGGCCCACCGGTGGGGCGCACAACGAAGTGTCATTGGCGAGGCTCCGCTTCGCGATTCAACGAACTGACGCAGTAGCGCAGCCCTGCGTTCCCTCCCTGCTCGAAAGGAATCTCAGCATGAACCCCATGAACTGTCACCGCGCGGTTGCCATTGCCGCGGCCATGTCGATGTCGCTTGCCTGCGCGGACGATGCCGGCAGGCTGGGCACAACCCTGTCGCCCTCGGGCGCCGAAAAAAGCGCCTCTGCCGACGGCGCCGTGCCGGCCTGGTCTCAGCCGGAAACCCAGGGGGCAGGCTGGACATTCGGCAAGCGGCGCATCGAATTCTTCAAATACAAAGACGACAAGCCCCTGTATGCCATTGATGCGGGCAACGTTGACAAGTACGCCGACAGGCTGGCGCCGGGCCAGGTCGAACTGGTCAAGTCCATAAAGGGCTTTCGCATGGACGTGTACCCCAGCCGACGGACCTGCGGCACGCCGGACTTTGTGGCGGAGAACACCAGGAAGAACGTCGGTTTCGCCAGGATGGCGAGCGACGGGGTTTCCTTGGAAGAGGCCCATGTTCCGGGCTTCCCATTTCCGATGCCGGGCAATGGCGCGGAGGCCATGTGGAATATGAAGCTGCGCTATCGCGGGCTGGCGTCGGGCATGCGCAATTCCCAGACCATCGTCTCTCCGCGCAAGGGCAGCGACGAATGGATCAAGGCGGCAAACGACATCACGGTGTTCGTCCCCTGGGGCGTCAAGGGCAGCATGCTGTTTTCGAAGGTGGACCGCATGGAGGCTGCGGTCTACTTCGCCTACAACGCACCGGCGGCGCTTGCCGGGCAGGCCGCGGTGGTGACCACCATCGCAGGCAAGCCCCAGGAGGCGCACTACTACTTCCCCGGCCAGCGCCGCGTGCGGCGCATGCCCACCTATTCCTATGACTCGCCCCAGATCGGCATGGACAACCAGGTCACGGTCGATGAGTCGTACGTATACAGCGGCCCGATGGACCGCTTCGACTGGAAGCTCGTCGGCAAGAAGGAACTGATCGTTCCCTACAACGCCCTGGGCATCTTCGACTTCACGGCCAAGGCGGACGACGTGCTGCTGCGCGATGCGCCCGCGCCGGCCGTCCGTCGCTATGAGACACATCGCGTCTGGATCGTGGAGGCCACCGTCAAGCAAGGCGTGCGCCATCTGGCACCCAAGCGCACGTTCTACCTCGACGAGGACAGCTGGGCGCCGTTGCTGGCGGTGGACCAGGATGCGCAGGGCAAGGTCTGGAAGGTGCGCGAGGGCTACGCGACGCCTGTCTACGAGACCGGCACATGCGACGTCGCGGCGTACTCCCAATACAACCTGGCGGATCAGCGCTATTTCCTGGACTACACCTCGCTCGGGGCGGGCAGTGACATCCAGTACTACACCGAGGCTGCGGGCAACCCGCGCCTGAAGCGCGACTTCTACACCTCGGACAACCTCCGTGCCATCAGCGAACGCTGAGCAGGCGACAACACGCCGCGCAACGAGGAGAACTGCAATGCATCACAACTGGAGACTGGCGGCTCTGGCTGGCCTGATGGCCGCCGGTGCCGGCCCCAGGGCCTACGCGATCAATTTCGAGACCGAAGGCCTGCGGGGGTCTTTCGATTCGTCCATTTCTCTGGGCACGGGGGTACGCGCCCAGTCGTCGGCCTGTGGATTGGTCGTTGCCGGGGCCACGGGCAACGGCGCGCCTTCGGGCTGCCTCTCGCCCTCATCCGGGATCGGCGATCAAGGCAATCTCAACTATGGCAGGGGCGATGCCTTCACCACCTACCTCAAGGGCAGCCACGAACTCCTGTTGAAGTTCCCGGAGGATGTCACGGTGATGGCGCGGGCCAACTGGGTGCGGGATTTCTCCGCGACACATACGACAGGCGTGCTCAGCGCAACCACGCCGCCCGGCATGGGCGGCCTCACCGGCAGCGCGAGCGAGGATCTGCGTTTCAAGGCCCGCTTGCTGGATCTGTGGGTGAGCAAGTCCTTTGCCATCGGCGAGCGGCAGGCGCGCGTCCGTGTCGGCAACCAGGTGATCAACTGGGGAGAGAGTCTCTTTTTCCCTGGCGGTATCAACGCCACCAACGCATTGGACTACATGCGCCTGGCGCAGCCTGGCGTGCAGTTGAAGGAAGCCGTGTTGCCGGCGCCCATGGCCAGCTTCGCGACAGGACTGGGGCACGGGCTGAACCTGGAGACCTATGCGCAGTTCGGCTGGAACAAGAGCTATCTCCCTCCGGTGGGGAGCTACTGGTCCTCGACGAATTCGCTGGGCAAGGGAATGGAAGACTTCGGATACGCCGGCAGCAAGGCCCGCAATAGTGGCCAATGGGGCGCATCGCTGCGCTGGCAGCCGCAGGGGTCGGAGCTCAACGTGGGCATCTATGCCCTGAACTACCACGACAAACTGCCCGCGCTGAAGATTGATCAAGCGACCTTGGCCCCGTCCTGGGTGTATCCGGAAAACCGCAGGCTGTACGGCATCAGCGCGAATTTCCCCGTGGGTGATTGGGCCGTGGGCACCGAGCTGTCGTATCGGCCCCGGGATGCCGTGGCCCTGAGCCCCTTGGCTGGCTGCGCCGACCGTGATGGCCGCTGCTGGGTGGATGAGAAGCGCTTTCAGTGGCATCTGACCGGGGTCTATGCCTTCTCGCCCGCCAATACGCCGGATTTTCTGAAGCTGATCCGCGCCCAGGCGGCGAACCTGATGGTCGAGACCGTCGTGGTGCACTACCCCGGCATGCGGCGATCCTATGGAGGGGATCCCGTGTCCGCCGGCTATTGGGGATGGGGCCAGGAAACCGATCCCACGGCGGCGCCGCTCACCGGCGGAACGCGTACCTCGGCGGGTATCGCGCTCGACTTCAGCGTGACTTACGACGGAACCCTCATCCCGGGCTGGCAGGTCATCCCGGAGATCTACTACGCGCGGGCACTGACGGGCCGCACGCCGAACGCATCGGCGATGTTCATGAAGGGGGCCCAACAGATGAACCTGATCGTGACGTTCATCCAAAACCCCGCGAAATGGCAGTTCGCCGTCAACTATGCACGCTTCTGGGGCGGCTCCTCGCCTTTCGATCAGCCCTTGCGCGACCGCGCCTTCGTCGGCGCCGTGCTGACTCGAAATTTCTGATGGGGAGCCGAACGTGACTTTTGCCGAGCGAAATTCCCAACGCGGCCTGCTGAAGCGTTTGGAAAGCTGGTTGTTTCAGCGGCGCGTAGCGGTGCTGGGTGTGCTTGCCTTGCTGACGGTCGGCATGGGCTGGTTCGCCAGCCAGTTGCGGATGGATGCGGGCTTCGAAAAGCAATTGCCGATCGGGCACGAGTATGTGCGGACCTTCAACGACTACCGCAACGACCTGCTCGGCGCCAACCGACTGATCATCGCGGTCAAGGTCCGCAAGGGGAACATATGGAGCCCGGCGGCACTTCAGCGCCTGTATGACGTGACGCAGGCGGTGACGTTCATGCCCTACGTCGAGCGGGCAAGCGTGCAGTCCCTGTGGACGCCAAACGCCTTTGTCAACGAGATCACGGAAGAGGGCTTCCGCGCCGATCCCCTGGTGCCCGGGGACGTGACGCCCGACCGGCTGGACGAGTCCACCATCCAGGCCATCGCGCGTTCGACGGCCCAGGGGGGCTTCGTGGGAACCCTGGTCTCACGCGACCAGTCCAGTGCCATGGTGACGGCCGATCTGTCCGAAGTCGACGCCCAGGGCCGGCACATGGACTATGTCGAATTCAACCATGAGCTCGAGCGCGTCCTACGCGCGAAATTTGAAGACGACGCCTTCGAGATCCAGATCATCGGCTTTGCCAAGCAGATCGGCGACATTGCCGATGGCGCCTCCGCGGTCCTGCTGTTCTGCGGTGTGGCGCTGCTGCTCACGGCGCTGGCGGTGTATGGCTACTGCCGCTCATGGCGGCTGACCCTGCTGCCCATCGTCTGTTCGCTCTCCTCGCTGGTATGGCAGTTCGGGGCCCTGCGGATTCTGGGCTATGGCCTCGATCCCCTGGGTGTGCTCGTCCCCTTCCTGGTGTTCGCGATCGGGGTGTCCCACGGCGTGCAGCAGATCAACCACATCGTGCGCGAAGTGGCCCATGGCAAGAGCTGCGACGAAGCGGCCCGCTCGGCCTTCACGGGCTTGCTGATCCCCGGGACGCTGGCCCTGGTGACGGCTTTCGTCACCTTCATCACGCTGCTGATGATCCCGATCCCCATGGTTCGGGAGCTGGCCATCACCGCTGCGCTGGGCGTGGCATTCAAGATCGTGACCAACCTGGTCATGCTGCCCGTGGCAGCCTCGCTGATGAGGGTCGATCAAGCCTACGCTCTTCGCGTCGAGCAGATGACGGTCCGCCGGCAGCGCTGGTTGCGCCTGCTGGCGCAAGTAGCCGTTCCGCGCAATGCGGTCGTGGTGCTGGCCATTGCCGCCGTGGTGCTGGGGGCCGCCGTCTGGAACAGCCGCGACCGTGTCGTCGGTACGCTCGAAGCAGGCGCGCCCGAGCTGCGTCCCGAGGCCCGTTTCAACCGCGATGCATTGGCGATCGCATCCGGATACGACCTGGGCCTGGACTGGCTGAGCGTGATCTTCGAGGCGCCCCCGCAGTCGTGCGACAACGTCGCCGTCGGCCAATACCAGGATCGTTTCGTCTGGGCCATGCAGGGTGTGCCGGGTGTGCTGTCGATCACCTCTTTCTCGTCGGCACTGCGCCAGTACAACGAAGGCTACAACGAGGGCAACCCGAAGATGGGGGCGGTCCCCATCGACAGCGGCAACTACGCGGCGCTGGCCGTGGAGATCGCACGCAGTCCCGGGACCATGCGCAAGGACTGCAGCATGACGGCCGTGCATCTGTTCCTCTCCGACCACAAGGCCACCACCATCGAGGGCGTGGTTTCGGCGGTCAAGGCGTTCCGCCAGCGCGAACAGCTGCCAGGCGTCGCGATTCGCCTCGCGTCGGGCAACGCCGGCGTCCTGGCCGCGGTCAACGAGGAGATCGAACACAGCGAGCTGCCCATGATGCTGTACGTCTACGCAGCCATCGTCGGACTGATCCTGCTGGTCTACCGGGATGTGCGGGCCGTGCTGGTGTGCTGCCTGCCCTTGGCGATCAGCACCTTCATCGGCTACTGGTTCATGAAGGAACTGCAGATCGGCCTGACCGTTGCCACGCTGCCTGTCATGGTGCTCGCGGTAGGGATTGGCGTGGACTACGCGTTCTACATCTACAACCGGCTGCAGCTGCACATGGCCAGCGGGCAAGGCATCGTCAAGGCGCTGGAGCACTCCATTCTCGAGGTCGGGGCAGCGACCATTTTCACGGCGATCACGCTGGCCATCGGCGTGGCGACCTGGAGCTTCTCGTCGCTGAAGTTCCAGTCGGACATGGGCAAGCTCCTGGCCTTCATGTTCATGGTGAACATGGTGATGGCCATGACGGTGCTGCCGGCATTCGCGGTGTGGCTCGAGAAGGCGCTGCCGCGCCGAGGGCCGGTCCGGGCCGTGGGCCTGATGGCGCATTGAACGCGGGGATGACGATGACAAGACGTTTGCATAAATGGGCGGCCTGGGGACTGGCAGGGGCCGTTGCCTCCGCGGCCTGGGCAATGGACGAAGTCAAACCCGTACCGGCCATGGCATCGGCCATTGCGACCCAGGCTGCCATGCTGGGCAGCACGTGGGCGGGAACACGGGCCGTGGCGGTCGGCGATCGCGGCGTGGTGCTGCTGTCGGACGATGGCGGCGCACGGTGGCGTCAGGCGCGGTCGGTGCCGGTCTCCTTCACGTTGACATCGGTGAGTTTTGCCGACGCGCAGCATGGCTGGGCCGTAGGGCACGGCGGGACGGTGATCGTGACGCGCGATGGCGGAGAAACCTGGCGCGTTCAGCGGGTCGTCACGACGGAGGATCGGCCGCTGTTCTCCGTGCACTTCTTCGATGCGAATTCCGGCGTCGCGGTTGGGCTGTGGTCGCTGGTCCTGGTGACGTCCGATGGCGGTGAAACCTGGCAGGAGCGGCCATTGCAGCCCATGCCCGGCGCCAGGAAGGCCGACCTCAATCTGCTGGGCCTCTTTGCCGGCACCGATGGCGTGCTCTTTGCCGCCGCGGAGCGCGGCCAGGTCCTGCGCAGCGACGACCGCGGTGCCACCTGGACATACCTTTCCACGGGCTACAGCGGAAGCCTGTGGTGCGGCGCCGTGTTGGCGGATGGTGCGCTGCTCGTCGGCGGGCAGCGCGGCACGCTGCTGCGCAGCGAGGACCACGGCCAGACCTGGAAGCCCTTGCGGCTGGACACCAAAAGCTCGGTCACCGGCATTGCCGCTGCGGCGAGGGGGGTGACGCTGGTGGGGCTCGACGGACTTCTGGCGCGCAGCGGCGATGGCCGCGATTTCACGATCGAAGCCAGGCCCGACGGGGTGGCGATCACCTCCACGCTGGCGACGCCGCGCGATGGGGGCGGGCAAGCGCTGCTGTTCACACGCCGGGGCGTGGTGCGCGGCGGTGGGCCGCCCTGAGGCATTGGCGTCTCTTGCCAGCCTGAGACCTCGCCACCGCCCCTTTTCAATTTCATCCAACCAGGAGACCAAGGTGATTAACCAACCTCATGCCGCGCTCGTGAACGGCCAGCATCTCGACTTTATTGTCGTGGGCGCCGGCATCTCGGGTCTTGGTGCGACCTACAACACGCACAAGCGATTTCCCGATCATTCATTCGCCGTGCTCGAAGCCATGGACGGTTTCGGGGGCACCTGGTGGACGCACCGCTACCCCGGCGCGCGTTCGGACAGCGATTGCTACACCTACGGCTACAGCTTCAAGCCCTGGGAAACGGGCCGCGCCATCGGCACGGCCGACGAGATCCGTGCCTACTTGGGCGAGCTGATCGAAGAGAACCACCTGGCGCGCCACATCCACTACGGACACAGGATCACGGCGGCCCGCTGGTCATCCCCGGACAAGTGCTGGACGCTGGAGGTCACTCGCACCCATTCGGGCGAAACGCTGACGCTGACGACCAGCTTTCTCTGGATGTGCTCCGGTTACTACGACCACACCAAGGGCTACACGCCCGAGTGGCCCGGGATGGATGATTTCAAGGGGCAGTGGGTGCATCCGCAGCACTGGCCCCAGGAGCTCGACTGCACGGGCAAGAGGGTGGTCGTCATCGGTTCAGGCGCCACGGCCGCTACCTTGATCCCGTCGTTGGCGGACACCGTTGCGCACGTGACCATGTTGCAGCGCTCGCCCACGTTTTTCGCGGCGGATTCCCCCATCCATCCGCTGGAGACACAGCTGCGCGAACTGGATGTGCGCCCCGACTGGGTGCACGAGATCATGCGGCGCGCATTCGTTGCCAAGGTGGACGGCGAAGTCCGCATGTCCTTCGAGCATCCCGAGGAGATGCGCGCGTGGATTCTTGAGCAGGCGCGCGCGCTCCTGCCCGAGGGCTTCGACGTGGACAAGCATTTCAACCCGAGCTATCGCCCATGGCAGCAACGCATCGCGCTGGTTCCTGACGGCGACCTGTTTGCCGCCATCCGCTGCGGCAAGGCGTCGGTGGTGACCGACGGTATCGAGCGCTTCGACGCCACGGGTATCCAGTTGACCAGTGGAGCGCATCTTGATGCCGACGTCATCGTCACCGCGACGGGCTTCAACATGCAGGTGTTCGGGGGCGTGCCATTTTTCGTTGACGGCGAGGCGGTGGACTTCGCCAAGCGCGTCAGCTACCGCGGCGTGATGATCGAAGGCATTCCCAACATGGCCTACGTCATGGGCTACTTCCGCTCAAGCTGGACGCTGCGCGCGGACCTGGTCACCGACCTGGTGTGCCGCATCGCCGAGCACATGGAGAGGGAAGGCCACGGCATCGTGGTTCCCACCGTGCCTGCCGCGGACGCCGGCATGCCGCGCCTGCCCTGGATTGATTCGGAGAACGTCAACTCGGGCTACATCATGCGGGCCCTGCACCTGCTGCCCCGCCAGGGCGATCGCCATCCCTGGAAGCAAGGCCTGGAGTACGAAGAGGAGCGGGTCTCCTTCCCCGCGGTGCGGCCTGACGAAGAGGCCCTGACATACCGCTGATCGCTCGCGACGCCAGCGACCCCTTCATCACTCCAAAAAAGAAAGCCATTCCATGTCACTCGATCCCCATATCGCCGGCGCCATGCAGATGCTGGCCGAGGCTGGCGCGAAGCCGCTGCACGAAGGAACGCCCGAGGAGGGCAGGGCCTTCTATCTGGCGACGACGGCCGGCGCACTGACGCCCGAGCAAGTCGTCCCCGTGGCACACGTTCAGGACACCAGCGTCGGTGGCGCTGTCGGGCCACTGAAGGCCCGCCTGTACCGCCCCGAAGGCGACGGGCCGTTTCCGACCGTGGCCTATTTCCACGGCGGCGGATTCGTCATCGGCGACCTGGACACGCACGACAACATCTGCCGCGACATCTGCCGTGGCGCCAGGGCCGTGGTGGTCTCCGTGGACTACCGGCTGGCGCCCGAACATGCCTTTCCCGCCGGCATTGAAGACGCCGTCGCGGCCACGAAATGGATCGTGGCGCATGCAAGCGAGCTGGGCGGGAGCCGCATCGTCGGCGTCGCTGGCGACAGCGCGGGCGGCAACTTCTCGGCGGTCGTCGCTCAGCGGTTGCGCGATGACGGTATCCCGCTGGCAGCGCAGTTCCTCATCTATCCCGCCGTCGATCATGTGGCGGCGCAATACCCCAGCGTCGCGGAGAACGGCGAGGGATATCTGCTCGATGTGGCCACCATCGACTGGTTCTACGGCCACTACGCCGGCACTCATCCAGACCCGATGGATCCACGCCTGGCGCCGTTGCAGGCCAAGGACCTGAGCCGGTTGGCACCGGCGCTGGTGGTCACGGCGCAATTCGATCCGTTGCGCGACTCGGGCGCCGCCTATGCCGCGGCCATGAACGCGGCCGGCAGCCCCGCCAAGCATATGCCGGGCCCCGGAATGATCCATGGCTTCTTTGAAATGGGACCGTGGTCGCCAGGCGCGCAACAGCTGATGCAGCGCAGCATCCAGCAATTCGGGGCGATGTTGCACGAATGAACCGAGGGCCGGCACGCCTGTGCCGGCTCGAGATCAATGCGCTCGACTCTCACCGAGGCCCAATCACCATGAATACGATTTTCCTTTTGCTGGCCGATGTCCTGCTGATCCTTGCCGGGATCATCTATGGCGCGAAATTTCTCAAGAAGCGCAATTATCTGTGCGGGATCGAATGGTTCGTCATGGCCATCTCAGGCTCCCACTTCCTTTTGTGGGCGCTCTTTGGATGGGAGTTCGGCTACAGCGTTGCGCATTTCTTCGACGCGTTCTCGCGGTCCTTCGGTTTTCCGGTGGTGGCGGTCGCGGGCATGATGGTGGTGACCCACAGCTACCAGCCTTCGCGCCTCGCGGATGTCCTGTATTTCCTGCTCGGTTTCGCTGGCGCCGCCGTGCTTGTGGCGGCCGACCATTCGCCGGCATTCGTGGTCTACAAGCCGCCGTTCTACCTCCTGACGGGCTTGGTCTTCCTGGCCTATCTGACGTACTTCGCCTGGAGGCTGCACAAAGCGGGGGAAGCGCTGCATGCGATGGGCACGGCGCTCGTTGCGCTGAGCGGCCAGGCCATCGCCGTCTTCTACGACTATGTCCCGATACCCGGCGACGACGCGGACCGCACGGTGTTCTATACCGCGGCCTTGTCCGTCTGGGCTTTCATGATGGTCGAGCTGTACTACGGCTACTGCGCACTCGAGCGTGCCACCCAGGCGCGGTCCAGTGCCTATTGCAGCCAGCCGCTTGCCAAGACCCGTTTGCGCCGTCACGCCTGACAGCGCGCAAAGACCCACTCGTCGCTCAATCCTTTGGAGTGCAATCATGGCTCACTGGCCAGACCTGGCTTCCCGTTCCCGGGAACTGTATGAACGCGGCTTGAAAGTGCTGCCCGGCGGCATCACGCGCACATTGCCATGGCAGGAACCTTTTCCGGTCTATGCCTCGTATGGCGAAGGGGCCTACGTGGTCGACGTCGATGGAACGCGCCGCCTTGACCTGCTGAACAACTTTGCCTCTCTGATCCACGGTCACGCGCATCCAGGCGTCGTGCAAGCCGTCCGGCACCAGGTCGGTCATGGAACGGCCTTCACGCTTCCCACGGAGCAGGAGGTCGCGTTGGCGGAAACCCTGTGCGAACGGGCAGAGAGCTTCGAGCAGGTGCGATTCTGCAACTCGGGTTCGGAAGCTGTCATGAGCGCGATCAAAGCCGCCCGTGCGATCACGGGCCGCTCCAAGATCGTCAAGGCGGAGGGCGTCTATCACGGCGCCTACGACTATGCCGAGGTCAGCCTCGATTCTTCACCGTCGAACTGGGGCGGGGATCCGAACTCGATCGGCTACTCGAAAGGGGTGCCCAAGGGGGTGACCGACGACGTTGTGGTCATCCCCTTCAACGACGTCGAAGCCTCCGAACGGATCATCCGCGCGAATGCGGCGGACATCGCGGCTGTCCTGCTCGACGCGGCGCCAAGCTACTTGGGTTTCATTCAAGCCTCCCGGCGCTTCACCGACATGATTGAACGCGTGACCCGCGAGATCGGAGCGCTTTTCATTCTTGACGAAGTCATCTCGTTCCGGTCTCACACCGGTGGCGCTCAAACGCTGCTGGGCATCCATCCGGATCTGACCACCTTGGGCAAGATCATCGGTGGCGGCTTTCCGGTCGGCGCGGTGGCGGGGCGGCGTGAATTCATGCAGATCTACGACCATCGCCAAGGCAAGCCCGGCCTGCCCTGGAGCGGCACCTTCACGGCCAATCCGGTCACGATGACCGCGGGCAAAGTCACGCTGGATCTGCTCGATGACAGCGCGATCGATCGCATGGCACAGCTGACTTCCAGGCTGGTGGGGGCGCTGAACCAGGCGTTTGCACGGTCCGGCTTTCCTGGGCAGGTCACGGGCTTCGGGTCGAGCTTCATGGTGTTCGGCCATCAGCGGCAGGTGACCGATTACCGCTCCGGCTATTCCAGCCCTGAGGAAGCGAAGCGCGTTGTCGCACTTCAACGCGCCTTGACGCTGGCGGGCTTCCATATTGCCCGCACCGGCAAGGCATTCCTTTCCACCCCGATGACCGAAGCCGACATCGAAAGCTTCATCAGCGCCGTCAGCCGCATCGTCGATGCGCGGCTGGAGCCGGTGGGCACGGGGGCGGTGTCATGACTTTTCCCAAGAACCTGCGAGCGAGGGCCACACCATGACGGACTACATCATTGTCGGCGGCGGGTCCGCGGGCTGCGTTCTGGCGAATCGGCTGTCCGCGAACCCGGCCGTCGAGGTCACGCTGATCGAAGCCGGAGGCTGGGACAACAGTCCCTTCATCGGCATGCCGGCCGGCTATTTCCAACTGATGAAAACCGGGCAGATCGACTGGGGCTACAACACCGAGCCCCAGGAGCATCTTGCCGGCAGACGGCTGTTCTGGCCGCGGGCGAAAGTGCTGGGCGGATGCAGCTGCGTCAACGGCATGGTCTATATCCGAGGCAGCGCCACGGACTACGACCATTGGGCGGCTTTGGGCAACAGCGGTTGGTCCTTCGAGGATTGCCTGCCCTATTTTCTTCGTGCCGAGAACTGGAGCGGCCCCCGCAGTCCGATCCATGGACACGACGGGCCGCTGCATACGAGCCGCTACGGTGTCCAGCACCCCTTGTCGAAGGCGTTCGTGGAGGCGGGTGTCCAGGCCGGATACCCGTACCGGGACGACTTCAATGGCGGTGAACAGGAAGGCTTCGGCCCCTGCGACAGCACGATCAAGGCCTTCGGAGACAAGGGGATCCGGGCGAGCACGGCTTTCGCTTACCTGCATCCGGTCAAGGACCGTAAGAACCTCAAGATCATCACCAAGGCATTGGCCACCCGTGTCATCGTCGAGCACGGCCGCGCGGTCGGTGTCGAGTTTCTTCGCCGTGGCCGCAAGGAAGTTGTGCGCGCGGACCAGGAGGTGCTGCTGTCGGGCGGCGCGATCAACTCGCCGCAGCTGCTTCAGTTGTCCGGCATTGGCGATCCGGCGCATCTGCGCGATGTGGGCATTGACGTCACGGCGGCATTGCCTGGCGTGGGCCAGAACCTGCACGATCACCTCTCCGTGGGAGTGCAATGCCGCTCGACGCAGCCCAACTCGCTCCTGACCTATGTGCGTCCCGTTCGTGCTGCCGCCGCCCTGGCGCGGTACATGTGGGACAAGGGCGGCCCGGGCGCGTATCACGGCGTGGAGGCGCTGGCCTTCGTCAAAAGCCGGCCCGATCTGATCGCCCCGGACATCCAGTACCACTTCGAGATGATCATGTACCGCGAAAACGGGCGGGTCATCATTCCCGAGCACGGCTTCACGCCGCTGTTCAACATCTCGCGTCCCAAGAGCCGGGGCTGGCTGAAGATCCAGTCGGCGGATCCCACTCGGCACCCGCGCATTCAGCCCAACTACTTCTCGGACCCGGACGACATTCGCGTTTATCGCGAGGGGATTCGCGTCGGCCGGGAAGTGCTGGCGCAAAAGGCGTTCGATCCCTATCGCGGCGTGGAGTACGCCCCCGGACCGCAGGCCACGACCGATGCCCAGATCGACCAGTACCTGAGGGAGAACGTCGAATCCGTCTACCACCCGGTGGGCACTTGCAAGATGGGCCGTGACGAGATGGCCGTCGTGGACGATCGGCTGCGTGTGCGCGGCGTGAGCGGCCTGCGCGTCATCGATGCATCCATCATGCCGACCATCGTGAGCGGCAATACCAATGCGCCCACGATCATGATCGCCGAAAGGGCGGCGGACTTCATCCTCGCTGCGGGCTCCCGCGGCGCCAAGGCCGCGACCGCGGTCGCCGCCGTTGCGGCCTAGCGGTCCGCGGCATATCCCCCCAACCTCATCCCGTAGACAGGAGACTCGCGTGTTTGACCAAGAACTGCTGATCGGTTCCGCCTTTGTCGTGGGCGCGGAAACCAAGGAGAAGATCCTCAATCCGAAGACCGGGGCGCTGCTGACCGAATTGGCCGAAGCCTCGCCCGCGCAGGTCGATGCGGCGGTCGAGGCGGCGTCCAAGGCCTTCACCGCCTGGTCGCGAACCACGCCTGCCGAGCGCTCGCGCCTGCTGTTGAAGCTGGCCGATGCCATCGAGAGCGCCGGCGAGGAATTCGCGACGCTCGAAGCGCTCAACTGCGGCAAGCCGCGCATCCGCGTGCTGGAGGATGAGATCCCGGCGATCGCCGATTGCTTTCGCTTCTTCGCCGGCGCCGCACGAACGATGCACGGCGCTGTGTCCGGCGAATACGTTGCCAACCACACGTCGATGATTCGCCGAGATCCGATCGGCGTCGTCGCGTCCATCGCGCCCTGGAACTACCCTCTGATGATGGCGGCCTGGAAATTGGCTCCCGCGATTGCTGGCGGCAATACGGTCGTGATCAAGCCTTCGGAGCAGACGCCCCTGACGCTGCTGAAGCTTGCGAAGATCATTGCGGGCATCTTTCCCGCCGGTGTCGTCAACGTGGTCACGGGGCGCGGCGCGAGCGTGGGCGATGCGCTGATCCACCATCCGAAGGTGGCGATGGTCTCGCTCACCGGCGATATCGGCACGGGCAAGAAGGTGCTGCAGGCCGCGTCCAGGATCGTCAAGCGGACCCACCTCGAGCTCGGCGGCAAGGCGCCCGTCGTCGTCTTCGATGACGCCGACCTGGCCAGCGTCGTGGAAGGCGTCAAGGTCTTCGGCTACTACAACGCCGGCCAAGACTGCACCGCCGCCTGCCGCATCTATGCCGGCAGGAAGATCTACGACAAGCTCGTTGCCGACCTTTCCGGTGCGGTCAAGAGCCTCAAGTTCAACCAGCCCAACGATGACGACAACGACCTGGGCCCGCTGATCTCGGCCCGGCAGCAGTCCCGCGTCGAATCCTTTGTTCAGCGGGCGTCTGAAAACAAGCACATCGAGATCACGGCGGGCGGCCGCGTGGGTGGCGGTAGCGGCTTCTTCTACGAACCCACCGTCGTGGCTGGCGCGCTGCAAGGCGACGAAATCGTCCAGCGCGAAGTCTTCGGTCCCGTCGTCTCGGTGACGCGATTCGACGATGCCGATGAAGCAGTGCGCTGGGCCAACGATTCCAACTATGGCCTGGCCTCATCGGTCTGGACCCAGGACATTTCACGCGGCATGGCGACGGCCGCCCAATTGCAGTACGGCTGCACCTGGATCAACACGCACTTCGTGCTGACGAGCGAAATGCCGCACGGCGGCGTGAAGTCCTCGGGCTACGGCAAGGATCTGTCCATGTACGCACTGGAGGACTACACGGTCGCGCGGCATGTCATGGTCAAGACAGGCTGAAACGATGGACAGGGTCAACGCGATCGCCGGCGCGGCGCCCATGTGGCGCTGGTCAAGACCGGCAAGGACGGCAGCCTCGAGCTCTTCATTTATTGAAAACTGGTCAAAACACAAGGAAACAGGAACAGCATGCTCTCGCAATCAGCTCCTCTCGATGAACCTCTGGACGTCCTGATCATCGGGGCGGGAGTTTCCGGCATCGGCCTTGCCGCCTATCTGCGGCGAAAACAGCCCGGAAAACGCTTTTCGATTCTCGAGGCTCGAGAGCGGATGGGCGGAACATGGGACCTGTTCAAATATCCCGGCATTCGATCCGACTCGGACCTCTACACCTTCGGTTTCGACTTCAAGCCCTGGGTCAAGAACAAAACGCTGGCGGACGCACGGGACATCCTCGAGTACCTTCGCGAAACCGTGGAGGAGTTCGATCTGGGGCCGGTCATCCAATACCAGCAGCAGGTGGAATCGGCGGACTGGCTGAGCGGTGAGGGCCTCTGGTCGGTCCGGGTCCGCGACGGAATCGGCGGCGATGTCCGCACGGTCAGGACCCGCTGGCTGTTCAGTGCCGGCGGCTACTACCGGTACGATCAAGGCTACAGCCCGCGCTTCGAAGGTTCGGAACGTTTCAAGGGGCGGATCGTGCATCCGCAGCATTGGCCCGAGGACCTGGACTACAGCGGCAAGCGTGTCGTCGTGATCGGCAGCGGCGCCACGGCCGTGACGCTCATCCCGGCGATGGCCGAGCAGGTGGCGCACATCACCATGCTGCAGCGCACGCCTTCGTACATCATCAACCAGCCGGCCACCGATTCCGTCGCCGGCTTCCTGCAAAAGATACTGCCGGCCCAAACCGCCTATTCGCTGACCCGCTACAAGAACGCCAGGATCACTCTGGGGTTCTGGAGCTTTTGCCAACGCTTTCCGAAGCTGGCCCGAAAGCTTCTCGTGGGGCTCGTGCGCCGGGACCTGCCCAAGGGCTACCCCGTCGACGTGCACTTCAACCCACCATACAACCCTTGGGACCAGCGGCTGTGCTCGGTGCCCGACGGCGACTTGTTCAAATGCCTTGGTTCGGGCAAGGCGTCCGTGGTGACCGACCAGATCGAGACCTTCACCGAATCGGGCATCCTTCTCAAGTCGGGCAAGGAAATCGAGGCCGACATCATCGTCACGGCCACCGGACTCAACGTCCAGCTCTTTGGAGGCGTGGCCCTGCACAAGGATGGGCAGCCGGTGGTGTTGAGCAATACATTGGCCTACAAGGGAATGATGCTGTCCGGCGTGCCGAACTTTGCCTTTGCCCTCGGCTACACCAACTCGTCGTGGACGCTGAAGGTCTGCCTGCTGTGCGATCACTTCTGCCGGCTCCTGGCTTACATGGATGAACATCGGCACGCCGTCTGCGAGGCACAGGCGCCAGAAGGGATCGAGACCCGCCCGCTGCTGGATTTCGGTGCAGGCTACGTGCAGCGCGCGCTGCACAGCGTGCCACGACAGGGGCCCGGCGAACCTTGGGTCATGTCCATGGACTACTTTCGCGACGTCAAACTGCTGCGACGCGGGCGGGTGGCGGAAAAGTGCCTGGCGTTCTCGCCGACCCCCGGCGCGAGCTCCCAGGCTCCGCGTGATCTGCGACTTTCAAAGGCTCGCGCATGAACACGGCAGACCTCTTCTGCAATATGGCCGATGGCCGGCGCATCTGCTACCGCAGCCACGGCCCTGAGGGCGGGGAAACGTTGATTCTGGTGGTGGGCCTGGGGTTGCAACTGACGTACTGGCCACGGGCCTTGGTCGATGGTCTGGTAGAGACCGGGTTGCGGGTGATTGTCCTGGACAACCGCGATGCGGGACAGTCGTCCTTCACCGACGCCGAGCCGCCCAGCACATTCCAGCAACTCCTTCGCCGGCCCACGCGCGGCTATGACCTGGGGCACATGGCCAGCGATGTGGTCGGTTTGATGGATGCCCTGTCCATAGCTTCCGCCCACGTCATGGGGATGTCCATGGGCGGCATGATCGCGCAGACCCTGGCGGCGCGCCACGCCGAGCGGGTGAAGACGTTGACCTCCCTCTTTTCGACCACCGGGTCATTGAAGGTCGGCCAGCCGGCGCTCAAGTCGATATTGCAGTTGATCCGTCGGCCGCCCCGTGATCAGCGGGAGGCTGCTCGAGATTACGTCGACCTCTTGCGGGTGGTCGGCTCGAGCCGGGAGTGGAGCGAGCCTCGGCACCGGCAATATGCAGAACAGGCCTGGGAGCGCGGTGGCGGCCTGCGCAACAACGTCGGCACCGCGCGGCAGATCGGGGCCATCATCAATTCCGGTGATCGGACGGCCGAGTTGGGCCGCGTGCGGTGCCCCACGCTGGTCATCCATGGCGACCGGGATCTGATGGTGGCGACCAGTGGCGGTTACGCCACCGCAGCGGCCATCGCCGGCGCACGCCTGGTCATCCTGCCGGGCATGGGGCATGACATTGCACCGGGACTGGTCAACATCCTCATCGACCTGATCGCGGGACATGTGCGGTCCTGCCGGCGCCCTGCAAGCTAGGCGAGGGTGCCTCTCGGCCTTTGGAACTTTGGGCCTTTGGGCCTTTGGGCCTTTGGCGCGCGCGACATCAGATCATGGTGGCGCCAAAGCCTTCAGCGATTCGACCAGCTCCTGGTAGGCCGGGGATTTTCGAACAGCCTCCGAGCCTGCCTGCTGCAGGTCGCGGACGTCCTGTGCCTCGACCGTGAAGGCCGTCGGCACACGCAAAAGCCTGTAACGGAAACTGTCGTCGTCGACATCGTTCAAGCTTACGCTGACGACATATACCTCGCAATCTGCTGCAAACGGGCTGCCAGGCAAACCTCGGGTGCGCTGAATCTCGTTGCGCCAGCGTTGCAGATCATCGTTGAGCATCGCCAGCGTCTGCTGGCTGTCACGGGTCCCGGCACCAAAGATCAGTGTCTCCAATACCTGTGGAATGGTAGGGACCTGATCACTCTTGTCCACACGCTCGGCAAGCGCACGTGCAGAGTTGACTGTGACCAGCACCAGGCGATGGATGGAGCCCGCTTTTGCTTCAGGGAAGTTCGCGCCCATGGAGCCCACAGCGGTCATTTGATCGAGCAGCAAGCGAACGCCAAGGTTGTCGCTGACTCCGCCATCCACCAGGTGGATATAGGGGCGCTCCTTGGCATTGCGGTAGCTGACGGCACTGCGCCGCAATATGTGCGCGCGGTAGCCTGACGCGGGCTGGAGTACCGATGCTTTGACATCGGGGCATTGGTCGGCATAGTTGTGTATGGCGACGGGCGATAGCAGCAGCGGTACGGCAGAGGACGCTGCAACGGCGAATGACAGTGGGGTGGCGTCAAGATCGGAGCAGATCAGCTGGAACTGCTCGGACGTGAAGTTGAAGGGGGCCCCGGTGGTCAGGTCGGTAGCCGTGATCATGAGGTCCGGCGCTCCGGGGCGCCTGCGAGCGTCGGCGAAGGTCTTGCCTTCGTAGAGCTTGTCCAGGCGATCCATCAGCAACTGCGTTCTGCCATACCAGGGTGAGGTCAAGGTGTACAGTTCACCAGGCCAAAACACATCGCGTATGAGACGGCTTTCGAATGGCGTGAGCAGGAATTCTGGCTCAAATCGCTGGAGCGTCGCGTCGCCAAAGGCTGCGTAGTGGGCGGCCAGGATGCTGCCACCTGACACGCCACTGATCAATACGGTCTCGTCCAGCAACGTCGTTGTGCGTTCTCCGATCTTGAACTCCTGCGCCTTGAGTTCACGCAGCACACCGAGGCCAAAGGCCGCGGCACGCGCGCCCCCTCCGGACAAGGTCACGGCAACCATGACAGACTTTGGCTGATGCTGCTCGGCCGCCAGTTCCGCCCGGGGCTGATGTGGATACGGTGCATTGATCCAGGGCCTGTAAGTGGAGCATCCTGTCAGCAATAGGATCGAAACGGCCTGTAGAGTGCGAATCCAGGGTGACGCTAACTTGCGCATGTGTATACCGTGAGGAAAATAGGTGCCAATCTGCCTTGTCCCGGCTACCTGTGCATGTTCAGCACTTCTCAATCGAGCCGGATGGTGGGGCGAAGCCGGGCATTCATCAGATCGACCAGCCACATCTGGCTGCCACGCCAGAAGCCGTGCAGCTGGGCCTGGTGACTGCGATAAAGCAGTGCATGGCTCAATTGGGCCAGGCGCCCTCTGAAGGTCACACCCTTGAACAAACCTGTCTTGCCGAGCGAGCCATAGGCGTCATATTCACCCAGCGACACCAGAGCACCCAGATCACGGTACTTGAAATCCGGCGGCGGAATGTCGTGCAGCAGTGCGGCTGGAAGATGGCGTATCAGGTGCTGCGCTTGTTGATGGGCAATCTGCGCGGTAGGCGGAAACGGCCGCTCGGCCCCTTCGGGCATCAAGCTGGCACAGTCGCCCACTGCATAGATGTCCGCGTCATGGGTAGTCTGCAGCGAAGGGCGCACGATCAATTGATTGCTACGGTTGGTCTCCAGCCCATCCAGATCACTCAGAATCGCCGGTGCCTTGACTCCGGCCGCCCAAACCTTCAGTGATGCATGAACTTCCGTGTTGTCGCCCAACACGAAGCCTTGCGCATTGACCGCTGCCACACGCGTCGCGACCTTGACCTGCACGCCCAGGGCTTCCAGCCGAACTTGGGCACTGGCGGAAATATCTTCCGGAAAGGCTGCCAGGAGGCGAGGGCCGCTTTCTATGAGCGTGATGCTTATCCGCCTCTTCAGGCCCTTGGCTCCATATGCCTCTGCAGCGTCAGCCAAGCCGACGAGTTCGGCAGCCAACTCCACCCCAGTCGCTCCGCCACCAACGATGGCGATGGAAAGGGGGGCATTTTTCTCATCGCTGCCTTCGTGTCCCAGGCATTCGAGCAACTGCATGCGGATCTCCTGGTTGAATGCATCTGCCTGCAGGCGTGAGTCGATGGTGTAGCAGTGCTCGGCCGCACCCGGTGTGCCAAAGTCGTTTGCCTGGCTGCCTACTGCGATGATGAGCTTGGTATATGGAACTCTGCGCTCCGGGACAAGCACCCGTCCGTCGGGTGCCAGCAGCGCCGCAATTTTGACTTGTCGTGACTCGCGGTCAACGCCCAGCAGTTCACCGGGCTCGTAAGAGAAATTGCAGGCATGCGCCTGTGCTATGTAGGCCGTTTGTTGCTGGTAAATATCGCGCGTGCCCGCTGCGATGGTATGCAGCATGGGTTTCCATACGTGGGCGAACTCGCGATCAATCAGCAGGACTGGTGGCAGCTTGCTGCCGGAATTGGCACTCAGCTTGCCCATTGCCGTGGCAATGGCAAGACCGGCCACGCCACCACCTACGATGATGATCGGTGCTTGGGATGTATTCATTTCATGGTTCCCTGGGTAGAGATGTCCTGTCAGGCAGCTACCGCCTGGGCGTTGTTGCGGCCTGTCAAGCGTGCCGCCCATTGGGCGATTCGGTCGCTGAACAGCAGTTCGTACAAGACAGGCACCAGGCCCAGCGTGATCAGGGTGCCGAGCATCAGGCCGCCGATGATGGTCACGGCCATGCCGGTCCATAGAGTGCCGGCAAACAGCAGCAGCGGGATCAGACCCACGATGCAGGTCATCTTGGTCATCACGATGGGGCGCAGTCGGGCTACCGCTGCCGCGACGACCGCTTCGCGCCGGGTCTTGCCCTCGGCCAGCTCCTCCTCGATCCGCTCGAGCAGCAGCACCGCGTTGTTGACGATGATGCCTGCCAGCGACAGCAAGCCGAACGTTGCCATGAAGCTCATGGGCTCTCCCGCGATCATCATCGCCGGCCCGACACCAATCATTGCGAATGGAATGATGGCGAGGATCAGCGCGAGCTTGCGGAAGGAACGGAACTGCCACAGGAACAGAACCAGCATGGCTACGGTGGCATGCGGCAGGTACTGCTCCAGCGAGACGTTGGCTTCGGCGGAGTCTTCAATCTCTGCGCCCATTTCGATGCGATAGCCTGGTGGCAAGGCGATCTGGCTCACGACCGGAGCGGCAGCTTGTACCGCCTGCAGTGCCGTGCCATGGGTGCTGCGACCCTCGACCGTCAAGGTGCGCACCAGGTTGCGGCGCAGGAGTGCCGCGGGCTCGAAGTCGAGGCTCACTGCAGCCATGGCCGAAAGTGGATGTGGCGCACCACCATTGGCAGGATAGATGAGCGTATTGGCGAGATTCTCCGCGCTGGCGCGCTCGGACGCCGTACCGCGTATGACCAGCGGAACCAAGGTGTCGTTGTCGCGCATGACGGATGCCTGAATACCGCTGTTGCGCGCTGCCAGCGTCGTCGCAATGTCTTCGCTGCTGATTCCCAGCGCTCGTGCCTTGGCTTGATCGATCTGTACATTCATGCGTGGAACACGGGGGCCCCAATCGTCGCGAACCATCACCATGCCGGGAATAGGTCGCAGCGCAGCCTTCACCTGCTCGCCGATGGCTCGCAGCACGTTCTCGTCAGGCCCGGAGATCCGATAGGCAACCGCACCCGCGTCATTGCTGCTGCGCGAGAACAGCTTGGGATCGATGCGCACATCCGGGTGATGGTCATTCATCCAGGCAGTGGTGCGTTCCATCACGGTCTTGAGTTGCTTGGAATCCTTCACCGTGACAGTGAAGTAGCCCACGTGAGATGCCGGCATGGGGGGGGTCAGTGCCAGCACCACCCTGGGCCCGCCTTCGGCCACATAGCCAATGCTGGTGCTGACTTCGGGGTTCACCCGCCTGTCGTTGAGCCAGCGGCTCAGATCTTCCACCACCTGCTTGGTTTGGCGCGTGTCCGTGCCCGGCTGCAGCTCCAGTCCCATTTGGAACTGGGGGCGATCCGATGGCGGCAGGAAGCCTGCCGGCAAGTTGGCCAGCAGCAGCATGGCGCCGGTCAGCAGCGCGACCATGAATCCCATGAAGATGGCCTTGTGCGCCAGCAAGTACCGGATCACCTTGGCGTAGCCGGCATAGAAGCCGGTGAGCTGGGGTTCGGCGTGTGCATCGTGACTGTCGTCGGCTGGCTTGGGGTGGGCCTTCAGGAAGTAGTAGCAAAGCAGCGGGGTCACTGTCAGGCACAGCAGCCAGGAGCCGAGCAGGCACAAGCCCAGAACGATGACCAGCGGCTTGAGGTATTCATTCGTCGTGGTGCTTCCAAAGAAGAAAGGAGAGAAGGCCAAAATGATGACCAGTGACGAGGTCAGCAGCGGAATGGCAAGCGTCCGCCCGGCGTCGATGCAGGCGCTGCGGCGGTCTTCACCCAATGCGAGTCGCCGCTCCACGTCTTCCACGATCACGATGCCGTTGTCCACCAGCAGTCCCAGCGCAATGATGATGGCCGCCATGGATACCGAATGCAGTTCAATCCCCAGGCTGCGCATGATGAGCAGCGTCAGGAGAATGGTCAGCGGCACGATGCTGCCCACCACCAGGCCCGCCCGCCAGCCCAGGAAGAGGACGACCACGATCATCACGATGACCACCGTCTCGCCCATGACCTGGTTCATGCGCCCCATCTCGGTCTTGACCACGTCGGGCTGGAAGGTCACATAGTCCAGGCTGAAGCCCGCGGGCAACTGGGCCTGCAGCTCCGTCACGCGTTGCTGCAATGCGGCGCCCACAGTCTTGACGTTCTGGCCGGAGCGCATCGAGATGCCCAGCACCACGGCATCCTGGCCCTTGTAGATGGCCGCGCTTTCCGGAGGATCGGCCTTTTGCACCTGCAGACGCGCCAAGGCACCCAGGCGGATCTGGGCAGGGCCAAGGTGCGACGCGTCGGCGCCCTGGCGTGCCAATGGCACCGACAACATGAAGTTTTCCAGTTCGGTGACAGAGCGGATTTCGCCCGATGCGATCACCACACTGTTGACGCCAGCCAGGACAGCCTGGCCCCCTGACTGCACCACGTTCTGCTGGCGCAGTTGCTGCAGCACCGCGGCGGGCGACAAACCCAGACCCGCCATGCGTGCACGGTCGAACTCAAGATAGACACGGTCCTCTTGCCAGCCGTGCACGCTCACGCCCTGTATGCCTGGTACACGGAAGATGCCTTCCCGCAGCATCTTGAGCGGCTCGCGCATCTCGCTCATGGAGAAGTCCGGCGCCGTCACGGCAATCGACGCGATTGCCACGCGGCCGAAATCGTCATCGATCTGAGCAGGCAAGGTACCCGTGGGGAACAGGGGCTCCACCTCCTGCACCTTGGCGCGCAGTCGCTGCCATACCGGCATCAGCTCCTTGACGTCTTCACGCAAGGTGGCCTTCACCAGCACAGAGCCGGAGCGCACCGTGCTGACGACGTTTTTCAGCTCCGCCATCTGGCGCAGATTTTCTTCCACGGGGCGGGCAATCAGCTGCTCCATGCGCTCGGAGGGCATGCCAGGATTGGAGATCATGATCACGGCATCACGTATCGTGACGGAAGGCTCCTCCTGCGAGGGAAAGCTCAGGAAGGTAAAGATCCCCGTGACCAAAATCAGCAGCGCGACAAAAAGGGTCAGCCTGCTCGATTGCAGCGCTCCTTCGGTCAGCTTCATGATTTCACCCCTTTCAGGACAGTCTGGGGCACATGCACTGCCACCTGTTGTCCAGCGTTCAGAAAGGCGGTGCCGGCGGTCACCACACGGTCCCCGACGGACAGGCCCTGGTCGATGACAACCCGCCCGTGGGACGCCAAGTGGCCTGCGGTCTTGATAGGTCGCAACTCCAGCCTGTTTTCCTGGTCGAGCACGTACACCTGGGCCTGAGGCGCCTGCGTGCCGGCCATGACCGCAGTAACGGGCAAAGTCAGTGTGGCAGCCTGGGCAGGTTTCTGTGGTAGCTCCACCGACACCATTCCGCCGCTTCGAAGTCCGGGGCTGCTGCTTCGTTCTGCACGCTGGACGCTGTAAATGGCCTGAACCAGGGAGCCGTTGTCACTGCGCGTGGACAAGTATTCGAGCACCAACGGGAAAGTGCGTTCGCCACTGCGGCCCTGCGCCTTATCACCCACAGCCAGCGTACTGGCGACGGTATCCGGAAACATGGCAACCACCTCCAGAGCACTTCCCGCCTGCAACTGCAAAATGGTCTGTCCGGCAGACACGTCGGAATGCGGCTGTGCTTGTCGGCCCACCACCTCTCCATCAAAAGGCGCGGTGATTTTTGTCAGGCTCAGGTCACGGCGTGCCGATGCAAGTGCGGCATCTGCCGCATCGAGTTGGCTGCGCGCCAGCTGGTGCGCAGCGCGAGCGGATTGCAGGGCAGTGGGGGAGATGATCTTGTCATTGGCCAGCATCTCCTGTTGATTGAGTTGGGTGCTGCGCTCCGCCAGCGATGCGGCTGCTGCCGCACGGTCTGCAGCAGCTTTGTCCACACGCCAACGGGCAGGTGACTCGTCCAGCCGCGCAATGACCTGACCTGCCCGCACACGGTCGCCCACTTCGACAGAAATGGCCGTGAGTCGGCCAGATGTTTCAAAACCCAGATCAGTGCGTTGGCGCGCGCGCAACGTGCCGACAAAGTTATCTGCGCGGGATGCAATGCCCGCTTCGCCAACGACCTCAATCTTCACCGGTTTGGGCGTAGCCGTGGTAGTGGCGGCATGTTGTGTGCAAGCAGCCAGCGCGACGGTCGATAGCACGCATGCCAGCAACCGGGAGATGGAGTTGAGAGAGAAATGCATGATTGGATGCGTGTGTGAATGGTTCAGGGCAGTTGTGAAATCAACTCTTCAACAGTCCTCCTGATGGCATTGCGCTGTTCAGAGGTGAATTGGTGAAGACGGAGCAAATCAATGAGTTGCATCCCATCCATTGCCAGACTTATCAGCAAAGCGCGGCCTGGATCGGCGCACTCACTGGCGATACCGTAGCTGCGCTCGAACAAGGCCTGTACAGGTGGCAGCAGGTCAGGATGAGAGAAATGGGCTTCAAGCAGGTTGCGCATCAGTCGCTGCAGCTGCGGGGGCATTTGGAAAGTCATTTCGACCAGTTCCAGCATGGCGGACTGCAATTCGCTTTGGCTCTCGCGGGATGCATCATTCACGCGCGATGCGCGCTGCTCTTCGGCGGCGCGGCTGTAGAGATCGATGGTTCGGGCCATGCTTTCCACCACAGCCACCAGGAGATCGTCGCGGGTCTTGAAGTGATATATGAGGCCGGCCTTGGTCACGCCCGCAGCAGCGGCAGCGGCTTCAATGGTCAGTTGCTGAACCCCGCGCTCAGTCACCAGAGCGGTGGCGGCATCAAGAATCTTGTCTCGGGAGCTTGGGCGTCTTGTCGTCTTGGTCATGAAAACTCCGCTTGAAAACTTATCTATACGTATAGTATAGTAATGTGATCGCAACGTCAACGCCTCGCCCCCATATGCTTGAAATTTCTCCACGTTCCCAACGCTTTCTCCGTCGCCCCCTGCTGCTCGGCGTTCTCAGCCTGGCTGCCCTTGGCCTGGGTGGGTGCGCGTCGGTTCCTCCTTCGGTCGTGCCTGAGGCTGCATCGGTGGAAGTGCCTGGACAATGGGGTGCCCCGTACCAGGGTCTTGCTGCCGTCAACGCCGATTGGTGGACAGACTTCCATAGCGCCGAATTGGACCGTCTGGTCCGCATGGCGCTGGACTCCAATCGGGATCTGCGCATCACCACAGCCCGCATGGCGCAAGCCCAGGCACTGTTGGGCAGTGCTGAAGCCGAGCGCCGCCCACAGTTGGGCGCCACGGCCGGTGCGCAGCGGGGCAGAGACAGCGCCGACGCAGTGAAGGCTGAGCGGAGTTCCATCGGTCTGCGCGCGAGCTGGGAGGTGGATCTCTTCGGGCGCGGCGCACTGGGCGTGGACGCTGCGAAGGCAGACATACAGAGCAGTCGCCAGGCACTCGCCGCAGCGCGCATAGCCCTGGCTGCCGATGTCGCCACCGCGTACTTTGAACTGCGCACCCTGGATGCCCGCGTGGGGATGAGGCACGAAGTCATGACCTTGGCCGAGCGCCAGCTGCAGGTGGCGCAGAAAAAGTTTGAGGCGGGCCAGTCCAGTGCACTGGATGTCGAGCGCTGGAAGACAGAGCTTGCACAAGAGCGCGCGGCAGTCCAGCAACTGAAGGGTGAGCTGCAAGTGCGTCAGCGCCAGCTGGCGGTGCTGTTGGGCGCCAGCCAGCCACCGGCGCTGGATCTGAAGGCCGAAGCCGTCATGCCCCAGGCGCCCGCTCCCTTGCTGCCCGCCGATTTGTTGGAGCGCCGCCCTGATGTACAACGCCAGGCCCGCGCCCTGGATGCTGCGCTGGCACGGGTGGGGGTCGCCCGACGCGAGATTTATCCCCGCCTGCAGATTGCCTGGGCCGGATCGCGCGAGCGGTTGGCGGCCATCGGTGGTTCCGCGTCTCCCATTTCCGTGGTGGGATACGGCATCTCGCTATCGCTGCCCATTCTGGACGGTGGCCGGATTCGCTCGAATGTAGAGATACAGGAAGCCCGCGCCCAAGAGGCAATGGCGGGGTACGAGCAGTCGATGATCTCTGCGCTGGCCGATGCCGAAACCTCGCTGGTGCAATGGTCGGCATCGGAAGCCAGTTTGCGCGAACTGCTGCATGCACAAGCGGCGGGCGACACGGCGGCCCAACGCGCGGCGCGCCTGTTCGCTGCCGGCATGGCTGACGCAACGGCAGTGTTGGACACTCAACGCGAACAACTGCGTGTACGGGACGCAGTCGCGCAGGCCGAGGGGCAACGCTGGACATCGGCAGTTCGTCTTCGCCGCGTGTTTGCCGGAACTGTCTGAATGCATTCCCTGTGTGCAAAAGCCGCGAATCGATCTGACATTCATATGCCTTGACGAGAACAGAGATGTCGGACGACCAAAAGGCACAAGAGCTTGCGTATCGGGAAGGTTGGTGATGTTTTGCTTGTAGGCCCATGACCATCGAACTGGATGACAAGCTGGCCAGTGCGCTGGCACTGGCGGTGTCTCGACACCCAAGAGCAAACCTTCAACAACTTGCACGTGCGGCAGGGACCTCCAAAGGCACTCTCTACCGGATCTGCCCGACGCGTGAGGGATTGATTGATGTGTTGATGCAACGTGTCGAACGGCACATGCGAGAGGCGCTGGAAAAGGCAGATCTCAAGCGGCGGCCTTTCGCGGATGCCCTTCATTGCCTGACGGAACACCTGATGACCCGGCGTGAGTTCTGTCTGTTCTGGAACGCAGTGCTGTCGGTCGACCTCGTGGCCGCCAAGAGCTACGACACCAAGGGCTGCGCGCTTTCCTTTTTTGGCGATGCGCTCGAGGATTATTTTCTGCGGGGGCAGAAGGCTGGCGTCTTCCGGATTGACATGCCGGCAAGATGGCTGGCCAGGTCCTATGGCTTTTTGCTGTATGCCGCTATCGAATCAGCCCGGAGAGGCGAGATCGCCACGCTGGGAATGGCGGGACTCGTGAACAAGATTTTCCTGCATGGAGCCAGCGCCGATTCTGCGTCCGTCATGGAGAGCATCAGCATTTTTGCAATCGCGAGTCAAGCCGAAAGGCCGGCATGAACTCGATCAGGCCGTCATTGAATCTCCCCGGGGCGATTCAATGAAATTTGCAGCGCCTCGGTTGTGGGCTGACCCCGCATCCAACCATTGAACGTGGAAGCTCTCCAGCTTTGCCTGGAGCGAGGGCTGCTGCCATGTGCCTCACCACGTTCCGGCTCCAGAGCGCCTTGCAGAGGCTGGATACCAACAAAAATCCTGGATGTCATCGGATGCGGTTGGATGACTTTGAACGCCGGATGTCCCTGAAGCCCAAGATCAGCGCGGATTCTTGGACTTCTTTGAACTTCGGGGATGCCAGGATGGCCCCGGAGGGGCTCGAATTGGTTGACTTCCTGCAGTGAGAAATTGGAAAACTACCAGATCACCACAAAAAGTACCAACATAAGTACCAACAAAAATAACGCCGCTGTTTGCCCTCTTAAAAGCCAAGCACGTCATTTTTCACATGACATCGATGATGACAAAATTTTTCATGTCATCGGCTGTTGCAGGGGAAGCCGTGGTGTGTGGCTGGCTCGCAGAGGCGGATGTGAAGCTGTTGCTGTACGATTGTTCGGTCCCTGCCTCTGTTCAGTCTCAAGTTCGTGCCAAACGTACGTCTCCTTCCGGGATTTGGCTTTCAAATTTCTGCTTTGCAGCGAAAGCGCAAGGAGCTTACCAGCCGTCGGATGTCAGGTCAGAGGCACTTTGCCGAAGTCCGCGAACACAGTTGCCCTGATGACGACCCTAGCCCCCGCGCACATTCGTTGCCAAGCCGTTATGCTCGCCAAGTCCCCCTCCGCATCCATCAACGTCGCGCAGTCCAGCGCGCCCCAGCCTAGTCCAATAGTCATGTCTTTCCCTGTTGACGCAGTCCTGGCTCAACCTACCGAATCAAACTCGACTGATTCATGAACACGAGCTCCAGTGCGGCTATCGTCATTCGACGAATTTCCCAGGTTGAATGGCCTCAAGCCTTCTCTGTTATCTCGGAGTTGCGCAAGCTTGAAGAAGCTGAGTTTCTCCGACGGGTCCTCAGACAATCGTATTCCGGATATGAGTTGATCGGAGCCTTTAGAGACGGCAAGCTGATTGGCGTCCTGGGAATGCGACCAGTGCACACATTGGCTCGCGGGGCGTATCTGCATGTCGATGATTTGATCGTCGCGGCTGATGCACGAGGAAGCGGTGCGGGGCACGCCCTGATGGAGTACGCCGAAGCTGATGCACGTGCACGCGAAATGAGTGCCATATTTCTTGACGCGAGACCAGAAGCCGTCGCTTTCTATGAGAGCCGAAAATTCGTGCTTCATCCTGCGCCGTCGATGAAAAAGCTCATCTAGCCACGCGTCATGCGTGCGTCGCTTGTGCCACTGCAACCCCTCGCTCGGTTACCAGAGACCGCGTCAACCTTATCGGCTGACGTGCCGTCTTGTTCCCGTAAACCACCTCCGGTTTCATCTTCCACCTTAACAAGGCGTCTTTGAAACCGGCGGCCGCCCAACTATTCGTTTGCCGCGTTGCGCTTGCGCGTAGCCGCTGCCTTTTTAGCGGATGCGGAGCGTTTTTGCGCCGGCCGTGCCGCAGAAGCTTTGCCCCCCAGCGTGCCTCCCTTGCGGGATGCTCCGTGATCGATTGGGTGCCCACGCCCCGATCCGGATTTCTTGCCGCCTCCCGATTCCTTGTTCACTGTGGACCAAGCTCGCCTTTCGGCCTCTTCATGGTCCACACCATGCGATTCGTAGCTTTCCTCTATGTGCTGGGCCTGGCGCTTTTGCTTGTCGGTATAGGCGGATTTGTCACCTCTGGGCATGTCATGCTCCTTCCGGGGTCTGCCTGCGGTCGGGATCCGGCGGCAATTCGATGGCAGGTTCGGTATTCGGGGGGTCGATGGGTTGGGGCTTGGGCGTCCGTGCCGGATCTTCCGGCGCAGGAGGGTCACGCGGGTCGGGTGGCGTGTCGGTGACCGTGGAAGGATGCGCAGGGGATGGTGCCATGGGGGCTTCCTTTCTTGCCTGTGCCCGGAACGCTGTTGCCGTGCAGTGTTTTCGTCGGGACGGATCCAGCTTAGGACTGGCAGGTTGGATGCCGTGTCGGAGAAACGGCCCGTGGCAGGACCGACAAACGGGCGCGCACAGGTGGGCCGTTGCGCGGGCAGGGGGAGCATTTCTCTGACACGCGCACCAGCGCTGAGCGCAGGCCATCGCCGCTGCCGGAGCGGCATAGTCTTCCTTGGTTCCCACCATGCTCTGGCGGAAACCCTGGCGCCCAAGCACGAATTCCCAAACTACAGCCTCACGCCATGAACCCTGACGATTCCACGCCCGATCCGGGCCGTCGCGCATTCTTCCGACGCTCCCTGCCCCTGATCCCCCTGGGGGCGATGGCTGCCGCAGGCGGCGCGGTGGTGGCCACGCGCGACCACCTGCCCGCCGTCTCGGGCCCGCCAGTGGATACGGCGGCCGCGCATGCGGGCCGCTACCAGCCCGCCTTTTTCAGCGCCGACGAGTACCGCTTCCTGCAGGCGGCTGTCGCGCGGCTGATTCCCAACGACGAGCGCGGCCCCGGGGCGTTGGAGGCCGGCGTGCCGGAGTTCATGGACCGCCAGATGGGAACGGCCTATGCCAGCGGCAGCCTCTGGTACATGCAGGGCCCGTTCACGCCCGATGCGCCGCGCGAGATGGGCTACCAGCTGCGGCTGACGCCTCGCGAGATCTACCGGCTGGGCATCGCCTCGGCCGACCAGTGGTGCGAAAGACAGATGGGCAAGCGCTTCGCCCAGCTGTCCGCTGCCGAGCAGGACAAGGCGCTGGCCGCCCTGGAAAAAGGCATCGACGGTTTCGAGGGACTGCCCTCGACCAGCTTCTTTTCCATGCTCTGGACCAATACCAGGGAGGGCTTCTTCAGCGATCCCATGCACGGCGGCAACAAAGACATGGTGGGCTGGAAGCTCATCGGCTTTCCCGGCGCGCGCGCCGATTTCATGGATTGGGTGGAGCGCGACGAGAAGTATCCGCTTCCCCCCGTGTCCATCCACGGCGTGCGGGGCTGATGCCATGGTCAAGACACTCAGGAAAACCGATGTGGTGGTGATCGGCTTCGGCTGGACCGGCGCCATCATGTCCAAGGAACTGACCGAGGCGGGCCTGAACGTGGTGGCGCTGGAACGCGGCCCCGCGCGTGACACCGACCCCGATGGCGTCTACCCGCAGACCATGGACGAGCTGACCTACAACGCGCGCAGAAAACTGTTCGTGGACATCTCGCGCGAGACTGTCACCATCCGCCATACGCACCAGGACGTGGCCCTGCCCAACCGGCAATTTGGCGCCTTTCTGCCGGGCACGGGCGTGGGCGGCGCCGGGCTGCACTGGTCGGGCGTGCATTTCCGCGTCGACCCGGTAGAGCTGCGGCTGCGCAGCCACTATGTGGAGCGCTACGGCAGCCGCTTCATTCCCGAAGGCATGACCATCCAGGACTTCGGCGTGAGCTACGAGGAACTGGAGCCCCATTTCGATTTTGCGGAAAAGGTGTTCGGCACCTCGGGAACGGCCTGGACGGTGCAGGGGCGCCGGCTGGGCGAGGGGCGCGGCGGCAACCCGTTCGCGCCTGACCGCTCCAGCGACTTCCCGCTGCCCGCGCAGAAGAACTCCGTCTCGGCCTCTCTGTTCGCCAAGGCCGCGCAGGAGGTGGGCTACCACCCCTACAACATGCCTTCGGCCAATACCTCCGGGCCCTATACCAATCCCTATGGGGCGCAGATGGGGCCCTGCAACTTCTGCGGCTTTTGCAGCGGCTATGCCTGCTACATGTATTCCAAGGCCTCACCGAATGTGAACATCCTGCCGGCGCTGCGCATGGAGCCGCGTTTCGAATTGCGCACGCTGTGCCAGGCCACGCGCATCGAGCTGGCACCTGACGGTAGGACAGCCACGGGCGTGACCTATGTGGACGCCTCGGGCCAGGAGATGTTCCAGCCGGCCGACATCGTGGCCGTGTGCAGCTTCCAGTTCAACAATGTGCGGCTGATGCTGCTGTCGGGCATAGGCCGACCCTACGATCCGATAGAGAATGCCGGCGTGGTGGGGCGCAACTTCGCCTACCAGAACATGGCCACCATCAAGGTCTTCTTCGACAAGGGCCAGCACCATACCAACACCTTCATCGGTGCAGGCGGCAACGGCGTGGCGGTGGATGATTTCAACGCCGACAACTTCGACCACGGGCCACACGGCTTCGTGGGCGGCTCGCCGTTCTGGGTCAACCAGGCAGGCACCAAACCGATATCGGCATCAGTGACGCCGCCGGGAACGCCCAACTGGGGCAGCGCCTGGAAGGCGGCCACGGCCGACTACTACGCCCACCACTTGGCCATGGACGCGCACGGCGCCCACCAGTCCTACCGCGCCAACTACCTGAGCCTGGACCCCACCTACAAGGACGCCTACGGCCAGCCGCTGCTGCGCATGACCTTCGACTGGCAGCCCAACGACATCCGCATGAACCAGTTCATGCAGGAGAAGATGGCCGTGCTGGCACGTGCCATGGGCGGCAAGGCCATGGGCGTGTCGGGCAAGGCGCCGGGGACGCGCTTTGATACCAGCAGCTACCAGACCACGCACCTGAACGGCGGCGCCATCATGGGGACCGACCCTGCCACCAGCGCCGTCAACCGCTACCTGCAAAGCTGGGACGTGCACAACGTCTTCGTGCTCGGGGCCTCGGCCTTTCCGCAGGGGCTGGGCTACAACCCCACGGGCTTGGTGGCAGCCCTGGCGTACTGGTCGGCGCGCGCCATACGCGAGCAGTACCTGAAAAACCCCGGCGCCCTGGTCCGGACCTGAGGAGGCGAGCCTATGTCTTCACCGCACTCCCGGCGCAAGGGCGCAGGAACCACCGCGGCGCTGGCCGCCATACTGCTGGTGCTGGCGGGCGCAGCCGCCGTGGTCCATGCGCAGAAGGGCGCGCAAGGGTCGGCGGCTTCGCCGGCATCCGCGCCAGGCCAGGGCCGCGACGGCCCGCAGCCCATGGTCACGGCCACGCCGTATCCGCCTTCCCTGGCCGGCGCCCAGGCGCTGGTGGCCCCCGCCGCCGACGGCGCGGTGGCGCGCGGCGCCTATCTGGCGCGGCTGGGCGACTGCGTGGCCTGCCACACGACGCCCGGCGGCCAGCCGTTCGCGGGCGGCCTGCCCATGGAGTCGCCCATAGGCACCATCTACTCCTCCAATATCACGCCCGACGAGGCCACGGGCATCGGGGGCTACAGCTTCGAGGACTTCGACAGGGCCGTGCGCCATGGCGTGGCACGGGGCAAGGGCAGCCTGTACCCGGCCATGCCCTATCCCTCCTATGCGCGCGTCAGCGAGCAGGACATGAAGGACCTGTTCGCCTACTTCCAGAGCGTGCCGGCCGTGCGCACCCAGGTGCCCGACAACGGCATTCCCTGGCCGCTGTCCATGCGCTGGCCGCTGTCGGTCTGGCGTTCCCTGTTCGCCCCGGACCCGGCCAAGGTCCAGGTGGCGAAAAGCTCGGCCCTGGACGAACCCCGGCTGCGTGGGGCCTACCTGGTGGAAGGCCTGGGCCATTGCGGCACCTGCCATACGCCGCGTGCCTTCACCATGCAGGAAAAGGGCCTGACGGCGGCCGATCCGCGCTTTCTCTCGGGCGGTGCCGCGCTGGACGGCTGGGTGGCAAAGAGCCTGCGTAGCGAGGGACAGGACGGGCTGGTGCGCTGGTCGGCCCAGGACCTGGTGGACCTGCTGAGGACCGGGCGCAACAGCCATTCGGCAGTGTTCGGCGGCATGGCCGATGTGGTCACCCACAGCACGCAGTACATGAGCAACGCTGACCTGCATGCCATTGCCACCTATCTCAAGGCGCTGGAGCCCAAGCCGGGAGCGGTCCTGCCCGCACATACCTATGACGCCACGGTCGCCAACGCACTGTGGCGCGGCGATGACCGCCAGCGCGGTGCCGCGATCTACGTGGACAGCTGCGCCGCCTGCCACCGTACGGACGGCAGGGGCTATCAGCAGGTGTTCCCCGCGCTGGCCGGCAACAGTGCCGTGTTGTCCAGGGACCCGCACAATCTGATCACCATCATCCTGAAGGGCCACCAGGTGCCGGCGACTTCCTCCCGGCCCTCCACCTTCACCATGCCGGCCTTTGGCTGGCGCCTCACCGATGCCCAGGTTGCCGATGTGGCCACCTTCGTGCGTTCCAGCTGGGGCAACCAGGCCGGTGCGGTGGAGGCGGGGCAAGTGGCACGGCTGAGAAAGGACTAGGCACGTTGATTGCCCGGTGAATGCTCCTATATCCCGAAAAGGAAGCATCCATGAGTCCACAGCAACGCAAGCCTTCCGGCACGGCAGCGCAGACCGTCCTGCAGCAGCAAGCCATTCAGAAGCAGCAAGATGAAAAGGACACTCGCCAATCCAAGGCTGGCAAGGCCGACAAGGCAACCGGCGGCGACGGCGGGATTCAGGCTGGCGCCCGTGTGCAGCCGCAGCACATGCCCGCCCAGCACTTGGACAAGCCCGGCAGCGAGGCCGAACTGGAACTGGCGCCCCGGTTCCTGGCGCCCGACTACCAGGGCAGCTGCAAGCTGCAGGACAAGGTGGCCCTGATCACTGGCGGTGATTCCGGCATAGGCCGGGCCGTGGCCGTGCTCTTCGCGCGGGAAGGCGCGGACGTGGCCATCGTCTACCTGTCCTCCACCAAGGACGCCGAACACACGCGCGAATGCGTGCAGCGCGAGGGACGCCGCTGCCTGCTGCTGCAGGGCGATGTCAAGGACAGTGCGTTTTGCGAGCAGGCGGTGAGCGAGACGATCATGGAGCTGGGCGGACTGCATGTGCTGGTTAACAACGCAGCCTTCCAGGAGCATGCGCAGGACATCGCGGACCTGACGGACGAGCGGCTGGACGAGACGCTGCAGACTAATATCGGCGGCTATTTCCGCATGGCCCGTGCAGCGGTGCCACACCTCGGTCGTGGCGCGGCCATTATCAACACGGGCTCGGTCGTGGGTCTGCGTGGCAGCGCCCATCTGCTGGACTACTCTGCCACCAAGGGTGCCATCCATGCCTTCACCAAGTCGCTGGCCAGCAATCTCGTGGACAAGGGCATCCGCGTGAATGCGGTGGCACCGGGACCGGTCTGGACGCCGCTCAACCCCGCCGACTCGCCAGCTGACAAGGTGGCTGAGTTCGGACTACACACCGATATGCGGCGAGCAGCACAGCCCGAGGAACTCTCGCCTGCTTATGTATTCCTGGCCTCGCCTGTGATGTCTGGCTATGTAACAGGCATCGTGTTGCCCATCACAGGCAGCGTGGGAGCCATCTGAGCTTCTGACCCTAAGTTAAATTTTGCCCAGCATGCGCTTGGAGACCATCAAATCCTCCGGGCGGATGCACAAGGCAAGGCATGACAGAAGGCTGCGTCAAACCCTCGAACTCACTCCATAAGTGCTGGAATCAAGCGCAGCAGGATTTCTCCCAGGATGCCTTGCAGCGCTGCGGCTTGCCAGAGCAGGGCCACGTTGTCCACCGTGGCGCCCGCCCGGGGCTGGAGATGGCCGGACCATGATCGGGCCAGCAAAAAGCCGCCCAGCACCATCATCAGCACGCAGTGAAAGCCCTGGTAGGCCACGATGACGCCCACGGCCGCGCTCCAGCCGTCCGCACGCGGTGAAAGCCCCGCATCCAGATGGCCTGCCAGAGACAGGCCAAAGGCACCCACCGCGCACACCAGGGCCCCCAAGGCGCAGGCACGCAGCAGGCGCTGCCTGTGCGGTCCGTCTCCCAAAGGTGAGCGCGTGTAGTGCCGCAGCAGCAGGGCACTGGCGGCCAGCAGCACCACGTTGGCCATGGCCCGGGAGGGCGCGGGCAGGGCCGCGCCCGGCGGAGGGCAGACCTCCAGCGCCATCGACAGGTGGATGTAGGCATAGGCGAAGAAGGCGAAGACCGTGAAGTCCACGGTGCACAGGATGAGCACGGCCCACCAGGAATGCGATCGCCTGTCGGCCGGCTGCATGGGATGTCTTTGAAGCCCAAGGCCAGCGCCTATTCTTGGTCTTCTTTGAACTTCTTGGGATGCCAGGATGGCCTGCCCGGAGGGACTCGAACCGCCGACGGCGCATAACGTAGCACTACACAGCATAGTTCTCACTCTGGAGACTTGTGCTACAGATGGCTGGGTTTGGCTAAATGTTCCCTGAAATGTTCCCTGGCTACCCATGTGCAGCCTTCGGGGAAGTTGGGCTCAACAGGTCCTCGAGCTTGCCCATTTCCAAGGCGTTGTGGCCCCCGTCGATCCACTTCGCATATGTGCGCAGGAACATCTCGATGGTGTGCCCCATCTGCTTGGCGGCGTAGGCCGGCGTGACCCCCGCCATCAGCAGCATCGTCGCGTAGGTGTGCCGGGTCTGGTACGGGCTCCGGTACCGGATGCCCAGGCGCTTGAGCATCGGCCGCCAGTAGAGTTCGCGCGGCGGCTCGTCGTCGGTCCAGCGCTCTCCGGTGCGCGGGTCCGGGAAGATCCAGCCATGGTCCTGCATGAACGTGTGCGGCTTCTGGGCCTTTAGGCAGCCCATGGCCCGCGAATTCAGCTGCACGATGCGCGAGGCGTTCGTCTTGGTGCTGGTCTTGAAGACCCCCAGCACCACCGCGTCCGCCACCAGAAGCTGCTTGCGCCGCCAGTCCACGTTCTCCCAGCGCATGGCCAGGCTCTCCGAGGTGCGCAGGCCGGAGAAGAACTTGGCGCCAAAGTAGGCCTCGATCTGGGGGCCATAGTGCTTGGCCATGCCCGCCAGGATCAGGTCGACCTCCTCTATGGAGAAGGGGTCGGGCTGGGGTGCCTGGTGCTCCGCCGGCTCCAGCCCGTTGATAGGGTTGGCTGCCAGGTCGCCGTCACGCACGGCAAGCTGCAGCGCCAGGCGCAGCACGCTGGACTTGTTGTTGCGGGTCTTGCCGCTCCATGTCGGCTCCGATGCCAGGGCCAGCAGGATGTCGCTGTGCTTGAGCGTCTTCAGGGGAAGCTCAGGCACCAGTTTCTGCTTCCACCAGTCCACAGCGACGCGGTAGCCCTTGAGCGTGCTGTTGGCCTTATGCGCCTGGGTCAGCAGCCATTTGTCCAGCTGTTCCCCCCGTGTGATGCTTCGCCCGGAGGTCGAGTGCTCGCTGTCCGGGAAGTAGTCGGCGTGCACATACGTGCCGAAGCGGATCTTCTGGCGGATCTCGTCTGCAACACGGTTCGCATACCTGACGTTGGCAGGAGTGGGCGCGAGAGGCTTGCCGTCCGTCTTCAGCGTCTCGCACATCCTTTTTCCCTCCACCCGGAAGATGAGCCGGATGGAGCTCTCCCTGACCTCTACTCCGCGCCCCGTGCTGCCCATAGCTCATACCCTTTCATGTCAACGAGGACGCGGCCGTCCCGGTTTATCCACTGCCGACCTTCAATCCATTTGCCGCGCGCGATCTTCGTTCGAATCGCGCTGCATGTGAATCCCGTCATCGCGGCAGCCAGTTCGATGGTCACGAAGCGCGCGCTCACAACCTGGACTGTGGGCGCCGCTGCTGTTTGCGGCTGTGCATTCATTTGCCTGGGCTCCAATAAAAAAGGCCAGCGGGTGCTGGCCAGGTGATTGGTTCGTCGTCGCGGTGTGGCGCGCGCTTGTCGCGCCATTCCTTGGGCTTCTTGCTGGGCATTCAGGTCTCCTTGATGCCGTGGGCACGCTCATAGAACCGCGTCATAGCCAAGGCCCAGTTCGCCGTGACAGTGCTGTGCTGGTTGCATGCCTGCTGGGCTTCCATGCCGAGCTTGATGGCATCCATGGGTGGCAGCGGCTTGCGCGCCTCCAGCTCTGCCCGCAGGTGCTCGTTCTCGGCCTGCAGGCGGCGCAACATGTCGGCGCCCAGATTGCGGATATCGTTGGGCCACAAGGTCGGCTCCATCAGTTCGTCCGCCAGGCGCATGGCTTCTGGCTGGGGTGTTGGTGCTGTGGTCACGGGGTCTGTCCTTTCTCGCGGCCGTAGGCTGCAAGGGCCTTGCGCAGCTCTGGGTGGTCGCCGTGGTCGCGGATGTTGAGGCGGATGTCGCGTGGCGTCATCCACAGCCATTCGCCGTCCGGGTCCACTTCCACGCGTGCGGCCGGCGCATCACGCATGGCACGGCGCGCATGGAATTCGACCAGTCGCCAGTGGCGGGGCTGAGCGGGGTTCGTGGTCATGCAGGTCCTTTCTGCTGCGCCTGGGCGCGCTGTGCTTTCCATTTCGCTTCCGTGACCACGGCGGTGGCGCGGTCGGTGGCGATCTCAGTCAGGATGAAAAGCGCGCGGGAGCCCAAGCCGGCGCACGCCCAGACCGTCCCGTCCTCGTCCTGGATCACGCGGCCATAGCCTGTAGGCCAGTTGTCCATGCACCCGGCGACAAGCTGCAGCAGAGGCCTGGTTTGCTTCGCCTCCACTTGCTGGCCGCGGGCCTTGTACGGTGGCAGCGTCACGAGCCACATGAACCCAGCGCCGAAGATCGCTCCGGAGAAGAGACCCATCCAGAAGTCCATTTGCATGTCAGCTCTCCTTGTGCGCTGCGGGGCGCGGTGGGGTGGTGCGGCAGTTCCAGGCCTCGACGGCAGCATCGCGGGTGGGCGCTGGGCGCGCTTGGCGAACTTCGCAGAACAGGCATTCCGCGAAATAGCCCGAGCGCCTGTTGCTGATGCGCTTAAAGAACACTCGGCAATTGCAACCACAGAATGGGCAGGGAAGCGCCTTCAGTGGCGCGCTCTCAGCCATTGCCGTGCTCCCCCTTGGGTGCTGCCTGGGCTGCGGCCCGTTGTTCGCGGACCGTGCCGATGAACCCCAGGTTCTTTCCGCACCTGCTGCAGATGGCGTCGCAGGCGCGGGTCTCGAAGAACTGGCTGTGCTTGCACCAGCGTTGGCGCAGCGCCTGCACGCAGAAGAAGATGGCGCTCGCGATCACGAACAGGAAGAACAGGGCCACGCCGATGGCGTCATTTATGGTCCAGAAGAACATCACGCACCGCCTTCCTTTGCCTGGGCTGCGAGCTCGCGGCGCAGGAAGTCGTCGTAGTCGCCGTCGCCGGCCGCGTGGAACTTGATCCAGCGGTTGTATTCGGCGGCGTGCTCTGCCGTGGCATCCACTGCAGGCGCAGCAGGTGCTGCCATGGCAGCGCACATTGCGTCGTACTCTGAGAGGGGCTGCAGACGATAGCCGGGCGGAGCCGAATTGATGGGCGCAGCAGGTGCCTGGG
>JAITUC010000002.1 GCA_031286585.1 Delftia acidovorans
CAAGGCCGGCCAGCGCGCCGGCGCCGACCGCGGCGATCCGCAGATCGCCATCCAGCAGCTGGCGCCCGAGGCCACCGGCAACCTCGGCGTCTGGGAATGCCAGCCCGGCGGCTGGCCGGTGCTGAACCGCCCGGACACCGAGTTCACCTACATCATTTCCGGCCGCGCGCAGCTCACCGACGACGCCACTGGCGAGAAGGTCGAGGTCACCGGTGGTGACCTGATCATCCTGCCGCCGGGCTGGAGCGGTCGCTGGGACGTGCTGGAAACCGTGCGCAAGGTCTACGCGATCTACTGATCGAGGCCGCTTCGCCGGCGGGGGAACACCTCCGCCCACCCTGATAGTCCGGGCGCCACGCTGTGCGCCCCCTGATCGAGACATCGCAATGACCCAAACCATCCTCAACTGGATTTCCGGCGCCCAGGTCGCGTCCACCAGCGGCCAGCAATTGCCGGTCTACAACCCGGCCACCGGCGTGGTCACCGGCCAGGTGCAACTGGCCAGCCATGCCGACGTGGACTCTGCCGTGGCCTCGGCCAAGGCCGCGTTTCCGGCCTGGAGCAACCTGCCGCCGCTGCGCCGCGCGCGCATCCTCAACCGCTTCCTGGCGCTGCTCAACGAGCACCGTGACGACCTGGCCCGGCTGATCACCGCCGAGCACGGCAAGGTCTTCACCGACGCCCAGGGCGAAGTCACCCGCGGCATCGAGATCGTCGAGTTCGCCTGCGGCGCGCCGCAGCTGCTGAAAACCGATTTCACCGACCAGGTCAGCACCAACATCGACAACTGGACCCTGCGCCAGGCGCTGGGCGTGGTGGCCGGTATCACCCCGTTCAACTTCCCGGTGATGGTGCCGATGTGGATGTTCCCGGTGGCGCTGGCCACCGGCAATACCTTCGTCCTCAAACCGAGCCCCATCGACCCCAGCCCGAGCCTGTTCATCGCCGAGCTGCTCAAGCAGGCCGGCCTACCCGATGGCGTGTTCAACGTGGTGCAGGGCGACAAGGAGGCGGTCAACGCGCTGCTGGAGCACCCGGACGTGCAGGCGATTTCCTTCGTCGGCTCCACGCCGATCGCCAACCACATCTACGAGACCGGCGCACGCCACGGCAAGCGCGTGCAGGCCCTGGGCGGGGCGAAGAACCACCTGGTGGTGATGCCCGACGCGGACATCGATCAGGTGGTCGATGCGCTGGTCGGCGCGGCCTACGGCTCGGCCGGCGAGCGCTGCATGGCGATCAGCGTGGCGGTGTTCGTCGGCGACGAGACCGCCGAGAAAGTGATGCCGAAGCTGATCGAGCGCACCCGCAGCCTCAAGGTGCTCAACGGCACCAACCTCGATGCCGAGATGGGCCCCATCGTCACCCGCGCAGCGCTGGAGCGCATCACCGGCTACATCGAGCAGGGCGTGAAAGAGGGCGCCACGATGCTGGTGGACGGCCGCGGCTTCAATGGCGAAGTGGCCGGCGAAGGCTGTGGCGACGGTTTCTGGCTGGGCGGCACGCTGTTCGACAACGTCACCCCGGACATGCGCATCTACAAGGAAGAAATCTTCGGCCCGGTGCTGGCGTGCATCCGCGTCAAGGATTTCGCCGAGGCGGTGCAACTGATCAACGACCACGAGTTCGGCAACGGCGTCAGCCTGTACACCCGCGACGGCCACGTCGCCCGCGAGTTCGGCCGGCGCATCCAGGTGGGCATGGTCGGTATCAACGTGCCGATCCCGGTGCCCATGGCCTGGCACGGTTTCGGTGGCTGGAAGAAGAGCCTGTTCGGCGACATGCATGCCTACGGCGAGGAAGGCGTGCGCTTCTACACCCGCCAGAAAAGCATCATGCAGCGCTGGCCCGAGAGCACGCCCAAGGGCGCGGAATTCGTGATGCCCACGGCCAAGTAGACGCAGGCCCGCTCCATGAAAAAACCAGCCCGCGGGCTGGTTTTTTCCTTGGAGACTGCAACCTGTCAGAAGCGGTATCCGATGCCGATGGCGTAGACGTTCGGGTTCAGCTTGAGCGACACGCTCTGGCCCGAGGACAGGTGTGCCGTGGTCTTCAGGAAGCTCTTGTAGTAGGCCACGTCCAGGAACCAGCGCTCGTTGAAGCTGTAGACGAAGCCGATCTGGGGCGTCAGGCCCCACTTGCTGTCCACCGAGGCCGTGGTGGGGTTGGCCAGCGTGCCGCCGGTCAGGCCGTTGAGGGAGGCCGTGGTGCGCTCGCCGAAGAACTTGGCATAGGTCACGCCCAGGCCCACGTAGGGGCGGAAGGCGGAGTTGGCCTCGCCGAAGCGGTATTGCGCGAACACGGTGGCGGGCAGCACCTTGGTGCGGCCCAGCTTGCCCGTGCCGGAGATGGCGCCTTCGCCCACGAAGTCGTGCTTGAACGGCAGGCCCACGGGCACGTCGATGGCCCAGTTGTTGGTGACCATGTAGGTCACGCCGCCCGTCAGCTGGCTGTTGGCCTGCACGTCCACGCGGGTGTCGGGGAAGCTGGGTGTGCTCAGCCAGCCGCTGCTGGTCTGGGGATCGATGCGCGTGGCGCCCAGGCGCACGCTCCAGGTGCCGGCGGACTGGGCGCTGGCGGCCATGCAGGCCGTGGCCATGGTCATGGCGGCGGTGATGCGCAGGAATGTCTTCATGGATGTGTCTCCTCGTACTGCGTCTGTGCGGTCACAGCCAGCCGACGCGGGCCAGGGTGCGGGAAGCCAGTTGGCTCATCTGCTGGTGGCCATAGGGTGTGGGGTGGAAGCTGTCGGCGAAGGCATAGCTCTTCCACCAGTCGGCGCTGGTCTCGCCCACGGGGATGGATGCGGACAGCGCGGCCTCCGTGCAGGTCGGGAAGCTGTAGGTGGGCAGGCCGTCGGCACCCACGCCGGTGGCGGGGCAGGCCGGCTTTTTCACGTTGGTGTAGGAGTACTGGGCGGGAGTGGCCATCTGCTGGCGGAACTCGCTGTAGAAGTCGATGATGGCCACGCGGTTCTCCCCCGTGAAACCGGCCGCGACCTGCTGGTTGAAGGCCCTGACCCAGCCGTCGAACACGGTCTCCAGCTGCGCGGCGGCGGCCGAGCCCTGCTGCTGGGCCACGGACTGCAGCACCAGCTGGAAGCGCGGGGTCAGCGTGATGGCCGGCACGTTGAGGAGGGCCACGCGCGTGGCGCCCTTGCCCAGCACATTGGTCTGGATGCTGGAGACGAAGCCCTTGGCCAGGTTCTGCATGTACAGGCCACCGGCCTGGGCCATGCCGGTCTGGCCCTGCTGCAGCAGCGCGCCCAGCGTGGCCGCGTCGATCTTGGTGGACAGCAGCGCCTTGAAGCTCGCACCCTGGTCCCTGGAGGCGGCCAGGAAGGCGCCGACCACGTCGGCCGCGTCATTGGCGCCGCCGTCGATCACCGCCAGGTCATCGGCCGTGAAGCCCGCCGCGCCAGCCAGCAGGATCTGCTGCGTGATGGAGATCGGTGCCGTGGGCGCGCTGGTGTAGTTGATGCGGCCACCGCCCACGGCGTAGTTGTTGCAGGCCGTGTTGGGCGTGAAGGCCGTGCCGTTGAAACGCGGGCACAGGGAGATGTTGTACAGGCCCGCCACGCGCTCGGCCCAGACCTGGTTGGAGCCTGCGCCCGTCAACGTGGCGTTCTGCACGGTGAACTTGTAGCCGAAGGTGCCGCTGTCGGAGAGGCTGTCGCCCATCACCTTGACGGAGGTGATCTTGGCCCGGGGAGTGGTGTCGGCGCCGCTGCCGCCGCCGCAAGCGGCCAGCAGGCCGGCCGTGGCCAGAGCGGCCGCGAGGATTCGATAACGATTTGCCAAGATGGAATCTCCGTGAAGTGTTATGAATAGCACGACCGTGCTTTTTTGATAAAGCCATCGTAGCGACACTTGCGCATTGGCGACACCGGGCAACTACGGATAGGAATCGCACGCCGACAAGGCAATTCGCACGCGGGCGAACAGACGATAAGGACCGACGCATCGCCTGTGGGTAGGACAACGTCCTTGCCGGGAAAACAATGAAAAAGGGCCTGCGAAAGCAGGCCCTGGAGAAGGAGCGAAGGCGCCCGATCAGCGGTCGCGCGCCGTCCAGTCCACCAGCGCATCCCAGGCCGCGCGCGCGGCCGGGGCGTTGGCGTGGTTGGCCATGGCCACCAGCACGTAGCGGCGGCCGCTGGCCCCGTCCACATAGCCGGCCAGGGCCGAGGCATCGCGCAGCGTGCCGGTCTTCAGGTGCGCCATGCCCTGGGCCCGGCTGTTGCTGCGGCGCAGCGTGCCATCCACGCCGACGATGGGCATGGAGGCCACGAACTCCGGCATCACGGGCGAGGCCCAGGCCTGCTGCAGCATGCGGCCCAGGCCGGATGCCGTGATGCGCGCCTCGCGGCTCAGGCCCGCGCCGTTGTCGGCCACGGGCTGCTCGGCCGCACCCCAGCGCGCCTGCCACCACTGGCCCAGGGCCTGGCGCGAGGCATCGAAGCTGGCCACGCCGGTGCGCTGCATGCCCATGGTGAGGAATACCTGCTGGGCCATGACGTTGTTGCTGTACTTGTTGATGTCGCGCACCACCTCGGCCAGCGAGGGCGATTCGCTCTGGAAGGCGGGCTGCAGCCCGGCCGGCACGCGGCCGTCGCGCACGGTGCCCGTGAGCTTGCCGCCCAGTTCGCGCCACATGCCTTCGATGGCGCGGGCCGCGAAGGCCTCGGGCTGGGCCGGCGCCAGCGACCAGCTCTTGTCGCCGCAGCTGGCCGGGAAGGGGCCGGCAAAGGCGATGCGCAGCGGGTCGGCCATGTCCAGCTGCAGCCGCGCGCGCCAGTCGCCGCATTCGCTGCCGGCCGGCGCCAGCGGCACGGTTTCCTGCTGCTGGATGCCGGCCAGCGGCGGATCGTATTGCAGCCGCGCCACGCCCGCGGCCGCGTCGGGCGTGAAGCCCACGGTCACGGCCTTGTAGTTGACCAGCAGCGCGTCGGGCGCGACGTTGTAGGGACGCCAGGGTTCGTTGTCGAAGGTGGAGGGATCGTGGGCCGGGACGGAAAACGCGCTGCGGTCCAGCACGATGTCGCCCACGATGAGCTTGATGCCCATGCCCTGCAGGCGTCGAAGCATCAGCCACAGCCGCTCCATCACCAGCTTGGGATCGCCCTGGCCCTGGATGTACAGCGGCCCGCGCAGCACGCCGTCCTGCACCGGACCGCCAAGGAAGACGGGCGTGCGCCAGACATGGGCCGGCCCCAGCTGGTCCAGCGCCGCATAGGTGGTGACCAGCTTCATGACCGAGGCCGGGTTCATGGCCACATGGCTTTGCCAGTCCAGGCGCGGCGCGGCACGGCCATCGACCTCGACCACCAGGGCGGAGACGGCATCGCGCGGCAGCTTGGCGCGCGCCAGGGCCGCCTCCACGGCAGGCGGCAGCCGGCTGTCGCGCGCCGCCTTGGTGGCCAGGGAAGCCGGCGAGGTGGGCGCATCGGCCTGGGCGCGTGCCACGCCGGGCAGGGCCGCCGCCGTCAGCAGCGCCGCCGCTGCCAGGGCGCGCCGGGAACGAGGCGATCCAAGGAAGAAAGCGCAGGGCAAGGCGGAGGAAATGGCGGAGGAAACCGAGGAAATAGAGAAAGAAGACGGCGAAAGATGCAACATGGCCGGCAAGTCTACGCCGGTCATTGCAGCCCTGCCGGGCGCGGGACGGGCAGGGCACCGATAATCCTGCACTTGCTGCGGCACCGCCGCCTGCCCCAAGCCATGAATCTTCTTGCCCTAGACACCAGTACCGATACCCTCTCCATCGCCGTGCAGCGCGGCGATGCCGTCTGGGAGCACAGCGGCCCCGGGGGCCCGCAGACCTCGACCCAGTTGATCCCCGCCATCCTGGCGCTGATGGCCCAGGCCGGGCTGGAATTCGCCGAGTTGCAGGCCATCGTCTTCGGCCGGGGTCCGGGCTCGTTCACGGGCCTGCGCACGGCCTGCTCCGTGGCCCAGGGGCTGGCCTTTGCCGCCCGCGTGCCCGTGCTGCCCATGGACAGCCTGCTGGCCGTGGCCGAGCAGGCGCGTGTGCAATACGGCTGCACCGACCTCATCGCCGTGATCGATGCGCGCATGAACGAGGTCTACCACGCCGCCTACCACTGGAGCGACGGCCGCTGGAACGACATTGGCGAGCAAAGCGGCGACTTCGGCCTGTGCGCGCCCGAGGCCCTGCAACTGCCGCCCGGCACCGTGGTGGCCGGCAACGCCCTGGCCGCCTACGGCGAGCGCCTGGCGCCCCAGGCCAGCCACCTGGCCGCCCTGCCCACCGCCGCCGCCATGCTGCGCCTGGCCCCGGCCCTGCTGGCGGCCGACCGCGCCTTGCCGGCCGACCAGGCCCTGCCGCGCTACATCCGCGATAAAGTCGCGCAGACCACGGCCGAGCGGGAGGCTGCCAGGGCGGCCGCCGCGCTGGCCCCGGCCACGCCCGCCCCAGAGGCCACCCCTCCCGCACCATGAGCACGCACACGCCACAGCCCTCGCGGCCGCAGCCGCCCCTGACCGATGCCCCGGCGCCGGAGCGGGACAGCGTGCGCTTCGAGCCGCTGAACGTGCTGTGGCTGGACACGCTGCTGCCTGTGGAGCAGCAGGCCTACTCGCATCCCTGGTCCCGTGGCAACTTCATCGATGCCATGGCGGCCGGCAATGAAGCGCAGCTGCTGGTCGATGCCCGGGGCGAACTGGTGGGCTACTTCGTCGCCATGATCGTGCTCGACGAGGTCCACCTGCTCAACATCACCGTGGCCCCGTCGCGCCAGCGCCAGGGCTGGGCCCGCATCCTGCTGGACGCGCTGGCCCTGTGGGCGCGCCAGCGCAAGGCCCAATGGATCTGGCTGGAAGTGCGCGAGAGCAATGTCCGCGCACGCAGCATCTACGCCGCGCATGGCTACCAGGAGGTGGGCCTGCGCAAGAACTACTACCCCATGCACGACGGCCCGCGCGAGCATGCCGTGCTCATGAGCCTCAAGCTATGGCCCTGAATCTAGACACCCGCCAGCGGGCCATGCTGCACGCCATGGGCATCACCGTCTGGCTGCCCGAGCCCGAGACCGCACCGGCCGTGCTGTCCGAGGCCCTGGCGGCGCCCGCCGATGCGCCTGCATCGACGACGCCCCAGGCAGCTCCGCCCGCGGCCCGCCCCGTGCCACCGCCCGTGCAGGAGGCGCCCTCCCCGACGCCTGTTGCACCGATGCCTGCTGCACCGGCGCCTGTCGCCGCGCCAGCACCCGCACGCGTTCAGGCGCCTGTCCAGGCGCCACCGCCTCCCGCGCCCGTCATCCCCGAACGCGAACGCCCGCCGCGCCGCTACGTGCAGCAGCCCGTGGCCGGTGCCCCGGGCCTGGGATGGCGCCTGGGGCCCGTGCGGCCCGTGTATGCGGCCACCCCGCCCGCCGGTGATGGCGGCGAAGGCGGCTGGCTGATCCTGCTGGAGCCGCCCGCCAACTCCCTGCCCCTGCCGCCCGCCCAGCGCCCCGGCCCCGACTGCGCGCGCACCGCGCTGGAAGGCGACGCGGCCCGGCTGCTGGACAACATGCTGCGTGCGCTCCACCTGCAGGACCATCCGCGCCTGTACAGCGCGGCCCTGCACCGCGTGCAGCCTGCGGCCGAAGGCCAGGAGGCGCCCGAGGTCCCGGCGCTGCAGCCCTCGCTGGAGGCACTGCTGCGCGATCTGCGCCCGGCCTGCGTGCTGGTGCTGGGCCTGGCCACCGCGCGCGCCGTGCTGGGGCGCCAGGAGGCGCTGGGCCGCCTGCGCGCCGAGCCGCACCGCATTGCGGGCGTGCCAGCAGTGGTCAGCTACGACCCCAACTACCTGCTGCGCGCCCCCCAGGCCAAGGCGGGCGCCTGGGCCGACCTGTGCCACGCCCAGGCTTTTGTGACAGGCCGCCAGATGCCCCCTGGAGCCGCTTCCGAATAGTGCAGCCGGTCCGCATGTTGCAGCGCAACGCTGCATAATCCAACGCTTTGAATCTTGGAGAAAGCTCCGTGGAAACCTACCCCAGTTGGTAGCTTTCAACTCCCGGTTGGCCTGTGGGGTTGAAAGCACCCCGAATCCCCCGCACGCCTGAGAAGAACACCTGGAGTGAGCCTATGCTCAACATCTTTACGCTGGCCAATGGCCGCCTGGTCCAAGAAGAGATCGAGTCGCTGGAGGAGCTGTCCCGCTTCAAGCCGATCTGGGTGGACCTGGAATCGCCCACGGTCGAGGAAAAGCGCTGGATCAAGCAGCACTACGAGCTGTCCATCCCCGAGGACGCGATGGACGACGACATCGAGGAATCGGCCCGCTTCTACGAGGAAGACAACGGCGAGCTGCACATCCGCAGCGACTTCCTGATCGACGATGACGAGGATCCCCGTTCGGTGCGCGTGGCCTTCATCGTCAACGAGCACAACAAGAGCCTGCGCAGCTGCGGCGTATTGTTCTCCATCCACGACGAGGACGTGCCAGTCTTCCGCCTGCTGCGCATGCGCGCGCGCCGCGCGCCGGGCCTGATCGACGAGGCCAAGGACGTGCTGCTCAAGCTCTTCGACGCCGACGCCGAGTACTCGGCCGATACGCTCGAAGGCATCTACGACGACCTGGAAAAAGCCAGCCAGATGGTGCTGTCCGGCGACGTGACCGACGACGTGGCCCGCGAGGTGCTGGGCGCCATCGCGCGCCAGGAAGACCTGAACGGGCGCATCCGCCGCAACGTCATGGACACGCGCCGCGCCGTCAGCTTCATGATGCGCTCCAAGATGCTCAATGCCGAGCAGTTCGAGGAGGCGCGCCAGATCCTGCGCGACATCGAGTCGCTGGACAGCCACACGGCCTTCCTCTTCGACAAGATCAACTTCCTGATGGATGCCACGGTCGGCTTCATCAACATCAACCAGAACAAGATCATCAAGATCTTCTCGGTGGCCAGCGTGGCCCTGCTGCCGCCCACGCTCATCGCCAGCGTCTACGGCATGAACTTCAAGTTCATGCCCGAGCTGGAATGGGAATACGGCTATGTCTACGTGATCCTGCTGATGATCCTGAGCGCCGTGGGCCCCATGCTCTACTTCCGCAAGCGCGGCTGGCTCAAGTAGCGGGGGCGCGGCTGGCGCAGGCCAGCGCCACGGCCTCGATCTCCACCTTCAACCCGAAATGCAGCGCCCCCGTGGGCACCACGGCGCGCGCGGGCCGGTGTGCGCCGGCCCAGTCGGCATAGAGGCGGTCGAAGGCCGGCCAGTGCGCGATGTCGTCCAGGTACACGCGCACCTGCAGCAGCCGGTCCACACCGCTGCCGGCCAGCGCCAGCGCCGCAGCCAGGTTGTCCAGCGCCTGCCGGGCCTGGTCCTCGAAACCGGCATCCACCAGGCGCGTGCCGTCGGGACGTATGGGCAGTTGCCCTGACACGAAGACCAGCCCCTGGCCCGTGGCCGTGTGGCTGTAGTGGCCGCCCGGCGCAGGCAGGTTCGGCGATGCATGGCGCAGATCGATCCCGTTTTCACCAGCCATGGAGCCGCTCCCAGGGCTGCACCGAGCCATCTGCCGCCAGCGCCTGGTAGGCCGGGAACTGCGCCCCCGTGGCGCAGGCATGGTTGGGCAGGATGCGCAGCCGCGTGCCCAGGGGAAAGCGCGTGGCGATGTCGGCCTGCGCCGTGCCATCGGCCCGGGCCAGAATGCCGTGCTCCTGGTTGGCGCCCGTGAGCACGAAGCCCGGCATCACCCGCCCCTGCAGGTCGCAGACCTGGCCGTAGCCGAAATCCTGTTTCTGCCGGGCCGTTCCCCGGTCGCGGCTCATGGCCATCCAGCCCGCGTCCACGATGGCCCAGCCCTTGTCGGCCTGGTGGCCGATCACGGTGGCCAGCACCGACAGCGCCACGTCCTCGGCCGCGCACACGCCGATGTTGCGCATCACCAGGTCGAAGAACACGTAGACGCCTGCGCGCACCTCGGTCACGCCGTCCAGCCGGCTGGCCGCCAGCGCCGTGGGCGTGGAGCCCACGCTGACCACGGGGCACGGCAGGCCGGCCGCGCGCAGGGCCTCGGCGGCCTGCACGCAGCCGGCGCGCTCGCGCTCGGCCAGGGCCTGCAGCGCCTCGGGCGTATCCAGCTCGTAGCTGGAGCCGGCATGCGTCAGCACACCGCCCAGGCGCATGCCGGCCTCATGCAGCGTGCGGCCAATGGCCAGCAGCAGCGGCGCATCGTCTGCGCCCACGCCAGAGCGGTGGCCGTCGGTATCGATCTCTATCCACACCTCGAAGGCCTCGCCCTGATCCTGGCCAAAGACGGCAATGGCCTGGGCCGCCGCCACGCTGTCCACGATGAGCTTGAGATCGCAGCCGCGCCGGCGCAGGTGCAGCGCATGCGGCAGGCGGTGCGGCGCCATGCTGACCGCATAGAGGATGTCGGTGGTGCCTGCCGCAAAGAACTGCTCGGCCTCCTTCAGGGTGGAGACCGTGATGCCCGAGGCCCCGGCCGCACGCTGCGCGGCGGCCACTGGCACGCTCTTGCTGGTCTTCACATGGGGGCGCAGGCGCACGCCCTGCGCGTCCATGCGCTGCTGCATGCGGGCGATGTTGCGCTGCATGCGGTCGAGGTCGATCACGGCAGCAGGCGTGTCCAGGGTCAAAAGAGTGTCTTGCATGGCGGCTCCTGAAAGAGACTTGGCACGGTCAGCGGCCTGCGGCAAAGCCGCGCAGCCAGGGCAAGGCGGGATCCAGCGTGGCGGCTTCCCCCTCGGCGGCGGGCGCGCCCGCAGGCCGCGACAGGCCCACGCGGTTGTGCCAGAAGGTGCGCAGGCCCACGGCCGAGGTGCCGAACAGGTCATAGCCCGATCCGGCCACGAAGGCGGCCTGGTCCGCAGGCAGCCCCAGCCGGTCCAGCGCCAGCCGGTAGGGCCGGGGGTCGGGCTTGTAGAAACCCGCCGCTTCCGAGGTCACCACCACGTCCCAATCCACGCCCAGCAGCGCGGCAGCACGTTGACCCAGGCGCTCGGAGCAGTTGGTCACCACGGCCAGGCGGCAGTGCGGGCGCAGCGCGGCCAGCAGCTCGCGCGCTCCATCCCATGGCTGCAGCTGGTCCCACTGCGCCTCCAGCCGGTCAGCGGCCGAGGCGGGCAGGCCCCGGTTGCGGGCCGCATCGCGCACCAGGTCTTCATAGGGCCGGTAGGCGCCGCAGCCATAGGTCAGGCGCAGGTATTCGGCACGCCAGTCGCGCCCTGCGGCCTCGCTGCCGGCAGCGCTGTTCCATACCGTCCAGGAGTCGAGCAAGGCGGTCAGCAGGTCAAAAAGCACGGCGCGGGGCCAGGCGGCGGCGGTCGGTTCCGCCAGTGGGGCTGGGGTGTTCATGGCCTGGAACTGTACGGACGGAACCTGTGCCCGTGGTTAAATCCGCCGTCATCAATCGTTAAGGCAAATTGAATGATTGCCATCGAAGACCTGCAGCTTGCCGCCGCCCTGCTGCGCGAAAGCTCGCTGAGCGCCGCAGCCCGTGCGCTCGATGTGACGCCGCCTGCCCTGTCCATGCGGCTGCGCCGGCTGGAGGCCGAACTGGGCCTGTCCCTGGCCAACCGCAGCGCGCGGCGCCTGGCGCTGACGCCCGAGGGCGAGCGCTTCGCCCGCGAGGCCGTGCGGCTGCTGGGCCAGATCGAGGAGCTGCGCGACTCGCTGCACGGCGACCAGCGCCAGCTGGGCGGCACGCTGCGCATTGCCGCGCCCTTCGGCTACGGGCGCAGCCGGCTGGCCCCGGCCCTGGTGGCCTTCACGCGCCAGCACCCGCAACTGAAGCTGCAGCTGGACCTGCGCGAAACGCCCTTCCCCGACCGCCACGATGCCGACGCCGTGCTCCACATCGGCGTGGTGCGCGACTCCTCCTGGGTGGCGCGCGAACTGGCCGCCAATGACCGCTGGCTGTGCGCCAGCCCCGACTACCTGCGCCGCCACAGCACGCCCGCCACGCCGCGCGAACTGCTGCAGCACGCCTGCATCTGCATCCGCGAGAACGAGGAAGACGTGACCTTGTGGCACCTGCACCCGGCCGCCAGCCGGCGCGCCGCGGACGGCCAGACCCTGCGCGTGACCCCGTCCTATGTGACCAACGACGGCGGCGTGGCCCGCCACTGGGCCGAGCAGGGACTGGGCCTGGTGCTGCGTTCGCAATGGGACATGGCACCGGCCGTTGCCGAGGGCCGGCTGGTGCGCGTGCTCCCCGACTGGCATTTCGGCAGCGCGCCCGTCACCCTGCTGGTGCCCACGCGCAAGGGCCGCACGGCGCGCGTGCAGGCCCTGGTGACGTTTCTGGAGCAATGCGCCGCAGCGGGCGCGCTGTAGGGCAGGTCAGGCCGTGCGCGCCGACCTGTCCCGGGCATCGCTGGCACCGTCGGTGCCCTGGCCGCGCTCGCGCAGCCACAGCACCAGGCCGCAGACCATGACCACCAGCTGCGTGCCCACCAGCAGGCTGAAGCCTGCGACGAAACCGCCACCGGCCGAATGCGAGGTCCAGCCGATGACGGCCCCCATGAGCGCGGGCATGAAGCCCGCCGCCAGGGTCGCCGTGCCGTTGACGACGCCGTAGGCGCTGGCCACATGCTCGGGCCGCGCGCAGTACTGCACGGTGCTGGGAATGGCCGGGCTCATCAGGCCCCAGCAGAAGTTGGCGGCAATCAGGCAGTAGGCCGCCGCGTACCGGTCGTCCATATGGATGGCCAGCCAGATGGCCAGCGCCAGGCCCAGGCTGCCGCCGACGAAGATCAGCGGCACCTGGCGGCGCGGCAGGCGGTCGATGACGATGCCGCCGACCAGCACGGCCAGCACCGTGGCGTACTGGGGCAGCGAGGCCAGCCAGCCCATCTCGCGCAGCGAAAAGCCGCGCGACTCCAGATAGGCCGGCAGCCAGTTGCTGCTGCCCCAGAGGTAGGAGAAGAAGGCCGCCGACAGCACGGCTACCAGCACCAGATAGCGCGTGTGCATGGCGCCGCGCACGATCTGCCCGACCTGGCCCACGGCCTCGCCCAGCGAGCGCGGGCGCGGCATGCCGGTGTCCACGCGGGGCATGCGGATGAAGGCCAGCACCAGCGGGATGCCGATGGCCACATTGATCAGGCCCAGCACATGGAACGAGGTCTGCCAGTCATGGCCGGCCACCAGGTAGCCGATCAGCGGGTAGCCCACCGCCAGCCCCAGGCCCGTGCCCATGTTCACGAAGGAGTTGGGCAGGCCGTTCTCATGGCTCTGGAAATGCGCCTTGATGTAGCTGCCCGCCAGCGAGTACAGCGGCCCTTCGGAGATGCCCAGCAGGATGCGCGAGGCCAGCAGCAGGCCATAGCTGTTCATGGCCGGGGACAGAAAGGACACGGCGCCCCACAGCAGCAGGCCGACCACCAGGCTTCGGCGCACGCCGAAGAGCGCCGCGCAAAACGGCGTCAACACGAAGGAAGAAACGCCGTAGCCCACCATGAAGGCCGTGGCCAGCAGGCCCTGGCGCGTGCGGTCGTCGTGCGTCAGCCCGATGTGGTCCAGGAATCCCTGGTCGAGGATGAGGATCGAAAGGTTGATCCGGTCCACATAGGAGATGGCGACGATGATGAAGAGGCTGATCACCCCCCACCAGCGGGCCGCACGCATGTCTTTCATGGCAAGTCTCTATCGCCCGATGGGCTGTATCAGAAGAAGTGGCGCACGCCCACCTCGAAGCCGGAGGAGCGGCCGCCCAGCGTGGTGCCCGCGGCCGACAGGCCCTGCACGCCGATGGACTTGGCCGCGCCATCCTTGTTCTTGAGGAAGGCCACCGTGCCGTAGACCTGGGTGCGCTTGGACAGGTTGTGCCCGTAGCCCACGCTGATCTTGTTCCAGTCGGCATTGCTGCCGTCGGTGTTGTAGTGGCCGTAGGAGGCCTTGAACTCACCCATGCCCACGGGCGCGGTCACGCCCAGCTGCAGGGCCGTGACCTTGAGCGCGCCGCGCTTTTCGGTGGCCCACAGCAGCATGGGCTTGGCCACGCCGAAGTCCCAGCTCAGGCCCACGTTGCTGGCCGTGAGGTTGGTCGCATCGCTGTCGCCATAGAACTTGCCCGTGGCCAGCGCGCCGTTGAAGGGGCCCTGGCGGTAGCCGAAGCGCAGGCCGCGGTAGTCGCCCTGGTTCTTGTTGGGCGCGCTGCGCGCCTGCTCGCCCATGGCCACCTGCGCCTGGCCGTAGAAGCCGCCCAGGTTCTGCGGCAGGAAGTAGCTGACCGCGTTGCTGATCTGGATGGGCGCGCCGCCCGTGGCCGTGCCCGTGCCGGGAATGCCCAGCATGGTGAAGCCCATGGTGCCGCCCACGCCATTGGTCAGGAACGGGTCGAAGATCAGCGTGCTCAGGAAGGTGGCCGAGTCATCGCGGCCCAGGCGCACTTCGCCGAAGTCGCCCGACAGGCTCACGGTGGAGCGGCGGTTGAAGCTCAGGCCGCCACCGCTGGCCTTGCCCGAGCCGCTGTCCACGTCCATGCCCGCTTCCAGCCAGAAGCCCGCGCGCAGGCCGCCGCCCAGCTCTTCCGTGCCGCGAAAGCCGATGCGGCTGATGTTGGCGCCGCCCGTGGACAGGCCGGTCTTGGAGGGACCTGAGCCGTTCAGGTGCGTGACGCCGACATCGACGACGCCGAAGATCTCGACCTTGGACTGCGCCGAAGCGGCACCGGGCAAGGACGCCAGGCAGGCTAGCGCCACGCCCAGCATGGGCGTATGGATGGTTTTCATGGGGTGGTCTCCTCTGGGGTGGTGGCTTGGGGGTGGTGGGTTGTTGCCTTGCAGGTCTGATTGCCTGCTCAGATATCGAGCACTAAACGTTCGCTCTTGCAGCCGGAAACGCAGACCATCATCACCTTGTTGCTGGCCTTTTCCTTGGGGCTGAGCACCGAGTCGCGATGGTCCGGAACGCCTTCGAGCACGCGCGTCTCGCAGGAGCCGCAGACGCCTTCGCAGCAGCTGTAATCCATCTTGATGCCGGCATCCAGCAGTGTGTCCAGCAGCGACTTCTCAGGCGTGATCTCGATGAAGCGGCCGCTGCGCTTGAGCTCCACCGTGTAGTTGCTGCGCGCATCGTCGGCGGCCTTGACCTCCACGGGCGTGAAGCGCTCGATGTGGGCGTTGGCGTGGCCCAGTTCGGCGCAGAGCTTCTCGAAGGCGTCCAGCATGGGGGTGGGGCCGCAGGCGTAGTGGTGCGTGCCCGCGTCTGGCTGGCGTTGGGCCAGCAGCGCGTGCAGGTCGGGCGGGCCGCCGGCCTCGCTGTCGAAGTGCAGGTGCAGCGGCATGCCCAGCGCCTGCAGCTCTTCCAGGAAGGCCGCGCCCTTGCGCTCGCGGGCGAAGTACAGCATCTCGAACGAGCGGCCCTGGCCCTTGAGCCGGCGCGCCATGCACAGCAGCGGCGTGATGCCGATGCCGCCGGCCACCAGCACGGTGTGCGCGGCGTCTTCATGGAGCGCGAAATGGTTGCGCGGCTCGGAGATGGTGATGGGCATGCCCACGCGCAGCGACTCGTGCACGCAGCGCGAGCCGCCGCGGCTGGCCCGGTCGCGCAGCACGCCGACCACGTAGCGGTGGCGCTCCTCGCTGGGGTTGCTCAGCGAGTAGCTGCGCACCAGGCCGTTGGGCAGGTGCAGATCGATGTGCGAGCCCGGCGTGAAGGCGGGGAACTCCCCGCCCGCCACGGGCCGCAGGTCCACGCTGATGGTGTCCTGGGCCTCGAAGCGCAGCGTGTGCACGAAGGCCTGGAGGGGGGTGCTCATGATGCGGCGCCTTCGTCGATCTGCTCCTGGGCCAGGCGGCGCAGGTGGCGGCGCAGGCGCACCAGGCCGATGTCGTGCTGGTAGAGGTTCTCGCGCTCGTTGGCGTCCAGCTCCATCTGCTCCATCATGATCCGGTCCTGCTCCAGCACGGCCCAGTGGCGCGCCTCCAGGCGGTTGCGGTACAGGAAGCGCCAGGTATCGCGCATCCAGCCCTGCACCTTGCGGCAGCGCCAGAAGAACACGGCGCACAGGTCGGCGCTGATGGGCGTGACGCAGGCCACGATGGCGAAGTTGCCGCCGGGGCCGCCGGTCTTGGGATAAGGGATCTCCAGGCGCATCCAGTGCACGCCCGTGCTGCCCCACTCGGTCCAGTCGAAGTTCACGCCGCGCTGGCCCACCTTCTCGAAGACGAAGCCGTCATCGGTCTCGCGCACCTGGAACGTGGCCTTGCTGTCGCCCTCGGCCATGGAGTGCGACTGCTTGTGCAGGAAGGTGCCGTGCATGGGGTCCATGACGTTGTCCAGCGCATAGCGGTAGTCGCTGCGCCACTCGGCATAGCACAGGAAGTTGGAGTACTCGGGCGAGGTCAGCTCCTCGGGCAGCGTGAACTCGGGCGCCTCGTCCACGGCCTTGTCGCTGTTGTAGAGGAAGATGGCGCCATGCGCCTCGCGCGCATGGAAGGCCAGCGCCGCGCGCGAACCCTCGAGCTTGCAGCCGGGGCTGCCGGGCACCTTGGTCACCGTGCCGTCGCAGCGCACTTCCACGCCGTGGTAGGGGCAGGCCAGGCGGTCGCCCAGGATCACGCCCTGCGACAGCGGCGCGCCGCGGTGCGGGCAGTGGTCTTCCAGCGCGTGGACCTGGCCGGCGGCATCGCGCCACAGCGCGATCTTGCGGCCGAAGCGGCGCACCGACACGGGCTGGGTCTTCACGAAGTCCGAGGGGCAGACCGCGTACCAGAGGTTCTTCAGGCCTTTGTTGAGCAGGCCGTCCACCGGATCGATGGTGATGGTTTGTACGTTCATGGGGCTCTCCTGTCCTGCGCGGTATCAATAGCCCAGCCGCGCCATCAGCGCCTGGAAGCTGTCTTCGGTCCAGGCCTGGCCGTTCTCGCCGGCGGGGCCGCTGCGGTTGAGATAGGCCACCAGTTCGGGCAGGGTCTGCACGCCTTCGCCGAAGGCGCGTTCGATGGAATCGCCCAGCAGGTCTTCCATCAGGGTGGGGGCGCGTTCGCGCGCCTGGTGCGGCTCGAGATAGCGATCAGCGGCCATGGTTCTCTCCTTCGAAAACTGTCTTGTGTGGGGGGTGCTCAATCAGCCCTGATATCCAGGTCTTTGATGAGCTTGCCGAAGCGATTGAAATCGGCGGCATTGGTCTTTTCCAGGCGCGCGGGCTCGCCGCCCGCGGGCAGCGCGCCGAAGGTGGCCATCTTGGAGACCACGTCGGGCATCTTCAGGATCTCGTTGAGGTGGGTGTTCAGCAGCTTCACGGTCTCGGGCGACATGCCCTTGGGGCCGAACAGGCCCTGCCATGCGGACACTTCCACGTCCTTGACGCCCAGTTCGGCCAGGGTGGGCACATTGGGGGCCAGCGCGCTGCGCTGGCTGTCGGCCACGGCCAGGGCGGTGACCTTGCCGCCGATGTAGGGCGCGATCGGCCCCCAGGTCATGAAGGTCGTGGGCACATGGCCGCCGATCAGGTCGTTGACGGCAGGCGCCACGCCCTTGTAGGGGATGTGGGCGATGCGCGTGCCGGCGGCGCGGTTGAACATCTCGCCCAGGATGTGCATGGGCGAGCCGCTGCCGGGGCTGGCGTAGGTCAGGCCGTCGCGCTTGCCCTGGGCAATCAGGGTCTTCATGTCCTTGATGCCCGAGGCCTGGTTGGTGGCCACGAACATGGGCTGCACGCTGGTCTGCACGATGGGCGTGAAGCCGTGCAGCACGTCGTAGCTGGAGCCCGACGCCGTCTTGAGCACGAACTGCGCGATGGCGAAGGTATTGGGCGCCAGCAGCAGGGTGTAGCCGTCCGGCGCGGCCTTGGCCACATGCACGCTGCCGATGGTGCCGCTGGCACCGGGGCGGTTGTCCACCAGCACGGGCTGGCCCAGGCGCGTGGACAGCTTCTCGGCATACAGGCGCGCCATGGCATCGGTGTCGCCACCGGCCGGATAGGCCACGATGATGGTGATGGGCTTGGCCGGATAGGCCTGGGCCATCGCGGTGCCGGACAGCGTGGCTGCAGCCAGGAATGCAGCGGCAAGAGAAACCTGGCGACGTGTCTTGTTCATGGGGAGGCCGTGGGGTGGTTGGGTTGTGGGGGTAGGCCGTCAGGCGCGGTCTCAATGCCGCTTGTCGGTGATGAACTTGCCGTCCGATGTGCCAACGCCCTTCTGGCGCCGGGTGTTGCCGTCGATGCCGCCATCGATGGCCCATTCGGCAAACACCGTGGGGCCGGGCTCGAACTCGCGCGGCTGCCAGTCGGCGGTCAGCTGGTCCTCGTCGGCGTAGTACTCGACCAGGGCGCCGGCCGGATTGCGGAAGTACCAGAAATAGGCCGAGGACACGGGATGGCGGCCCGGGCCCAACTGGGTGTCCCAGCCGCAGCGCGAGATGTGCATGCCGCCGCCGAAGACCTCGTGGATGTCGCGCACCGTGAAGGCCACGTGGTTCAGGCCCGCGTCCCTGGCCGGGCGCTGCAGCAGGAAGATGTCGTGGTGGCCGCCGTCGGGCGCGCAGCGCAGGAAGGCGCCGCGCTCGGGGTAGCGGTCCGAGGCTGCGAAGCCGAAGTTGTCCACATAGAAACGCTCGCAGGCCTGCACATCCTTGACGAAGAACACCACATGGCCGACCTCGATGGGCTGGGCGCGCTCGTAGGCGGGGCTGGCCTGGTCGATGCGGTCCTTGCGGCTCCAGGTGTTGTAGGCGGCGCTTTGCACATCGACATCGCGCTTTTGCGTGACCTGCAGGCGCACGGACAGGCCGTTGGGATCGGTGCAGCCTATGCGCCCCTGGCCCCGCGTGAAGCCCGGCAGCGCGGCAATGCGGCTGGCGTACAGCGCAAGGTCCGCCTCGCTCTCCACGCCCCAGACCACCTCGCGCAGCGTGGGGCCGGCCTCGATGGCGGGCGGCAGATCGGGATGGTCCACGGCGGCCACGATCACGCGGCAGCCGTTGAGGGTCTCGAACACCAGCCGGTCGGCCTGTTCCTGCACCAGCTGCAGGCCCCAGTCCAGGAAGAAGCGGCGGCAGGTCGCCAGGTCGTCCGCGCCGTAGGTGATTTCGTCTATGCCCAGTACGCTCATGTCGTGCTCCTTCAATTTGCCCAAGCGATGGGGCTCTCGTTCAAGCCCCAGTACATGCTCTTTTGCTCCATGTACTGCTGTATGCCCAGCCGTCCCTTCTCGCGGCCCAGGCCGCTGTCGCGCCAGCCGCCGAAGGGTGTGGAGATGGAGAACTGCTTGTAGGTGTTGATCCAGACCGTGCCGGCCTGCACGGCGCGGCCAATGCGCCAGGCGCTCTTGTAGTCGCGCGTCCAGATGCCGGCGGCCAGCGCATAGACGCTGTCGTTGGCCTGGGCGAGCAGGTCGTCCTCGTTGTCGAAGGGCATGGCCACGAGCACGGGGCCGAAGATTTCCTGCTGGCAGATCTGCCAGTCGTTCTTCACGCCGTCGATGATGGTGGGGCGGTAGTAGTAGCCGCGCTCGAACTGCGCGCCCTCGGGCCGCTGGCCACCCGTGAGCAGCCGGCCGCCTTCGGACAGGCCCAGGGCCACATAGCTCTCGATGGATTCGCGGTGCTTGGCGGTGATCAGCGGCCCCATCTGCGTGCGCTCGTCGGCCGGGTCGCCCACCTGCAGCGCGGCGGCCTTGGCCGTCAGGCGCTGCATGAACTCGGCGTGCAAGGCGCGCGCCACGAACAGGCGCGAGCCCGCGATGCACGACTCGCCCGAGGAACTGAAGATGCCGTAGAGCACGCCGTTGACGGCGTGGTCGATGTCGGCATCGGCCAGCACCATGGTGGCCGACTTGCCGCCCAGCTCCAGCGAGACCGGCATCATCTTGTCGGCCGCGATGTGGGCGATGTGCTTGCCCGTGGACGTGCCGCCGGTGAACGACACGCGCTTGACCAGCGGGTGCTTGGTGATGGCATCGCCGATCACCGAGCCGCGGCCCGGCAGCACGCTGACCAGGCCCTTGGGCACGCCGGCCTCCTCGCAGATCCTGGCCAGCTCCAGCGCCAGCAGCGGCGTGGCTTCGGCGGGCTTGACGACCACGGCATTGCCGGCGGCCAGCGCGGGCGCCAGCTTTTGCGCCTCGCTGGCAATCGGCGAGTTCCACGGCGTGATGGCCGCGACCACGCCCATGGGCTCGTACACGCTCATGGTCATGAAGTCGCCGCGCGAGGGCGTGATGGTTTCCTCCATGGTCTCGCAGGCGGCGGCAAAGAACTGGAAGGTGGCGGCAGCGCTGGCCACCAGCATGCGTGTTTCCTTGATGGGCTTGCCGTTGTCCAGGCGCTGCAGCTGGGACAGCGGCTCGGCGCGCTCGCGGATCAGCTGGGCCACGCGGTGCAGCACGGCCGCGCGCTCATGGGGCTTTTTCTGGGCCCAGCCGCTGGTGCGGAAGGCGTGGTCGGCCTTCTGGATGGCCTCCTCCACATCCTCCAGGCTGGGCGCGCGCAGGCGGCCCACCACTTCGCCGGTGGCGGGATACAGCGTGGTGGATTCGCCACCGCCGCCCAGGCGCCATTCGCCGGCGATATTGATGGGGAGCAGTTCCAGGTTCGACATGGTGAGCCTCTCTCGTTCGTTCGAATCCAGCCGCCTCAGGCGGCCTTGGGCGCCGTGGTGGTGGCCGGGATCTGGTCCAGCTTGTTCACGGGCGGGCCCGAGAACGTGGCCTTGAAGCTGCCGATGGCACGCATGTCGATCTCCAGCAGGAAGGGGCCCTTCTTCGTCCAGGCCGAGGCCAGCACGGCCGGCAGTTCGTCCAGGTTCTGCACGCGGGCATGGGGCAGCTGGATGGAGGCGCACAGCTGCGCGTAGTCGGGCGTGTGCAGCTCCACGTAGCAGCGGCGGCCGCCGTAGGAGGCGTCCTGGATGTTCTGGATCACGCCGTAGCGCTGGTCGTTCATGAGCACGATCAGGGTGTCGCACTCCTCCTGCACCAGCGTGGCCAGTTCGCCCAGGTTCAGGATGAAGCCGCCATCGCCCGCCAGGCCCAGCGTCTTGCGGCCCGAGCCGGTCACCGCCGCGCCCACGGCCGCGCCGATGGCCATGGGCATGCCCATGCCGATGCCGCCGCCCGTGGCGTGCACGCCCGCATTGGGCTCGAAAAAGCGCAGCTCGCGGTTGCCCCAGGTGCTGTTGGAGACGGTCACGTCGCGCACCCAGTTGAAGTTGCGGCCCACGGCCTTTTGCAGCTCCTGCACCAGCACGCTGTACGGGCCCAGGCCGTCGCGCATGGTGGCCACCGCCTCGTCATGCACCTGGCGCAGGTCGGCCAGCAGCTCGGGGTCGGCTTGGTAGCCGCGCGCCTCCAGCCGGTCGGCCAGACCCGTCAGCGCCAGGGCCGAGTCGCCGCAGACAAAGCCGTCGTCGACATAGCAGCGGCCCTGTTGGGCGGCATCGACATCGATGCGCAGCAGCGGGCGCGGCAGCTTGAGTTCGTACTTCAGCGTCTCATTGCTGCGCAGGCGCGTGCCCACGGCCAGCATGGCGTCGCAGCGCTGGTAGAAGGCCTCCACGGGCTTCTGGATGTTGTAGGCCCCCAGCGAGGCCGGATCGTCCTCGGCCACGATGCCGCGGCCCTGGCCCGTGCTGACGATGCCGAAGCCCAGCGCCTTCAGGCGCTGCACGGCCGCGACTGCGTGGCGTGCGCCGCCACCCAGCCACAGCAGCGGGCGGCGTGCCTTGGCCAGCGTGTCGGCCAGCGCATCCAGCGATGCCTCGCTGGGCGCCAGCACGGCCACCGGCAGCGGCGACAGGTCGGCCGGCATGTCGATCACGGTCTGCTGGATGTCGATGGGAATCTCCACGCTCACCGGGCCCGTGGGCGCGGTCATGGCGGCCTGCACGGCGGCCTTGAGGGTGGACAGGCAGGTCTCGGCGCTGCGCACGCGGAACGCCGCCTTGGACACGGCGCCCAGCATGGTCAGCTGGTCGGGTGCCTCGTGGATGTACGACAGCTTCTGGTCCAGGTACTGCGTCTCGATCTGGCCCGTGATGTGCAGCAGCGGCGTGCCGGCCGTATAGGCCTCCACCAGGCTGCCGGCGATGTTGCCGGCGGCCGGGCCGGTGCTGGTGATGCACACGCCCAGGCTGGAGGTGGAACGCGCGCAGGCATCGGCCATGTTGCCGGCGCCGGCCTCGCCGCGTGCCATCACGAAGCGGACATGGCCCCGTGCATGCATCGCGTCCAGGATGGGCATGTTGTGGATGGAGATCACGCCGAACGCGGCCTTGACTCCGCAGTGTTCGAGGAACTGGGCCACAACGGCGCCGACGGTGATTTTGTTTGCGGTGGATGTCATGTTCTGCTTGGAATCGGGTTGCTGGGCTGAGGCACTAGGCTTGTCGCGAAAGACCGCCTGACACATCAATGTGGCTGCCGGTCGTGTACGAGGACAGGGGTGTGGCGAGATAGAAGATGGCGCGGGCGGCCTCGTCAGGCGAGCCCAGGCGGCCCAGCGGAATGGCTTTCTTGCGGGCCAGTTCGCCGCTCCAGGCATTCCAGTCCTGGCTGCGGTCCTCGCGCGCCTCGAAGCGGCGGCGCCACTGGCCGGACTCGATCAGGCCGACGAGGATGCCGTTGACGCGCACACCCTTGGGCGCGAACTCGGTAGCCATGGAGCGCACCAGGTTCTTGAGGCCGGCACGTGCGGCCGATGTGGCCACCATGTGCGGCTCGGGCTGCGAGGCCAGCAGCGAATTCACGCAGACGATGGCCGGCTGCGCCGTGCGTTCGAGCTGCGGCAGGAAGGCGCGCGTGGGATGCAGCACCGAGAAGAACTTCAGGTGCAGCTCCTCGGTCCAGGCCGCGTCGTCGGTGCTGGCGAAGGTCGAAACCCGGCCCTGGCCCGCGTTGTTCACGAGGATGGAGGCCGCACCCAGCGCCGCCTCGCTGTCACGCGCGAATTGCTGCACCTGGGTGGCGTCGAGCACGTCGCAGGCCTGTGAAAACAGGCGGGCCTCGGGATGGCGTTCGCGCAGGTGCTGCACGGCCTGCTCCAGGCGTTCGGCATTGCGCCCGCACAGGGCGACACGCGCGCCCTGCGACAGCAGCAGATCGACCGTGGCCAGGCCAATGCCCGAAGAGCCGCCGGTGACGACGGCCGTGGTGTCCTTGAGTTGGGAATCAAACATGGCCGCCTCCTGCGCGCCGGGAATTGAGGGAAAGCAGCTGTGCCGTCTGCGTTTGCGTTTGCGGGCGGTAGTTCAGCAGCTCGGACAGTTCGGCCGCCGCGCCGCGGACGCCGGCGATCAGGGTCTCGGCACGGCCCTCTTCCACATGGGGCGCGGGGACCGTCGTGCCCAGCGCCGCCACCACGCGGCCGCTGTGGTCGCGCACGGGCGCGGCAATGGTGCAGATGGAGCTTTCGTAGAAACCTTCGCTGAACACATGGCCGCGCTCGCGGTCGGCCTCCACCAGGTTGAACAGGTCCAGCACCGTGCGCGGTGTTTTGGGCGTGTGCGCTTCCAGGTGCTCCTCGGGATAGAGCGTGCGCAGCTCGGGCAGGGACAGGTCGGCCAGCAGCACGCGGCCCAGGGCCGTGGCATGGGCGGGCAGGCGCGTGCCCACACGCACCGAACTGGTCAGCGGCGTGGGCGGCGTGACCTTGGCCACGTAGACGATGGAGCGGCCATCACGCACCACGATGTTGCAGGGGTAGCGGATCTCGCCGCACAGCCGCGCGATCACGGGCTGGCCCAGCTCGGTCAGGTCCATGGACGACAGGAACTCGAAGCCCAGGCGCAGCACGGACAGGCCCAGCCGGTAGTCATTGCTGCCCTCGGCACGCTGCAGAAAGCCCATGGCCTCCAGCGTGTTGAGCATGCGGAAAATCGTGGCGCGCGGCAGCTGCAGGCGGCGGGCCAGCTCGGGCGCGCCCAGCGTGGCATTGCCGCGCCCGAACTCCTGCAGCAGGCGCAGGCCGCGCTCCAGCGCGGGCACCATGTACTTGTCGGTGCCGTTGTCCGCGCTTTCGGCGCTCTCGGCATTCCCGGAAGGGGTGGTGTCGGTCATGGCGAACCCCTTCAATTCATGACGAAGCCGCCGTTGACGGGCAGCACCTGCCCCGTCACGAAGCGCGCGCCATCGGACAGCGCATAGGCCACGGCGCCCGACACGTCCTCGGGCCGCTGCTCGCGCTGCAGCGCGCGCTGGTCGATGTACAGACGGTGGCGGTGCTCGGGCACGTACTCCGTGGCCTCCACCAGCACCAGGCCCGGCGCCACGGCGTTGATGGTGATGCCGTCGGCGCCCAGCTCGCGCGCCATGGAGCGCGTCATGGCCATCACCGCGCCCTTGCTGGCCACATAGGCCATCAGGTTGGGGGCGCCCCACATCGCGGTGTCGGACGCCAGGTTGACGATGGCGCCCCGGCCGCTGTCGCGCAGCGCGGCGCGGCAGGCACGCGTCATCAGCCACACGCCGCGCACGTTCACGTTCATCACCTGGTCCCACTTGTCCAGATCGATGTCGTCCATGCCCTTGCCGCCCGAATCGGTCACGGCCGCGTTGTTCACCAGGCCGTCCAGCCCGCCCAGCGCCTGCACGGCCTGCTGCGCGCAGCGCTCTATCGACTCCGGATTGCCGGCATCCAGCCCGAAGCCATGCGCCTCGAAGCCCTGCGCACGCAGCCGGGCCACGGATTCGGCCAGCAGCTCCTCCCGCAGATCGGCCATGGCGACGCGCGCGCCCTGCTCGCAAAAGGCCTTGGCAAACGCAAAGCCCAGGCCGCGTGCCGAGCCTGTGACGAGGATGCGGCGGCCGGCAAGCTGGCCTGTGGGGGGCGTGGTGTTCATGGCGTTCCTCAATCGAAGGGGGGTTCGTGTCTTGTTTCAAATTTGAAATGACACTTTTTTCTTGAAACAAGCGTGAGTTTAGGACTGATGGGGCGGGGGGGGATTGGGGAAAACACGGAGGGGTGTGGGAAATGGATGACAGAGGTGTGTCTGGGTGTGTGTTTTCTGGGGGCTTCTTTGGGGCTTCTTTGGTCTGCTTTGGACGCATGCCCGGCCGGCGGGCAGAGGCCGGGTTTCGGCCCGGCAGCCGACCTACTTTCTTATCGCGCGACCGGAGTGCCGGCCATAAGAAAGTAGGCAAAGAAACGCGCCCGAATGCCCGCGACCCCTGCGCTTCGCTCCGGGGCAACCTGCGTCGTGGCGGCTGCGGGGTTCGCTGCAGAACTCGCTTTGCGCTTCGCGCGCCGCTCAGACAACCGCAGCGAGTCAGATGACGAAGCAGTCCTGTCCTTCGGCAGGACTGCAACCCCGCAACCACCACGCCGCAGGCGCGTTCATACGGGGAGTGGGTGCGGGCCTTCGCTTCGCTCGGCCCCGGCTTGAAGCTGAGCGGAGCGATGGCGCCGGCTGTTGGCTGTTGGCTGTTGGCTGTTGGCTGTTGGCTGTTGGCTGTTGGCTGTCCTTCAGCCTTCCCCCTTCTGCCCACGCCTGCGTTGGGCGGGATGCGGGGTGGCAGCCCTGCCGAAGGACAGGGCTGCTTCGTCATCTAGCTCGCCGTGATGTTTGAGTGAAGCGCGCAGCGCGTAACGAGTTTCACGGCGCACCCCGCATCGCGCCCTACGCAGGTCGCCCCGGAGCGCAGCGAAGGGGTCGTGGGCAGTGGGGTGTACGTGTCAAGGACATGGGTAACAACTCAGCTCACAGACATGGGTAACACTTCAAGCTCACATAGTCCTTC
>JAITUC010000009.1 GCA_031286585.1 Delftia acidovorans
GAACTGTACCGGGCGCGCAACTTCAAGCAGTGGATGAGCAAGGGCCTGTACCTGGGCACGCTGATGGTGGGCATCGAGCAGAAGCTGCTGGGCGGCAACGTGCCGTGGACGCTGCATCACCAGCATCGCGACCACGAGATGCTCAAGCCGGCGTCGCAGTGCAAGCCCATCGAGTATCCGAAGCCCGACGGCAAGCTCACGTTCGACCGCCTCTCCTCGGTGTTCATTTCCAACACGAATCACGAGGAGAATCAGCCCGCGCATTTGACGCTCAAGGATGCGAGCGTGCCGGTGAACGTGAATCTGCGCACCTATGCAGGCCCCGAGGGGCGCTTCTGCCCTGCTGCCGTCTATGAATTCGTGAAGAACGACGACGGCAGCGACCGCCTGCAGATCAACGCGCAGAACTGCGTGCACTGCAAGACTTGCGACATCAAGGACCCGACACAGAATATCGTGTGGGTCACGCCCGAAGGCGGCGGCGGGCCGAACTATCCGAACATGTAAGTTTGCAAACGCAGGCGCCGCCGTTGCCCCGCAGCGGCGCGCAGGCAGGCCGCAAGACCTTGCGGCCAACCCAACCCTCAAGCGCGCTGCGTGCGCGGCTCGTCGCGCAGGCTGGCCACGACCGGAGCGAGCACCTCGCTCAACTCCGTCTTGCCGAAGCGCCGCTCGTGCATGCCGAACTCGACGTCGATCTTGCCGGCGTTATGCACGTCGTAGAGATCGGTGATCAGCCGTGCGTAACGTTCGCTGAGTCCCGCGCGCAACAGCACAGGCGTCCACTGGTCGCGCGGCAGCGCACGCGCGACCACTTCGCGCTTGCCGATTTCGGCGAGCACCCGGGCAACATCCGTCGCGCCGATGCGCCTCGGGCCCTCGATGCTCACGACGCGCGTGCCGTGTCCGTGCGCCGCGTCGAGCAGCAACCCGGCCGCCGCGACGCCCACGTCCTGCGCCGCCACCGTGGGAAAGCGCTTGTCCAGCGGATGGTGAAAGCTCGGCAGCACGCCCGAGGCCAGCGCGGCGGGAATCACGCGGCGCCAGTTCTGCATATGCTCGGCGGAGCGCAGCAGAATCAGCCGGGCGGCGATGGGTTTCAATTGCTGCTCGAGGTAGTGATAAAGCCGCGTGATGCCGGTGTTCGCGTCCAGTTCTGCGCCGTAGTCGGACAGCGCGAGCACGGTCTCGGGCGGGTCCGCGCGCAGCGCACTGGCGGCCGCGTCGATCACCGTGCGCATGGTTGCCTCGGGGTCCGCGTCGGCCACGGGCACGGGGCAGAGGATCTGCACCGCCCGCGCGCCGCGCAGCGCCGCGGCCACCGATGCGCGGTCGCCCAGGTCCGCGAGCGCGACTTCGCAGCCCAGCGCGGCAAGACGCGCGCGTTGATCCGCGTTGTGATGTGCACCCTGATGCGTGTCGCGCAGCACCGCGCGCACGGCGTGGCCCGCGTGTCGCAGGGCCGTGGCGGTTGCGAATCCCGCGTTACCCGACGCTCCGAAAATGACGTACATGACGGCTCCTCCTCGATGTGGTCGTCATGATCGTAAAGGGGCCGGGGCCGCGAAACGCGCAGGGAAGGATCGCGGCGAGCAAAACCGGATGATGCATTCGAGGCGCGTTGCGCTGGGCACCTGCAATCCACTAGACTGGCCGCTCGATGCTCGCGCTCCGGGTACCCAAGTGGCGCGCAAAGGGGAATGCCATGAATGCAGTGCTGGAAGATGCGTTTGCGCCGGCGGCTGGCCGGGTTGCCCTGCAAAGCAGCGACGCCTTGGGCTGGCGTGGCTTTGGCGCGCAAATGCTGGCCATTTCGGCGGGTCGCCATCGCATTCCCGGCACGGCCTGCCACCGGGTTGGCGTGCATGTCGGCGCGCCGGTGCGCGCGCAGTGCGTCTGCGATGGCCTGCGCCTCGCGCGCATGCAGGCGCAAGGCGATGCCGATGTCGTTCCCGCTGGGCTCGACGGCGTCTGGACCGACGCCGCCGACTGCACCGTATTGAGCATCCGCCTGGAAGACGCGTTCGTGCGCACGATCGCCGGGCAACTCGTGCGCAAGCCCGACACCGCAACCATCCGGCCGCGCCTGCAACTGCGCGATGCGCGCCTGCAGCACCTCGCATGGGCGCTGCGCGCCGAGCTGGAGGCGGGCGAGGCCTCCGACCCCCTGTACGCGGAAAGCATCGGCACGGCGCTCGTGGTGCGTTTGCTCGACGCCGCAGAGCCGCCCGAAGCGCGGCGCGGCGCTCTCTCGCCGCACCTGGCCGTCCGCGTGACCGATTACATCGAGAGCCATCTCGATGCGCGTCTCACGCTCGCGGAGCTGGCTGCCCTGATCGACCTGAGCGTGCCCCACTTCAAGGCGCTGTTTCGCGGGACCCTGGGCATGCCGGTGCATCAATATGTCGTGCGGCGCCGGGTGGAGCGCGCCAGGACGCTGCTATTGAAGGGCGGCCTCAATGCAACCCAGGCGGCGCTGGAAGCGGGCTTCGCGCATCAGAGCCATCTGGCGCACTGGATGAGCCGGGTGCTCGGCGTGACCCCGCGCGAGCTCATGCGCGAGGCCGGGCGTGACAGGGCGGCTCGAATCACGGCTGGCGCAGATTCGCCAGCGCTTGCACCACGCGATCGATGACGTCGGCCCAGTCGCCGGGCTTGCTCTGACGAAACAGGCGCGCAGTGGGATACCACGGCGAGTCGTCGCGCTCGCGCAGCCAGCGCCAGCAGCCGTCGTGGCGCGAGAGTATCCATACGGGCTTGTTCAGCGCTCCGGCGAGGTGTGCCACCGAGGTATCCACGCTAATGACCAGGTCGAGGCATTCGATGATGGCGGCTGTGTCGGCGAAGTCGCGCACGTCGCTCATCGGATCGAACGGGCGCAGGTGCGGCGGCAAGTCGTCGATTTGCGGCTGCGAGGCGGCCCCTTTCTGCAGGCTCACGAACGTTATGGCGGTGGCATCGGTGACATTGGCGACGTCACCGAGACGGAGCAGGGGCAGGAGCGCGCGCGCCGGCAAGGAACGGCGCTGGTCGATCGCGCTCATTCCGCGATCGTGGGTTCGCGGGTCGCCGGCCCAGACGAGACCGACCTTGAACCCGCCCGCGGGTAATCGCGCCCGCCACGCGCGCGTCAAGTCGGCGCTCGCGCGCAGGTAGGGGGTGCGCGCCGGGACCGTGTCGAGCGTCGTGCCGAAATGCATCGGCAGACTGAGCATCAGGCACCAGTAGTCGTGACCCGGGATCGTCGACTTGCCGTCGAGCTCGTGGATCGCGTCCACGCCCTCCAGGCTTTCGAACAGCCGCTTCAGCGCGGGCGGGCACGCGACGCCGAGTCTTGCCACGCCGCGCGCCTTCAGCATGGGCAGATAGCGGCAGAACTGGAGCAGGTCGCCGTAACCCTGCTCCGGCCAGACGAGCAGCGACTTGCCTTCCAGCGGCTCGCCGCGCCATTGCGGATAGGGAATGGGCGGCAGCTTCACGGTTGCGACGTCCGCGGATTCGCCATGGCGCGATTCGTAAAGGCGCCAGCCTTCCTCGAAGGCGCCGAGCCCGAGCAGCAGCGCTGCCAGGTTTCCACCGGCGGTGGTGTAATCGGGCCGCAGCGCGAGTGCCTGGCGATAGGCGGCGATGGCCTCGTTGCTGCGGCCCTGCCGGTTCAGCGCATTGCCGAGGTTGTTGTGCATCTCCGGCGTGGTGGCGTCGATGGCCAGGGCGTGCCGGAATGCGGCTTCCGCGTCCCGAGGCCGGCCGAGATCGATCAGGACCAGGCCGAGATTGTTGAGCGCGAGCGGGTAGTGGGGTTGAAGGCGCAGAATCTCGTGGTACTCGGCTTCGGCTTCGTTCAGGCGCTTCATTTGCCACAGCAGCACAGCAAGGTTGTTGCGCGCCGGCACGTAGTCGGGCGCGATGGCGAGTGCGCGGCGCAAGGCGGCCTCCGCTTCCGGCTCGCGCCGTTGTTCGCGCAATACGAGGCCGAGATTGCCGAGCGCTGGCGGCCAGTCTGGCTGGATCGAAAGCGCGAGTTCGAAGGTGTGCTGCGCCTGCGGCAATTGCCTGCGGCCATAAAACCAGCTGCCGAGACGGTTGAGCGCCTCCAGCCGGTCGACCGGGCGATGATGCGGGTGCGGGCCCGCTTGCGCGTCTGGCTGCTCGTTGGGCGGTGCGTGATGGAGTTCGTGCAGGCAAAGCGCGGCAAGCTCGATGGCCTGCTGGTGCGAGGGCGCGGACTGAAGCCACTGATCGAGGCGCGCCAGCGCCTCGTCGTAATGTCCGGATGCATAAAGCGACTGAGACGTCAGCCAGGATTCAGCAGCCTGCATGCTTTCACCTTTTTCGGTCTGGAAAATCGCTTATTTTTCTACGCTTCGCTCATGCCCTGAACGGGATAATTCCTAAAAGCAGCCGGATACGGGACTATCCGGGCTGGCATGCAAGGCGGCGCTCCGGCGCGTGCGCCAGGCACCTCCAAAAACAATCGCGCCACTGTCCGGGGGAACCGGGCAGTGGCGCGATCTTTTTATTTCGAGCTACGAATTATTTGACCGGGTTATTTGGCAACCGGCATCGTGAACTCCGCACCCTTTTCGGTGCTTTCCGGCCAGCGCTGCATGATCGACTTTTGCTTCGTGTAGAAGCGCACGCCTTCCTCGCCATAAGCGTGCATATCGCCGAACAGGCTGCGCTTCCAGCCGCCGAAGCCGTGCCAGGCCATGGGCACGGGAATCGGCACGTTGATGCCGACCATGCCCACTTCGATGCGGCGGCCGAACTCGCGCGCCACGTTGCCGTCGCGCGTGAAGCAGGCCACGCCGTTGCCGAACTCATGGTCGTTGACCAACTGCACGGCCTCGGCGAAGTCCTTGGCGCGCACCACGGCCAGCACGGGTCCGAAGATCTCTTCCTTGTAGATGCGCATGTCGGGCGTGACATGGTCGAACAGCGTGCCGCCCAGCCAGAAGCCGCCCGAGGTGTCGGTGCCCGTGGCGGCGCCGGCCGCCTTGCCGTCGAAGCCCCGGCCGTCGACCAGCAGTTGCGCGCCTTCCTTGACGCCCAGGTCGATGTAGCCGCTGATGCGATCGTGCGCGGCGCGCGTCACGATGGGGCCCATTTCCGCGGCCAGGTCCTCGCCGTCCAGCACCTTCAGCGCCTTGGTGCGCTCGATCAGGCGCGGCAGCAGCTGGTCGGCCACATCGCCCACCAGCACGGCCACGCTGATGGCCATGCAGCGCTCGCCGGCCGAGCCATAGCCGGCGCCGATCAGCGCGTCCACGGCCTGCTCGATATCGGCATCAGGCATGACCACCATGTGGTTCTTGGCGCCGCCCAGGGCCTGCACGCGCTTGCCGTGGCGGGCGCCTGTCTCGTAGATGTAGTTGGCAATCGGCGTGGAGCCGACGAAGCTCACGGCCTTCACCTGGGGATGCTCGATCAGCGCATCCACGGCTTCCTTGTCGCCCTGGACCACGTTGAACACGCCATCGGGCAGGCCGGCCTGCTTGAGCAGGTCGGCGATCAGCAGCGAGGGCGTGGGATCGATGGGGCTGGGCTTGAGCACGAAGGTGTTGCCCGCCGCAATGGCCACGGGGAACATCCACATCGGCACCATCACGGGGAAGTTGAACGGCGTCACGCCCGCCACCACGCCCAGCGGCTGGCGCAGCGTCCAGTTGTCGATGCCGGTGGAGACCTGGTCGGTGAAATCGCCCTTGAGCAGCTGCGGGATGCCGCAGGCGAACTCCACGATGTCGATGCCGCGGCTGACCTCGCCCTGCGCATCGGTGAAGACCTTGCCGTGCTCGGCCGTGATGGCGTGGGCCAGTTCGTCCTTGTGCTGGTTGAGCAGTTCGAGGAAGCGGAACATCACGCGCGCCCGGCGCAGGGGCGGCGTGTCGGCCCACTGGGGGAAGGCCGCCTGGGCGGCCGCCACGGCGGCATCGACATCGGCGCGCGAGGCCAGGGCCACGCGGCCCGTGACCTGGCCGGTGGCCGGGTTGGTCACGTCCTGCTCGCGGCCGCTGGCACCTGCCGTGCGCTGGCCGTTGACGTAATGGACGATGGAAGCGAAGGAGGTGTTTGCGGTGTTCATGCCAGCCAGTCTAGGAGTGCGCCTTCGGCCTGCCTAGGCGCTGCGCTTGAATTGATTGTTCATTTTGCTGAACAATCTCTGCATGGCAAATGAAAAACCCGATGCCAGGGCCGAGGCCTTGTGGAGCCACCTGCACTGGCTGGTCGTGCTGGAGCAGCAGGGCAGCTTCACCTCGGCCGCCGCGCGCCTGGGCGTGAGCAAGGCGGCCATGAGCCAGCGCGTGGCCGAGCTGGAGCGCGCGGCCGGCGTGGCCCTGGTCACGCGCACCACGCGCAGCGTGCGCCTGACCGAAGCGGGCCAGCGCCTGGTGGACGAGACGCGCGGCGCCTTCGAGCGCATCGCCGACAGCTTTGCGGGCGTGCGCGACCTGGCTGCCGAGCCGCGCGGCCTGCTGCGCGTGACCGCGCCCGTGGCCTTCTCGCGCCAGCAGCTCATGCCCCGGCTGCCGGCCTTCCTGCGCGCCCATCCGCAGATCCGGCTGGAGCTGGACCTTTCGGACCACCTGCGCTCGCTGGCGATGGAGGGATTCGACATCGCCGTGCGCCATGCCTCCACGCCGCCCGAAACCCATGTGGCCTGGGCGCTGGCGCCCACGCGCTCGCTGCTGGTGGCCAGCCCGGACTACCTGGCCGCGCACGGCACCCCGGCCACCCCGCAGGACCTGGCCGCGCACCAGTGCCTGCACTACCCGCGCACCCAGGGCGCCATGGCCTGGAGCTTCGTGCCGGCCGATGCCGGTGCGGACGCCGGTGCAGACGCAGCACGCACCGTCGTGCCCGTGGCGGGCGGCTTTGCCGCCAACAACAGCGAAATGCTGCGCGACGCCGCCATGGCCGGCCTGGGCATCGCCCTGGTGCCCGACTTCAGCGCCCAATCGGGCCTGGCCTGCGGCCACCTGCGCGAGGTCCTGCCCGGCTGGCGGCCCGTCGATGCCTTCGGCGAACACCTGTTCGCGATACGCCCCTACGCCAGCCACGTGCCGCGCGCGGTGGCGGTGTTCGTGGAGTTCCTGCGGGCGTCGTTTGCGGCGGGGTTCATTCGGTGAACGAGGGGGCCCGTCCCGCCTATCGCTCATCCGGCAAGCGCGAGCGTGCCACCTTGGCTGCGGCCGACTTCAGTTTCGGGGGCGCGGAAAATCCTTCGAAGGCGTCTCCTGGCATCCAATCGCCGATGGCATAGACGCGCTGATCGCGCAAGCCCTGAACGCCTTCGGACCAACTCGTCAGCATGCGCTTGCCGATGTCCCTGAAGCCGTCGTGCTGCGCCATGGCGTCCCTGACCTGCTGCCCGGCGTCGGCCACGGCATCGCTGATCGCTTCCACCATCACCGCCTGCTCCCGGGGCGCAATCCCCAGGGTCGCGGCGATGAACTTCTGCAGGCTCTTGCCTGGCGTCCAGGTCTTCTTTCCCATGAATTCGATGCTGGGCGGGTTGTTCTGGAAGCCGGGATAGACGACGGTGGTCAGCATGTCGTAGGCGGGGGACAGGTGCACGTCGGCACGCCGGGTGTAGAGCAGGGCCAGGTTCTTGGCATGGCAGTCTGCATTGCGCAGCGCATAGGTCAGCAGCAGCGTGGTGGCCAACTGGCGATAGGTCTGCAGCCGGCGTTCGCCGGGCACATGGTCGCGCACGGCCTTGGCGATGCGTTCCCAGGTGGTGTCGTACTTGGCCGCGGGGCGCAGGCCCAGCAGCGCGCAAAAGTCCTCCATTCCCCAAAGGGCCTGTCCGTTGTCATCGACATCGAAACGGTGCACGACCAGGGCCTGCCCGTCGTCCGAGATTTCTGTCCGGGCCGCAGGCATTACCTTGGCGGCGACCTGCATGCACAGGTGCTCGTTCAATGCCACAAAGGGCAAGTGCCTGCTGGAGCCTTTGATGATGTGGCGGCGTGTGACGAGGCTCGCCTTCCTGTGCCCCGCCAGCGATGGGCCGCCGCCCTGGACCGCCTCATCGTTCGCGTCCAGGAACTTGGGCACCACGCCGGAGACGCCACTGGTGGCGTGCTGCCGCACCAGTTGGGCAAAGGCTGCTTCCGAGTTGTCGCCGCGCAGCAGCGCGGCCACTTCCACGGAGCTGGCAGGCTGCTGCAGAGCGGCGCCGGGCGCGGCGACCTGGATGCGGCCGACCATGTTGCGGCCAATCACCGAAAGCAGTGCGACGGGGCTGGCCCCGATGTGGGGGCCGAACTGCTCCTGCAGAACCTGCAGCAGATAGCCTTCCGGCAGGTTCATCTGCAGCACGGGGGGCAGTTGGTCATCCCAGGCGTAGGACTCCGTGCGCACGGGCATGGTGAGTGAGACGAAGTCCTCAGGCGCCGTGTGGGCGTGGTAGGTCAGCACGCTTTTGAAGTCGCCCACCGGCTCCAGCACCGCGACCTCCCGACCCAGGACGTGGACGGCGAGCTTCATGGCCGTGCCTGGTTGCGCTCGCGGCGCAGTTCATCCAGGGTGCCCGACTGGCCCATGGCGAAGAATCCGATCTCCATGCCCAGCACGGCCAGCACGGCCAGGAGCTTGCGCGCCCCGAATTCGGCCGAGCGGCCACGCTCGAAGCGCGACAGGGTCTCGGCCGTGATGCCTGCCTGGGCGGCCACGGCGCCTTGTTGAAGACCCAATGCGCGCCGCCGATGGGCTACGGCTTCGCCGAGTTCTTGAAGGGTTTGCATTTGACTTTTATATCAATAAAACCCAATTTCTCCTAGATCATTGATTTATAGATCAAATAAAAATGCTGATTGGCCGCCGCATTCCGCCCCCGTCAAACGCGGCCGGGCCATTGGCGATCGTGCTTCGCAGGCCCCTCAGGCCTTGATCCCCAGCTTGTCCACCAATTGCTTGAACACCGCGTTGTCGCGGTCGATCACGGCCTTGAATTCGGGCTGGTCCAGGTAGCCCTCGCCCATGTTCTGTTTGGCCATGGTTTCGCGCAGGGCGGGGTCCTTGAGGGTCAGGGCCATGGCCTTGCGCAGGGTCTGGACCACGGCGTCGGGCGTGTTGCGGGGCACGGCCAGGCCGCGCCAGCCGCCGATGAGCAGGTCGATGCCGCGCTCCTTGAGCGTGGGCACGGCTTCCCAGCCTGCCTGTATGCGCTGCTCGGCCATGATGGCCAGCGGGCGGATCTTGCCGGCCGCCACATAGGTGGCCACCTCCACGGGCGTGACGGCCACGGCCTCAATGTGGCCGCCCAGCAGGTCGAGCACGGCAGGGTTGGCGCCGCGATAGGGCGCGTGGTTGAACTTCACGCCCGCCTTGTCCTGCAGCGCGGCGGCGGCCAGGTGGCCCAGCGACCCCGGGCCGGCGTTGCCGATGCGCACGGCGGCCTCGTCCTTGCGCGCGGTGGCGATCAGTTCCTCGATGCTGCGATAGGGCGAGTCGGCACGCACGGCGATGGTGGCGGGGTCGGCGTTCAGGCGGGCCACGGGCAGCAGGGCGTCGGAACTGATCTTGGTCAGACCCATGTGCGGGATCATGGTCAGCTCGACGGTGATGATGCCGATCTTGTAGCCGTCGGGTTTTGCATTGGCCAGCTCGGTCCAGCCCACGGCGCCGCTGGCGCCTGCGCGGTTGAGCACGATCAGGTCCTGCGGCAGGTGCTTGCGCGCCACCTCGGCCAGCGCGCGTGCCAGCACGTCGGTACCACCGCCAGCGGCAAAGGGCACGATGAGTTCAATGGGGCGCTGGGGCCAGGCGGCGGCCGGTGCCTGCGCCATGGCGGGCAGGGCCGGCGTTGTGGCCAGGGCGGCCAGCGAGTGGATGAATTGGCGGCGGGATGCGAGGGTCATGGCTTGTCTCCGGGATCGTTTTTATATGGCGATGTCTGCGCTTCAATCCATTTTGATGTTGGCGGCCTTGATCACGCCGCTCCACAGCGCCTGTTCCGAGCGCACGAAGCCTGCGAACTGCTGCGGCGTCATCTCCATGGGCTGTATGCCGATCTCCTCGAGCTTGGCGCGCGTCTCGGGGTGGCGCAGGGCGGTGGCCAGGCTTTTGTTCAGGCGCTCGGTGAGGGCGGGGCTCAGGTGGGCGGGGCCGACGAAGCCCTGCCAGGCATAGGCTTCGAAGCCGGGCACGCCGGCCTCGGCCATGGTGGGCACGTCGGGCAGGATGGACAGGCGCTGGGGCGTGGCCACGGCCAGCACGCGCAGCTTGCCCGCGCGGATGGCCGAGAGGCTGGGCGGCAGGTCCACGAACATGGACTGGATCTGGCCCGCCATGAGGTCCTGCAGCGCCGGGGCCGAGCCCTTGTAGGCCACGTGCAGGATGTGGGTGCCCGTGCGCTGCTTGAACAGCTCCAGTGCCACGTGCAGCGGCGAGCCCGGCCCCGACGAGGCCGAGGAGATGCCGCCCGGCTCCTTGCGCGCCATGGCCAGGAACTCCTGCACATTCCTGGCGGGGAAGGACGGATGCACGGCCAGCACCAGGGGCATGCGGCCCAGGCCGCCGATGTAGCTGAAGTCCTTGGCCGCGTCATAGCTCAGGCGCGCATACATGGCGGGGTTGAAGGCCAGCGTGCCCGAGTCGGCCGTGCCCAGCGTGTAGCCGTCGGCCGGGGCGCGTGCGATCAGCGTGGCGCCGATGATGCTGGCCGCGCCGGGGCGGTTGTCCACGACCACGGGCTGGCCCAGGTCCTTGCCCATCTGCACGGCCAGCTGGCGCGCTATCACGTCGGTGGTGCCGCCCGGTGCGTAGGGCACCACCCATTTGACGGGCTGTGTGGGCCACGCTGGCGCGGTCTGGGTGGACGGGGCTGGGGTGGACTGGGCCTGGGCGGCGCCGATTCCCAGCGTCAGCAGGGCACAGGAAAGCCAGGCCTTGCGGTGCAGGGCCAATGGGTTGAACAGCATTTTTTGTCTCCGGTGGTTTTTATGGGTGCCTGTTGCGCTGTGCGTCAGCGCGGCCGCAGCATCCATTCGTGCGCGGGGTCGTTGCGGAAGGCCCAGCGCCGCTCGGGCCCGGCCATGGTGTTGAGGTAGTAGAGGTCGTAGCCGTGGGGGGCCACGCAAGGGTGGTAGCCGCGCGGCACCATCACGGTGTCGCGGTGCTCCACCGCCATGGCTTCGTCGATGCTGCGGTCATCGGTATAGACGCGCTGGAAGGCAAAGCCCTGGCTGGGGTTGAGCAGGTGGAAGTAGGTCTCCTCCAGCACGGTCTCTGCGTCCGGCGCGGCGGGGGCGGCGCTGTCGTGCTTGTGCGGCGGATAGCTGGACGAGTTGCCTGCGGGTGTGATGACCTCGACCACCAGCAGGGACTCGGCCGCCTCGGTCTCGGGCAGGATGTCGCAGACATGGCGCGTGTTGCTGCCCTGGCCGCGCACGCTGCGGCGCATGCTTTCGGGCGCGATCACGCGCGTGGCGTGGCGGCCCGTGGCGGGTGCGGCGCTCAAGGCCACATCGGCCGGGCCGCGCGCCGTGATGCGCAGGCTTTGGCCGGGCGGCACGTAGACGGCCGTGGGCGCACCCTCCTCGAACACGCTGGCGCGGCTGCCCAGGGCGCTGAAGGCCTGGGAGCCGACCTGCACATCCACCTGGCCGGTGAGCACGGTGACGCAGTATTCCAGCGGGCCGGTGGACAGTGCCTCCACCTCGCCTGTCTGCAGCCGCAGGGCCTTGAAGTGGATGTGCTTCCAGCCCGCGCTGGCGGGCGTGATGTCGGTGACGACGCGGCCGGGCGCGGCCTTGACGAGAAGGCTCATGCCGCAGCTCCTTCGGTGATGTGCTGGCGCGCGTCCACGCGGCTGGCATCCCATCCCGCGATCAGCGCGCGGAAGTTGGCGGCGACGGCATCGCGCAGCGCGGCGTCGTCCAGCTCGTTGCGCAGCCACTGCAGCGCGGGTCCGGCCCAGACGCTGCGGCCGATCATGAAGCCCTTGACCACGGGCGCCCGTGCCTGGGCAAAGCCCTCCACCAGCTGCTCCAAGGGCTGGGACAGCCCCAGGATCACGGCGCCCCGGCACCAGGGATCGCGTTCGTTCACCAGGGCGTCCAGCGCCTCCCAGTTCTCGCGCGCCATGGTGCCCACCTTCCACCATTCGGGCTTGAGGCCCAGGTCGTAGAAGTGGCGTATGGCGCGCAGCACGGCCTCGCCCTGGTCGTCGGGTGCCAGCGTGTCCTTTGGCGGTATCACTTCCAGCAGCAGCTCATGGCCGCTGGTGCGCGTGGCGGTCCAGACCTGCTGCAGCCAGGCATCCTGCTCGGCGCGCAGCGCGGGCGTGTCGTCGGGGTGGTAGAAGACCAGGCATTTGACGGTATGGCTTTGCGGCCAGTGCAGCAGCTCGGAAGCCAGCGAGTCCGTGCCGTCAAAGCGCAGCGGGCGCGAGCCCGGCAGTTCGATGGGCCGGCCTATCCACCAGCCGCGTCCCGTGGCGTCGTGCAGCGCGGCCTCGCCCAAGTCGTGTCGGCCGTCGATCAGCACGCCCATGCGGCCCGCATTGCCCGGATCGCGCTCGACCTGGGCGACCACCTCGTTGATCAGCCGCTTGAGCGGGCGCAGCCGCGCGGGCGCGGCGCCGGCCTCGCGCGCCAGATCGTCGAACTGGCTGCGGTGGTCATAGGCCAGCACGCACAGCGCGGGCCACTGCGGCCGCGCGCGGCTGACGCGGTGCAGGTGGGACAGCTCGGGGTCCTGGTCGGGACGCGGATGGCGGTGGCCCGAGAACCAGTGCGCCAGCTCGGCCTGCGTGGGCATGGCTGGCGCGCAGCCATGGCGCGAGACCACGATGGCGCCGCAGGCGTTGGCAATCACCGCAGATGCCTCCAGGCTCTTGCCGCGCAGCAGCCCGGACAGCAGGCCCGAGGCAAAGGCATCGCCCGCGCCCAGCACATTGAGCACTTCCACGCGCTCGCCCGGCACCATGGGCGCATCGGCGATCGCATCGGGCACTTCGCCCTCGATCAGCGAACAGCCCAGCGGTCCGCGCTTGACCACGAGGACGGCGCGGCTGCATTCGCGCACGCGGCGCAGGCTGGCGATCAGGTCGCCCTCCACGCCGCCGGCGATCAGCCATTCCTCCTCGGTGCCGATGATGAGTTCGAACTGGCCCAGCTCGGCCTGCAGCCTGCGGCTGACCTCGGCGCTGGCGACATAGCGCGTCTCGCCGTCGCCGCGCGAGGCCAGTCCCCACAGCACGGGCCGGTAGTCGATGTCCAGCACGCGCACCAGGCCGTGGCGGCCTGCCATCTCCAGTGCCTTGCGGCTGGCGGCCAGCACGCCGGGTGCGCTCAGGTGGGTGCCCGTGATGGCCAGGCAGCGGCAGCGGGCCAGGAACGCCTCGCTGATGGCCTCGGCGTCCAGGGCCATGTCGGCGCAGTTCTCGCGGGCGAAGAGCAGGGGGAAGGTTTCCTGGTCCTTGATGCCCAGCAGCACCATGCCGGTCAGGCGCTGGGCATCGACCTGCACCTGGCTGGTGTCGCAGCCCTCGCGACGCAGCGTCTCGACCAGGAAGCGTCCATTTTGTTCATCGCCCACGCGCGAGATCATGGCCGAGCGCAGTCCCAGGCGGGCCGTGCCGAAAGCCATGTTGCCCGAGGAGCCGCCCAGGTACTTGGCAAAGCTGCTGGCCTCCTCCAGGCTGCAGCCGATCTGCTGCGCGTAAAGGTCCACGGCCAGTCGGCCCAGGCAGGCCACGTCCAGCGGCCGGTCGGAGGGAAAGTTCAGCATGCTCATCGTCATAGGCCTGTGCGTTGCGGACACCCGCGTGCGGGCCTGTCCATAATCGTTGCGTGCATGCGATCATAGATCGAAATAGAAAAAATTTTCCATAAATATGAAAAATAGAAAAACCCTTGGCGATGCAGGCACCCCCCCGCTGGTGGGCCCCTACGCCGACCGCGCCGCCTTCCTCACCGTGCTGCGCGAGGGCTTCGAGGCCCTCAGCCGCCAGCTCAAGGCCATCGGCCGCCATGTGGAAATGCAGGGCGATCGCCTGGCCTTCGACGGCATCCAGGCCACGGCCGAGCAATGTGGCGTGCAGCCTTCGGCCGTGGTGCGCTTTGCCAAGCATTTCGGGTTCTCGGGGTACTCGGAGCTGCAGGCGCTGTTCCGCGCCGACGCGGCGCGCCAGCTCTCGGCCCGGCATGACTACCAGGACCGCATCCGGGGCCTGATCGCCTCGGGCAACGAGCCACGCAGCAGCGCGCGCCTGGCGCACGAGGTCATCGAAGGCAGCATCGAAAGCCTGCAGGCCCTGCAGCGCGGCCTGCCGCCCGAGCAGTTCGAGGCGGCGGTGGACCTCATGCTGGATGCGCCCTCGCTGTGGCTGGCCGCCTCGCGCCGGGCCTTCCCCGTGGGCGCCTACCTTGCCTATGCGCTGCAGCACACCGAAAAGCCCGTGCACTGGCTGCACGGCCTGGGCGCCATGCAAAAAGGCGAGCTGCGCGCGCTGGCGCCCGGCGACGTGATGCTGGCCGTCTCCTTCGAGCCCTATGCGCCCGAAACGCTGGAAATGGTGGATGCGGCCCTGGCACGCGGCGCGCGCCTGCTGGCGTTGACCGACAGCCAGCTCAGCCCCCTGGCATCCCGCGCCACCGTCACCCTGCTGGCCCAGGACGCAGCCACCTTCGGCTTTCGCTCGCTGACCAGCACGCTGACCCTGGCGCAGTCGCTGTTCCTGGCGCTGGCCTACCGGATGGAGCTGGCGTACGAGCCTTCGGTGAAGAGACCCTAGGCGGCAGCGTTCCGCCCAGGGCCGCTTTGTGGGGGTTCACCAATGCGCAGGCTTGCTGGCTGGTTTTTTCCGCGTCTGCACGTTCAGCGGCAACTGCGACTGCGCCAACTCGTCGTCCCTGATGTGATGGCGAACCCAGTGCGCCAACGCCGTCAAGCGCTTGTTGGGCACTTTGCCGTTCGCTGCGGTCCTGTCGCGCAATGGCATGACCAGCCCCAGCCTGGCGGCGGGAACGTCCTCGCGCAGCATGCGCAGTGCGGGCTCCACGTCACTGTCGTTGGAGCAGATCACCAACTGGTTGCATTCGCCACGTACCGCATCACGGTAGGCGTGCAGCGCAAGGTTCACGTCGGTCTGCTTTTCTTCGATCATCCAGACGCGCGATACGTTGTTCTTGCTCGGGTCGGCGCCCGCTTGATAGCTCGGCAGGGATGTGGGTTCGAAGACGTGGAAGCCGTTGACGATCTGGATCAGGCCAGGGTCTCGTGCCTGCAGGGCGCGAAGGTACTGCGTCTGTGCTTGGACCGATGCCTCGCCATGCCGGGCGTACGAGGCTTTGACGGGGGCCGTGAAGTACTTGATGGCGACAACCTCTGCGCCGGGGTCTTGCGGCAGCAGGATGCGATCACGAAACAGCGCAGCAATGTCCAGCCACTTGTACGGCGTGCCCTTGAGCCGCGAGTAGTAGAGGTTGTAGCCGTCGATGTAGATGGTTGTTCTGGTCAATGTCCAAGCCACCAATGAAAAGACCACCTTGCGGTGGCCTTTTCGCCCTAAGCCTGAGCCAACTGAATGACACCGCGAAGGGATTGTGTAGCGCGATTCTAGCAACTCCTGCCATTCAAAGGCCTGGAACGGCGCCTGTTCCTGCGCCGGACGCTGTTGGACAGGCGCGCGGGTTGATGCCCGATGCGGCACTGCAGCCCCGGGAGGCCTCTTCTAGCCCGCAGCCGCCGCGCGCAGCAGCCGGTCGCGCACGCCTTCCCAGTCCGGCGTGTCGGGCGGGGTCTCGATCCAGATCAGCCTGGCGCCGACTTCATCGAAGTCACGCAGGGCGCCGAACAGCTCGCGCGCGGTGGCGGCGGCGTCGGCGGGCATGGCGCGCAGCGTGACGGCGCGCGAGGCGGTGCGCAGCGGTGCGCGGTGGTAGACGGCCAGGTTCCTGGCGTCGGCGCCCAGCACGTCCAGCCCGGCCTGCAGCTGTTTTGCGTCCATCAGGCGCACCTGGGCGTTGGGCGCGTAGTGGGCCAGCAGGGTGCCGGAGGCGCGTGGCGTGTTCTCCTGCAGCTCCTCCTTGGACAGGGGGCGCTGGCCGCAGGCACGTTCTATGTCGTCGCGCGTGATGGCGCCGGGGCGCAGCAGCACGGGCACGCCGCGCGTGCAGTCCACGATGGTCGATTCGATCCCCACCGCGCAGGCACCGCCATCCAGCACCAGCAGCGTGTCGCCGAACTCGCCGGCCACATGGGCCGCCGTGGTGGGGCTGACGCGGCCGAACTTGTTGGCGCTGGGCGCCGACACGCCCCAGACGGGCGGCTGCAGCTGCTGGCAGGCGGCCAGCACGGCATGGGCGACGGGATGGGAGGGGCAGCGCAGGCCCACGCTGTCCTGGCCGCCGGTCGAGGCCCGGGCGGCCTGGGGCAGGCGCGGCAGGATCAGGGTCAGCGGGCCGGGCCAGAAGGCGTCGATCAGCTGCTGCGCGAACAGCGGCACTTCGCGCGCATAGCGCGTGATGGCGCCGCTGTCGGCCACATGCACGATGAGCGGATGGTTGGCTGGCCGGCCCTTGGCCGCGAAGATCTGCGCGACGGCCGCGTCGTTGTCGGCATCGGCTGCCAGGCCGTAGACGGTTTCGGTCGGCAGGCCCAGCAGTTCTCCGCGCTGCAGCGCCTGCGCGGCGGCCTGGACCGAGGCCGCCAGCGTTCCATCGAGAATCATCGCGCGGGCCTTCAGAACGGCTCTATGCCCAGGATGGCAGCGGCCTGCAGCGCCACAGCGCGCACGGCTTCGGGCGTGGGGCCGGTGACGTTCAGGTGGCCCATCTTGCGGCCGCGCTTGGCGTCGTGCTTGCCGTACAGGTGCAGGTGGCAGCCGGGCAGGGCCAGGACCTGGTCCCAGGCCGGCGCCTTGGCCTGTTCGCCGTCCTTGAACCACAGGTCGCCCAGCAGGTTCAGCATGATGGACGGGCTGTGCTGGCGCGGCTGCGTCAGCGGCAGGCCGGTCATGCAGCGCACCTGCAGCTCGAACTGCGAGACATCGCAGGCGTTCTGGCTGTAGTGGCCGCTGTTGTGCGGGCGCGGCGCGATCTCGTTGACCACGAGCATGCCGTCCTGCAGCACGAAGAATTCGACGCAGAGCACGCCCACGTAGTCCAGGCCGTCGGCCACGGAGCGTGCGGCGGCCAGCGCCTGCTCCACCTGGGCCTGCGGCAGGTTGCCTTCGTAGACCTCGGTCACGGCGAGGATGCCTTCGCGGTGCAGGTTGCGCTGCACGGGCAGGTTGACCATGGAGCCGTCACGGCCGCGCGCCACGATGACCGAGCATTCATGGGCCAGCGGCAGCATTTTTTCCAGCACGCAGGCCACGCGGCCCAGTTGCTCCCAGGCGGTGGCCAGCTCGGCGGCGTTCTTCACGCGCACCTGGCCCTTGCCGTCGTAGCCCATGCGCGCGGTCTTGAGGATGCCGGGCAGCAGGCTGGCGTGCACGGCCGCCAGCTGGGCGGGCGTCTCGATCACCGCATAGGGCGCGCAGGGCACGCCGCAGCGCACGAAGTGGGCCTTCTCCTGGGCGCGGTCCTGGGCAATGGCCACGCTGGAGCCTGCCGGCGAGACCGGCCGCTGGGCGGCCAGCAGGTTCAGCGCCGCAGCGGGCACGTTCTCGAATTCGGTGGTGACGGCGGCCGACAGGCGCGCCAGTTCGGCCAGACCCTGAGGGTCTTCGTAGCCGGTGCGGATGTGGTGGTGGCTGACCAGGCCGGCAGGGCTGGTCGGGTCGGCATCGAGCACGGCCGTGAAATAGCCCATGGCCTGGGCCGATTGCACGAACATGCGGCCCAGCTGGCCGCCACCCAGCACGCCCAGCGTGGCGCCCGGCAGGATCACATCTGCGCTCATACGGCCACCGGGGGAAGCGTCATCGCGCGTGCTGCGGCGGTCTGCTCGGCACGGAAGGCTTCGAGCCTGGTGCGCAGGGCCGGGTCCTCATTGGCCAGCAGGGCCACGGCGAAGAGGGCCGCGTTGGCCGCGCCGGCCGCGCCGATGGCGAAGGTGGCCACGGGCACGCCCTTGGGCATCTGCACGATGGAGTGCAGCGAGTCCACGCCCTGCAGGTGGCGGCTGGCCACGGGCACGCCGAGCACGGGCACCACGGTCTTGGCGGCGATCATGCCGGGCAGGTGGGCAGCGCCCCCGGCACCCGCGATGATGGCCTTCAGGCCCCGGCCGGCAGCGGCCTCGGCGTAGGCGAACATGTCGTCGGGCATGCGGTGGGCCGAGACGACCTGGGCTTCATGGGCGATGCCAAATTGCTGAAGAATGGCAACTGCGTGCTGCATGGTCTCCCAGTCGCTGCTGGAGCCCATGACCACACCGATCTGGATGGAGTTCATGTCGTGAGGGCGCCTGCGGCCCGGCCTAGTGGAACCCGCGATTTTACTTTTTTAGTCCTAATTCGCGTAATCCATGCGCCAAATCACCGCACAGCCGTGTGCTGCTCGCGCGCAAACCCCAGCACGCGCTGGCGAAACACACGGGCCAGCCAGGCCAGGGCCAGCCCCAGCTGCACGGCCAGCGACAGCCACATTCCACTGGTGACGGGCTTTGTCAGGCCGGCCGCCAGCGGCTGGGCCAGCACGGCGGCATCGGCCCCGGCCAGGCCAAAGGCCAGCAGCGGCAGCACGATGTTGACCAGCAGCCAGGTGACGGCAAACGCGGCCAGCGGCGACTTGATGCGCCCTGCCAGCAGGGAAAAGCCCGTGGCCAGCGCGGCATCGCGCAGCAACTGCGCCGTGGCCAGGGCCGCCAGTTGGGCTGCACCCGGCGACAGGATGGGCTGGCCGCCCGCGGGCCACAGCAGCCACAGCGCGCAGGCCAGCACGGCCAGCAGCCAGCTCACGGGCCACAGCGGCAGCGCTTCGAGCGCGCCACGCCAGCGCCCCTGCAGCACGCACCACTGCACCTGGCGCCAGCTGCGCAGGCCCTCGTCCATGCCGTGCAGGCAGACATAGGCCGTGCCCGCCAGCGCCAACCCGGTGGTCCAAGCGAAGAAAGAGGCCGGGCCGGGGCCCTGCAACTGCATTGCATCAAGGTGCATGCCGCCAAAGGCCAGGCCCGCCACGCACAGGCCCAGCGGCCAGGCCCAGGGCAGGGTGCGCACATCCAGCCGCGTGCACAGCAGCCGCCACAGGGCCAGCAGGCCCAGCCCCAGCGCGATGGCGCCGAACAGGTAGATGGCGCCGCGCCCCTGCAGCGGCACGGACCACCACAGCACAGGGCGGCCTTCTTCGCGGCCCAGCTGCTCGGTCAACCGGCCCAGGATGGGGCCGGGCAGCACCATCACGAACAGCAGCGGCACCATCACGAAGCGGATGCGGCGCGCGGGCTGCTCCTTCGGCCCCCAGCCCATGAGCACGGAGTGCATGCTCCAGGCCTGCAGGGCCAGGCCCCACAGCATGGCCTGCAGCACGGCGTGCACGCCCCAGGCCAGCCCGCCCGGCTGGCCCGCCGAGGTGGCCAGCACGGCCAGCGCGCACCACAGCATGTACAGCCAGGCCGCCAGCGGGGCGCCCAGCAGCTTGCCCCAGGCCATCTGCCAGGGCGTCAGGGCCGACAGGCGCTGCCAGTCCCAGGTGTGCTGGCGCGCCTCTTCGTTGAGGCCGCGCCCGGCCAGCACGCTGCCCAGGCCGGCCGCGGCGATCCACATGCCGATCAGGGCGGCGATCAGCAGGGCATGCAGGCGGTCTTCGGGCTGGACCAGGACCATTGGCGTGGCCAGCAGCAAGGCGGTGAGCAGCAGGCTCCAGCCCAGTTGGGCGGGCCGCCAGTTGAGCCAGAGCTGGCGCTGGAATTCGGGGTTGTGCGTCATGGCTGCTCCGCAGGGGTGAGGGGGGCTGCGGCCTGCAGGCCGCGTGCGTAGCGGTCCTGCAGGCGCTCGCGCACGGGCGCCAGGCTGGACACGGGCAGGCCGGCGCCGACCAGGCGTGCCAGCAGGTCGGCGCGTTCGCGCGGCGGCGTGGGCAGCCACAGCTGCAGGTGCAGCAGGCCCTGGTCATTGGGCGGCGGCACGGGGGTGTCGGGAAGGACCAGGTGCAGCTGCCGCGCCAGCGATTCGGCCGAGGCACCCGGCGGCGGTGCCAGCTCCAGCGCGTACAGCGCCAGCGGCACATCGCCGCTGGCGGCCGGCGCCTGTATGCCGCCGTGCAGGGCCTCGTGGCTTTCCACGCGGCCGCCGCGCAGGCTCAGGATGTGTGTGCAGTACTCGTCGAGTTCGCTGAGGATGTGGCTGGAGACGATCAGGGTCATGCCCTGGGCCTGCAGAGCCCGCATCAGCTGGGACAGGCTGGCGCGTGCCTCGGGGTCCAGGCCGCTGGCCGGCTCGTCCAGCAGCAGCACGCGCGGCTGGTGGACGATGGCCTGGCCGATGGCCACGCGCTGGCGCTGGCCGCGAGACAGCTCGGTGGGCAGGCGCTCCAGCAGATCGGCCAGGCCCAGCTGCCCGGCCACGCGTGCCACGCGCTGCGGCGCCTCCGACGGGGGCACGCCCATGGACAGGGCTGCGTACTGCAGGCAGCGCCGCACGCTCAGGCGGTCATAGAGGCCGAAGAAATCCGACAGATAGCCCAGGTGCCGGTGCACTTCGCGGGGCTGCTCCTGCACGGCAATGCCATGCACCTCGACCTGGCCCGACAGCGGCTGGTCCAGCCCGGCGATGCAGCGCATCAGCGTGGATTTTCCGGCGCCGTTGGGGCCGACCAGGGCCGTGACGGTGCCTGCGGCGATATGGACGCTGACGCCATCGAGCGCGCGGTGGCCGGGGTACTCGAACACCAGCTGCGAAACCTTGATCAAGGCGAGCCCTCCCTCATTGTGTTGATGGCAGGCCGCAATGGCGGCACAGCGCGCCAATATAGCCCAGCGCTGCAGCGCCGCGCCCTCGGCCGGCCGGCTTGAAATGCGCGCAGCCCGCTCCCATCTGGGGTGGCTGCCGCCCCTGGCGTTCACGCCTCGGGCCTTTGAATTGCTGGAGAATCACACGGTCCGCATCGGAGGCATTCGGCCGCCGAACTCCGAACCGCCACAGTCCGCGCGCCCTGGCCGCGCGCCTTGCCACAGGGTCTGATCACATGATTGATGTCACCATTGAGAATTTCGAAGCCGAAGTCGTCGCCGCCTCCATGCAGGTGCCGGTGCTCGTCGACTTCTGGGCGCCCTGGTGCGGCCCGTGCAAGACGCTGGGCCCCATCCTGGAAAAGCTCGAAGTGGCCTATGAAGGCCGCTTCAAGCTGGTCAAGATCGATTCCGACCAGGAGCAGCAGCTGGCCGGCATGTTCGGCATCCGCTCCATCCCGACCTGCATTCTGATGATGGGCGGCCGCCCCGTGGACGGCTTCATGGGCGCCCAGCCCGAAGGCAAGCTGCGCGAGTTCCTCGACAAGCACCTGCCCTCCGAGGGCGAGCTGGCCGCCGAGGCCGAGGCCGACGAGGCCCACCAGTTGCTGGAAGCCGGCGACACCCAGGCCGCCCTGCAAAAGCTGGCCGACGCCCTGGCCGCCGACCCGGCCAACGACGATGCACGCTTCGACTACGTGCGCCTGCTGATCGCCACGGGCGGCTACGAAGAGGCCGGCGCCCTGCTGGCCGAGCCGCTCAAGCGCATTCCCCAGCCCACGCGCTTCGAGGCGCTCAACCAGTGGCTGCAGTGCATGCTGTTCGTGCACAACGACGAGCGCGGCAACTGGGAATTTGCGCAGTTCGACGCCGTCATCGCGCAGAACAAGCGCGACTTCGACACCCGCTTCGGCAAGGCCCGGGCCCTGGCCGCCGAAGGCCAATGGGCGGCCAGCATGGACGAACTGCTGGAAATCATCATGCGCGACAAGGATTGGAACGGCCAGGCCGCGCGCAAGCTCTACGTGGGCATCCTGGAGCTGCTCACGCCGCCCAGGCCCAAGAAGCAGGACGCCATCCCCGGCAAGAGCAGCGGCGGCATCGAGCTGCTGGGCAAGGGTGGCGCCGAGCAGGACGAAGCCACGCAACTGGTCAACGGCTACCGCCGCAAGCTCAGCATGGCGCTGAACTGAGACCGGCGCTGCACTGGTGAAGAAACGGGGGAGCCTTGCGGCTCCCTTTTTCATGGCGAGGGCTCAGGGTGCAACCGGTTCCTCGGCCGCATGCGCGCGGTGCAGCAACTGCACGAAGCCGGGCGCATCCGGAAGATGCACATCGGCCAGGCGCCTGACCGGAATGCCGGGAGACCACGAATTCATCACCACGGCGCCGGCCAGGGATGGCAGGTCGGCCAGGGTCAGCACGGCCTGGCGCTGCGCCACGCCCAGGCGCTGCAACTGGCGCCGCAGCATGGACTCGGTCGTGCCTGGCAGCACCTCGGCGCGCGGCCAGACCACGGCATCCCCATCCCAGAAGGCCAGGTTCCAGATGGTGGCCTCGCCAATGTGGCCGTGGCGGTCGGCAAAGGCGGCATCGTCAAAGCCCTGGGCCACGGCGCGGCGCAGCAGGTGCGTCTTGGCCACCTCGCCCACATGCTTGAGGTGGGGCAGCATGCGCTCATGCTCGAACAGCGCCAGGCTCAGGGGCCCGGCAGGTCCCGAGGCGGGGGCCGAGGTGCGCACCAGCATGCGCGGCCGCGCATCGGCGGCCGTGAACTCCCCGGCAGGCGAGTACACCGTGGCGGTCAGCGACACATCCTGCGGGCCGTTGGCAAGCGCCGCCCGCAGCTGCGCCTGGACATCGTCATCGGGCAAGGCCCGGCCGTACAGCTCCAGCGAGGCCTGGCGCAGGCGCTGCAGATGCAGATCCAGCCCGCGCAGCCGGCCGCCGCGCACCTGCATGGCCGTGAAATGGGCATGGCCTGCAAAGGCCAGGGCGGCGAGTTCAGCCGCCGTCGCGGGCTGTCCATTGATAAGGCTGGTGAAGAAAGAGGCGGTTTCCATGGGTTCATTCATCAAGTTTTCTTGATTGTTCGATGGAGATTCCAAAAGAGGAAGCAAGTAGTATTCGCTCCTTCATCAAGGAAAATTTGAAGATCCATGCGCCAGCTTCCACCGGGCACGCGCGCCCTGCGCAGCTTCGAGGCTGCAGGGCGCCACCTGAACTTCACGCGTGCGGCCGACGAACTGGGGCTGACCCCGGCGGCGGTCAGCCACCAGATCAAGGAGATGGAGGAACAGCTGGGCCTGGTCCTCTTCACGCGCAACAGCCGCAGCATGCAGCTCACGCCCGCAGGCAGCGTGCTGCTGGAGGCCACGGCCGAGGCGCTGGGCCTGCTGCGGCGCGCCACCGGCCGGGCGCGCCAGCTGGCCCGGGGCGAGGCGCGGCTGCGCCTGTCGCTGGGCGCGCGCTTTGCCACGCAGTGGCTGCTGCCCCGGCTGCCGCGCTTTCGCGCCGCGCATCCGCAGATCGAACTGAGCTTCGACATCTGCGATGAGGTGCGCGACTTCGAGGCCGATGACATCGACGCCGCCATCCGTTTCGGCACCGGCCGTGATCCGCACACCCTGGCGGTGCGCCTGTTCGATGCCAGGGTGATCCCCGTCTGCAGCCCGTCCCTGCTGCAGTCCGGCCCGCCGCTGACCCGACCCGCTGACCTGCTGGCGCACACGCTGTGCCATGTCGATTGCAGGGTGGACGGCCAGGTCTGGCCGAACTGGCCGATGTGGATGGCAGCGGCCGGCGTGGAGGGCCTGGACGCCCGCCGCTGCATCGCCTTCACCGACTCCAGCCATGTCGTGCAGGCCGTGATGGACGGCGGCGCCGTGGGCCTGGTCGAGCAGGACCTGGTGGCCGAAGACCTGGCCCGTGGCCGCCTGGTGCGCCTGTTCGATATCGCCGTGGGCCTGGGCCCTGCCTATGCCTACCACCTGCTCTACCCCCGGCGCAGCCAGGGCCGGCCGGCCATCGAGGCGCTGCGTGCGTGGGTGCTGCAGGAGGCCGGGCTGTAGCGCCTATTGCCGTAAGGGATCGGCAAATCGCATCAACCCGCGCACCACGGCCTGCACGGCCGGGTCTTGTTGCGCTGCGCTGCGGCAGGCCAGTCCCAGCGGGCGTGTCAGGGCGGGGCTGAGCCCGCGCTGCTGCAGCGTGCGGCTGACGGCGTCCATGGGCTCCTCGCGCGGCAGGACGGTGGGACCGTGGCCTGCGGCGACCAGGGCGCGTATGCCTTCGGGAAAACTCATTTCCATGCGCGGCTGGGGCAGCAGGCCGGCCTGGGCGAACCATTGGGACAGCAGGCGGTGCATCTGGGTGCCAGCGGCAAAGCCTATCCAGGGCTGGGCGTTGAGCCATTCGGGCGTGATCCGGTCGGGCAGCGGCATCTGCGGCGGGGCGAACAGCTCCATGGGGTCGTTGCGCCAGGCCCGCATTTCCAGGCCGGAAGGCACGGGCTGGGGCAGCCCGACCAGGGCCAGGTCCAGGTGGCCGGTCGCCAGGCGCTGCATGGCCTGGGCGGAGCTCACGACTTCCAGGCGCAGTTCCACGCCGGGCGCGTGCGCGGCCAGCCATTGCAGCAGTTCGGGCAGGAGCAGGGGGCTGACGCCGGCCGAGGCGCCTATGCGCACGCTGGCGCCAAAGCCCTCGGCACGCTTGCGCACCTGGCGCAGCAGGGCCTCGCTGTCGGCCAGCAGGCGGCGTCCGCCTTCGGCCAGCAGAGCACCTGCGGGCGTGAGCTGCGCCTGGCGCTTGCCGCGCACCAGCAGCGGTGTGTCCAGGCGCGCTTCCAGCTCCTGGATGTGCAGGCTGACGGCGGGCGGCGACAGGTGAAGGGCCTGGGCGGCGGCAGCCAGCGTGCCCAGGTCGGCCACGGCCACCAGGGTCTGGAGCTGGTCGAGGTTCAGGCGTCGCATCAGGTTTCCTGAAGATGATGTTCCGAAGATTCGACTTTATCTAATTTGGGTGCGAATCCATCATCCGGTCCCGTATCAAGAACGAGGCCATGGAATGGAATTGAGCAATGCGGTGCTGGCCGCGGCCCTGGGGGCCGCGCTGATGAATGCGGGATGGAACAGCGCCATCAAGCTGGGCGGCGACAAGATGGTCGCCATGGCGCTGACCACGGGGCTGGCCAGCCTGTGGTCGCTGCTGGTGCTGCCCTGGCTGGACTGGCGCGCGGCGGCGTTGTGGGGCGCATCGGTGTGGTGGTGGCTGGCGGCTTCGGTGGCCGTGCACACCGTCTATCACTTCGTGCTGCCGCGCGCCTACCAGCATGGCGAGTTCGGCGTGGTCTACCCGGTGGCGCGGGGCAGTGCGCCGCTGTTCGTCACGCTGGGCGCGGCGCTGCTGGCCGGAGAGTGGCCGGGCGCGACCGGGCTGGCCGGCGTGCTGTGCCTGTCGCTGGGCGTGCTGGCGCTGTCGGTGCGCAGCGGCGCGGCCAGCGGTTATGGCGGCAGCGGCTATGCGCTGGCCACGGGCGCCATGATCGCCTGCTACACGGTCATCGACGGGCTGGGTGCGCGTGCCTCCGGCTCCGCGCTGCTCTATGCGGCCCTGCTCACGCTGGGCGATGGCCTGGCCACGGTGCTGATCGTCGCCTGGCGGCGCGGTCCCGCCGTGCTGCGTGTCGATGCGCGCACCTGGCGCCTGTGCGCCCTGGCCGCCGCCATGCAGCTGAGCGCCAGCTGGATGGCGACCTGGGCGCTGTCGCAGGCGCCCATGGGCCTGGTGTCTGCGCTGCGCGAAAGCAGCGTGCTGTTTGCGGGCTGGATCGCCGCCTGGCTGATGCGCGAACGCCTGGGCCGCGTGCGCATGCTGGCCTCGGCGCTGGTGTTCGGCGGCATCGTGCTGGTGCGCTGGGGCCGCTGAACTGCCCCGCGCCCGGCCCTCTGCGTGATCAGCCGTGGCTGATGCGCGTGCCCAGGAGCGTCAGGAACTGGGCGATCCAGGCCGGGTGTGCGGGCCACGCGGGTGCGCTGACCAGGTTGCCTTCGGTATGCGCCTGGTCCACGCCGATGTCGGCATAGGTGCCGCCGGCCAGCTCGACCTCGGCACGGCAGGCCGGGTAGGCCGAGCAGGTGCGGCCCTTGAGCACGCCGGCTCCTGCCAGCAACTGGGCGCCGTGGCAGACGGCGGCCACGGGCTTGTCGTTGTCGAAGAAGTGGCGCACGGCGGCGCGCACGGCGTCGTAGTTGCGCAGGTACTCGGGGCCGCGCCCGCCGGGGATCACCAGGGCGTCGTACTGCTCGGGCTTGATGTCGGCGAAGCTGGCGTTGAGCGTGAAGTTGTGGCCGGGCTTCTCGCTGTAGGTCTGCGCGCCCTCGAAATCATGGATGGCCGTCTTGATGTGGTCCCCGGCCTTCTTGTCGGGGCAGACCGCATGCACCGTGTGTCCCACGGCCTGCAGGGCCTGGAAGGGGACCATGGTTTCGTAGTCCTCGCAGTAGTCGCCGCAGATCATCAGAATCTTCTTGCCAGCCATGTGCTTGCTCCTTCAGAAAAAGTCAGAGGAAGCGAACATTGTGGCAGCGTCGGTGACGCAGGCATGACCGGCTGCCAAAACGCAGGCCCGCAACGAAAAAGAGAGCCGAAGCTCTCTTTTGCGGGGGAAGGCGCGCGGGGCCGGGCTGCGGCGGACCGTCAGGCCGTCAGGCGCTGCAGGGCTTCGCGGTACTTGGCGGCGGTCTTCTCGGTCACTTCCTGGGGCAGGCGCGGGGCCGGGGCCTTCTTGTCCCAGGGCTTGCCGTTGACCTGGGCCTGTTCCAGCCAGTCGCGCACGAACTGCTTGTCGTAGCTGGGAGGGTTCTCGCCCTTGGCCAGGGCCTGGGCATAGCCTTCCACAGGCCAGTAGCGCGAGCTGTCGGGCGTCAGGACCTCGTCCATCAGCACGAGTTCGCCGTTCTCGTCCAGGCCGAACTCGAACTTGGTGTCGGCGATGATCATGCCCTTTTCGAGTGCGATGGCGGCAGCCTCCTTGTAGATGCGGATGGCCGTGTCGCGGATCTGGGAGGCCAGCTTCTCGCCGACCATCTCCACCGTGCGCTCGTAGGTGATGTTCTCGTCATGGTCACCCATCTCGGCCTTGGCGGCGGGGGTGTAGATGGGTTCGGGCAGCTTGGCGGCGTTGGTCAGGCCTTCGGGCAGGGGCACGCCGCAGACCGAGCGCGATTCCTGGTATTCCTTCCAGCCGCTGCCGGCCAGGTAGCCGCGCACCACGGCCTCGATCAGCACGGGCTTGAGGCGCTTGACCAGCATGGAGCGGCCCGTGACCTGGGGCACTTCGGCCGGCGTGACCACGGACTCGGGCGCTTCGCCGGTCAGGTGGTTGGGGCAGATGTGGCCGAGCTTGTCGAACCAGAACAGCGCCATTTGCGTCAGCAGCTCGCCCTTGCCGGGGATGGGCTCGCCCATGATCACGTCGAAGGCCGACAGGCGGTCCGAGGCCACCATCAGGATGCGGTCGTCGCCCACGGCATAGTTGTCGCGCACCTTGCCGCGCGCGAGCAGCGGCAGCGAGGCAATGTTGGAAGTGTGCAGGGCGGAGGGGCGGGACTGGGTGGTCATGTGAGGCAAGGGGCAATCTGGCAAAGAGGCTGCAGCGGCCGGATGGCTGCAAGCGGCACGCGCAGGAGCGCGATTCTAACCAACGGCGCCTCACGGTGACGGGCGGCCCGTGGCAGGCCCCACCCCAGGGGCGCAGCCTGGCAAACCCGCCGATTGTGCGCCCATTTGCATGCCGCGCAAAACCCGCCTCCAAGGCCCTGCACCGTCCTGCGCTATCGGCTTGCGGCGTTGCTTTTGGGCAGGCCCCGGCGCATAGTGGGTTCGCAAGCAAACGAATGCGCATTCCAGCCTGCAAGCACCTGTCCCGGCGGATCGTCTCCCGGTGGACCGGGGTGTTTTCATCCAGAGCAAGGAGTGTTTAGATATGAATCTGACGATTAGTGGGCATCACCTGGAGGTCACTCCCTCGCTGCGCAGTTACGTCATGGCCAAGCTCGAACGCATTCTTCGGCACTTTGACCAGGTGGTGGATGTAAAGGTCTTGCTGACCGTTCATAACCAAAAGGAGAAGGAAAAGCGCCAACGTGCCGGTTGCACGCTGCGCGTCAAGGGCCAGGATCTTTTTGTCGAGACCTCTCACTTCGATCTCTATGCCGCCGTCGATGCGCTGGCTGACAAGCTGGACCGCGTGGTGGTGCGCTACAAGACCCGCCAGCAGGGCAGCCGCTATGGTTCGGCCAAGCGACTCGATGATGCTGGTCTGACCTTGGCGTCAGTCGGGTGACAGGTAAGGCGCCGGCCCTGTGCGGGCGCTTACAATACCTGCGCTTATGTGGCTGATGAGCCACGCACGACCACCGCCCTTCGGGGCGGTTTTTGATGGGGGTCAGGGTTTCCCCACGGTTTCCGGCACTGCGGTGCATAATTGTTTCCCGAACCATGAACCGTCTTGCCTCCATCCTGCCCGCCGCTCAAGTGCTCGTGAGCGTCGACGTCACCAGCAAAAAGCGCGCTTTCGAAGAAGCAGGTCTGCTCTTTGAAAGCCTGCATGGCCTGTCCCGCGCACTCATCACCGACAGCCTGTTTGCACGCGAACGCCTGGGCTCGACGGGACTCGGCCACGGCGTGGCCATTCCCCATGGGCGCATCAAGGGCCTGACCGCTCCCATGGCGGCCGTGTTCCAGCTGGACAATCCCATCGGTTTCGATGCCCCCGATGAGCAGCCCGTGGGCCTGCTGATCTTTCTGCTGGTGCCCGAGGCGGCCACCCAGAAGCACCTGGAAATCCTGTCCGAAATCGCCGAGCTTCTCAGCGACAGCCAGCTGCGCGAGCGCCTGAAGTCCTGTGCCGATGCGGCCCGGCTGCATGGAATGATTGCCGGCTGGCAGTCCTCCGCCGCGCCCCTGGTCTAGACTTTCTCCTTCCCCTTTTCACGGGCCTTGCCATGAGACCCAGTGCCATCAGCGCCGATGTCCTGTTCGAGGAATTCCGCTCCAGCCTGCGTTGGGAGTGGGTGGCGGGCCTGGGGGCCTCGGAGCGCCGTTTCGACGAGATGGCCGTGCGCTCGGCGCGCTCCGGCGCGGACCTCGTCGGCTACCTGAACTACATCCATCCCTACCGGCTGCAGGTGCTGGGCGAGCGCGAGATCGCCTACCTGACCAATGCCACTCCGCAGGACTGCCAGCGCCGCGTGGCACGCATCGTCACGCTGGAGCCGCCCGTGCTGGTGCTGGCCGACGGGCAGACGGCGCCCGAGGCGCTGTTGTCCATGTGCGAGCGCGCCCACATTCCCATGTTCTCCACGCGCGAGCAGTCGGCCTTCGTGATCGATGTGCTGCGTGCCTACCTGGCCAAGCATTTCGCCGACCGCACCACCATGCACGGCGTGTTCATGGACATCCTGGGCATGGGCGTGCTGATCACGGGCGAGTCGGGCCTGGGCAAGAGCGAGCTGGGGCTGGAACTGGTGACGCGCGGCAACGGCCTGGTGGCCGATGACGCGGTGGACCTGTACCGCATCAACCAGACCACGATCGAGGGCAAGTGCCCCGAGCTGCTGCAGAACCTGCTGGAGGTGCGCGGCATCGGGCTGCTCGATATCCGTGCCATCTTTGGCGAGACGGCCGTGCGCCGCAAGATGCGCCTCAAGCTCATCGTGCACCTGGTGCGCAAGGAAACCATGGAGCGCGAGTACGAGCGCCTGCCGGCCGAGCCGCTGACGCAGGACGTGCTTGGCGTGCCCGTGCGCAAGGTGGTGATCCAGGTGGTGGCGGGCCGCAACATCGCCGTGCTAGTCGAGGCCGCCGTGCGCAATGCCATCCTGCAGCTGCGCGGCATCGACACCTACCAGGAATTCGTGCAGCGCCACCGCCGCGCCATGGAGCGCGGAGACACCTTCTAGCGACCGCTGGCGTCGCCGAGGCCGGCCCGCCTGTTGCCTGGCCCCCACTGTTTTCAACGCGATTGTTTGCTGGCCGTGCGCCCATGTTTGCGCGCGGTGCGTTGTCGCGGTTTTGTTAATAAGAATAATTCTCATTTTCTATAATTCGGGCAGATGCCGTATCCGGCCTGTGTCCGAGTGTGTCCGAGTGGCTCCGGGCTGGATGCGGCGCATTTCCTTCCGTCTCGAAAGCCCTCCCGGATGTCTTCCCGTACCCGCATCGGCCTGCCGCGCGCAGGCGCCGTCAGCCCCTTCACCCCTGTTTGCACCCCTGTTTGCACGCTCCACCGCCTGGGCACCATCGCCCGTGTCTGCGCCATGGTGGCTGCCGCGGCGCTGCCCGCGGGCGCCTGGGCCGCTGACGCCGAGCTGGGCGAGGTCACGGTGCGCGGCACCACCGATCCCCAGACCCTTCCCACGGCGGCCCCGGGCGGCCAGGTGGCCAAGGGTGCGGGCCTGGGCGTGCTGGGCCAGCGCGATGTGATGGACACGCCGTTCAACATCACCTCCTACACAGCGGAAGGCATTGCCAACCAGAACGCGGCCACGCTGATGTCGGTGCTGGAAAACGATCCTTCGGTGCGCTTCACCACCAACACCGGCCATGCCTACGAGAACTTCACCATCCGTGGCCTGGGTGTGAATGCCTCGGAGCTGGGCTTCAACGGCCTGTATGGCCTGGCGCCCGACGGCCACGTGCCCGTCGAGATGATCGAGCGCGTGGAGGTGCTCAAGGGCCCCGGTGCGCTGATGAGCGGCATGACGCCCGGCGGTGCCGTGGGCGGCACCATCAACCTGGTGACCAAGCGCCCGCTGGCCCGGGATCTCACGCGCGTGACCACCATGTTCAGCAGCGGCTCGCAGCTGGGCCTGCAGGCCGATGTCTCGCGCCGCTTCGGCCCCGAGCGCCGCCTGGGCGTGCGCGTCAACGGCAGCACGTCGTCCGGCGACACCGAGATCGATGGTCAGAACCGCCGCCACGGCCTGGGCGCGCTGGCGCTGGACTACCAGGGCGACGGATTCACGCTGGGCCTGGATGCCTACAGCTACCGCTCCACCATCCGCGACGGCAGCCCGATGATGGTCAGCATGCAGAACCTCAAGCAGGTCATCGCGGCGCCCGACGCCACGACCAACCTGTTCCCCGGCATACACGCCAGGCAGCAAAGCGATGCGCTGATGCTGCGCGGCTCGGTGGACCTGGGCGCGGACTGGACGCTGTTCGGCTCCGCGGGCACGGCCCAGCATGCCTACGACGGCATGCTCAACGGCACGCGCGTGGTGCTGCGCGCCCAGGGCGACGGCTCGGCCGTGGGCCAGACCTACAACCAGTACGGCTACACCGACAGCACGGCGGCCGAGTTCGGCGTGCGCGGGCGCCTGCGCACGGGCGGCGTGAACCACCTGCTGGTGGCCTCCCTGAACTGGATGAACCAGAAGGGCGGGCGCGCGGCCGTGGCCACCAGCGCCAGCTACATCACCAACATCTACAACCCCGCGCCCATCACGCTGGCCGGCCCCTACGGCGCCATCAAGCAGGAGCGCGACGACGTGCTCAGCAGCCTGGCCCTGGCCGACACGCTGAGCTGGGGCGGCGATGCCGTGCAGCTCACCGTGGGCGCACGCCTGCAGCGCGTGAACCAGAAGATGGCAGGCTACAACGAGCAGGCCGTCTCGCCCGCGCTGGGCCTGGTGGTCAAGCCCTGGGGAGATGCGGTCTCGCTGTACGCCAACCATGTGCAGGGCCTGAGCGCGGGCTCCATCGTCGGCGCCACCTATGCCAATGCCGGCGAGGTGTTCGCGCCCTACAAGACCAAACAGTTCGAGATCGGCGCCAAATGGCGCACGGGCGACTTCACGCAGACGGTCTCGCTGTTCCAGATCGAGCGGCCCTCGTCCGTGGTGGAGACCGAGACAAACCGCCTGCTGATGGATGGCGAGCAGCGCAACCGGGGCCTGGAGTGGAATGTGTTCGGCGAGCCGCTGCGCGGCACGCGCCTGCTGGGCGGCCTGGCCTATACCCAGGCCATCCAGAGCAGGACCCAGGGCGGCGCGCGCGATGGCTTCGGCGTCTACGGCGTGCCGCGCTGGACGGCCAACCTGGGCGGCGAATGGGACGTGCCCGCGCTCCCGGGCGCCACGCTCACGGGCCGGCTGATCTACACGGGCGCCCAGTGGGTGAATTCGGCCAACACGCTGAAGATGCCCAGCTGGACCCGCGTGGACGTGGGCGCGCGCTATGCCACCCGCATCGCGGCCAAACCCGTCACCTTCCGCGCCACGGTGGAGAACCTGTTCGACAAGTCCTACTGGGCCGGCAGCTTCAATGACAACTTCGCCACCACGGGCGGCCCGCGCACGGTGCGTGTCTCGGCCACGGTGGACTTCTGACGCCATGGCGCAAGTTGCACGACAAGGCCTGTGCCTGGCCACCTCGCTGCTGTGCCTGCTGGGCGCAGCCGTCCATGCCGGTGAAGACATGGCGGCGGCCGCATCGCGGCAGGCCCTGGCCGCACGGTCGGGCACGCTGGCGCCGGGCCAGGTGGCCACAGGAGTCCTGGCTGCCGGTGGGCGCGAGTCCTGGCGCGTCGATCTGCCCGCCGGCCACGTGGTCCAGGGTGAATTCGAAGGGCTGGGCGTGGCCCTGGACCTGGAGGATGCCCAGGGCCGGCACCTGCGCCGCCTGGCGCGGCCCGATGGCGGCGCGCAGTCGCTGATGTGGGTCACGGAGGGAGCCAGCAGGCAAAGGCTGGTGGCGCGCCACATCGCAACGGACGCGCTGATGGACGGCGAGGTGAAATCCGCAACCGGCCGCTTTGCGCTGCGGTTGACCTCCAGTCTTGCGCCGTTGGGCGCCAAGGCTGCGCAGGCCTCGGAGTGGCCTGCGCTGGAAAGCCCACGCTTGCAGGCCCTGGCCCAGGCCATCCAGCGCGGCGCGGGTTCGGGCGTGGCGGCAGACGCCTTCTGGCGGCGCGTGCAGGATGAAGGGGCGCCGATGGTGGAGCCGCTGCCCGGCGGCCAGTCCCTGGTCACCTTCCTGTGGCGCGGCCTGCCGCGTGCGGGCATGCAGGGCGTGCGCCTGTTCGGCAGTCCCGCCGGCAACCATGATCCGCTGCAGCACCTGCCGGGCAGCGATGTCTGGTGGGCCAGCTTCCGCATGGCCGACACCGCGCGTCTGAGCTACCGGCTGGCACCCGATGTGCCGCTGATCGCAGGCTCGGCCATGGAGCAGCGCCGCGCCCTGCTGGCCACGGCGCAACGCGATCCGCTCAATCCCAAGGTGTTTCCGCAGCCGCCAAAGTCGCCCCAGGGCGGCTTCATCGACGCCTTCCAGGGCGCCTCCGTGCTGGAGCTGCCCAAGGCGCCGCCCCAGCCCTGGGTGGCGCCGCGCGCGGGTGTGGCCCAGGGGGCGCTGGTGCAGCACCGCCTGTCCAGCCGCGTGCTGGGCAACAGCCGCGATGTCTGGACCTACCGCCCCGCAGGCGGCCAGGCGCCCGAGGCCCTGCTGGTGCTGTTCGACGGCAATGCCTACGCGAAGCAGGTGCCCACGCCCACCCTCATCGACAACCTCATGGCCGACGGCCTGATCCCGCCCACGGCCGTGGTGCTGGTGGACAACGCCAGCCCGCAGGCGCGCGGCAGGGAGTTGCCGCCCAACACCGCCTTCGCCCGCTTTCTGGATGAGGAGCTGATGCCCTGGGTGGGCGAGCAGGGACTGGGCCAGCCTGCGGCGCGCACGGTGATCGGTGGCTCCAGCTTTGGCGGCCTGGCCTCGGCCTATGCGGGCCTGGTCAATGCGCGCTGGTTCGGCAATGTGCTGAGCATGTCGGGTTCGTTCTGGTGGTCGCCGGCCGGCGAGGTGCCGGGCTGGGTGCAGCGCCGCTATGCCCAGGAGCCACGCCAGCCCGTGCGCTTTTATCTGGATGCAGGCCGCTACGAGCGCGCGCGCGGCGGGCAGGACGGCATCCTCGAAACCAACCGCCACCTGGCGGACGTGCTGCGCGCCAAAGGCTACGAAGTCACCCGGGCCGAGCACGAGACCGGCCATGACTACCTGCAGTGGCAGGGGTCGCTGGCCTGCGGCCTGGTGGCCCTGCTCAATCCCGGGCGCTTCGCCCAGGGCCTGCCGGCCTGCGAGCGCATGCCGGACGGCACGCCGGCACTTCCCTGATGCCGCAAAGGCCCATGTTTGAACTTCCTGGCAATACAGCAATCACTGTAGAGATGAACACCATGAATGCAAATCATTCCCGTCGCCAGATCCTGGCGAAGATGGGTCAGGGCCTGGGCGTGCTGGTCACGCTGCCGCTGGCGGCGCAGATGTCCCATGCCCAGACGGCGGCGGCCGGCAAGACCGTGACCGTGCCGCATGCCAAGGGCGTGGTCCAGGTGCCCTTCAAGCCCGTGCGCGTGCTGGTGTTCGAGCTGGCGGCGCTGGACACGCTGCAGGCGCTGGGCGGCGAGGTGCGGGGCGTGCCCGAGTTCAAGATGCCGCCGCTGCTGGCCCGCTATGCCGATGCAAGGTATGCGCGCATCGGCAGCCTGTTCGAGCCTGACTACGAATCCATCCAGGCGCTGTCGCCCGACCTCATCATCGTGGGCGGCCGCTCCGAGGCCAAGTACAAGGAGCTGTCGCGCTTCGCGCCCGTGCTGGACCTCAGTGTCAGCGACCGGCACCAGATGGCCGACATCTACCGCAACATCCGCACGCTGGGCGCCGTCTACGGCCTGCAGGACAAGGCAGAGGCCGAAGTCAAGGGCGTGGAGCAGGCCATCACCGCACTGCATGGCAAGGCCCAGGACGCCGGCAAGGGGCTGGTGCTGCTGACCTCGGGCGGCAAGCTCAGTGCCTATGGGCCGGGTTCGCGCTTCGGCATGCTGCACGATGTGTTCGGCGTGAAGCCGGCCATCGACAACCTCACGGTGGCCCGCCATGGGCAGGTCGTTTCTTTCGAGTTCCTGCTCAAGACCAATCCAGACTGGCTGTTCGTCATCGACCGCGACGCGGCCATCGGCCAGGATGGCAAGACCGCCCAGCAATTGCTGGACAACCCGCTGGTGCGCGCCACCAAGGCCTGGCGCGGCAAGCAAGTGGTCTATCTGAATGCGGCCAACTGGTACACCCTGTCCAACGCCGGGCCGGGCGCGCTGAAGGCCAATATCCAGCAACTGTCGGATGCCTTCACCCGCACATGACGCCAAGGTGCTGAGACAGACCACCTCCGCCACCGTGCGCGCCGCGCCCTTTGAGCGCCCCTCGCTCGAGCGCCCCTCAAGCCCATCGCGCCCATCGCGCCAGGCCCTTGCCTGGCTTTTCGCGCTGTGCCTGCTGCTGGCCCTGTCGCTGGCCAGCCTGATGGCGGGCGCGGGCGACATGCACTGGAGTGTGCTGTGGTCGCGCAGCGAGGACGACCTGGCCAGCCAGGTGCTGGTCTACAGCCGCGTGCCGCGCACGCTGGCCCTGGTGCTGGCCGGCGCATCGATGGCGGTCTGCGGCCTGCTCATGCAGATGCTGGCGCGCAACCATTTCGTGGAGCCTTCCACCGTGGGCACGGTGGAGTCGGCCAGCCTGGGCATGCTGGCGGCGTTTGTCTGGGTACCGCACTGGCCGGTGATGGCCAAGATGGGCATCTCGGCCGTGGCGGCGCTGCTGGGCACGGCGCTGTTCCTTGCCGTGCTCTCGCGCATCCGGCTGCGCTCGTCGTGGATGGTGCCCCTGGTCGGCCTGGTGCTGGCCGGCGTGCTGGAGGCGGCCGCCAGTTTTCTGGCGCTGCAGTTCGACATGATGCAGGCGCTCAAGTCCTGGTCCAACGGCGATTTCTCGCTGGTGGTCCAGGGCCGCTACGAGTTGCTCTGGCTGTCGCTGGGCGTCACGGCCCTGGCCTGCCTGGCGGCCGACCGTTTCACGGTGGCAGGCCTGGGCGAGAGCTTTGCCACCAACCTGGGCCTGAACTACCGGCGCCTGGTCTGGCAGGGGCTGGTGGTGGTGGCCGTGGCCACGGCGGCCGTGGTGGTCACGGCCGGCAGCCTGCCCTTCGTGGGGCTGATCGTGCCCAACGTGGTGCGCCTGGTGCTGGGCGACAACGTGCGCCGCAGCGTGCTGTGGGTGGCGCTGATCGGCGCGGGCCTGACCGTGCTGTGCGACCTGGTCGGGCGGCTGCTGATCGCTCCCTATGAAATTCCCGTGGGCAGCGTGCTGGGCGTGCTGGGCAGTGCCCTGTTCCTGGCGCTGATCCTGCGCCGCCGCAAGGGCCGTGCATGAGCAGTCTGCCGCAATCCGTTGCTTCCGATGAGCCTGCAGCGCGCAACTGGGGCCATGGCGCGCGCCTGGCGCTGCTGGGCGCGCTGGCCCTGCTGTGCCTGCTGGCCTTCATGACCGTGGGCGTCAAGACCGACTGGGCCTTCGTGCTGGAGCACCGGGGCGCCAAGTTGCTGACCATGGCGCTGGTGGCCTGTGCCATCGGCCTGTCCACCGTGGTGTTCCAGACCGTGTCGCACAACACCATCCTCACGCCTTCCGTCATGGGACTGGATGCGCTGTACCTGTTCGTGCAGGCGTCCATGGTGCTGATGCTGGGCGCGGCGGGCGTGTCCGCCATGGGCGAGGTCGGGCGCTATGCGCTCAACATCGCGCTGATGATGGGCTTCAGCGTGCTGCTGATGCGCTGGCTGTTCGTGGGCCATGCCAGCAGCCTGCACCTGATGCTGCTGGCGGGCATGGTGGGCGGCATCTTCTTTCGCAGCCTGGCCGGGCTGGCCATGCGCGTGCTCGATCCCAACGAATTCACGGCCCTGCAGGACCGCATGTTCGCCAACTTCAACGCGGTGAACCTGCAGCTGCTGCTGCCGTCGCTGCTGCTGATTGCCCTGGGCAGCGCCTGGATCTGGCGCCAGCGCCGCGTGCTGGACGTGATCTCGCTGGGGCGCGACGCGGCCGTCGGCCTGGGCCTGGACTACGAGGGCCGCGTGCTGCGGCTGCTCGCCGTGGTGGCCTGCATGGTGGCCGTGTCCACGGCCCTGGTCGGCCCGGTGATCTTCTTCGGCCTGCTGGTCAGCAACATGGCCTATCACGCCATGGGCACGCGCCGCCATGCCTGGGTGCTGCCTGCTGCCGTGCTCTGGGGCTGCGTGCTGCTCATGGGCGGTCAGGTGCTGCTGGAGCAGCTTTTTCAATTCAATACCGTTCTGAGCATCGTGGTGGAGTTCCTGGGTGGAATCGTCTTCATCGTGCTGCTCATGCGCAAGGGGACCCCATGATCGAGGTGCGTGATCTGCTCAAGCGCCATGGCGGCACGGCAGTGCTGCAGGAGCTCAATTTCGATGTGCCCGAGCGGGCGCTGACGGCCATCATCGGGCCCAACGGGGCGGGCAAGTCCACGCTGCTGTCCCTGGTCAGCCGCCTCATGCCCATCACGGCGGGCAAGGTGCGGGTGGGCGGCCTCGACGTGGCCACCACGCCTACCGAGGCGCTGGCGCGCATCATGGCCATCCTGCGCCAGGACAACCAGAGCGCGCTGCGCCTGACGGTGCGCGACCTGGTGGGCTTTGGCCGCTTCCCGCACAGCAAGGGCCGGCTGGGGCCCGACGACCTGCGCAATGTGGACGAGGCGCTGGAGTACCTGCAGCTCACGCCGCTGGCCGAGCGCTTTCTCGACGAACTCTCAGGCGGCCAGCGCCAGCGCGCCTACATCGCCATGGTGCTGTGCCAGGACACGCCCTTCATCCTGCTGGACGAGCCGCTGAACAACCTGGACATGGCCCACGCCGTCAGCATGATGGGCCTGCTGCGCCGCGCCGTCACCGAGCGCGGCAAGACCGTGGTCATGGTGCTGCACGACATCAACTTCGCCTCGTGCTACGCCGACCACATCATCGCGCTCAAGGACGGCCGCCTGGCCGTGGCGGGCACGCCGGCCGAGGTCGTGCAGGACGAAGTCCTCAGCACCCTCTACGGCATCCCCGTCAGCGTGCACGAGGTCAAGGGCCGCAGGCTCTGCCATTACTTTGGTTGAACATGCGGCGTTTCGGGCTTAGCGCTTGAACTTGGCGCGGCCTAAGGCGAGGGACACCAAGCAAGGGCCGCCCCGCAGCGAGGGTGTCGTCCCCCTCCCTCGCGCAGCGAGTAGAGAGGGGGAAGCGGCGTGAGCCGCTCAGGGGGTGCTTCTTTTCAACAGCATGGAGTCGCCGTAGCTGAAGAAACGGTACTGCTGCTCGATGGCATGGCGGTACAGCGCCATCACCTGCTCGTAGCCCGCGAAGGCGCTGACCAGCATCATCAGCGTGCTCTTGGGCAGGTGGAAGTTGGTGATCAGCAGATCGACCACCTGGTACTCGAAGCCGGGCGTGATGAAGATGCGCGTGTCGCCGGAGAACTGGCCTGTCTGGGCCCAGGACTCCAGCGTGCGCACCGTGGTCGTGCCCACGGCGACGACGCGGCCCCCGCGCTGGCGGCAGCGTTCCAGCGCAGCCAGCGTGGCCAGCGGGATCTCGTACCACTCGCTGTGCATCTGGTGGTCGGCCAGGTTCTCGGTCTTCACGGGCTGGAAGGTGCCGGCGCCCACGTGCAGCGTGACGCTGGCGCGCTCGATGCCGCGCTCGGCCAGGCGGGCCAGCACGGCGTCGTCGAAGTGCAGGGCGGCCGTGGGAGCGGCCACGGCGCCGGGGCGGGCTGCGAAGACGGTCTGGTAGCGCTCGCTGTCCTCGGCGGCATCGGGGTCGTTGCCGGTGTCCTGGTGGCGCTCGATGTAGGGCGGCAGCGGCAGGTGGCCGAAGCGCTCCATCAGCTCGTGCGGCGTCTCGCCGCGCGGGCCTTCGAAGCTCAGGTGGAACAGCGGACCGTTCTCGTCGGGCCAGCGGCCGCGCAGCACGGCGTCGAAGCCGCCGCGGTTCTTGCCGCCGCACAGATGGATGCGCGAGCCGGGCAGGGGCTTCTTGCTGACGCGCATGTGGGCCACGACATCGTTGCCTTCGAGCACGCGCTCGACCAGCAGCTCCAGCCGGCCGCCGCTGGCCTTCTCGCCGAAGATGCGCGCCTTGAGCACGCGCGTGTCGTTGAACACCAGCAGGTCGCCGGGCTGCAGCAGGTCGGGCAGCTCGTGGAAGATGCGGTCGGTGGGTGGGTTGGCATCGTCGCGGCCGTCGAGCAGGCGCGAGGCGCTGCGCTGGGCGGCAGGATGCTGGGCGATCAGGTTCTCAGGAAGCTCGAAGTCGAAATCGCTGAGCGAAAACACGCGGGACAGGGAGGACATGCAGTGCTTGAGGGCCGGACATGGCCCGTTCCAAGTTCGTTGAACGGAAGTTCGCCATTGTCGCAAACCCTGGGGTCATCCCCGGAATTTCGCGGCGGTCACTTGGCCATCTGAGGCTGGGCCTGGGGCTGGCGCTCGAACTCCAGCCACAGCGTCTCCAGATCCGGGAAGTCCCAGTTCGCCGGGTCTTCGCGCGCGATGATGCGGTCGTTGCCCTGGCTCTCGGACAGGTCCTCGATCTCGGGCGTGATGCGGCAGGCCTGGCGCAGCGAATAGAACACCTTGACGCGCGGCGCCAGCAGGCTGCCCGGCGAGGCATCGACCACGACGGCCAGCCGCTGCGAATGCAGGCGCACCAGCGAGCCCAGCGGATAGATGCCCACGGTCTGCACGAACTGCTCGAACAGCCGCTTGTCGAAATGGCGGGGACTCCACTCGGCCATGCGCCGCAGCGCCTCCGAGGGCGGCCAGCCCTTCTTGTAGGGCCGGTCCGAGGTGATGGCGTCGTAGACGTCGCAGATCGCCGTCATGCGCGCCAGCAGGCCGATGTCGCCCTGCTGCAGTCCGTCGGGGTAGCCGCTGCCGTCCACCTTTTCGTGGTGGTGCAGGCAGGCATCGATGACCTCGTCGTCCAGGCCCAGCGGGCGCAGCAGCTGCTCGCCATGGCGTGGGTGGGCGCGCATCAGCGCCCATTCCGCATCGTCCAGCGGCCCGGGCTTGTTGAGCACGGCGACCGGGATCGCTGTCTTGCCCAGGTCATGCATGAGACCGGCCATGCCGGCCTTGCGCAGGCTGTGGTCGTCCAGGCCCATGCGCTTGGCCAGGGCCACCATCAGCGCGCACACGGCCAGGCTGTGCATGTAGGTGTAGTCGTCGGCCGTCTTCAGCCGTGCCAGGCCGATCAGGGCGTGGGGATTGCGCGCCACGGAGGCCGTCACATCGTCCACCAGCTGCCCGGCCGCCGTGGCGTCCACGGGCCGGCCCAGCCGCGCGTCGCTGAACAGGCGGCTGAGCAATTGCTTGGCCTGCACGCAGGTCTGCGCGGCGCGGCGCAGCTCGGTGGCGGTGGAAATGGGGGCCGTGCTCTGCTCGGAGACAGGGCGGGCGCTGTCAGGGATCTGGTGGCGAAGCTCGTCCTGCGGGTCAAAGCGCAGGCAAGGCACCTGGACACCCACGTCCAGGCCCTTGCGCACGTCGATCCAGACCTCCTGGATGGAGGTGGAGCGCAGGCGCTGGAGGTCGGCCTCGGAGCGGAGCAGGAAACGGGTTCGCCAAAAAGGATGCTCCATCCAGGAGCCGCAGAACTCGTGCAGGAACATGCCCAGAGTGACATGCTGGACATTGATACGCTTCAACATGGCATTCGGTGGCGGGGTAACACTACGTAACGTCAGCGTGCATGGTAGCGGCTTCCCCAGAGACCCGGGGCCTCAAGGGTGCTTTGGGCAAGGGCATGCGGCATGAACGTGGCGTGTTGCCTACACCTGTATATTCATACACTATGCTGCATGCCCGCCCATGCCCACGCGCAGGCTCTGAAACAGGATAGCCCATGCCCTTGAACGTCTCCTCTGCCTTCCCCGATCTGGGGCGCGACGCCCCCGGCGGCAAGGCCGCGCGTGCCGGCAGGGGAAAGGCCGCAGGCAAGGGCGGCAAGGCAGCAGAGAAGGCAGCGGAAAAGGCGGGAGACAAGCCCGCAGCGCCCGCCAAGCCCGCAGCCAGCGCCGCGCAAAAGGCGCTGCAGAAGATGGGCCTGGTGCGCGACATCGATCTGGCACTGCACCTGCCGCTGCGCTATGAGGACGAGACGCGCATCACGCCGCTGCGCAATGCCCGCGAGGGCGACACGGTGCAGATCGAGGCCACGGTGACCCACAGCGAGGTGCAACTGCGACCGCGCCGCATGCTCAAGGTCACGGTGGACGATGGCACGGCCGAATGCGTGCTGACCTTCTTCAGCTTCTACCCCTCGCACCAGAAGACCCTGTCCGTGGGCGCGCGGCTGCGCATACGCGGCGAGGTCAAGGGCGGCTTCTGGGGCCGGCAGATGCTGCACCCCGCGTTTCGCGCGGCGGGCGGCGACCTGCCCACGGCGCTCACGCCCGTCTATCCCACGGTGGCGGGCCTGCCCCAGGCCTACATCCGCCGCGCGGCGGCCACGGCCATGCTGCGCGCCGATCTCTCCGATACGCTGCCCCAGGGCGAGCATCCGCCCGTGGCGCAGTTCCATGGCAACGGCGGGCTGCCGCCGCTGTTCAGCCTGCGCGATGCGCTGCAGTTCCTGCACCACCCCACGCCCGATGTGGCCCTGGCCACGCTGGAGGACCATTCGCACCCGGCCTGGCAGCGCCTGAAGGCCGAGGAACTGCTGGCCCAGCAACTGTCCCAATACGAGGCCAAGCGCGAACGCGCGCGGCTCAGGGCGCCCGTGCTGCGCGCCCTGCCCATGGGCAGCGCCCAGGGCCTGGCGCGCCAGTTCCTGGACCAACTGCCCTTTGGCCTGACCGGCGCCCAGCAGCGCGTGGTGGCCGAGATCCTCGCCGACATGGAGCGCCGCATGCCCATGCACCGGCTGCTGCAGGGCGATGTGGGATCGGGCAAGACCGTGGTGGCGGCGCTGTCGGCCGTGGCCTGCATCGAGGCCGGCTGGCAGTGCGCGCTGATGGCACCCACCGAAATCCTGGCCGAGCAGCATTTCGGCAAGCTGGTCGGCTGGCTGGAGCCGCTGCTGGCCCCGCTGGGCAAGCGCGTGGCCTGGCTGGCCGGCGCACAGAAGAAGAAGGAACGCACCGCCATGCTGGAGCTGGTCCACAGCGGCGAGGCAGCCCTGGTCGTGGGCACGCACGCCGTCATCCAGGACCAGGTGCAGTTCAAGAACCTGGCGCTGGCCGTCATCGACGAGCAGCACCGCTTTGGCGTGGCCCAGCGGCTGGCGCTGCGCCAGAAGCTCGCGGCCTCGGGCATGGAGCCCCATCTGCTGATGATGAGCGCCACGCCCATTCCGCGCACCCTGGCCATGAGCTACTACGCCGACCTGGATGTATCCACCATCGACGAGCTGCCGCCGGGCCGCACGCCCATCGTCACCAAGCTCATTGCCGACAGCCGCAAGGACGAGGTCATCGAGCGCATAGGCGCCCAGGTCGCGGAAGGGCGCCAGGTCTACTGGGTCTGCCCGCTGATCGAGGAAAGCGAGGCGCTGGACCTGTCCAACGCCACGGCCACCCATGCCTACCTGAGCGAGATGCTGCCCGGCGTCATGGTCGGCCTGCTGCACTCGCGCATGCCCACGGCCGAGAAGAAGGCCGTGATGGAGCTGTTCTCCGCCGGGGTCATGGGCGTGCTGGTCTCCACCACGGTGATCGAAGTGGGCGTGGATGTGCCCAACGCCTCGCTCATGGTCATCGAGCATGCGGAGCGCTTCGGCCTGTCCCAGCTGCACCAGCTTCGCGGTCGCGTGGGGCGGGGGGCGGCGGCCTCGGCCTGCGTGCTGCTGTATTCGGTGGGAGACAGCGGCCGTTTGGGCGAGACGGCCAAGGACCGGCTGCGCGCCATGGCCGAGACCAATGACGGCTTCGAGATCGCGCGGCGCGATCTGGAGATCCGCGGCCCCGGCGAATTCCTGGGCGCGCGCCAGTCCGGCGCGCCCATGCTGCGCTTCGCCGATCTGGAACAGGACCTGATGCTGCTCGACTGGGCACGCGAACTGGCGCCGCGCATGCTGGAGCAGCACCCGCAACTGGCCCAGCGCCACGTGGGCCGCTGGCTGGGCGGCAAGGCCGAATTCCTCAAGGCCTGATCGGCCCGGTCCATTCTTGATCGACGGCTGTGTTACGTATTTTTACGTGTCCGGGAGCTGCCTGACGGTGGCATGTCCCGCAGGCCTGCAGCCCGCGCCAGGCATGGTTTCCATGCGCGCTGTAGCCGTTGGAATGGAGCGCTGCGTGCCGTCCTGGCGGTGACAGCGCCGTCCCGTTGCGGCATTGAATATTTGTGACCTTTTGGTACATTGGGTCACAAAAAACAGGGTAGCTCCATCCGGGAGGGGATGGCCTGCCAAACCTCCCCCACGGGGAGGACGGCCGCGATCACTCTTGTGTTGTCCCATTTTTCTGCGAATGAGGAGCTGCCAACATGAATGAAGCCGTTCAAGCGAATGAGATCGTCGAGACCTCCTGGCGCATGGGCCTGGTGGCCCTGTCCTATGGCATTGCCGTACTGGGCTCCTTCGTGGCCCTGACTGCGGCGCAGCGCATCCGGGGACGCGCGGGCATCAGTTGGCTGAACCTGCTGGCGGCGGGCACGGCGCTGGGCGGCATCGGCGTGTGGTCCATGCATTTCACGGGCATGCTGGCGCTGAACCTGGGCATGGGTTCGGGCTACTCCATGATCGAAACCCTGGTGTCCCTGTGCGCCGCCGTTGCCGCCACCTCGGTGGCGCTGGCCTTTGTCGCACGGCGGCCCGAAAGCGGGGCGCGCGTGCTGGGCGCGGGCACCCTGCTGGGCCTGGGCGTGGCCTTCATGCATTACCTGGGCATGTATGGCATGCGCTTTCCGGGCTTCATCGTCTGGTCCGTTCCCACCGTGCTGCTGTCCGTGGGCATTGCCGTGGCCGCGGCCAGCGCCGCGCTGTGGCTGTCGTTTCGCACCGGCTCGCCGGGCATGCGTGCCCTGGCTGCTGCCGTGATGGGCGCGGCAGTCTGTTCCATGCACTACACCGGCATGGCCGCGGCGGACTTCGTATGCATTTCAGAGACACAGCGTTATGCTAGGCCGCAAGGCTTTGCCGTGATCAGCGCCCTGGACCTTCCGGTCTTTACCGTGATCGTGGCCATAGGCCTGGCTGCATTGATAGGCATGGACCAGCTCATGCAGCAACGCGACCGGATGCGCCGGCCGTTGCACTAGGTGGATAAATACAAAAAGCCGGCGGGTCGGGGAGCGCGCAGTGGTCATGCGCGGACGAGGACTGGCACAATCGAAATAGGACAAATCCTAGAACCTGTGCAGGAACTTTTGAGGGGAGCACCCCGGCAAGCGGGCCGCAAGGCCTGATTGCACAAAGGTTCCGGCACAGGTTCTTGGTGTAAGACCATCGTATTTTCCGAGGCTCCCTCCCAGACACAGCTCGCCAATGACACTTACCGAACTCAAATACATCGTGGCCGTGGCACGTGAAAAGCATTTTGGCCGCGCCGCCGAAGCCTGTTATGTGTCCCAGCCCACGTTGTCCGTGGCTATCAAGAAGCTGGAGGAGGAGCTCGATGTCAAGCTCTTCGAGCGCAGTGCCGGCGAGGTGTCGGTCACGTCACTGGGCGAGGAGATCATCCGTCAGGCGCAAAGCGTGCTGGAGCAGGCCGCCGAGATCAAGGAAATCGCCAAGCGCGGCAAGGACCCCCTGTCGGGCGTGCTCACGCTGGGTGTGATCTACACCATCGGCCCCTACCTGCTGCCTGACCTGGTGCGCAACTCCATCATGCGCACGCCGCAGATGCCGCTGATGCTGCAGGAGAACTACACCGTCAAGCTGCTGGAGATGCTGCGCACCGGCGAGATCGACTGCGCCATCGTCGCCGAGCCCTTCCCCGACACCGGCCTGGCGCTGGCGCCGCTGTACGACGAGCCCTTCATGGCCGCCGTTCCCAGCACCCATGCGCTGGCCCAGAAGGACCATGTATCCACCGGCGATCTCAAGAACGAGACCATGCTGCTGCTGGGCTCGGGCCACTGCTTCCGCGACCATGTGCTCCAGGTCTGCCCCGAGTTCGCACGCTATGCCAGCAATGCCGAAGGCATTCGCCGCACCTTCGAAGGCTCGTCGCTGGAGACCATCAAGCACATGGTGGCCGCCGGCATGGGCGTGACCCTGGTGCCGCGCCTGTCCGTGCCCGCCGATGCGCTGGAGACCACGGCGCGCCGCCGCAAGACCGACGAGCCGCACATCCGCTACCTGCCCATCCTCGAGGACGACGGCTCGGCCCCGCCGACACGCCGCGTGGTCCTGGCCTGGCGCCGCAGCTTCACGCGCTACGAGGCCATCGCCGCCCTGCGCAACGCGGTCTACGCCTGCGCCTTGCCCGGCGTCAAACGCCTGTCCTGATGAGCGCACCGGCGCGCGCGCCGGGCCTGTGGGGCTGCCGCACTTGCGTTATCGTTGCAACTGGCTCCCGGGCGACCTGCCGGGAGCATCTTCCGTTCGTACGAAGCTGAAAGGGATCCCATGGCCAAAAATGCCAGCAAAGACAAGTCCGGTGCAAAGAAGCCAGAGGCCGTGCAGGCCGACAAGGCCGACAAGGCAGTGCAGCCTGCAAAGGCCGCGCTGGCTGACGTGGCACCGGCGTCCGTGCGCTCCTCCGCCATCCATATCGGCATCAGCGACAAGGACCGCGCGGCCATCGCCAAGGGCCTGTCGGCCCTTCTGGCCGACACCTACACGCTGTATCTGACCACGCACAACTTCCACTGGAACGTCACCGGCCCGATGTTCAACACGCTGCACACCATGTTCATGGGGCAGTACACGGAGCTGTGGAACGCCGTCGATCCCATCGCCGAGCGCATCCGCGCGCTGGGCCATTTCGCGCCGGGCTCCTATGCCGACTTCGGCAAGCTCACCAGCCTGGCCGACGTGCCCCACGATCCGCCCAAGGCCCTGGAGATGGTGCGCATCCTGGTCGCCGGCCACGAGGCCGTGGCCCGCACGGCGCGCAGCCTGTTCCCCCTGGCCGACAAGGCCAGCGACGAACCCACCGCCGACCTGCTGACCCAGCGCCTGACCGTGCACGAACAGACCGCCTGGATGCTGCGCGCCCTGCTTGAAGACTGATGCTGCGCAAACCCCGGTCTTCCCGCGTACCCGCCCTGGCCCGGGAGTGATGCCACCGCATGCTCTGGACCTGGATTGACGCACACGCCGCCACGGGCGGCCTGTGCCTGGTACTGGCCGCCCTGGGCGGCCTTTTTTTCTATCTGCGCCTGCCTGCCACGGCCCGGCTGCGCCATGCAGGCCTGCCCATGCCGCGGGCCGCATGGCTGGGCCTGGCTGCCGCCGGCGTGCTGGCCTTGCTGGCACTGGCCATGATGGTGCGCGACATGCTGGGCCTGGCCCGGCCCGCAGGCTGCGCCACCTGCACCGACTGGCCGGTGCTCGACGAGGCCCTGCACCTGTGGCTGGCCGGCCATGCCACCGATGCCTGGATGCGCCCCGTGGTCGCCTTCACCCAATTGGGCAATGTGGTCTGGATGGTGTCGCTGTCGGCCGCCGTGCTGGCGCTGCTGCTGTGGCGGCGCGACTGGCTGCATGCGGCCGCCTGGGTGGTGGCCACGGCTGGCGTGGGCCTGTGGATACGCGCCATCAAGACCAGCGTGGGCCGCCCGCGTCCCGTGGGGGGCTGGGTGCCTGAGGGCGGCTTCAGCTTCCCCAGCGGCCACAGCGCGGGCACCTTCGTGCTCTATCTGATGCTGGCGTGGCTGCTGCTGCCATACCTGCGCCCGGCCTGGCGCTGGCCCGCGGGCCTGGCGGCCCTGGCTGTCGCCCTGGGCGTGGGAGCCAGCCGCGTGGTGCTGCGCGTGCACTATGCCAGCGATGTGCTGGCCGGCTGGCTGCTGGGCCTGGCGTGGATGGCGCTGGTGATCTGTGCCGTGGAGTGGGCGCAAACCCGCGTCGCCGGCAGGCGCTGCTGAGGCGCGCCGCCGGGCCCGCCCGCCCAGCGGCGACAATGCGGGCATTTTCGAATGTGATGCGTGCGATGGTCGGCCACGGCCGCCATCGGCGCCCAGATGCCATGCCCACCACCTCCTCCACGCCCATGCCTGCGCCCCGGCGCAGCAAACTGTCGCTCTACCTGGACCTGGTCCGCTTCAACCGGCCCGCCGGCTGGCTGGTCCTGGTCTGGCCCACGCTGTCCGCGCTGTGGGTGGCGGCAGGCGGCTTTCCGGGCTGGCACCTGCTGGCGGTCTTCGCGCTGGGCACGGTGCTCATGCGCAGCGCCGGCTGCTGCATCAACGACATCGCCGACCGCGACTTCGACCGCCACGTCAAGCGCACCATGCAGCGGCCCATCACCTCGGGTCAGATTTCCGTCGCGGAGGCCGCCATGGTCGGCGTGGTGCTGGCCCTGGTCTCGCTGGGCCTGGTGCTGACCACGCGCTGGGAGGCCGTGGCCTGGTCCGTGCCCGCCGTGCTGTTCACCATCCTCTACCCGTTCACCAAGCGCTTCTTCGCCATGCCCCAGGCCTTCCTGGGCATTGCGTTCAACTTCGGCATCGTCATCGCCTTCGCCGCCGTGCAGGGTCAGGTGCCGGCCACGGCCTGGATTCTGTGGCTCGCCAACATGTTCCTGGTGCTGGCCTATGACACCGAATACGCCATGGTGGACCGCGACGACGACCTCAAGATCGGCATGAAGACCTCGGCCATTACCCTGGGCCGCTTCGACGTGGCCGCCGTCATGGGCTTTTTCGTGCTCTGCGGCCTGCTCACCGTCTGGGCGCTGGTGCCCTACGGCCTGGCCTGGCCTTTCTGGCTGGGCCTGGCCGTGGCCGCAGCCCAGGTGATCTGGCACTTCACCCTGATACGCCACCGCACGCGCGAGGGCTGCTTCGTCGCCTTCAGCAAGAGCCACTGGATCGGCGCCAGCCTGTTTGCGGGCGTGGCGCTGGGCTTCGCGCTGCGCTGACGCCGGCCTCAGATCGGCGGGCCTCTGCGCCGCAGGACCAGGGCACCCAGGCCCGCCGCCAACGCGCCCAGCACAGCGAGGGCAAGTGGCGGGAGCGCAGGCACGGCCGTCGCGGCGCCCGGGCCGGGAGCCGGCGCGGGCCCTGGCCCCGGCCCTGGTCCTGGCCCCGGCCCCGGCCCCGGCCCCGGCCCCGGCCCCGGCCCCGGGGCGGGCGCGGCGACCAACTCCATGTCCTGCGACACGTCGGCGGCCGGCAGCCACACCGTGTTGCCCGGCTGGCGGGCCGTGAGCGTGCAGGTGCCGGGGCTGACCATGGTCACCGTGGTGCCCGAAACCGTGCAGACACCGGGCGTGGCGCTGGTGTAGTCCACCGGCAGGTGCGAGCTGGCCGTGGCGGGCGGGGCGAGGTCGAAGCGGGCGCCGGCCGTGAAAGGCTGGTCGGACTGGGGCGGGAAGGTGATGGCCTGGGGTGAAACGGCGCGCAGGTCGGCGGACAGGCGTGTGATGAAGCCGTCATAGGCCCCTCCGGCAAAGTCGGGCTGGGCGCCATCTGCCGTGCCGGGCAGGCCCGTGGCGTCGATGAAGCCGCCCGCCACCACCTCGCCGGAGGGCGTGTTGGCCATGGCAAGGATGGCGGTCCCCGCTGTCGAACCTCCTATGTATGTGCTTTGCTCCAGAGTGCGCAGATCGCCGGACAGCCGGGTGAGGAAGCCGTCAAAGCTGCCGCCCCCGAAAACCGGCTGCGCACCGCCGCTCGTGCCGGGAAAGTCCGCAGAGTAGGTATAGCCGCCAGCCACCACATCGCCGGAAGGGGTGACGGCCAGGGCCCAGATCGATTCAGAGTTCGAGCCCCCCAGATACGTGCTCTGCTCCAGGGTATGCAGATCCCCGGACAGGCGTGCGATGAAACCGTCGTAGAACCTCTTCAGAGCCGGCTGGGCGCCGCCGGCTGCCCCCGGCAAATCCGGGGAGGCGAGGTGGCCGCCCACCACGATTTTTCCCGAGGGTGCCAGGGCCAGTGCCTGTATCTGGTCTGAGAGGGAGCCCCCCAGGTAGGTGCCTTGCCGCAGGGTGCGCAGGTCGCCGGACAGGCGCGCGATGAAGCCGTCGTACTCGCCGCCGGCGAACACCGGCTGTGCGCCGCCCGCCATGCCGGGCAGGTCGCTGGAGCCCGTGTCGCCGGCCGCCACCACTTCTGCGGCGGGCGTGACTGCCAGGGCGGTCACGCCATCCAGGCCCGAACCGCCAAAGTAAGTGCTCTGCTCCAGGGTGCGCAGATCACCGGACAGGCGCGCGATGAAGCCATCGTAGCCCCCTCCGCCGAATGAAGGCTGTGCGCCGCCGGCCGTGCCGGGCAAGTCCCTGGAATAGGTGTAGCCGCCCACCAGCACCTCGCCCGAAGGCGCGATGGCCAGGGCATCCGCCTGGTCCATGTCCGTCCCTCCCAGGTAGGTGCTCTGTCCCAGGGTGCGCAGATCGCCGGACAGCCGGGCGACGAAGCCGTCGAAGCTGCCGCCCCCGAAGGCCGGCTGCGCACCGCCTGCCGCGCCGGGAAAATCGGTGGAGTTGGTATAGCCGACCGCCACCACCTCGCCCGAGGGGGCGACGGCCAGGGCCTTGACCAGTTCAACTGACGAACCGCCCAGGTACGTGCTCTGCTCCATGCTGCGCAGGTCGCCGGACAAGCGTGCGATGAAGGCGTCGAACAACCTTCCCCCCCAGGCGGGCTGTGCCCCGCCGGCCGTGCCGGGGAAGTCCGTGGACCTCGTGTAGCCGCCCACGAACACCGCGCCCGATGGGGCCACGGCCAGGGCGGAGATCACGTCAATGTCGCTCCCGCCCACATAGGTGCTCTGCAGCAGGGGGTCGATCACCAGCGGCAGCGCCCGGTCGTAGGCCCCCAGCGCGAAGCCGTAGCCGTCGCCCCGGCGGTTGAGGGCGTACTGCACGGGCACGTCCACGCGGCGCCCGGCCACCTCCTGGAAGGCCACGGGGGCGGTATAGGCCACGTCGCCATGGCCCGTGGCGGCCAGCAGTTCGCCGCCTGCGCCCAGGCGCAGGGACAGGGCGCCGTCCACGCGCACCTGGATCTGCGACGCATCGGCCTGCGGCGCCACGTGAAAGAGCTTTTCCACATTGGCGCCGCGCACGGCCAGCTCCACCTGCACGCCGGGCCAGGCCTGGCCCAGGTGCAGGTTGCGGTAGGTGGCACTGTGGTAGCGGTGGGGGCCGCTGAAGCGGGTGACCTGGGTGGCCGCCGCCTCGCCGCCCCTGGGCGACAGCGGCAGGGCGCCGGCCAGGGTCTCGGTGAGGCTCCAGCCGGCGGCGGGCGCGGGCTGGGGGTCGGGTGTGGGCCGGGGATTGGGCCTGGGTGTGGGCTGGTCGGGCGGCGTGCCGGAGGCGGGCGCGGCGCCGGGCAGGCTGTAGACGATCTGCCCCTGGCGCGTGACATGGACGGCGCCTGCGAAGGTGCGGCCCGTGAAGGCCACGGCCGCATCGAACTGGCCGCTGTTGGCCTCGAAGGGCACAGGCAAGACCTGCAGGGCCTGCTGTGCGCGCTGTATCTGCCGGACCTGGGCGGAGCCCTGTGCTGGGGCATGCGTGGGTGCGTGCACGCGGTGGTGGGCAGGACCCTGGGAGGGGCCGGGTACTGCGTGGACCAGGCCGGCCGATGCCCAGAGCAGGCATGCCGCCAGGGCCGGCTTGCTGCGGCGGCGCCTGTGCACGGAAGGGGGATGGAAACGCATGCTTTCTCCTTGAATGCAGCGAATCCAAGGCAAGTCATGGGCAGGGGCGGGCAGGCGATGCACGTCCCGCCAAGGCGGATGCTTGGTGGAAACTGCGGTGGCAGGTCATGACCGGCGCGGGGCTTTCCACGCTGCCGGTCAATTGCCGATTTCTACCGAGTGCCGCTTGCTTCCACCATCAGAACTATCTGGTTTTTGCAGGAATCTGGCGCACCGTTCCCTTGCCACCACAAAAGGGGCGCGCGCGGGTGTGGCCTACCGGCCGAACTCGGCGGCCAGCTCCTTGGCCCGTGTTTCCGCCGCGCGCATGGCGGCCACGAAGTGCTCGGGTACCTGCTGCGCCTGCAGGTGGGTGATGGCGGCGTGCGTGGTGCCGCCCTTGCTGGTCACGCGCTGGCGCAGCACCACGGCGCTTTCGGTGGAGCGTGCGGCCAGTTCGGAGGCGCCCTGGAAGGTGGCCACGCCCAGGCGGTAGGACTGCTCGGCCGTGAGGCCCATGTCCACGCCAGCCTTCGTCATGGCTTCGAGGAACAGGAAGACATAAGCCGGTCCCGAACCCGACAGCGCGGTCACGGCGTCGAGGTGTGCTTCCTGGTCTACCCAGACGAACTGGCCCGTGGGGGCAATGACCTGCTCGATGGCGCTCTTGCCTGCCGCATCGATCTCGGCTCGGGCGAACAGGCCCGTCATGCCCTTGCCCACCAGGGCCGGCGTGTTGGGCATGGCCCGCACGATGCGGCCAGTGCCCAGCCATTGGCCGATGGCGTCCGTGGGAATGCCGGCGGCCACGCTCAGGTGCAGGGCCTGGGCGGTATGCGGCGCCACGGCTTGGGCGGCTTCCTTGAAGGTCTGGGGCTTGACGGCCCAGACCACGATGCCGGCACCGTCCAGCGCGCTGGCGGCGGCTGCGGCATCGGCATGGGCGGCGATGCCGAAGTTCTTGCGCAGCGCGTCGCGCGCGGCCTCGAAGGGCTCGACGACGACGATGCGGTCTGCGGGCTGGCCCTGGCCGATCAGGCCGCCGATGATGGCGCTGGCCATGTTGCCGCCACCGATGAAGGCGATGACAGGAGAGGCTGTGGAAACGGTGTTCATGCTGGTGCCGGTGGAGAGGGAAAACGAAGAGTTTAGAGCGTGTTCCCGTTCTGCCAGCGCAGGTCCACGCCGTGGCTGTTGCCGGGGTCCAGGGCCGGTGCTGCGGCACCTGGCCGTTGCCGCAGGGTGAGCGCGCAAGGGCCTTCGCCGCGCGTGGCAAGGCGCTGGCGCAGGGCCTCGGATTCCGGCTGTGCCGGCGCGCCTTGCAGCAGCAGGTCGAAGCCCGGCAGTGCCAGCCGCGCGCCCTGGTTGTCCAGCCTCTCCACTGGCAGGCCCGGGCCCAGCAGCGCCCGGTAGCGGACCAGGCTGGCGTCCAGGTCGTGCACGACGACGGTCAGCGAGGCCACGCCCAGCGCGCCGTTGGGGTGCTCGCGCACGTTGCCCTCGGGCACGCGCAGGGCGCGGGGCGTGATGTCGCCGCACAGGAAGGGCAGGTCGGGCGTGGCGTGGCGCGCGGTCTGCCACAGCAGCTGCGCGCCATCGGGGCGCACGCGGCCTCCGTCCACGGGGCCGACCAGGGTGTCCAGCCCGCGCGCCCGCGCCTCGGCCAGGGCCTGGGCGGTGCTGCCGGGCAGCAGGGCGAAGTCCACCAGGCCCTCGCCATGGTCGCGCAGGGTGCGGTACCAGCGCTCTTCGGGCGCAGGGGCGGTCCAGGCAATGATCTCCAGGTAGGCGCCGTCGGCAAAGACGACCAGCGCGTTGTGCGAGGTGCGGCCCGGGTGGCGGCCGCCGATGGCGACCTGGAAACCCAGCGCGCGGTAGTCCGCCACGGCGGCGTCGAGGTCGTGCACGGCGATGACGATGTGGTCCAGCGGAAGTGCCATGAAAGCTCCTGTGTCGTGTATGGGGTGCTGCTGCCTGGATTCTCAGTCCTCGAGCTGGACCTTGTTGTCCCGCACGAAGCGGCCCCAGCGCTCATATTCCTGGCGCACCCAGCGGTCGAGGGCGGGCCCGTCCGTGGCCATGACTTCGAAGCCCGACTGCATGAGCTTGCTGCGGATGTCGGGCGTGCTCAGCGTGGCCTGGAAGTCTTCTGTGAGCCTGTGCACCGTGGCGGCCGGCGTGGCGGAGGGCGCGAACACGCCGATCCACGAGTAGGCCTCGAATCCCGGGAAGCCGGATTCCGCCACGGTGGGCACGTCGGGCAGCTCGGGCAGGCGCTTGAGGCCGGTCACGGCCAGCGGCTTGATCTTGCCCGCTGCGATCTGGCCGCGCAGCGCCGCATAGCTGAGCAGGGTGAGGTCGGACACGTTGCCGAGCACGGCCTGCACGGCCGGGCCGCCGCCGCCATAGGGCACATGCAGCACATAGGTGCCCGAGCGGCGCTTGATGTCCTCCATCACCAGGTGGTTCATGGACCCCAGGCCGGTCGAGGCATAGCTGTACTTGCCCGGGCTGCGGCGCGCCAGCTCCAGGAAACCGGCCAGGTCCCTGGCCGGCACCGAGGCCGAGGCGCCGATCACCAGCGGAAAGCGCAGCGCCAGCGAGACGCCCGTGAAGTCCTTGAAGGTGTCGTAGGGCAGCCGGGGCTTGGCGATGGGGTTGATGGCGTGGGTGTCGAAGCTGAACAGCAGGGTGCTGCCGTCCGGGGCCGACTTGGCCACGTACTGGGTGGCGATCTGGCTGGCGGCACCAGGGCGGTTTTCCACGATCACCGGGCGCCCGGCCACCTCGCCCAGGCGGGGCTGCAGGATGCGGGCGGCGATGTCGGTGCTGCCCCCGGGCGGGAAGGTGATGACCAGCTTGAGCGGGGCGGCGCCCTGCGCGAAGGCCGCGCCGGCAGGCGCCAGCAGGCAGGCGGCGGCCGTGGCCAGCAGCAGCCGGCGGCGGGAGGGGGTACGAGGCATGGGAAGCTCCTTTTCAAGCGCGTTGGCAAACGGGGATCGAGAGGGATCTGCGCGTGGGGCGCCCGTGCAGCGGCCGTGCACGGCATCGGGCTTGCGGTGCCTTGGCGTCAGCCCATCCACTGGCTCACGGGAACGGCCGTGTCCTGCAGTTCCTGCGAGATCACGTCCACCAGCGCCGGACCGTCGTGCATGAGCGCGGCCTTGAGCGCGGCTTCGAGGTCCGCCGGGTCCTGTACCTGCCAGGCCTTGACGCCGAAGGCCTCGGCGACGCGGGCATGGTGGGTGCGGTTGAAGTCCACTGAAAAGTAGCGTTCATCGTAGCCGGTCTTCTGGCTGGCCTTGATCCAGCCGAACACGCTGTTGGAGAACACGATCATCTTCAGCGGCACATTGCGGCGCACGATGGTTTCCAGTTCGCCGCAGGTGAAGCCGAAGCTGCCGTCGCCCATGACCGCGACCACCACGGAACCGGGCTGGCCGATGGCGGCGCCAAAGCCTGCCGACATGGCAAAGCCCAGCGCGCCGTGCGCGCGATTGGTGATGAAGTGCCGGCCGGCCTGGGGTGCGTCGAAATAGGCCGTGAAGTAGGGGCAGGGCGTGCCGGGGTCGGCCACCACGATGGCCCGCGCGGGCAGCAGGCGGTTGAGCGTGTCCACCACGCGCTCGGGTTTGATGGGGCGCTCCAGCGAGGCCGCCAGCGGAGCGAAGAAGGCCTGCTTGGCGGCGCGCGCGGCAGCGGCCAGCGCGGCCCCGTCCGCGGCATCGGCGGGGCGGCGCGCGATGCGCTGCTGCACGGCCGCGTGCAGCGCCTGCAGTCCCAGCAGGGCGTCGCCCACCAGGGCCACGTCGGTGCGGTAGTTGGTGCCTATGGTCATGGCGTCCACGTCCAGGTGGACGATGGTCACCTTGCGCGAGGGCATCTGCCAGTGCTCGGTGGTGGTGGAGCCGGCCCGGGCGCCGATGAACATCACCAGGTCCGCCTGCGCCACCACGGCGCGCGTGGCCTCGACGCCGCCGTTCGTGCCCACCACGCCGGCATAGAGCGGGTGACTGCCCGCCAGGCTGCCCTGGCCGCTGACGCTGGAGCACACGGGGGCGTTGAGCAGGGTGGCCAGCGCATCCAGCGCGGCGCTGGCGCCCGCGATCAGCACGCCGCCGCCGCAGATCAGCACGGGGCAGCGCGCCGCCACCAGGCGGTCGGCGGCTTCGGCCACGGCCGCAGGATCGGGCGCGGACCGGTAGGCGGGGAAGTGGTCATGCCCTGGCTGGGCCCAGACATCGGCCGGGTCCAGCGCGTGCTTTTGCACGTCGTAGGGCAGGCAGATGTGGGCGGCGCCGGGCCGGCCCGTGGTCATGGCGCGGAAGGCGCTGCGCACGGCATGCGGAATCTGGTCCACGCGGTCGATGGTGGTATTCCACTTGGTCAGCGGCCTGTACAGCGCCTGCTGGTCGAGTTCGGTCAGCGGGAACTTGCCGCGTGCGCCCACGGAAACGTCGGTGGTGATGCCCAGCACGGGCACCGAGGACTCGTTGGCCTCGGCCAGGCCGGGCAGCAGATAGGTGGCGCCGCCGCCGCTGGGGCCCTCGCACACGCCCACCTTGCCCGTGACGCGGGCATAGGCATCGGCCATGTAGCCGGCGCTGCGCTCGTCCCGCGTGAGGATGTGGTCCATGCCGTGGTCCAGCCGCGCCATGGCGTCGTAGAAGGGCAGGCTGGTGTCGCCGCACAGTCCGAAGATGTGCTTGACGCCATTGAGCTGCAGCATGCGGACCATGGCGTCGGCGCCATTGAAAGCGGTGGTCATGTCGGGAGTCTCCAGGCAGGTTGGGTGAAGGAATTTTTAAGAATCCATTTCAGTATACTTAAAAGAATGCCGGGCGCCAAAGGGCACAATGGCGCCATGAAAATCTCCAACATCCGCCATGAACGGGGCTCCAGCGTCTACAGCACGCTGCGCGACATGGCCATTTCCTACGAGTTCAAGCCGGGCGAGCGCCTGAGCGAGAGCGAACTGGCGCTGCGCCTGGGCGTGAGCCGCACGCCCGTGCGCGAGGCACTGACGCGGCTGGTGGCCGATGGCTTTTTGCTGCCGGCCAGCCGGGGCTACATGCGGCGCGAACTGGACGTGAAGGAATCGCTGGACCTGTACGAGGCGCGCGTGGCCGTGGAGCGCGAATGCGTGCGCCTGGCCGTGGAGCGCGCCACCGAGGAGCAGCTTGGCGAGGCGCAGGCCTACCTGGAGCAGAGCCAGCGCGTGCCGCCGGGCACGCCCGTCCGGCAACTGGTGGATCTGGACGAGGGCTTCCATTTGCGCATCGCCGACATGGCCGGCAATGCCGAGCTGCGGCGCATGCTGGCCAGCCTGAACGAGCGCATCCGCTTCATCCGCTGGATCGACATGGAGAGCGTGGGCCGCGACTCCACCCAGCGCGAGCACCTGGAGATCCTGCAGGCCCTGAGCGCGCGCGATGCCCAGGCCAGCGAGCGCCTGATGGCCGAGCACATCGGCCTGCGGCGCGAGCAGATCGTGGAGGCGATTGCACGCGGGCTGACACGCATCTACCTGCCGCAGGAACAGGTGCAGGCCACGCCCTGAAGCGCCTTCAGGGTGCGCAGGGCGGGGAGGGCCGGTAGGCCGTGATCAGGATCTGGCTGGCCTGAGACGGGTTGAAGTTGTCGTCGCTGGCGAACACCAGCACGCGCGTGCCGTCGGGCAGCGGCGGGCCCCAGGACATGGCTTCCATGTTGTCCAGCCGGCCGCGCTGGACGGTGGACAGATCGGCCACCAGTTGCTTGACCGCCACCTGAGGCGGCGTTTGCGTGAAGCTGGCCAGGGCCAGCGTGTCGGGCGCATCCAGGCCGATGCGGTACAGCCGCGCGCCAAAGCCGTGACCCGGGCTGTAGGAGCGCTCCAGCACCAGCAGGTGGCCGGGGCCGTCCGGCAGGATCTCGCTGATGCCGTTGACCTCGCGCGTGCGCAGCGGCCCCCAGCTGGCGGCCGGCACGGCATCGGGCTGGTAGGCGATCTGGCGCAGCAGCCGGCCGTCGTCCAGGCTGACCAGGCTGATGCGCACGGGCGCGCCCGCCGAGCCGGCGCTGGCGCGCGGCCCGTCCTGGCGCAGCGGCGCCTCCAGGGCCAGCCAGGCCTGTTGGCCGTCCGGCGTCACGGCCAGTCCTTCGAAGCCGAAATTCGGGCGCAGGCCCGGCACGCCAGCCTCGTCCTTGAAGGGATGGAACCAGCGCGCAAGCTGGCGGCCTTGCGCATCGGCTTTCACCAGCGAGGTGCCAAAGCCCCGGCCCGGGTCGCCTTCGTCGGTCCACAGCAGGCCGCCGTCCGGCAGCAGGCGGATGGCCTCGGGGTCGGGCACGGGCTGGGTGGCGGGCGCGGCATGGCGCGGGCGCAGCCAGCGGCCCTCGGCATCCAGCAGCGGGTGTACTTCGGTGACCTGCGCCTGCCAGGGGTTGGGGCCGGCACGCTGGCCGGCGTCCAGCTGTTCTATGCGCAGGCGCATCCAGCGCGCGGGGCCGCGCGCCGAGCGGTCATCGCTGATGGCCACGTAGTCGCCGAGCCGGGCGTCGTAGTCCAGGCCCGAGATGCCGCCGGTGGTGGCGCCGTCGATGGGCTCGTCGCGCGCAAGGGTGGCGCTGCCCAGCCATTGCAGGCGCGCGCAGGCCGTGGGCTGCACGGCCTGCCAGGCCTGTGGCGGCGCGGCGCAGCCGGCCAGCAGCAGGCCGGAAAGCACCAGGCCGGCGGCAAGCTGGCGCATGAAGAATCGCCTCAGGCCGCCAGCGCGGTCTGGGCCACCGCGTGCTCCCAGCGCGCCATCAGCTCGTCGGCGCGGTGCTTGTCCAGCGTGGGCACGAAGCGGCGCTCGGCCTTCCACAGCGCCGACAGTTCCTCGGTGCTCTGGTACACGCCCGAGGACAGGCCCGCCAGGTAGGCCGCGCCCAGGGCCGTGGTCTCCACGCAGGCCGGGCGCACTACGGGAATGCCCAGCAGGTCGGCCTGGAACTGCATGAGCAGGTTGTTGACGCAGGCGCCGCCGTCCACGCGCAGTTCGCTGACCGGCGCGCCGCCGCTGGCCACCGCGTCGCGGCTCATGGCCAGCAGCAGGGCCGCGCTCTGGAAGGCGATGGATTCGAGGGCAGCCCGCGCGATGTGGGCGATGGTGGTGCCGCGCGTCAGGCCCGTGATGGTGCCGCGCGCATCAGGCTTCCAATACGGTGCGCCCAGTCCCGTGAAGGCCGGCACCATCATCACGCCGCCCGAATCGGGCACGCTTTCGGCCAACTGCTGCACCTGGCCGCTGTGCTCGATGGCGCGCAGCCCGTCGCGCAGCCACTGGACCACGGCACCGCCGACGAAGACACTGCCTTCCAGCGCATAGGCTGGCGCCTGCGTGGGTTGGGCTGCAGCAGTCGTCAACAGACCGTTGGCCGAGGTCTGGAACACGCCGCCCGTGTGCATGAGCATGAAGCAGCCCGTGCCATAGGTGTTCTTGGCCATGCCTGCCGAAAAGCAGGCCTGGCCGAAGAGGGCGCTTTGCTGGTCGCCGGCCACCCCGCCGATGGCGATCTCGCCGCCCAGCACATCGCTGGCCGTGCGGCCGAAATCGGCGGCCGAGGGCAGCACCTCGGGCATCAGCGCACGCGGAATCTCCAGCAGCTCCAGCAGATCGTCGTCCCACTGGTTGGTGTGGACGTTGAACAGCATGGTGCGGCTGGCGTTGGAGACATCGGTCACATGGCGGCGCCCGCCCGTGAGCTGCCAGATCAGCCAGCTGTCCACGGTGCCGAAGGCCAGCTCGCCGCGCTCGGCGGCCGCGCGTGCGCCGTTGACGTTGTCCAGAATCCAGCGCAGCTTGGTGCCCGAGAAATAGGCGTCGATCAGCAGGCCGGTCTTGCGCTGGATGGTGTCGGCATGGCCGGCCTCGCGCAGCCGGGCGCACAGCGGCTCGGCGCGGCGGTCCTGCCAGACGATGGCGTGGTGCATGGGCTGGCCCGTGGCGCGGTTCCAGACCACGGTGGTCTCGCGCTGGTTGGTGATGCCAAGGGCGCGGATGTCGGCCGCCGCCAGCCCGGCCTTGGCCAGGGCCTCGCGCGCCGTGGCCAGCTGGGTGCGCCAGATCTCGCGCGGATCGTGCTCGACCCAGCCGGGACGCGGATAGATCTGCGGCAGCTCCAGCTGGGCCGAGGCCACGATGCGGCCCTGGGTGTCGAAGACGATGCTGCGCGAGCTGGAGGTGCCCTGGTCCAGGGCAAGCAGATAGGTCATGGTGCGTTATCCAGGAAAAGCAGGGCCGGTGCGCGTGTCCTGTGCGGGCGGTGGCGCAGCGGCTGCGTAAAACTTATTGCGCCACCACGCATTGCACTTCTGCTTCGCGCAGGAGTGCGTCGAAGGGCGCGGGCGGTGCGGTATCGGTGAACAGGCGGTCGATCTGGTCCAGGCGTGCCAGCTCCACCATGGCCTGGCGGTGGAACTTGCTGTGGTCGGCGGCCAGCCAGACCTCGCGCGACTGGGCAATGATGGTCTGGGCCACCTTGACCTCGCGCATGTCGAAGTCGCGCAGGCTGCCATCGGGCTCGATGGCCGAGATGCCGATCAGGGCGATGTCCACCTTGAACTGGCGTATGAAGTCCACGGCCGCCTCGCCCACGATGCCCCGGTCGCGGGTGCGCACCACGCCGCCGGCCACGATGACTTCGCAGTCCGCGTTGGAGCTGAGGATGGCCGCCACGTTGAGGTTGTTGGTGATCACGCGCAGGCCCCGGTGCTTGAGCAGGGCCTGGGCCACGGCCTCGGTGGTGGTGCCGATGTTCAGGATCAGCGAGCAGCCGTTGGGAATGGCCTCGGCCACGGCGCGCGCGATGCGCGCCTTGCCTTCGGCATGCAGCACCTGGCGCTGGGTGTGGCCCAGGTTCTCCACCGTGGCGCTGGGCACGCGCACGCCGCCGTGAAAGCGCACCATCAGGCCCGCATCGGCCAGCTTCTGTATGTCGCGGCGCACGGTCTGCAGGGTCACGCCCAGGATCTCGGCCAGCTGCTCCACCGAAGTGGACTGGCGGCTGCGCACTTCGTCGAGCAGCTGTAGTTGTCGGGGATTGGTGTTCACGGCGGCGATTCCAGATCTGGTGCGTTCTCAGGCAAACAAGGCGGGGCGACCGGGTTATAGCGCATTTGCCCCTGGCCGGCCGTGGGTTGGGGAACTTTAAAACGAAGAAAAAAGAACAGCACCTAGGGTATGTGTTGATGGGCTGCGATCTGGAAAGAACAAAAATGATCACGTTCTTGCTTTCGGATGGCGCGCAATCGCCGCCCTTGAGCGAAGTGTTTCTCCTTGTTCAATCGCTGCCCCCGAGGCGGCCTCGTCAGTGAGGGCGGTCGTGGAACTGGTGTTGGAGAGAATCAGCAAACGCGTGGGCGGCCAGACCTGGCTGCACCCCATGCACCTTGAACTGGAAAGCGGCGCGGTGACCGTGCTGCTGGGTGCCACGCAGGCCGGCAAGACCAGCCTGATGCGCATCATGGCCGGCCTGGACGTACCCACCGAAGGCCGAGTGCGCGCCGATGGCGCCGACGTGACCGGCATGCCCGTGCGCGAGCGCAACGTGGCCATGGTCTACCAGCAGTTCATCAACTATCCCTCGCTCACGGTGGCGGACAACATCGCCTCGCCGCTCAGGCTGCGCGGCGACCGCGATGTGGCGCAGCGCGTGCGCGCCCTGGCCCAGCGGCTGCACATCGAGATGTTCCTGGACCGCTACCCGGCCGAGCTGTCGGGCGGCCAGCAGCAGCGCGTGGCGCTGGCGCGCGCCCTGGCCAAGGGCGCTCCTCTGATGCTGCTGGACGAGCCCCTGGTCAACCTCGACTACAAGCTGCGCGAGGAGCTGCGCGAGGAGCTGACCCAGCTGTTCGCCACGGGCGACTCCACTGTGGTCTATGCCACCACCGAGCCCGGCGAGGCCCTGCTGCTGGGCGGCTACACGGCCGTGCTGCACGAGGGCGAGCTGCTGCAGTACGGGCCCACGGCCGAGGTCTTCCATCGACCGAATTCGCTGCGCGTGGCGCGCGCCTTCAGTGATCCGCCCATGAACCTGATCGTGGCCAGTGCCGTGGAGGGCGGGCTGGCACTGCCGGGCGGCGCGCGGCTGCCCGTGGCGCTGCCTGCGGACCTGGCCGTGTCCGGCCACCTTACCCTGGGCCTGCGCGCCAGCGCGCTGCGCCTGCAGGCGCGGCCCGGCGACCTGGCGCTGCAGGGCGTGGTGGAGCTGGCCGAGATTTCGGGCTCCGACACCTTCGTGCATGCCACCACGCCTTGGGGCGAGCTGGTGGCCCAGGTCACGGGCGTGCACCACCTGGAACTGGGCAGCGCGGTCACGCTGCACCTGGACCCGGCCCATGCCTATGTGTTCGGCGCGGACGGCGCGCTGCTGCTGGCGCCGGCGCGGCCCGGAGGACGATGAGATGGCCCGCATAGAACTCGATCTTGCGCACTCCTACAAGCCGAACCCGCAGCAGGACAGCGACTATGCGCTGCTGCCGCTGGACATGGTCTTCGAGGACGGCGGCGCCTATGCCCTGCTCGGCCCTTCGGGCTGCGGCAAGACCACCATGCTCAACATCATGTCGGGCCTGCTGGTTCCCTCGCAGGGCAAGGTGCTGTTCGACGGGCGCGACATGACGCACGCCACGCCCCAGGAGCGCAACATCGCCCAGGTGTTCCAGTTCCCGGTGATCTACGACACCATGACGGTGGCCGAGAACCTGGCCTTTCCGCTGAAGAACCGCCGCATGCCCGCCGAACGCATCCGCGCGCGGGTCGGCCAGATCGCCGAGATGCTGGAGATGAGCGGCCAGCTCGACCAGCGCGCGGCCGGGCTGTCGGCCGATGCCAAGCAGAAGATCTCGCTGGGCCGGGGCCTGGTGCGGCCCGATGTGTCGGCCGTGCTGTTCGACGAGCCGCTCACGGTGATCGACCCCCAGCTCAAGTGGCAGCTGCGCCGCAAGCTCAAGCAGATCCACCACGAGCTGCGGCTCACGCTGATCTATGTGACGCACGACCAGGTGGAGGCCCTGACCTTTGCCGATCAGGTGGTCGTCATGACGCGCGGGCGCGCCGTGCAGGTGGGCACGCCGGCCCAGCTGTTCGAGCGGCCCAGCCACGCCTTCGTCGGCCACTTCATCGGCTCGCCGGGCATGAACTTCGTGCCGCTGCAGCAGGAGGGCGGCCGGCTGCTGGCCGAGGGCCAGTACCTGCCCCTGCCCGCCGCACTGGCCAGCGTGGCGCCCGGCCTGCCCCTGAGCCTGGGCATACGCCCCGAGTACCTGGCACTGGCCTCGGCCGACGCGCCCGGCGCCGTGGCCTGCACGGTGGAGCGCGTACAGGACGTGGGCACGCACCAGCTGCTGGTGGCGCGCCTGGGTGAGCGGCTGCTCAAGCTGCGCTGCGGCGCCGATGCCTGCCTGCCCGCCGCGGGTGAAACGGTATGGGTACAGCTGCAGGGCCCCCACACCTGCTACTACGTCAACGAGGAGCTGCAGGCATGAGCCAGACCGTCAAGCCCGTCAACCAGAAGGCCTGGCTGCTGATCCTGCCGGTCATCATCTGCGTGGCCTTCTCGGCCATCATCCCGCTGATGACGGTGGTGAACTACTCGGTGCAGGACATCATCAGTCCCGACCGGCGCGTGTTCGTGGGCACGGAGTGGTTTGCCCAGGTCATGCGCGACGAGGAACTGCACTCGGCGCTGCTGCGCCAGGTCGGCTTTTCGCTGGCCGTGCTGCTGGTGGAGATCCCGCTGGGCATCGCGCTGGCCCTGTCCATGCCGGCCCAGGGCTGGAAGGCCTCGGCCGTGCTGGTCGTGGTCTCGCTGTCGCTGCTGATTCCGTGGAACGTGGTCGGCACCATCTGGCAGATCTACGGTCGCGCCGACATCGGACTGCTGGGCGCGGCGCTCAACGCGCTGGGCGTGGACTACAACTACACGGGCAATGCCACCCATGCCTGGCTCACCGTGCTGGTCATGGATGTCTGGCACTGGACGCCGCTGGTGGCCCTGCTGTGCTACGCGGGCCTGCGCTCCATACCCGACGCCTACTACCAGGCCGCGCGCATCGACGGCGCCAGCAAGTTCGCGGTGTTCCGCTACATCCAGCTGCCCAAGATGCGCGGCGTGCTGATGATTGCCGTGCTGCTGCGCTTCATGGACAGCTTCATGATCTACACCGAGCCCTTCGTGCTCACGGGCGGCGGGCCCGGCAATGCGACCACCTTCCTGTCGCAATACCTGACGCAAAAGGCCGTGGGCCAGTTCGACCTGGGACCGGCGGCGGCCTTCTCGCTGATCTATTTCCTCATCATCCTGCTGCTGTGCTTCATCCTCTACAACTGGATGCAGCGCGTAGGCACCGCCGACAAGGAAGGGGCCGGACATGACTGAAGACCGCCGTTTCCACAAGCGCACGCTGTTCCTCGTCGCCTACCTGCTGTTCGCCGTGCTGCCCATCTACTGGATGGTCAACATGAGCTTCAAGACCAACGAGGAGATCCTGTCGAGCTTCTCGCTGTGGCCCCAGCACTTCACCTGGGCCAACTACCAGACCATCTTCACCGACGCCTCCTGGTACTCGGGCTACATCAACAGCCTGATCTACGTGGCCATCAACACCGTGATCTCGCTCACGGTGGCCCTGCCCGCGGCCTATGCGTTCTCGCGCTACCAGTTCCTGGGCGACAAGCATGTGTTCTTCTGGCTGCTGACCAACCGCATGACGCCACCGGCCGTCTTCCTGCTGCCCTTCTTCCAGCTCTACACCACGGTGGGCCTGATGGACACGCACATCGCCGTGGCCCTGGCCCACCTGCTGTTCAACGTGCCGCTGGCCGTCTGGATCCTGGAGGGCTTCATGAGCGGCATCCCGCGCGAGATCGACGAGACGGCCTATATCGACGGCTACTCCTTCCCGCGCTTTTTCCTCACCATCTTCCTGCCGCTGATCAAGGCCGGCGTGGGCGTGGCGGCCTTCTTCTGCTTCATGTTCAGCTGGGTGGAGCTGCTGCTGGCGCGCACGCTGACCAGCGTCAACGCCAAGCCCATCGTGGCGACCATGACGCGCACCGTCTCGGCCTCGGGCATGGACTGGGCGACGCTGGCGGCGGCCGGCGTGCTGACCATCGTGCCGGGCGCCATCGTGATCTGGTTCGTGCGGCATTACATCGCCAAGGGTTTCGCCATGGGGAGAGTTTGAGGCACCCCCTGAGCGGCTTACGCCGCTTCCCCCTCTCTACCCGCTTCGCGGGGGAGGGGGACGACACCCTCGGTGCGGGGCGGCGCGGCCGGCGTAGGCCCTTCCTCGGTGTCCCTGGGCTGGGCTCTGCCGGTTTCGAGAAGCTGCGGTATTGATGCTGGATTTCTGAAAGGACTCGTCAATGTTTTCCTGGATGGCCTGGACGCTGCCGGTGGCGGTGTTCTTCAGTTGCATCGTGCTGATGCTGGTGGGCATGACGCTGTGGGAGCTGCGCAGCCCGACGGTGATGCGCAAGGGCTGGCTGCCGATGGCGACGACGCGCGGGGACCGGCTGTTCATCGGGCTGCTGCTGGCGGCCTATGTGAATCTGGCCTGGGTGGGGCTGGGCGAGAGGATGGTGCAGTGGTTCTCGCTGGAGGCCGAGCCTTCGGTGTGGATCAGTTTCGTGCTGTCCATGCTGGTCCTGGCCCTGGTCATGCGCAAGGGCTGATCACTTCATTCCATTTATCGACAGCCGGGCCCGATGCTCCCCCGGGGCCCGCTGGTGCATGTGCATGTCGGGGAGACAGCAAGAATCTAGGAGACGGCAGATGAAACAACGACTTCATACCATCGCCCTCGCGGCGGCCCTGCTGGCGGCGGGGCAGGCGGCCTGGGCCGGAGAGGCGGAAGCCAAGAAGTGGATCGACGCGGAGTTCCAGCCCAGCACGCTGTCCAAGGACCAGCAGATGGCCGAGATGAAGTGGTTCATCGAGGCGGCCAAGAAGCTGCAGGCCAAGGGTGTCAAGGAGATCGCCGTGGTGTCCGAGACGATCACCACGCACGAGTACGAGAGCAAGACGCTGGCCAAGGCCTTCGCCGAGATCACGGGTATCACCGTCAAGCACGACCTGATCCAGGAAGGCGACGTGGTCGAGAAGCTGCAGACCTCGATGCAGTCGGGCAAGTCCATCTATGACGGCTGGATCTCCGACTCCGACCTGATCGGCACGCACTACCGCTACGGCCGCATCATGAGCCTGACCGACTACATGGCCGGCGCGGGCAAGGACTTCACCAATCCGGGCCTGGACATCAAGGACTTCATCGGCACCAGCTTCACCACCGCGCCCGACGGCAAGCTCTACCAGTTGCCCGACCAGCAGTTCGCCAACCTCTACTGGTTCCGCGCCGACCTGTTCGAGCGCAAGGACCTCAAGGACAAGTTCAAGGCCAAGTACGGCTACGAGCTGGGCGTGCCGCTGAACTGGAGCGCCTACGAGGACATTGCGGAGTTCTTCACCAGCGACGTCAAGCAGATCGACGGCAAGCCCATCTACGGCCACATGGATTACGGCAAGAAGGACCCGTCGCTGGGCTGGCGCTTCACCGATGCCTGGCTGTCCATGGCCGGCGCGGCCGACAAAGGCATTCCCAACGGCATGCCCGTCGATGAATGGGGCATCCGCGTGGCCGACGACAAGTGCACGCCCGTGGGCGCCTCGGTCGCGCGCGGGGGGGCCACCAACTCGCCGGCCGCCGTGTTCGCGCTCACTAAGTACGTGGACTGGATGAAGAAATACGCGCCCAAGGAGGCCATGGGCATGACCTTCGGCGAGTCCGGCCCCGTTCCGGCCCAGGGCCATATCGCGCAGCAGATCTTCTGGTACACCGCCTTCACGGCTGACATGACCAAGCCCGGCCTGCCCGTGGTCAATGCCGACGGCACGCCCAAATGGCGCATGGCGCCCGGCCCCAACGGTCCGTACTGGAAGGACGGCATGCAAAACGGCTACCAGGACGTGGGCAGCTGGACCTTCTTCAAGGACCATGACGCCAACCGCACGGCCGCTGCCTGGCTCTACGCGCAGTTCGTCACTGCCAAGACCACCAGCCTCAAGAAGACCATCGTCGGCCTGACGCCCATCCGCGAAAGCGACATCCGCTCCAAGGCCATGACCGACATGGCGCCCAAGCTCGGCGGCCTGGTCGAGTTCTACCGCAGCCCCGCCCGCGTGGCCTGGACGCCCACCGGCAACAACGTGCCCGACTACCCCAAGCTGGCCCAGCTGTGGTGGAAGAACGTGGCCCAGGCCGTCACCGGCGAGAAAACGCCCCAGGGCGCCATGGACAACCTGGCCGAGGAAATGGACCAGGTCATGTCCCGCCTGCAGCGCGCCGGCATGGCACACTGCGCGCCCAAGCTCAACCCCAAGGGCGATCCGGCCAAGTGGCTCAGCGACAAGCAGGCGCCGTGGAAGAAGCTGGCCAATGAAAAGCCCAAGGGCGAGACGATTGCGTATGACACGCTGCTCAATGCCTGGAAAAACGGAAAAGTTCGGTAAGGGCACCCCCTGAGGCGCTGACGCGCCTTCCCCCGTATGCACGGCGCCCTCTCTCGCTTCGCGGGAGGGGGACGACGCCCTCGCCGCGAGGCAGCTCTTGCTCGGCGTCCCTGAGTTGGGCCGCGCCGGTTTTGAACGGCATGCCCTGTGCTGACATCCCTGCCTCTTGCCAGATTCGTTGACTGCTACAAACACGAAACGAAAGATAGCGAAGAAAAAAATACAAAAACGAGCGAAAATAGCGGAAAACCCGATTCCGTCCCCTTCGCATTGGGCGCAGGCGTGGCGTTCCGGGCGCTGACATGGCGGCTACATGGCGCCCTGTTAACTTGCTCCCACATCCCTTCGTCGAAGATCCATGTCCCTCGCTGCTTCCCCTTTGCCCACCGGCCGTGCCGCCCTGCTGGACCGCCTGGCCCAGCCTGAAACCTACGATCTGGCCATCATCGGCGGCGGTGCCACCGGCCTGGGCGTGGCCCTGGACGCGGCGGCGCGCGGGTTCAAGGTCGTGCTGGTGGAGTCGCACGACTTCGCCAAGGGCACGTCCTCGCGTGCAACCAAGCTGGTCCATGGTGGCGTGCGTTATCTGGCCCAGGGCAACATCGCCCTGGTGCGCGAAGCCCTGCACGAGCGCACCACGCTGCTGCACAACGCGCCCCACCTGGCGCAGCCGCTGGCCTTCGTCATGCCGTCCTACAAGCTGCTGGACACGCCGTTCTATGGCATCGGCCTCAAGATGTACGACGCGCTGGCCGGCAAGGCGGGCCTGGGCGCCACCGAATTCCTCTCGCGCTCCAGCACCGTCAAGTGCCTGCCCACCGTGCGCCAGCAAGGCCTGAAGGGCGGCGTCAAATACTGGGATGGCCAGTTCGACGATGCCCGCCTGGCGCTGGCGCTGGCACGCACGGCCGCTGCCAAGGGCGCGCTGCTGGTCAACTACTGCCCCGCGCTTGAACTGTTACATGAAGGCGGCAAGGTCGCCGGCCTGGTCTGCGAAGACACGGAATCGGGCCGGCGCTTCACGCTGCGCGCCAAGTGCGTGGTCAACGCCACCGGCCCCTGGGTGGACCTGTTCCGCCAGCAGGATGCCGAGGCCCAGGGCCGTCCCGTCAAGCCCATGGTCGCGCCCAGCCAGGGCGTGCATGTGGTCGTGGACCGCGACTTCCTGCCCAGCGACCATGCCCTGCTCGTGCCCAAGACGGCCGATGGCCGCGTGCTCTTTGCAGTGCCCTGGCTGGGCAAGGTCATCCTGGGCACCACGGACACTCCGCGCAACGATCTGGCGCGCGAGCCCCTGCCGTTCCCCGAGGAACTGGACTTCATCCTCACCGAGGCCGGACGCTACCTCACGCGCCAGCCCACGCTGGCCGACGTGCGCAGCATGTGGGTCGGCCTGCGCCCGCTGGTCAAGCCCCAGGACGACGACGGCGAGAACACCAAGAAGATCAGCCGCGAGCACACGGTCATGTCCAGCCGCACCGGCCTGGTCACCGTCACGGGTGGCAAATGGACCACCTACCGCGCCATGGCCGAGGACGTGCTCTCCGAGTGCTTTGCCATCGGCCGCCTGCCGCACCGCCCCGGCGGCGTCACGGCCCACCTGCCGCTGGCCGGCGCTCCGGCCGAGTCCGCCGTGCACCACCGCATGAACCAGGTCCAGGGCCTGCACTCCTATGGAACGGAAGCCTCGGCAGTGGAAGCGTTGCCGGGCAACGGCGAATGGCTGGCAGAGGGCCTGAACGAAGCCATGGTGCGCTTTGCCGCGCGCTTCGAATACGCGCGCACGGTGGAAGACGTGCTGGCGCGCCGCAGCCGCCTGCTGTTCCTCGATGCACGCAAGGCCGCCGAGGTGGCGCCGCGCGTGGCCGCCATCCTTCAGGAGGAGCTGGGCCAGGACGCAGGCCTGGCGGACTTCCTGCCGCTGGCGGCACAGTACCTGCCGGACTGATTCCGGCTGCCGTCCCTCCCAGCAAAACGCCCTGCATTGCAGGGCGTTTTGCTTTGGGGAGGCAGGCGCAGATCAAAGAAACATTGTTAAAATTGATGGATATGTATTTTTGATTGTTTTTATGAATCAGAATGCTGTCCATGGCATCCATGACGGTGCCGGCGAACAGCAGCCAGCACAAGGCTGACGAGGGAGGGGAACGATGAAGAAAGCGCGTGAAAGCCCGTTTTCCGCAGGGCGAGGGCCGTGCCCGAGCCCAACGCGGTGGCCCCAAGCCGCTGCGATGTCTGCGCCGCCGTAGTCCGCGCGGCCAGCCCGCAGGCGACGATTGCGTTGAGTCTGCCACCCTTTGCCGAGCCCGCCAGGCTCGGCTTTTTTATGGGCGTTTCCGATGGAGTGCAGCCATCGGGAGGTCCCGCCTGCTCCTGGGTTGATAGCGCTCTTGTGGGGCTTGCGCAACGCTGCCGGCCAGGGGTGGAAAAGACAGCTAAGGGTTTGACGCGCAAAGGAATTTCTGGGACAATCCCATGCTTCACGTGAAAATCGTGAAGTTATCTGCCCAGTGGAAGCGCCGAGAAATGGTTTTCGGCGTGGACGACGGGCCCAAGACTGACTGGCTGCTCGCGGCCCTTGAGAAGACTCTGGGGCTGTCGAGTGTTTGCTGGAGCAAGTTGGGAATATTGAAATGATCCAAACAGAATCTCGGTTAGAGGTTGCCGACAACACCGGCGCGAAGTCTGTTCAGTGCATCAAGGTGCTGGGCGGTTCTCATCGTCGCTATGCGAGTGTTGGTGACATCATCAAGGTGAGCATCAAGGAAGCTGCACCGCGTGGACGCGTCAAAAAAGGCGAGGTCTACAGCGCGGTCGTGGTGCGCACGGCGAAGGGTATTCGCCGCGCTGATGGCTCGCTCGTCAAGTTCGACGGCAATGCCGCCGTGCTGCTGAACGCCAAGCTGGAGCCTATCGGCACCCGCATCTTTGGCCCCGTGACTCGTGAACTGCGCAACGAAAAGTTCATGAAGATCGTGTCCCTGGCACCTGAAGTTCTCTAAAGGAAGCACCATGAACAAGATTCGCAAGGGCGACCAAGTCATCGTGCTGACCGGCCGTGACAAGGGCAAGCAAGGCGTGGTCTCGGCTCGCAAGGACGACTCCCACCTGCTGATCGACGGCATCAACCTGGTGAAGAAGCACGTCAAGCCGAACCCCATGAAGGGCACCACCGGCGGCATCGTGGAAAAGGCCATGCCCATCCACCAATCCAACGTGGCCATCTTCAATGCAGCGACCGGCAAGGCCGATCGCGTGGGCATCAAGGTGCAAGCCGACGGCACGCGCGTTCGCGTGTTCAAGTCCAACGGCGCCGAAATCAAGGCGGCCTAAGGGGTAACACATGGCACGACTGCAAAAACTGTATCGCGAAAAGATCGCGGCTGAACTGAAGGAAAAGTTCGGCTACACCTCCACCATGGAAGTGCCCCGCCTGACCAAGATCACCCTGAACATGGGTGTGAGCGAAGCCGTGGCCGACAAGAAGGTGATGGACAACGCCGTGGCCGACCTGACCAAGATCGCTGGTCAGAAGCCCGTGGTGACCAAGGCCAAGAAGGCTATCGCCGGCTTCAAGATCCGCGAAGGCCAGGCCATCGGCTGCATGGTGACCCTGCGTGGCGTTCAGATGTATGAATTCCTGGACCGTTTCGTCACCGTGGCTCTGCCCCGCGTGCGTGACTTCCGTGGTATCTCCGGCCGTTCGTTCGACGGTCGCGGCAACTACAACGTCGGCGTCAAGGAACAGATCATCTTCCCCGAAATCGAGTACGACAAGGTGGACGCTCTGCGTGGTCTGAACATCAGCATCACGACCACGGCAAAGACCGACGACGAGTGCAAGGCACTGCTCGCCGCTTTCCGTTTCCCCTTCAAGAACTGAGGTGGCGCATGGCTAAAGTTGCATTGATTCAGCGCGAACTCAAGCGCGAAAAGCTGGCGGCCAAGTACGCTGCCAAGTACGCAGAACTGAAGGCAATCGCCGCTGACGCAAAGCGCAGCGACGAAGAGCGCGACGCCGCTCGCCTGGGCCTGCAGAAGCTGCCCCGTAACGCGAACCCTACTCGCCAGCGCAACCGCTGCGAGATCACGGGTCGTCCCCGTGGCACCTTCCGTCAATTCGGTCTGGGCCGCGCCAAGATCCGTGAACTGGCCTTCGCTGGCGACATCCCCGGTGTCACCAAGGCCAGCTGGTAAGCAAGCAGGAGAGATTAAACATGAGCATGAGTGATCCCATCGCTGACTTGCTGACCCGCATCCGCAATGCACAAATGGTCTCCAAGACCACCGTGACGGCTCCTTCCTCCAAGGTCAAGGTTGCCATCGCCCAGGTGCTGAAGGATGAAGGCTACATCGACGGCTTCCAAGTGAAGACCGACGCTGGCAAGTCCGAACTCGAAATTACCCTGAAGTACTACGCCGGCCGTCCGGTGATCGAGCGCATCGAGCGCGTGAGCCGTCCCGGCCTGCGCGTGTACAAGGGCCGCGACGCAATCCCCCAGGTCATGAACGGTCTGGGCGTGGCCATCGTCACCACTCCCAAGGGCGTGATGACGGATCGCAAGGCACGCGCCACCGGCGTGGGCGGCGAAGTGCTGTGCTACGTGGCCTAACGGACATTAAGGAGAAATACTGAAATGTCTCGCGTAGCAAAGACTCCCGTGGCCATCCCCGCAGGCGTGGATGTGTCCATCAAGGCTGACCAGATCAATGTGAAGGGCACCGGCGGCACGCTGTCGCTGGCCCAGAACGTTCTGGTGAAGATCTCCAACAACGAAGGCAAGCTGTCTTTCGAGCCCGTCAACGACTCGCGCGAAGCCAACGCCATGAGCGGCACCATGCGTCAGCTGGTGAACAACATGGTGGTGGGCGTGAGCAAGGGCTTCGAGAAGAAGCTGTCGCTGGTCGGCGTGGGCTTCAAGGCTTCGGCCTCTGGCGCCAAGCTGAACCTCGCGATCGGCTATTCGCACCCGGTGAACTTCGAAATGCCGGCCGGCATCACTGTTGCCACCCCCACGCCCACGGAAATCGTGGTCAAGGGTGCTGACCGCCAGGCCGTTGGCCAACTGGCTGCTGAGATCCGTGCCGTTCGTCCTCCCGAGCCCTACAAGGGCAAGGGCATCCGTTACTCGGATGAGAAGGTCGTGATCAAAGAGACCAAGAAGAAGTAAGGAGCTGCATTATGTTGACCAAGAAAGAGCAGCGTCTCCGTCGTGCCCGCCAGACCCGCATCCGCATTGCCCAGCAAGGCGTGGCACGTCTGAGCGTGAACCGTACGAACCTCCACATCTACGCAAGCGTGGTGTCGGAAGACGGCACCAAGGTGCTGGCTTCGGCCTCGACTGCCGAAGCCGAAGTGCGCACCCAACTGGGCGCCATCGGCAAGGGTGGCAACGTGGCTGCCGCTACGCTGATCGGCAAGCGCATTGCCGAGAAGGCCAAGGCTGCAGGCGTGGAGAAAGTGGCTTTCGATCGCGCTGGTTTCGCATACCACGGCCGCGTGAAGGCTTTGGCAGAAGCCGCTCGTGAAGCCGGCCTGCAGTTCTAAGCGGAGCGGATAGAAATGGCAAAGTTTTCTCCCAAGGTGCAAGACGAAGGTCGTGACGACGGTCTGCGCGAAAAAATGATCGCGGTGAACCGCGTCACCAAGGTTGTGAAGGGCGGTCGTATCCTCGGCTTCGCTGCACTGACCGTGGTTGGCGACGGTGATGGCCGTGTTGGCATGGGCAAGGGCAAGTCCAAGGAAGTGCCTGCAGCCGTGCAAAAGGCGATGGAAGAATCCCGTCGCAACATGATCAAGGTGTCCCTGAAGAACGGCTCGATCCATCACACCGTGATGGGTCAGCATGGTGCAGCATCCGTGATGCTGAACCCCGCTCCCAAGGGTACCGGCATCATCGCCGGCGGCCCGATGCGCGCCGTCTTCGAAGTGCTGGGCATCACCGACATCGTGGCCAAGAGCCATGGCTCGTCGAATCCCTACAACATGGTCCGCGCGACTTTTGACGCTCTGAAGAACTCCACGACCCCTTCGGAAGTGGCAGCCAAGCGCGGCAAGTCGGTTGAAGACATCTTCACCGCCTGATCGGAGTCAATCACATGACAACGCAACAAACCGTGAAGGTGCAACTGGTGCGCAGCCCCATTGGCACCAAGGAATCGCACCGCGCCACCGTCCGTGGCCTGGGCCTGCGCAAGCTGAACAGCATCAGCGAACTGCAGGACACGCCTGCCGTGCGCGGCATGATCAACAAGATCAGCTATCTGGTCAAAGTCCTCTGAAAGGATTGATGATGGAACTCAATAGCATCAAGCCTGCAGCAGGTGCCAAGCATGCCAAGCGCCGTGTCGGCCGCGGCATCGGCTCCGGCCTGGGCAAGACTGCCGGCCGTGGTCACAAGGGCCAGAAGTCGCGTTCGGGTGGCTACCACAAGGTGGGCTTCGAAGGCGGTCAAATGCCTCTGCAGCGCCGTCTGCCCAAGCGTGGCTTCAAGTCGCATCTGCTGAAGTTCAATGCAGAAGTGACCCTGTCCGCTCTGGAACAGCTGGGCCTGGCCGAAGTCGATCTGGCAGCTCTGAAGCAAGCCGGTCTGGTTGGTGAAATCGCAAAGGTGGTCAAGGTCATCAAGAGCGGTGAAATCAGCAAGGCTGTCAAGCTCAACGGCATCGGCGCCACCGCCGGCGCCAAGGCTGCCATCGAAGCTGCCGGCGGCAGCATCGCCTGATTAATGATCTGAAAGAAGACATCCGTGGCTACTAGCGCAGCTCAAATTGCAAAAACCGGAAAATTCGGCGATCTTCGCCGCCGTCTGGTTTTTCTGTTGCTCGCGCTGGTCGTTTACCGCATCGGGGCTCATATCCCCGTGCCGGGCATCGATCCAGCGCAGCTGCAGCAGCTGTTCAATGGCCAGCAGGGCGGCATTCTCAATCTGTTCAACATGTTCTCGGGTGGGGCGCTCTCGCGCTTCACGGTGTTCGCACTGGGGATCATGCCGTACATCTCGGCATCGATCATCATGCAGCTCATGACCTACGTGGTCCCTACATTCGAGCAGCTGAAAAAGGAAGGTGAATCGGGTCGTCGCAAGATCACCCAGTACACCCGCTACGGCACTCTGGGCCTGGCGATTTTTCAGTCCCTGGGAATCGCCGTGGCTCTGGAAAGCTCCGCAGGTCTGGTTCTGAGCCCCGGTTTCGGCTTCCGCCTCACGGCGGTGGTCAGCCTGACGGCCGGCACCATGTTCCTGATGTGGCTCGGTGAACAGATCACGGAACGTGGTCTGGGCAACGGCATCTCGATCCTCATCTTCGGAGGTATCGCCGCAGGTCTGCCGAGCTCCATCGGTGGTCTGCTGGAGCTGGTGCGCACCGGTGCCATGAGCATCCTGGCCGCGATCTTCATCGTTCTCGTGGTGGCAGCCGTGACGTACTTCGTCGTGTTTGTCGAGCGGGGACAACGCAAGATCCTGGTGAACTATGCGCGTCGTCAGGTGGGTAACAAGGTGTATGGCGGCCAGTCTTCGCACTTGCCGCTGAAGCTGAACATGGCGGGGGTCATTCCTCCCATCTTCGCTTCCTCGATCATCTTGCTGCCGGCGACCGTTGTGAACTGGTTCAGTGCAGGGGAATCCATGCGCTGGCTGAAGGACATTGCTAGCACGCTGACCCCCGGTCAGCCGATCTATGTGATGCTCTACGCCACCGCCATCATCTTCTTCTGCTTCTTCTACACGGCCCTGGTGTTCAACAGCCGGGAAACCGCCGACAACCTGAAGAAGAGTGGTGCCTTCATCCCCGGGATCCGTCCCGGTGACCAGACGGCCCGCTACATTGACAAGATCCTGGTTCGCCTGACCCTGGCTGGCGCGGTGTACATCACATTCGTGTGCTTGTTGCCCGAGTTCCTGATCCTGAAGTACAACGTTCCGTTCTACTTCGGTGGCACATCACTGCTGATTATTGTGGTGGTGACCATGGACTTCATGGCCCAGGTGCAGAACTACATGATGTCGCAACAGTACGAATCGCTCCTCAAAAAGGCGAACTTCAAAGCGACACTTGGCAATTGAACTAAGTGATGGGCCTGGCCGGCGGTGCCGGCGGGTCCAGTAAGAGTTAGTAGACGCCCACTCGATCTATCCATCGCGGGCAAGTTTCCCGGTCGATAGGCCGTAACGGATGTAGAGTTTTAGGAGAATGAAATGAGAGTTTCGGCTTCGGTCAAAAAAATCTGCCGTAACTGCAAGATCATCCGCCGCAAAGGTGTGGTGCGAGTGATCTGCACGGACCAGCGCCACAAGCAGCGCCAGGGTTGATAGGAAAGTTTGAGGACGAATAATGGCACGTATCGCTGGCATTAACATCCCGCCGCATCAGCACGCTGAAATCGGCCTGACCGCTATCTATGGGATCGGTCGCACCACTGCACGCAAGATCTGCGAAGCCGCTGGCATCGCATATTCCAAGAAAATCAAGGAACTGACTGACGGCGATCTGGAAAAGATCCGTGATCAGCTGACTTCCCTGACCCTGGAAGGTGATCTGCGTCGCGAAACAACGATGAACATCAAGCGTTTGATGGACATCGGTTGCTATCGCGGTTTCCGTCATCGTCGTGGCCTGCCCATGCGTGGTCAGCGTACCCGCACGAATGCACGTACCCGCAAGGGTCCGCGCAAGGGTGCCGCGGCTTTGAAGAAATAAAGAGATTGAAAGATCACTATGGCTAAGTCTCCCGCAAACAACGCTGCACAGCGCGTTCGCAAGAAAGTCCGCAAGAACATTTCGGACGGCATTGCCCACGTGCACGCTTCGTTCAACAACACGATCATCACCATCACCGACCGCCAAGGCAACGCTCTGTCGTGGGCCTCGTCGGGTGGCCAGGGCTTCAAGGGTTCGCGCAAGTCGACTCCCTTCGCTGCCCAGGTGGCTTCGGAAGTGGCTGGTCGTGCTGCCATCGAACAGGGCATCAAGAACCTGGACGTCGAAATCAAGGGTCCCGGTCCTGGCCGTGAATCCTCGGTTCGCGCCCTGGGCGCCCTGGGCATCCGCATCACTTCCATCGCGGACGTGACGCCGGTTCCCCACAACGGCTGCCGCCCTCAAAAGCGCCGTCGTATCTAAGCTTTTTCACCAAGCCCACCGCCGCCCAGATGTGTAACATCGCGGGCGGCTCCCGTGCTTGTGCACGGCAGATGACACAAAGGAAATCAAGTGGCACGCTATATCGGCCCCAAGGCCAAACTCTCCCGCCGTGAAGGCACTGACCTGTTCCTGAAGAGCGCACGTCGCTCGATCGCCGACAAGTCCAAGTTCGACACCAAGCCCGGCCAGCATGGCCGTACTTCCGGTCAGCGTACTTCCGACTTCGGCCTGCAGCTGCGTGAAAAGCAGAAGGTCAAGCGCATGTACGGCGTGCTGGAAAAGCAATTCCGCCGCTACTTCGAAGCCGCCGACAAGAAGAAGGGCAACACCGGTGCCAATCTGCTGTCGCTGCTGGAGTCGCGTCTGGACAACGTGGTGTACCGCATGGGCTTCGGCTCGACCCGCTCGGAAGCGCGTCAGCTGGTGTCGCACAAGGCCATCACGGTCAACGGCCAATCCGTCAACATCCCTTCCTACATGGTGAAGGTGGGTGACGTGGTCGCCGTGCGTGAAAAGTCCAAGAAGCAGGCTCGTATCGTCGAAGCCCTGCAACTGGCTGGTCAAGTCGGTTTCCCCGCATGGGTGGAAGTGTCTGCCGACAAGGCTGAAGGCACGTTCAAGAAGTCGCCTGACCGCGACGAGTTCGGTGCAGACATCAACGAATCCCTGATCGTTGAGTTGTACTCGCGTTAATTCCGCGCAGCGACATTTCTGTAAAACCGTCCCCCAGCCGCGAGGCATCGCGCTGGGGTGCTTCACCAGCCTTACCGGTGTAACGAGCCGGGGGTATTGAGAGGAAGTCTGCATGCAAACCAATTTGCTGAAGCCCAAGACTATCAATGTCGAGCAGCTTGGCCACAATCGCGCCAAAGTTGTTCTGGAGCCGTTTGAGCGTGGCTACGGCCATACGCTGGGCAACGCCCTGCGCCGTGTCCTGCTCTCCTCCATGGTGGGTTACGCAGCGACGGAAGTGACGATTGCTGGTGTGTTGCACGAGTACTCGTCCATCGACGGTGTCCAGGAAGATGTGGTCAACATCCTGCTGAACCTCAAGGGTGTGGTGTTCAAGCTGCACAACCGCGATGAGGTCACGCTCTCCCTGCGCAAGGATGGCGAAGGCGTCGTGACGGCGCGCGACATCCAGACGCCCCACGACGTGGAAATCATCAACCCTGATCATGTCATCGCCAACCTGTCGCAAGGCGGCAAGCTGGACATGCAGATCAAGGTGGAGAAGGGCCGCGGCTATGTGCCCGGCAACGTGCGCCGCTATGGCGACGAGTCCACGAAGTCGATCGGCCGCATCGTGCTGGACGCTTCGTTCTCGCCCGTCAAGCGCGTGAGCTACGCCGTCGAATCGGCCCGCGTCGAACAACGCACCGACCTCGACAAGCTGGTGGTGGAGATCGAAACCAATGGTGCGATCACTGCCGAGGACGCCGTGCGCGCCTCCGCCAAGATCCTGGTGGAACAGCTCGCCGTGTTCGCTCAGCTGGACGGTGGCGATATCGCCAGCGTCTTCGATGCTCCGGCCGGTGGCCGTGGTGCCGCAACCGCCTTTGATCCCATCCTGCTGCGTCCCGTGGACGAGCTGGAACTCACCGTGCGTTCGGCCAACTGCCTCAAGGCAGAGAACATCTACTACATCGGCGACCTTATCCAGCGTACCGAAAACGAGCTGCTCAAGACCCCCAACCTGGGTCGCAAGTCGCTCAACGAGATCAAGGAAGTCCTGGCTTCCCGCGGTCTGACGCTGGGCATGAAGCTCGAGAACTGGCCGCCTGCTGGCCTGGAAAAGCGCTAAGCACTATAATTGCAGGCTCCGCTTTTTTTGCGGAGCCTCAGTGCCTCGGGCAGTACCTGATACGGCTGCACGAATTAATCAACAACTTGCGCAAATTCGGTTGAGGCAAGCTGCAGATCCGGTAACGGGTCCAGGCTTGCATCCTTGTTTGCACAAGTCCTAATTACATATCTTAGGAATAAAGCACCATGCGTCACGGTCACGGCCTCCGCAAACTCAATCGCACCTCTTCGCACCGCCTGGCGATGCTGAAGAACATGATGAATTCGCTCATCGAGCACGAAGCCATCAAGACCACCGTTCCCAAGGCCAAGGAACTGCGCCGCGTGATCGAGCCCATGATCACCCTGGCCAAGGTTGACACCGTTGCCAACCGCCGTCTGGCATTCGACCGCCTGCGCGACCGCGACAGCGTGACCAAGCTCTTTAACGAGCTGGGCCCCCGCTTTGCCAAGCGTCCTGGTGGCTACACCCGTATCCTGAAGATGGGTTTCCGCGTGGGCGACAACGCCCCCATGGCCTTCGTGGAACTGGTCGAGCGCGCTGAAGAAGGCGCCGCCGAAGCCAAGGCAGCTGAATAATCTGCTATAATTTTGGAATACCGCGCGATGGAGCAGTCTGGTAGCTCGTTGGGCTCATAACCCAAAGGTCGGAGGTTCAAATCCTTCTCGCGCAACCAAATTGAAAAGGGCTACGACACTGTCGTAGCCCTTTTTTCATGCCCTCGCACCAGGGCAAAGGCCCGGCAGACGGCCCGGCATCAGCCGCCGAGCTGGCTGCCTATGCGCTGGCCCAGCCGCAGGCGCACGCGGTGGGCGATTTCCTGAGCGGCATCGGGGCTGAGCACTTCGCTGATGTGCAGCAGCTCGGTGTAGTGCATGTACAGAAGGCCGCGCAGGGTCTTGAATGCGGCCTCGTGCTCGGCGCCGCAGACGCTGGCGTCATTGGCTAGCACGCGCTCCACCACGCCGGCCTGCAGCAGCGGGATCTTGCAGATGACGGCGTGGCGGGCGATCTCCAGGTCGATTTCCTGGAGCCGGCATTCCCATTCCTCGGGCAAGAATCGGTTGGCTGGCATGTCGGCTTTTCTCCTTTTTTCACTGCATGGGTACGCCGGGGCGAAAGGCTCCCGGTCTGGGGATGCTGTCATGTGAGCGGGGCTCGGTGGCCTGGATCGCCTGGTTTACTGGCGCGGCCTTGATGCCTGTCAAACTTCGGTGGCGCAGGCGCCCGCTGGAAGCCGGGCTCATGCTGCACTGCATCATGATGTCAGTCATGCGGCGCGGCCGCCAGTGCCCGTGCAGGCTGGTGGGCTTTTGCTCCCGGCAGGCCATGCTCTCTCGGCGCCGCTCCGGCAACGCAAAGGATCCACATGCTCGAGAAGATCGCCTCGCTGTTCCGCTATTTCAAGGCGGCCGTACCGTTCCGGCTGGTGCCGGCACTGATCGCCACCGCCGTGCTGTTCGGCCTGCTGCTGCTGCCCGTGCCCGAGGGGCTGACGCCCAAGGGCTGGCAGCTGGTCGCCATTTTCCTGACCACGATCGTGGCCATCATTCTCAAGGTCATGCCCATTGGCGTGATGGCCTTGATGGCCATCGTCATCGTCTCGCTGTCCCAGGTCACATCCGGCTCGTCCAAGGGCGCCATCACCGATGCGCTGAGCAGCTTTTCCAGCCCGCTGATCTGGCTGATCGTGGTGGCCATCCTGATCTCGCGCGGCCTCAAGAAGACGGGGCTGGGCAGCCGCATCGGCCTGATGTTCATCGCCCTGCTGGGCAAGCGCACCATCGGCATCGGCTACGGCCTGGCGATCTGCGAGCTGGTGCTGGCACCGTTCACGCCCAGCAACACGGCGCGCGGCGGCGGCATCGTGCACCCGATCATGAAGTCCATCGCCAATGCCTTCGAGTCGGACCCGGCCAAGGGCACGCAGGGCAAGGTAGGCACCTACCTGGCCCTGGTCAACTACCACGCCAATCCCATCACCTCGGCCATGTTCCTGACCGCCACCGCGCCCAACCCGCTGGTGGTGGATTTCGTGGCCAAGGCCACGGGCCAGGCCCTGCACCTGAGCTGGACCACCTGGGCGCTGTACATGCTGCTGCCGGGCCTGCTGTGCCTGCTGCTGATGCCGCTGGTGATCTACCTGCTGTCGCCGCCCGAACTCAAGGCCACGCCCAATGCCGTGGAGTACGCACGCAGCGAGATGGCGCGCATGGGTCCGCTGTCGGGCAAGGAGCGCGTGATGCTGGGCACCTTCGGCCTGATGCTGCTGCTGTGGGCCAACGTGCCGCAGATGCTGTTCGGCCCGGCCTTCGTGCTGGACCCGACGGTGGTGGCCTTCCTGGGCCTGTTCATGCTGATCATCACGGGCACCATCGACTGGGATGACGTGCTGTCCGAGAAAAGCGCCTGGGACACCCTGGTGTGGTTCGGCGCCCTGGTCATGCTGGCCGAGCAGCTCAACAAACTGGGTGTGGTGTCCTGGTTTGCCGATGGCCTGAAGAATGCCATCGTCGCCAGCGGCCTGGACTGGCTGCCCGTGGCGGCCATCCTGGTGGCGGTTTTCGTGTTCTCGCACTACCTGTTCGCCAGCACCACGGCCCACATCAGCGCCATGATGCTGGCTTTCCTGACCGTGGGTGCGCAGCTGATTCCGGCCGACTATGTCGTGCCCTTCATGCTGATGATGACGGCCGGCTCGGCCATCATGATGACGCTGACCCACTACGCCACCGGCACCTCGCCCATCATCTTCGGCAGCGGCTATGTCACGCTGGGCAACTGGTGGCGCGTGGGTGCGGCCATGTGCGTGATCGAGCTGCTGGTCTTCGCCGTGGCGGGCAGCGCCTGGTGGAAGCTGCTGGGCCTGTGGTGAGGACGGGTGACCTCATGCAGCGGTCCGTGGCTCGCCCAGCGACAGCATGAGCCGGTTGGCCCAGTTGAAGAAGGCCGTGCCGTGCAGCGCATCGGAGATGGCGGCATCGTCCAGGCCGGCGGCGCGCAGCGCATCGATGTGGGCTGGCTCCAGCGCAGGCGGCGTCTGGGTCAGCGCCACGGCGGCCGTGACGATGGCGTTCCAGAGCGGCCCCAGGTCCGTGCCGGGGCCTTCGTCGAGCAGGCGCTGCACGTCGCCGCCCCGGCGTGAGAAGTGCGTGGCAAAGCGCGCATGGACCGAGGCGCAGTAGATGCAGCCATTGGCGCGCGAGGTGGCCGCAGCGGCCAGCTCGCGCTCGGCGCGCGGCAGGCCGGCGTCGGGGTTGTAGAAGATGTCCTTGTCGGTGCGCGTGCGCGCGCCCAGCGTGTCGGGGTCGCGCGCCAGCAGGCGGAAGTAGGGCGACTGCGCGCGTGAGGCATCGACCAGGCCTGCCTGGTGGCGTTCGGTCAGCTCGCTTTCGTCCAGCGGTTCGATCCATGGCAGCCAGTCGAGCTGGTCCTGGGTGAAGGCCTGGGGCGCGGCGGAGTTCGTGGAGGTCATGGCTGGGCTTGCAGGGAGGTGGGTTGATGGGCTGCCGGGGGCGCGGGGCGTGCAGCCAGCACGCGCAGCCCCGCCACGACACGGATCTGGAAGGACAGGAAGGACGCCAGCTGGGACAGGATGACGATGTCCGTCTCGCTCCAGCCCGCCTGTTGCAGCGCCTGCAGGGCCCCGGCGCTGGCGTCGCGCGGGTGGTAGGCCAGCAGGTGGGCATGTGCCAGCGCCGCGGCCAGGCGGGGGCCCAGCAGTGCGGCGTGGGCAGGGTCCACGGCATAGGCAGGGCCTGGCTGGTCCTCGCGGCTGAGCGGGCCCGCCGGGTAGCGGCCGTAGGGGCCGTGCGGACCGCTGCCGGCCTGCAGGCTCTGGGCGCGGCCACGCACCACTTCGGACGCCACGACGGCGGCCAGTTCCGCATCCTCGGTGGCCAGCGCGCGTGCATAGAAGGCGGCGCTGCGCGGCTCGCCATGCAGCCCGGCCGTGAAGGCGGCCAGGGCCAGCCGCTCGCGCAGCGAGACCGTGCCGGGCACGGGCTCGGCGGGCGTGAACAGGGCGGCAAAGCTCTGCTGGGCCTGCGCGCGTGCCTCGGTGCGGTGGCGGCGCACGCGGTCCAGGGCGCTGCCGGGGGCGATGTCGGCGAGGTGGTCGATCACGTCGCCGGGAAAGCGGGGCGTTGCGGTGGTGTTCATGATCATGCGGCTTGCAGCAGTCCGGCCCGGACTGCGGGGAGGGAAGAGGGCGCTGGGGTGGACGCATCGGCACGGCGCCAGCCCAGGGCCGGGGCCACATGGGCGGCCGTCAGTTCGATGGAGCGCAGGATGGCGGCGTGCGGCGGATCGATGGAATGCACCTGGAAGACGATGTCGCTCACCCGCGCCAGCGCCGTGTCGGCGCGCAGCGAGGCGATGACCTCGTCGGGCGTGCCCACATGCACGTCGTAGGCGGCGATGAGATCGGCCAGCGGCGCCTGCGGATCGACGCGGGCCGCCCACTGCGAGGGCTGGGCCGCGTGGCGCCGGGCCACGCGGCGCAGGCCGGCCTCGGCCCAGCGCAGCGCTTCGTCGCGGCTGTCGGCCACGAACAGCGTGCGCGAGCCCAGGATGCGCGGCGCCCGCCCTGCGGGCAGGCGGGCGAGGTAGGCGTCGATGATGGGGTTCTGGATCTCGGACAGCGTGGCCTGCGGCGCGCCTTCGGGCCGTGGCTGGGTGCGCGACAGCATCAGGCCGTCGCCGTTGGCCCCGGCCCGCGCACCGCCCTCGGCCGAGAACGTGGCCTGCCAGACGCGCTCCAGCAGCTGCGGCGCGGCAGGGTACAGGCGCACGCCGCCGGCCAGCGCGCGCCCGGCCCAGGCGTCCTGCAGCACGCCGAAGTGGTGCGCGAAGACGGCGCCGCGCTCGGCACCCTGCACGCCGAAGGCCTCGAAGGATTCGGCCGTGCCGCCCGTGCCCAGGCCCACCTCCAGGCGGCCGCCGGTCAGCAGGTCCAGCACGGCCGCGTCCTCGGCCACGCGCAGCGCGTTTTCCAGCGGCAGCGTGATCACGCCCGTGCCGATGCGGATGCGCCGCGTGCGCGCCGCCACATGGGCCAGAAAGACGAAGGGCGAGGGCAGGCCGCCCTCGCTTTCATGGAAATGGTGCTGGGCCACCCAGGCCGTGTCGAAGCCCTGGGCCTCGGCATGGGCGATCTGCTCGGCCACCAGGCGGTAGCGTTCGCCGGCCGGCGCATCGTCGAGCAGGCGGCTGAAGAAGCCCAGGCGCGGGCCGCTGCGGGTGGCGGAGCCGCTGGTGGTGTCAGGCGGGATGGGGGACAAAATCAATGCTCCTTGTGCCGGGAATGGCGTCCATGAGTTCGCGTGTGTAGTCGCTGGTGGGGCGCAGGAACACGTCCTCCACGCTGCCCGCGTCCACCACCTTGCCTGCGCGCAGCACCGACACCGTGTCGGCAATCTGGCGCACCACGGCAAGGTCGTGCGAGATGAAGAGATAGGTCAGCCCCAGGTCCTGCTGCAGCTGGGCGAGCAGGGCAAGGATCTGTGCCTGCACCGTCACGTCCAGGGCCGAGACGGCCTCGTCCAGCACCAGCACCTGCGGCTGCAGCACCAGCGCGCGCGCAATCGCCACGCGCTGGCGCTGGCCGCCCGACAGCGCATGCGGGCGCCGCTGCAGCACGGCCGGCGGCAGGCCCACGCGGGCCAGCATGTCGTGCACGCGCTGGCGGCGCTCACTGGCGGGCAGCGGGTCGAAGTTCAGCAGGGGCTCCTCGATGATGTCGAACACGCTTTGGCGCGGGTCCAGAGAACTGAACGGGTTCTGGTAGACCAGCTGCACGCGGCGGCGCAACTGGCGCAGGGCTTCGCCGCGCAGGCCCGTGACCTCGATGCCTTCGATGCGGATGCGGCCCGCCGTGGGCCGGCCCAGGCCCACGATGGCGCGGATGGTGGTGGTCTTGCCCGAGCCCGACTCGCCCACGATGGCATGCGTGCTGCCCCGGCGCACGCGCAGCGACACGCCGTCCACGGCGCGGAAGATGCCGCGCCCGTGGGCCGAGGCATGGCCGGGCGCCGCGAACTCGTGCACCAGGTCCTCGACCTCGATGGCCCAGTCATCGGCCGTGGCCGGCCTGGGCGTGCGGCGCGGCGCGGGCGCCAGCGACGGCGCATCGGCCAGCAGCCGCCGCGTATAGGCGCTTTGCGGATTGCGCAGCAGCTCCAGCGTGGGGCCCTGCTCCTGGATGCGGCCGCCCTGCATGACGACCAGGCGGTGCGAACGGTCGGCCGCCACGCCCAGGTCATGCGTGACCAGCAGCACGGCCGTGCCGGTCTCGCGGCGCAGCGCGTCGATCAGGTCCAGGATGCGCCGCTGCACGGTCACGTCCAGCGCGCTGGTGGGCTCGTCGGCAATGATGAGGGCGGGCCGCAGCGCGATGGCGATGGCGATCAGCACGCGCTGGCGCATGCCTCCCGACAGCTCGTGCGGATACTGGCGGGCGCGCAGCGCGGGCTGGGACAGGCCCACGCGCGCCAGCAGTTCCAGCACGCGCGCTTCCACGGCCGTGCGGTCGCGCAGGCCGTGGATGCGCAGGATCTCGCCCACCTGGTCGCCCACCGTGCGAACGGGGTTCAGCGACATGGTGGGGTCCTGCGGCACCAGGCTGACCACGCGGCCGCGGATGGCATTCCAGCGTGCGGCCGGCCAGCCCGAGACCTCGGTGCCCTGCAGGCGGATGCTGCCGTGCTCGCGGTAGCCGTTGTCGGCCAGAAGGCCGATCACGGCCTGGGCCGTGGTGGTCTTGCCCGAGCCCGATTCGCCGACCAGGGCCACCACCTCGCCCGGCGCCACGGAAAACGACACGCCGTGCACCACGCGCTGCGCCTGGCCTGCGGCATCGCGGTAGGCCACGGCCAGGTCCTGCACTTCGAGTACGGGGGCGGTGGTTGCCACCGCTGGTGCGGCGTGGATGCGTTCCTCGATGGCGGCGCTCATGCAGGCCTCCGTGCGAAGGCCGTGGCGATGCGGTTGGCCGCCAGCACCACGGCCACCACGATCAGGCCCGGCGCCGTGGTCAGCCACCAGGCGGTGGCGATGTAGTTGCGGCCCTCGGCGATCAGCAGCCCCCATTCGGGCGTGGGCGGCGGCGCGCCGTAGCCCAGAAAACCCAGCGTGGAAATCGCGAGGATCGCCGAGCCGAACTGCAGCGCCGCCATGGCGATGACCGAGGTCAGCGAATTGGGCAGCACATGGCGCCACAGCACGGCGGCAAAGCGCCCGCCGCTGCCAAAGGCGGCCTCCACGTAGTCGGAGCGGCGCACGCGCACCACCTCCGAGCGCACCAGGCGCGCAAAGCTGGCCACCGAGACCACGCCCACGGCAATGGCCGCGTTGATGGTGCCAAAGCCCAGCACGATGATGATGGTCAGCGACAGCAGCAGCGAAGGCACGGCCAGCAGCACATCGACCAGGCGCATCAGCGCATCTTCCGTGCGCCCGCCCGTGGCCCCGGCCAGCAGGCCGATCAGCGTGCCCACGGCCAGGCCCACGCCCACGGCCACGAAGGCGCCCGACAGCGAATGCACGGCGCCATGCACCACGCGTGCCCACAGGTCGCGCCCCAGCGCGTCCGTGCCCAGCCAGTGCGCGGCGCTGGGCGCCAGCAACTGCTGGCCGGCCTGGCCCGCGATCGGGTTCTGGTGGGCGAACCAGCCGGGCGCCAGCGCCCACAGCGCGGCCACGGCAATCACCAGCCAGGCCAGGGCCAGCGTGGGCGGCAGGCGTCTCAGGGATTGCAGGCGGGCCGGCAAGGCGAAGCTGCGGCGCGCAGCGGCTGGCGCAGGGGCCGAGGACGATGCAGCAGGCAGCGCAGTGGAAATGGGCGTATGAGCAGGCGTGGCGGGCGCGGCCTGGGCTTCCAGGGCCGGGGAAAGGGCGCTTGAGACGGCGGTGTTCATGGCCGGTTCTCCACGGAATGGCGCAGGCGCGGATCGAGCAGCGGGTACAGCAGATCCACGGCGAGGTTGATGAGTACGAAGGCGGCGGCCGAGACGACCACCACGGCCTGGAGCACGGCCGTGTCCTGGTTGCCCACGGCCTGCTGGGTCAGCGTGCCCAGGCCGTTGAGGCCGAACACGGCCTCCGTCACCACGGCACCAGCCAGCAGCTCGCCGAACAGCACGCCGGCAATGGTCAGCGTGGGCAGCAGGGCATTGCGCGCCACATGGCGCAGCAGCACCCAGCGGCGCGAGGCGCCCTTGGCCCGCGCCACGGCCACGAAGGGCTGGGCCAGCACGGCGTCGATATTGCGCAGCAGCACCTGGGCCAGCGGCGCCGAGATCGGCACGGCCAGGGTCAGCGTGGGCAGCACCAGTCCTTCCCAGGGGCCGGGATTGATCACGGCGATCCAGCCCAGGCGGAACGACACCACCTGGATCAGCATGATCCCCAGCCAGAACACGGGCACCGAGACAAAGACCGAGGGCAGCGAATGCAGCGCATTGCGCAGCCAGGACAGGGGCGCCAGGCTGGCGGCCGCCGCCAGCGCCACGGACAGCAGCGCGGCTGCGGCAAAGCCCAGGGCCGCGAGCTTGAGCGTGGGCGGCAGGCTGGTGGCCAGGCCCTGGCTCACCGGCACGCCGGCCTGCAGCGAATAGCCGAAGTGGCCCGTGAGGAACTGGCCCAGCGTGTGCAGGTACTGCTGCCACACGGGCTGGTCCGAGCCGTAGGCGGCGCGGATGTCGGCGATCTCCTGCGGGCCCAGGCCCAGCTCGGGATTCAGGAACTTGATCAGCACGGCGTCGCCCGGCAGCAGCTGCAGCAGGATGAACGAGACCGTGAAGGCCGCCCACAGCACCAGGGCGGCCTGGGCGATGCGGCTGAGCAGATAGCGGCGCGGCATGGGAGCGGTTCCGGGGGAGCGTTCCGGTCAGCGCTTGGCCAGCCAAGTGCTGTAGAAGCTGGGCCGGCCCACGGCCTCGAAGCCCACGTCGCGCACCCAGCCTGCGCCCGCAAAGGCCTGGGGCTCCTCGAAGATGGGAATCACATAGGCCTGGTCGATCAGGTAGTTCTGCACCTCGCCGGCCAGCGCCAGGCGCCTGGCGGAATCGGTCTCGGCCGCGATGGCGTCGAACAGGCCGTTGAGCTTCGTGTCCTCGAAGGACTTGACCTTCTGGCTCACGCCGCCCTTTTGCAGCAGCACGTTGCGGTTGGTCGGGTAGTAGTTGCTCTTGATCACGTCGGGATCGGCGCGGCCCACCATGCCGGGCAGCACGCCGGTCTTGTCGGGGTCCAGCGTGTCCACGGCGCGGCTGCCCGCGTCGCCCGACAGCACGTTGAGCTTGACGCCGATGCGCGCCCACTGCTGGGCCACGAGCTGCAGCGTCTCCTTGTTCTGCGGCTGGGGCAGGGACTCGTAGGTGGACAGCACGAAGTCCTGCCCGTTCTTCTGGCGCAGGCCGTTGGCGCCCAGCGTCCAGCCGGCCTCGTCCAGCAGCTGTTTCGCCTTGGCCTCGTCATAGGCCAGCTTGGCCGACAGGTCCACGAAGCCGGCCGCCGTGGAGGCGATCACCGAGCGCGCCTGCGGATAGCGCGGCGAGAACAGCGTCTCCACGATCTCCTTGGCATTGGTGCCATGCAGCAGCGCCTGGCGCACCTTGAGGTCGGCCACCAGGGCGTTGTCCGGGCGGATGGCCACGCTGTTGTTCACGCCGCGCGTGGGCGGGGCGTAGATGCTGAACTTCTGCTCCTCGACGCGCTTTTCGTCATAGGCCTGGATCTGGCGGATCAGCCCGGCCTGACCGGCCAGCAGCGCGCCGATGCGCACGCTGTCCTCGGGCGTGACGATGAACTTCACCTCGTCCAGCCGCGCGCGGCCCTGGTGGGCCAGCTTGGCGGGACCCCAGGCATAGTCCTTGCGCACCTTGAGCACCAGTTCCTTGCCCAGCGTCTCGCTGGCCACCACGAAGGGGCCGGAGCCGATGATGCGGGTGGCGTCGCCCAGCTCCTCGAAGGGGCGGTCCAGCGTGGCCGGCGAGACCAGGCCCGAGCCGATCACCGAGGTGCCCTGCAGGAAGCCCGGCGAAGGCTTCCTGAAGAAGAACTTCACCGTCAGCGGATCGACCACCTCGCTGCGCTCGTAGTTGTTGATCACCTCGGACACCGGCTGCTTGAGCGCCTTGTTGCCCAGGCCGTAGGTGTCGAAGTTGCGCGCCACGGCCGCCGCGTCCAGCGGGGTGCCGTCGGAGAAGGTGACGCCGGGCCGCAGCTTGAAGCTGTACTCGGTGGCGTCGGCGTTCACGGTCCAGGACTCGGCGATCCAGGGCTGGATCTCCAGCGTCTTCGGGTCCTGGTAGGTCAGCTTGTCGGTGATCTGGTTGAGCACGCCGCCGTTGGGGTAGAAGCCCCCGGCCGGCGGATAGAGGTTGGTATGGGCCTGCTGCTCCAGATAGACCAGGGTGCCGCCCTCCACGGGGCCGGCAGCCGCGCCCGCCTGGGCCGTATCGGCCTGCCGGGAGCACGCCGCCAGCAGCAGGCTGCTGCCCGCCAATACCGCTATCGCGGCCTTCCATGCCACCTGACCCGCCTTCGATTGGGAAAACACGTTCGTACCTCGCCGCCGCTGGGGCGCTGAAAAACAAGACTGCCGGCACAGGACCGGCTCCATGTTTTTCATGCTATCGATGCCAAATATTTGCGCTCATATATCGAGTTGCATCGTTATTTGGAAAACGACTAAGGGATGGCGCCCCCGCATATCTGCCCAGTGCATAAGCGCAGACGGATTCGTTTGTTTGCCGCGCATGCGGCGGTCCCAACAATGGGCTGGTACGTCCTTCACCGAAATCCACCGAAAGCCCGTCCATGAGCCATCTCAACGAATACCTCGCCGAAAAGCGCGCCGCCGTGCTCGCCCGCAGCGCCGCCGTCGCGGCCGGCACGGCACAGCCCGCCCATCTCAAGGCCCATGTGCGCGCCGAGGGCCGCAGCGGCGTGCGCCGCCTGCGCATCCGCGAGCACCAGGTCATCAGCGACAGCCCGCCCGACTTCGCGGGCTACAACCTTGGCCCGAGCTCGCCCGAGCTGCAGCTGGGCGTGCTGGGCACCTGCGTGACCCACATCTTTCTGATCCAGGCGGCCGAGCGCCAGGTGCCCGTGGAGAGCCTGGAGGTCGAGGTCACGGGCATCATCGACCCGCGCGGCGGCAAGCCCGGCCACGAGGCCACGCCCATCTGGCCGCATGAGATCGGCTACACCGTGCACATCGACTCGCCCGCCAGCCGCGCCGACATCGACGCGCTGTTCGAGGCCGTGGAGCGCACCTGCCCCATCCTCAACCTGCTGCGCAATCCGCAGAACATCCGCGCCGAAGTGCGCCACACCGATTCCAGCGCAGCCGCGCGCCTGGCGGCCTGAACACCGTGCGGAAAGCACCCCTGCCATGACCCTGCCACTCGACCACATCGTCATCGCGGTCCAGGACCTGGAACGCACCATTGCCGACTACACCGCGCTGGGATTCAACGTGCTGCGCGGCGGCGAGCACCCGGGCCGCTCCACGCACAACGCCCTGGTGGTGTTTGCCGACGGCGCCTATTTCGAGCTCATCGCCTGGCGCGCACCCGCGCCCGAGGAGCGCTGGTGGCAGCAGCTGCAGCGCCACGGCGAGGGCATTGTCGATTTCGCGCTGCTGCCGTCGGAGACCGGCGCCGTGGTCGCCGCAGCCCAGGCGCGCGGTCTGGACTACGAGGCGCCCTACGAAGGCGGCCGCCTGCGTCCCGACGGCGCGCAACTGCGCTGGCGCAATGCACGCGCCCGCAGCCAGGACCTGCCCTTTCTCTGCGGCGACCTCACGCCGCGTGCCCTGCGTGTGCCCGAAGGAGAGGCGCGCGTGCACCCCAACGGCGCCACCGGCGTGGCCCGGCTGCACGTGGCCGTGCATGACCTGCGGGCCAGCCTGGCACGCTGGCGTGCGCTGCTGGGTGAAGGCGCCGAGGTCGGGGAGGCCCGGCTGTCGGCCGATGGCGGCGCCTACCGCGCCTCGCTGAAGCTGGGGGGGCCGGGCGCCACCGAGCTGGTGTTGTCTGCCCCGGCCCAGGGCGTGGCCACGGGTGCGCTGGGCCACCGGCTGGCCACGCGCGGCGAAGGCCCTTATGCGATCGGGCTGGACGTGCGGCAGCCGGCATCTGCGCTGGCACTGGACGAGACCGCCACGCACGGCGCGCGCATCGTGCTGGCCCAGGTTTCCCCTGCCCGGGAAACCGCCGCCGCCTAGGCGAAATGTGCGGGCGCTAGAATGGCGCCCCGCTGACACCCATGCCCACCCCGGTGGGCGTTTTCGTTGCGGCCGCGGCCTCCCTTGAGGGGCGCCGCGGCGCGGCGCTGCTTGCCATGACGACTGCTTCCACTCCTGCCACGCTGGGCATAGATTTCGGTACCTCCAACTCCGCCATGGCCTGGCGCGCCCCCGGCCAGACCGCACGCCTGCTGCCGCTGGAAGGCGAAGCCTGCGGCATGCCCACGGCGCTGTTCTTCCATACGGACGAGCACAGCACCCATTTCGGGCGCGACGCCATGGCCCAGTACCTGGACGGCGAGCCGGGCCGGCTCATGCGCTCCCTCAAAAGCCTGCTGGGCAGCGCGCTGCTGCAGGAAAAGACGGCGGTGCACGACCAGTTCGTGAGCTACCAGGACATCATCGGCCTGTTCCTGCGCCGCGTGGCCGACCGGGCGCGTGCCTCGCTGGACGGCCGCCTGCCCGAGCGCGTGGTGCTGGGCCGGCCCGTGCATTTCGTGGACGACCATCCCGAGCGCGACCGCCAGGCCCAGCAGGCCCTGGCCGATGCCGCGCGCGCCGCAGGCCTGGGCGAAGTGGATTTCCAGATGGAGCCCATTGCCGCCGCGCTGGACTACGAGCAGCGCCTCACGCAGGAATCCGTGGTGCTGGTGGTGGACATCGGCGGCGGTACCTCCGACTTCACTGTCGTGCGCCTGGGCCCCGAGCAGGCCGGCTGCAGCGACCGCCGCGACGACATCCTGGCCACCAGCGGCGTGCACATCGGCGGCACGGACTTCGACCACCGGCTCAACCTGGCCCAGCTCATGCCACTGCTGGGCTACCGGCACATCGGCCCCAGCGGCCGCGAAGTGCCCAGCCGCGTGTTCTTCGACCTCTCGACCTGGCACCTGATCCAGTGGCTGTACTCGCCCAAGGCCCTGGCCGAGGCGCGCAACCTGCGCACCGACTACAGCGACCAGCGCCTGCACAAGCGCCTGATGGACGTGCTGGAACTGCGCGAAGGCCATCGCCTGGCCTCCGTGGTGGAGCAGGCCAAGATCGAGGCCTCCACGCGCCATGCCGAATCGCCCATCGAGCTGGGCTGGCTGGAATCGGGCCTGTCCGCCGCCATCTCGCCCGAGGTGCTGCACGAGCAATTGCAAGGCCCGCTGCAACAGGTCGTGGCCTGCGCCCAGGATTGCCTGCGCCTGGCCGGCGTGGCGCCCCAGGCGCTGGACGCCATCTACCTCACGGGCGGCTCATCGGCCCTGCGCACGCTGCGCGATGCGCTGCGCGAGGCCTTCCCCGGCGTGCCGCAGGTCGAAGGCGACCTGTTCGGCGGCGTGGCCACCGGCCTCGCGTATGCATAAGTCCCCCTGAGCGGCTGCGCCGCTTCCCGTTGCACGGCGCCCCCCTCTCGCTACGCGGGCGGCGCACGGGCAACCGGCGACACCCTCGCGGTCGGGGCGGCGCGGCCGGCCCAGGTCCTTGCTCGGTGTCCCTGAGTGTGAAGGCCACTGTGGTGCTGCCGCCTTGGGCTTAATCCTCTATCGGGTCCTCCTCGGCGGCCTGCTTGATCGCCAGCGCGGCGTCGTAGAGGCGGTTGCGCGGTGCGCCCGTGATCTCGGCCGCCAGGCGCACGGCGGTCTTGGTGGGCAGCTCGGCCAGCAGCAGGCGCAGCACGCGCAGCGCTTCGCCGTCGGCCTCGTCGCCGCCCAGGTCCACCGGGTGCAGCACCACGGCGAATTCGCCCTTGCTGCGCTGGGGCACGGCCTGCAGCCAGGCCGGCAGCGCGCTGGCGGGCATGGTGGCAATGTCCTCGAACTGCTTGGTGATCTCGCGCGCCAGCGTCACCGGGCGCTCGCCCAGCGTGGCCAGGGCGGTGGCCAGGTCGGCAATGCGGTGGGGGGCCTCCAGCAGCACGGTGCAGCGCGGCTGCAGGGCCAGTTGCTGCACGGCGGCCAGGCGCTCGGCCGATTTGGTGGGCAGAAAGCCCGCGAAGACGAACCCTCCCTCGCCCTGCGAAGGCGTGACCGCGCCGGCCACGCTGATGGCCGCCGTGATGCTGCTGGCGCCGGGCAGCGGAATGCAGCGCAGGCCTGCAGCCTGCACGGCTGCGCACAGGCGTGCGCCGGGGTCGCTGACGCCGGGCGTGCCCGCATCGCTGACATAGGCGATGCGCTGGCCCTGCTGCAGCCGCGCCACGATCTGCTGGGCCGCCTCGGCCTCGTTGTGCTGGTGCACGGCCAGCAGCTGGCTGCCGGGCCGGTCCAGGCCATAGGAGCGCAGCAGGCCCTGCGTGTGGCGCGTGTCCTCGCAGGCCACGCAGTCCACCAGCTGCAGCACATGCAGGGCGCGCAGGCTGATGTCGGCCAGGTTGCCGATGGGAGTGGCCACCACGTAGAGGGCGCCCTGCGGATAATGCTGGGATGCCGCAGCATCCTTGGCTGCGCCCAGCGCGGTGGCGAAAGAGGTAGTCAATGGGTTTCCTTGCGAAAAAGCCGGCAGGCGCGGGGCCGTCTGCCCTCACGACCCGGCACCGGGGCCAGCAGGCCGAGGATGCGGCGCTGGCCCATCTGCAGGCGGCCGGCCTGCGTCTGGTCGAGCGCAATTATCGGACGCCGGGCCGCGGCGGCGGCGAGATCGACCTCATCGTGCAGGCGCGCGACGGCACCGTGGTCTTCGTCGAGGTGCGCAGCCGCGGCACGCATGCCTTCGGCGGTGCCGGCGCCAGCATCGGCGCCACCAAGCAGCGGCGCATCGTATTTGCGGCACGCCACTACCTGATGCGCTGGTCCGCGCCGCCGCCGTGCCGCTTCGACGTGGTGCTGGTCGAGCCCGGTGCCGGGACCTCTGTGCAGTGGCTCCAGGCCGCCTTTGACGCCGAAGGCGCCTGAACCGTTACCGCTGCAGCACAAATAACGCCTGGCTACGAAAGACTTCAAGGGCGGCAGTTATCATCGGGCCTCCATGCTTGAGCAACGTATCCAACAGCATTTCATCGACAGCGCCGACCTGAAATACCAGGCTGCCCAGGCGCTGAGCCAGCCCATTGCGGCGGCAGTGCAGGCCATGCTGGCCTGCGTGACCAGCGGCGGCAAGGTTCTGGCCTGCGGCGCCGGCGCCTCCGCCAGCGACGCCCAGCTGTTCGCCGCCCTGTGCGTGGCCGGCTTCGAACGCGACCGGCCCGAGCTGGCTGCCGTGGCCCTGGTCTCCGACGGCGGCCTGCTGGGCACCGTGGGTGCCACGGGTTCGGGCGGCAACGCCACCCAGTACCTGGCGCGCCAGATACGCGCCCTGGGCCAGCCCGGCGACCTGCTGCTGGTGCTGTCCGCCACGGGCAACGACGTGGCCGTGCTCGAAGCGCTGGATGCCGCCCATGAGCGCGACATGATGGCCGTGGTGCTGACCGGCCGCACGGGCGGCTCCCTGGCCGGCCGCGTGCGCGAGACCGATGTTCTGATCTGCGTGCCGCACGACCGTGCGGCGCGCGTGCGCGAAACCCATACGCTGGTGCTGCACTGCCTGTGCGACGGCGTGGATGCCCAACTGCTGGGTGAACAGGAGATGCCTTTATGAAGTTCCGTTGGTCCCGCACCGCCTGCGCCGTGCTCGCCGTCGCGTCCCTGGGCGCCGCCCTGTCGGGCTGTGTCGCCCTGCTGGGTGGCAGCGCCGTGATGGCCGGCATGTCGGTGGCGGACCGCCGCACCACCGGCACCCAGGTGGAAGACCAGGGCATCGAGCTGCGTGCCAGCAACCGCATCGCCGAGGTGCTGGGCGACAAGGCCCATGTCAACGTCACCAGCTACAACCGCCAGGTGCTGCTGACCGGCGAGGCCGGCAATGAGGCCGACCGCCAGACCATCGAGAAGCTCGTGCGCGAGCAGCCCACGGTGCGCAATGTCTTCAACGAAGTGGTGGTGGCACCCTTCACCTCCACGCTGAGCCAGCGCTCCAAGGACGCGCTGATCACCACCCAGGTCAAGGCCAGCCTGCTGGACGCCAAGGACATCCAGGCCTCGGCCTTCAAGGTCGTGACCGAGAACAAGGTCGTCTTCCTGATGGGCATCGTCACCCCGCGCGAAGCCAAGCGCGGCGCCGAGATTGCCCGCGGCATCAACGACGTGACCAAGGTCGTGCGCGTGGTGGAGGTCATCTCCGAGGACGAACTGGCCCGCATGCTGCCCCAGTCCGCGCCCGTGGTCACCGACGACTCCGGCAAGGCTGCCGCAGCCAGCGCTCCCACCAGCCTCTCGGAAAGCAGCCTGTCCACCCCCGCAGGCGCCACCGTCACTCCGGTAAAGTGATCACCGCCGCCTGAAAGAAAAAGCCGGAACATGTTCCGGCTTTTTGTTTTGGGCATAGGAAGATCTCGTTCCTCAGGGCATAGCACTTGAATCTGGCAGGGCCTAAAGCCAGGGACACCAAGCAAGGGCCTACGCCGGCCGCGCCGCCCCGCAGCGAGGGTGTCGTCCCCCTCCCTTGCGAAGCAAGTAGAGAGGCGCCGTGCAACGAGGGGGAAGCGGCGTAAGCCGCTCAGGGGGTGAGCCTCTTAATGAGGCTCGATGTATCCCAGCGCCTGCCGCCCATCTGCTGCACATCGGCATAGAACTGGTCCACCAGGGCCGTGACGGGCAGGCGCGCGCCATTGCGCTGGGCTTCGGCCAGCACCAGGCCCAGGTCCTTGCGCATCCAGTCCACGGCGAAGCCGAAGTCGAACTTGCCTTCGGCCATGGTGCGGCCGCGGTTGTCCATCTGCCAGCTCTGGGCTGCGCCCTTGCCGATGACATCGAGCACGCTGGGAATGTCCAGGCCCGCGCGCTGGCCGAAGGCGATGGCCTCGGACAGGCCCTGGACCAGGCCCGCGATGCAGATCTGGTTGACCATCTTGGTGAGCTGGCCGGCGCCGCTGTCGCCCATCAGCGTGCAGGCGCGCGAGAAGGCCATGGCCACGGGCTGCATGGTGGCGAAGGCGGCCTCGTCGCCGCCGCACATCACGGTGAGCTGGCCGTTCTGGGCGCCGGCCTGGCCGCCCGAGACGGGTGCGTCGATGAACTGCAGGCCCAGCTCCAGCCCGGCCGCATGCAGCTCGCGCGCGACTTCGGCCGATGCCGTCGTGTGGTCGGCGAAGATGGCGCCGCGGCGCATGCCGGCGAAGGCGCCGTCCGGCCCCAGCACGACCGAGCGCAGGTCATCGTCATTGCCCACGCAGCTGAACACGATGTCGGCGCCGGCCACGGCCTCGCGCGGCGTGGCCGCGTGGCCGCCGTTGAACTCCTCGCACCAGGCGCGGGCCTTGGCCGGCGTGCGGTTGTAGACCGTGACGCGGTGGCCTGCCGTGGCCAGGTGGCCGGCCATGGGGTAGCCCATGACGCCCAGCCCCAGGAAGGCCACGGAAAGAGGAGCGGTGTCCGCATAGCTGCGGGCGGCGATGGAGGAGTCGGACATGGAAGCAATCCTGAGAGGTGGTGGGAGGCGGGTGGCGCAGGGCCGCGTCCGGCGTGGCCCTGGAAGGAGCCGGCATGCCGGCTCAGCGCACTGAAGGCGCGGTCAGGGCGTGCATGGCACGCCCCTCAGACGATGGCGAAATGCTCGGTGCCCGCCGCCAGGTCCAGCGACTTGGCGCGCTGGCTGCCCAGCTTGATCTGCAGCCGCAGGTCGTTGACCGAGTCGGCATTGCGCAGTGCATCCTCGTAGGTGACCAGGTTGGATTCGAACAGGTCGAACAGCGCCTGGTCGAAGGTCTGCATGCCCAGGTTGCGGCTCTTTTTCATGATCTCCTTGATCTCGGTGACCTCGCCCTTGAAGATCAGGTCGGAGATCAGCGGCGAGTTGAGCATCACCTCGATGGCGGCCACGCGGCCCTTGCTGTCCTGCTTGGGCAGCAGGCGCTGGGAGACCATGGCGCGCAGGTTCAGCGACAGGTCCATCAACAGCTGCGGGCGGCGGTCCTCGGGGAAGAAGTTGACGATACGGTCCAGTGCCTGGTTGGCGCTGTTGGCGTGCAGCGTGGCCAGACACAGGTGGCCGGTTTCCGAGAAGGCGATGGCGTGCTCCATGGTCTCGCGGTCGCGGATTTCGCCCATCAGGATCACGTCGGGCGCCTGGCGAAGGGAGTTCTTGAGCGCCGCTTCCCAGCTGTCCGTGTCCAGGCCCACTTCGCGCTGCGTGACCACGCAGTTCTTGTGCGGATGCACGAATTCGATGGGATCCTCGATGGTCACGATATGGCCGTAGGAGCTCTCGTTGCGCCAGTCCACCATGGCGGCCAGCGTGGTGGACTTGCCCGAGCCCGTGGCGCCGACCAGGATGCACAGGCCGCGCTTGGTCATGGCCACCTCCTTGAGCACCTGGGGCACGCCCAGGCTGTCGATCGTGGGCAGGGCCAACGGAATCGTCCGCATCACCATGCCCACGCGGCCCTGCTGGATGAAGGCGTTGACGCGAAAGCGCCCTATGCCCGGCGGCGAGATGGCGAAGTTGCACTCCTTGGTGCGCTCGAAATCGGCGATCTGCTTGTCGCTCATGACCGAGCGCGCCAGCGTCAGCGTGTGCACGGGCGACAGCGGCTGCGGCGACACCTTGGTGATGCGCCCGTCGATCTTGATCGCCGGCGGGAATTCCGCCGTGATGAACAAGTCGCTGCCGTTGCGGCTGACCATGAGCTTGAGCAGGTCGTTGATGAACTTGGTGGCCTGATCTCTTTCCATTGCCGTATTCCCCCGGGCATTGCGCGCCGTTGTGGCGCACAGGTTGTTTTGTTATTTGCAGGTAGGCCGGTCCGGCCCGCAGGGGCCAGGCGTCCTCATATTCAACTCACTTACTCACTCACTGTCTATGTGTGCTGCTCTTCGCCCAGGCGCACGCTGATGGCGCGCAGCCGGAACGAGAGCTTGCGCGCCAGCAGCGCCATCAGCTTGGCGGCCAGCGCGGCGTCCTTGACCATCATCTCGTCCAGCGCCTCGGCGCTGAGCACGCCGATCTCGCAGTCGGTCAGCGTGGTGCAGCTGGAAAAGCGCGGACCGCCGTCCAGCAGGGACATCTCGCCCAGGATGTCGCCGGGCCGCGTCTGCGCCAGGCGCATGCGCTCGCCCCAGGGCTGCTGGCGCTCCACGGCGATCTGGCCGGACAGCACCACGGCCATGAAGCTGCCGTTCTCTTCCTGGCGGATCACGTCGCGCTGCGGTGCCACGGCCGCGTAGATGAAGTATTCACTGAGCCGCTGCAGGCTGGCCGCATCCAGCTGGCCCAGGTAGCGGTCGCGCGACCACAGCTGCTCCAGCTGACCGCCGCCGCCGCGCGGCAGCCGCGCGGCGCCGACCTCGATGGCGCGCGCCTCCCACGGAACAGGGGGCGTGTGGGGGTCCATGAAGCCATGCGCCGCCAGCGTGGTCGTGAAGAAGGCCGATTCGGAGGCCGGGGCTGAAGGCTCCTGGCCGCTTCGCAGCTTGCGGAAAATGCTTTTCATGGCGCGTGGCGGAAGGCTGGGCGGGTGATGGTCAGCCCGGGAAGTTTTCCGGTATCTTGGCCTTGGCGCGGGCTTCCGCGGGGCTGATCAGGTTGCGCCGCACCAGATCGGTCAGGTTCTGGTCCAGCGTCTGCATGCCCACATTCTGACTCGTCTGGATGGTGGAGTACATCTGGGCCACCTTGGCCTCGCGGATCAGGTTGCGGATGGCGCTGGTGCCCAGCATGATCTCGTGGGCGGCAATGCGGCCCTGACCGTCCTTGGTCTTGCACAGCGTCTGCGAGATCACGGCCTGCAGCGATTCGGAGAGCATGGCGCGCACCATTTCCTTTTCCTCGGCCGGGAAGACGTCGATGATGCGGTCGATGGTCTTGGCTGCGCTGGAGGTGTGCAGGGTGCCGAAGACCAGATGGCCCGTCTCGGCGGCGGTCATGGCCAGGCGGATGGTTTCCAGGTCGCGCATTTCGCCCACCAGGATGGCGTCCGGGTCCTCGCGCAGCGCCGAGCGCAGCGCGGCCGAGAACGACTGCGTCATCGGGCCGACTTCGCGCTGGTTGATCAGGCACTTCTTGGAGTCGTGCACGAATTCGATGGGGTCCTCCACCGTCAGGATGTGGCCGTACTCGGTCTCGTTGAGGTGGTTGACCATGCCGGCCAGCGTGGTGGACTTGCCCGAGCCCGTGGGGCCGGTCACCAGCACCAGGCCGCGCGGCTTCAGGGCCAGGTCGGCGAAGATGCGCGGCGCGTTGAGCTGCTCCAGCGTCAGGATCTTGCTGGGAATGGTCCGGAAGACGGCGGCCGCGCCCCGGTACTGGTTGAAGGCGTTGACACGGAAGCGCGCCAGGCCCTCGATCTCGAACGAGAAGTCCACCTCCAGGAACTCTTCGTAGGCCTTGCGCTGGGAGTCGCTCATGATGTCGTAGACCATGGCGTGGACCGTCTTGTGGTCCAGCGGATCGACATTGATGCGGCGCACATCGCCGTGCACACGGATCATCGGCGGCAGCCCCGCGGACAGGTGCAGGTCGGAGGCCTTGTTCTTGACGCTGAATGCCAGCAATTGGGTGATGTCCACGGAGTTCGCTCCCTCGTTTGGTACGCTGGCGGCAATTATGACGACGATTGAAAACAAGCTTCAACAGATTCACGAACGGATTGCCGCGGCCTGCGCGCAGGCGGGCAGGGCGTCCGGCTCGGTGCAACTGCTGTCCGTCTCCAAGACTTTCGGTGCCGATGCCGTGCGCGAGGCCGTGCTGGCCGGCGAGCGCAGCTTCGGCGAGAACTACATCCAGGAAGGCGTGGAAAAGATCGCCGCCGTGCGCGCCATGGGCCTGCCCGGGGGCGAGGCCCTGCAATGGCATTGCATAGGCCCCATCCAGAGCAACAAGACGCGGCTGGTGGCCGAGCATTTCGACTGGGCCCAGACCGTGGACCGCCTGAAGATCGCCGAGCGCCTGTCGGCCCAGCGTCCCGAGGGCCTGGCGCCGCTGCAGGTCTGCATCCAGCTGAACGTGGATGGCGGCGAGACCAAGGCCGGCGTGGCCCCGCAGCAGGCGCTGGAGCTGGCCGCCGCCATCGTGCGGCTGCCGCGCCTGGCGCTGCGCGGCGTGATGAGCATTCCCGACGATGCGCCGGGCTTCGAGGCCCAGCGCGAGGTGCATGCCCGCGCCGCCGCCGTCTTCGCGCAGATCCGCGCCAGCGGCCTGCCGGGGCTGGAGCGCTTCGACACGGTATCCATGGGAATGACCGGCGACCTGGAAGCGGCCGTGGCCGCAGGCAGCACGATGGTGCGTGTCGGCAGCGGCATCTTCGGGCAGCGGGATTACGCCCCGCGTTGAGCGGGGAGCGCCGGCTCAGCTCCCGCTTGGCCGTTTCATCTGGCAATCCGTGGGCAACTCCACCTGCTCGGGCGTGTAGACGGCATCCGTGCGAAAGCCGTAGTTCGTGCCTTCCCAACCGGCCTTGACCAGCTTGCCGTCCACCGGGGCGATGGTGTTGACCACCTGGGGCAGCAGCAGCTGGTGGTCCTTGCCACGCATGCGCACGGGGCCGACCACGGTGTCCATCTGCAGATCCTCCAGGGCCAGCGCGATCTTCACGGGCTCGGTGGATCGGGCCTTGGCCATGGCGGCGGCCAGCATGCGCGGCACCAGGTCCATGCGGGGGGCCAGGAAGTCCTTGCCCATGCGGGCCTTGTATTCCTGGGCGCGGGCGTCGGCCAGCGGGCGGCCGGCCTGGCCCGGGTGCCATTCGGCCACCCAGGTCAGCTGGCCGATGCGGGTCTGGGCGAAGGATGTCACCGTGCCCGGCATGCCGCCCGCGCTGTGGTTGAAGTAGCGCAGGTCATAGCCCGAGTCGGCGGCCGACTTGAGCAGCAGGGTCAGGTCCTGGCCCCAGTTGCCGGTGATCACCGAGTCCGCACCCGTCTCCTTGATCTTGGCCACATAGGGCGCGAAGTCCTTGACCCGGCCTATGGGATGGAGCATCTCGCCCGTGAACTGGATGTCGGGCCGGGCGGCGGCCACCATCTGGCGCCCGTAGGCCGCCCACTGCTTGCCGTGGGCGTAGTCCTGGTTGAGCAGGTAGACCTTGCGGATGCCCGGCTGGGTCTTGATGAAGCTGGCAATCGCCTGCATGCGCATGGCGGTGTTGGCATCGAACATGAAGTGCCAGAAGCTGCAGGCCTTGCCCGTCAGCTCGGGGTCGATGGAGGAGTGGTTGAGCACCAGCACCTCCTTGCCCGGATTGCGCTGGTTGTGGCGCGAGGCCGCCTGCACCAGTGCCGCCACCACCGATGAGCCCGATCCGCCCGTGACCACCACGCGCGCGCCTTGGTCGATGGCCGCCTGCAGCGCGGCCTGGCTCTCCTGGGCCGAGAGCTTGCTGTCGAACTGCAGCAGCTGCAGCTTCGCCCCGTTGAACAGCCCGCCCTTGGCGTTCACGTCCTCGACCGCGTATTGCACGTGGTCGCGCATCAGCTCGCCCGTGCTGACGAAAGGGCCGGACAGCGGGTCGATGAAGGCGATCCTGAATGTGTCGGTTCCCTGGGCGTGGGCGCACGTGCCGCACAGCAGGGCGGCGGCGAGTGTGGTGGAAGGCTGGCAAAAGCGGCTGATGGGCATGTCCTGTCTCCTCGATGGATGGTCGTCAGTCCTTGCCGGGCGGCTCGGCACGGGGCCGGCTGCGCCGTGCAGGCGTCTTTTTCGCGGGGGGTGCGGCAATGGCTTCGGTCGTGGTGGCTGGCGCCGTGCGCAGGCCCAGCACGCGGCTGGCCAGCTCGGTCAGTTCGGCCACCATCTCGGCCGGGCCCAGGCGGCCACCGGGGCGGTACCAGTTGTAGAGAAAGCCCGGCAGGCTGCAGGCGGCCTGGGCGGTGATGCGTGTCTCGCGGAAATCGAGATGGCCGCTGGCGCGGCCTTCTTCGAGCAGCGCGCAGAACTGGCGGTAGAACTGGCGCGCCAGCGTGCGCGAGGCCTTCATGTACGCAGGGCTGAAGGCCTGGGGCTCGCGGTAGGGAAAGAAGGCCGCCGGATAGTGGGCAATGGTGGCGGCGATCAGCCGCTGCAGGCCGTCCACGGCCTTCTCGTGCGCGGCGCGCGCATCGTCGGCCGCGAAGTCCAGCACGGTGAAGCAGGCCTCGGTGGGCGCCCAGCACAGGGTTTCGAAGATCTCCTGCTTGTTGCGGAAGTAGTAGTAGACGAAGGGCTTGGTCACGCCCAGGGCCTGGACGATCTGCTCCATGGTGGTGTTGGCGTAGCCGTTGCGGTCGAACAGGGCCTCGGCCGCCTTGAGGATGCGTTCGCGCTTTTCATCGGAGCCGGCCGTGGGAAGGCGCTGGCGGCCGCGCGGGGTGACAGGGGGCTTGGGCATGCGGGAGATCTCGTGTCGCTCGTGTCGCGTCGGTGGCTGCGGTGGTTATACCGATGGGTAGCAATGTTCTACCAGCGGGTATATATTGGCAAGACGCCGATCCAAGAATCAGATCAAGGCTATCCCTTAGGACTGGTTCCGGGATGGCCAGACACCCAGGAGACAAGCATGGCGGATTCCGAGACCCTCATTCCCCTGCATGAGGCCCTGCGCCGCAATGCGCGCAACCATCCCGGCCGCGACGCCTACATCTGGTATGGCCGCCACATCAGCTGGGCCGAGATGGACGCGGCCAGCGACGCCTTTGCCGCGCGGCTGCAGGCGCTGGGCGTGGGCCGGGGCGAGCCCGTGGCGCTGTTCATGAACAACTGCCCGCAGTACATCGTGGCGCACTACGGCATCCAGAAGATCGGCGCCATCGTCTGCCCCTGCGGGCCGCTGAACAAGGAGCATGAGCTGCAATACCAGCTCGATGACCTCAAGGCCCGCGTGATCGTCGCGGCCGACGTGCTGCTGCCCGTGGTGGACAAGGTGCGCGCCAGCACGGCGCTTCAGCATGTGCTGGCCGTGCGCTACGGAGACTGGCTGCCGGAGTCCCCCACGCTGGCGCTGCCTGCCGAGCTGCAGGCCCCTGTGCAGCCGCTGCCCGAGGGCGTCGAGTCATTCTGGGATGCCATGCACAGCGGTGCCAAGCCTGTGTCCGTGGACGTCTCGCTGGACGATGTCTCGCTGATGACCTACACCTCTGGCACGACGGGACTGCCCAAGGGCGCCATGCTCAGCTACGGCAATGCGGCCAGCAAGACGGCGGGGGCCTCCAGCGCCACGGGCGTGAACGGTGGGGATATGCTGCTGGCCGTGGCGCCGCTCTATCACATTGCCGGCATGTCCATGGGCGTGAACATGCCCGTGCACAGCGGCGCCACCTGCGTGCTGCTGCACCGCTTCGACCCGCTGGCCGTGGCCCAGGCGCTGGAGCGCTACCGCGTGACCTGGTGGTACAGCATCGCGCCCATGAACGTGGCCGTGATGCAGCTGCCGGGCGTGGAGGCCATGGACTTTTCGGCGCTGCGCCGCAACACCGTGACCAGCTTCGGCATCGCCTACACCGAGGAACTGGCGCGGCAGTGGAAGCGCTTCACCCCGAACTGCGTCTCCAGCGAGGCAGCCTATGGCCTCAGCGAGACCCACACCATGGACACCACCATGCCTGGCGACGCCATCCGCTGGGGCACGCACGGCAAGCCGCTGCCCGGCAACGAGGTGCGCATCATCGACCCCGAGACGGGCGATCCGCTGCCGGCCGGCGAAGTGGGCGAGATCACCGTCCGCGGCCCCGGCAACTTCAAGGGCTACTGGAACAAGCCCGAGGCCACGGCCCGGACCCTGAAGAACGGGTGGGTCCACACGGGCGACATGGGCCGCATCGACGCCGAGGGCTACCTGACCTTCATCGGCCGCTTCAAGGAAATGATCAAGGTCTCGGGCTACAGCGTCTTCCCCGAGGAGGTGGAGGCCATCCTCATCAAGCACCCGGCCGTGGCCCAGGCCGCCGTGATCGGCGTGCCCGATCCCCACAAGGGCGAGGTCGTGCGCGCCTTCATCGTCATGCGGCCGGGCCGGCAGGTCGCGGCCGAGGACCTGGTGCAGTGGTCGCGCGAGAACATGGCCAGCTACAAGGCGCCGCGCGAGGTGCGTTTCATCGAGGCGCTGCCCGCCACGGGCGCAGGCAAGGTATTGCGGCGCTTGCTGCGCGACCAATAAGAAAGACCGGAGTTCCATGTTCCACAAGATCCTGATTGCCAACCGTGGCGAGATCGCGCTGCGCATCGTGCGCGCGCTGCGCGAGCTGGGCGTGCCCAGCCTGGCCGTGTATGCCGCAGACGATGCGCAGGCGCCCCATGTATCCGCTGCCGATGCGGCCGTGGCCCTGGGCGCCAGCGGCCCCTCGGCCTACCTGGACGGCACCCAGCTGCTGCGCATTGCGCACGAGCATGGCTGCGACGGCATTCATCCCGGCTACGGCTTTCTCAGCGAGAACGCGGGCTTCGCCCAGGCCTGTGCCGATGCGGGCCTGTGCTTCATCGGCCCCACGCCGGAGCACCTGGCACTGCTGGGCGACAAGGCCCGCGCACGCGATCTGGCGCGCCGCTGCGGCGTGCCGCTGATGCCGGGCAGCAGCGAGGCCGTCACGCTGGAGCAGGCCCAGGCCTTTTTCGAGGCGCAGCGGGCCGGGGGCGCCAGCGGCATCATGGTCAAGGCCATCGGCGGCGGCGGCGGGCGCGGCATGCGCGCCGTGGCGCGCGCCGAGGACCTGCCCGCCGCCTACGAGCGCTGCCGCAGCGAGGCGCGCGCCGCCTTCGGCGTGGACGGCGTCTATGTGGAGCGGTTGATGACGGGCGCTCGCCATATCGAGGTGCAGATCCTGGGCGACGGCGGCGCAGGCCCCATCGCGCTGGGCGAGCGTGAATGCACGCTGCAGCGGCGCTTCCAGAAGCTGGTGGAGATCGCCCCCAGCCCCAGCCTGGCGCAGCCGCTGCGCGAGCGCATCACGCGCGACGCGCTGCGCATGGCCGCCGAGATCGGCTACGAGAGCCTGGGCACCTTCGAATTCCTGGTCGATGCCGCCTCCGACTCCCTGCCCTATGTCTTCATCGAGGCCAATCCGCGCCTGCAGGTCGAGCACACCATCACCGAGGAGGTCTTCGGCATCGACCTCGTGCAGGCCCAGATCCGCGTGGCGGCCGGCGATCACCTTGGAGAGCTGGGCCTGGATGCCAGGACACCGCCCGCGCCGCGCGGCTATGCCATGCAGTGGCGCATCAACGCCGAGACGCTGGATGCCGCAGGCCAGTCGCGCCCCGGCAGCGGGCGCATAGGCACGCTGCAGTGGCCGGCCGGGCCCGGCATCCGCATCGACACGCATGCGGTGGCGGGCGCCAGCCCCTCGCCGCACTACGACACGCTGCTGGCCAAGCTCATCGTGCACAGCAGCACACCGCGCTTTGAAGACGCGCTGCGCCGCGCACGCCGCGCGCTGGGCGAATGCCGCATCGACGGTCTGGCCACCAACCTGCCGCTGCTGCAGGCGCTGGCCGGGCGGCCCGAGATGGCGTCGCAGGCCGTGCACACCCGCTGGCTGGAAGAGGCCCTTCCCGAATTGGTGGCGGATGCCCAGGCGCTGGCCGAAGGCGCGCGCCGCACGGCCGTGGCCGCCGATGTCCCGATGGCGGCCGAGGCTGCCGGCGCGCCCGTCCCCGAAGGCGCCATCACGGCCCCCATGCCCGCACGCATCGTGCAGTGGAGCGTGGCCGTGGGCGATGCCGTGGCCGCAGGCGCCGAGCTGGGCGTGCTCGAAGCCATGAAGATGGAGCATGTGCTGCTGGCGCCGCAGGCCGGCGCCATCACCCGACTGCTGGCCGAGGCCGGTACCTATGTGGCCCAGGACCAGCCCCTGCTGGTGCTGGCCGCCGCCGAAGGCGTGCAGGCCGACGCACGCGCGCAGCAGTCCGCACAGGACCCGGACCACATCCGCGCCGACCTGCAGCGCGTCATCGACCGCCACGCCTTCACGCTCGATGCCGCCCGGCCCGAGGCCATGGCCAAACGCCATGCCCAGGGCAGCCGCAGCGCACGCGAGAACATCGCCGACCTCTGCGACACCGGCAGCTTCATCGAGTACGGTGCGCTGGCCATTGCCGCGCAGACGCGCCGGCGCAGCATGGACGACCTGATCGCCAACACGCCGGCCGATGGCATGGTCACGGGCATGGGCTCCATCAACGGCGCGCAGTTCGGCGAGGAGCGCTCGCGCGCCATCGTCATGTCCTATGACGCCACGGTGCTGGCGGGCACCCAGGGCGCGCGCAACCATGCCAAGACCGACCGCATGCTGGGCATTGCGCTGGCGCAGAAGCTGCCCGTGGTGCTGTTCGCCGAAGGCGGGGGCGGGCGCCCCGGCGATACCGACACGCCCGTGGTCGCGGGCCTGCACGTGCACACCTTCGCCGCCTATGCGGCCCTGTCGGGCCAGGTGCCCGTGGTCGGCATCACGCACGGCCGCTGCTTCGCGGGCAACGCGGCCCTGCTGGGCTGCAGCGACGTGATCATCGCCACGCGCGCCAGCAGCATCGGCATGGGCGGGCCGGCCATGATCGAGGGCGGCGGGCTGGGTGTCTTCCGGCCCGAGCAGATCGGTCCCAGCGGCGTGCAGCATGCCAATGGCGTGATCGACGTGCTGGTCGAGGACGAGGCCGAAGCCGTGGCCGCCGCGCGCCACTACCTGTCGTTCTTCCAGGGCCGCACCACGGACTGGAGCGCACCCGACACGCGCGCCCTGCGCCATGTGGTGCCCGAGAACCGGCTGCGCGCCTATGACACGCGCGCAGCCATGGCCCACCTCGTGGACCAGGGCAGCCTGCTCCTGCTGCGCACGGGCTTCGGCGCAGGCATCCACACGGCGCTGGCGCGCATCGAAGGCCGGCCCGTGGGACTGATGGCCAACAACCCCTCCCACCTGGGCGGTGCCATCGATGCCGATGCGGCCGACAAGGCCGCGCGCTTCATGCAGCTGTGCAATGCCCATGGCCTGCCCGTCGTGAGCCTGGTGGACACGCCCGGCTTCATGGTCGGCCCCGAGATCGAGAAGACCGCCCAGGTGCGCCATGTCAGCCGCCTGTTCGTCACGGCGGCCAAGCTGCGCGTGCCCTATTTCAGCGTGGTGCTGCGCAAGGGCTACGGCCTGGGGGCCATGGGCATGACGGCCGGCAGCTTCCATGCGCCAGTGTTCAACGTGGCCTGGCCCACGGGCGAGTTCGGTGCCATGGGTCTGGAAGGCGCCGTGCGCCTGGGCTTTCGCAAGGAACTGGAGGCCCTGCCCGAGGGCGCCGAACGCAGCGCCCTGTTCGACCGGCTGCTGGCCCAGCAGTACGCCCACGGCGAGGCCATGCACATGGCCGGCACGCTGGAGATCGACGCCGTCATCGACCCCGCCGACACGCGCGCCTGGCTGTCGCGCGGCCTGGCGGGGGCGCGCGTCGCGCCTGCCCAAGCCGGCTTCGTGGACACCTGGTAGGCCCTGAAAACGCCACGGGCGGCATGCTAAGCTGGCTGCCTTTCCGACGAACATGATGGCGGGCCTGCATTGCAGGCCCCGCTGCCTCTGGAGACCTCCCCATGCCCGGACTTCTGCCCGATATCGATCCCGACGGCCTGCTTGAATTCTCGGTGGTCTACACCGACCGCGCGCTCAACCACATGTCCAAGCGCTTCGCGGGCGTGATGCAGGACATCCTCACCACGCTGCAGGAGGTCTACCACGCCCACACGGCCGTGCTGGTGCCGGGCAGCGGCACCTTCGGCATGGAGGCCGTGGCGCGCCAGTTCGCCAACCGCGAAAAGGTGCTCATCGTGCGCAACGGCTGGTTCAGCTATCGCTGGACCCAGATCTTCGAGGAAGGCGGCCTGGGCGGTGGCGCCGTGGTCTGCAAGGCGCGCCGCCAGGGCCCGGGCAGCCAGGACCCCTGGGCGCCGTGTGCCGCCGAGGACGTGGCCGCCGCCATCCGCACCGAAAAGCCCAAGGTCGTGTTCGCCCCGCACGTGGAAACGGCCAGCGGCATCATCCTCAGCGACAGCTACCTGCGCACCGTGGCCGACGCCGCGCACGAGGTGGGCGCGCTCTTCGTGCTGGACTGCGTGGCCTCGGGCGCCATGTGGGTGGACATGGAAAAGACCGGCGTGGACGTGCTGATCAGCGCCCCGCAAAAGGGCTGGAGCAGCTCACCATGCTGCGCCATGGTCATGCTCTCGCAGCGTGCGCGCGAAGCCATCGAGCACACGCAAAGCTCCAGCTTCTCCTGCGACCTCAAGAAGTGGATGCAGATCGCCGAGGGCTACGAAAAAGGCCAGCACGCCTACCACACCACCATGCCCACCGACGCCCTGGTGCGCCTGCGCGACGTGATGCTGGAGACGCGTGCCTACGGCTTCGCCAAGGTGCGCGACGAGCAGATCGCCCTGGGCGCCAAGGTGCGTGCCCTGCTGGAGTCGCGCGGCTTTCCCAGCGTGGCGGCCGAAGGCTGGAAGGCACCGGGCGTCGTGGTCAGCTACACCACCGACCCCGGCATCCAGAGCGGCAAGAAGTTCATGGAAGCCGGCCTGCAGACCGCCTCGGGCGTGCCCCTGCAGTGCGACGAAGGCCCGGACTTCAAGACCTTCCGCATCGGCCTGTTCGGCCTGGAAAAATGGCACAACGTGGACCGCACCGTCGGCCACATCGCCAAGGCCCTCGACGACATCGGCGTAAATGGCACCCCCTGAGCGGCTGCGCAGCTTCCCCCAGGGGACGACGCCCTCGGCTAGGCGCCCCCGCTGCGAGGCGGCTCTGGCTCGGCGTCCTGCCTTCAGGCAGTGTCAGCGCTTGAGGCCGCACGGCATGGCATTGCTGTTGAATGCATTTTTTGATTTGAAAGAACCCTCATGAACAAGACCCTCACCACCCTGGCCGCCTCCTGCGGCCTGATGCTCGCCGCACTGACCGGCGTGGCTGCCCATGCGGCCGAACCCGTCACCACGGCCAGCGGCCTGGTCTATGAAAGCCTCAAGGAAGGCACGGGCGCCAGCCCCAAGGCCAGCGACACGGTGCGCGTGCACTACCGGGGCTACTTCCCCGACTCGGGCAAGGACTTCGACAGCTCCATCACGCGCGGCCAGCCCATCGAATTCCCCCTGACCGGCGTCATCCCCTGCTGGACCGAAGGCGTGCAGAAGATGAAGGTCGGCGGCAAGGCCAAGCTGACCTGCCCGCCCTCCATCGCCTACGGCAGCCGTGGCGCGGGCGGCGTGATCCCGCCCAACGCCACGCTGAACTTCGAGGTGGAACTGCTGGGCATCAAGTGATGGAGAGCCCGCTGGCCGGGCCAGCCTCCGCTTGATGCAAAGCCGGCCTGCGGGCCGGCTTTTTTACGGTCGCTGAAAGGGATATGCCGTGGACTCACGCCAACCGCTGGACGCGCGCGCCGCCGCGCTGATGCTCATGCTGTGCCTGATCTGGAGCCTGCAGCAGATCCTGCTCAAGGCCACGGCCGAGGCCATTGCGCCCACGCTTCAGATCGCGCTGCGCTCGGGCGCGGGCGCCGTGCTGGTGTGGCTGTTCATGCGCTGGCGCGGCATGCGCGTGCAGTGGGGCGACGGCAGCTGGCGCCCGGGCCTGGCCGTGGGCACGCTGTTTGCGCTGGAATTCCTGCTGGTGGGTGAGAGCATCAACCACACCTCGGCCGCCCATGTGGTGGTCTTCCTGTATTCCGCCCCCGTGTTCGCGGCGCTGGGCCTGCACTGGAAGCTGCCATCGGAGCGCCTGGCGCCGCTGCAATGGCTGGGCATCGCACTGGCCTTTGCCGGCATAGCGCTGGCCTTCCTGGGCGGCGGCAAGCCTTCGAAGGCGGGCGGCGCCGCCATGCTGCTGGGCGACCTGCTGGCGCTGGCCGCCGGCGTGGCCTGGGGCGCCACCACGGTGGCCATCCGCACCACGCGGCTGGCATCGCTGCCCGCCGCCCAGACCCTGCTCTACCAATTGGCCACCGGTTTTGCGCTGCTCCTGCCCGCCGCCTTCCTGCTGGGCCAGACCCGCTTCGAGCCCACGCCGCTGGCCTGGGCCGGCCTGGCCTTCCAGTCCGTGCTGGTCTGCTTCGTGAGCTTCCTGGTCTGGTTCTGGCTGCTCACGCAATACCTGGCCTCGCGCCTGGGCGTGTTCTCTTTCATGACGCCCATCTTCGGCGTGGTCTTCGGTGCCTGGCTGCTCAGCGAGCCCATCGAGCCCAACTTCCTGGCGGGGGCGCTGATGGTATTGGCGGGGGTGTTGCTGGTGAGCGGTTATGGGTGGCTGAAGTCGCTCAGGCGGTGAGACCAGAGATCAGGCCGGCCGGGGTAGCGGATCCGTGCCCTCGTTGAGCACGGAAAGATAGCGCCGATAGCTGAAGACCCGGCCTCGCTTGCGGCCGGTCACTTCCTCAATGATGCCCAGGCGCTGCAAGTCGGCGAGCGCCGTGTTGACGGTGGGCGAGGACAGTCCCGTCTGCCGGACCAGTTGGTTCGACGTCAGGAAGGGGTTGAGCTGGAACAGGTCGTGGATGCGCAGTGTGGAGTTGGCGCGCTCGCCCTCGGTCGCGATGCGTTCGCGGTCCTGCCTGAACAGATCGACGATATGGGTGGCGGCCTCGAAGGCCTGGTTCGCGGTCTGTGCCACGCCGGTGAGAAAGAAGTCGAGCCAGGCTTCCCAATTGCCGTTCTCGCGCACTTCCTGCAGCAGCCGGTAGTACTCGGCCCGATGCGTCTTGAGAAATAGGCTGAGGTAGAGCAGCGGCTTGTTCAGCACGCCGTTGATGCAGAGGTACAGCGTGACCAGCAGGCGGCCGATGCGGCCATTGCCATCGAGGAACGGATGCAGTGTCTCGAATTGCACATGCAGCAGGCCCGCCTTGATGAGGGCGGGCAGGCGGGAGGCATCTTCGTGCATGAAGCGTTCAAATGCGTCGAGGCAGGGGCCGAGCTCGTTGACGGGCGGCGGCACGAACAAGGCGTTGCCTGGACGCGTGCCGCCAATCCAGTTCTGCGAGCGTCGGAACTCGCCGGGGCTTTTGGTGCCGCCGCGTCCGCTTTGCAGCAGCCTGCCATGCATCTCGCGGATCAGGCGCAGTGACAGCGGCAGTTCCCGCAGGCGCTCCAGTCCGTACATCATCGCGTCCACATAGTTCGAAACTTCGCGGATGTCGTCGATGGGCTGGCCCGCCTGGGCCTCGGCTTCGAAGCGCAGCAGGTCCGACAGCGTCGATTGCGTGCCCTCGATCTGCGAAGAAAGCACGGCCTCCTTGCGCACGTACATGTAGAGGAACAACTCCTGGCGGGGCAGCAGCATGGTGATGCCATCGAGCCGTCCCAGCGCACGCTCGGCAAGGCTGAGCTTTTCCAGGAGCGCGAGCACATCGATGGCCGGCTCCGGCGGCAGCGGTGGCGGTACGAAGGCGCGCACCTTTTCGCCTGCTGCGGATGTCTCGATGAAGCGGCCAAGCCGCTGGCTGGTAGGGGAATCGGGCATGGGCTGACTATGGCTTCGGAAGCTTATTTAAGCAAATGCGGGTTTTCTTAAATAACGAAAGCACCAAGTTAAGCAGACTTAAATAAGCCTTCGTCTCAAGGCGGCGTGCCGACCGCATGACCCCCTCATGCCAGTCCCAGCCGCCGCGCCAGCCGCTGCAGGTTGGCGCGGTCCATCTGCAGCTCGCGTGCGGCGGCGGCCCAGCTGCCGTGGTGGCGCTGCAGGCTGGCGTCGATCAGGTGGCGCTCGTAGCTCTCCACGGCTTCTCGCAGGCCTTGGGGGTTGACGCCGGGCGGTGCGGCCTGTGGGACGGGCAGGGACGGGGTGGCCGTCGCCGGGGGCTGCGCGTCATCCCAGAGATCGGCCGGGCCCAGCGTGACCATGCGTGCCCGGCCACCGGCTGGAGCGGCGGAGGGCGCACGGCTCAGTGCACGCAGCACGCCGCGGCTGATGAGGTGCTCCAGCTCCCGCACATTGCCGGGCCAGTCCTGGGCGAGCAAGGCCGATTGCGCCGCGGGGTGCAGGCGCAGGCCGCCCAGGCCCAGGCGCGAGCGGTTTTCCTCGAGGAAGAAGCCGGCCAGCATCAGCACGTCGCTGTCGCGCTCACGCAGCGCGGGCACGCGCAGCGGGTAGACGCTCAGGCGGTGGAAGAAGTCGGCGCGCATGCGGCCTGCCGCCACCTCGGCGGCCAGGTCGCGGTTGGTGGCGGCGATCACGCGCACGTCCACATGGTGCTCGCGGTCCGAGCCCAGGCGCTGCAGCTGGCCGCTTTGCAGCACGCGCAGCAGCTTGGCCTGCACGGCCAGGGACAGCTCGCCCACTTCGTCCAGGAACAGCGTGCCCTGGTCGGCCTGCTCGAACTTGCCGCTGCGCTCGGACAGCGCGCCCGTGAAGGCGCCGCGCACATGGCCGAACAGCTCGCTTTCGACCAGGTTGTCGGGCAGGGCCGCGCAGTTGATGCTGACCAGCGCCCGACCTGCACGCGCCGACTGCGCATGCACGGCCTGGGCCACCAGTTCCTTACCCGTGCCGGTATCCCCCGTGATCAGCACGTTGAGGTCGCTGGCGGCGACCAGGGCGATGTCCTTTTGCAGCGCGCGCATCGCCGGGCTCTGGCCGATCAGCGGACGCGATGACTCGCCCCCGGGGGCGGCGCCGGGCGCGGGCAGGGCGCGCGCACTGCGCGCCAACCGGCGCAGCCGCTCGGCCGTGGTCACGGTGGCCGCCGCCAGGTGGCTGAAGGCCTGCAGCGCCGCCAGCGCTGCCGGGTCGGCAAAGCGCCCGGGGTCCAGCGCGTCCAGCGTGAGAAGGCCCCAGGGCAGGCCGCCCGTCTGCAGCACGCAGCCCATGCAGTCGTGCACCTCCAGCGGCCCGTGGCCCTGGGCCACCAGGCCGTCATAGGGATCGGGCAGCGGGCTGTCGGGCGCAAAGCGCATGGCCTGGCCCGCTGCCAGCAACTGGGCAAAGCGCGGGTGCTCGGCAATGCGAAAGCGCCGGCCCAGCGCATCGGGCACCAGGCCATCGATGGCCACGGGCCGCAGCCACTCGCCCTCCAGCCGCAGCAGGGCGGCGGCATCGGCCGGCAGCACGGCGCGCAGGGCCGCCAGCAGGCGGCGAAAGCGCTCGCGCTCGGGCAGTTCCTGGGCCAGGTCGGCCACCAGGGGGGTCAGGGCATGCAGGGCGGTGGATGTGGTCATAAAGACTGCGATGGCTGTCAAAAAGACTCGATTTGACGAAGGTCATATTGACGCATGAAACGCCAAACCATTGTTCTGCAAGGGCTGCAGTCCTGGCACGGCCCTTGCCTTTGTCAAGGCATGCCCGGCATCCCACCGGCATGCCCGTCCCCGTACCCAAGGAGTTTTTCGTGCTGACCGACCGCCAACGTGCCATCGTCCAATCCACCGTCCCGCTGCTTGAAACCGGCGGCGAGGCGCTGATCACCCACTTCTACCAGACCATGCTGGGCGAGTACCCCGAAGTGCGCGCCCTGTTCAACATGGCCCACCAGCAAAGCGGTGCCCAGCCGCGCGCCCTGGCCTACAGCGTGCTCATGTACGCCAGGCACATCGACCGGCTCGAAGCCCTGGGCGACCTGCCCGCGCAGATCATCCACAAGCACGTGGCGCTGCAGGTGCAGCCCGAGCACTACCCCATCGTCGGCACCTGCCTGCTGCGCGCCATCCGTGAAGTGCTGGGCGCCGAGATCGCCACCGACGAGGTCATAGCTGCCTGGGGCGCCGCCTACCAGCAGCTGGCCGACATCCTGATCGGCGCCGAACGCCAGGCCTACGACCGCACGGCGGCGGCCGAGGGTGGCTGGCGCGGCGAGCGTGCCTTCGTGGTCGAGGACAAGGTGGCTGAAAGCGCCGAGATCACCTCGTTCTACCTGGTGCCGGCCGATGGCGGCCCCGTCATCGCCCACCAGCCCGGCCAGTACATCGGCCTGCGCCTGGTGGTGGACGGCCTGGAGCAGCGGCGCAACTACTCGCTGTCCGCGCCCGCCGACGGCCGCAGCCTGCGCATCAGCGTCAAGCGCGAGGCGGGCGGCAAGGTCTCCAGCTTCCTGCACGACCGGGTCCAGGTCGGCGACGCGCTGCAGCTGTTCCCGCCCGCAGGCCACTTCACGCTGCAGCCCGGCGAGCGTCCGCTGGTGCTGATCAGCGGCGGCGTGGGCATCACGCCGACCCTGCCCATGCTGGATGCGGCCTTGCCCAGCAAGCGTCCCGTGGTCTTCATCCACTGCGCGCGTGAGCGCGGTGTCCATGCCTTCCGTGAACGTGTGGATGCGCTGGCCGCAATGCATCCGCAGCTCAGCCGGTACTACTGCTATGACCGGGTGGAGGAGGGCGATGAGGCCGATGCGCAGGGACTGCTGACCGCCCGGCAGTTGGGTGAGTGGCTGCCTTCAGTGGATGCCGATGTGTATTTCCTGGGGCCCCGGCCGTTCATGCGCTCGGTGAAGGAGTCGCTGCGGGTGCTGGGGGTGCCGGAAGGGCAGGTCCGCTATGAGTTCTTTGGGCCGGCGGAGGCGTTGGCCTGATTTGCCGTCGATTCGCTCGGGTCCACTGGCCTGAGTAAGTGGTGGAGCAGGGGCCGGGCCTTGGCCCGCCATGCATCGGGCGATCAGCCCTGCACGGCCCACATGCCCTGGTTGTCCGATACCCACTCCCCGAACGCCTGTGCGGGCATGGGCTTGCTGCACAGATATCCCTGGAAGAAGTCGCATCCCTTGCCACGCAGGAATGCCAGTTGCTCGGCCGTTTCCACCCCCTCGGCCAGAACCTTGAGCCCCATGGCATGCCCCAGCGCGATCACCGAGCCGCTGATGGCCATGTCGTCCGCGCTGTGCGGGATGTCGCGGATGAAACCCTGGTCGATCTTGAGCAGGTCCAGCGGAAAGCGCTTGAGGTGGGCCAGCGAGGAGTAGCCGGTGCCGAAGTCGTCAATGGCCAGCCGCAGGCCCTGGGCGCGCAGGCGGCGCATGACGGCCAGGGCCTCCTCGGGGCGCTCGGCCAGTGCGCTTTCTGTGATTTCCAGTTCCAGGCAGTGTGGCGCAAAGCCGGTGGCGGCCAGCGCGTCGGCGGTGGCGCCGGCGATGTCGGTGAGCAGGAACTGGTGCAGCGAGACGTTGACCGCAATGGTCATCTCGGGCAGGCCCTGATCGCGCCAGCGCTGGCCCTGGGCGCAGGCTTCGCGCAGCACCCACAGGCCCAGCGGGCCGATGACGCCCGAGCTTTCGGCCACAGGGATGAAGCGGGCCGGAGAGATGAGGCCTTCGTCCGGGTCCAGCCAGCGCACCAGGGCCTCGGCGCCCAGCAGGCGGCCCGTGGCCAGGTCGATCTGGGGCTGGAAGTACAGGCGCAGGTGGCCCCGTTCAATGGCCTGGCGCAGCCGCGCCTCCATGGCCAGGCGCTCGCGCGCGGCCAGGGTCATGTCTTCCTCGAAGAAGCACCAGGCGCGGCCGCTGCGCGATTTGGCGCCGTAGACGGCGGCGTGCGCGCCCTGCAGCAGGTCCTGGGCATTGCCGGCGTGGGACGGGTACAGGCAGATGCCCACGCTGACGCCGGCCATGACGGACAGGCCGTCTGGCGAGCTCCAGGGCTGTCCTGCCGCCGCGATGAGCTGGCGCGCGCGGGCGATGGCATCGCCACGCTCGCTCATGCCCTTGATCAGCACGGCCAGTTCGTCGCCGGCCATGCGGCCTATCAGGTCCTGCGGGCCCAGCGAGTCTTGCACGCGGGCGGCGATATGGCGCAGCACCTGGTCGCCAATGGCGTGGCCGTAGCTGTCGTTGACGTCCTTGAAACGGTCGATGTTGAGCAGCATCACGGCCAGCGCGCCCTGCCTGGCGGCGGCCTCGGCCACGGCGTCCTCCAGCAGGGCGCTGAAGCGCACGCGGTTGGGCAGGCCGGTGAGCATGTCGCGGTGGGCCAGGAATTCGAGCTGGGCCTCGCGCGCCTTCTCGGCCGAGATGTCGGTGAACATGCACACGTAGTGCGTGATCCTGCCCTGGGCATCCTTGACGGCGCTGAGCGACATGCGCTCGGGGAAGACTTCGCCGTTCTTGCGGCGGTTCCAGATCTCGCCCTGCCAGTGGCCGGTGGCCTGCATGCCGGCCCACATGGCCTCGTAGAAGGCCTTGTCATGGCGGCCGGACTTGAACATGCGAGGTGTCTGGCCCAGCATCTCCTGCTCGGTATAGCCCAGCAGCCGCGTGAAGGCGCTGTTGACCGAAAGGATGCGGCTGCGCGCATCGGTGACCACCACGCCCTCCATGGTGTTGTCCACCACGGCGGCTGCCAGGCGCTGGCGTTCGTCGGCCTCGTGGCTGGCGGCCAGGGCGGAGCGGGCCGCGCGCTCCCCACGGCGCATGCGCCACAGAAGCCAGCCGCCGCCCACGGCCGTGACCAGCACCAGGGCCACCGAGGACAGCATGCGCCGCTGCGCCGCCGCCTCGGGCGGAATCTGCAGGTGCGTCAGCAGCCATTCCACGCCCCAGAGCCACAGCAGACCTGCGCACACGTACAGGGTCATTGCGCCCCAGAGCGGTATTCGGGGCTGCTCTCCCTGATCTTGCATGTGGTTCCTCAGAACGTTCCCAGAACGTGTGACTTGCGCAGGGTCGTGTCCATGCTGCGACAATTGCGCCGCTATGACCCAAGCCTATATTCTTACCCTTTCGTGCCCCGACCGGCTCGGTCTGGTACATGCCGTCTCGGGCTTTCTGCTCGAACAGGGCGGCAACATCGAAGAGGCCGCGCAGTATAACGACCCGGCCACCGGACTGTTCTTCATGCGCGTGCAGTTTGCCTGCAACGGCTGCGATCCCGCGGCCCTCAAGGCGGCCCTGACCGACCTGGCCACCCAGTACCAGATGAAATGGCGCCTGCACACCGAGGCCGAAGCCATGAAGACCGTGCTGATGGTCAGCAAGGAAGGCCACTGCCTCAACGACCTGCTGTTCCGCTGGAAAAGCGGCCTGCTGCCGGTGGACATCCGCGCCATCATCAGCAACCACCGCGAGTTCTACCAGCTGGCGGCCAGCTACAACATCCCCTTCCACCACATCCCCGTCACGGCAGCCACCAAGGCCCAGGCCGAGGCAAAGCAGTTCGAGATCATCGAGGCCGAAGGCGCCGAACTCGTGGTGCTGGCGCGCTACATGCAGGTGCTGTCCAACGACCTGTGCACCAAGCTGGCGGGCCGCGCGATCAACATCCACCACAGCTTCCTGCCCAGCTTCAAGGGCGCCAAGCCCTACTACCAGGCCCATGACCGCGGCGTGAAGCTGATCGGCGCCACGGCCCACTATGTGACGGCCGACCTGGACGAAGGCCCGATCATCGAGCAGGACGTGGCCCGCGCCGACCACACCGACACCGTGGAGGACCTCACGGCCCGCGGCCGCGACACCGAGAGCCAGGTGCTGGCCCGCGCCGTCAAGTGGCACAGCGAGCACCGCGTCATCCTCAACGGCCACAAGACCGTGGTCTTCCGCTGAACCCGGCTTCCGGCCGCCGATGGCGAACGTGACCCTTGCCGCCGGCAGCGGCTTTGCCCCGCCCGGCAGCGGCGCCCGCCGCATCCCGCCCATACAGTGCCTGCTCACTTTCGAGGCGCTGGCGCGGCTGCGCAGCGTGACGCAGACGGCCGAGGAGCTGTGCGTCACGCCCAGCGCCGTCAGCCACCGCGTGCGCCAGCTCGAGCAGATCCTGGGCACGCGGCTGTTCGGCCGCTCCGATTTTTCCCTCACCACCGAGGGCAGCGCCTACCTGTCCCACGTGCGCGAGGGCCTGGGCGCGCTGCAGCGCTTTCCGGGCGAGGTGACGGCGCCGGGCCGCCGCAGGCTCAAGCTCGCGGTCACGCCCACCTTCGCGCGCGTGATCCTGATCCCGCGCCTGCGCCAGTTCACGGAAACCTATCCCGAGATCGACATCGCCCTGCAGGTCTCCATCCCGCTGCTGGACGTGGTGGCCGAGGATGCCGACCTGATGGTGCGCTTCGGCCCCGGCCACTATGCCGATGTGGAGCACATCGAGCTGGCGCGCGACATGGTCACGCCGCTGGCCTCGCCGGCCTTCATCCGCGAGCACGGTCCCTTCGAGCAGCCCCAGGACCTGGAAGGCATGCCCCTGCTGCGCAGCCCGCTGGAGCCCTGGCGCACCTGGTTCGGCGCCACCGGCCTGGACTGGCCCGAGCCGCACGAGGGCTCGCAGTTCAACGACATCGGCCTGATGTGCGACGCGGCCTCGGCCGGCATGGGCATCGCCCTGGTGCGCCACAAGCTGGGCGCGCCCTGGCTGGACAATGGCACCCTGGTGCGCCTGTTCGACGTGGACACGGCCAGCCCCCATGCCCACTACCTGTGCTGGCGCACCGGCACCATGGACCGCTGGGAGTGCGCCGCCTTTGCGGAATGGTTGAAGAGGGCGATGGCCTGCTGAGGCGCCCATAACGGGTTTCGCGGATTTCGCGGATTTCACGCGCCGTTGCAATAAACATCAGCGCAGTCCCGCTGCACAAAGACGGCGGCATCGCCTAAAGTCAGGCTCCATGACTTCCGCCAGCTCCCCAGCCAGCCCCGCTCCCGGCGCCATGGCCTCGGCCGCCGCCGATGCGGCCCACCAGCAGCCCACAGTCTCCGAGCGCGCACGGCGCCAGGCCGAGGTCGTGGCCGCGCTGGCCCGCCATGTGCCCGCGCATGCCCTGCTGTGGAATGCCGAGGACACCACGCCCTATGAATGCGACGGCCTCACGGCCTACCGCCAGCGCCCGCTGGTGGTCTGCCTGCCCGAGACCGAGGCCCAGGTCCAGGCCGTGCTGCGTGCCTGCCACGCCATCCGGGTGCCCGTGATCGCGCGCGGCGCGGGCACCGGGCTGTCGGGCGGTGCGCTGCCCCATCCCATGGGCGTGACGCTGTCGCTGGCCAAGTTCAACAAGATCCTCCAGGTCGATGCGGCCAGCCGCACGGCCGTGGTGCAGTGCGGCGTGCGCAACCTGGCCATCAGCGAGGCCGCCGCGCCCTTCGGCCTGTACTACGCGCCCGATCCCAGCAGCCAGATCGCCTGCACCATCGGTGGCAACGTGGCCGAGAACTCGGGCGGCGTGCACTGCCTCAAGTACGGGCTGACCGTGCACAACGTGCTCAAGGTGCGCGGCTTCACCGTGGAGGGCGAGCCGGTGGAGTTCGGCTCCACGGCGCTGGACACGCCGGGCTTCGACCTACTGGCCCTCCTGGTCGGCAGCGAGGGCATGCTGGCCGTGACCACCGAAGTCACCGTGCGGCTGATCCCCAAGCCCCAGCTGGCGCGCTGCATCATGGCCAGCTTCGACGACGTGCGCAAGGCCGGCGACGCCGTGGCCGCCGTGATCGCGGCCGGCATCATCCCGGCTGGGCTGGAGATGATGGACAGGCCCATGACGGCCGCCGTCGACGACTTCGTCAAGGCCGGCTACGACCTTACGGCCGAGGCCATCCTGCTGTGCGAGAGCGACGGCACGCCCGAGGAGGTCGAGGAAGAGATCGCCCACATGAGCGAAGTGCTGCGCAGCGCGGGCGCCACGGCCATCACGGTGAGCGAGAGCGAGGCCGAGCGCCTGCGCTTCTGGAGCGGGCGCAAGAACGCCTTTCCCGCCAGCGGGCGCATCAGCCCCGACTACATGTGCATGGACTCCACCATCCCGCGCAAGCGCCTGGCCGACATCCTGCTGGCCATCCAGGAGATGGAAAAGAAATACGGCCTGCGCTGCGCCAACGTCTTCCACGCGGGCGACGGCAACCTGCACCCGCTGATCCTGTTCGATGCCAACGACCCCGACGAACTGCACCGCTGCGAGCTGTTCGGCGCCGACATCCTGGAGACCAGCGTGGCCATGGGCGGCACGGTGACGGGCGAGCATGGCGTGGGCGTGGAAAAGCTCAACTCCATGTGCACCCAGTTCACCACGGCCGAGAACGACCAGATGTTCGCCCTCAAGGCCGCCTTCGACCCGCAGGCCCTGCTCAACCCCGGCAAGGTGATTCCCACGCTCAACCGCTGTGCCGAGTACGGAAAGATGCTGGTGCGCGGCGGCCAGATCTCCCACCCGGACCTGCCGAGATTCTGAGGCGACGTGCAACGGGCGACGTGCAACGGGCGCGGTGCAACCGGCGCCGTGCAACCCGCTGGTCACGGCTGCCGCAGGCAGCGCAGCCACAGCCCGTCGAGCGCGCGGGCCAGCGCACCTTGCTTCCTCGGTACGGCCAGGTCCTCCGCCAGGTCTTCGATCATGGCCTCCAGCGGTACGGCATGGGACAGAGTGCGCACGCCGCATTCCATCGCCAAGGCGGTGTCCAGGTAGACCACGCGCGCACCGGCCACGCCCCAGCGCGTGAGTTCGCGCACACGGCCGACCTGGTTCAGCCGCAGGCGCATTGCCTCCAGCCGCTCGGCCAGGGATCTGCGGATGCGCTCGCCTGCCTCGGGCCGGTCCTCCTCCAGCCTGCGCAGCGCCGCCTCCTGCTGCTCGAGCGTGCGCTCCAGCGCGCGCAGAGCCGCCTCGCGCCCCAGCCGGGCCTCGTCGTAGCGCGGCAGGGCGGCACGCAACCGCTCCAGCGTCTGCTTGCGTTCGCGTGCATAGACCGGCTCGGCGGGGCGCCCGGAACGCACGCAAGCGTCGGCGGCCAGCACCAGCCGCGGCGGAGAGGCTTCGGCGCCCAGCCTTTGCGGGCGGAAGCTGCGGCAGTCTGTCATTTCCTCCAGCCTGCGCAGGTCTTCCAGGTGCAGGCGCAGGCGTTCCGCGTCCTTCTGCGCCTCAAGCCGATGGCGACCCAGCATCTCCTGGCGCTGGCGCTCCAGCATCAGCAATTCGCGCCAGCCACCGCGCAGCCGGGCCTCGAACCGCGCCTGCTCGCCATCGGCAGCCCGCTGCAGCTGCTCGGCATCCTGGCGCAGCCGCCACTGCAGGTATCCATGCGTGCCTGATCTCTCGCAGGTGTACTCGACGATGCGCCCGCCGCTTCCATCGCCCACGCTGCGCCATGCACTGCGCGCGCATGCGTTCCTCTCCTGGAGTACCTTGCCTATCGAGACCCCCGATGCACCGCCCCAGGACGCGGCCCGGACCGCCAGGACATCACCGTCGTCACCGCCGCAACCGCCCAGCACCAGTACAAGGCTCGAGGGCAGCTGCCACACTCGTTGCCAACGCATTTGCTCCCCCGTGCATGTGATTTCCAGATCGATGGTTGATATTAACTATCAATCAAAAAGAGATGTGATTTTTCCAAATACTCACATCTCAATCAGACCAATCCCATAGCGTTCGCGCATGCAGGATGCAAAGCAGCGGTTTGCTCAAAAATTACGTGATTCGATGCAGGCCCAGGGCTACGAAGCCAGGCCTGCCGTGCTGGAGCACGAGTTCAATTCCCGTTTCTGGGGCAAGCCCATGTCCCAGCACGGCGTGCGCCTTTGGCTGGTCGGCAAGACCATGCCCAACGCCAAGAAACTCGCTGCGCTGGCCGATTGGCTGCAGGTGCCGCTGGAGGAGTTCCTGCGCTCGCCGCAGCAGGTGCGTGAGGTGCGCGAGCCCAAGAGCGCCTGGTCCGCAGGCCTGGGCTACGAGGACAACGAACTGTTCAAGATCTACCTGCGCCTTCCCGTGCCCAAGCGCCGGCTGGCGCGCGACGTGATCCTGGCCATTGCGCGCGCCCATGATGCCGAGGAAGCGGAACGCGCCGCTGGCTCGTAGCCAGTCGGCGCGTCGGGTGCTCATCGGTCCGCCCACTGCGGGGCAGCGGCCCCGCCCGTGCATCAGCCGCCCATGGCGCGCTGGCGTGCCTCGCGCTGGGCGGGCGTCTCGTTGAGCAGTTCATTGATCACTTCCTGCCGCGTCTTGCCTGCGCCGGTCTGCGGTGCGGCAGCCGGATAGACGCCGGCATTGAAGCGCGAGGTGCCGCCCTGGCGCACGGCTGCCTCGGCCTCGGCAACCACCTGGGCGCGTGTCTTGCTGCTTTGGAAATGTTCGGGATGCACGACGACGCCTGCCTCGTTGTTGGCAGGATGCATGTATCCGGCCGCCGAGGCCATGCCGGGCAGCAGCAGCGCTGCCGATGCGGCCAGGCCGGCGATGAGGGTGGCGGGGGTGAAGCGGCGTTGCGACATGGTGTGATTCCTTTCAGGGACGTTGGTAATTCGTTCTCCCCACGCCCCGCGATGCGGAACGCCGGGGAGAGGACTCCAATGTAGAAATCACGCGCCCACACCAGCCCCACAGGATGGTGACATTGCTGTCATACAACCGACATACGCCAAAAGCATCCAAAAAAAGGCCACGGGCATCCCGTGGCCTTCGTGGAGCGGCTTGGCCGTCAGGCGGCCACGGCGCCCTTGCCGCCGCTGTCGGCCTGTCCCTCCTGCCCTTGCATCCCCTCCGACGGGTCGTTGCGGTGCACCAGCCGGTACAGCAGCGGCAGCACCAGCAGGGTCAGCAGCGTGGACGACAGGATGCCGCCGATCACCACCGTGGCCAGCGGCCGCTGCACCTCGGCGCCCGTGCCCGTGGCAATGGCCATGGGCACGAAGCCCAGCGAGGCCACCAGGGCCGTCATCAGCACGGGGCGCAGGCGGGTGAGCGCGCCCTCGGTCACGGCGTCGGGCACGCTGGCGCCCTGTTCGCGCAAGGTCCTGATCCAGGAGATCAGGACCAGGCCGTTGAGCACGGCCACGCCCGACAGCGCGATGAAGCCCACCGCCGCCGAGATGGACAGCGGTATGTCGCGCAGCCACAGCGCCAGGATGCCGCCCGTGAGCGCGAACGGAATGCCCGTGAAGACCACCAGCCCGTCGCGCACATTGCCGAACATGGCGAACAGCAGCACGAAGACCATCAGCAAGGCCACGGGCACGACGATCTGCAGGCGGCGCGTGGCCGACTCCAGGTTCTCGAAGGTGCCGCCCCAGCGCGTCCAGTAGCCCGGCGGCAGCGACAGGCCCTGCAGCTGCTGCTGCGCCTCGCCCACGAAGGAGCCCATGTCGCGCCCGCGCACATTGGCGCTGACCACGATGCGGCGCTTGCCGTCCTCGCGGCTGACCTGGTTGGGGCCGGGCGCGGTCTCGAACGTGGCCACGGCCGACAGCGGCACGAAGCCGATGCGCCCGTCCGCTCCGCGCGGCAGTGCGATGGGCAGGCGGCTCAGGGCCTGCAGGTCGTTGCGCACGGTGTCGGGCAGGCGCACCTGTATGTCGAAGCGCCGGTCGCCCTGGAATACCGTGCCGGCCTCGGTGCCACCCATGGCGGTGCTGATGGCGTCCTGCACATCGCCCATGTTCAGACCGTAGCGCGAGGCCTTTTCGCGGTCGATCTTCACGGTGAGCATGGGCAGGCCCGTGGTCTGCTCGACCTTGACCTCGGAGGCTCCCGCGATCTGCTGCAGCATGCCGGCCACGGTCTGGGCGTTCTTCTCCAGCACGGCCATGTCGTCGCCGAAGATCTTCACGGCCACGTCGCTGCGCACGCCCGAGATCAGCTCGTTGAAGCGCAGCTGTATGGGCTGGGAGAACTCGTAGTTGTTGCCCGGGATGCGGTCCACCGACGCCTGCACGGCGGCCAGCAGCTCATCGCGCGGGCGCGAGGGGTCGGGCCACTCGCTGCGCGGTTTGAGCATGATGTAGCCGTCCGAGATGTTGGGCGGCATGGGGTCGGAGGCGATCTCCGCCGTGCCGGTGCGCGCGAACACGCGGTCGATCTCGGGGAACTCCTTCTTGAGCGCCTTCTCGATCTGCATCTGCATTTCCAGCGACTGCGTGAGGCTGGTGCCGGGGATGCGCAGCGCCTGGATGGCGAAGTCCCCCTCGTTGAGGTTGGGCGCGAACTCGCTGCCCAGGCGCGTGGCCAGCAGCAGGCTCAGCGCCACGGCCACGGCGGCGGCCGTGAGCACCACGGCAGGCGCGGCCATGACGCGCGCCAGCACGGGCGCATAGGCGCGGCGCGCCCAGCCCATGAGGCGGTTTTCCTTCTCGGCCACCTTGTCGCCCATGAACAGCGCAATGGCCGCCGGGATGAAGGTGATGGACAGCAGCATGGCACCGGCCAGCGCGATGACCACCGTGAGCGCCATGGGATGGAACATCTTCCCCTCCACCCCCGTGAGCGCGAAGATGGGCAGGTAGACCACCATGATGATGAGCTGGCCGAACAGCAGCGGGCGGCGCGCCTCCTTGGCCGCGGCAAACACTTCATGGAAGCGTTCGCTGCGCGTCAGCGACCGGCCGCGCGCCTCCTGCGCATGGGCCAGGCGGCGCACGCAGTTCTCCACGATGACCACGGCCCCGTCGATGATGATGCCGAAGTCCAGCGCCCCCAGGCTCATGAGGTTGGCGCTGACCTTGTACTGCACCATGCCCGTGAAGGTGAACAGCATGGACAGCGGGATGATCAGCGCCGTGATCAGCGCCGCGCGCAGGTTGCCCAGGAACAGGAAGAGGATGACCACCACCAGGGCCGCGCCCTCCACCAGGTTCTTCTTGACCGTGGCGATGGCCTTGTCCACCAGGTTCGTGCGGTCGTAGACGGTGATGGCCTTGACGCCCGGGGGCAGGCCCCGGTTGATCTCGGCCATGCGCTGGTCCACGGCGCGCGAGACGGTACGGCTGTTCTCGCCGATCAGCATGAACACCGTGCCCAGCACCACCTCGCGGCCGTTGTCGGTGGCCGCGCCCGTGCGCAGCTCCTGGCCCAGACCGACCTCGGCCAGATCGCGGATGCGGATGGGCTGGCCCTGGGCCGAGCCCACGATGACCTCGCGGATGTCGGCGATGCCGCCCACCTGGCCCGGCGCGCGGATCAGGTACTGCTCGCCCTGGCGCTCGATATAGCCCGCGCCCACGTTGCTGTTGTTGCGCTGCAGGGCGGTGACGATGTCGGCCAGCGTGAAGCCGTAGGCTGCCAGCTTCTCGGGCGCGGGCGCCACCAGGTACTCCTTGGCATAGCCGCCGATGGAGTTGATCTCGGTCACGCCGGGCACGTTGCGCAACTGCGGCTTGATGACCCAGTCCTGGATCTCGCGCAGGTCCATGGGCGTGTAGGGCGTGCCGTCCGGCTTGGTGGCGCCGTCCTCGGCCTCCACGGTCCACAGGTAGATCTCGCCCAGGCCCGTGGAGATGGGGCCCAGCGTGGGCGTGATGCCCGCAGGCAGGCTGTCGCGCGCCTGCTGTATGCGCTCGCCCACCAGCTGCCGCGCAAAGTAGATGTCCGTGCCGTCCTTGAACACCACGGTGACCTGGGACAGGCCGTAGCGCGACAGCGAGCGCGTCTGCTCCAGGTGGGGCAGGCCGGCCATCACCGTCTCTATGGGATAGGTGACGCGCTGCTCGGTCTCCAGCGGCGAGTAGCCGCTGGCCTGGGTGTTGATCTGCACCTGGACATTGGTGATGTCGGGCACGGCGTCGATCGGCAGGCGCTGGTAGTTGTAGATGCCCAGTCCCGCCATGGCCAGCACGGCCAGCAGGACCAGCCAGCGCTGCTCTATGGCGAATCGGATGATGCGTTCAAACATGGAGTGCTCCGTTCATGTCCGCATCAATGGGAGTGCTCGGCCGTGGCCTTGCCCAGCTCGGCCTTGAGCATGAAGCTGCCCTCGACCACGTAGGATTGGCCGGGCTTGAGGCCTTCGAGCACCTCGGTGGCCTTGCCGTCGCTGCGGCCCACGCGCACGGGCTGGGCGCGGAAACCGCCCTGCGCGGGCACGAAGACCACGGTCTGCTGCTCCATCGACTGCAGCGCCTGCGCTGCCACGGCCAGCGGCACCTGCCGGGACGATGCCGTCAGCTCCACGTTCACGAACAGGCCCGGGCGCCACACGCCGTCCGGATTGGGCAGGGTGATGCGCGCGGGTGCCGTGCGCGTGTCCTGGCCGATCAGGGCGCCCACATAGGCCACCTCGCCCGTGGCCGAGGAGTCGAAGGCCGTGGCGCGCACCGTGGCCTTCTCGCCCACGCGCACGGCGGGCAGGTCGGGCGCGGCCACGCGCATCTCGGCCCAGACGCTGCGCAGGTCGGAGATGGTGAAGACCTGGGTGGTGTCCTGCACGGCCTCGCCCACGGACAGGTGCTTTTCCACGATCACGCCGTCGAACGGCGCACGCAGCTCGAAGCGGTTGAGCCCGCCCGCGCCGCCCGTGCCAGCGCCCGTGGCGGCCAGTTTCTGCTGGGCGTTGGAGACGGCGATCTCGGCCTCGCGCAGCGCCTGGCGGGCCTGCAGGTAGTCCTGCTCGGCCGAGACCTTTTCCTCCCACAGCTGCTTTTCGCGCGCGAAGGTGGTGCGCGCCAGCTCCAGGCGCTTGCTGGCGGCCAGCAGCTCGCTGCGCTGCTCGGAGACGGCGGCGCTGCTGAGCACGGCCAGCAGCTGGCCCTTCTTCACGTTCTGGCCCAGGTTGGCGGGGACGGTTTCGGCAATGCCGGCCACGCGCGGCACGACGTGGGCCGTGCGGTCTTCGTTGAAGCGGATCTCGCCGGGCAGCTGCAGCACGGAGCGCACGGTGGCCGGCCCGGCCTCGGCCAGGCGCACGCCGGCCGCCTGCATGCGCTGGGCGTCCATGGCGATCAGGCCTTCGTCGTCGCCATGGCCGGCCTCGGCGGCGGCTGCAGGTTTGGCGGAGGGCTTGGCTTCGGATTTTTCCGACTGGGATTCCTCGTGGTGTTCATCGTCGGCATGGCCTTCATCGTGCTTGTGGCCGTCGGCGGCGGCTGCGGCGGCACCGTGATGCTCGCCATCGGCGTGGCCCGCGGCCTCGCTGTGGCCATGGCCATGGCTGTCGGCCTTGGCTGCGCCCGGCGGGCCGCTGCGCAGGATCAGGGTGGCGGCCAGCGCGCCCAGGGCCAGGATGACGGCGATGGCCACGAGGGTACGGCGCGGTCCGAGGGGGGAGGAGGAGGGCTTGGTGTTCATGGTCTGGATGCAATCAGGTTGCTATCGGAATCAGAGGCCGGACTCGCTGCCCAGCAGGCGGTCGATGTCGGCGGCGGCGCGGTGGGTGGCCAGCAGCTGGTCCAGGTACTGGCTGCGCGCCTCGGACCAGGTGCGTTGTGCGTCCAGCACGTCGAGGTAGGCGAACTTGCCCAGCGCGAACCCGCGCGAGGCCAGCTCGTAGGCCGTGCGCGCCGTGGGCAGCACCTCCTCGGCCAGCTGGCGCGCCTGCTCGCGGCTGGCCTGCAGCAGCTCGCGCGCCTCGAACAGCCGGGCCTGCAGTTGCACGCGCGTGGCCAGCAGCTGCTCCTCGGCCTGGTCGGCCAGGCGCAGGGCCTGAAGCTGGTTGCCGCGGTTGCTGTCGAACACGGGCAGGGGCACGGAAACGCCCACCACGAGCTGGTTGCGCCCCACTTCGGTGGCGCGCTTGACGCCCAGGCTGACCGTGGGATCGGGCAGGCGGCGCGCGCGCTCCAGATCGACCGTGGCGCGGCTTTGCTCCAGCGCCTGGCGCGCACGCAGCACGGCGGGCGCCTGTTCGATGCGCTGCTGCAGGGCTGCCAGCTCAGGCAGCAGGGGCAGCGCGTCCACCGCGCCCTCGGCCTGGCCGAAGGGGCGCACCCGCTCGCCCCACAGCGCCTGCAGCTGGCCGCGCGCCACGCGCAGGGCCGAGCGGGCCTGTGCCTGCTCCAGCCGGGCGCCGGACTCGGCCACGCGGGCCTTGGTTTCCTCCAGCGGCGCCACCTTGCCGGCCGCCACGCGCCGGGCCGCGGCCTCGCGGGCGCCGCTGGCGATCTCCAGCGTCTGCCCGGCCAGGACCACGCGCTGCTGCGCGGCCAGCACGCCGAAGAAGGCCGTGCCCACGTCGGCGCGCAGCGCGGCCTCGGCCCCGGCCAGCTCGGCCCGCGCCAGGTCGCGACCGCGCTCGGCCACGCGCATGCGGGCCTCGCGCTTGCCGCCCACTTCCAGGGTCTGGTTCAGCTGCATGGTCAGCGTGCGCGTGCTGCGGCGCGTGTCCTCCTGCGACCAGGCCAGCTCGGGGTTGGGCCGCGCCTGGCTTTGCAGCACGGCCCCTTCGGTGGCGGCCAGCGCCTGGCGGGCCGCGCGCAGGCCGGGGTTGCCGTCCAGCGCCAGGGCCAGGGCCTGCTGCAGGTCCAGCGGCGGGCCCGCCGTTGCGGACTCGGAAACAGGGGATGCGGATGGTGCCGCTGCATCGGCAGGCTCGCTTGCCTGCACGGCGCCGCAAGCGGTCAGCACGGCCATCACCACCAGGGCGCGCGGCCCGGGCCAGGCGCTCCATGGCGCGCGGGAAGCCGTCCTCGACGGAAAGGACGAAGGGAAAGACATACACGGACTCCTTGCCCGCGCGCAGGTCAGGCCTGACCGTTCATCAGCCGGTCAGGCCGCTGCGGCGGGCGCGCACGGCCCATGGCCGCTGCGCGCGAGGGGATTTCAGGGGGATGCCGGTCCGGGGCAGAAACAGGGCCATGCCCGGCCGGCGACTGCAGGGGGCGTCAGCCCTGCCAGCGGGGCCGATCGGGGCGCAGCAGCACGGCCGAGGCATGGCGGCGCAGCGGCTCGGCGAATGGCATGGGGGGAGGCGCCACCGGCGCGGCCTTGGTGTAGTGGGTGGCGACGGCCACCCAGGCATGGCACATGGAGCAATCGACGCCGAGCGACGACGGCTGGCCCTGGTCCGCCTTCTTCGCCGGCTGCCCCGGTTCGGCGCCAGCGCCCGGATCTGCGCTGGCATGGCGCTCGGCGCCCATGCCATGCAGGCTCACGCCGTGGACATGGTGGCCGAAGTGCCGGGTCTCATGTCCGTCGTGCCGGCACAAGGCGGCGGCCGCCATCCAGCTCCACTGGAACAGCAGCGCGATCACGAGGACGGCGAGGGCGGCGAGACGGGGCCGGGTCATGGAGGAGGGCATGGGACAGGTGCGGGATTGTCGTGCATGGCGTTTGCCCACAACAACGACTCCCCCAAGCCGGCGAGTCTAGGGCCGTGCGGCGACCTGTGGCTGTCGGGCACATGACAAATTTGTCATCTTGGCAAACCCAGCCCTTCCCCGACAATGCTCGGCATGAAAGTCCTGGTCATCGAAGACGAAATCAAGCTGGCCGACTACCTCCGCAAGGGCCTGACCGAGGAGGGATTCGTGGTCGATGTCGCGCACGACGGCATCGACGGCCTGCACCTGGCCACCGAGCTGGCCTACGACCTCATCGTGCTCGACGGCATGCTGCCCGGCATCGACGGCCTGGCCGTGCTGGCGGCGCTGCGCCAGTCCCGGCAGACACCGGTGCTGATGCTGACGGCGCGCGGCCAGGTGGAGGATCGCGTGCGCGGCCTGCAGGGCGGCGCCGACGACTACCTGGTCAAGCCCTTTGCCTTCTCCGAGCTGGTGGCGCGCATCCATGTGCTGCTGCGCCGCAGTGTCGGCACGACGCAGCCGGCGGCCGAGGCCACCATGCTGCGCATGGCCGACCTGGAGCTGGACCTGATACGCCGACGCGCCACGCGCGCCGGCCAGCGCCTGGACCTCACGGCCAAGGAATTCAACCTGCTGAGCCTGCTGCTGCGCCGCCAGGGCGAGGTGCTGTCGCGCACCGAGCTGGCCTCCCTGGTCTGGGACATGAATTTCGACAGCGAGACCAACGTGGTCGAGGTGGCCGTGCGCCGCCTGCGCCTGAAGCTGGACCAGCCCTTCGCGCAGCCGCTGCTGCACACGGTGCGCGGCATGGGCTATGTGCTGGAGTCGCGCGCACCGTGAACGGCAGGGCCCCCGCCGACATTCCCCACCTGGGCCGGCGCCTGTCGCGCTGGCTGGCGCTGCAGACCATGCTGGGCCTGGGCCTGGTGTGCGCGGCCGTCTATGGGGTGGCCTCGATGACGCTGGAGCAGCACCAGCAAGAGACGCTGGACCTCAAGCAGCAGGCCGTTCTGCACCTGATGACGGAAAGCCGCAGCGCCCACAACGAGGCTGGGCTGGCCCACATGCTGGACGATTTCCTCACCGGCCTGGACGAGATGTCGCTGCGCATCACCGACCTGCAGGGCCGCGTGATCTACGAGCGCCTGCGCATTCCCAAGACGCCGGGCCGCACGCTGCAGCGCAGCTTCGAGGTGGTGCTGGCCGACAGCGGCCAGCATGCCCAGGCCCAGCTCACCCTGGACCGCGCCGACGACGACCGGCAGCTGTCCCTGCTGGCCTGGACGCTGGCCCTGGCCGCCGTGGGCGGGGCCCTGCTGGTGTCGTTGACCGGCATCTGGCTGGTGCGCCTGGGCCTGGCGCCGCTGCGCGAGCTGACCGAGCAGACGCGCCAGCTGTCGGCCCAGGACCTGCAGCGGCGCCTGGACGACAGCGGCCAGCCGCAGGAGCTGCGCCCGCTGATCGCGCAATTCAACGCCCTGCTCGAACGGCTGGCCGTGGCCTACCGGCAGATGGAGGCCTTCAATGCCGACGTGGCCCATGAACTGAACACGCCGCTGACCACGCTGATCAGCAGCTGCGAACTGGCCCTGCGCAAGCCGCGCAGCGAGGCCGAGCTGCGCGAGGTGCTGGCCTCCAACCTGGAGGACCTGCGGCGCATGGCCGGCATCGTGGCCGACATGCTGTTTCTCTCGCAGGCCGACCGGGGCCAGGGCGCGCGCCTGGCGCCCTGGGCCAGCCTGGCCGCGCTGGCCCACGAGGTCATCGACTTCCACGAGGCCGCGCTGCAGGAGGCCGACCTGCAGGTCACCGTCCAGGGCGACGCAGCCGCCGAGGTCGATGCGCGGCTGCTGCGCCGCGCGCTGTCCAACCTGCTGGGCAATGCCACGCGCTATGCGCAGCGCGGCTCCACCATCACCGTGCAGATCGGCTCGCGCCCCTGTGCCCACCATGGCGGAGCGGGTGATGTGGCCCTGGCCGTGCTCAACCAGGGCCCGGCCATCGACCCCGCGCATCTGCCGCGCCTGTTCGACCGCTTCTACCGGGCCGACGCCGCGCGCAGCCAGGCCGCGCGCAACCACGGGCTGGGCCTGGCCATCGTGGCCGCCATCGCGCGCCTGCACGGCGGGCGCTGCTTTGCCGAGTCCGAGGGCGGCGTCACGCGCATCGGCATGGAACTGCCAGACAGCCCGAGCCCGCCGCGCGATTCCCCGGCCTGAACACAGGCACCGGGGCGGCGGCACAATGGCGCCCCATGACGCAAGACGCCCCCTCCTCCTACGAAACCCTGCTGGCCGAAGGTAATGCCCTGGTGGCCCAGGCGCAGCGGGCCGCCACCCAGGACTTTGCCCAGGCCCGGGCTCTGTGGCAGCAGGCCGGCAAGCAGTTCTACCTGGCCCACAAGGCCGATCCCGACCAGGCCGAGGGCGCGTTTCGCCTGGCCCAGGCCTGGATGGCCGAAGCCCATGCGCTGCAAAAGGAAGACTCGCCCGACGCCGTGGTGATGTGGCGCAATGCCGCCGCGCAATGCGAGCTGGCGTTCGACCTGGAGCCTGAAAACGGCCGCCTGGCCATGACGGCGGCCAGTTGCCACATGTTCGGCGGCCAGCATGACGCGGCCAAGGCCTGGCAGCAGATCGGCCAGCACCTGCTGCCGCAGGCGCCCGAGGACGAAGGCGCCTGACGCCTGGAGACTAGCGCGCGATCAGCTTGAACACGGCACGCGCCGTGCACACGGCCTGGCCCGCGCTGTCCAGCACATCGCCCTCGCAGAACACGGTGCGCGCGCCTGCGCGCAGCACGCGGGCCTCGATCAGCAGGTCGGTGGTGGCCGAGGCGAGGAAATGCGTGCTCATCTCGATGGTCACCACGCCCAGCCCCAGCGGGTCGGACGAGCGCGCGGCCGCGCTCAGCGTGAAGTCCAGCGCGCCCATCAGCGCGCCGCCATGGCCATGCCCCCGGCTGTTGGCCAGGTGCGGGCGCATGGGCAGGCGCGTGCGGGCCAGCCCGGGCGCCAGGCTCACGGGTTCCAGGCCGATATGGGACATGAAGGGCACGTCGATGCCGAAGTAGCCGCGCGCCAGCGCGGCGGCCTCCAGGTCCGGTGCGGTGGAGATTCCAGCGGCGTTCATCCGATCTCCGCAATCGCCTGGCCTTCGGCCACGGGCTCGCCCACGGCCACGAGCATGCGGCGCACGGTGCCCGCCAACTCGCTTTCCACGGGAATCTCCATCTTCATGGACTCCACGATGATCAGGGTGTCGCCCAGGGCGACGGCGCCGCCTTCGGCGGCTTCCACTGCGGCCACGAGGCCGGCGATGGGGCTGGTGATCGTTTGAAGAGAGGTGGTCATGTCTATGGCTTTCAAAGGGTGGCCAGCACGCGCTGGGCGATGCCGGTATCGATGCGCAGGTCCAGGAAATCGGCGTGGCCGAGGATGCGTTGGATGAAGGGGATGTTGGTCTTCACGCCCGCTATGTGCGTCTGCGCCAGCGCCTGGCGCAGCCGCGCAATGGCCTGGGCGCGGTCGCTGCCATGGGCCACGAGCTTGGCGACCATGGGGTCGTAGAAGGGCGTGACGCTGCAGCCCTGGGCGTAGCCGGTCTCCACGCGCAGGCCTTCGCCCTGCGGCATCTCGAAGCGTTCGAGCCGCCCCGGCGAGGGCAGGAAGCGCACGGGGTCCTCGGCATAGATGCGCGCCTCGATGGCATGGCCGCGGGCCACGGGTTCGGCGGGCAGCACCTCCCGCATGCGCTCGCCAGCGGCCAGGCGGATCTGGGCCTCGACGATGTCGATGCCCGTGATCTCCTCGGTCACCGCATGCTCGACCTGCAGCCGCGTGTTCATCTCCAGGAAGACAAAGCCGTGCTGCGGCGTGTAGAGCATCTCCACGGTGCCGATCACGTCATAGCCCGTGCGCGCCAGCAGGCCGCCCAGCAGTTCACGCATGTCGGCCAGGGCCTGCTCTGGAATGCCTGCGGGGCGGGCTTCTTCCACCACCTTCTGGTGGCGGCGCTGCACCGAGCAGTCGCGCTCGAACAGCACGCGCACCGCGCCATGGCGGTCGGCCAGCACCTGGAACTCGATGTGGCGCGGCGCCTCGATCAGCTTCTCCAGGTACAGCTCGGCCGTGCCGAAGTACTTGGCGGCAATGCCGCTGGCCTTGGACCAGGCCGCCTCCAGCTGCGGTGCATCGTGCGCGGGCAGCATGCCGATGCCGCCGCCACCACCGGCGGGCTTGACCAGCACGGGAAAGCCGATGCGCGCGGCCTCGGCCTGCGCCTGCTGCAGGCCGTGCAGCACGGCCGAGCTGGGTGCCTGCGGCATGCCCTGGGCCGCCATGAAGGCCCGCGCCTGGGTCTTGTGGCCCAGCGTGCGTATCCAGTGCGGCGAGGGGCCGATGAAGCACAGGCCCTGGCGCTGCACGGCCTCGGCGAACTGCGCGTTCTCGGAGAGAAAGCCGTAGCCCGGATGCACGGCCTCGGCGCCGGTCTCGCGCGCCACCTGCAGCAGCCGCGCCTGGTCCAGATAGCTTTGCGCGGCAGGCGCCGGGCCTATGCACACGGCCTGGTCGGCCGCGCGCACGTGGGGCAGATCGGCATCGGCTTCGGAGTACACGGCAACGGAGGCGATACCCATGCGCCGCAGCGTGCGGATCACGCGCGCGGCCACGGCGCCCCGGTTGGCGACCAGCACGCGGTGGATGGGGTGCGGGGCGCCGCTCATGCGGCCTCCGGGGAGACAGCTGGCGCAGCGGCAACGGCCACTACCGCATCGACGATGACCGGCGCCTGCGCGCCGCGTGCCACGAGCACGGGATTGGCATCGACCGACTGCACGCGCCCGCCCTGGGCCAGCATCCAGTTGCCCAGCCGCACCATCATGGAGGCCACGGCTTGCCGCTCCACGGCGGGCATGCCGCGCACGGCCGCAAAGGCCGGGGCGATGGCCAGGCGCGCAATGGCATCCAGCGCCTGCTGCGCGCTGAAGGGAGCCACGAGGAATTGCACGTCCCTGAGCGCCTCCACCAGCACGCCGCCCTGGCCGACCATGACCACCACGCCGAATTCGGCATCCACATGGGCGCCCAGCGCCAGCTCGAAGTCGGCCTTGTGCTGGGCACCCAGCAGCAGGCCGCCATCGGCCACGCCCAGGCGGCCCAGCGTGGCGGCGAAATCGGCGAAAGCCGCCAGCGCCTGGCCCGCCTCGCGGATATTGAGCCTCACCAGGCCATGCTCGGACTTGTGCGAGAGATCGGCGGACACGCCCTTGGCCACCAGGGGCCGTGGCAGGGACTCGAGGGCGGCGCGCACCTCGTCCTCGCTCCTGCAGACCAGATGGCGCATCACCGGCAGGCCGGCGCGGGCGAGTTCGGACAGGCTGGAGGGCTCGTCCAGCGTAACCAGCGTAAGGGAGCGGGAGGCAGGCACCGGCGCCGATGCTTCGGCAGACGGCGCCCGTGCCTGCCTGCCACCGGCCTGCTCGGCCAGCAGCGCCAGGCCGCGCATGGCGGCGCGCTCGCTCCAGAAGGTGGGCACGCCCTGGTCCTGGAAGGCCCGGGCCACCCAGTCCTGGTTGACGCTGACCGCAATCGGCACGCCGGTGTCGCGCGCAAAGCGGCTGGCCTGGCCCGCGAAGTCGGCGAAGTCATAGCCTTCGCCGCCGATCGGAAAACCCACGTGGACCAGGTCCGCCGCACCGCTGCCCGACAAGGCCTGCAGCGTGTCGCCAAAGGTCTGCGGCCTGCCCAGCAGGGCCGTGGTCATGTCGATGGGATTGCGCGCCGTGACATACGGCGGCAGGGCACGGGACAGGCCGTCCAGCGTGGCGGCGTCGAACGGCTCCAGGGCCAGGCCGTATTCCTCGGCCGCATCGGCCGACAGCACGCAGGTGGCGCCCGAGTTGCTGATGCTGACCACGCGGCGCCCGCGCGGCGCAGGCTGGGACAGGAACAGCGGCGCGTAGTCGATCAGCTCGCGGAAGTCGGCCAGGCGCGGTATGCCGTGCTGGCGCAGGAAGGCATCGGCCAGCGCGTCCTCGGCCGCCAGCGCGCCCGTGTGCGAGCTGGCCGTGGCCTGGCCCGCGCGCGTGCGGCCGGCCTTCACGGCCAGGATGGTGACGCCGCGCGCATGGGCCAGGCGCACGGCCTCGGCCAGCCAGGCGCCTTGCCGCAGCGTCTCGATGTAGAGCACGACCAGGCGGATGCCCTCGTCCTCGACCACGGCGCGCACGGCCTCGGCCGCGCAGACATCGGCCTCGTTGCCCGTGGACAGCATGTAGCGCACGCCGATGCCCGCGCGGCGCAGGCCGCCGTAGAGAATGGCCGCGCCCGCACCGCTCTGGCTGACGATGGCCACGGGGCCATCGGCCGGCGCGTTCTCGTTGATCATGGTCGAGAAGTTGAGGATGGCGCCCGTGGCGAAGTGGGCCACGCCCTGGCAATTGGGGCCGAACAGGCGCAGCCCGCCGTTTGGCGCCCGGCGCGCCCGCGCCACCAGGTCGGCCTGCTGCTGGCGGCCTTCCTCGCCCAGCTCGGCAAAGCCCGAGGAATAGATCACGGCCAGGCGCGCGCCCACGGCCACGCAGTCGTCGATGGCGGCGGCCACGTCCTCGCCGGGCAGGCTGATGACCACGGCGTCGGGCGCCTCGGGCAGCGCGCGCAGCGAGGGGTAGGCGGCCAGGCCTTGGACCTCGGCGCGCTTGGGATTGACGGGCAGGATGCGGCCCGCGAAACCGTGGCGGCGCAGGTAGTCGATGGGCCGGCCGCCGGCCTTGATGGGGTTGTCGGAGGCGCCGAGGATGGCGACGGAGCGGGGGGTCAGTGCTTGCAACAGAGACATGCGTACCTCATCAATCCAAAGACAAGGCTTCGCGCTGGATGACCTGGCCCCAATCTGCGACTTCCTTGGCGATGCGCTGGCCGAACGGCGCGGGCGGCATCATCACGGGCTCGCCCTGGCTGCTCAGCACCGCGCGGATGCGTGCGTCCTGCAGCACGCCCCGGGAGGCCTCGTAGAGCCGGTTGACGATGGCTGGCGGCGTGCCCGCAGGCGCCAGCAGGCCGGCCCAGAAGGTGACGTCGAAATCGGCATAGCCGGCCTCGGCCATGGTGGGCACCTCGGGCAGTTGCTGCATGCGCCGGGGCGCGGTGACGGCCAGCGCCACGAGCTTGCCGCTGGCGATGTGGGGCAGGGCGCTCCAGGTGTCGAACTGCGTGTCCAGCTCGCCGCTGAGCACGGCCATCTGCGCCTGCGATGCGCTCTTGTAGGGCACATGCGTGGTTTTCACGCCCGTGCGGTTGCTCCAGGCCGCATAGGCCAGGTGGGCGATGTTGCCGGGGCCGGCCGAGCCGTAGCTGAGCTTGTCGGGATGGCCCTTGGCGAAGGCGATCACGTCCTTGGCCGAGCGGATCTGGTGCTTGTGCGCCCACTCGGGGTTGACGGTGAGGATGAAGGGCGCATCCAGCACCATGGTGATGGGCGCGAAGTCCTTGGCGCGGTAGGTGATCTTCCTGTAGATCTGGGGGTTGATGGTGATGCTGCTGGAGTTGGTGACCAGCAGGGTGTAGCCGTCGGGCGCGGCGCGCGCCACCTCGCCCACGCCGATGGCGCCGTTGGCGCCGGGCTTGTTCTCCACCACCACGGGCTGGCCCAGCGACTTGCTCAGCGGCTCGGACAGCGCGCGTGCAATGGTGTCGGTGAACGAGCCTGCAGGGAAGCCGACCACGATGCGCACGGCGCGCGTGGGCCATTTGTCTTCCTGGGCCTGGGCCGCCGTCACGGTGCACAGGGTCAGGCACGGCGCCAGGCACAGGGCCAGGGCGGTGCGGCGCGAGGGCGCGCGCGGTTGTCTGGTTGCCATTGCTTTGTCTCCTTGGGTTTTTATGCGTTCAGGGGCGCAGGCCGAACTGCGGCGCTCCGGCCTCGCGCAGCGGCGCGGCCAGTTCCACGAATTCGCTGAGCAGGGCGCGCGTGTCGCGCGGATCGATCACCTCGTCGATGCCGAAGGCCTCGGCCGTGCGGAAGGGCGAGGTCAGGCTGCGCACGCGCTGCTCGATCTCGGCGCGCTTTTGCACGGGGTCGTCGGCGCCTTCGATCTCGGCCTTGTAGGCCACCTCCAGCCCGCCCTCGATGGGCAGCGAGCCCCAGTTGGCCGAGGGCCAGGCATAGCGGAAGTTGAAGCGGCCCATGTGCTGGTGGCCGGCCGCCGCCACGCCGTAGGCGCGGCGGATGAGGATGCTGCACCAGGGCACGGTGGCCTGGTAGACGGCGGCCAGGGCGCGCACGCCGTAGCGCATGACGCCGGCCTTCTCGGCCTCCACGCCGATCTGGAAGCCCGCGATGTCCACCAGGTTGACCACGGGCAGGTGGAAGGTCTGGGCCATGTCCACGAAGCGCGTGAACTTCTCGGCCGAGGGGCCGTCCCAGCCGCCGCCGTAGAAGTACGGGTCGCTGGCCACCACGGCCACGGGCCAGCCGTCGATGCGCGCCAGCCCCGTGACGATGGCCCGGCCCCAGTGGCGGCCCGTCTCCAGGAAAGAGCCTTCATCGACCAGGCATTCGACGATGGGCCGGATCTTGTAGACCTTGCGGCCATCGCGCGGAATGGCCGACAGCAGCCATTCGTCGCGCCGCCGCGGATCGTCCTGCGGCGCGGTGCGCGCGGGCAGTTCGTAGACCGACGATGGCAGGTACGACAGGAAGCGGCGCACGCGCTCGAAGGCCTCCTGCTCGGTGGCCACCTCGTCATCGACCACGCCGTTGCGCGTGTGCACCTGGCTGCCGCCCAGCTCGTTCTTGGTCACGTTCTGGCCGATGCGCGCCACCACGGGCGGGCCGGCGTTGAACAGCTGGGCGGTCTCCTTGACCATCACCGAGTAATGGCTGGAGGCCACGCGCGCCGCACCCATGCCGGCCACCGAGCCCAGGGCCAGCGAGACCACGGGCACGGTGGACAGGTTCTGCACCACCTGGCTCCAGACCTTCATGGTGGGCACGCTGGTGTAGCCCTTGGTCTCGATATTGCGCACCGAGCCGCCGCCGCCCGTGCCGTCCACCAGGCGCACCATGGGCAGGCGCAGGTCGTGCGCCATCTTCTCGGCAAAGATCAGCTTGTCGCCCACGGCGCCGTCGTTGGCGCCACCGCGCACCGTGAAATCGTCCCCCACCACGACCACGGGCCGCCCGCCCACGCGCGCCCGGCCCATGATGAGGTTGGAGGGCGTGAAGTCCGTCAGCCGGCCCAGGCTGTCGTACTGGCTCGAGCCGGTGAGCGAGCCCACCTCCACGAAGGACTGCGCGTCCGTGCAGGCCTCGATGCGCTCGCGCACCGTGAGCTTGCCTGCGGCCTTGTGCCGCGCCACCTTGTCCTCTCCGCCCAGTTTGGCCGCCAGTGCGCGGCGGTATGCGATCTCGTCCACTTCGGGTTGCCAGCTCATGTCGTCGTGTCTCCTTGTACCCGTAGAGATGCACGAGGCGTGCCAGGTCGCAGGGCGTTGAATTCAAAGGGCTTTTTTCACGGTCGATACACGCGTGTCCACATCGAGGACAACCTCGAAGACACAGGTCAGGCACTGTCTTTCCTGGAGACACAACGGGGACAGACCCGTGTCCTGCGCGCCGCTAGAGTGCGCTCAACCCAGCCATTGCCCGCCATGCCCATGCCCAGCTCCCCCGACCACCGATTCGGCGTTCTCGTCTGGCGGCGCGACTCGCCCGAGCCCGTGGCGCGGCTGGGCCTGGCGCAGGAGCCGCTGCTGCATGCAGCCGTCGCCGAGGCCGTGGCCCGCGCGCGCGGCGACGGGCAGAACCCCATCGGCCATGGCCAGCTGCTGCACGTGGAAACACCGGGCCCGCGCGGCACGGTGGCCCGCCATGTGGCCGTGGTGCTGGCCGATGCCGAGGGCGAGGTCGCCCTGCTGCGCCCGGCCGACGAGGCGGCGGCGCTGTTCGACATGGTGGCCAGCGTGCCCTTCGCCTTCGCCATCCTCAACATGTTCCTGACCCATCCGTACCAGGCGATCACGGTGGCCGACCAGGAAGGGCTGATGCGCTACATCAGCCCCGTGCACGAGAAGTTCTTCGGCCTGGCGCCCGGCACGGCCGCAGGCCGGCGCGCCGAGGACGTGATCCCCAACTCGCGCCTGCCCCACGTCGTGCGCAGCGGCCGCGCCGAAATCGGCGACCTGCAGCAGCTGGGGCCGGGCGTGAGCCGCATCGTCAACCGCATGCCGGTCTACGAGGGCGGCGCCGTGGTGGGCGCCGTGGGCCAGGTCAGCTTCAGCGGCGTGGAGGCGCTCAACCGCATGCAGCAGCGCCTGAACCAGCTGCACGACGAGGTGCAGCACTACAAGCGCGAACTGAGCCAGTTGCGCGGCGGCGCCCCCACGGCGCAGATGGTGGGCGCCAGCGCCCCCATGCAGAGGCTGGCGCGCGAGATCGACGCCGTGGCGCGGCTCGATGTGCCCGTGCTCATCCTGGGCGAGAGCGGCAGCGGCAAGGAACTGGTGGCCCAGGCCCTGCATGCGCGCGGGCGCGATGCCGACGCGCCCCTGGTCAGCCTCAACCTCGCGGCCCTGCCGGCCACGCTGATCGAGTCCGAGCTGTTCGGCTACGAGGCCGGCGCCTTCACGGGCGGGCGCAGGCAGGGCCAGCCCGGCAAGCTGGAGCAGGCCGAGGGCGGCACACTCTTCCTCGACGAAGTGGCCGACATTCCCATGGAGATCCAGGTCAAGCTGCTGCGCGTGCTGGAGGACCGCCAGGTGCAGCGCCTGGGCGCGCACAGCGGCCGGCAGGTGAACTTCCGTATCGTGGCCGCCACGCACCGCGACCTGCGCGGCCTCATCGACAGCGGCCGCTTCCGGCTGGACCTGTTCTACCGTCTCAGCGGCGTGGTGCTGCATGTGCCGGCCCTGCGCCAGCGCCTGGAGGACATACCTGCCCTGGTGCAGCGCTTTGCCCAGTCGTTCTGCGAGCGCAACGGCATTGCGCTGCCGCGCATCGCGCCGGGCGTCATGCCCTACCTGGCCCGCCAGGCCTGGCCCGGCAATGTGCGCCAGCTGCGCCAGCGCGTGGAAGAGGCCCTGGTGTTCTGCGACGGCCAGCTGCTGGGCGTGGACAACTTCGCGCGCCACGAGGACCCGCTGGCCGGCGCGCGACCTTTGCCCGTTGCCGAGGCCGACATGCCGTCCACCGGCGCCGTGGCCCCGCTCAAGGACCAGGAGCGCAACGCCATCCTCGACGCCATCGCACGCTGCGGCGGCAACAAGAAGCTGGCCGCGCAGGAGCTGGGCATCTCGCGCTCCTATCTGTACAAGGTGCTGGGCGCGGCACCGCCCGGCTGAGCCTGTCAGGCCCGGGGCAGGGAATTCGAGACAGAGGCTGGCCGCACCGTTGCCATACTAGGCACCCCGTACCCACTGCCGCCCCTGCCGCACCCGGCGCCCAGAATGCAAGACACCCGAGACGCGCTCGAACAGCGCCAGATCCCCATCTATTTCGCCGCCGTGGCCCTGGCCGCAGTTGCGGCCTGGGCGCTGCCCGGCACGGGCGTGCTGGAGCGCGCCATCAACCCCGCGCTGGCGCTGATGCTCTATGTGACCTTCTTGCAGGTGCCCGTGGCCGAGCTGCGGCGCGCCTTTGTCCAGGTGCGCTTCCTGGCCGCGCTGATGGTGGCCAACTTCATCGTGGTGCCGGTGCTGGTCTGGGCCCTGCTGCAGTTCCTGCCCGCCGATCCCCTGCTGCGCCTGGGCGCGCTGCTGGTGCTGCTGGCGCCCTGCATCGACTACGTGGTCACCTTCTCCCACCTGGGACGTGCCGATGCGCGCCTGCTGCTGGCAGCCACGCCGGCCCTGCTGATCGCGCAGATGCTGGCCCTGCCCGGGTACCTGGGCCTGTTCCTGGGTGACGATGCGGCGCGGCTGGTCCAGGCAGGGCCTTTCCTGCATGCGTTCGTGTGGCTGATCGCCGTGCCGCTGGCCCTGGCCGCCGCCACCCAGCTGTGGGCGGCGCGCAGCCGGCGCGGCGCCAGCGTCTCGGCATGGCTGGGCCTGCTACCCGTGCCGGCCACGGCGCTGGTGCTGTTCGTGGTGATCGCCTCCGTGCTGCCCCAGCTGGGCCCGGCCACGCACGCGGCCTGGAGCGTGGTACCCGTCTACGCGGCCTTTGCGGTGGCGGCCCCCGCGCTGGGCTGGCTGGTGGCGCGCGCCTTCCGGCTGCCTGCGCCCGCAGGCCGCGCCGTCGCGTTCAGCGCGGGCACGCGCAACTCCCTGGTCGTGCTGCCGCTGGCCCTGGCCGTGCCCGGCGCCATTCCCGTGCTGCCGGCCGTCATCGTCACGCAGACGCTGGTGGAGCTGCTGGCCGAGCTGGCCTATGTGCGCGTGATTGCGCTGTGGGGCCGGGGCCAGCCGGCCGGCCAGTGATCAGGCCCACAGCCGCCCCGCATTGGAGACCAGGAACAGCAGCAGCCCCACGGCACCGCCGACCACGGTGCCGTTGATGCGGATGTACTGCAGGTCCTTGCCGATGTGCAGCTCGATCAGCTCGGACAGCTCGCGCGCATCCCAGCGCCGCACGGTGTCGGCGATGTGCTGGGCCAGGAACTGCGAGACATCGGGCGCCAGCGCCTGGGCCCAGCGCTTGAGGCGCTCGTTCATGGAGCTGCGCAGCGCCTCGTCGTGCGCCAGCGACTGGCCCAGCCAGCGGCCCATGGCGGCGGTCTTGCGCGCCACCTGCGAATGCTCGTTGGCCAAGTCCGCCTGCAGCTTGGCGCGCAGGCCCAGCCACAGCGACCGCAGGTAGCCGGCCAGCTTTTCGTCGTGCAGCAGGTAGTGGCGCAGGCGCTCGGCGCGCTCGGACATGGCGGGGTCGGACTGCAGCCGCGTGACCAGCCGGTCCACGGAGGCGTCGAAGGCCTTGCGCATGTGGTGCTCGGGATTGCTGGCAATGTCCTGCAGCAGGCTGTCGAGCGCGCCCGCAATGGCGCTGGCGCCCTTGTCGCTGAGCCAGTCCGTGGGCAGCATCTTTTCCTTGAGCGGATGCTCGCGCTTGAGCCACAGCACGATGGTCTGGGCGATCAGCACATGGGTCTCGGCCTCGCGCAGCACGCCGCTGACGCGGGCCAGCACATCGTCCAGCACGGCCTGGTGGCGGCCGTCCTTGGTCAGGCCCGACAACAGATCCGCCGCCGCGCGGGGCAGGTCCACCTGGGCCAGCAAGGCTTTGAACGCCTGCGTCAGGAACCGCTCCACCTGCCGGTCCTGCACCATCTCCAGCGCAGCCAGTGCCAGCCGCGCCGCCTGCCGCCCCAGCAGGGTGCTGTTGGCCGGCGTGGTCAGCCAGCCGGCCAGCACGCGCGCGGGATCATGGCGCTCGATCAGCGCCACCAGCGAAGGTCCGTCCAGGAACTTGTCGCGCACGAAATTCGCCAGGTTCTCGCCGATGCGGTCCTTGTTGCGCGGAATGATGGCCGTATGGCGCCCGACCAGGGGCAGCGGAATGCGCCGGAACAGCGCCGACACCGCGAACCAGTCGGCCAGCGCGCCGACCAGCGAGGCCTCGGTCACGGCCTTGATGCAGGCCAGCCACAGCGGCACCTGCTGCCAGTGCCCCGCCGCCACGGACGAGGCCACGAAGCCCAGGGCCACCAGCAACAGCAGCGCGAGCGGCAGGCGCTTGGCCGACTTCAGTGTTTGACGTTGCTCTGGCGACAGCATGGAGCGCAGCATACGACGCCCGCCCGCCATCCGCATGACGATGCCTGCCGCCAAAGCCTGTCAGCCAGCGCCTGCCTGCGAATTGCGCGGACAATACCGGCTTTCTTCAGAACCCTCTTTCGAGAACAAGACCATGACCGACGCCAACGCACCCGCCGATCGCCCCGCACTGCCCGACCACCTGTCCATCGACCCGCGCAGCCCGCACCATGTGGCCGCCGTGTTCGAGCATGACATCGGCATCCGCTTCAACGGCAACGAGCGCTTCGATGTGGAGGAATACTGCGTGAGCGAGGGATGGATCAAGGTGCCGGCCGGCAAGACGGTGGACCGCAAGGGCAAGCCCCTGCTGATCAAGCTCAAGGGCACCGTGGAAGCCTTCTACCGCTGATTTCCTGCGGCTCGCCTTAGCTCGCATCCGCCCGCGGCGCAGGCGGATTCTTGAACCTTTCCCGAAGCTCGGCGCAGTGGTCCTTGGCCGGCAGGGCATCCGTCTTCTGCAGCCAATCCACATCCGACGCCTGCGCCACCGAGGTCTCCCCCGCCTGCGCCACGGCCACCTTGGCGCCTGCGGCCTCGGGCAGCCAGGTGGGAATGCCCACGCCGCGCAGCACGTGGCCGCGCCCGGCCACCAGCAGCACGGTCTTGCCGGGCTTGACTGCGGCCCTGGCCGCTTCGGCCATGCTGGCATCGCGGGCCAGCTGGATGCGGGCCATGGGCGGCAACTGGGTGTCGGGCAGCAGGCCGCAGTGGCCTTCGCGGATGGCGTCGAGCTGGCGCTGCCAGCCCTCGGGCGGCAGGTGGGCGTCCAGGTTTTCGTTGCGCATGGCCTGCTTCATCTCGGCGCGCGGCAGGTTGCCGCCCAGCACGGGCACGCCCGCGCGCACGGCGGCCATGACCACGCCGCGGTAGCGCGGCCAGGGCCAGGCCGCGTCCTGCCATTGCAGGGCCTGCTGCACCGCTTCCTCGGAGGCATCGCGCGCCAGGCTGGCCGTGGAGCCCGTGTGCGGCGCCATCTCGATCACCAGCGCGGCCAGGCGCTCCTGTTTTGCCAACTGCTCCACCGTGGCCTGCTGCCAGGCCTGGTGGGCGACCGCATCGTGCTGCTCGCCCAGCAGCACGATGGGCGCGTCGGACCAGCGCTGCAACTGCTGCGTCCAGTCCCGCGCCGGGGCGGAGGAGCTGGCGCAGCCGGCAAGGGCTGCCGCCAGCAATGCGGCCGCAGCCAGGCCGGCAAGGCGCGGGGTGCGGATGAAGGGGCGGGGGATGGAGCGGATTGGCATGGCCCCATGCTAAACACTGGCCTCGCCCGGGGGCTCCATAGGCCCTGTGGGCATTGGGGGCAGTTGAAAGGATCCTAGGAATCGGGGCCGGGGCACGGCGCAAACGGGCGGTGCTTGATTCAGGTCAAGACGCGCAAATGTGCCGTGGCTACAGTGCAACCATGCATGGCAAGCCCTCGCTTTCGACCAAGCTGCTGCTCATGGGCGCGGCCTGCCTGCTCGCGGCCGTGGCATCGATCGGTTTCACGCTGTGGGTGGCCTGGCAGCTGGAAGGCGGCGCGGCGGCGGTGAACGAGGCCGGGCGGCTGCGCATGAGCATGGTGCGCATGGCCATGGCGCGCCAGAACGAGGCGCCAGCGCAGTGGCAGGAGCGCGCACGGCAGTTCGACGCCAGCCTGGACCTGCTGCGCAGCGGCGACATGTCGCGCCCGCTGTTCGTGCCCTGGAGCGATGCGGTCAGCGCGCGCTACGAGCGCATACGCGGCGACTGGAGTGCGCTGCGCACGCAGTGGCAGGCCGAGGACCATGTCGATGCGCAGGCCATCATGGGCAGCGCCGACGCCTTCGTGCGCGAGGTGGACGGCTTTGTCGAGGCCATCGAGGACCGGCTCTCGCGCTGGACGGCCATCCTGCACCTGTTTCAGATGTGTCTGATGGCGCTGGCCATCATCGCGGCGGTGAGCTTCATGGCCACCAGCTACTGGCTGGTGCTGCATCCCGTGGGCCAGCTGCGCTCGGCGCTGGAGCGCATGCGCCGCGGACACCTGGACACGCGCATGAGCGTGGAGGTGGACGACGAGTTCGGCCAGCTGGCGGCCGGCTTCAACCTGATGGCCCAGTCGCTGCAGAGCTCGCACGCCGAGCTGGAAGACAAGGTGCGCGAGAAGACCGCCAGCCTCAACGTGCAGCACCAGCAGCTGCAGGCGCTGTACGCGGTCAGCGTGCAGGCGTCGGAGGCCGCCAGCCTCCAGCCCCTGGCCGAAGGCTTTGTGCGCCAGGTCCGCCTGGCGGCCCAGGCCGATGCGGCCACGGTGCGCTGGTCCGACGAGGCCAACGAGCGCTACGTGCTGCTGGCCGGCGACGGCCTGCCCCAGTCCATGTCCGTGCAGGAGCACTGCCTGCACACGGGCGCCTGCCTGTGCGGCCAGCCGCGCGAGCAGGCGCGGCTGCGCGTGATCCCCATCACGCCGGCCAGCGACCTGCAGCTGCCGCACTGCCGCGAGGCCGGCTTCCAGACCGTGGTCAGCATCCCCGTGCAACTGCAGCAGCGCCTGCTGGGCGAGGTCAACCTGTTCTTTCGCTCCACCGTGGTGCTCACGGACGACATGCGTGACCTGCTGTCCGCCATGGCGCGCCACCTGGCCAGCGCCATGGAAAGCCTGCGCGCCACGGCGCTGGAGCGCGAGGCCGCCGTGGCCGAGGAGCGCGGCCTGATCGCGCGCGAGCTGCATGACTCCATTGCCCAGTCGCTGGCCTTTCTCAAGATACAGACCCAGCTGCTGCGCGACGCCGTGGCCAAGGGCCGCGACGAGGCGCGCGACCGCAGCCTGGGCGAGCTGGAAGCGGGCGTGCGCGAATGCTATGCCGACGTGCGCGAGCTGCTGGTGCATTTCCGCACGCGCACCAGCGCCGAGGACATCGAGGCCGCGCTGCGCGCCACGCTGTCCAAGTTCGAGCACCAGACGGGCATCGCCACCTCGCTGACCATGTCGGGCCAGGGCCTGCCGCTGGCGCCCGACGTGCAGATCCAGGTGCTGCACATGGTGCAGGAGGCGCTGTCCAACGTGCGCAAGCACGCGCGCGCCAGCCATGTGGAGCTGCGCGTGGGGCGCCACCCCTGGCGCTTCGAAGTCTGCGACGACGGCTGCGGCTTCATTCCCGCCAACGTGGCGCCGGACTCGCTGCATGTCGGCCTGGGCATCATGCGCGAGCGTGCCCTGCTGGTGCAGGCGCTGGTCCATGTCCACTCCCGCCCCGGCGCCGGCACGCGCGTGCTGATCGAGCTGCCTTCGTCGGCCCCGGCCGGCGCGTCCCAGCCGCCGCCTGCGCAGGCCCTTCCGTTGAACCCCCCGTAGGCCGCAGCCCCATGTCCTTTGCCAGCCCCATCTCCGTCTTCGTCATCGACGACCACACGCTGTTCCGGCGTGGCCTCATCGCCCTCATCGCCCAGGACGCAGGCCTGCGCGTGGTCGGCGAGGCCGGCGACGCGGGCGAGGCCCTGCGCCTGGTGCCCGCGCTGGCGCCCCAGGTCATTCTGCTGGACAACCACCTGCCCGGCGTGCTGGGCGTCGATGCCATCGCGGGCCTGCGGGCCGCATCGCCCGGCAGCCGCGTCGTCATGCTCACCGTGAGCGAGGACGGCCAGGACCTGGCGGCCGCGCTGCGCAACGGCGCCCAGGGCTACCTGCTCAAGACCATCGATGGCGATCTGCTGTCCGAAGCCCTGCGCCGCGCCGCGCGCGGCGAGCCCGTGGTCAGCCCCGAGATGATGGGCAAGCTGGTCGCCGCCTTCCAGTCCCAGGGCGCGCCCGAGCCACAGGCCCCCGAGCCGGACGAGGCTCCAGCCTCGCCCCTGTCCCCGCGCGAGGAAGAGGTGCTGGTCCAGATCGCCCGAGGCGCCAGCAACAAGGAAATCGCCCGCACGCTGGACATTGCCGAGACCACGGTCAAGATCCATGTGCAGCACATCCTGCGCAAGCTCGGCCTGAGCTCGCGCGTGCAGGCGGCGGTGTATGCGTCGGAGCGGCAGCGGGATTAGCGGCCTACGCGGTGGCTGAAGCCCACCCATCCCCCGCACAGCGCAGCGCCCAGACCCAGGCCAGCCCTGCTGCCAAGGTCAGCCCCGTGAGCATGGCGGCGGCGCCCAGGGCGTCCAGCGCCACGCCGGCCGCCAGCGGCACCAGCATGCGGCTGGCGGCGAACAGGCTGGCCTGCAGGCCGTAGTCGAAGGCCTGCCAGCGCGGGCGGGCGAATTGCATCATCAGTCCGAAGACGCAGGCCGATGAGGCACCCATGGCTGCTGCCACGCAGGCCACGGCCGCGACCAGGCCCGGGGCCGGGGCGCCGGCTGCGATGACGGCGGCCAGCAGCGCCAGCGCCGCCACGTTGCAGCCTGCGTACAGCGGCAGGGCGCGCCGGGTGCCCAGGCGGCGCGTGAGCAGGGGCGAGGCCGCGCCCGCCAGCGCAGCCACCACGCCGCCGCCCATGCCGGCCAGTAGGGCGGCCTGGGCGGGTGCGAAGCCGTGGTCCAGCATCAGCGGCTTGAGGTAGAACCAGGCCGCGCCGATGAAGGGGAAATAGCTGACCAGCACCAGGGTCCAGCGCCAGGCGCCGGGCTGGGTGCCATAGCCGCGGACCATGGCGGCCAGTCCAGCTTTGGGCGCAGGCAGCAGCACAGGCGAGGGCGCATCCCCGGGCTCATGGCGCACCACCCAGGCCAGCAGCAGGGCGCCCAGCGCCAGCGCGCCGGCCAGGCACAGGAAGGGCGCGCGCCAGCCCCATTTCGCATGCAGGAGCAGCATCATCCCGCCGCCCACGATGGCGCCCAGCGACAGCGCCGCTGCGCGCACACCCCCGGCGCGCATGCGTTCGGACGCGGGCAGCAGGCGGATGACCAGGGCGCTGACGGGAATGTCGGCCCAGGTGGCGGCCAGCGCGGCTGCGAAGGCCAGGCCGAACAGCCACAGGCGCTCGGCCAGCAACTGTTGCCAGCCCAGGGCCAGCAGCACGGCCGCATAGGCCAGGCACAGGGCCAGCGCCCAGGCGCGGTAGCGCGGCTGGCCGTTCGCGCTGCGCGCTTCCACGGGCGCGGCCAGCGCGAACTTGATGAGCGCGGGCAGCCCCGCCAGCTGGAACAGGCCGATGGCCGTGCCCGACCAGCCATGCTGGCGCATGACCAGGGGCAGGCCCAGCCACAGGTAGACGCTGGGCGCCGTGAGCGCCAGGTGCAGCCAGCCGAACAGGGCCTGGAGCAGCCAGACAGGGCGGGGAGCTGCGGCCTTCATGGCGCGGCCTTGCGCGCCACGAGCACGGCCAGCGGCGCCATCGGAAACTCGCGCGACTCGATGCGTTCGATGCGCTCGAACCCGGCCTGCGCCAGCAGCGCCTGCAGCTCACCGCGCCGGGTCACGCTGCGGCCCAGCAGGCGCATGGGCAGGTAGTAGGGCAGGGTGCGCAGGGCGGCTTCGGGCGTGTCGTCCACCTCGGCATGGGCGCAGACGAAGACGCCGCCGGGCGCCAGCGCGTCGAACACCTTGGCGACCACGGCTGCCGTATCGGGCACGAAGTGCAGCACGGACGAGCACCAGACCAGGTCGTAGCCGCCGCCTATGCCGTCTTCGGCCACGTTGCCCTCCAGGGCGGTGAAGCGGTCGGACAGGCGGGACTGGCGTGCGTTGTCCGCCGCCACGGCCACGGCCTCAGGCCAGTCGAAGACGCTGGCCTGCAGCGCGGGCTGCCGGTGCAGCAGGGCCAGCGCAATCCAGCCGGGGCCGCCGCCCAGGTCCAGCATGCGGCGCGCGGAGTCTGCCTCGGGCACCTGGTCCAGCACCTGCAGCGCGGCAGGCACGCTGACGGCGCGCTGCTCCTGGCCGATCTGGGCGCGCGCGGCGGCGGCCCAGCCTTCGGCATTGCCCGTGGCCAAGGGGGCGCTGCAGGCCGAGCCGTCCCCGGCAGGGCCGTGCTCGACCAGGCCGCGCAGCAGCGTGGCGGAGTGGCGCAGCGAGCGCAGGCGGAACAGCCAGGCCGTGCCGCAGGACTCGGGCGATGCGCTGTGCAGGTAGCGCAGCGCATCGGTGGCCAACAGGTAGCTCACGGGCGCGTGCTGGCCGCGCCGCAGCAGGCCCATGCTCCACAGCAATTCCAGCCAATGGGAGGTGTTGGCCTCGTTCCAGCCCTGGGCCAGGGCCAGCTCGGCCGGCGTCTGGGACGTGGCCAGCCGGTCCAGCGCCCCCGATTCGAGGGCCAGCACCAGGGCCTCGGCCTGGACCTGGGCGGCGGCCAGGTCCCACAGCGGCTGCAGGGCGTGAGAGGGGGTGTGGGTAGGGGATTCACAGCGGGGTGTATTCATCGGAAGGTCCTTTTCACGAAAGGGAGTCACATGCGCCAGGTCAGCCGCACGCCGAACTCGCGCGGCGGGCTGTAGACCACGACCTGGCCATTCAGGTAGCCCACGGCGTCGTAGCGGCGGTTGGCGACATTGCGCAGGTAGGCGGCGATTTCCCAGGACCTCTGGGCATAGCCGGCCGCCAGGTTGAGCAGCCCGTAGCCGGGGCGGCGGTAGGCGTTGGCGGCGTCCAGGTAGACCTTGCCCGTGCCCTGCACGGCGGCCTGCGCCCACCAGCGGCCGGGCGCGTCGTAGCGCAGCGCCACATGGGCCGTCATGTCGGGCGCAAACGGGTTGCGGTGGCCGTCGTAGACGGCGGCGCCGTCGCGGAACGTGCCGAAGCGCGTGCGGTTCAGGCCCAGGGCGGTCTGCAGCTGCCAGCCGCCGCCGAACACATAGTCGAGCTCGAAGTCCGCACCCGTGGAGCGCGCCCGCGCCGCATTGGTGATGTAGACCACGCCCGGCAGGCCCATCTGCTGCACTTGCATGTCGCGCACCTGCTGGGTGTAGACCGAGGCCGCATAGCGCAGGCGCTGCCCCGGCAGCCGGCCCTTGGCGCCGATCTCCCAGGCGCGCACGGTCTCTGGCTCGTAGGCCGCATAGCCCATGGCCGGAGAGAACACGTTGAAGCCGCCCGCGCGGTAGCCCTCGCTGAGGCTGGTGTAGACCTGGGCCTGGGGCGACCACTGGTTTGCAGTGAGAGCTTGGGGCTCAAGCGCGACCCGTCGTCGCTGCGCGCCGCCGCGCCCACGGGGGCGAGCTCGACCCGGTTGCGCTCGATGCGCGCGCCGGCTGCCAGCGTCCAGCGCTCGGACAGCGGGACGGTCCAGTGCGTGAACAGCGCCGCCGTGCTGCCCTTGAGTCCGGCCGTGGGCCGCATCAGCGCGGCGGGCAGCTTTTGCTCGTAGCGCAGGTCATGGTCGTCACGGTCCAGGTAGAGGCCGGCCAGCCAGCGCGCGTTCCACAGGCCTGCGGCCTCGCCCTCCAGGCGCAGTTCCTGCGAGGTCGTGGCCAGGCGGTAGTCGCGCCGCACGTGGAGCAGGTCGGCGCGCTGGAAGTCCGTGTCCTGCAGCACGCGGTCGTCGAAGACATTGCGCGCGGTGATGGAGCGCAGCCGCAGGCCCGAGGCAAAGCGATGCGAGACATCGAGCGACAGCGTCTGCCCGCGCGAGCGGTTCCAGCTGTCCGTGCCCGAATTCACCGTGGCGCGCGGCGCGGCAATGCTGCCCCATTGCGCGGCACCGTCGTCCCAGCGCTGCTGGGCGTAGCGCAGCGTGGCCTCGGTCTCGGCCGTGGGCGTCCAGCGCAGGGCCAGGCGGCCGCTGGCGCGCTCGCGGTCGTCCACGCGCTCGCCCAGGTGGTCGCCACTGCCCTGCTGGCGAATGAACCCGTCCTGCGCGCGCCACTCGCCCGACAGGCCGATGTAGAGCTTGCCCGGCACCAGGGCGCGGCCCAGCTCGAAGCTGCCCGCGCGCTGGCCGTAGTTGCCGGCCTCGGCGCTGATCGATGCATAGGGCGTGTCGCCGGGCTGGCGCGTGACGATGCTGACCACGCCCGCTTCGGCATTGCGGCCGTACAAGGTCGATTGCGGGCCGCGCAGCACCTCCACGCGGTCCACGCCCTGCAGGTTGTGCTCAAAGCCCTGAGCCATCAGCGTGGGCACGCCATCGACCAGCAGCAGCGTGGACGAGGAGAACGAAACGAAATTGGCCGTCAGCCCGCGCATCACGGGCGGCTGAACGCCCGACTGGCCGAAGGCCTGGAACACAAAGCCCGGCACCTGGGCGGACAGCGCATCCAGCCCGCGCACGCCGGCCGCCTCCAGCGCCGCGCCGTCGAAGACGGAGACGCTGGCGGGCACGGCGTCCAGGCTCTCGGCCTGCTTGTTCACCGTGACCGTGATCTCGGGCAGGGTGGCTTCGGTCGCCGGGCCCTGGGCCGCCACCGTGAATGGGGCCAGGGCCAGCGCGGCCGGCCAGCGAAGGGGGAATGCCATGGTTTCTCGTCCTCTCCAAAAGGGAATCTCATTGGAGACCGATGCTAGGGAAGATGAGAATCGCTATCATTTGAAAACGTATGCGCGCCGGAGCATTTCCTATGCAAAGCGCGCCTCTTCCTCTTTCCATGACCTCCCGCATCCCCTCCTCGCTTGCCCAGCCACAGCCCTGCGCACCGGGCTGGACGCGGCATGCCCTGCCCGCCGAGCTGGGCGACTGCCATGCAGAGCGCTTCACGCTGGGCGACGGCATCGTGCTGGCGCGCTCGCACTACTGCCCGCTGCGCGATCTGGTGGAGGACAGCGTGCAGGCCGATGCCTCGGACCAGGGCCGCACCCTGGTCATCACGCTGGGGCTGGCAGGTGAATCGGGCTTTGTGGCGCGCGGCGGCGCGGCGCTGCGCTTCGGCGCGGGGCAGACCACGCTGGCAGCCTTTCGCGGCAGCCAGGGCGAGCGCCGCTATGCGGCCGGCCAGACCGTGCGCCAGCTGCGCCTGCTGCTGTCGGGCGCGGCGCTGGACCGCTATCTGGGCGCCGAGTTGTCGCAGCGGCTGACGCAGGTGGACGGCGTGCGGGCGCTGGACCACCGCGCCAGCCTGCCGGCCAGCCTGGCGCTGGCGCGGCGCCTGGCCCAGCCGCCCGGGCCCCAGTCCACCGATGCGCTGGACCGCCACATCGCCATGCTGAGCCTGGCCGCGCTGGAGCTGCGCCACCTGGCGCCCGCGCCGCAGCCGGCCAAGGCGGCGCCGCGCTGGTCGGCCGACGAACTGGCCCGGCTGGAGCAGGCGCGCGAACTGCTGTCCACCCAGATGGACCGCACGCTGACCCTGGCCTACCTGAGCGCTGCCGTGGGCCTGGGCGAGCACCGGCTCAAGCAGGGCTTTCGCGCCGTCTTCGGCACCACGCCCCAGGCCCTGCTGCTGGAGCTGCGCATGCGCCGCGCCTGGGCGCTGCTGGAGACCGGCTGCCAGGTCGCCCAGGCCGGCTGGCAGGTGGGCTATGCCCATCCGTCGAACTTCAGTGCCGCGTTCACGCGGTTCTACGGACGCAGCCCGAAATCAGTCTTCGGGCGTCGTTCGTAAGAAGAGGCTTTCGGTGGATTGGGTTGGTCTGCAGCGGGATGAGTGCATGCTTGAGGTGCTCCGTATGGGCCTGTGCCCGTGCAAGCTGCCGTTCCAAGAGGAACGCTCGGCGCACTCAGAACAGCCGCGCCCTGTAGACATTGTTTGGCTCTGCGTTTTGCGGCTGTGGTTCACGGCCTTGGAACACCAGGGATTGCTGCTCTTTGTCCCACAGCATGGGCTGCTGCGGGGTGTAGGGCGAGCGCAATGCCTGAGGGCTCTGCTCCAGCCAATGGGCCATGTCGGCCGAGGTGATGCCCTGGCGATAGGCCTGCAACTGCAGGCGCACCAGACGTCGGTGGCCTTCGATATCGTGGGTGCGCTGGAAGTATTTCCGTCTGGCGGGCAGCGCAATGTCTTGCGCGAGACCCAGCATGCTTCTGCCCATCAGATTGCGAGGCCAGTAGGTCCACCGGCCCTCCAGGTCCGAGACGCGTTGTTGCGGCTGAGCGATTGCCGCATCAAGCGCATGGGCTGGCAGGCGTGCGAGGACTGACATGCTCTGCCAGCGTTGCCAAACCAGATTGGCGCTCTGATGGGGCAGATAGGCCAGCCGCACCAGTGCATTGCTCAGCCACTCTTCGATGAACTCGGACCATGTGCCACGGAAGGCAGGAATGAGGGAGGGCGACGCCTCCACCATGCCTGCACCCAGGGCCATGCTCCAGCGTATCTCTCCTTCAGCAGCAGGGGCCAGCGACAGCGGCCAGGAGCCCAGCGCGGTTTCCCAGGCGTCGTGGTCGCGGGCCACCAGCGCGGGAAAAGCACGGGCCATCTCGCTGAGCAGCCGCTGATGCCTGTAGGCTGCTGCCAGCACGACCATGGCGCCGATCAGGGTGCGGGATCCCTCCAGCAGACGCTGGTGCAGTTGGGTGTTGCGCCGCATGCATTCGAGCGCTTCACGCGGTTGATTCGATTGAAGCAGCAGCGCCGCTTGCATGCCCACCAGTTCGGAAGCGAAGGACAGGTCGTCGTAGCGGGGCATTTGAAAGCCCGCGTAGGGCACCGGAACCTCTTCATATGCAGGTGACTCCCCCAAGGCCCGGTAGCGTGAGAGGGTCTCCGAATGGCGTCGTAGAGCCTCTTCGATGGCCGTGCGCCTTGCGTCGTAGTGGTCCATGCAGTTCGCGGCAGCGGGACAGCGCAGTTTTTTGCGGTCGTCCATCTGGAAAGCTGCCTGCACGTGGTCTGCCCATTCCTGGTCGTGCTCGAAACGGCGGTGATAGCGCTCCAGATCACGCATGAAGAACTGTTCTCCGGCCTGCTGCGGGTCTTCGCCAGCAGGCGCACCCAGCCCCAGCAGGAGGAAGTAACTGTTGCGCCGCATGGCCTGTGCGTCAGGCGGTACGAAGCGCCGGGCCTCGGCGGCCTCGGGCAGCAGCTCGTCGTCATGCCGGTTGGCCACCCACAGCACCAGCACGCCAAGCAACGGCAAAGCCAGGGCAACTGCCAGGGGCCAGCGCCAGAACCTGAAGGTGAGAAAGCGTCGCATGTGGCAAGCCTATCCGAACGGTGGGCAGACCCTCTGCGTAGCCGGGGTGCATTCCCGTGGAATTGCAACGGCCATAGTTCTTTGGAACTAGGCCCGCCTGCGCGCGCCTAGTTCTTCCGCATTGTCCGAGCGTACGGCTGGCGGATGTGCGGCGCGGCCCTCGCGCGGGACCATGGGAACCATAGCCCCCACGAGGAAAACAAAATGGCAAACCAAGCGCCCGCCGCACAGGGCCATCCCCGAAAAAGTCCGGGAACAAGCACACGCCGCGACCGCCAGGCCTGGTCGGTCCTGGCCGTCAGCACCCTGGCCTTCACCGTCTGCTTCATGGTCTGGATGATGTTCGGCATCATCGGCATCCCCATCAAGAAGATGCTGGATCTGAACGCCACGCAGTTCGGCCTGCTCACGGCCATGCCCGTGCTCACGGGCTCGCTGGTGCGCGTGCCGCTGGGCATCTGGACCGACCGCTACGGCGGGCGCATCGTGATGGCGGTGCTGATGGCCGTCACCGTGCCCGCGATCTGGATGATGGGCTATGCCACCGAGTACTGGCACTTCCTGACCATCGGCCTGTTCGTGGGCCTGGCGGGCGGCTCGTTCTCGGTGGGCACGCCCTATGTGGCGCGCTGGTTTCCCAAGGAGCGCCAGGGCATGGCCATGGGCATCTACGGCGCGGGCAACTCGGGCGCGGCGGTGAACAAGTTCGTGGCGCCGGTGATCCTGGTGGCCTTCGGCTGGGCCGCCGTGCCGCATGCCTATGCGGCCATCATGCTGGGCGCGCTGGTGCTGTTCTGGCTGTTCAGCCACAGCGACCCGGCCCACCGGGTGCCCAGCAATGTGCGCTTCAGCGACCAGTTGAAGGCGCTCAAGGACCCGCGCGTGCTCAAGTACTGCCAGTACTACAGCATCGTCTTCGGCGGCTATGTGGCGCTGAGCCTGTGGATGGTGCAGTACTACGTGGGCGAGTACGGCCTGGACATCCGCGTGGCGGCCCTGCTGGCGGCCTGCTTTTCGCTGCCGGGCGGCGTGCTGCGCGCAATCGGCGGCTGGCTGTCGGACAGGTACGGCGCGCACAGCGTGACCTGGTGGGTGCTGTGGGTGTGCTGGATCTGCCTGTTCCTGCTGTCCTATCCGCAGACCGATTTCACCATCGCCACGGTGGACGGCAGCACCACGCTGCACCTGGGCCTGAACGTCCATGCCTTCACCGCGCTGATGTTCGTGCTGGGCATTGCCATGGCCTTCGGCAAGGCCAGCGTCTTCAAGTACATCAGCGACGACTACCCCGCAAACATCGGCGCCATCAGCGGCATCGTGGGCCTGGCCGGCGGCCTGGGCGGCTTCATCCTGCCCATCCTGTTCGGCGTGCTGCTGGACTGGACGGGCATCCGCTCCAGCGCCTTCATGCTGCTCTACGGTGTGGTCTGGGTGTCGCTGATCTGGATGTATTTCACCGAGGTGCGCCGCACCGACGTGCTCAACCGCCACGGCGGCCGCAGCGATGCGCAGCCGGCCGCGCGCTGAACCGCAGGAGTTGCACATGCATGCGAACACCCCAACCAACGCGCCCCGCCGCAGCCGCCCCGGCAGCGTGCTGACCCTCTGGCGCCCCGAGGACAGGCAGTTCTGGGAGCGCGAGGGCGAGGCCATCGCCAGGATCAACCTCTGGATCTCGGTGCCCGCCCTGTTCCTGGCCTTTGCCATCTGGCAGGTCTGGAGCGTGGTGGCCGTGAACCTGCCCGCGCTGGGCTTCACCTACTCCACCAACCAGCTGTTCTGGCTGGCGGCCGCGCCCGCGCTGTCGGGCGCCACGCTGCGCATCTTCTATTCCTTCATGGTGCCGCTGATGGGCGGGCGCCGCTGGACGGCGCTGTCCACGGCCTCGCTGCTGGTCCCGGCCATCGGCATCGGCTACGCGGTGCAGGACCCGGCGACCGGCTATCCGACCATGCTGATCCTGGCCCTGCTGTGCGGCCTGGGCGGGGGCAACTTCAGCTCCAGCATGGCCAACATCAGCTTCTTCTTTCCCAAGGAGCGCAAGGGCTCGGCCCTGGGCGTGAACGCGGGCCTGGGCAACCTGGGCGTGTCAGTGGTGCAGTTCCTGAGCCCGCTGGTGGTCACGGCCGGCATCTTCGGCATCTTCGGAGGCGATGCGCAGACCATCACCAAGGCCGGCGAGACCACCAAGGTCTGGGCGCAGAACGCGGCCTTCATCTGGGTGCCGTGGATCGCCATCGCCTCGCTGGCCGCCTGGTTCGGCATGAACGACATCGCCGACGCCAAGGCCAGCTTCGCGGCCCAGGCCGCCATCTTCCGGCGCAAGCACAACTGGGTGATGTGCCTGCTGTACCTGGGCACCTTCGGCTCCTTCATCGGCTTTGCGGCGGGCTTTCCGCTGCTGATCAAGAGCCAGTTCCCGGCCGTCAATCCGCTGGCCTATGCCTGGCTGGGCCCGCTGCTGGGCGCGCTGTCGCGGCCCTTTGGCGGCTGGCTGGCCGACAAGGCGGGCGGCGCGCGCGTGACGTTCTGGAACTTCCTGGTCATGGCCGTGGCCGTGGTGGGCGTGCTGTATTTCCTGCCCAAGGGCAGCGGCGGCTACGCGCTGGGCTTCGGCCCTGCCGAGGGCAGCTTCATGGGCTTCTTCCTGATGTTCCTGGTGCTGTTCCTGACCACGGGCATCGGCAACGGATCGACCTTCAGCATGATCCCGGCGATTTTCCTGGCCCTCAAGCAGCGCGAGCTGGGTGCCCACCCCAGCGAGGAAGCCCAGGCCCATGCCCTCAAGGAAGGCAACACCGAAGGCGCGGCCGCCCTGGGCTTTGCGGGGGCGCTGGGAGCCTACGGCGGCTTCTTCATCCCCAAGAGCTACGGCAGCTCCATCGCCGCCACGGGCGGGCCCGAGCTGGCGCTGTGGGTGTTTGCCGCCTTCTATGTGCTGTGCGTGGGCGTGACCTGGTGGTACTACGCGCGCAGAAATGCCGAGATGCCCTGCTGAGGCGCACGCCGCAGGCACGACAGCAACGCACCGCAACGAACAACAAGGAGTCCCGCGATGAGCCATTTTCTGGACAAGCTTTCCTACTTCTCCCTGCCCCGGCAGGAATTCTCCAACGGCCATGGCCAGGTGACGGGCGAGGACCGCACCTGGGAAGACGCCTACCGCGACCGCTGGGCGCATGACAAGGTGGTGCGCTCCACGCACGGCGTGAACTGCACGGGCTCGTGCTCGTGGAAGATCTACGTCAAGGGCGGCATCGTGACCTGGGAGACCCAGCAGACCGACTACCCGCGCACGCGCGCCGACCTGCCCAACCACGAGCCGCGCGGCTGCGCGCGCGGCGCCAGCTACAGCTGGTACCTGTACAGCGCCAACCGCGTCAAATACCCCATGGTGCGCGGCCGCCTGCTCAAGCACTGGCGTGCCGCCCTGGCCGTGGCCAGGAGCCCGGTCGATGCCTGGGCCGCCATCGTCGAGAACGAGGATGCGCGCAGCGAGTGGCAAAAGCAGCGCGGCCTGGGCGGCTTCGTGCGCAGCAGCTGGGACGAGGTCAACCGCATGATCGCGGCGGCCAACGTCTACACGATCAAGAAGCACGGGCCGGACCGCATCATCGGCTTCTCGCCGATCCCGGCCATGTCCATGATCTCGTATGCCGCAGGCAGCCGCTACCTGAGCCTGATCGGCGGCGTGTGCATGAGCTTCTACGACTGGTACTGCGACCTGCCGCCGGCCAGCCCCCAGACCTGGGGCGAGCAGACCGACGTGCCCGAGAGCGCCGACTGGTACAACTCCAACTTCATCATCGCCTGGGGCTCCAACGTGCCCCAGACGCGCACCCCCGACGCCCACTTCTTCACCGAGGTCCGCTACAAGGGCGCCAAGGTCGTGGCCGTCACGCCCGACTACTCCGAGGTCGCCAAGCTGGCCGACCTGTGGATGCACCCCAAGCAGGGAACGGATGCCGCCGTGGCCATGGCCATGGGCCACGTCATCCTCAAGGAGTTCTACTTCGGCGAGCGCGGCCGGCCGGCGTATTTCGAGGACTATGCGCGCCGCTACACCGACCTGCCGCTGCTGATCCGCCTCAAGCGCCAGCAACTGCCCGATGGCCGCACGGCCCTGGTGCCCGAGCGCTATGTGCGCGCCAGCGACTTCGACGGCGACCTGGGCCAGGACAGCAACCCCGAATGGAAGACCGTGGCCTACGGCGAGGACGGCGGCGTGGCCCTGCCCAACGGCTCCATCGGCTTTCGCTGGGGCGAGGCCGGCCGCGCCGACGAGGGCCTGTGGAACCTCGAATCCAAGGAGGCGCGCACGGGCAACGACGTGCAGCTCAAGCTCTCGGTGCTGGACGGCCAGGGCGTCGACAGCGAGGTGGCCGATGTGGCCTTCCCCTACTTCGGCGGCCTGCAGTCGCCGGGCTTCGACGCCAACGAGCAGGGCACGGACGTGCTGCTGCGCCGCGTGCCCGTCTCGCGCATGGTGCTGGACGGCGAGGAGGCCATCGTGGCCACCGTGTTCGACCTGCTGGCGGGCAACTACGGCATCCACCGCGGCCTGGAAGGCGAGGGCGCTGATGGCGGCTATGACGCCGATGCGCCCTACACCCCGGCCTGGCAGGAAAAGATCACCGGCGTGCCGCGTGACCAGGTGATCGCCGTTGCGCGCCAGTTTGCCGACAACGCCGAAAAGACGCGCGGCAAGTCCATGGTCATCATCGGCGCGGCCATGAACCACTGGTACCACTGCGACATGAACTACCGCGGCATCATCAACATGCTGATGCTGTGCGGCTGCATAGGCCAGAGCGGCGGCGGCTGGGCGCACTACGTGGGCCAGGAAAAGCTGCGCCCGCAGACCGGCTGGACCGCGCTGGCCTTTGCGCTGGACTGGCTGCGCCCGCCGCGCCAGATGAACTCCACCAGCTTCTTCTACGCCCACACCGACCAGTGGCGCTACGAGAAGCTGGGCGTGGAAGAGGTGCTGTCCCCGCTGGCCGACCGCAGCCAGTACGGCGGCGCCATGATCGACTACAACGTGCGCGCCGAGCGCATGGGCTGGCTGCCCAGCGCGCCGCAGCTGCAGGCCAACCCGCTGCAGCTGGTGCGCGACGCCCAGGCCCAGGGCCTGGATGTGAAGGACCACGTGGTGCAGTCCCTGCAGGACGGCTCGCTGTCCATGAGCTGCGAGGACCCCGACCACCCGGCCAACTGGCCGCGCAACATGTTCGTGTGGCGCTCCAACATCCTGGGCAGCTCGGGCAAGGGCCACGAGTACTTCCTCAAGCACCTGCTGGGCACCACGCACGGCGTGCAGGGCAAGGACCTCGGCCACGATGAAGCCAAGCCGCAGGAGGTGCGCTGGCACGACAAGGCGCCCGAAGGCAAGCTGGACCTGCTGGTCACGCTGGACTTCCGCATGAGCACCACCTGCCTGTACTCGGACATCGTCCTGCCCACGGCCACCTGGTATGAGAAGAACGACCTCAACACCAGCGACATGCACCCCTTCATCCACCCGCTGTCGGCGGCCGTGGACCCGGCCTGGCAGGCCAGGAGCGACTGGGAGATCTACAAGGGCTTCGCCAAGTCCTTCAGCGAGGTCTGCGTGGGCCACCTGGGCGTGGAAAAGGACGTGGTGCTCACGCCGCTGATGCACGACACCCCCGCCGAGCTGGCCCAGCCCGATGGCGTGCGCGACTGGAAGAAGGGCGAGTGCGCCCTGATCCCCGGCAAGACCGCGCCGCAGATCGCCGTGGTCGAGCGCGACTATCCCAACCTCTACAAGCGCTTCACGGCCCTGGGCCCGCTGATGGACAGGCTGGGCAACGGCGGCAAGGGCATAGCCTGGAACACCGAGACCGAGGTGGAGCAGCTGGGCGGGCTCAACGGCCTGGTGCGTGAGGAAGGCGTGAGCCAGGGCCGCCCGCGCATCGTCACCGACATCGACGCCACCGAGGTGGTGATGATGCTGGCGCCCGAGACCAACGGCCACGTGGCCGTCAAGGCCTGGGAAGCACTGTCGAAGCAGACGGGGCGCGAGCATGCCCACCTGGCGCTGCACCGCGAGGACGAGAAGATCCGCTTTCGCGACATCCAGGCCCAGCCGCGCAAGATCATCAGCTCGCCCACCTGGTCGGGCCTGGAAAGCGAGAAGGTCAGCTACAACGCCTGCTACACCAACGTGCATGAGCTGATCCCATGGCGCACCCTCACCGGCCGCCAGCAGTTCTACCAGGACCATCCGTGGATGCGCGACTTCGGCGAAGGCTTCGTCAGCTACCGCCCGCCCGTGCATATGAAGGCGCTGCAGGAAGTGCAGGGCCAAAAGCCCAACGGCCATCCCGAGATCGCGCTGAACTTCATCACGCCGCACCAGAAGTGGGGCATCCACTCCACCTATGGCGACAACCTGATGATGCTCACGCTGGCGCGTGGCGGCCCCATCGTCTGGCTCAGCGAGGACGACGCCAAGAGCGCCGGCATCGCCGACAACGACTGGGTGGAGCTGTACAACGCCAACGGCGCCATCGCGGCGCGGGCCGTGGTCAGCCAGCGCGTCAAACCGGGCATGGTCATGATGTACCACGCGCAGGAGAAGACCATCAACACGCCGGGCTCGGAGATCACCGGCACGCGCGGCGGCATCCACAACTCGGTCACGCGCATCGTGCTCAAGCCCACCCACATGATCGGCGGCTACGCGCAGTACAGCTACGGCTTCAACTACTACGGAACCATCGGCACCAACCGTGACGAGTTCGTGCTGGTCCGAAAGATGCGCCGCATCGACTGGCTGGACGACGAAGCCGAGGCCGGCGCAGCCGCCCATGCCTGAACAACAAGGAGAAACACGATGAAAATCCGCGCACAGATCGGCATGGTGCTGAACCTGGACAAGTGCATCGGCTGCCACACCTGCTCCGTCACCTGCAAGAACGTCTGGACCAGCCGGCCCGGCGTCGAATACGCCTGGTTCAACAACGTCGAGACCAAGCCCGGCATCGGCTACCCGCGCGAGTGGGAAAACCAGGCCAAGTGGAACGGCGGCTGGATGCGCCGCACGGACGGCTCCATTGCGCCCCGCCAGGGCGGCAAGTGGAGCCTGTTGATGCGCATCTTCGCCAACCCCAACCTGCCCCAGATCGACGACTACTACGAACCCTTCACCTACGACTACGAGCACCTGCAGTCGGCCAGGGAAAGCAAGGCCGCGCCCACGGCGCGCGCACGCAGCCTGATCTCGGGCCAGCGCATGGAGAAGATCGAGTGGGGTCCGAACTGGGAGGAAATCCTGGGCGGCGAATTCAGCAAGCGCAGCCATGACGTGAACTTCGAGCAGGTCCAGAAGGACATCTACGGCCAGTTCGAGAACACCTTCATGATGTACCTGCCGCGCCTGTGCGAGCACTGCCTGAACCCGGCCTGCGTGGCGTCCTGCCCCTCGGGCTCGATCTACAAGCGCGAGGAGGACGGCATCGTCCTCATCGACCAGGACAAGTGCCGCGGCTGGCGCATGTGCGTCTCCGGCTGCCCCTACAAGAAGATCTACTACAACTGGCAAAGCGGCAAGGCCGAGAAGTGCATCTTCTGCTACCCGCGCATCGAGGCCGGCCAGCCCACCGTCTGCTCCGAAACCTGCGTGGGCCGCATCCGCTACCTGGGCGTGCTGCTGTACGACGCCGACCGCATCGAGGAAGCGGCCAGCGTGGAGCGCGACCGCGACCTCTACCAGGCGCAGCTGGACATCTTCCTGGACCCCAACGACCCCGAGGTCATCCGCCAGGCCCGCATCGACGGCATCCCCGACGCCTGGATCGAGGCCGCCCAGTCCAGCCCCGTCTACAAGATGGCCGTGGACTGGAAGGTGGCCCTGCCGCTGCACCCCGAGTACCGCACCCTGCCCATGGTCTGGTATGTGCCGCCGCTGTCGCCCATCACCTCGGCGGCGAACGCCGGGCATCTCGACAGCGTCGGCCGCAGCCCCATCAATGGCGACCTGCCCGATGTCTCGCAGCTGCGCATCCCCGTGCAGTACCTGGCCAACCTGCTCACCGCCGGCGACACCACGCCCGTGGTGCGCGCGCTGGAGCGCATGCTGGCCATGCGCGCCTACCAGCGCAGCAAGCACGTGGACCAGGAACAGAACCTGGCCGTGCTCCAGTACGCGGGACTGACGGTGGACGAGGTCGAGGACATGTACCGGACCATGGCGATCGCCAACTACGAGGACCGCTTCGTCATCCCCTCGGCCCACCGCGAATACGCCGAAAGCGCGTTCGACCTGCGCGGCGGCTGCGGCTTCTCGTTCGGCAACGGCTGCTCCGACGGCAGCACCGACGCCAGCCTGTTCGGCGGCAAGAAGCCGCGCACCATCCCCATCCACGCGCAAATGTGAGGACTGCCGCCATGTTCAATCACAACACCTCCACCCCCGTGCGCCTGACGCTGCGCGCGCTGGCCTGCCTCATCGGCTACCCCGGCGCCGAGCTGCGCGCCCTGCTGCCGGGCCTGATCGACGCCCTGCGCCTGGAGCAATCCGTGGCGCCCGCGCGGCTGCGCGAGTTGCAGCAGCTGGCCGAGCAGCTGCAGGCCATGGACCCCTTCGAGGCCGAGGCCCGCTACGTGGACACCTTCGACCGGGGCCACCAGACCTCGCTGCACCTGTTCGAGCATGTGCACGGCGACTCGGCCGACCGGGGCCCGGCGCTGATCGACCTGCAGCAGACCTACGAGCGCGCGGGCCTGGCCTTCAAGGCCGACGAACTGCCCGACCACCTGGCCGTGGTGCTGGAGTTCGCCTCCACCCAGCCGCCGGCCATTGCCCGTGAATTCCTGGGCGAGATGGCCCACATCCTCAACGCCCTGTTCACGGCGCTGGCGCGGCGCGACAGCCCCTACGCCAGCGTGATCGCGGCCGTGCTGGAGATCACCGGCCACAGGGCCGAGCGCGTGGAAATCCGCCCCGAGCCCGCCATGGACGAGGCCTGGGCCGAACCCGCCGCCTTCGACGGCTGCAGCAGCCAGGGCCAATCGCGCCCCGGCGCCGAGCAGCCCGTGCATTTCGTGCGCCGCACGGCGGCGCCCCAAGCCCAAGGACCCAGCCAAAGGAGCCTGACATGACCCCCTCCTGGATAGACCACCTGCTCTTCGGCCTCTACCCCTACATCTGCCTGGCCGTGTTCTTCATCGGCAGCTGGCTGCGCTTCGACCGCGACCAGTACACCTGGAAGAGCGACTCCTCGCAGCTGCTGCGCAGCGGCAGCCTGCGCTGGGGCAGCAACCTGTTCCACGTCGGCGTGCTGTTCCTGTTCTTCGGCCACACCGTGGGCATGCTCACGCCGCACTTCGTCTACGAGCCCTTCATGGCCGCAGGCGCCAAGCAGCTGCTGGCCATGGTCAGCGGCGGCATTGCGGGCACGCTGGGCTTCATCGGCCTCAGCATCCTGCTGCACCGCCGACTGTCGGACGTGCGCATCCGCGCCAACTCCAGGTTCAGCGACATCGCCATCCTCTGGCTGCTGTGGCTGCAGCTGCTGCTGGGCCTGGCCACCATCCCGCTGTCGGCCAAGCACATGGACGGCTCCATGATGATGGCCCTGGCCGAATGGGCGCAGCGCATCGTCACCTTCCGTGGCGGCGCGGCCGAACTGCTGGCCGAGGCCGGCTGGGTTTTCAAGGCCCACATGTTCCTGGGCATGAGCATCTTCCTGGTGTTTCCCTTCACTCGCCTGGTCCACGTCTGGAGCGGCTTCGGCACCCTGGTCTACCTGCTGCGCCCCTACCAGCTGGTGCGCTCGCGCCGCCTGGGCCTGCCCGCATCGTCGGCACGCCGTGATGCCAAGCCCGGCCATTGAGGAGATCGACATGGAACATGGATGCAACGGATCGGACGTCGGCCACTGCGGCTGCGCGTCCTCGACCCCTTCTTCTTCTTCTTCTGCTCCGATGGGGGATCTTCCTGAGATCCCCGAAGCGCCGGCCTTCCAGCCCGTGGGCGAGGCCGGTGCCGAGGTGGCCCGCATCAACGCCACGCCCCTGCACGCACCCGGACAGCGCCCGCCCGAGCGCGAACTGCGCCAGCGCGCCTGCACCGAGCTGCTGCGCCAGGCGGCCCAGCGCGAAGGCCTGCTGGGCGCCGATGATGCGGCCGGCGACGACGGCGTCATCAGCGAGCGCGCCTCCCGGGCCATAGAGCAGCTGCTGGAGCAAACTCTGCACCTGCCCGAGCCCGGCGAGGACGCCTGCCGCCGCCACTTCGATGCCAACCCCGCGCGCTTCGCCCAGGGCGAGCGCGTGCGCCTGCGCCACGTGCTGTTTGCCGTCACGCCCGGCGTGGACGTGCGCGCCCTCACCCAGCGGGCCGAGGCCCTGCTGATCGAGCTGCGCTGCGCCGACGACGCCGGCCTGCGCTTTGCCGAGGCCGCGCGCCAATGGTCCAACTGCCCCAGCGGCCAGCATGGCGGCGAACTGGGCTGGCTGGGCCGCAGCGACTGCGCGCCCGAATTCGCGCGCGATGTCTTTGCCTCCCAGGAAATCGGCGTGCTGCCGCGCCTGGTGCACAGCCGCTTCGGCCTGCATGTGGTCGAGGTCTGCGCGCGCGAGGCGGGCGTTCTGCCCGACTGGCAGCAGCTGCGCCCGGCCGTGGCCCAGGCCCTGCACCAGCAGACCTGGGTGAGCGCGCTCCACCAGTACCTGCAACTGCTGGCCGGCAAGGCCCAGGTGGTGGGCGTGCGCATGGCTGCGGCCGACTCGCCGCTGGTGCAGTAGCGGGGAATGCCCATGCCCGACGACGAACTGCTGCTGCGTCTGCGGCGTTTCCACGAGCACGCCTTCCCGCAGTACCGCGCGCAGTTCCGCACCCTGGTCGAAGAGGGCCAGCACCCGACCACGCTGTTCATCGGCTGCTCGGACTCGCGCCTCGTGCCCTACCTGCTGACGGGGGCGCCGCCGGGCGAGCTGTTCCTGGTGCGCAACGTGGGCGCCTTCGTGCCGCCGTACGACGGATCGCACGGCCACCACGGCACGGCGGCGGCCATCGAATTCGCCGTGCTCAACCTGCAGGTCAGCCGCATCGTGGTCTGCGGTCACAGTCACTGCGGGGCCATCAAGGCCCTGTATGGCGAGGTCTCGCCCGAGGCGCGCAACCTGCGGCGCTGGCTGGACCTGGGCCGCGAGGCCGTGCTGCCCGTGCAGGCCGGCCCCGAGGCGCTGCGCCGCACCGAGCAGCGCGCCGTCGTGCTGCAGCTCGAACGGTTGATGGACTATCCCATGGTGCGATCGCGGGTAGAGGCCGGGCAGCTCAGCCTGCACGGCTGGCACTATGTCATCGAAGACGGCGAAGTCCATGTCTTCGATGTCCAGACCGGCCGCTTTGTTGCGGCATCTCAAGCTCCGCACAGCGGCACCGGGCCGTACCCGCCCTACGTGGAGCATGATGGACAAGTGCTTGTCGACTGAGCCCGAGCAACTGCCAGGGAAGGCGGCAAAAGCGTCAACACGGGAGCCATGCCAATGCATCGCGAAAACCTGGGCCGCGCGCAGGACGCGGCGGATCTGCAGCCCATCAGCCTCGATGTGCTGCGCGAGAAATACCTCAAGAACGGCGAGACCGGCGTGGGCGAGCTCTACGCCCGCGTGGCCCGCGCCCTGGCCTCGGTCGAGCCTGAGGCGCGCCGCGCCGAATGCGAGGCCCTGTTCCTCGCCAACCTGCAGGCCGGCGCCATCGGCGCAGGGCGCATCATGAGCGCGGCCGGCACCGACCTGCAGGCCACGCTGATCAACTGCTTCGTGCAGCCCGTGGGCGATTGCATCCAGGGCGTGGACGACGGCGGCTACCCCGGCATCTATGAAGCCCTGCGCGAAGCCGCCGAAACCATGCGCCGTGGCGGCGGCGTGGGCTACGACTTCTCGCGTATCCGCCCCCGCGGCGCCGAGGTGCGCGCCACGGCCTCGCTGGCCTCGGGCCCGTGCAGCTACATCAACGTCTTCGACCAGTCCTGCGCCACCGTGGAAAGCGCGGGTGCGCGGCGCGGCGCCCAGATGGGCGTGCTGCGCATCGACCATCCCGACGTGCTCGAATTCATCACCGCCAAGCGCACGCCGGGCCGCTGGAACAACTTCAACGTCTCGGTCGGCGTCAGCGACGCCTTCATGCAGGCCGTGGCCGAAGACCAGTCCTGGCACCTGGTGCACCGCGCCCGCCCCGGCGCCGCCCTGCTGGAGCAGGGTGCCCACCAGCGCGAAGACGGCCAGTGGGTCTACCAGACCCTGCCCGCCCGCACGCTGTGGGACACCATCATGCGCTCGGCCTACGACTTCGCCGAGCCCGGCATCCTCTTCCTGGACCACATCAACGACGACAACAACCTGCGCTACTGCGAGGAGATCGCGGCGACGAATCCTTGCGGCGAACAGCCGCTTCCTTCCTACGGCTGCTGCGACCTCGGCCCCGTCATCCTCACGCGCTTCGTGCGCCATCCGTTCGGCTTCGCGGGTGAGCCAGCCTTCGACTTCGAGGCCTTCGAGCGCGCCGTGGCCGTGCAGGTGCGGGCGCTGGACAACGTGCTGGAGCTGACCTGGTGGCCGCTGCCGCAGCAGCGCGAGGAAAGCGAGGCCAAGCGGCGCATCGGCGTGGGCTTCACCGGCATGGGCAATGCGCTGGCCATGCTGCGCCTGCGCTACGACGCGCCCGAGGGCCGGGCCATGGCTGCGCGCATTGCCGAGCGCATGCGCGATGCGGCCTATGGCGCCTCGGTGGAGCTGGCACGCGAGAAGGGCGCCTTCCCCAAGTTCGACGCCGATGGCTACCTGGCCGAAGGCACCTTCGCCAGCCGCCTGCCCGAAGCGCTGCGCCAGCGCATACGCCAGCACGGCATACGCAACAGCCACCTGCTGTCCATCGCGCCCACGGGCACGGTCAGCCTGGCCTTTGCCGACAACGCCTCCAACGGCATAGAGCCGCCGTTCTCCTGGACCTACAAGCGCAAGAAACGCACGGCCGATGGCGGCAGCGCCGAGTACGCGGTCGAGGACCATGCCTGGCGCCTGTACCGCTCGCTGGGTGGCGACGTGCAGCAGCTGCCCGAGTACTTCGTCAGCGCGCTGCAGATGCCTGCGGCCGGCCACATCGCCATGATGGAAGCCGTGCAGCCCTTCGTGGACACGGCCATCTCCAAGACCGTCAACGTGGCGGCCGACTATCCCTACGAGGACTTCAAGGACCTGTACCGCCAGGCCTGGAAGGCCGGCCTCAAGGGCCTGGCCACCTACCGGCCCAACACCATCCTGGGCGCCGTGCTCGAGACCCATGCGCCCGAATCTGCTGAAAAGCCGGCCTCCCCCGCGCCGGCGGGAGCGGCGGCTTCCGCACCCGACCCGCTGCGCACCGTGATAGAAAGCCGCCCGCAGGGCGCGCTGGATGCCGTGGCCGAGAAGATCGAGTACTGGACCCAGCAGGGTCCCAAGCGCCTGTACCTGGTCGTCTCCTTCCTGCCCGTGGTCCTGCCCGATGGCCGCACGGTGGACCGCGCCATCGAATTCTTCATGCCCGTGGGCCAGAGCGGCGAATCCCAGCAGTGGGTGACTTCCAGCATGCGCCTGCTGTCGCTGGCCGCGCGCGGCGGCTTCCTGGAGCGCGCCCTCAGCGACATGCGCAAGGTGGCCTGGGACCGGGGCCCCGTGCGCCTGGGCACCCACCAGCGCGACGACGGCGCGCGCGTGCCGATGTGGCACGACTCCGAGGTGGCCGCCATCGCCTATGCGGTGCAGAACATCCTGGCCCGGCGCGGCAGCGGCGCACCGCCCGCGCCATCTCCACTGCCCGAGCCCGAAGCTCTGGCCACCGACCCCATGGTCATGGCCGGCCGCAAGTGCGAGGAATGCGGCGCCCACGCCGTGATCCGCAAGGACGGCTGCGAGTACTGCACGGCCTGCGGCCATCTGGGGAGCTGTGGATGAAGGGCGTGCGCGCGGGGCGCCTGTCAGCGGTGCAGCACGTACTGCCCCGTGAAGCGGACGGCGTCCGCCTGCGCGCCTGCGTTCACCACGCGCGCCTGCAGGACCAGCCTGGCGCGGCCATGGCGCGCATAGGTCGCCAGGAAACGGTCCCACTGCGCCTGCGGGGGCGCATCGCACAGGGCCAGGGCGTCGCCCGTCACTGGCAGGGGATAGCTGATCTGGGACTCATGGATGACGATGTGCCCGTCGGCAATGCCTTGCTCGCGCAGCCGCAGGTGCAGCCAGCCCCAGCCCGCGAGCACGGCGCCGCAGTACAGGCTGCCACCGAACATGGTGTGCTTGTGGTTGACATTGGCCTGCAGCGGCAGCTGCAGACACAGTTGGCCGTCACGCCAGTGGAGCACCCTGAGACCCATGCTGCGGGTCAGGGGGATGTCCTGGTGGAGAACGGATTCGAGAGACTCGCTGTCCTGGTTCATGCAAGGTCCTTGGGCTGGGCTGCGCAGGAGTGCCGGCACTCCCGCAGCGGCCGCCATCATAGACAGCGGCCGGCGCCAGTGCAGACAAAAGAAAGGACTGACCCATGAACAGCCCCACCGCTTCCCGGCCGCGCGGCCTGCCGTTGTGGAACGCACCGGCCGTGGGCTTCGAGCAGCCGTTTGAGATGCTCGAAGCCTGCCACGAGCGCGTGCTGCGCATGCTGGCGCTGCTGGACCGGCTGCGCGTGCATCTCCAGACCAAAGGATGCGATGACAGCGCACGCCAGGCGGCGCGCGACATCCTGCGCTACTTCGACCAGGCGGCGCCGCTGCACCATGAGGACGAGGAGCTGCATGTCTTCCCGCCGCTGCTCGAGCAGGGCGATGCGCAGACCGTGGCCCTGGTGCAGCGCCTGCAGCGCGAGCACGGCCTGATGAGCGCCGACTGGGCGCTGGCACGCCGGCCGCTGCTGGACATGGCCGAGGGGCGGTCCCAGGGCTTTGGCGCGGCTGATGAGGAGGTATTCGAACGCTTCGCGGCCTGCTATGCCAGCCATGTCGAGAATGAAGAGCGGCTGGCCTACCCCCAGGCGCGCGGCCTGCTGCCAGAGGCAACGCAGGCGGCCATGGGCCGTGAGATGGCCGTGCGGCGCGGCGCAGACCTGTCGCGCGGGTAGCGCCGCGGCACTGCTGCCTGCAGCGCGCGGGCGCAGGCGCGGCGATACTCGCAGGCTCCGGCCCTGCCTTTCGCCCACGAGCCCCACGCCCCCATGTCCGCGCGCCGCCCCATCCCACTGCTTCGCATTTCGCTGACCCTGCTGGGCGCCTTTGCCGCCGCCCAGTTGTGCCTGTGGCTGCGCACGCCGCTGCCCTGGATGCTGGGGCCGCTGATCGCCACCTCGCTGGCCTCCATCCTGGGCGCGCCCACGGCCAGCTCGGGCCGGCTGCGCAACGGGGGGCAGTGGATCATCGGCGCCTCGCTGGGCCTGTACTTCACGCCGGCCGTGGTGCAGTTGATCGCGGGGCTGTGGTGGGCGATTGCCGTGGCCATTGTCTGGGCGCTGCTGCTGGGCTGGGGCTTCGGCGCCTGGCTGTACCGCGTGCATGCACCGCGCATGCCGCAGATACCGCCGGGCGAGATGCGCGCCACCACCTACTTCGCGGGCGCCATTGGCGCGGCGTCGGAGATGACGCTGCTGGCCGAGCGCGAGAACGCGCGCACCGACCTGGTGGCAGCCAGCCACAGCCTGCGCCTGGTCATCGTCACCGTGAGCATTCCGTTCGCATTGCAGTGGAGCGGCCTGCACGGGCTGGAGGGGCTGACGCCGCCCAGCATCCGCATCGTCGAATGGCCGGGGCTGGCGCTGCTGGCCGTGCTCACGGGCCTGGGCGCCTGGGCCATGGACCGGCTCAAGCGGGCCAACCCCTGGTTCCTGGGCGCGTTGCTGGTGTCCATGCTGCTGACCATGTGCGGCCAGGAACTGTCGGCCGTGCCCCAGGCCCTGGTCAATGCGGCGCAGCTGGTGATCGGCATCAGCCTGGGCGTGCGCTTCAAGCGCGAATTCCTGCACACCGCGCCGCGCTGGCTGGGCTCCGTGGCCGTGGGCACCGTGGGGCTCATGGCGATCTGCGCGGGCTTTGCCTGGCTGCTGCACCTGGCCGTGGACCTGCCCTGGGTCACGCTGCTGCTGGGCACCTCGCCGGGCGGCATCACCGAGATGGCCATCACCGCCAAGGTGCTGCAGCTGGGCGTGCCCGTGGTCACCGCCTTCCAGGTCTGCCGGCTGATCGCCGTGCTGCTGCTGGTGGCGCCGCTGTTCCGCTGGCTGGAGGCACGCGGGCCGGCCGCGTCGCGCACGGCCTAGGGCCCGGCTTACCACAGCCCACTGTCGCTGGTAGACACCGCAATCGCACCACCGGCCAGCGCCTGCTGGACCTGGTCCTGGCTGCAGACGAAGCCCGAGGCCACCAGGGGCGGCAGGATGCGGCGCTCCGCTTCGGTGATGTGGGCCAGCATGGGGGCGGGCATGATCTGCACGAGGTTGGGGTCGCTCTGCTCCACGGCCTTGATGCTGCGCGGCCAGGTGGAGCGGTCGGTGACGAAGACCTTCTGCATGGTCAGCAGCCCGGCCTTGTTGGCGCGCTGGATGGTGGCCACGCGTGTGGACAGCAGGCTGCTGGCGCCCAGGTCCGCAAGGTAGTCCACGCCGCCCTTGTCGGGCGAGATGCCGTCGCAGCTGTCGATGTTGACGATGGCGATCTTGCCCGCCCCGGTGATGGTGGAGATCACCGAGCGCAGGCGGCGCAGTTCGATGTTGGCGACGATGGCGACTTCGGCCTGGCTCGCCAGCAGCGCGTCCATCTGCTCGGCCCCGTACAGGGTGGCGATGATGGGGCGGCGCGCCAGCCGCGCGCCCAGGGAGTTGTCCGGGCGGCCCATGTCAGAGGTCCAGACCCAGCTTGCCCGGGTTGAGCAGGTTCTTGGGGTCCAGCATGCGCTTGGTGGCCTCCAGCAGGTCAAAGGCCGGGCCCAGCGACTGCCGCATGTAGGGCGCGCGCAGCAGGCCCACGCCGTGGTGGTGGCTGAGCGTGGCGCCGTGGCGCAGCAGCACGGCGTTGGCCGCGTCCCAGGCCGCGCGGTACCACTGGGCGCGCTGGTCCACGGCCACCTCGCCGCGCAGCGAAAAGTACAGGCAGGCGCCATCCACATAGGCATGCGACTGGTGGGCCGAGCCTGCCAGGGTGCCGGGGATGGCCTGCAGCGCGGCGACCACTTCCTCGTAGATGGCCGGCAGGTCTTTCCAGGAGCCGCACATCTCCAGCGTGTCGGCGACGAAGCCCGGGCCTTTCTTGAAGCCCTCGGCGCTCTTGCCGGTCAGGTAGCGCGTGTCCAGCCAGCGCTCCAGCGTGGCGGCGCCGTCCAGCCGTTCACCCGAAGGCGCGCACACCCGTTCGCAGATGGCCATGACGGCATCGACTATCTCGGGCGCGCCTTCGTCGGCGATCAGCAGCACGTTCAGGTCGCTGCGGCCGAATTGCACGCCGCTTTCCAGCGCGTCGTACAGCCGCAGCGCGGCGGGGTTGGCGCCTTGCTGCAGGATCTGGCGGCAGGCCTCCAGGCCCTGGGCAAAGCTGCCGAATCCATAGGCGATGGCGCGGCCGTGGTCGGGCAGGCGGTGCAGCTTGAAGCGGATGCGCACGATCACGCCCAGCGTGCCTTCCGAGCCGATGAACAGCTGCTGCAGGTCCGGCCCGATGGCCGCGCGCGCGTAGCCGCCCACGGTGACGAGGCGGCCATCGGCCAGCACCACGTCCATGCCGTGGACCATGTCCTCGATCTTTCCGTAGCGCGTGGACAGCTGGCCCGCGCCCCGGCAGGCCACCCAGCCGCCCACGGTGCTGATGCCGAAGGACGAGGGCCAGTGGCCCATGGTCATGCTGTGGCGGCGCTGGATGGTTTCCTCGAACACGTTGCCGAACATGCCGGCCTCGACCTCGACGATCTGGCTTGTCTCGTCCAGGGCGATGAAGCGGTTGAGTTCGCACAGGTCCAGCACGATGCCGCCGCGCAGGGGCAGGGCCGCGCCCGTGACGTTGCTGCGCCCGGCAGAGACGGTGACGGGAATGGCATGCGCATCGGCAATGCGCATCACGGCCTGCACCTGCTCCACGGTGGAGGCATGGGCGATGACGGCCTGCGGCGTGGCCGGGTGGCCCGAGGTCTCGGCCACCATGGTGCGCGCCCACCAGTCGCGCGTCCCGGCAACGATGTCGGCGTGCCGGGTCTGCACGCGGTCGCAGGCGGCGCGCAGCGCGGCGAGCACGGCCTCGGGCACGGCCACGGGATCGTGCTGCAGGCCGCAGGCAGGACCTTCGGAGGCAGGGCGGTCGGCTGCAGGTGCGGCCTGGGCGGCCCAGCCTGGGGTCGTGGGGGCGCCCACCACGTAGTTGCGGCGGTTGTAGCCGCGGGCGATTGCGTCTTTGCTCAGCATTGGATGTCTCCCATCAAGATCTGTTTTTCGCGCTCCACGGCGCGGCGGTAGTCGTGGACCTGTTGCGCCACCTGCGCGGGTGCCAGTCCCAGTTCGTCGGCCAGGATGTCGCCCACGCGCTGCGCGGCGCGGGCCGAGGCATCGCGCGCCATGAGGCGGGCGCGCAGGCGGCGCGAGAGCACGTCGTCCACGCTGGCCGCCATTTCGTGGCGCACGGCGTAGAGGACTTCGGCCTCGGTATGGGGCAGGCCCTGCACGATGGGCCGGGCCAGTTCGGGGCGTGCGGCCAGCAGGTCGCTGACGAAGCGCGCTTCCGTGCCGTAGCGCTCGCCCAGGTGGGCCGACAGCCCGCCCGTGGCCGTGATGGCCTGGGCGTCGTAGCCGGCCGCGCCCAGCAAAAAGGCCGAGGTGGTGGTGCAGCGCGTGCGCCGGCCCAGCAGTTTCTCGACGGCGTCCACGGTCTGCTCGGCCATGTGGCGCGAGGTGGTGAGCTTGCCGCCCACGATGGTGACCAGGCCGTCGGCCGCCACATGGATTTCATGGTTGCGCTTCATCTCCACGGTCTTGCCGCCGGGCGGGCCGACCAGGGGGCGGCAGCCGGCGATGGAGCCGACCACGTCCTCGGGCGAGAGGTCCACCTTGAGCGCCGATCGGGCGCCCTCGAGCAGGAAATCCAGCTCGGTGCGCGTGCAGTGCACGTCGTCCAGGCCGCCTGCGTAGTCCTCGTCGGTGGTGCCCAGGTAGGAGACATCGCCCCAGCGCGTGATGGTGGCGCGCCGGCTGCGGCCCGGCACGGGAATGGTGACGGTGCAGTCGTTGCGTATGCGCAGCCAGGGAATGGCCACGTGCACGCCCTTGGCGGGGCGCACGTGCAGCCGGGGCTCCTGGCCGGGCTTGCGGCCATCCCAGTCGCGCAGCCACACGCCCGTGGCCATGACCACGCTGCGCGCGCGCACCGTGATCTCGCGGCCATCGGCCTGGACGATGGCGCCGTCCACGCGGCCGTGCGCGTCGCGCGTGACGGCGGTGGCTTGGCAGTGGTTGAGCACGGCCGCGCCGTGGAAGGCCGCGGTGCGCGCCACGGCCAGCGTGAGCCGCGCATCGTCCACGCGCGCGTCGAAGTACATGTAGCCGCCCAGGAGTTGCTCTTCGCGAAAGCTGGGGCAGTGCGACAGCACCTCGGCCTTGCCCAGCTTGCGGTGCAGGATGCCTTCGCGCCAGCCGCCGGCCAGGTCATAGGTCCACAGCAGGCTGCCGAAGGCCTTGGCCAGACGGGCGTCGAAGACGCCGTCGCGCTCCATCACGGGAAACAGGAAGGGCAGGCGCTGCACCAGGTGCCGCGCATTGCGGCGCAGGCGCTGGCGCTCCAGCAGCGAGTGCCGCACCAGGGCCAGGTTGCCCTGCTCGATGTAGCGCAGGCCGCCGTGCACCATCTTGGAGGACTTGGACGAGGTGCCCGAGGCGAAGTCGTCCTTCTCCACCAGGGCCACGCGCAGGCCGCGCAGGCTGGCGTCCAGCGCCGCATAGGCGCCGGTGATGCCGCCGCCGATGACCAGCAGGTCGAAGGCCTCGTCACCCAGCCGCGCGAGCTGGTCCGCACGCTGCAGCTGCAGCGGTGCGGTCTGGGTCAGTGCGGCGCTGTCCCTGCGTTCCTTGCGTTCGTTGCCGAAGGGCCATTGCATCATGCGCAGCCCTCCAGGGCGGCGCTGCGCCCGGGGGCCCGGGCGCGGGCCAGTTCGTCGCCCACGCGGGCGCGCCAGATGCGGCGGCGCTCGCCGCGCTCGTCGGCGGCCATGCGCGGGGTGAAGACCGCTTCGGTGCGCAGCGTGGCGCAGGCCTGCTCCAGCCCGTCCCACAGCAGGCCGGCGCTGCCGGCCATGAAGGCGATGCCGCGCAGGCTGGCCTTGTCGGTATCGGCCAGGCGGCGCACGGGCAGGCCGCCCAGGTCGGCCTGTATCTGCAGCAGGGCGTCGCTGCCCGACAGGCCGCCGCCCACCAGCAGTTCGCCCACCTCGGTGCCCGAGGCCGCCTCGTCGGCCTGCACGCAGGAGGCCACGGAATGCGCAATGCCTTCGAGGATGGAGCGCGCCAGCTGCGGCCGCGAGGTGGCCATGGACACGCCCGAGATCGAGGCCCGCGCGCCCGGCTCCATGGCAGGCAGGCGCAGGCCCGTGAGCGCGGGGATGAAGACCAGGTCGGCCGGCGTGCGTGCGTCGTCCGCCAGTGCGCTGATCTGCTGCGGGTTGTCGAACCACTGCAGCTTCTCGCAGATCCAGTTGAGCGCCGAGCCGGTGGTGGGCACATAGGTCTCGATGGCATAGCGCGAGACGCCGCCCATGCGCCGCGCGGTCATGGTCAGCGAGCTTTCATGGGCCGCGTCATGCGCGGGCAGCTTTGTTCCCGTGAGCACATCGACGAAGCTGCCCGTGCCATGCACGCACAGCGCCTGGCCCCGCTCCAGGCAGCCCAGGCCCACGGCGGCCGCATGCTGGTCGCCCGCGCAGGCCAGGATGGGCACGGCCAGGCCCAGGAGCCCGGTGCGCGTGCGGCCGAAGTCCTGCACGTCTTCGCACAGGCGGGGCAGCAACTCGGCGGGAAACTCCAGCGCATCCAGCCAGTCCTGCAGGTAGCGGTGCTCGCCCAGCGCATAGGCGTTGCCCGAAGTCACATTGGTGGGCGTGGTGACCACGGCGCGCGCATCCGACAGATGCCACAGCAGCCAGGAGTCGATGGTGCCGAAGGCCAGGCGGCGCTGCTGCCAGGCACGGGCCACGGCCGCATCCTCGCGCAGCTTGCGCGCGGCCCACAGGTAGGGTGAACGCACGCCCACGGGCCGGCCCGCGTGGCGGATCAGCCGGGCATCCCAGTCGCTGGCCAGCAGGGCCAGTTCGTCGCGGTGGCGCGAGTCCTGCCAGACCATGATGGGCGCCAGCGACCGGCCCGTGGCTGTGTCCCAGAGCACGGCCGAGCAGCGCTGGTTGGCAATGGCCAGGGCCACGATCTGCTGGCCGCTGCCCCGGGCGCGGGCGATGGCGCGGCGGCACACGTCCAGCGTGCGCTCCAGCAGCAGGTCGGCATCCTGCTCGACCACGCCGGGGCGCGGGCAGTGGATGTCCAGCGGCAGATAGTCCTGGGCGGACACCTGCCCGTCGCGGCCCACGACGGCGGCGCGGGTGCCCGAGGTGCCTTCGTCTATGCAAAGGATCACGGCTTCATGGTGCATGGGGTGGCCTCTCTCAGGCAATGGATTGGGCCGTCTTGGCGGACGGGGCGGCGTCATCGGCGAACTGGGGCGCGCCGGGCTCGTCGTCGGGGTTCACGGTGGTGCGCGTGGGGTCCCAGCGGATGGAAAAGCAGACCACGCTGGCCACCAGCGGCACCACGGACAGGATGAGGAAGGTGTTCTCCAGCCCGTACTGCTGGCGGAACAGCGGGAACACCAGCAGCCCCAGTGCCGCGCCCATGGCGCCCAGCGCACCGATCACGCCGTTGGCGCCCGCGCGCAGCTCGCTGCGGAACGACAGCGTGGACAGGCTCTTGCCGTTGGCGCCGGGCCCGCCCGAGTGAAAGAGGATGAACAGCGAGGGCACGGCCACGGCCAGCCAGATGGGCATGCGGCCGTTGAACAGGCCCAGCACCAGCAGCATCATGAACACCAGCGCAAAGCCGAAGGCCGAGGCCCGCCGCAGGCCCAGACGGCGCCCGATGACGGGAGACAGGAAGCCGCCGACGATGCCGAACACGTTGAACACCAGCGCGCCCAGCGTGGCCTCGCGGAAGTCCTTGCCGAACAGCGAGGCGCTGATCAGCGGCAGATACCAGCCCACGGCGAAGTACTGGATGGACTGGCCTATCTGCACCGTGGCCGCCAGCACGGTGCGCGGCAGGTAGATGCCGCGAAAGATCAGCAGCACATTGGCCAGCCCGCGCCGCGCCGGGTTGAGCACGGGCAGGCGCTCGGCAAGGGGCGCTGCCTTGAAGGGCTGACCGTAGATGCGCGTCATGGCGCGGGCCGCGTCATCGAGCCGCTCCTTGCGCGCCAGCCAGGTCGGGCTTTCCACCAGCAGCGCGGCCTGCAGGCCCAGAATGAACACGCCGAACACGGCCGTGGCCGCGACCGAGTAGCGCCACAGCGAATCGCCCACGTCCCAGGAGTGGAACCACAGCGCCAGCACCAGGTTGCTGCACACGGCCATGTACCACATGCCCTGCCAGACATTGAGCCGGCTCTTGAGGCGTGCGGGGGTGAACTCGGCCAGCACCGCCATGGCGATGGCGAAGTCGATGCCATAGGCCGCGCCCACGAAGAAGCGGCCGAAGAGGATGGTGGCGTAGTCGGGCGCCATGCTGACCAGCAGCGCGCCGGCCACGGCCAGCACCTTGGCGATGACCAGCGGGCGCATGCGGCCCCAGCGGTCGGCCATCCAGCCGCCGATGGGGTTGAAGGCGATGGACACCCAGGAGGCCAGCGACGTCATCCAGGCCACCTCGGCCGGCGTAAGCTGCTGGTCGCGCGTCATGGGACCCAGGCCCACGCTCAGGGCGGAGTTGGAAAAGGCGTCGAGGAAAAGGCCGCCGAGTGCCAGCCACCAGATGGTGCCGGCGCGGCCTGAAATGCCCTGGCGTGCGTCGATGTACGAGATGACATCCTGAACGCCACGAATGCTGTGGCCTGTGGTTTGCATCGCTGCCTCCTGGTTGTCTGCAAGAGGCTGGCGCATACCACACAGGCGCGACAAGACCATCTCACAGATGGTCTTCAAATCTTGAACCTGCGCTCAGGATTCTAGGCAGGAGGCGCAGGCTGCGGATCGGTGAAAGCACCAGGGTCCGTGCAATGGCCGCGCCCCAAGAAAAAGCCCGCCGCAGAGAACCTGCGGCGGGCTTGGCACGCGGCCCCTTCAGGGGGTCGTGCGCTGTGTGCTGTCAGTGGACCACTACGGGCTGCTGGGCCAGGCCGGCGTAGCGGTCCAGCGCGTCTTCCACCTCTTCCTCGGTGGGGGCGTCGAGCTGCCAGGCAATGATCTGCTTTTGGAACATCTCGGCCCAGGAACCGTCCAGGTAGACCTCCTTGCCGGAGCGCTTGTCCACGATCTCGAAGCCGTGGCGTGGCAGTTGGCGGGCGGTATCGACTGCCTCATTGCCAGCCGTTGCATCCGGATCCATGTCGGGACGCAGATGGAGCACCACAAAGGATTCGGAGTCGTAAAGCATTTGCATGGTGTTCCCTTTCTGGCCCGTTGCCGGGCGTCGCACAGCCTACATGGCTGCGAAGCGCCGGATTTCAAGGACCGTGGGGGTCCCGATCTATCACAGGCACTTGCATGCAGTATTCCACGGATTGGCATGCGCGGCGGCGTGCGCCACAGGCCGCGCTGTGGTAGGCGGGCGGCAGCGGCGCCTGCAAGTGCCGGCCTACCCGCGATCAGGGCGCCTGGCGGCCCTTGAGCTGCAGGTCGGCGAAGTCGCCGTTGTCCTGCGTCAGGCGGATGCGCACGGGCAGGTACTGCAGGGAAGGCGCCAGCCACAGCGAGGCTTGCTGGTCGTCGCCGGCCGCCGCGATCTTGTCCAGGCGCAGCGCCTGCGTGCTGCCCGAGGGCAGGTCCAGCGTCTCGGTCTCGCCCACGCGGAAGGTCCAGCGGTCGGCGCGCCGCGCGCTGACGGTGATGAAGCTGATCTGCGTGCCTGCCGGATAGCGCTGCGGCGCCGCCGCCAGCAGGGCCGACAGCTGCAGGAACACGCTGAGCCGGTCCTGGGCGCCGGGCGCGATGGGGGCATCGGGCGCGCCCGTGCTGAAGTGCGCCAGGTTCTGGTCGAACGCCAGTTGCGCCGATTGCTCCTTGCGTGCCTTGTCGTTGAAGCGGCTGGGCTCCAGGCCCCTGTCCGTGATGCGGCCTTCACTGGTTTGCGAGCGCGATCCCAGCAGGAACAGGCTGACTTCCTGGCTGGCTTGGTACTGGCCGTTGGCATGGCGCCAGACCAGCTCGGCGCTGGCCGAGTAGTTGAAGCGCTTGGCCTGGCCCGTGACGGCGAACGACAGCCGCGCGGGGTCGGGCAGTTGCACGGGCACGGGGGCGTCGGAGGCCAGCGGCGTGCCGTCGGGCGAAGTGATGGCCATGCCCTGGGCAGTGCCGGCCGAGGGAGCGGGCGGTGCTTCGGGTTCGGGCTTGGGCGCAGGCGGCGCCGGTGGTGCGGCCGGGGCTGGCCCGCTGCCGGCAACGGCGGTTTCCGATGCGTCCGAAGCGTCCGATGCGGCAGGCCCCGGCGCCGCGGCCACCGGCAAGGGCTCCACGGTTTCGCGGATGGGCGTGTCCAGCGGCTCGGGCGCGGCGGAGGGCTGGCGCTGGATCTTGGGGCGGGGCCGGGGCTGCGGCTTGGGGGCAGGCGCCTCCGATGCGGGGACGGGCGCCGCAGGCGGGGGGGCAAGTGGCTCGGGCAGGGACAGCGCCCGCGTCTGCATGGCCGCCACCTCGGTGTGCGGCGCCGACACCTGGCTCCACAGCGGCAGGCCCAGCAGGGCCAGGGCGTGTACGCCCAGCACCACGGCGGTGAGGGCGGGCAGGGCGCGCTGGCGTAGGCTCATGTCAGTTATCCATAGTGCTGCGCGCCACCCACAGCCCATGAAACCGGCGCGGCCCAAGGCCAGGGACAGCGAGCAAGGGCCGCCCCGCAGCGAGGCTGTCGTCCCCCTTCCAGGGGGAAGGCGCGAAGCGACTCAGGGGGTGTAGCTTCATCTCAGGCGTTCCAGCCCAGGTCCTGGGACAGCCGGGCGCAGGCCTCGCGCAGCGGCGCGTCGATGGCGCCGCCGTATTCCGGGTCGAAGGTGGCAATCGAGCCCAGCGTGGTCAGGCCCAGCACGATATGGCCCGAGGAGTCGAAGACCGGCGTGCAGAAGGCCACGATGCCGGGCAGCACGGTATCGACCACGCGGGCGGTGCCGCGCTCGCGCACCTCGGCCAGCATGGCGTCTATGGCCTCGGGGGTGAGGGGCAGGTCCTTGCGCTGGATGCGGCGGGCCTTGTCCACTTCGGGCTCCAGCAGCGGGGCCGTGACCTCGCGCGGCAGCCAGGCCGCGAAGCAGCGCCCGGTGGCCGAGGCCAGCATGGGCATGACGTCGCCCAGGCGCAGGTTGGCGGTGACCGACTGCGCGCTTTCCTCCCAGTGCACGATGGTCGGCCCGTGGTTGCCCCAGACGGCGATGGCCGCCGTGTGGTGGATGCGCTCCATGAGCGCGGGCATGCGTTCGCGCGCCAGCCGCACGGGGTCCAGGCGGGCCAGCGCGGCCAAGCCCAGCTTGAGTGAGGCCGGGCCCAGGTCGTAGCGTGAGGTGCGCGCGTCCTGGGTGACCAGGCCGATGCGCTGAAAGCTCACGAGGTAGCGGTGGGCCTTGGCGGCGCTCATGCCGGCGTCGGACGCCAGGTCCTTGAGCATCTGCGGGCCCCGGGCGCGCGTCAGCGCCTCCAGCAATGCAAAACCGACCTCGACCGATTGAATCCCTGCGCGTTCCTTGTCCATTGCAATAGAATTTGGTTTTGTTTAGTTAAATCAATTTAACTTATCGTAATTCGTGGCTGCGTCGCCATGGGTATCCAGGCCGCTGCCCGGAGCCGTGGCGCGCGGCGGCGGCACGGGGGAGCAGCATGAAACTTGCCACATACAAGGACGGATCACGGGACGGGCAACTGGTCGTGGTGTCACGCGACCTGAGCCAGGCCCATTATGCGACCGGCATAGCGAGCCGCCTGCAGCAGGTGCTCGACGACTGGAGCTACATGGCGCCCCAGCTGCAGGACCTGTACCACCAGCTCAACAGCGGCAAGGCGGTCCATGCCTTTGCCTTTGACCCGCGCCAGTGCATGGCGCCGCTGCCGCGCGCCTACCAGTGGGCCGACGGCTCGGCCTACATCAACCATGTGGAGCTGGTGCGCCAGGCGCGCGGCGCCGAGGTGCCCGCCAATTTCTACACCGACCCGCTGATGTACCAGGGCGGAAGCGACGATTTCCTGGGCCCCTGCGACGATGTGGTGGTGCCCAGCGAGTCCATGGGCATCGACTTCGAGGCCGAGATCGCCGTCATCACCGCCGACGTGCCCATGGGCGCCACGCCCGAGCGTGCGCTGGGCGGCGTGCGCCTGGTCATGCTGGCCAACGACGTGAGCCTGCGCAACCTGATCCCCAATGAACTGTCCAAGGGCTTCGGCTTTTTCCAGTCCAAGCCCGCCACGGCCTTCAGCCCCGTGGCCGTGACGCTGGACGAGCTGGGCGACGCCTGGAGGGGAGGCCGCCTGCACCTGACGCTGCAGTCCACCTGGAACGGCCGCAAGGTCGGCATGTGCGATGCGGGCGAGGACATGAGCTTTCATTTCGGCCAGCTCATCGCCCATATCTGCAAGACGCGCAATGTGCGCGCCGGCTCCATCGTGGGCAGCGGCACCGTGAGCAACAAGGGCGTGGAAAGCGGCAAGGGCAAGAACCGGCGCATGGAGTGGCCCAAGGGCTACAGCTGCATTGCGGAGAAGCGCTGCATAGAGACCATCCAGGACGGCGCGCCCAAGACCGAGTTCATGCGCTTCGGCGACACGATCCGCATCGAGATGAAGGGCAAGGACGGCCAGAGCATCTTCGGCGCCATCGACCAGAACATCGTCGAGCCCGCCGAATGAGCCGCGTTTGCACCCCCTGGTGGCGCGTGGCCGGCAGGTCGCTGCGCGCCGGCCTGGCCGCGCTGGCGCTGTCGCCGCTGGCTGGGGCATTCGCGGCGGCCCCGGCCGCGGACCCCGTCACCTGCCCGCCCGAGGCGCGCATGCCCAGCCCGGACGAGATCCGTGCCATGCAGCGCAAGGCGCAGGACCGCGGGCTGCTGTGGCGCATCGAGCACCGGGGCCGCACCAGCTGGCTCTACGGGACCATGCATGCGGCCAAGCTCGACTGGAGCGTGCCCGGCCCCACGGTGTCGGACGCGCTGCGCGCCTCCGACAGCCTGGCGCTGGAGCTGAACATCCTCGATCCCGAGGTCATGAAGGTCTTGTTCGCGGGCATGCAGGCGCGCCCTGATGCGCCGCCGCTGCGCGGCGATCTCCAGCGCCGGCTGGAGGAGCAAAGGCGCCTGGCCTGCGCCGCCCCCGAGCTGGCCCTGCTGCGCCCCGACGCCCAGGTGATCTCCCTGTTGTCGCTGGCCGGCCGCAGCGAGGGGCTGGACGCGGCCTACGGCATCGATTTCTCGCTGGCCGGCGTGGCGCTGGCACTGGGCAAGCCCGTGCTGTCGCTGGAGACGCCCGAGCTGCAACTGCGCGAGCTGGTCTCGGACGACCCCGCGCGCGTGGCCGAGACGGTGGAGTCCGGCCTGCGCCAGCTGGAAAGCGGCATTGCCTCCCAGAAGCTGGGGCTGATCGCACGCGTCTGGGCCGATGGCCGCATCCATCTGCTGGAAAGCCTGCCCGACTGGTGCGACTGCATGGCCAATGCCGCCGAGCGCGCCGACTACGACCGCATGGTCTATGGCCGCAACCCCGGCCTGGCGCGCGAAGTGGCGCGGCAGATCCGCTCCGGCCGCAGCGTGTTCGCCGCCGTGGGCGCCCTGCACATGGTGGGCACGCGCGGCCTGCCGGCGCGGCTGGCGGCCCAGGGCTTCAAGGTGCAGCGCGTGGAGTTCCCCGCAGCCAGCCCGCCCTGAAACACACGGCCGCCGCCTCCATGAACAAGAGCAACAGGGCGCGGCCAGGAACCATCCACACCCACCCCACAGGAGACAACAATGGACCGTAGACAATTCCTGGCCGCCGTGGCGGCCTCATCGGCCGGCATGGCCGCGCCCTTGGCACAGGCGCAGGACTGGCCCGCCAACAACATCCGCTGGGTCGTGCCCTATCCGCCCGGCGGCGGCACCGACGTGCTGGCGCGCACCGTGGCCGAGGCCATGCGCCAGACGCTGAACCAGACCATCGTGGTGGACAACCGCCCCGGCGCCTCCACCAACATCGGCGCCCAGATCGTGGCCACGGCCAAGCCCGACGGCTACACCATCATGTCGGCCGACAACGCCGTGCTGGCCTACAACGAGCACCTGTTCAGCAAGCTGTCCTTCAACCCCGAAAAGGACTTCACCTACATCGGCGGCATCAGCCGCTTCCCGATGGCGCTGGTGGTGAACCCCAACTTCGAGGCCAAGACCTTCAAGGAATTCCTGGCCTACGTGAAGGCGCATCCGGGCCAGGTCAACTACGCCTCGCCCGGCAACGGCTCGCCCCACCACCTGGCCATGGAGATGTTCAAGAACCGCACGGGCACCTTCCTGACGCACATCCCCTATCGCGGCGCGGCGCCTGCGCTGGCCGACGTGATGGGCGGCCAGGTGCCCTGCATGTTCCTGGACCTGGCTTCGGGCCTGCCCGTGATCCAGTCGGGCAAGGTGCGCGCCCTGGCCATCGGCACGGGCAAGCGCGTGCCCGGCCTGCCCGAGCTGCCCACGCTGGCCGAGGTCGGCGTGCCCGATACCGAGGTCTATGCCTTCCAGGGCATCCTGGGCCCCGCCAAGATGCCCCCCGCCGTGGTGCAGCGCCTGAACGCCGAGCTCAACAAGGCCCTGGCCAACCCCGCCGTGGTCAAGCGCATGCAGGACTTCGGCATGGAGGCGCTGCCCGGCACGCCCGAGCAGTTCCTGGCCATGTCGCGCGCGGAATCCAAGCGCTGGGGCGCCATCATCAAGAGCGCGGGCGTGAAGCTGGACTGACCCCCTGAGGCGCTGCGCGCCTTCCCGTTGCACGGCGCCCTTCTCGCTTCGCGAAGGGGGGCGTACGGGCAGCCGTCGACACCCTCGGTGCGGGGCGGCGCGGCCGGCCCAGGCCCTTCCTCGGTGTCTCTGGGTCGGGCCGTGGCGGTTTTGGGGGAGGCGCCCGGCTTTGATCTGATGCGCTGGTGCTGCTTTTTCTGGCGTTCCTGATCGCCAATCCAGCCATCAATCCAGCGCCTTCTGCCTGCGCATGGTGATGAACAGGACGGCCAGGCTGGCGGCGGCGCCGGCCACGCCCAGGGCGGCGAAGAGGGGGATGCCCCACAGGCGCGGGCCCATGGTCAGCAGGCCGGGGGCCAGGCCGAGGATGAAGGCGCCGGAGACCACGGCCAGGGCCAGCCGGGTGGCGGCGCGTTCCAGTGCGAGGGAAAGGCGGTCGATGTGGCGTATGTCCAGGTCGGCCTGCACCCGGCCCGAGCGCAGTCTTTGCATCACCAGCCGCAGGGTGTGCGGCGCGTCGTCGGCCAGTTCCAGCCACTGCGCCATGGCGGCGCGGCGCTGGCGCGCCAGGCTGCGCAGGGAGTAGCGCTGCAGCAGCTGGGCCTTGACCAGGGGCGTGGCCGTCTGCACCACGTCGAATTGCGGGTCCAGCTGCAGCAGCACCTGGTCGGCCGTGATCAGGGCCTTGAGCAGCAGCGCCATGTCGGCAGGCAGTGCCACGCCTGTTTCGCGGGCCAGGGCCATGAAGTCCTGCAGGGCGCGGGACATCACCAGGCGGCCGTTGCTGGCGCCGGGACCATGGCGGGTCACGAAGCGGTCCACGGCGGCTTCGATGCGCGCGGCCGAGGGCGGGGCACGGCCGGGCATTTCGCTTTCGGCCGCCCAGTCGAGCAGCACGCCCGAGAGGCTGCGGCCATGGCCCTCGACCAGGGCGCGCATCAGGCCCAGCACCTGGCGGCGGCGCTGGGGCGACAGCCGCCCGACCATGCCGAAGTCGATGAAGCCCACGCGGTTGCCGGGCAGGGCCAGCAGGTTGCCGGGGTGCGGGTCGGCGTGGAACAGGCCGTCGCGCAGCACCATCTGCAAAAACGCGCAGGCGCCACGGCGCGCCAGCAGCGGGCCGTCCAGCGCGGGGTCCTCACCCACGGCCGAGGCCGGCACGCCCGGCACGAAGTCCTGCACCAGCAGGCGCGGCCCGCTCAATGCCCAGTGGATGGCCGGCACGACGATCTCGGGCTGGGCAGCGAAGTGCCGCGCCACGGCATCGCCGTTGTGGGCTTCGACGGTGAAATCCAGTTCCTCGCGCAGCGACTGGCCCAGCTGGCGCGTGACCTCGCGCGGGCGGTAGCGTGCCAGCTGAGGCCATTGCTCCTGGGCCAGCAGGGCCAGGTGCTCAAGCAGGCGCAGGTCGGCCTCGATCTGGGGGCGCAGCCCGGGGCGCTGGACCTTCACCACCACTTCGTTGCCGCCAGCGCTGGCCGTATGGGTGTTTTCGCCGTCGCTCCCGTCTTCTCTGTCTTCCTGGTCTTCAGCCGCAGGCAGCCGCGCGCGGTACACCTGGGCCATGGAGGCCGAGGCCAGGGGCACGGGGTCGAAATGCGCAAACACCTGGTCGACGGGCAGGCCCAGCGATTGCTCGATCAGCGGCTGGGCCGTTTCCCAGGGCAGGGGGGCGGCGTTGCTGTGCAGTTGCTGCAGCGCGGCCGTCCATTCGGGCGCGAGCAGGTCCGAGCGCGTGGCCATGATCTGGCCCAGCTTGACGAAGCTCGGCCCCAGGTGTTCAAGGGCCATGCGCAGGCGCTCGGGGCGGCTGGCATCCAGCGGATGCTCGGGATGGGGCTGGCCGCCGCGCGGCGCGAAGCGGGCCAGGCCCAGCGTGTCGACCAGGTCGGCCAGCCCGAAGCGCAGCAGCACGCCGACGATTTCCTGCAGCCGGGCACGGTCGCGCACGGCGACCACGGCGGTTTGCAGCATGGGCATCTCCTGTCAGTGGTGGCAATGCGGTCCATTGTGCCGATGCGCCGGCCGCCCTCGTGCAGGAATCGCCCGCGTATCGCTTGCGTATGGCCCGCCTTGCCTGTGGGCCTCGTTCGGGCCTTGTCGGTTTTTCAGGCCGCCAGCCGCTGCACCTGCACCGCGCAGTCGTAGAAGCTGGGCGCGCGGCCCAGGTCGGTCAGGCGCTGGTGGGTGAGCTCGTTGACGTTGGTGCCGTTGTCGCCATGCTTGCGCCACCAGATGCCCAGGCCGTTGACCACGCCACGGCGCGCGCGGCCGTTGAGGGTGGCGTGGCACTCGTAGCTGCCCCGGTCGTTGAAGACGCGCACGCGGTCGCCCTCGGCCACGCCGCGCGTGGCGGCATCGTCGGGGTGCAGCTCCACCAGCGGGCGGCCTTCCATGTTGCGCAGGCTCTTGACGTTGACAAAGCTGCTGTTGAGGAAGTTGCGCGCCGGCGGCGAGATCATGGCCAGCGGATAGCGTGCATCCGTGTCGCCGGTCTCGTAGTTGGGCAGGTAGTCGGGCAGCGGGTCCATGCCGCGCCGCGCCAGCTCGGCGCTGGTGAATTCGCAGCGGCCCGAGGGCGTGGCGAAGCCGCCCTCGGCAAAGGGGGCTTCGGGCAGGGCCAGGGTGGCAAAGCCCTTGTCCAGCAGTTCGTTGAAATCCACGCCGCGCCCCTCGAAGGCTTCGCGGCACAGTTGCTCGTCCCCCGTCTGGAAATGGGCGGCGGCAAAGGCGTCGTCATGCCGCGCCATGTGCGCGGCCAGGTCGCGGAAGATCTGGCCGTTGCTGCGCGCCTGGCCCAGCGGCGCGATGGCGGGGCGGTTGAGCAGCACGTCGGTATGCCCGTAGCTGCCGTGGATGTCCCAGTGCTCGATCTGCGTGGTGGCCGGCAGCACGTAGTCGGCCATGTCGGCCGTGTCGGTCATGAACTGCTCCAGCACCACGGTGAACAGGTTCTCGCGCGCAAAGCCGGCCACGACCTTGGCCGACTCGGGCGCCACGGCCACGGGATTGCTGTTGTAGACCACGATGGCGTCCACGCGCGGGCCGAAGCCAGGGCCGCCTTCGTGCAGCAAGGCGTCGCCGATGGTGCTCATGTTGATGGTGCGCGGGCGGCGCTCGCCCAGCAGCTGCGGCATCTGCAGTCGGGTGCGCTGCGCGGGCAGGGCGCCCGAGGCGGACAGCAGCAGGCCGCCCGCACGGTGGCGCCAGGCGCCCACCAGGGCCGGCAGGCAGGCGATGGCGCGCACGGCATTGCCGCCGCCGCGCGCGCGCTGCACGCCGTAGTTCAGGCGGATGGCGGCGGGCGTGGTGGTGCCGTAGTCGCGCGCCAGCTGGCGGATCTGCTCCACGGGCAGGCCGCAGACCTGGGCCGCGCGCTCGGGCGGCCACTGCAGGGCGCGTGCCTTGAGTTCCTCCCAGCCCAGCGTGTGGCGCGCAATGTAGTCATGGTCCAGCCAGCCGTGCGTGATCAGCTCGTGCATGAGTGCCAGTGCCAGGGCGGCGTCGGTGCCGGGCAGCAGCTGCAGGTGCTCGTGGCATTTGTCGGCGGTCTCGGTCTTGCGCGGGTCTATGCACACCAGGCGCGCGCCGTTGCGCTTGGCCTCCAGCGCATAGCGCCAGAAATGCAGGCTGCTGCCGATGCTGTTGCTGCCCCAGATGAGGATGAGCCGGCTTTCGGTGAAATGCTCCACGCGCATGCCCAGCTTGCCGCCATAGGTCAGGTTCAGGGCCTCGCCCCCGGCGCTGGAGCAGATGGTGCGGTCCAGCAGCGAGGCGCCGAGCTGGTGGAAGAAGCGCCGGTCCATGCTCTCGCCCTGCACCAGGCCCATGGTGCCTGCGTAGCTGTAGGGCAGGATGGTTTCGGGATCGCGCGCCGCCAGGGAATGCAGGCGCGCGGCGATGTCGGCCAGCGCCTCGTCCCAGCCCACGGGCTCGAATTGCCCGGAACCCTTGGGACCCACGCGGCGCAGCGGGGTGAGCACGCGCTCGGGGTGGTAGCTGCGCTCGGTGTATTTGCTGACCTTGGCGCAGAGCACGCCGCCCGTGTGCGGATGGGCGGGGTTGCCCTGGACGCGCAGGGCGACGCCGTCTTCGACCGTGGTCACCAGCGAGCAGGTATCGGGGCAGTCATGGGGGCAGGCGCCCAGGACCTGTGAGGTGGCCTGGAGCGGGGGCGTGGCGGAGGACATGGTGGCAGCGGTCTCGGATGGGGGGTACTTTGCGAAAAAACCGTGAAGGCCGGGAAAACAGGAAAAGGCCGTCACGGGCAAGGGGCGGTGCCGGTCTTGCATGCCGCAATCGCCGCTTGTCTTTATTATGCGGACCCTTGCAGCCGGCTGCACGCAGCGACGGCGTCGATTCCCGCGACAAAAACAGGCAAGTTCATGCTCCGACCCAAGACGGCGTTCAGCCGCAGACAGTTCATCGCAGCCAGCACGGCTGCTGCCGCCACCTGGACGGGCGCAGTGCGCGCCCAGGACGCGGGCGGCACCATCGTGCTGGGCCAGTCCTGCCCTATGACGGGCCCCACGGCAAAGATCGGCCAGCCCTTCCATGAGGGTGCCAAGCTGTATTTCGAACAGCTCAACGCGCAGGGGGGCATTGCCCGGCGCAACATCGAACTGCGCGTGATGGACGACGGCTACGAGCCCGAGCGCTGCGCGGCCAATACCCAGCGCTTCCTGTCCGACGACGTGTTCGCCCTGTTCGGCTACGTGGGCACCTCCACCAGCATGGCCGCGCTGCCGCTGCTGCAAAAGGCGCGCGTGCCCTTGTTCGCGCCGCTGACGGGCGCCGATGCGCTGCGCCAGCCCCAGCTGGCCCACCTGGTCTTCAATGTGCGCGCCTCCTATGCCGACGAGACGGCGCTGATGGTGCGCCACCTCACGGGCCTGGGCCTCAATAAGGTGGCCGTGCTGCACCAGAACGATGCCTATGGCGAATCGGGCCTGGCCGGCGTCAAGGCGGCGCTGGCCGCCAAGGGTCTGGAGCCCGTGGGATCGGCCACGGTGGAGCGCAACTCGAACAATGTGGCGGCGGCCGTCAAGACGCTGGTGCCGCTGGGCGCCGATGTGATCGTGCAGATCGTCACCTACTCGGCCAGCGCGGCCTTTGTGCGCGCCGCGCGCCAGGCAGGCTTTGGCGGGCAGTTCTACAACGTGTCCTTCGTGGGTGCCCAGGCGCTGTCGGAGACGCTGGGCAAGGATGCCGAAGGCGTGGTGGTCACCCAGGTCGTGCCCTCGCCCTTCCAGACCTCGCGGCAGATCACGCGCGATTTCCTGGCGGCCATCCAGAAGGGCGGCGGCAAGCTGACGCCCACCTATTCCAGCATGGAAGGCTATCTGGCGGCGCGCGTGTTCGCCGATGCGCTGCGCCAGGCGTCGGCCTCGGGCAAGCCCACGCGCGACGGCCTGGTGGCCGCGCTCGATGCCATGCACGGCCAGCAGGTGGCCGGCTTCCCGCTGGTCTTCAAGCCGCAGTCCAGCAAGCCGCGCTTCGTGGAGTTGTCCATGCTGACCGGCGACGGCAAGGTCCGGGTGTAGGCTTGCGGCATTGGAGCGTGTTATGCACTTTTAAGTGCCCGCGAAAGCCGGGAAAGGGGCCCGGAACGAGGCGTAGCACGCGCCGCGGTTGCCACACCGCAAGCGGGCTGCAACGAAGGGCCGGGCCCCTTTCCCGGCTTTCCCTTCGGGTTGGCTCTGCGCGCAGGCGCTCGCGGCGTTGCAGCGCTTGCCAAGGCATGGGCCTTGGCGGCGCACTGCGCCTTGCGATCACCAGCGCGCAGAGCCAACGCGGGTACTTAAAAGTGCATAACACGCTCTAGAAGGAGAACCCCATGGCCCTGCTGCAGGAACTGCTGGACCGCGCGCCCGAGATCACCGCGCTGCGCCGCGACATACATGCCCACCCCGAACTGTGTTTCGAGGAGATCCGCACCGCCGACCTCGTGGCCCGGCAATTGGAGGGATGGGGCATTGCCGTGCACCGCGGCCTGGGCCGCACGGGCGTGGTGGGCACCATCCACGGCCGTGACGGCGGCGCCAGCGGCCGGGCCGTCGGCCTGCGCGCCGACATGGACGCCCTGCCCATGCAGGAGTTCAACACCTTCGAGCATGCCAGCCGCCATGCCGGAAAAATGCATGCCTGCGGACATGACGGCCACGTCGCCATGCTGCTGGCCGCCGCGCAGTACCTGGCCGCGCACCGCGACAGTTTCGAGGGCACGGTGCACCTGATCTTCCAGCCGGCCGAAGAAGGCGGCGGCGGCGCGCGCGAGATGGTCGAGGGCGGCCTGTTCACCCAGTTCCCCATGCAGGCCGTGTTCGGCATGCACAACTGGCCCGGCATGCGCGCGGGCACCATGGCCGTGGGCCCGGGCCCGGCCATGGCGTCGAGCAACGAGTTCCGCATCGTCGTGCGCGGCAAGGGCGGCCATGCGGCCATGCCGCACATGGTGATCGACCCGCTGCCCGTGGCGGCCCAGCTGATCCTGGGCCTGCAGACCATCGTCAGCCGCAACGTCAAGCCCATCGAGGCGGGCGTGGTCTCGGTCACCATGGTCCATGCGGGCGAGGCCACGAACGTGGTGCCCGACAGCGTGGAGCTGCAGGGCACGGTGCGCACCTTCACGCTGGAGGTGCTGGACCTGATCGAGCGGCGCATGAAGACCCTGGCCGAGAGCATCTGCGCGGCGCATGACACGCGCTGCGAGTTCGAGTTCGTGCGCAACTATCCGCCCACCATCAACTCCGCCCCCGAGGCCGAGTTCGCGCGCCGCGTCATGGCCGAGGTGGTGGGCGAGGCCAACGTGCTGCCCCAGGAGCCATCCATGGGCGCCGAGGACTTCGCCTTCATGCTGCTGGAAAAGCCCGGCGCCTACTGCTTCATCGCCAATGGCGACGGCGACCACCGCGCCATCGGCCACGGCGGCGGACCCTGCACGCTGCACAACCCCAGCTACGACTTCAACGACCAGCTGATTCCCCAGGGCGCCACGTTCTGGGTGAAGCTGGCCCAGCGCTGGTTGGGCGAGCCCACGCGCTGAGATCCGGCCGACACCGGCATGTCACACACCGTACCTAGCATGCGGTGCCTGTGACCCCCATCGACTCCCCCTCGGCTGCCCGGCAGGGCATGGCCATCGAGCTGCGGCAACTGCGGCACAACCGCGGCGGGCATGCCGTGCTCCAGGGCATCCATCTGCAGATCGCCCCCGGCGAGGTACTGGCGCTGCTGGGGCCTGCGCACTGCGGCAAGACCACCGTGCTCAGGCTGCTGGCGGGGCGGGAGGCCCCGCATGGGGGCGAAGTCTGGATGGACGGCCGCTGCCTGGCCGGTGCCGGACGGCCCCCACCACCCGGGCAGCACGAGCTGGGCCTGGTGCTCCAGGACCATGCGCTCTGGCCCCATATGAGCCTGCAGGCCAACGTGGCCTTCGCGCTGGAAATGCGCGGCCTGCCTCGCGCGCAGATCCACGAGCGGGTGCAGCAGACCCTGGGCCTGGTCGGGCTGCAGGGCATGGGCGAGCGTCTTCCCGGCAGCCTGTCGGGCGGCCAGCTGCAGCGTGCGGCGCTGGCCTGTGCCGTGGTGGCGCGCCCGCGCCTGGTTCTGCTTGACGAACCCCTGTCCGGCCTCGACTGCAACCTGCGCGAGCGCCTGTGCGAGGAAATTCCCCGGCTGCTGCGCAGCCTGGGTTGTACGGCCGTCTATGCGACCCGGGACCGCCAGCAGGCCTTCGCCGTCGCCGACCGCGTGGTCGTGATGGAGCACGGCCGCATCCTGCAACCGGGCAGCGCCCGGGGCCAGCCGCCGGCCCTCGCGCCTTGCGAGGCAGACCGATGGCCCACGGCCGGGCACCTGTGCAGCGCAGCGTAGGAACGGCAGGGGAGCGGCATAGTGGCGGCGTGGCCGGTCTCGGTGCGGATGGCGGTGAAAAAAGCACGGTCGTTCTAAATTCCTGCTTTTTTGGCTACACTGTGCCGCTACACGAACCGCCCACCAGGAGACCCGCCATGTCCGATCTGAATGCCGCCTTCGAGGCCGCCGTCAAGAACTCCACCTCGATCAGCGAGCGCCCCGACAACGCCACGCTGCTCAAGCTCTACGCGCTGTACAAGCAGGCCACCGAGGGCGACAACGAGGCCAAGAAGCCCAGCTTCACCGACATGGTCGGCCGCGCCAAGTGGGACGCCTGGGAAAAGCTCAAGGACACCTCGGCCGATGATGCCAAGCAGCAGTACATCGACCTGATCGAGTCGCTGCGCTGATCCGCGCCACCACCGATCGCAGACACAGACAAGGCCCCGGACTCCGGGGCCTTGTCGTTTCCGGCTCCGGCTCCGGCTTCAGTACTTGTTCGAGAAGTTCGCGCTGATGCGCTGGCGCAGATATTCAGCGCCCGTGATCGGCGGGTACTTCTTTTGCGGCCCCTCGATCACCGCATCCTCGTTGGCCTGGCAGAAGAAGGCCAGGCTGTAGCGCGCGCCCTGGTATTCATGGGGCAGGGGGTTGCGCACGCGGTGGAAGTTGCTGGGCAGCTGGTCGTCGCTCCAGCGCGTGAGCATGTCGCCGATGTTGCAGGTGATCACGCCTTCCACCGGGTCCACGGGCGTCCATTGCTGGCCTGCCATCTCCTTGCCCGGCAGCACCTGCAGGCCGCCCTGGCCTGCGCGCTGGAACAGCAGGGTCAGGCAGTCGAAGTCGGTGTGCGCGCCCGCGCGCCACAGGCCCAGCTCGTCCTTGAGAGCGGGATCGACCGCGAAGTAATGCAGCATGCGCAGCGTGCTCTGGTAGGCGGGCACCGAAGGGTCGTGGGCGCGCGTGAAGAAATCCGCATCAAAGCCCAGCTTGTGCGCAAAGCACGACAGCAACTGCATGCCCACCTGCCAGCACTGGCGCTCGAAGCCCAGCGTGGCCTGCTGGAAGCCCGGCAGCTCCTGCTCCGTAGGCCACAGGCCGGCCATGCGCGGGCGCGTCATCTGGTAGGACTCCTTCTGGTCGGGCGTGCGCGTGGAAGGCCGTATCTGCGCCTTGTGCTCCCAGCCCGCATTGCGCGACAGCGGCCACTGCGCCTTCACCTCGCGCGGCAGGGCGAACAACTGCTCGGCACGCCCGAAGGCCGCATCGATATCGGGCTGGGGAATGCCGTGGCCCGACACCTGGAAGAAGCCGATCTCCACCGAGGCCTGCCAGATCGCATCGGCGATCTCGGACTTGCGGCGGTCGAAGTCGGAGATATCGATCACCCGCACCTCCCGTGCGCGCGTCTCCTCCCCCTGGCCGCCCATGCGGGCCTCCTTGGCGAGTTCACCCAATGCGTAATCTGAAGCCGGTGCCGAAGGCAGGGTGGGGTTGGCAAGCATGTTCATGGTCTGTTTCCTTTGCCGCAAAGGCAGTGGCAAGGCACGCAGCGGCCGGCGCAGGAAAACACCGGCTCCGCCCGTCGCTCTTGAAGTGGCTGACAGGGCGCAGGCGGCTGCAACGCCACCCACGCCCGCTTCAAGAGCAATGACCCGCGCCGGCACAGACCGGCAAGCTGAACGCTTCTACTCTTGCCAATCACCCAAGCAAACAGCGCGCCAGCCCGCGCAGGCCTGTTCATGGCCGCCCGCGTTCCATCGTGGTGCAGCCGTCCACCGAAATCGCGGTGCATGCCCGTATCTCGTTGGTGGTGCACCAAGGTGATGCATACGGCCCGCTTCCTCCAAGACTGGCGCAGTCCAAAGCCAGGGACGCCGAGCAAGAGCCGCCTCGCGGCGATGGCGTCGTCCCCCTCCCTTGCGAAGCAAGTAGAGAGGGGGAAGCGGCGCAGCCGCTCAGGGGGTGGTACGCCATTTGCATACAAGGACGAACGAGTAGAAGCGTTCAGCACGCGCCCAGTGCGCGTCGCCCGGAAATTGCTCATGTCACGCCAGCCGCCCGGCCCCATGCCAGCGGCCGGTCCCCATGTTGATAGCGACTGAGAGTTCCACCATGCAACGCCGCCATTTCCTTGCCGCCGCCGCCCTTCCCGCTGCCAGTGCCGTGATGCCCGGTGCCTTCGCCCAGGGCAAGGCGCTGACACCGCTGAAGTTCACGCTGGACTTTCGCGTGACCTCGCAGACCGCGCCCTTCTTCGTGGCGCTGCAAAAGGGCTACTACCGCGACGAGGGGCTGGACGTGAGCATCGACGTGGGCTCGGGCTCGGTGGCATCCATCACGCGGGTGGCCAGCGGCGCCTACCAGCTGGGCCTGGGCGACATCAGCTCGCTGATCGAGTTCCAGGCGCAGAACGCAGGCGCGGCGCGCGTGCAGGCCGTCTACCAGTACTACAACCGCGCGCCGTTCGCCATCATCGGCCGCAAGGACCGGGGCATCACGGGCGAGTTCGCCAGCCTCAAGGGCAAGAAGGTGGCCGCCGCCGCCGTGGAGTCCACGCGCCGCGTCTGGCCCCTGGTCGCGCAGCGCCAGAACCTGCCGGCCGACCTGTTCGCCTGGACCACGACGGAGTTCTCGGCGCGCGACAACGTGGTGGTGCGCGGCGATGTGGATGCGGCCACCTATTTCCATGACTCGGCCGTGTCGCTGTTCGCACGCATCAAGCCCGAGGAGCTGTCGGTGCTGCGCTATACCGATGCGGGCGTGCAGCTGTATGGCAACGCCATCCTGGCCTCCAGCGCGCTGGTGGCCGAGCAGCCGGCGCTGGTGGCAGGCTTCCTGCGCGCCAGCAACCGCGCCCTGGTCGAATGCCTGGCCCAGCCCGCGCTGGCCGTGGCCGCCGTGCGCCAGCGCGAACCCATCCTGGACGAAAAGCTGGAACTGGCGCGCTGGGCCATCACCTCGCAATACCTGGCCGCACCCGATACGCAGCGCCACGGCCTGGGCGACATCGACCCGCAGCTGCTGGCCCGCCAGGTCGAGCAGGTCAGCCAGGCCTTTGCCCTGAAGGCGCCCGTGTCGGCCGACGCGCTGTTCAACCGCGGCCTGCTGCCGCCGCTGGCCGCGCGCATGGCCAAGGCCTGAAGGAGCGGACATGGAATACGGCACCGCTTGCCTGCCACAGGAATCCGCGCTCGACGAGCGCGACGGCCTGTACCTGCGCCGCGCCATCGCCATGGCCGACCTGGCGCGCGTGCGCGGCAACCGCCCCTTCGGCGCGCTCATCGTGGCCGCCGATGGCCGCGTGCTCGCCGAGGCCTACAACGCCAATGGCGAGAGCGGCGACTGCACGGCCCATGCCGAGCTGTCGGCCATCCGCCTGGCCAGCCCGCTGCATGACCGCGAGGCGCTGTCCGGCGCCACCCTGTATTCATCGGCCGAGCCCTGCGTGATGTGCGCGGGCGCCATTTTCTGGTCGGCCATCGGCCGCGTGGTCTACGGCATCGACGCGGTGCGTCTGCGCGCGTTCCGTGGCGAGCGCCTGGACCAGAAGGATGCCGAGCTGTCCTGCCGCGATGTGTTCGGCGCCTCGTCACACGCCATCGAATGCATCGGCCCGGCGCTGATCGGCGAGGCCGCCGCATCGCACCAGGGCGCCTGGAAAAGCTGATCCGGCCCCGTTCCGTTCCCACCGTTTCTTTTGACCATCAGAGAGGAAGCCCACCATGCAAAAACGACTGTTCCTGCACACCGTCCTGGCCCTGTCCGCCAGCGCGGGCCTGGCAATGGCCCAGACACAGGCCCACGCGGCCACGCCGCTGAAGTTCCAGCTGGACTGGCGCTTCGAGGGGCCGGCCGCCTTCTTCCTGCAGCCGGTGGCCAAGGGCTACTTCAAGGATGCGGGCCTGGATGTCACCGTCGATGCCGGCAGCGGCTCGGGCGGCGTGGTGCAGCGCGTGGCCTCGGGCGCCTATGACCTGGGCTTTGCCGACATCGCGGCGCTGATGGAGTTCCAGGCCAACAACCCGGATATGCCCAACAAGCCCGTGGCCGTGATGATGGTCTACAACAACACGCCGGCCTCGGTGATGGCGCTCAAGAAAAGCGGCATCGCCAGGACGGCCGACCTCACCGGCAAGAAGCTGGGCGCGCCCGTGTTCGATGCGGGCCGCCGCGCCTTCCCGCTGTTCGCCAAGGCCAACCAGATCGGCGCCGTGCAGTGGACGGCCATGGACCCGCCGCTGCGCGAGACCATGCTGGTGCGCGGCGATGTGGATGCCATCACGGGCTTCACCTTCACCTCGCTGCTGAACCTGGAGGCGCGCGGCATCAAGGCCGCCGATGTGGTGGTCATGCCCTATGCGGACTTCGGCGTGAAGCTGTACGGCAACGCCATCATCGCCAGCCCGAAGCTGATCAAGGAGAACCCGGCCGCCATCAAGGCCTTCCTGCAGGCCTTCGCCAAGGGCGCCAAGGATGTCATCGCCAACCCGGGGGCAGCGATTGCCTACGTGAAGGAGCGCGACGGCATCGTCAACACCCAGCTGGAGACGCGCCGCCTGCAACTGGCCATCGACACCGTGGTCAACAGCGCCGACGCGCGTGCCGAGGGCTTTGGCCAGGTCGTGCCCACGCGGCTGTCGCTGATGGCGTCGCAGGTCTCCGATGTCTACGCCACCAAGACGCGCGTGAACCCGGCCGAGGTCTGGAACGGCAGCTTCCTGCCGTCTGCGGCCGAGCTGAACATCCTGCCCAAGAAGTGACGACAAAGTGATTGACACCGTGCGCGTGCGCCAGCGGGCGACGCGCCGGCCCCTGCCTGCTGCCTGCCATGAATTCCTCCATACCCCACGGCGATGACGACGCCTTCTTCGTCGAGTTCCGCGACGTCTGGCTTGCCTACAACGAGGAGTTGCTGCGCGCCAACCACTTCGCGGTCGAGGCCATCGACCTGCAGGTGCGGCGCGGCGAGTTCATCGCCATCGTCGGCCCCTCGGGCTGCGGCAAGTCCACCTTCATGAAGCTGACCACGGGGCTGAAGATGCCTTCCATGGGCCGCGTCATGGTCAACGGCGAGCGCGTGACCGGGCCGCTGAAGATCTCGGGCATGGCCTTCCAGGCGCCGTCGCTGCTGCCCTGGCGCACCACGGTGGACAACGTGCTGCTGCCGCTGGAGATCGTGGAGCCGCACCGCTCGCTGTTCCGCCAAAAGCGCAAGGAGTACGAGGCGCGGGCGCGCGCCCTGCTGCAGAAGGTGGGCCTGGGCGGCTACGAGGACAAGTATCCCTGGCAGCTGTCGGGTGGCATGCAGCAGCGCGCCAGCATCTGCCGCGCGCTGATCCACGAGCCCCAGATGCTGCTGCTGGACGAGCCCTTCGGCGCGCTCGACGCCTTCACGCGCGAGGAGCTGTGGTGCGTGCTGCGCGACCTGCAGGCCGAGCAGCGCTTCAACGTCATCCTGGTCACGCACGACCTGCGCGAAAGCGTCTTCCTGGCCGACACCGTGTACGTGATGAGCAAGAGCCCGGGCCGCTTCGTGGTGCGCCGCGACATCGAGCTGCCGCGCCCGCGCGAGCTGGAGCTGACCTACACGCGCGAATTCACCGACATCGTGCACGAGCTGCGCGGCCACATCGGCGCCATGCGCAAGACCGGCGCGGCCATCCAACAATAGAACGGGGGAGATTCACATGCACAAGAAATACGCGGAACGCTGGGCGCCCTGGGTGCTGCTGCTGGCGGTCATCCTGCTGTGGCAGGTCATCTGCTCGGCCTTCGAGGTCTCGGAATTCATCTTCCCCAGCCCCTGGGCCATCGGCCGGCAGCTGGCCGAGTTCAGCGGCATCATCGCCGCCCACGCCTGGCGCACCTACTGGGTGACCATGGCGGGCTTCGGCATCGCCATCGTGGTGGGCGTGCTGCTGGGCTTTCTGATCGGATCCTCGCGCCTGGCCTATGCGGCGTTCTATCCACTGATGACGGCCTTCAACGCCTTGCCCAAGGCGGCCTTCGTGCCCATCCTGGTGGTCTGGTTCGGCATCGGCGCGGGGCCGGCCATCCTCACGGCCTTCCTGATCAGCTTCTTTCCCATCATGGTCAACATCGCCACGGGCCTTGCCACGCTGGAGCCCGAGCTGGAGGATGTGCTGCGCGTGCTGGGCGCCCGGCGCTGGGACGTGCTGATCAAGGTCGGCCTGCCGCGCTCCATGCCGTACTTCTACGGCTCGCTCAAGGTGGCGATCACGCTGGCCTTCGTGGGCACCACGGTCAGCGAGATGACGGCGGCCAACGAAGGCATCGGCTACCTGCTGGTGTCGGCCGGCTCGTCCATGCAGATGGGCCTGGCCTTTGCCGGCCTGATCGTGGTGGGCGCCATGGCCATGGTGATGTACGAGCTGTTCAGCGCCATCGAAAAGCGCACCACCGGCTGGGCCCGGCGCGGCTCGCAGGGCGAGTGAGGGAGAATCCGGCCATGACGCCCACACCCGTGACGCCCGCACCCCTGGCGCCGTTGTCCGACGAACAGGCTGCCCGCCAGCTGCGCCGCGCAGGCGCCGTGGCCGGGCGCGCCATGGCCATGGGACGCCACCCCTTTGGCGCGCTGCTGCTGGCGCCCGACGGCGAGACCGTGCTGGCCGAGCAGGGCAACATCGACATGGTGAACCATGCGGAATCCACGCTGGCGCGCACGGCGGCCGCCAACTATCCGGGCGCCTACCTGGCGCAGTGCACCCTGGTCACCACCTTCGAGCCCTGCGCCATGTGCGCCGGAACCATCTACTGGGCCGGCATAGGCCGCGTGCTCTACGGCGCCGAGGAAACGGCGCTGCTGGCGCTGACGGGCGACCATCCCGAAAATCCCACGCTGTCCCTGCCTTGCCGCGAGGTCTTCGCGCGCGGGCAGCGTGCCGTGCAGGTCATGGGCCCCGTGCCTGCGCTGCACGAGGAGATGCTGGAGCCCCACCGGGGCTTCTGGCAACAGCGCTGAACGGCGGCTGCCGCCTGGGGCCGCCCCCGCCGCCCCCTCCACCTGTTCATTCGTCCGTTCGCCCGCTCAACTGCGGCAGCCGGCCAGCGCGTCCAGGGGCTTCTGGTAGGTGGGGCTGGCCACGTCCAGCAGGCCCAGGGTGGTGTGGTAGAGGTTGTCGTGCGACAGCGGCGCGTCCAGCTGGCCGCGCACGCAGCGCTCGGACACGCCGGTGCGCTCGCCCAGGTTGCCCAGCCAGGCGATCATGGGAATGTGCTTTTGCTCGTCGGGCGCCATGGCGTAGGGCATGCCGTGCAGGTAGATGCCCATCTCGCCCAGCGACTCGCCATGGTCGGACATGTAGACCATGCCGGTCTGGTAGCGCGACTGCTGGCTTGCCAGCCAGTCGATGGTCTGCGACAGGAAGTGGTCGTTGTAGCGGATGGAGTTGTCGTAGACGTTGACCACCTGCTCGCGCGTGCAGCTGGACAGCGCGTTGGTCAGGCATTCGGGCTGGAAGGCCTTGGTCTCGGGCGTGGAGCGCTTGTAGTAGGCCGGGCCGTGGCTGCCCATCTCGTGCATGACCAGCACCACGCCGCGTTCGCGGCGCTCGCGCGGCAGGGCGGCGATGCGTTCGTCGATGCCGCTGAGCAGGATGCCGTCCAGGCATTCGCCATCGCTGGAGCACAGGGCCTTGCCGTCGGGCGTGTCCAGGCGGTCGGCCGTGCTGGCGTTGGGAATGCGTTCGCACACGCCCTTGCAGCCGGCCTGGTTGTCCAGCCACAGCACGGCCAGGCCGGCGTTGTACAGCACGTCCACCAGGTTGTCGTAGTCCACCTTGCTCTTGTAGAAGCCCTCGCGGCCCAGGTGCGAGAACATGCAGGGCACGGATTCGCGCGTGCTGGTGCCGCAGGAGGTCACGTTGCGCCAGTTGAGCACCTTGCGCCTGGCCAGCTCGGGCGTGGTGTCGCGGGCATAGCCGTTCAGGCCCCAGTTGGCGGCGCGCGCCGTCTCGCCCACCACGATGACGAACAGCGGCGGCTTGCGCTCGGCCGCATAGGTGGTGCCCAGCGTGGCCCCGGCCGCGATGCTGGCGAAGGGCCGCTTGGGCCGCAGGATGGGCTTGAGCACCGCGTCCAGCGAGGCCAGCACGGGGCTGACCGGGTTGAGCATGTGGCGCATCCACAGGTTGTTGCGCACCACGGGCGCCAGCTCGCGGTACGAGACAAAGACCGATGCCACCAGCAGCACCACCGAGGCGACCAGCAGCCCCAGCGTGCGCAGCACCGTCTGCATGCCGCTGCGCGGGCGGATGATGCGCAGCCGCAGCAGCCAGGCCGTGGGCAGGCCGGCGACGAGCAGCATCTGCAGCAGCAGCTGGGGGTTGAACAGGTCGCTGCTCTCGCGCAGGTCGGTCTGCAGGATGTTGTTGATCATGCCGCCGTCCATCACCGTGCCGTAGGCGGTCATGAAGTACTGCGCCGAGCCGGCAATCCAGGGCAGGGCGATCCACAGCGGCTTCATGCCGCGCGGCCAGGCCGTCAGCGACAGCAGCAGCAGGATGCCGCCCAGGCCCACCGGCAGCAGGCGCAGCACCAGGGTGACCAGGCTGCCGTCATAGCCATCGAGGTGGGGCAGTCGCAGCCACAGCGCCCAGTTCGAGGTCGCCAGCAGCCACAGTGCCAGCACCAGGGCCACCGCCTGGGGCGAGCGCGGGGCGCTCCAGGCCATGCGCAGCCGCGCCACAAGGCTGATGGGGGCGCTCTGGGCAGGCGAGGAGGCGGGGGCTGCGCCGGTGGTGGTCGAACCGGCCAGGGAGGGTCTTGCGAGGGGGCGTTCGGGCATGACCGCGAGCGTAGAATTCACAGCTTAAGAACATCTGAACCCCGCGTTCAGACTCCGTTCAGCTTGAACCCCTCCCGTTCCCCCTGTTGCGCCCGTCCCCGGTGCACACCCTGATGTGCGAAGGCCGCCCCTCCCATGCGAATCCTCCTGGTCGAAGACGATGAGGCACTGGCCCAGGCGGTGGGCAGCTATCTGCGCTCCAAGGCCTTTCTGATCGACAGCGTGCCCTCGCTGGCCCAGGCGCGCGCCTGCCTGGCCGGCGCCAGCTACGGTGCCGTGCTGCTGGACCTGCACTTGGCCGACGGCGACGGCCTGGCGCTCATGCCCACGCTGCGCCGGCTGGAGCAGCCGCCCGTCACCATCGTGTTGACGGCCCGCGACCAGGTGAGCGACCGCATCCGCGGGCTGGACGCGGGGGCCGACGACTACCTGGTCAAGCCTTACGACCCCGAGGAACTGCTGGCCCGCCTGCGCGCCGTGAGCCGGCGCGGCGGGGGCATGCAGGCCGGGCAGGACGCCGTGCTGCGCCTGGGCACGCTGGAGATCGACCTGGCCCGCGAGATGGTGCGCGATGCGGGCCGCACCCTGCTGCTCACGCCCAAGGAATGGGCGCTGCTGCGCGTGCTCACCGTCCATCCGGGGCGCCTGTACACGCGCGAGCATCTGCTCGATGCGCTCTACGGCTTCGACGCCGAGTCCGACAGCAACACGCTGGAAGTCTTCATCAGCCGGCTGCGCCGCAAGCTCGGGCGCGAACGCATCCTGACCGTGCGCGGCACCGGCTACCGCCTGGCGACCGAGCATGGCTGAGTGGCGCAGGGAGGCGCCCGGCCTGCCGCCCCGGCTGGCCGACCAGCTGGCCCGCGACCTGACCCTGGCGCTGGCCGCCGTCTGGCTGGCCTGCGTGCTGGCGCTGGCCTGGTATGTCAGCCACATCGTGCACCGCAACTTCGACCAGGAGATGATCGACAGCGCCCACCGCATGCTGGAGGTGGCCGTGCACCAGCTGGAACAGCAGGATCACTCGGTGGAGGGCGTGCCCCTGCCCCACGTGGCGCTGGAGCCAGGCAACGGTGCGGAGAGTCTGGTCTATCAGTTGCAGGACCGGCATGGCAATGTGCTGCTGCGCACCCAGGCGGCGCCCGTGGTGGCCTTTCCGGTTCCCATGCGCGACGGGTTCTACGAGCGCGAAGGCTGGCGCATGTACGTGGTGGCACATCCCCGGCTGCCGCTGTTTCTGGTGCTGGCCGATCCCCTGGCCGACCGCAGCGAGGCGCTGCAGCGCGCCCTGCTGGCGCTGGTGCTGGTGATGCTGGCGATGCTGGCCCTGATGGGCTGGGTGCTGCGCGCGACGGCACGCCGCCGGCTGCGCGTGCTGCTCGACATGCAGCTGCAACTGAGCGAGCGCGGCGGCGCCAACCTGGAACCGCTGGACTTGGACGCCATGCCGCGCGAGCTGTGGCGCCTGGGCCGGGGCATCAACCACCTGATGCAGCGCCTGTCGCATGCCGTGCAGGTGGAGCGCTCCATGGCGGCCAACGCGGCCCACGAGCTGCGCACGCCGCTGGCCGTGGCCACGCTGCGCCTGCAGACGGCCCTGGACAGGGGCGTGGACAACACCGATGTGCGCGCGGCCTATGAGGCGCTGGAGCGGCTGCGCCAGCGCACGGAAAAGCTGCTGCAGCTGTCGCGCGCGGCTTCGGGTTCGGCGCTGGCGCAGGACGAGGTGCGGCTGGACGCGCTGGCCAGCATGGTGGCCTCCGAGTTCTGGCAGCAGGACGAATCCACCCAGCTGCGGCTGGACGTGGTGCTGCCCGAGCAGCCCTGCGGGCCGGTGGCGGGCGACGTGGACACGCTGGCCATCGCCTTGCGCAACCTCGTGGAGAACGCGCTGCGCTACAGCGATGGACCGGAGGTGCTGCTCGAAGTCTGCGACAGCCGCACTGTCCAGGTGCGCGACGAGGGGCCGGGCATGGATGCGGCGGCGCTGAGCACCGCGCGCAAGCGCCACGTGCGCCATGTGGACGAGCTGCGCCTGTCCCACGGCACTGTGCGCGAGCTGGCATCGCCGGGCTACGGCCTGGGCCTGTCCATCGTGTCCATGATCGTGGCCCAGCACGGTGGCAGCCTGGAGCTGCAGTCGCCACCGCCCGGCAGTTCAAGCGGCCTGCTGGCCCGCATTCAGTTGCCGGGACGCGATCCGTCCGTGGATGCCGACGCACTGTCCTGATCCGGGGCGCAGGCAGGCGGCAGGGGCGCATCGGCCGGCATGAGCCCGCACAGCCTTGTATTGCGCTGCGAGGCGGGCAGGGCGGCCAGTTTCTCCACCTCGGCATAGAAGCGCTGCCAGCCCTGGGCGGCCTCGCCGCCGGCCTGGGCCGGAGCCTGAGCCTGCGCCTGCTTCCACAGCGCGGTGAAGGCCGGCACCCAGTCGTCGTAGGCGGCCAGCGCGCCAAAGCTGGCGTTGTTGGCGTCGGCCACCCACTGGTCCAGCCGCGCCTGGTTGCGGTCGTAGAGCTGGCGCTGTGCATCAGTGGTCAGCAGGGCCGCATCGGCGCTGCGCCATTGCGCGCGCAGCACGGCGTAGTCGCTGCGGAACTGCTGGTAGATCTGCGCCTTGGCCTGTTGCATGGCGGGGCCGCGCTGCTGCGGGTCCTGGTAGAGCTGCTGCAGCGCCTGGCGCGTGTGGCCGGTCAGCGCCCGCCACTGCGCGCGCCGCAGCTGGCCCGCATCCCAGCGTGCGCGGGCGGCGGGGCCGGCCTCGGTGGCCAGCCACAGCGGCGTGCCCAGGCGCTCCACGGTGGTGGCGAAGGATTCGTTGAAGGCGGTATCGCCCGCCACGTAAACCACCTGGTGGGCCAGTTCGTGGAACAGCAGGCCGGCGAACTCGCCCTCGCCCCAGCCGATGAAGGTGCTGAGCAGCGGATCGCCGCCCAGCCAGTTCAGGTAGCCCAGCGTGGAATAGGCGGGCACGCCGTAGCTGCCGGACTCCAGGCCCTGGTCTGCCAGTTGCCGGGCCTGGGCCATGGCGTCCGCCTCGACAAAGTAGCCCCGGTAGCCCACGCAGCCGGCCACGGGAAAGCACCAGCGGTGCAGCTCCAGGCTGTCGGGCGGCGCGGCCACCACGTTCCACACGGCAAACGGCCGCTGCAGATCGGCATAGCGGCGGTAGCTGGCGTTGTCGGGCAGGCCCAGGCGTTCCACGGCAAAGGCGCGCATGCGCCGGGCCGCCAGCAGGCGCTCGCGCAGTGCGGGCGCAAGGTTCCCGTCCTGCAGCCAATCGTCGATCGGGCGGCTGGCCTGCAGCAGGTGCATTTGCCCGCGCAGGCTTTGCCAGTAATAGCCCAGCCCGTCGCCACCGGCTCCCCGGCTGGCACAGCCGCCCAGCAGCAGGGCTATGCCCGCCAAAATCGCGGGCAGGCCGCGCCTGACTACACTCAAGCCTTCTCGCACCCTTGGCCCCCTTGCTGCTTTCATGGACTTCTTCACGCTGGCGATCATTGTCTTCATCGCAATCTACCTGCTCAAGACGCAGCAACAGCGCCGGCATACCCTGCTGCTGGCCCAGTATCTGGGGCGGTTCCAGATCGAGAAGCTGATGGGCGGCCTGATCGAAGGCTATCTGCGCGCCCTGGGCGAGAGCGACGAGCAGCGCCGCGCCCAGATCTGGACCGTGCTGGACAACACCGAGGCCAGCTTGGCCGAGCAGTTCCAGCGCTTTGCCAAGGAGATGGCCTCGGCCGATCCGCAGCTCACGCGCGTGAGCACGCTGCCCGTGGCGCTGCCCTATCTGGACCGGCTCTTTCCCTCGTCGTACTTCGATCTGCGCGATGCCATGCAGTTGCATGCGCGCGGCATTGCCTCCGTGCGCGTTGCCGACAGCCGCAACGAGGACGAACGCCGTGCGCGCGCCTTCACGATGACGGCCGAGCTGTTGCTCATGCAGTACACCTGCCATTGGTTTTGTAAATCGCGCGCCGTGGCTTCCCTGCGCCTGGTGGCCCGGCACAAGACGCCCTTCGAGCAAGTGCTTGCTTCGGTGACGGATCAGACGCGGCGCGACTACAGTCAGCTGATCGCCTGATCTCCGAACCACGGGCGGGGCGCCATGCCCCGCCGTGCACAGCCCGGGCTGCGGTTGACGCAGTGCGCCTTGCTGTCAAAAATGAACGCCATGACACAAGTGCTGAGCTCCATCGAGGCGCGGCTGGCGTCTCTCCCTGTTTCCGTGGCCGTGGTCCTGCCCTCGGGCCAGCGTGCGGGTCCTGCGGACGCGCAGGTGGTGCTGCATTTCCAGAGCATGGCGGCCATGGCCAGCCTGGCGGCCGGGCAGATAGGGACGCTGGGCAGTGCCATCGTGGAGGGGCTGGTGCGCATCGACGGCCGCATGCGCGACGTGATGACGGTGGCCGCCAGCCTGCTGCAGTCCGATCCGGTGCGCGGCACTTCGCACTGGTGGGTGCATGCCATGGCCCGCATGCGTTCCATGGCCGCGCACACGCTGGCGCGCGATGCCCAGCAGATCCAGTTCCACTACGACATCTCCGACGACTTCTACGGTCTGTGGCTGGACCCGCGCCGCGTCTATTCCTGCGCCTATTTCCGCGATCCGCAGATGACGCTGGCCCAGGCCCAGGAGGCCAAGCTGGACCACATCTGCCGCAAGCTGGACCTGCGGCCCGGCGAGCGCTTCCTGGACATCGGCGCGGGCTGGGGCGCGCTGCTGCTGTGGGCGGCCGAGCACTACGGCGTCACGGCCACGGGCATCACGCTCTCGCGCAACCAGCACCGCCATGTGCAGCAGCTGATCGCCGAGCGAGGCCTGCAGGGCAAGGTGGACATGCAATTGCTGGACTACCGCGCGCTGGCGGCCAACCAGCCCTTCGACAAGATCGGCTCGGTGGGCATGTTTGAGCATGTGGGCCAGGCCCAGTTGCCCGAGTACTTCCAGACCGTGCACGGCCTGCTGCGCCCGGGCGGCATGGCGCTGATCCACGGCATCACGGCCGGCGGCGTGGACAACACCGAGCTGGGCGCGGGCATGGGCGAGTTCATCGACCGCTACATCTTCCCGGGCGGCGAACTGCTGCATGTCAGCCGCGTGCTGCACGACATGGCGCGCAGCGGGCTGGAGATGGTGGACACGGAGAACCTGCGCCCCCACTACGCGCGCACGCTGTGGAGCTGGTCCGACGCGCTGGAGGCGCGCCTGCCCGAGGCCCAGCGCATCCTGGAGCAGCATGCCGGCGCCGACAGCGCCGCCAAGGTGCTGCGCGCCTACCGGCTCTACCTGGCCGGCTGCGCCATGGGCTTCGAGCGCGGCTGGATCGCCCTGCACCAGATGCTGTGCACGCATCCTGACGGCCAGCGGCAGAGCGGGCCCATGGTGGGTGCGCAATCGGGCTATGCTTTCAACCGCGAGTACATGTACCGCTGAGTGCATGACACGCCACACAGAAAAAGGATAGCCATGCTCTACAAGTTCAAGTCCCGTGCCACGGCCGACGTCATCATGCTCGAATCCAACGGCCGCCAGGTCCTGGAGATCGTCGGCAAGACGCCCGGCGCCAGCGGCATCATCACCGTGCAGCAGATTCCCGCCGCCATCGAGGCGCTGGAGGCCGCCGTCGCCGACGACGACGCCCGCCGCAAGGCCAGCCAGGAAGAAGAGTCCCAGGATGGCGAGCAGGACAGCGCCGCAGCGGGCGCGCGCGACGCCGTCAGCCTGCGCCAGCGCGCCGCACCCATGATCGACATGCTGCGCCGCAGCGCCGCCGAAAACAGCGACGTCACCTGGTAGGTGGCTGCCGGCTTCCCCGGCTCCATCGGCGGCACCGGCCCGTCAGGCGTTGATGCCCTTCATGCCTTCCTCCGTATAGCGCTGCCCGGCCACGGGCAGCTCGTCGCTGGCGCGCCGCAGCTCGTCCAGCTCGGCGGGCGTCAGTGCCACGGACAGCGCGCCCAGGTTGTCCTGCAGATGGGTGATGCGCCGGGTGCCTGGAATCGGCACCACGTCCGGCCCCTGGGCCAGCAGCCAGGCCAGCGCGATCTGCGCGGGCGTGCTGCCCTTGCGCTGTGCCAGGGCCGATACGGCGCCCACCAGGGCCTGGTTGGTGTCGATGTTGCCGGGCTGAAAGCGCGGCAGGCTGGCGCGGAAATCGCCCTGCTCGAAGGACGTTCCTCCATGAAAGCGCCCCGTGAGAAAGCCGCGCCCCAGCGGCGAATAGGCCACCAGCCCCACGCCCAGCTCGCGGCAGGCGGGCAGCACCTCGTCCTCCACCTCGCGCGTCCACAGCGAATACTCGGTCTGCACCGCCGCCACCGGGTGCACGGCATGGGCGCGGCGCAGCGTGGCCGCGCTGACTTCGCACAGGCCGATGCGGGCGATCTTGCCCTCCTGCACCAGCTGTGCCAGGCCTTGCATGGTCTCTTCGATGGGGCGCGTGGCATCGACGCGGTGCACGTAGTACAGGTCGATGCGCTCCACGCCCAGGCGCCGCAGCGAGTCTTCGCAGCTTTGCCGTGCGTACTGCGCGCTGTTGTCGATGCTGCGCCGGTACTCGCCGGCCTTGCGCACGATGCCGAATTTGGTGGCGATCTTCACGCGCGGGCGGCGCGTGGCCAGGAAGCGGCCGATCAGCTCCTCGTTGTGGTGCGGCCCGTAGACATCGGCCGTGTCCAGGAAGTCGATGCCGGACTCCACGGCATGGTCCAGCGCCTGCAGGGCCAGGGCATCGTCGCGCGGGCCATAGAACTCGCTCATGCCCATGCAGCCCAGCCCCAGGGCGGACACCTGCAGATCGTGGCCAAGTTTGCGTTGTTGCATTGCATATCCTCTTGCTGAAACAAGGGGCCAGTATGGTTTTCCGAAGCGGCCTTGCCTACTGAGAAAATCGCGCTTTGATCTTCCATTTCCGGAAAGCATTTCCGGAGACATTCCCAAAAACAAAGGAGCATTCCATTGCAGTGGGACGACGCCCGCATCTTCCTGGCCATTGCCCGCGCCGGCAGCCTGAGCGGCGCCTCGGCCGCGCTGGGGCTGGGCGTGGCCACGGTCTCGCGCCGGCTGGACCGGCTGGAGTCCGCGCTGGCCATGCCGCTGTTCAGCCGCCACCACAGCGGCTATCGGCTCACGGCCGACGGGCAGGCGCTGCTGGCCCCGGCCGAGGCGCTGGAGCAGGCGGCCCAGGCCCTGGGCGATGCCGCGCAAAGCCAGGCACAGGTTGCGGGCGTGGTGCGGCTGGCCACGGCCGAGAACCTGGCCAACCCGCTGATCGCGCCCTCGCTGGCCCATCTGTTCGCCCGCCACCCGGGTCTGCGCGTGCAGCTGGTCAGCGGCGTGCAGACGCTGAACCTGCACCGGCGCGACGCCGACCTGGCCGTGCGCATGACCCAGCCCGAGGCCGGTCACCTCACGATACGGCGCCTGGGCACGCTGGGCTTCGGCCTGTACGGATCGGCCCGCTATGTGCAAGGCCGCGCAGGCGGAAACGGAAGCGCGGGCACCCACGGCCCGGACCCGTTCGAGGGCGATGCCTTCATCGGCTGGGACGACAGCCATGCCCACCTGCCCGCCGCCCGATGGATGGCGAACACCCTGCGCGGGCGGCCCTGCCGGCTGGAGACCAATACCCTGTCGGCACAACGGGCCGCGGCCGAGGCGGGCCTGGGCCTGGCCGTGCTGCCGCATTTCCTGGCCCGGCAGGCGGGGCTGGTCTGCGTGGCGCGGCAACTGGGCGCGGACCAGCCCATCTGGCTGGCCATGCATGCCGACCTGGCCCATTCGCGGCGCGTGCGTGCCGTGGCCGACCACCTCATTGAACTGTTTGAAGCGCATCGCGCCGAACTGGACGGCACGGCCGCCGCCGGACCACAGGCCGCGCCGTGTTAAACACGCCTGCACAGATTGCGGCACAAGAAAGGATTTCCATGCACCGCCTCCGCCAGCGCTTGCGCCTGCGTCATTCCTCCCGACTCCTGCCCTGGCTGGGCGCGCTGGCCGCCACGCTGGCGCTGGCCGCCTGCGCCGACAGGCCCAAGGCGCCCGCCGGCCCGCAGGCGCCCCCGGGAGCGGCGGCTGCCGTCTATTCGCTGCTGTTTATCGACAACGCCTCCAACCTCGGCCCCAAGGCGGCGGCCTACTGCATAGGCAATGGCCGGGGCTGGGCGCTGCTGGACCCCGATGCGGGCACGCTGGCCCGGTTCGCCGGCCAGACCCAGGTGCGGCCGGCGTCGGCCTGCGACGTGGGCAAGGGCGGAGAGCAGGTGCTGGACCGGGCCAGCGGCCGGCCGGCGCTGATGTTCGGCGTCGAACTCGTGCACTGCACGGCCTCGGGATCGCAATGCCTGATGCGCGGCAGCTACTACGAAGGCCCTGGCAACACGCAGAGCAACCTCTACAACGCAAGCCAGCGCGGCGGCAACTGGCAGGCCGTGATGGCGCTGCGCGGGCCGGCTCCCTGAGCCGGGGCCCTCTCTGTCCCTCCCTGATCCTTCCTTGCTCGCCCATGAAAAAGCCCGGCCGAAGCCGGGCTTGATCGTGGTTGCAACCGGGCGATCCGTCGCGGTGGTGGTCCTAGGGATCAGTCGGCGTAGGTGCCGGCTGCCTTGATGACCTTGCCCCACTTCTCGATCTCGGCCTGGACGAACTTCTTGTGGCCTTCGGGCTCGATGCGGCCGTCGCTGGCGATCACGGCGCCCAGGGCTTCCTGGCGCTTGATGAACTCCGGGTCCTTCAGGGCGGCCTTCATGGCCTCGTTGACCTTCTTGACGATGTCGGCCGGCGTGCCCTTGGGCGCGTACAGGCCGTGCCAGATGGTGACCTGGAAGTCGGGCACGCCCACTTCGGCCAGCGTCGGCAGGTCCTTGAGCGCGGGCATGACCAGGCGCTTGGGCGTGGTCACGGCATAGGCCTGGACCTTCTTGGCAGTGATCTGGCCCGTGGTGTTGGTGGTCTGGTCGCACAGCAGGTCGACCTGGTTGCCGATCAGGTCGGCGATGGCCGGCGCGGCGCCCTTGTAGGGCACGGGCGTCATTTCGGTCTTCATGGAGGCCTGCAGCATCAGGCCGCACAGGTGGGAGGCGGAACCGATGCCGGCGTTGGCCAGGTTGACCTTGCCCTGGTTCTTGCCGATCCAGTCCTTGACCTCGGCGAAGTTCTTGGCCGGCAGGCTGGGGCGGCCGATCAGGGTCATGGGCACGTCGTTGATGATGCCGGCGTACTCGAAGTCGTTGAGCACGTTGAACGACAGCTTGCGGTACAGCGACGGGATCGTGGACATGCCGATGTGGTTGATCAGCAGCGTGTAGCCGTCAGGACGGGCACGTGCGGCCTTGGCCGTGCCGATGGTGCTGCCGGCACCGTCGGCGTTGTCCACCACGATGGTGGCATTGTTCAACTGCTTGCGCATGGACTCGGCCAGATCGCGGGCCACCTTGTCGGTCGGACCACCTGCGGTGAACGGCACGATGAGGGTGATCGTCTTGCCTGCGGCAGGATAGTCCTGCGCGTGGGCGCCAACGGCTGCACCGGCTGCCAGCGCAATGGCTGCGATCTTGAACAATGCTTTCATAGTGTCTCCAAGTAAATAGCGTGCAAATGATAGGGGGCGATGCGCATTTGCCTTCGAGGGCAAACACGCAAGAGAAACCGAATGCACGAGGAGACGGATTTTAAGAATTGTTTCTATTGCACCGCAGCAGATTCCCTTGCCATTGATCTAGTGCAAACCCTGGTAGTCTTGACAGGGGTCATGTTTTCAGGGTCTGCGACGGATGCTTGGCGGCGAGGCCGCCGCCCCCGCACCTCGGTGGCTACTTGTACGACCGGGCGTCTTCGATCACCTTCCCGTCATTGGGCAGGGTGCCCGGCAGCACCATCTGCACGTCGCCGCGCAGCTTGGTGACTTCGCGCACGGCATCGGACAACTGCTGGGCCAGGCCCGGCGAGGTTTCGCGGGTTTCGACCAGCAGTTGCATCTGGTCGTTGGCCATCTCGCCCGTGACCACCAGCCGCGCCCGCTCCACCTGGGGAAAGCGGCGCACGACGTCGGCAATCTGGCCCGGGTGCACGAACATGCCGCGCACCTTGGTGGTCTGGTCGGCACGCCCCATCCAGCCCTTGATGCGTGCGTTGGTGCGGCCCGTGGGGCACTGGCCGGGCAGCACGGCAGAGAGGTCGCCCGTGCCGAACCGGATCAGCGGGTAGTCGGGGTTGAACGTGGTGATCACCAGTTCGCCCACCTCGCCGGGGGCCACCGGGTCGCCCGTACCGGGGCGCACGATCTCGACGATGACCTGCTCGTCCAGCACCAGGCCTTCGCGGGCCTCGGTCTCGTAGGCGATCAGGCCCAGGTCGGCCGTGGCATAGCACTGGTAGCCCGCGATGCCGCGCTCGGCCAGCCAGTCGCGCAACGAGGGCGGGAAGGCCTCGCCCGAGACCATGGCCTTGGTCACGGAGGGGATGGGCAGGCCCATCTCCAGGGACTTTTCCACAATGATCTTGAGGAAGCTGGGCGTGCCCACGTAGCCGGCGGGCCGCAGGTCGGCCATGGCCTGCACCTGCTGCTCGGTCTGGCCCGTGCCGCCTGCGAACACCGTGCAGCCCAGCGCATGGGCGCCGCTTTCCATCATCGAGCCCGCAGGCACGAAGTGGTAGCTGAAGCAGTTGTGCACCAGCTCGCCGGGCCGAAAGCCCGAGGCATGCAGCGCGCGCGCCATGCGCCAGTAGTCGGGGCGGCGGCTTTCGGGCTCGTAGATGGGGCCGGGGCTGCAGAACAGGCGCGGCATGGGCTGGCCCAGGCCGATGGCGTTGAAGCCGCCGAAGATCTGCGCTGGCCGCTGCTCGGCCTGGCGCTGCAGCAGCTCGTACTTGCGCGTCACCGGCAGGCGGGCCAAAGCCTCGCGGCTGGTGATCTGCGCGGCATCGACGCCGGCCAGGATCTGGGCGAAGGCGGCCGAGTGTTGCTGCGCATGCGCGATCTGCCGGGGCAGGGCGGCCAGCAGTGCCGCTTCGCGTTCGTCAGGGGTGCGCGTCTCCAGCGCGTCGTAGAAGGCACTCATGGCTAGTCCTGTAGGTGGAAAGGGCAGATGGAGTCCGGCCAGTGGTGAAAGAAAGATTCCAACAATCCTTGTGCCGCCCCTTGCCCGCGAAACCGGCGCGGCCCAACCCCAGGGACACCGAGGAAGGGCCGCCCCGCACCGAGGGTGTCGTCCCCCTCAGGGGGAAGGCGCGAAGCGACTCAGGGGGTATTCATGCAAGCCAACGTTTTCTGCGCTTGTAGCTTTTCACGTCCTTGAAGCTTTTGCGCTCGCCGCCGCCCACGCCCAGGTAGAACTCCTTGACGTCCTCGTTGCTGGCGAGGTCCGAGGCCGCGCCGTCCATGACGATGCGGCCGCTTTCCATGATGTAGCCGTAGTCCGAGTATTTGAGCGCCATGTTGGTGTTCTGCTCGGCCAGCAGGAAGGTGACCTTTTCCTTGCTGTTGAGGTCCCGGACGATGTTGAACACCTCCTCGACGATCTGCGGGGCCAGGCCCATCGAGGGCTCGTCCAGCAGCACCATGCGCGGATTAGCCATCAGCGCGCGGCCGATGGCGCACATCTGCTGCTCGCCGCCCGAGGTGTAGGCGGCCTGCGAGGTGCGGCGCGTCTTCAGGCGCGGAAAGTAGTTGTAGACCTTCTCGAGGTTGGCCGCGATCTCGCCCTTGTCGGTGCGCGTGTAGCTGCCGGTCATGAGGTTTTCCTCGATGGTCAGGTGGGCGAAGCAGTGCCGCCCCTCCATGACCTGGACCACGCCGCGCTGCACCAGCTCGGAGGGCGTGAGGCTTTCGATGCGCTCGCCCTCCAGCTCGATCGTGCCCTTGGTCACCTCGCCGCGCTCGCCCTTGAGCAGGTTGGAGATGGCGCGCAGCGTCGTGGTCTTGCCCGCGCCGTTGCCGCCCAGGATGGCCACGATGCTCTCGCGCGGCACCTGGAGCGAAACGCCCTTGAGCACCAGGATCACATGGTTGTAGATGACTTCGATGCCATTGACCACGAGCAGCGTATCGCTGGCGGCCGGGGCGGAGGTGGGTGCGGTGGTCATGGCGTCGTCCATGGGCGTTGATACGAAAGCGGAGTGCGGGGCCGCAACTCTCGAAGCATCTCTGCGCGGGGCATGCCCCAACTCAGGGACACCGAGGAAGGGCCGCCCCGCACCGAGGGTGTCGTCCCCCTCCCCCCGCGAAGCGGGTAGAGAGGGGGAAGGCGCGCAAGCGCCTCAGGGGGTGCAAGTTCTAGCTTTTACGTTCTTTTCCTTGGCGTACTTGTCCGCGTACTCCTTGACCAGAGGCTCGACCATGGACTTGTCGGCCTGGTACCAGTCGGAGACCACCTTCCACTTGGCGCCGTCCCACTGGGCGATGCGCGACCAGTCGGTGCCCAGGTGGTTGTCGCAGCTGGTCTTGACGGGGCGGATGATCTTGCCGAAGCCCAGCTCGTTCAGGCGCTCCTGCGTGAGGTTCAGGTTCTCCAGGCCCCAGCGCACCTGCTCGGAGGTCATGACCTTGCCCTTGCCGTATTTTTCCTGCGCCGTGCGGATGGCCTCCACCTGCAGCATGGAAATCACCATGCCGCGCGTGTGGGCCATGGCGCCCAGTTCCTTGGCGTCGGTGGCCGTGCCCTGGCCCTTGTCGTAGACCATGGACTTGACCTCGTCGTGCACCTTGTCGTGCTCGGCCGTGTTGTGGATGGTCACGGTGTTGTAGCCCTTGGCGCCGGCGCCGATGTCCTTCACGTCATGGTCCGAGCCGGCCCACCAGATGGCGTACATCTTCTCGCGCGGGTAGCCGGTGGCCTGCGCCTCGCGCACGGCCGTGGGCGTCATCACGCCGGCAGACCACAGCAGCACGTAGTCGGGGCGCTGCTGGCGGATCTGCAGCCAGGTCGATTTCTGCTCCACGCCGGGCGCCGTCACGGGCAGCAGGGTGAGGTCGAAGCCTTCCTTGGCGGCGCGTTTCTGCAGCAGCGGGATCGGCTCCTTGCCATAGGGCGAGTCGTGGTAGACCAGGGCGATCTTCTTGCCCTTGAGGCTGCCCTTTTCCTTCTTCAGGATGTCCTGGATGATGGAGTCGGCCGCAGTCCAGTAGTTGCCCAGCAGCGGGAAGTTCCACTCGAAGACCTTGCCGTCGGCCGACTGCGACAGGCCATAGCCCGTGGTGATGATGGGCATCCTGTCGCCTGGCGCCTTGTCCGTCACGGCGAAGGTGATGCCGGTGGACTGCGGATCGAACCCGGCCGCGCCGCCGCCCTTGCCCTTCAGGCGCTCATAGCATTCCACGCCCTTGGCCGTGTCGTAGGCCGTCTCGCATTCCTCGTAGGCAATCTTCACGCCATTGATGCCGCCCTTGGCGTTGACCAGCTTGATGTAGTCCTGCTTGCCATCGGCCCATGGAATGCCCAGCGGCGCGAACTGGCCCGTGCGGTAGACCAGCAGCGGCACGAACTGCTCCTGGGCCTGTGCGGCGGGAGCGGCCACGAGAGCGCCGATTCCGGCAGCGACCGTGGCGGCGGCGATGGCGACTTTCTTGAACATCATGACGTTGTCTCCTAGTTGGCTGGGGAAGATTCCCCGGTTATCCGGCACTCTGTGGCGCCCTGTCTCGATCAGAATCAAACATTCCACGTTTCCTGGCGCCATCTATGGAACTGGCGAGCCCAGGTCAGGGACACCGAGGAAGGGCCGCCCCGCACCGAGGGTGTCGTCCCCCTCCCTCGCGTAGCGAGTAGAGAGGGGGAAGGCGCGAAGCGACTCAGGGGGTGTCATATCAATGCGGGAAGGGCCAGACGCGCAGTTTTTGCCTTGCGGTCGCCCACAGTTTTGCGAGTCCATGCGGCTCCACGATCAGGAAGAACACGATCAGCGCACCGAAGATCATGTGCTCCAGGTAGGTTGCCGTGGCCGTGGACAGCGGCAGGCCCATCCAGTGCGGCACCTGGGTGAGCAGCAGCGGCAGCAGCACGAAGAAGGCCGCGCCGAAGATGCTGCCCACCACCGAGCCGAGGCCGCCGATGATGATCATGAACAGCAGCTGCAGCGAGCGGTCCAGGCTGAAGGCCGCGGGCTCCCAGGCGCCCAGGTGCACGAAGCCCCACAGCGCGCCTGCCACGCCGACGATGAAGCTGCTGACGGCAAAGGCGCTGAGCTTGGCGTAGGTCGGGCGGATGCCGATCACGCTGGCGGCCACGTCCATGTCGCGCATGGCCATCCACTCGCGGCCGATGGCGCCGCGCACCAGGTTCTTGGCGGCCAGGCCCAGCACGCACAGGATGCCCAGGCACAGCAGGTATTTCTCCATGGGCGTATCGATCTGCCAGCCCATGATGGACAGCGGGCCTGCGCTCACCGAGCCCGAGGAGGAGTTGTTCGTCACCCAGGCCGCGCGGCTGGCCAGCCAGTCCACAAAGAACTGCGCCGCCAGCGTGGCTACGGCCAGGTACAGGCCGCGGATGCGCAGGCTGGGCAGCCCGAAGACCACGCCGAAGACCATGGCCAGCACGCCGCCGCCGATCAGGGCCACCAGCAGCGGCATCCCCTCGAAGCGCACCTGCAGGTTGTAGGCCGCATAGGCGCCCACGGCCATGAAGGCGCCGGTGCCCAGCGAGATCTGGCCGCAGTAGCCGACCAGGATGTTCAGCCCCAGCGCCGCCAGCGACATGATCAGGAAGGGGATCAGCACGGCCTGGAAGGTGTAGTCGCTGACGCTGAAGGGAATTACCAGGAAGGCGACGGCCAGCAGCGCCACGATGGCCCAGCGGTCCTGGGCGACGCCGAAGATCTGCTGGTCGGATGCGTAGGTCGTCTTGAATTGACCGTTCTCACGATAAAACATGGTGCAAGTTCTCCGTATACGGTCTCAGACGCGGTCGATGATCTTGTGTACTTGGGCGCAGCCCTTGGCTGCTGAGCGCGGCTGTGCGCCGCACTCTCCGTATTCGCGGCGCGAATCCGGCGCCGACTTTGCAAAATCCTTGCTCTCGTATTTCATACGCGATCAATGATCTTGTCGCCGAACAGCCCCTGGGGCCGCACGAGCAGGAAGCACAGGGCCAGGCCGTAGGCGAACCAGGTCTCGATGCCGCCGCCGACCATGGGGCCCAGGTAGACCTCGGAGAGCTTCTCGCCCACGCCGATGATCAGGCCGCCGATGATGGCGCCGGGCAGCGAGGTCAGGCCGCCCAGGATCACCACGGGCAGGGCCTTCAGGGCCACCAGCGACAGCGAGTACTGCACGCCCAGCTTGGAGCCCCAGATGATGCCCACCACCAGGGCCACGCCGCCGGCCACCGACCAGACGATGACCCAGATGCGCGACAGCGGAATGCCGATGGACTGGGCCGCCTGGTGGTCGTCGGCCACGGCGCGCAGCGCGCGGCCGGTCTTGGTCTTCTGGAAGAACACGCTGAGCGCGGCCACCAGCAGCGCGGCGATGCAGGCCGCGTACAGGTCTTCCTGGCTCAGCAGCACGCCGCCCTCGAACAGGCCGTCGAGGATGAACATGGGGTCCTTGGGCATGCCCACGTTGATGCTGTAGACGGCGCTGCCGAAGATCATCGGGCCCAGACCGTCCAGCAGGTAGGCGATGCCCAGCGTGGCCATCAAGAGCGTGATGGGCTCCTGGTTGACCAGGTGGCGCAGCGCCAGCCGCTCGATCAGCCAGGCCACGACCACCATGATGGCCAGCGACACGCAGATGGCCAGCAGGTTGGTGAGCCAGCCGGACTCCATGCCTGTCCACTTCGGAATCCACTCGGAAAAGCGCGCCATGGCCAGGGCCGAGAACAGCACCATCGCGCCCTGCGCGAAGTTGAACACGCCCGAGGCCTTGAAGATCAGCACGAAGCCGATGGCGATCAGCGCGTACAGCGTGCCCACCATGAGGCCGCCGAACAGCGTTTCCAGAAAAAATCCCATGATGACCTCTCAGTTCTCCATAGTGCTGCGCGACACCCATATCGCATGAAACTGTCGCGGCCAAAGGCCAGAGACACCGAGGAAGAGCCGCCTCGCACCGAGGGTGTCGTCCCCCTTCCAGGGGGAAGGCGCGCAGCGACTCAGGGGGTACTTCATTTCAATGGCTGGTGCCAAGGTAAGCGCGGATCACGTCTTCGTTCTGGCGCACCTCGTCGGGCGCGCCGTCGCCGATCTTCTTGCCGTAGTCCAGCACCACGACGCGGTCGCTGATGTCCATGACCACGCCCATGTCGTGCTCGATCAGCACGATGGTGGAGCCGAACTCGTCGTTGACATCAAGGATGAAGCGGCACATGTCCTGCTTTTCCTCCACGTTCATGCCGGCCATGGGCTCGTCCAGCAGCAGCACCTGCGGCTCCATGGCCAGGGCGCGTCCCAGGTCCACGCGCTTTTGCAGGCCGTAGGGCAGCTGGCCCACGGGCGTCTTGCGGTAGGCCTGGATCTCCAGGAAGTCGATGATGTGCTCGACGAACTCGCGGTGGCGGATCTCTTCGCGCTGGGCCGGACCCAGGCGCAGGGCCTGCATCAGGATGCCGCTTTTGATCTGCAGGTTGCGGCCGGTCATGATGTTGTCGATCACGCTCATGCCCTTGAACAGCGCCAGGTTCTGGAAGGTGCGCGCCACGCCCATCTCGGCCACCTGGCGGCTGTTCATGTGGCTGAAGGTCTTGCCCCGGAAGGTGATCGATCCCTCGGACGGCGTGTACACGCCGTTGATGCAGTTGAGCATGGAGCTCTTGCCCGCGCCGTTGGGACCGATGATGGAGCGGATCTCGTGCTCGCGCACATTGAACGAGATGTCCGTCAGCGCCTTCACGCCGCCGAAGCGCAGGCTGATGTTCTTGATGTCGAGGATGACATCGCCGATCTTCTTGTGTGCCATTTCAGCGTTCCTCCTCAGACCCGGGCCGCGGACGCGGCGTGCGTCCTGGCATCGATGATGGACAGCGTGGCGCTGACGCTGCCGGTGCGGCCGTCCTCGAACTTGACCTGGGTCTCGATGAACTGCTCGCGCTTGCCCGTGTACAGCGCATCGACCAGCACGCCGTACTTGTCGGCAATGAAGCCGCGGCGGACCTTGCGCGTGCGGGTCAGCTCGTCGTCGTCGGGGTCCAGCTCCTTGTGCAGCACGAGGAAGCGCGCCACCTGGGTGTCGGCCATGCCGGCCTCGGCGGCCAGGTCGGCGTTCACCTGGGCCACGCATTCGGCCACCATCTCCAGCACCTTGGCCTTGGAGGCCAGGTCCACGTAGCCGCCATAGGGCAGGCCCTGGCGCTCGGCCCAGTTGCCCACGGCCTCGTAGTCGATGTTGATGAAGGCGCAGACCTGGTCGCGGCCGTGGCCGAAGCACACAGCTTCCTTGATCTGGGGGAAGAACTTGAGCTTGTTCTCGATGTAGTTGGGCGCGAACATGGCGCCCCGGCTGGTCTTGCCCACGTCCTTGGCACGGTCGATGATGCGCAACTGCCCGCTGGCATCGATCACGCCGGCATCGCCCGTATGGAACCAGCCGTCGGCATCCACCACCTCGGCCGTGGCGTCGGGGCGCTTGTAGTACTCCTTGAGCACGGACACGCCCTTGAGCAGCACCTCGCCGCTGTCGGCGATCTTCAGCTCGATGCCCGGCGCGGCCTGGCCCACGCTGCTCAGTTCCACCTGGCCGTCGCGCTGTATGCACACATAGGCGCAGGTCTCGGTCTGGCCGTAGAGCTGCTTGAGGTTGATGCCGATGGAGCGGAAGAAGCGGAACAGCTCGGGCCCGATGGCCGCACCCGCCGTATAGGCCACGCGGATGCGCGACAGCCCCATGGCGTTGCGCAGCGGCCCGTAGATGCACAGGTCGCCCAGCGCGTACTTCAGGCGGTCCAGCATGCCCACCTTCCTGCCGTCCAGGATGTCCGAGCCCACGCGGCGCGCCACGGCCATGGCGCGGCCGTACATCCATTGCTTGAAGGGCGCGGCGTCCTCCATGCGGATGGACACCGAGGTCAGCATGCCCTCGAAGATGCGCGGTGGCGCGAAGTAGTAGCTGGGGCCGATCTCGCGCAGGTCGATGGACACGGTCGAGGCCGACTCCGGGCAGTTGATGGTGAAACCCGCCACCAGCCACTGCGCGAAGGAAAACAGGTGGTCGCCCACCCAGGCCGGCGGCAGGTAGCAGATCACGTTGTCATCGGGGCCCAGGCGATCCACCTGCACGCCGCCGCGTGCCGACTCGCCAAAGCTGCGGTGCGTCTGGCACACGCCCTTGGGCTTGCCCGTCGTGCCCGAGGTGTAGAGGATGACCGAGACATCGTCGGGCGACAGCGCGGCCAGCATCGCATCCCAGGCGCCCGGGTGTGCGGCATCCCACTCCCGGCCCTTTTGCAGCAGAGCCTCGGTGCTGATCAGCCCCGGCTGGTCGTAGTGGCGCAGGCCGCGCGGGTCGTCATAGATGATGTGGCCGAGGCCGGAGACGCTCTCGCGCACCTCCAGCAGCTTGTCCACCTGCTCCTGGTTCTCGGCGAAGGCGAAGTCGATCTCGGCATCCTCGATGACGAAGCGCATCTCGGCGGCCACGGCATCCTGGTACAGCGGGATCGGCACGCCGCCCAGCGCCTGCACGGCAATGAAGCCCATGTAGACATGGGGCCGGTTGTCGCTGATGAAGGCCAGATTCTGGCCGCGCACCATGCCCAGGGCCGCCAGGCCGCAGGCCATGTGGCGCACGGTCTCGGCCGCTTCGCTCCAGCTCCAGGTCTGCCAGATGCCGTATTCCTTCTCGCGCAGCGCCGGCGCCTGGGGGCGCTGGGCGGCATGCTGGAGCAGCAGGTGCGGGAACGTGGTCGTCATTCCATGTCCTTGGATGTTCGTGAATGGTGGCCGCATGGTGCAGATGCCCAGGCTGTGACCTACCGGCTTGGACTGCATCCTAGGACTGGCTTTGACGCCGTGGTGTCTGTTTGACGACAATCCGCGGGAAACCCATCATCGGGAAAACGCGCCGTAACAAAAGGTGCCAAAACGGTCTCATGGCCCGCTTGGGGGCTTGCGCATCCAGGAATGTGCGCATGCCGCGGTCCTTCTGGAAATCCCGCTCACGCCAGCCACCGGCCTCGGGCAATGCTTGGGTGGTTTTGATGATTGATCCGCGCACCCTCGCCGCGACTCCATGAGCCAAGAACTGTCACTGCACCAGCGCCGCCGCGCGCCCCGGCCCGAGGAACTCGAAGGCATTCCCTGGCTGGCCGTACTCCAGCCCGCCGAGCGCGAACGGGCCCAGAAGGCGCTGGTCGTCGGCGACGCCCAGCCCGGCGACTATGTCTGCCGCACCGGCCGCGCGCCCACCTACTGGTTCGGCGTGGTCGAAGGCCTGCTCAAGATGAACACCGACGGCGCCGATGGCGCCAGCATGACCCTGGCCGGCCTGCCCCCGGGCGGCTGGTTCGGCGAAGGCACGGCCGTCAAGCGCGAGCCCTACCGCTACAACGTGCAGGCCATACGCCGCAGCGTGGTCGGCGGCCTGCCGATCGAGACCTTCCACTGGCTGCTGGACCACTCCATCGGCTTCAACCGCTTCGTCATGAGCCAGCTCAACGAGCGCCTGGGCCAGTTCATCTCGGCCCGCGAAATCGACCGCCTCACCAACCCCGACCTGCGCGTGGCCCGCAGCCTGGCCGCGCTCTTTCACCCGCTGCTGTACCCGGGCGTGGGCGAGGTGCTGCGCATCACCCAGCAGGAGCTGGCCTACCTGGTCGGCTTGTCACGCCAGCGAGTCAACGAGGCGCTGTCCGTGCTGCAGCGCGAAAACGCCATCGTGGTGGAGTACGGCGGCCTGCGCGTGCTCGACCTGGAAGCGCTGCGCAGCGGACTGTTTGCGGCGGCGCGGCGGGCGGCTTGACGCCGCCCATCCAACCCCTCAGATCACCCCGTCGCGCCGCAGCCTCTCCTGCTGTTGCGCATCCACCCCCAGTGCCGCATAGATGCGCGCGTTGTCCTGGCCTGTGGCCGGGCCGCTGCGGGGCGAAGGCGCCTGGCGGCCGGTGAAGCGGGGCACGGGTGCGGGGGCGGTGAGCGGGCCCAGGTCGGGGTCGGGCAGGGTGATGAAGCTGCCGCGCTCCAAGAAATGCGGGTCCTGCAGCGCGTCCTCGGCCGAGCAGACCTTGCTGAACGGAATGTCGTGCGCGGCCAGCGCGGCCGTCGCCTGGGCGCAGTCCAGGCCTGCGCACCATTGCACGATCTGCGCATCCAGCGCCTGCAGGTGGCGTATGCGCGCGGCGTTGTCCGCAAAGCGCGGGTCGGCGGCCAGGTCGGCGCGGTCCATGGCCTGGCACAGGCGCGCGAAGATGGCATCGCCCGTGGCGACCACGGTGAGCCAGGCACCGTCGCGCGTGCGGTAGACGTTGGAAGGTGCCGTGTAGCCCGCGCACGACCCCGTGCGCCTGCGTGCCTGTCCGCCCAGCTGGTATTCGGCCGCCAGCGGGTCCAGCAGGCGCAGCATGGCTTCGGTGGCCGACAGGTCGATCTCCATGCCGCGCTGCTCGCCAGCCGGCTGCGCGTTGCGCTCGGCCAGCGCCGCCGCGATGGAGAAGGCGCCGAACAGGCCGGCCACGGCATCGCCCAGCGGGTAGTTCATGTGCTGGGGCGGGCCGCCCGCCTCGCCCGTCAGATGGGCGAAACCGCTCATGGCCTCGAAGATGCGCGCAAAGCCCGGCCGGCGTGCATAAGGCCCCGTCTGGCCGAAGCCCGTGAGGCGCAGCACGATGAGGCGCGGGTTGCGGGCATGCAGGGTGGCCAGGTCCAGTCCCCAGCGGTCCAGCGTGCCGGTGCGGAAGTTTTCCACCAGCACGTCGAAATCCTCGATCAGCCGCAGGAACAGCGCGCGGCCTTCGGCCTTGCGCACGTCCAGCGAGATGCCCTGCTTGCCCCGGTTGGCGGTTTTCCAGAACACGGCGTGGCCGTCGTGCACGGGCGCCAGGCTGCGCAGCGTGTCGCCGCCGCCGGGCAGTTCCAGCTTGACGACATCGGCACCCAGGTCGCCGCACAGCGTGGCCGCGAAGGGGGCGGCCAGCACCGTGGCCATGTCGAGGATGCGCACACCCTCCAGCGGATAGCCCTTGCGCTGCATCAGTTGCCCTTCAGGTCCACGTTCTTCAGCACGGGCTCCCAGGCGCGGCGGTCTTCGGCCACGCGCTTGTGGAAGTCCGCCGTCTGCGTGGGCAGGGGCGTGGCCCCCAGCCGCGCCAGCTTGTCGCGCATCTCGGGCAGGGCCATGGCCTTGGCCAGCGCCTGGTTGAGCGTGGCCACGACCTGCTGCGGCGTGCCCTTGGGCGCGGCCAGGCCCACCCACAGGCCGGTGTCCAGGCCGGTCACGCCCAGCTCGGCAAAGGTGGGAATGTCGGGCGCGGCGGCAGAGCGGCTCTTTCCGGTCTGCGCGAGGATGCGGATCTGCCCGCCCTGCATGTAGGGCAGGGTGCCGCCCAGGTTGTTGCACATCACGGGGATGTGGCCGGCCATGAGGTCGTTGACGGCCGGGGCGTTGCCCTTGTAGGGCAGGTGCTGCATCTTGGTGCCGAGCCGGTGGTTGACCATCTCGCAGACCAGGTGCGAGGGCGTGGCCGTGCCCGCCGAGCCGAAGGACAGCGTGCCGGGCTGGGCCTTGTCGGCGGCCACCAGTTCGGCCAGCGTGCGGTAGGGGGTCTTGGCGTTGACGGCGATGACGTTGGGCAGGTCTGCCACCAGGCCGATGTACTCGTAGTCGGTCAGCGGGTTCCACTTGAGGTTGGCGTGCACATGGGGCAGGAAGACATTGCTCAGGCCCGCCATCAGCAGGGTATAGCCGTCGGGCGCGGCGCGGGCCACGAGTTCCGAGCCGACCAGGCTGCCTGCGCCCGGCTTGTTCTCCACCACCACGGGCTGGCCCAGGGCCTGGCCCAGTTCCACCGACAGCGCGCGGGCCACGAGATCGGTGCTGCCGCCTGCGGGAAAGGGAACGATCACGCGCACGGGCCGATCGGGAAAAGCCGCCTGGGCCGCCTGGGCGGCCTGCGCGCATGCACACAGCGCGGCCAGCAGGCCCAGGGTGGCCAGGTGCTTAGGGGTGAGGGGGGATGTCATGCGGGCCTCCGGTGTCAGGCGCTCTCGCGCAGCATGAGCCTGGCGATGTTGAGCTGGTGGATCTGGCTGGTGCCTTCGTAGAGGCGGAACAGGCGCACGTCGCGGAAGTAGCGCTCGATGGGGCTGAAGTCGGCCACATAGCCCGCGCCGCCGAACATCTGCACGGCGCGGTCGGCCACGCGGCCGCACATCTCGGAGGCGAAGTACTTGCACATGGAGGCGGACAGCGCCACGTCCTCGCCCCGGTCGCGGGCGCGGGCGGCCTCCAGGATCATGGATTGCGCCGCGAAGATCTCCGTGCGGCTGTCGGCCAGCATGGCCTGCACCAGCTGGAAGTTCGCCACCGGCTGGCCGAACTGCTCGCGCTGGCGCACATGGGCCAGCGCCAGGTCCAGCATGCGGATCGCCGGCCCCGTGCACAGCGCTGCCAGGTGCAGGCGCTGCTTGTTGAGCACCTTCATCACGGTCCTGAAGCCCTGTCCCTCGCGCCCGCCGATGATCTGGTCGGCCGGCACGCGGCAGTCCTGGAAATGCACGTCGGACACGGGCGAGCCCGCCTGGCCCATCTTGCGATAGGGCTGGCCCGTCACCAGGCCCGGCGAGCGCTCCACGAAGAAGGCCGTCAGCCCCTCGCTGCCCGTGCTGCCTTCGCCGGTGCGGGCGATGACGGTGAACACATCGGCCAGCGGCGCATTGGTGATGAAGCGCTTGCTGCCGTTGAGCACGTAGTGGTCGCCCTCGCGGCGCGCCGTGGTCTGGATATTGCTGGCTTCCGATCCCGCATCGGGCTCGGTCAGCGCCAGGCAGCCCGTGAGCTCGCCGCGCGCCATGCGCGGCAGCCAGCGCTGCTTTTGCGCCTCGGTGCCGTCGGCCACCAGGGCTTCCGAGCCAATGCCGGTGTTGGTGCCCACGCGGGCACGCAGCGCCACCGATGCCTGGGACAGCTCGAAGGCGCAGCGCACCAGCTCCTCGGTGCTCAGGCCCATGCCTCCATAGGGCTGGGGAATGCTCCAGCCGAAATAGCCCTTGTCGCGCAGTTCCTGCACCACGGCGGGCGGAATGCTGTCGTCACGCTCGATCTGCTCTTCGAGCGGATGCCAGCGGTGGCGCACGAAATGGCGGATGTCGGCAAGCAACGCCTGCAGGCGGGCGTCGGCGGGGTGGGGGGCTTGGGCTTGGCTCATGGGCCGCACTGTAGGAAGCGCGGTCACCAGGGCTGCAATGCAGTTTCAAATATTGAAATTCAGTTGCGGCTTTGCGGCCGTGGTCCTCACAATCGCCCCGTGCCCCACACCCCCATTGCCCACCAGCCAAGGGACTCGCAGGATGTCTGCCGCATCCGCGAGCAGGACCCCTATTTCGCGGGCACGCTGGCCAAGGGGCTGATGATTCTCCAGTGCTTCGTCAGCGACCCGCGCCCGCATGCCAACAGCGAACTGGCCCGCCGCCTGGGCCTGCCGCGCCCCACCGTGTCCAGGCTGTGCCGCAGCCTGCAGACCATGGGCTACCTCGACCATGACGAGCGGCTGGACCGCTACTTCGTAGGCCCGGCCGCCGTCGCCCTGGGCTACCCCTATGTGATCAACACGCCCTTGCTTGGCCCGCTGCGCCTGCCCATGCAGGCGCTGGCCGACCGTGTGAAGGGGGCGGTGTCGGTGGGGGTGGTCATGGACCTGGATGTGGTCTACCTGGATACCTGCGCCTGGGAGGGCGGCACGCTCAAGCGGCCCGGCGTGGGCGCCGTGCGCGGCGTGCTGGAAACGGCCATGGGCCGGGCAGGGCTGGCCCAGCTCGATGCCGGGGAACTGCAGCGCTTCCTGGACCGCGTGCGCAGCCAGCGGCCCGAGGAATATGCGCGCTGCATGGACAACGCCAGCGAAAGCCTGGCGCATTACGCCGCCCGGGGCTTCGCGGTCAACATGGGTGACTCCGGCCTGGGCGTGTGCGCCGTGGGTGCGGCGTCCCGTATTCGCTACGGGTCTCGCCGCCTGCTGTTCAACTGCGCCGTGCCGGGCCTGCGCATGCCGGCCCGCACGCTGATCCGGGATGTGGGCCCCCAGTTGGCGCAGTTGGTGGCCCTGTGCGACCGGCTGCCTGTGGACCGTTGATCCACAGGCCTGCCGCCTCAGAAAGCGGCCAGCACGATGCCGATGGCCAGCAGCACGCCGAACGAGATCCAGCCGTTCTTCTGGTCCAGGCCGCCGATCTGGCGCAGCGCCTCTTCGCGCGCAGCGCCCACCAGGCCCCTCTGGTTGATCTGCTGTATGCGCGTGACCAGCCATTGCAGGTAGGTGCGCTTGACCGTGAACGAGATGGCCACGGCGATGCCGAGCACGCGCCCGGCGCCGCCCGTGCCGGGCATCAGCAGATTGATGACCAACAGGGTGATGAAGGCCACCACGGCATAGGCGTAGACGCGGCGCGCAATGGCCCACGACACGCCCATGAAGGGAATGGCGGTCCAGCAGGGACTCATGGATGCGAAAAAGCCCTTTTTCCCGCTGACCATGCGCTCCCACAGTGGGCGGTATTTTTCGGCATTCGGGCCGATGGCAGTCTCCATATCGGACCACTCGATTCCGGTCAAGTCCGGCTTGGTGATAAGCAGCGCCTTGAATTGTTCTTTCAATGGAGTGGAATTCGATAGGTTGGGTGCATCGCTCATGGTTTTCCTTGTTGAATGAGGCGGGAGTCCGGGCGTGATGGTCTGGATACCGCAGCGGGCGCTGCGCGAAGGGCTGTTGTCTCGAAAGAGTCCCTCGTTTCTGGACGGGCGCCATTCTATGGGGAGATGTATGGGCAATGGCAAGCCCAATCGGTTGATTTGCAATGGCCAATGAATGAAGTCGCCTGAATAAAATACAGTTTTTTACATATTGCGTGCCGTGCATCGGAAGATCCCGATTGGCTGGATTGCAGATGTTGTGCCGATGTGAATCGCTTCTCATCGATTTTTCATTGAGGATTCATCCGGTTGTGCATATCGCACTGGATACAGCAATCGGGATGGGACGGCCGCCAGGCGCATTGCATGGGGCATGAATGCATTGTGCGGAACATGGCGGGCCCGCCTGGGCACAGAGCCTGGCGGCGTGGCTTGGCACGGGGGCCTGGCGGCCTGCCAGGAGGCAGCCCGATAGCCGAGCGCAATGCCCGTATTGGCCGCAGGGCGCAGCCGCTGCGGGCCTTGCCGCGCGACAATGGCGGTCCAATGTCATCCCCTACTTCTTCCAAACCGTCCCGGCCCGGCGCCGACGAGGCGGCAGCGCCCTCCGCGCGCCCTGTGCTGCGCCGCCCCGAAAAGCCACAGGCCGAGCCGGCTGGCGATGCCCGCCGCCCCTCGGGTGGCGCGGGCAAATCTGCGGGCGCACGCGGCGGCCCGCGCAGTGACCGCAACGACCGCAATGAACGTGGCGGCCGCAATGATCGCTACGACCGCTCCGACCGCCGTGATGCCTCCCCTCGCAGCGATGCCCGTGATCAGCGCCCGCGCAGCGGCGGTTTCGGCCGTGCCGAGGACCTGGACCGCTCCCAGCCGCGTGGCGACTGGCGCGAACAGGGCGGCGGCGAAGGCCGTGCCCCGCGCGAGCAGCGCGACATGCGTGACATGCGCGATGCCCGCCCTCCGCGTCCGCCCCGCCCGGACGACCGCCGAGACCGGCCCTATGGCCAGCGCGATGAGCGTCCGCGTGATGGTCAGCGCGATGGCCAGCGCAACGGCCCCCGTGACGGCCCGCGTGAAGGTGGTTTCCGCGACCGTCCCCGGGACGACGCCCGCGGTCCCCGCCGTGACGATGCGCGCGGACCGCGCCGCGATGACGCCCGTGGTCCCCGCCGTGACGATGCCCGTGGCCCGCGCCGCGACGAGGCGCCCCAGGCCGAGCCCGCCTATCGTCCGCTCAGCGGCATCCGCACCTACCGTCCCGCCGACGGAGCCAGCCGCGAGATTCCCGTCAAGCGTGCGCCTGCGCCCTTGCAGGAGCAGGTTCCGGGCGCCGTGCGCATCAACAAGCGCCTGGCCGACATGGGTCTGTGCTCGCGCCGCGAAGCCGACGAATGGGTGGAGAAGGGCTGGGTGCGCGTGAATGGCGAAGTCGCCGTCATGGGCCAGAACGTGGTGGCTGCCGACCGCATCACGGTCGAGCGCGAGGCGCGCGACCGCCAGGACCAGCAGGTCACCATCCTGATCCACAAGCCCATGGGCTATGTCAGCGGCCAGGCCGAGGACGGCCACGAGCCCGCCGTGGTTCTGGTCACGCCCCAGAACCACTGGAACCAGGACACCAGCCGCACGCGCTTCAACTTCGCGCAGCTCAAGGGCCTGGCGCCCTGCGGCCGGCTGGACATCGACTCCGTGGGCCTGCTCGTCATGACCCAGGACGGCCGTGTGGCGCGCCAGATCATCGGCGAAGACTCGGAGATGGACAAGGAGTACCTGGTGCGCGTGACCTACGGTGACCGCGACATCGACGTGCAATCCGTGTTCCCGGCCGAGCAGCTGGCACGCCTGTGCCATGGCCTGTCGCTGGATGGCGAGGCGCTCAAGCCTGCCAAGGTGGACTGGCAGAACCCCGAGCAGCTGCGCTTTGTGCTGACCGAAGGCAAGAAGCGCCAGATCCGCCGCATGTGCGAACTGGTGGGCCTGCGCGTGGTGGGCCTCAAGCGCATCCGCATCGGCCGCGTGACGCTGGGCAATCTGCCTGCAGGCCAGTGGCGCTACCTCGGCGCCCATGAGAGCTTCTGACGCCGTGTGAGCGTCTCCTGCCGCCCGCTTGCGTGCGTTTGCGCAACGGGTGGCACTCCCCTGCAGCGGTGCCGCTGTCTGGAGTGCGCTCCATGCCCGGCAATCCGTTCGACAAGGCCTATATGCCGGGCCTGGGCTCCTGCGGCGTCAGGCCTGCGACCACATCCGCAACAGGTTGTGGTACGTGCCGGACAGCGCAGACAGCGCGGGGTCTTGCGGGTGGCGCACCGTCAGCTGCTGGATCTGCTGGTCCAGGTCGAACAGGATGCGGCGCTTCTCGTCCGAGGCCACGAGGCTGTGCGTCCAGAAGAAGCTGGCGTAGCGCGTGCCGCGCGTGACGGGGTTGACGCGGTGCAGGCTGGTGCCGGGGTAGACGATGGCGTCGCCCGCGGCCAGCTTCACGCTCTGGTGGCCGAAGGTGTCCTCCACGATCAGCTCGCCGCCCTCGTACTCGCCGGGCTCGCTGAGGAACACGGTGGTGGAGACGTCGCTGCGCACCTTGATGGCCGTGCCGGGGATGGTGAAGATGGCGTTGTCTATGTGGTTGCCGTAGGTGCCGCCGCCCTCGTAGCGGTTGAAGCGCGGCGGCAGCACCTTCAGGGGCAGGGTGGCCGACATGAACAGCGCGCTGGCCCCCAGCCTGTCGAGGATGAGGTTGCCGATCGCCTGGCCTGCCTGGCTGTCCAGCGGCAGCTGCAGGTTGGCCTTGACCTGGGCCGCCAGGTGGCCGGCCGTGGCGCGGCCGTCCTGCCACGGGGCCTGCTCCAGCGCCTGGCGGCACTGGCGCACTTCGTCGGGGCTGAGCAGGGCGGGTATGCGGAGCATCATGGCAGGCGGTCCTCAGAGGCGGAATCAGGGAGTGTCCCGCAAAAAAGCCCCGCAGGCGGCGATGGCCTGCGGGGCTTTGCGGTGATCTGCGCAGCGTCAAGCCGCTGCGCGGTCGCCCGGGGCGATCAGCAAGATCAGTACGTCCACTTGAGCGAGGCCACGGCCGAGCGACCTGCAGCCATGGTCGCGTAGTGGGGCGAGCGGATGCCGCTGTAGTAGACCTTGTCGCCCAGGTTGTACAGGTTCAGCTGCACGGTCAGGTTGCGGTCGATCTGGTAGGCCACCATGGCGTCGTAGCGCGCATAGCCGCTGGCGCCCTTGGTGACGATGCCGCCATCCACCGTGGACAGGATGTAGCTCTGGTTCACGCTGCTCTGGGCGTAGATGCCCAGCCCCACGGTCAGCTTGGCCATGGGTTTGTAGCTGGTCCACAGGCTGAAGCTGTGCTTGGGCGTGTTGGGGAAGGGCTGGCCATTGGCCACGCTGCCCGCGCCCGCGTTCTTCTGCTCGCTGTCCATGTAGGTGTAGCCGCCGAAGACGCTCAGGCCCGGCAGCACGCTGCCCGAAAAGCCCAGTTCCACGCCGTTGACCACCTTGTTGCCGCCCATGTAGGTGACGCCGTTTTCGGTGATGCGCGCATTGGTCACGTCGTTGCGGAACAGCGCGGCCGTCAGGGCCAGGCGCTTTTCCATCAGGTCCCACTTGGTGCCCAGTTCGAGCGAGCGGGTCTTCTCGGGAGCGAGGTTGGCCAGCTGGTCGGTGGAGATGCCCAGGTCCTCGTTGCCGTTGCCCAGCATGGAGCCGCCGGGGCGCGAGGAGGTACCGATGCTGGCGTAGATGCTGCCATTGGTGGCGGGCTTGTAGACCAGGCCCAGCTGGTAGTTGAAAAGCGTGTCCGAACGGCTCAGGTCGTAGGCCGGCGTGTTGCGGCCGGCGGGGCCGGAGGAACTGAGCTTGTAGTGGTCCATGCGCAGGCCGGCATTGACCAACCACTGGTCGTTGAGCTTCAGCGTGTCGAAGCCGTACAGCGCCACGGTGTCGATCCGGTTGTGGCTGGGGTCGCCCAGCGTCACCGGCAGGTTCCACAGCGGGCTGCTGTCGGGGTTGTTCAGCGAGGCGCACCACAGGCTGGCGGCCGTGCAGGTGGTGTTGGTGGTCTGCAGGGCTGCCGTGCGGGACTCGGCCTTTTCCTTGGACAGTTCCAGGCCGAAGGCATAGCTGTGGCCCACGCTGCCGGTCTGCGCCTTGCCGGTGAACTCCGACAGGTTCTGCAGCGTCTTGATGTCGGCCACGCGTGCATTGCCGCGGCGGAACACATAGCCGTTGACGACATTGCCCTTGCTGTCGTCGGGCTGGGTCCACAGGTAGTCCTGTTCTGTCTTGCTGTAGCGCAGGCTGTTGCGGAACTTCTGGGTGTCGGTGAACTTGTGCTCGACCGTGGCCGTGAACAGGTCGCTCTTTTCCTTTTCGTAGTCGCGGCTGGTCAGGCCGTACCAGTTGTCGCGGTTGTTGCCGTAGGTGGGTCGCACCACGCTGCCGCCGCGCAGGCCGGCCGCAGCCGTGCTGGTGTACAGGTAGGGCACGCCGCCATCGGGAATGTTGTCGGTCTGCAGGTGCTGCCAGGACAGCGAGACCTCGGTGGGCGTGCCCATGCCGAAGGTCACCGTGGGGGCGATGCCCCAGCGCTTGTTCTCGGGGCCGCTGCGGCCGGGAACGTCGGCGTCGTGCACCATGGCGTTCAGGCGCAGGCCCACGCCTTCGCCCAGCACGCGGTTGGCGTCGATGGTGGCGCGGCGGTAGCTGTCCGTGCCCAGGCCCACGTCGCCGCTGATGAAGTTCTCGTTCCTGGCCTTCTTGGTCACCAGGTTGATGGAGCCGCCCGCCCCGCCACGGCCTGCGTAGGCCGAGTCCGCGCCCTTGATGACTTCCACGGCTTCCAGGTTGAACACTTCGCGCGTGCCCGCCGCAATGTCGCGCATGCCGTCCACGAAGGTGCTGGCCTGGGCGTCCATGCCGCGGATGAAAGGCTGGTCACCGGAGGGGTTGCCCCCTTCACCGTTGCCGAAGGTGATGCCGGGCGTGGAGCGCAGGGCTTCCTGCAGGCTGGTCGCGCCGGTCTGCTTGATGATTTCCTCGTTGATGACCTGCACCGTCTTGGGCGTGTCCACCAGCGGGGCCGTGAATTTGGCCGAGGAGGCGTTGTCGGTCTTGACGGGCGCGTCGGCCGAAGTCGTCACGTTCACGGTGCCCAGCGTGGCGCTGGTCTGCGCGAAGGCCGAGGTGCCCGCAAGGCACAGGGCAGCGGCAAGGGCCAGCTGCGTGACGTTCGCGGGGGGGAGGATTTGTTGGATCTTGCTCATGTTCACTCCGATGAAAGCCCGCGAATTGTTATTGCGAATCACTAGCGTTCTGTTTCTTTTTCGTAAAGTTGGTCCGCTCAGGCCAGGTAAAAGCTGCTTCTCGTTGCCGTTACGCAACAAATGAAAACCGCGTTTCACCGGCGATCCCATAAAAAAGCGGCTGTTTCCAGCCGCCGAAGGGTGTCGTCGGGCGCTTGGCCGCGCCCGTCCGTGGCCTTATTCGTCGGCCGGGTTGGCCAGCAGGGCCTTGTAGATCACGGCGCCGATCAGCGCACCCACGATGGGGGCCACCCAGAACAGCCACAGTTGCGAGATGGCAATCTCGGGACCGAACAGGGCCGGGCCCGTGCTGCGAGCGGGGTTGACTGAGGTATTTGTCACGGGAATCGAGATCAGGTGGATCAGCGTCAGGCACAGGCCGATGGCCAGCCCGCCAAAGCCGGCCGCCGCGCGCTTGGCCGTGGCGCCCAGGATGACCAGGATGAAGAAGGCGGTCATCACCACCTCGGTGACCAGGGCCGCCGTCATGCCATAGCCGCCCGGCGAATGCGCGCCGTAGCCGTTGGTGGCAAAGCCGCCGATGTCGGCACCGGCCTTGCCCGTGGCGATCACATAGAGAATGGCCGCGCCCGTGATGGCGCCCAGCACCTGCGAGACGATGTAGCCCGGCAGTTCGCTCCAGGCAAAGCGCCCGCCCATGGCCAGGCCCACGGAGACGGCCGGGTTGAAGTGACCGCCCGAGATCGGCCCGAAGGCATAGGCGCCCGTGAGCACCGTCAGGCCGAAGGCCAGCGAGACGCCGACCAGGCCGATGCCTACCTGCGGGAAGGCGGCGGCCAGCACGGCCGCACCGCAGCCGCCCAGGGTCAGCCACAGGGTTCCGAGGAATTCGGCGGACCATTTTTGAACAGAGCTGTGCATGGAAAATCTCCTGAAGCAGGCCCGCCATTGCGCCCGGGCCCTGCGCGCACCGTCCGCCGCACAGCGGAAAGTGGCGCAGTTATAGCCCTGCGCCAGCCCCGCCGTGAGGGCAAAAAAGTGAACAATCGTCCAGAGCCTGCGTCGGCACAGGGGCGGCGGACTCTTGAAAATGCGTCCGCCGGCCCGAGATGTGGGCTGATTTTTTCCCTGTTGTGAACCCATAGGACATAGGACACTGTCTGCATGAGCAAGCAAACCCATTCTTTTCAGGCCGAAGTCGCACAACTGCTGCACCTGGTCACGCATTCGCTGTACTCCAACCCCGAGATCTTCCTGCGCGAACTGGTCTCCAACGCCTCCGACGCCTGCGACAAGCTGCGCTTCGAGGCGCTGAACAATGCCTCCCTCTATGAGGACCAGCCCAACCTGGAAGTGCGCGTGTCCTTCGATGCCGCCGCCAAGACGCTGACCATTGCCGACACCGGCATCGGCATGAGCGAGCAGGAAGCCATCGACAACCTGGGCACCATCGCCAAGAGCGGCACCAAGGCCTTCATGGACAAGCTGTCGGGCGACCAGAAGTCCGACTCGCAGCTGATCGGCCAGTTCGGCGTGGGCTTTTACTCGGGCTACATCGTGGCCGACAAGATCACCGTGGAAACACGCCGCGCGGGCCTGCCGGCCTCCGAAGGCGTGCGCTGGACCAGCGGCGGCACGGGCGAGTTCGAGGTCGAGCAGATCGAACGCGCCCAGCGCGGCACCAGCATCACGCTGCACCTGCGCCCCGAGGCCGAGGAGTTCCTCAACGCCTGGAAGATCAAGCAGGTCATCGGCAAGTACTCCGACCACATCAGCCTGCCCATCCTCATGGAAAAGGAGGAATGGAAGGACGGCGAGAACGACCAGCCCGGCACCATGGAGAAGACGGGCGAGTGGGAGACCATCAACAAGGCCAGCGCGCTGTGGACGCGTCCCAAGAAGGACATCACGGCCGAGCAGTACCAGGACTTCTACAAGGCCATCAGCCACGACTTCGAGAACCCGCTGACCTGGAGCCACAACCGCGTCGAGGGCAACACCGAGTACACGCAGCTGCTGTTCATCCCGGCCAAGGCGCCGTTCGACCTCTACAACCGCGACAAGAAGGCCGGTGTCAAGCTCTACGTCAAGCGCGTCTTCATCATGGATGACGCCGAGGCGCTGATGCCCGGCTACCTGCGCTTCGTCAAGGGCGTGATCGACTCGGCCGACCTGCCGCTGAACGTCAGCCGCGAGCTGCTGCAGGAAAGCCGCGACGTGCGCCTGATCCGCGACGGCTCGACCAAGCGCGTGCTGTCCATGCTGGAAGACCTGGCCAAGCACGATCGCCACGATGCTGCCGCCGAATCGGCGGCCGACGGCGTCACCGACGTGGTCAGCGAAGAGGACAAGGCCAAGGAAGGCAAGTACAGCCAGTTCTACGCCGAGTTCGGCGCCGTGCTCAAGGAAGGCCTGGGCGAGGACTTTGCCAACAAGGAACGCATCGCCAAGCTGCTGCGCTTTTCCTCGACCAGCCAGGACGAGGCCATCGTCTCGCTGGCCGACTACAAGGCCCGCATGAAGGAAGGCCAGGACGCGATCTACTACATCACGGCCGACTCCCTGATCGCAGCGCGCAACAGCCCGCAGCTCGAAGTCTTTCGCAAGAAGGGCATCGAAGTGCTGCTGATGGCCGACCGCGTGGACGAATGGGCCATGGGCTACCTGACCGAATTCGACGGCACGCCGCTGCAGTCCGTGGCCAAGGGCGCCGTGGATCTGGGCAAGCTGCAGGACGAAGAGGAAAAGAAGGCTGCCGAGGAAGCTGCCGAGACCTTCAAGCCGCTGCTGGCCAAGCTCAAGGAAGCGCTCAAGGACAAGGCCGAGGACGTGCGCGTGACCACGCGCCTGGTGGACTCGCCCGCCTGCCTGGTGGTGCCCGACGGCGGCATGAGCCTGCAACTGGCGCGCCTGCTCAAGCAGGCCGGCCAGCAGGCGCCGGACGCCCGCCCGGTGCTGGAGGTCAATCCCGAGCATCCGCTGGTCAAGAAGCTGGACGGTTCGGTGCATTTCCATGACCTGGCCAATATCCTGTTCGACCAGGCCGTGTTGGCCGAAGGCGGCATGCCTGAAGACCCGGCTGCCTACGTCAAGCGTGTGAACGCGCTGCTGGCGTGAGTTCCTCACAAGGATTGCCCGGGCGCATTCCCTAGGCCTCAGTGCCTGCTCACTGCCGCGCGAATGCGCGGCAGTGAGCATTCCAAGCCGGTGCCAGCCAAGCTGCCACCGGCTTTTTCACGTCTGCGCTCCGTGAGGAAAACCGGCAATCGATGGCGCACTCACAAAAAACTCACAAACACTTCCAAATACTCACTTTTGTTAAATATTACAGATCGTATTTACTTTTAGTAATAAACAACCATCATGCCTCCTTTTGGTGCGTCCGGTTGTCGGCTTTTCGACAGAGCTGTTTCAGCCGGGCATCTCACGCGCCCATGCCTGCGGCATTCGGCGCTGTCAACGAAGCAAAAGAGAGGTTTGTATGGCTTTCACGAGAAAGGGCTGGCTGGCGCGTGCGCTGCTGTCCGGCGGCTTGCTGGCAACGGCGGCTGCCGTGGCGGCACCGGCCGACACCGACATCCTGGTCAACCAGGACGGTCTGTACGACGGGCAGGACGCCTCGGCAGGCCCTGCCGGCGGAACCTTCACCTATGTGGCCAAGGTCAGGCACAACAACATCGGCCCCGATGCCGTGGGCGTGACCCTGACCGAGGTGCTGCCCGTGGGCGCCGTGTTCCAGGGCTACAGCAGCAGCCCGGGCGGCATTACCTGTACGGCACCGGCTGCCGGCACGGTGCTCACCGCGGCCAACAACACGCTGGTCTGCAACATCGGCAGCCTGGCGCCTGCCGATGGTTTCAAGTCCGTGGCCTTCCAGGTCATCCTGCCGGCCGTGGGCACCAACTGGCGCGCCGTGGCCAGCGCGCGCATGGCCTCGCCCGACTACGACAACGACCAGAACAACACCGATCTGGAGCGCAACTTCACCACCACCGAGGCCGCCGACCTGGCCATCGCGATGGCGGCGCCGGCCAGCGTCGCCAACGGCGGTGCCTTCCAGTACACCATCGACGTGCAGAACAAGGGCCCGTCCGAAGTGCCGGCCGGCGGCCGCACCGTGGTGCGCTTTCCCGTGCCCAACGGGGCCGTGATCACCGGCGCGCCTGCAGGCAGCGGCTGGAGCTGCACGCCCGCCACGGGCTATCCGCTGATCTCGGGCGAACTCAGCTGCACGCGCGGCGGACCCGTGGCGCCGGGCGCCGTGCTGCCGTCCATCACCGTGCCGGCCATCGCCAACATGAGCGGCACCATTGCCGGTGCGGCCAGCGTCAAGGGCTACAAGGACGCCAGCACCGAGATGCCTGACGGCCAGTCCGGCAACAACACCGCCGGCGCCGCCGTGGTGTCCAGCGGCAGCGAGTTCGTGGATGTGTCACTGCGCAAGCAGGTGGCGCCCACCGTGCTCGATGCGCTGCAGGCAACCGATGTGATCTACACGCTGCAGCCGCGCCGCGAAGGCGGCTCCCTCGTGCCGCGCGATCTCACCATCACCGACACCCTGCCGGCCGGCGTGACCTTCACGGGCTTCGAGGGCAGCACGGCGCCCTGGAACTGCGGCCACAGCAGCGGCACCATCACCTGCACCCACGCGGGCGAGTACCCGGTGGCCGGCTACGCCAACATGCAGGCCATCCGCTTCAGGGCCAGCGTGGCTGCGGGGGGAACGCCGGGTGCGCAACTGGTCAACCAGGGTGTGATCGGCGTGCCGCCCGAGCTCAACGAGCCCAACAAGAGCAACAACAGCGACAGCGCGGCGGTGAACTTCAGCAACGACGCACGGCTGCGGCTGGTCAAGGCCGGCCCCAGCCGCCCGGTGCTGGCGGGCCAGGAGTTCAGCTACACGATCACGGTGACCAACAACGGCCCCATGCCCGTGCTGCCGAATCAGCAGATCACCGTTTCCGACAACCCTGCGGACGGTCGCATGGCCATCGTCGGCATGTCCGGCGCAGGCACCGGCGCGGGTGACTGGACCTGCTCCGCCCAGAGCTGCACCTCGATGGCAGGCCTGCCCGTGGGCGCCAGCCGCCAGATCACGGTCAGGGCCCAGGTCACGCTGGCGTCGGGCTATCTGAACTTCACCAACAATGCCTCGGCGGGCGTGATCGGCCGGGACAATGCGTCGGCCAGCACCTCGGCCACGGTCACCGTGTCTGCCGACAAGGTGGATGTGGGCATCGTCAAGAGCGTGGTCAGCCCCGTGCCGCCGGCCGCCATCAAGAGCGGTGAAGAGGTCACCTACCAGCTGGTGGTGAAGAACCATTCGGCCACCACGGCCGTGACCAATGTGCGCGTGCGCGATTCGCTGCAGTCCCTGGTCAAGCAGACCGACGGCGTGCGCATCGTGGGCGGCAACCCGGTGGACGAGGCGGGCAACCCCGTCTCCTACAAATACCCGGGCGGCGGCTATGTCTCCAGCCGCATCGTCTCCGGCGCCAACGCCAGCTGTGGCACTCCTTCGGGCAATGCCAACAGCGAGACGCGCGATCTGACCTGCGACATCACCTCCATGGCGCCGGGCGCCGAAGTGGTGATCGAGGTCGTGATCCGCCCCAAGCGCGCCACCACCGGCAGCTATGCCAACGCGGCCTCGGCCCAGTCCCTGGACATCCATGACGCCGATCCCGGCAACGATTCCTCGACGGCCAGCATCACCGTGCAGGCCATCGCGGAAATCGCCGCGCAAAAGCAGGTCTCGCCCAAGGTGGCGGCTGCGGGCGAACCCCTGACCTATACGGTCACGGTGCCCAACTACGGCCCCTCGTCGGCCGCCAATGTGACGATGAGGGATGTGCTGCCTGCGGATGCCATCTTCATCGGCACGCCCACGGTCTCCGGCGGCGGCACCTGCACTCCGGCTGCCACCGATGGCGTGCAGGGCGGCACGCTGGAATGCGCCTGGGCCAATCCGCTGGCTGCAGGTTCGCAGTACACGGTGAGCTACAGGATGCGCTCGCGCGGCGACCTGGCGGCCGATACGGAGATCATCAACACGGTGGCGGTGGACACCAGCACCGAGGAGCTGACCAAGGCCAACAACCAGGCCGAGGCCAAGGCACGGCTCAAGCGCGCCGAGCTGGACGTGAACATCAGCATGCGCCACACGGCAGACGGCCTGGTGCTGGGTGAGGACACCGAATACACCATCACGGTGACCAACTCCGGCCCCTCCTACGCCACCCAGGTGGTGGTGACCGACAAGTTCCCCGCATCGGGCTCCACGGCCACCTTCAGCTACCAGAACGGCCTGACCCTGGCCGGTATTCCCGGCGCCTCCGCATCCTGGTGCGGCGTGCAGCCGGCGCTCAATGCGACCAGCGGACCGCTGCAATGCACGATCCCGGCGCTGGCACCGGGCCAGAGCATGACCATCAAGTTCAAGATGCGCGCCCAGGCCCTGCCCGAAAAGGCATCGGGCGGCACCATCTACCACGAGGCCTCGGTCACGCCCTTCGAGACGGAATGGCTGAGCAGCGGCAATGACGTGATCGTCAACAACACGACCACGGACCGCACCTCCACCAGCCGCCTGGGCAATGCCGTGGACCTGGGGCTAGGCAAGCAGGGCCCGGCCGGCCCGCTGGATGCGGGAGACACGGCCAGCTACACGCTGACCGTCACCAACTACGGCCGCGATCCCCAGTCGCCTGCAGGCGCCACGGTGACCGATGTGCTGCCCGCCGGGCTGGAATTCGTCTCGGCATCGGCTGGCTGCAGCTACGCCAGCGGCACACGCACGGTGACCTGCAGCGTGCCGCAGCTGGCCAAGGGCGGCACGGCGGTCTTCACGCTGGAGACAAAGCTGGACAAGCCCTACAAGGGCGCCCGTCCGCTGGTGAACTCGGCCACGGTCACGGTACCCGGCGACGGCAATCCCGACAACGACAAGAGCACGACCACCACGCCGCTCAAGCCGGGCCCGGACACCACGGCCAGCATTCCCACGCTGTCGCAGTGGGGCCTGATGCTGATGTCGTGCCTGCTGGCACTGATGTCGCTGGCAGCCGTGCGCAGGCGCGAACTGCGGTGATGCAGCCGCCGTAACAACCAAGGCCGGGGCGGTGTGTGTCCCCGGCCTTGGTCGTTGCAGACTGCAAGAAGATAATGCTGGCCTGTAGAAGGACAATGTCTCCCAAACTGCCAGGTCGCAGGACCGGCGCCACTACCTACGACCTGCCATGCTGCGCTTCTTTCTGATTTTTCTGGCCATCCAGCTGACGATGTTCGGGCTGAACCTGCTCAGCTGGGTGCAGCAGCACATCGTGCTGCCCTGGACATCCTTTCTGGCGCATATCTGCGCCTCGCTGGTGACCTGGTTCGACAGCACGGCCTCGGCCACGGGCAAGGTGCTGTGGAACACGGCCACGGGCTTTGGCGTTTCCATCGAGGCCGGCTGCAATGGCCTGGAGGCCTACATCGTGCTGTTTGCCGCCGTGATGGCCTTCCCCTCGTCATGGCGCCAGAAGGTGGTGGGCCTGCTGGCCGGCTTCGTGGCCGTGCAGGCCATCAACGTGCTGCGCGTCATCAGCCTGTTCTACCTGGGCCAGTGGAGCACCACGGCCTTCAACTTCGCGCATGAATACCTGTGGCAGGCGCTGATCATGCTGGACGTGCTGGTGTTCTGGCTGCTGTGGGTGCGCTGGAGCGGCCGCAAGGCGCCATCGCAGGATGACGGCGGACAGCCGCCGCTGCCGCCCGCCGCTGCAGCTTCCGCCGCCGCGGCCGCCTGAGGAGCACGGCATGATCGGACGCAATCCCATCTCGCGCTTCGCGGCCCTGGCCATGGGCGGCATCGTGGTGCTGACCCTGGCCTGGACCCTGGCGGCCGGCTGGCTGGCCGTGCCGGTGTCCGGCATGAGCAAGTGGGTGCTGGAGAACGCCGCCAGCGGCTGGGTGCAGCGCGTGGACCTGGAGACGCCCCGCAACCTGGTCGTCAATTCCTCGGTCCAGGTCTCCAACGAGCAGACCGGCTGGCGCCGCGCCGAGGCCATCGTCGAGGTTGATCCCGCCCGCTACGGCTACGGCCTGCCGGTGCTGGTGGCCATGCTGCTGGCGGCCTGGGGGCCGGGCCGGTGGTGGCGCATCCTGGTGGGCTATCTGGCGCTGCTGCCCTTGCAGACCTTCAGCGTGGTGTCCCAGGTGCTGATGCAGCTGTGCCTGGCGGCGCGGCTGGACCTCAACGTGCTGGGCATACAGACATGGCAGCTGGAGGCCATCGTCTACGCCTACCAGATGGGCGGGCTGATGGTGCCCACGCTGTGCCCGGTGCTGCTGTGGCTGGCGCTGGACATGGGCTTTGTGCGCCGCGTGCTGCTGCCGGCCTGGAACCGCAGCCGTGCGCCTGCCGCTGCGCCGCAGCCCATGGTGGCTCCCAAGCCTTCCGCATGGCGCCAGACCGATGGTGCGGCCACCTCCACCGGCCATCCGCTGGTGTCCTCCAGCAGCGCGGCCACCCTGCCCAAGGCCAAGGCCACCAGCCATACGCCACAGCGTTGAGGACCGGTCGCAGGGCCGATCGGATCAGCCCTGCGCGGGCATGGGCGGCAGCAGGCCGCGTTCGGTGATGAAGTCGATCACCTCGCGCAGGCCCAGGCCGCTTTTCACGCTGCCCATCACATAGGGCTTGTGGGCGCGCATGCGCCGGGTGTCGGCTTCCATGATGGACAGGTCGGCGCCCACGTAGGGCGCCAGGTCGGTCTTGTTGACCACGAGCAGATCGCTCTTGGTGATGCCGGGTCCGCCCTTGCGCGGAATCTTCTCGCCACCGGCCACGTCGATCACGTAGATGGTCAGGTCCGACAGCTCGGGACTGAAGGTGGCGGCCAGGTTGTCGCCGCCGCTTTCGATGAAGACGATGTCCGCCTCGGGGAACTGGCGCAGCATGCGGTCCACGGCCTCGAGGTTGATGGAGGCGTCCTCGCGGATGGCCGTGTGCGGGCAGCCCCCTGTCTCCACGCCCATGATGCGCTCGGGTGGCAGGGCCTCGGCCACCGTCAGCAGGCGCTGGTCTTCCTTGGTGTAGATGTCGTTGGTGATGACCACCAGGTCGTAGTGCGCGCGCATGGCCTTGCACAGCATCTCCAGCAGCGTGGTCTTGCCGGATCCGACAGGGCCGCCGATGCCGACGCGCAGCGGGGGGAGTTTCTTGGTGCGGGTGTTCATGGTGGACTGGGGGGATGGTTGTTCAGGAGCGGAAGAGCCGGGAGTACTGGTGTTCGTGCCGTGCCTGCAGCACGCTCCATTGGGGCAGCATGGTGTCCAGCCGGGGCGGCGCCTCGCTGGCGCGGCGGCGTGCCTCGCCCACGGCCTGCCCCAGCAGCGGATGCAGGGCCAGCAGCAGGCTCTGGCCCGCCACCTGGCCCAGCGGCACGGCCTTGATGGCGGCGGCCACCTGGTTCTCCAGCCAGGCAAAGCCATAGGCCAGCAGGGCGTGGTCCTCGTCGGCATCCACGGCGGCGCAGGCGCAGGCAAAGGCCGTGGGATAGGCCAGGCCCGGTCCCTCCACCAGGGCGCCCAGTTGTGCGATGCGGGGCGCAAAGGCCTCGCCGCCCCAGGGCACGGCGCGCAGCAGGCTGTGCAGCGACCAGCCCATCTGCAGCGTCTCGGCACGGGCCTCGCGGCTGTCGCGGCTGGCAATGAACCACTGGTTCCATTCATGCACCGCCCCCACGTCGCCTGCGCTCCAGGCCCGGCGCAGCAGCAGCCACAGCGGCGCCTCGCAGCGTGCAAAGCCGTGGGCCAGCGCATCGGCAATCCAGGTGCGCGCCGTGCCGGCATCCGTGACCAGGCCGTGCTCGATGGCGGCCTCCAGCCCCTGCGAATAGCTGAAGCCGCCCACGGGCAGCTGGGGCGATGCCAGGTGCAGCAGGGCGCACAGGCCCTGTATCGACAGGTCAGCCATGCGGATGGTCGTGGCCGTGCCCGTGTCCGCAGCAGCCTGTGTGGTCATGGTCATGGCCGTGGTCGCGGCCATGTTCATGCCCGTGGGAATGGTCGTGGGAATGGCCGTGTGCGTGCCCATGGTCATGCAGCGCATACACGCTCTGTGCCAGCGCCTGGTCCTCGGCAAAGCTGGCGTCATGGCCGTGGCGGTGGCCGCCGCCATAGGCGCCGGCCTCGGGCTCGAAGGGCGCATCCACCAGGGCCACCTGCGCGCCCAGGCGCAGCAGCATGTCGTGCAGCACGGGGTCGTTTTCCAGGTGCAGGTGCGTGGGCGTGACCTCCACCGGGATATGCCGGTTGCCCAGGTGGTAGGCCGCACGCAGCAGGCCCAGCGGCGTGGCCGCCGTCACGCGCAACACCGCCTGCGGCGCGGCGCGCACGGCGACCAGGCTGCCGTCCTCGGCCACCAGCACATCGCCGCCACGCAGCACGCTGCCGCGCGCCAGCACCACGGCCAGTTCGCGCCCCGTGGAGTCCGTTGCCGCAAAACGGCTCTTCTGGCGCATGTCCCAGTCCAGTTCCAGCGTGGCGGCGCGCCTGACCAGCACGGCGGCAAGGCCGCCACCCTGGGACATGTGTTTGTTGACGGTGAGCATGGATTTGCTTTTTACTAAGAGTGGGTGCCGTGTGACGCAACCGAAGACAGCAAAGGAGGGGTCATCATGTTCGCCGTCAAACTGATCGAGGTAGGAGATGCCTTGGGATTGACCTTTCCCGAGGAGTTGCTGAGGCGTTTGAAGCTCGGCGAAGGTGACCGTTTGTACATGAGGGAGTCTGCGAACGGCAGTGTCACCTTTTTTGCCTATGACCCGGATGATCGTCTTCCGGGGGGTACGGGTACATCTTCTTCAGGCGATGCAAACGCGTGAATCTGCTCTGCATAGGGATGACCAGATAGTCAGAACAGAAAATACCGCTGCGCCATCGGCAGCTCGGTGGCGGGCTCGCAGGTCAGCAGCTGGCCGTCGGCCACGACCTGGTAGGTCTCGGGATCGACGCTGATGTCGGGCTGCCAGTCGTTGTGCACCATGTCGCGCTTGCTGACGCTGCGGCAGTTTTCCACGGCCACGGTGCGCTTGCGCAGGCCGTAGCGGTCGGCCACGCCAGCCTGCTGGGCGGCCTGGGAGACGAAGGTGAGGCTGGCCGCCGCCACGCCGCTGCCCTGGCCCGCGAACATGGGGCGGTAGTGCACGGGCTGGGGCGTGGGGATGCTGGCGTTGGGGTCGCCCATGGCGGCGCTGGCGATGCTGCCGCCCTTGAGGATGAGGCTGGGCTTGACGCCGAAGAACGCCGGCCGCCACAGCACCAGGTCGGCCAGCTTGCCGACCTCGACCGAGCCCACGACATGGGCGATGCCATGCGTGCGTGCGGGGTTGATGGTGTACTTGGCCACGTAGCGCTTGACGCGGAAGTTGTCGTGGCGCGCGTTGTCGCCCGGCAGGCTGCCGCGCTGGACCTTCATCTTGTGCGCGGTCTGCCAGGTGCGCAGAACGACCTCGCCCACGCGGCCCATGGCCTGGCTGTCGCTGGAGATCATGGAGAAGGCGCCCAGGTCGTGCAGCACGTCCTCGGCGGCGATGGTCTCGCGGCGGATGCGGCTTTCGGCGAAGGCGATGTCCTCGGCAATCGAGGCGTCCAGGTGGTGGCAGACCATGAGCATGTCCAGGTGCTCGTCCAGCGTGTTCACCGTGTAGGGCCGCGTGGGGTTGGTGGACGAGGGCAGCACGTTGGCCTCGCCGCAGACCTTGATGATGTCGGGCGCGTGGCCGCCGCCCGCGCCCTCGGTGTGGTAGGTGTGGATGGTGCGGCCCTTGAAGGCGGCCACCGTGGCTTCCACGAAGCCGCCCTCGTTGAGCGTGTCGGTGTGGATGGCGACCTGCGTGTCGGTCTCGTCGGCCACGCCCAGGCAGCAGTCGATGGCAGCGGGCGTCGATCCCCAGTCCTCGTGCAGCTTCAGGCCGATGGCGCCTGCCGCGATCTGCTCGCGCAGCGGCGCGGCCTGGCTGGCGTTGCCCTTGCCCAGCAGGCCGATGTTCATGGGGTAGCCGTCCACGGCCTGCAGCATGCGCTCCATGTGCCAGGGGCCGGGCGTGACCGTGGTGGCGAAGGTGCCCGTGGCCGGGCCCGTGCCGCCGCCGATCATGGTGGTCACGCCGCTGGTCAGCGCCTCGTCGATCTGCTGCGGGCAGATGAAGTGGATGTGCGTGTCGATGCCGCCGGCCGTGACGATCATGCCTTCGCCCGCGATGATTTCCGTGCCGGGGCCGATGACGATGGTCACGCCCGGCTGCATGTCCGGATTGCCGGCCTTGCCTATGCCTGCGATCAGCCCGTTCTTGATGGCGATGTCGGCCTTGACGATGCCCCAGTGGTCGATGATCACGGCATTGGTGATGACGGTATCGGCGCAGTCGGCGGCCATGCGCTGGCTTTGGCCCATGCCGTCGCGGATGACCTTGCCGCCGCCGAACTTGACCTCTTCGCCGTAGATCGTGTGGTCCCGCTCGATCTCGATGACCAGGGCCGTGTCGGCCAGCCGCAGGCGGTCGCCCACGGTGGGGCCGAACATCTCGGCATAGGCCTGGCGCGTGATGCTTGCCATGAATGTTCCCTTTCAGAGAGGTCCCATGATCTTGGCGTTGAAGCCGAAGATGATGCGGTCGCCGGAGATTTCCACCAGTTCCACCGTGCGCTCCTGGCCAGGCTCGAAGCGCACGGCCGTGCCGGCCGCGATGTTCAGCCGCCAGCCGCGTGCGGCGGCGCGGTCGAAGTGCAGGGCCTCGTTGACCTCGAAGAAGTGAAAGTGTGAGCCCACCTGCACGGGCCGGTCGCCGGTGTTGGTGACCGTGAGGGTCTGCACCGGCCGGCCCGCGTTCAGCAGGATCTCGCCGGGCTCGGCGAGCAGCTCGCCGGGGATGTTGCGCTCGGTCATGTGCGGCTCCCGCGCTCAGCCCGCCAGCGCCACGGCGCCGTAGCCCATGGCGGCGACACCGGCCAGGCGTGCTGCCCAGGCCGATGCCGTGCCGCCGCGCATGGCCCGGCCAAAGGCCACGCCCAGCGCATGCAGCACCAGCGTGGTGGCGACCATGCCCGCCATGTAGGCCCAGAACACGGCTGCGGGCAGCGCGTGGGGGAAGACCTCGCCATGCGCGTATCCATGGAACAGCGCGAAGGCCCCGGCCAGCACCATGGCCAGGGCCACGGGCAGGCGGCGCTGGGCCACGAGCAGCAGCCCGAAGGCCAGCAGCGAGGCGGCCACCATGGGCTCCACGGCCGGCAGCTCCAGCGGGGTCTGGGTCAGCGCCAGGCCCAGCGCCATGCAGGCGGCAAAGGCCACGGGCGGCAGCCACTGGCGCTGGAGCATCAGCCCGCACCACAGGCCCAGCGCCACCATGGCCAGCAGATGGTCCAGGCCCGCGATGGGGTGGGACAGCCCGGCCATCAGGGCCTGCATGGCACCGTCACCGGCATGCAGGTGGGCGCCGGCCCCCGTATGGGCGCTGGCGGCCGTGGCGGCGGCCAGCAGGACGGGTGCGAGCAGAAGACGGGGATGGAACATGCGGATCTCCTCAAACGATGGGGTGGTGGACGGTGACCAGCTTGGTGCCGTCCGGGAATGTGGCTTCGACCTGGATGTCGGGAATCATTTCGGGGATGCCCTCCATCACATCGGCGCGCGTCAGCACCGTGGTGCCCAGGTGCATGAGCTCGGCCACGGTCCTGCCGTCGCGCGCCCACTCCATGACAGCGGCGCTGATCAGCGCCACGGCTTCGGGGTAATTGAGCTTGAGGCCGCGCGCCTTGCGCCGTTCGGCCACCAGGGCTGCAGTGAACAGCAGCAGCTTGTCTTTTTCACGCGGGGTGAGTTCCATGGATAAGTCTCCGTTGATCAGGTGGACCACAGGCGCGGGAGGCGGGCTGGTTGGCCCAGTAGTGCCGGGCGCAGCAGGCGCCAGCCTTCATGCAGCACGGCCCGTGCAGCTTCCATGCGGCGGGCCAGCACGCGCAGCAGCAGCACCGAGGGCGCGCCGCCCTGGCCGGCCAGCAGGCTGGCGCCGGCGCGCACCTCATCGCTCCAGGGCAGGCTGGCGGCCAGTTGCTCGCCCAATGGCTCCATGGCCGCCAAGGGTTCCGGGGCCACGGCCCAGAGGCTGGCCTGTATGGGGAAGCCAGCCCAGGCAACCGGGCTGGACAGCAGGGCATGGCCGGCGTGCAGTTCGCCTTGCTCCAGCCACAGCGGCCGTCCGCCACATGCGAGCCGGTTGTGAAGCTGCAGGCGCGCGGCAGCGGTGTGGGCGGCGCCGGTGTGGTTCCAGTGCTCGCCCGCGCCATAGCGGCCCAGCACCACGGCGTCCCAGCCGATGGCGCGCGCCCCCGGCGCAAGCTCCAGGTCCAGCGCCATGGTGGCGTCGGCACCCGCGAACAGCATGTTTTCCTGTGGCAGCCATTCCAGGATGGCGCCTTCTTCCACGCGCAGCCGCACGCGCTGCGCGGCCGGGCGGCCCTGGGACTTGTACCAGCGCGTGGCGCCCGGCGTGGTCAGCAGGGCGTGGGCGCCGGCCTCCACGGTCACATCGATCTGCAACTGGTCGCCGCCGGCCACGCCGCCGGGCGGGTGCAGCAGCACGGCATGGCAGATGCCGGGGCCTTCGGGGTGCAGCGGTTTTTGCACGCGCAGCGGGCCGCTGTGGCGTGCCCGGGAAAGCACGCTGCCCTGGCCGGCGCGGTGCCCGAAGCGCAGGTCCAGCATGGCCTGCCAGCCCGAGGCGCAAGCGGGTACGGCGGTGATCGGTAGCGCTGCGGACATGGGCGTGACGGGCAGTACAGGGCGTGGTGGTGGCAACGGCCTTCGTCATGCATTTAGCGTGCCAATCCGGTGCAGTGGCGGTTGCGCCACGCTGGTGCGCTGGCGCATCGGATTGGTGCGGTTCCTGCATGGCAAGGGGCGCAAGAGAGCACGTTTGCAGTGCATTCTTGCGCAGCCTGCCGCAGGCTGGTGCTCTTTCTTACGCGCTGCCCTGCGGCTGGCCTGCCTGCTGTGCCTGGCGCGCCAGGCGCGCGAGGGACCTGTCCCAGGCCACGACGGCCAGCGTGGCCAGGCTCAGGGCCAGGCCGGCGATGCTGGCCCCGGTCCAGCCCCAGTGCAGCCAGACCGCCGAGCCCAGGGCCGAGCCCAGCGAGGCGCCGATGAAGTAGCCCGTCATGTAGACCGCATTGACGCGCGAGCGCGCCAAGGGTGCCAGCGCATAGATCACGTTCTGGTTGCTGATGTGCAGGGCCTGCAGCGCGGCATCCACGATGAGCAGCCCCGCCAGAAACCACCACAGGCTGGCGCCGCCCAGCCACAGCGCCCCCCAGCCCGCCAGCATCAGCAGGCCGCCGGCCAGTGTGGTGCGCTGCTCCAGCCCCCGGTCGGCCAGCCGGCCGGCCATGTTGGCCATGAGGGCACCGGCCACGCCGACCAGGCCGATGAGGCCGATCTGCGCATCACCGAGACCGTAGCCCGGCCCTGCCAGCAGCAGTGCCATGGTCGAGAACAGCACGCTCACCGTGGCAAAGCCCATGCCGCCGATCAGCGCCCGGCTGCGCAGGCGCGGCTGCTCGCGTGCCAGCGTGAGCAGGGAGCGCATCACCGCGCCATAGCCCATGGGCTGCGCCGGCTGCGCCAGGGGCAGCGCGCGCCGCAGCAGCAGGGCAACGCCGGCCGTGGCCAGGGCGCCCACCCAGTAGACGGCATTCCAGCCGCCCAGCTCCGACAGCAGGCCCGCCACGCTGCGTGCCGCCAGGATGCCGATCAGCAGCCCGCTCATGACCAGTCCCACGGCGCGGCCGCTGGCGCCGGGCGCCGCAAAGCTGGCCGCCATGGGCACCAGCACCTGGGCCGCGACCGAGAACAGCCCCGTCATCAGCGTGCCCGCCGCCAGCAGCGCAAAGCTGTGCGCCATGCCGCTGGCCAGCATGCCCAGCGCGGCCAGCAGCATCAGGCCCAGCACCAGGCGGCGGCGTTCCAGCATGTCGCCCAGCGGCACGAGCAGCAGCAGCCCCAGCGCATAGGACACCTGGGCCATGGTCACCGTCAGCGAGGCGCGCGCCTCGCTGATGCCCAGGTCGATGGCGATGGAATGCAGCAGCGGCTGGTTGAAGTAATTGGCGCCCGCGCACAGGCCGCAGGCCGTGGCCATGAGCAGCAGGGTGCTCTGGGGCAGCACGGGCGTGGCGGCGGCCTGCACGGGCGGTGAGGGCAGGGCGGAAACCGGGGAGGATCTGTTCATCTGACGAATGCCTGTGTTATCTGCTTATGGTGGCAAACGGATGGCTCAGACCCACAGCGGCGGCCGTGCGGGTTGCGCGTGGGCGGGCAGTGCGGCCACGGCATCGGCCTCGATCAGCATGCCGGGCAGGGCCAGCCGGGGCACGGGGATCAGGGTGCAGGCGGGAAAGCGTGGCCGGGTGTCGCCGGGGGCGCCGTCGCCCCAGTGCAGGCGCACGGCGGCCTGCCAGTCGTCGAAGCGGGCCTCCGAGTGGTCGACGATGAGCAGGGTCAGCTTGACCACCTGGCCCATGTCCGCGCCCGCTGCCTGCAGCGCCAGCTTGAGGTTGGACAGGGCCTGCTGCGCCTGGACCGCGAAGCTGTCGGGCAGGTCGCCCGCCTGGTTCTCGCCCCCCTGGCCCGAGACGAAGGCCCATTGCGCCGGCCCGTGCACGGCGACCACATGGGTGTAGCCGTTGGGCGTGGCGTCGTAGAGGCCTTGGGGCTGCAGATGGTGCAGTTGCGGGTGCGTGGAGGCGGCGGGCTGTGCGGAGGCGGTCGGATGTGCGTCGTGTTGCATGGTGGGCTGGAGTCCGAAAGTGCGCCGGATGGACCGGCGAGGCTTGCCAGTGTGAAACCTCAACCAAAGTTGAGGTCAAATGCAGGCCTGCTTGGACCTATTTTTTCTGCGCCTATTTTTACTGCTGCCATGAATCTGTCTTCTGCCGGTGTCACCGCGTCCGACCATGACGGGCCGGCCATCCTCTCCGTGGGCGAAGTCGCCCGGCGCAGCGGCATCACCGTCTCGGCCCTGCATTTCTACGAGCGCCAGAGGCTGATCGAGAGCCTGCGCACGCCCGGCAACCAGCGCCGCTATGCGCGCGCCGTGCTGCGGCGCGTGGCGGTCATCAAGGTGGCCCAGCGCATGGGCGTGCCGCTGGCCGAGATAGCCGAGGCGCTGCAGGACCTGCCCAGCGGCCGCACGCCCACGCAGGCCGACTGGGCCGCGCTGTCCGCGCGCTGGCGCCATGCGCTGGATGCGCGCATCCAGGGCCTGACCCAGCTGCGCGACCAGATCGATGGCTGCATAGGCTGCGGCTGCCTGTCCCTCAAGGTCTGCCCGCTGCGCAATGACGGCGACTGCCTGGCCCAAGACGGGCCGGGGCCGCACTTTCGCTGAACAGGCCTGCTCTAGTGCTTGGGCATGGGCAGCGTGGGCGTGCGCGTGCACATCCAGCACAGCCAGCCGGCCAGCGCTCCCATGACGATGCAGTAGGCGACCAGGGCCTCGGTGATGCCGATATGGTCCGAGAGCCAGCCCAGGCCGAGGATGGGCACGATGGTGCCCAGGTAGCCGATCACCAGGTAGGTGGACAGCAGGCCCGTGCGCGTGGCCGGCGTGGAGACCTTGTTGACGATGGACATGCCCGCCAGGTTGCACAGGCCGTGGCCCGCCGCCGTGGTGATCACGCTGAGCGCGAACAGCACGGCCGAGCCCGCGAAGCTGTTGACCAGCAGCAGAAGGTTGCAGGCCACCAGGCAGGCAAAGCCCAGAATGGCCGAGCCCTTGGTCGGGCGCGGGCGCGCCAGGTACTGGAAACCCGCCGACAGGAACAGGATCACGCCGATGGACAGGCCCGAGACGGCCGGGCCGTGCCAGGGCACCATGCCCTGCATGAAGCTGGGTGCCAGCGAGGCGAACAGGCTGAACATGCCGAAGGCGCAGAAAGCGCACATGCCGCCCAGTGCGTAGTGGCGCGCAAAGCGGCGCTCCGGCAGCGTGATGGTGGGCATGAAATCGTGCCAGTGCAGCGCGCGTGACTGGGTGGATGCCAGCTCGGCCGGCTCGGCGATGCGCACCTGGTACAGCGCATAGACGGCCAGCAGCCCCAGCCCCAGCGAGGGGATGTAGGCCGTGACCAGCGGCCAGGGCAGCCACTGCGCGATCAGCCCGCCCACCACGGGCCCCAGCCCGAAGCCGAAGGCAATGGTCAGGCTGGTGGTGGCCGCGGCGCGCTGCAGGTCGCCCCGGTTGTTGAGACGGGTCATGCCGACCGAGGCCGAGGTGGTGATCAGCCCGGAAGCCACGCCGATGACCACGCGCCCCAGCGCAAAGCTGGGCACGCTCCAGGCCACGGTGGAGGCCAGCACACCCAGCGTCATCAGGATCAGCCCTGCGCGCAGCACGGAGACGAAGCCGAATCGGTCGGTCAGCCGGCCCAGGAACAGCAGGCTGGCCAGCGCGCCGAACATATAGGCCACGAAGATCTGCGTGATGTGGCTGGGCTGCAGCCCCCAGGCCTGCTGGTACAGCGGGTACAGCGGGCTTGCCAGGGCGGTGCCCATGACACCCACACACATGGAAAAACACACCCACGCATAGGGTGGCCAACGGGTTTGCATAGAAAAAGGGAGCGCGAAGAAAGCGAAAGCGGCGCCGCTCAGGCTGGGCGCCGCCGGGCGCCACGGCACTGTCCGGGAGCGCATGGAATCTGGAATGACCCGCAGGCCAATGGGTGAATTCTAAGAAACCCGCGTGTCCTGGGTGTTTCGCTGCCTCCGAGCCCCTGGCATGGACCCGGGCATACCGCTGGCATCGTGCGCCGGGCGTGCGGGTGTACCCTGTGGCCGTTCCTGTGTTTTCCCTTGTCCAGAGAGTCCGGCATGCCAGTTCCAACCTCCGCCTTCATGACCTTCCCGCCATCCCGCAAGGCAGCGTGGGCCGCGCTTGGCGCCTGCGCGCTGCTGCTGCTGGCCGGTTGCGGCTCGGTGGGCGGCGGCGTGGGCATCGGCATTCCGGTCGGCCCCGTGTCGGTGGGCGTGGGTCTGGGCAGCGGCGGGCTGAGCGCCGGAGTCGGCACGGGCGTGGGGCCGGTCGGCGTCGGCGTGGGCGTCAACCAGAGCGGCCAGGTGCTGGGCAGCGCCGGTGTGGGCGCCTCCACGGGCGTGGGCGGCGCGCGGGTCGGCGTGGGCGTGGGTTCATCCACCGTGCTGCACGATCCGCAGCGCTCCAACGTTCAACCGGTCCAGGAGCCAGCGCCTGCCGCCCCGTCTCAGGCTCCGGCCGGCCAGGTGCAATGGCGTGGTGCCAGCGGGCAGGTCGTGCCGACCTGCCGCGTACAGGGCGGCTGCTGAGTCAACCCGCCCAGACGATGCGGTCGCGACCAGCGTTTTTTGCGAGATAAAGGCGCCGATCGGCATCGGCCAGCAGTTGCTGGGCACTGTTGCTGGGCGAAGGCGCAATGCAGGCCACGCCCAGGCTCACGGTCAGCGCCTGGCCCAGGGGCGAGGCGGCATGGGGCAGGTCCAGCACCCTGAGCGCATCGACGATGCCCTGCGCCACCAGCACCGCGCCATCCAGCGCCGTATGGGGCAGCAGGCAGACGAATTCCTCGCCCCCATAGCGCGCCAGCAGGTCGCCCGGCCGGTGCAGCGCGCCCTGGATGGCCTGGGACAGCTGGCTCAGGCATTCATCCCCGACCAGATGGCCGTAGTGGTCGTTGTAGGCCTTGAAGTGGTCCACGTCGATCATCACCAGCGACAGCGGCTCGCCCAGGCGCTGCAGGCGCATGAACTCGCGCGCCAGCTGGGCGCCGAAGAAGCGCCGGTTGGCCACGCCCGTCAGCCCGTCGCTGTGCGACAGCAGCTGCAGCATCTGGCGCTGCTGCGCAATCTCCAGGTGCGTGCGCACGCGTGCCTTGAGCACGGCCGGGCGAAAGGGCTTGGTCACGAAGTCCACGGCGCCCAGGTTCAGGCCCAGCTCCTCGCAATGGGGCTCGGTCAGCGCGGTGAGGAAGATGATGGGGATGTGCGCCGTTTCCAGGTCGGCCTTGAGGCGCCGGCAGACCTCGAAGCCGTCCATCTCCGGCATGCGGATGTCCAGCAGGATGAGGTCGGGCTGGTGCTGGCGTGCCAGGGCCAGCGCCTCCTCGCCGGTGTGGGCCACAAGCGGCCCGCACAGATCCTTGATCACCTGGCAGATGACGGTGGCATTGTCCGGAACGTCGTCCACCACCAGCACCTTTTGCGCGGCAGGCAAGGGCTGGAGCGGGTTGGGCAGCGATGGTGGAAAAGCGGAGTAGGGCATGGCCTGTCGGTTTTCGGGCCGAGAATACCCTGGAACCCGCAGCCCTGGATAGGGCGGCGGGGTTCCGGACAATTTGTAAAGATCCCTGTCCTCCGGATGACAGGGCGCCCGGTGCCGCTCAGGCGTAGAGCGGCTCTTCCTGCATGGCCTCGATCTGCTCGTTGAGCATGTCCACCTGCCCGCGCCAGTAGTCGGGCGTGCCGAACCAGGGGAAGTTGATGGCAAAGATCGGGTCGTCCTGGCGCCGCGCCAGCCAGGCGCTGTAGTGGATGAGTCGCAACGTGCGCAGCGGCTCGATCAGGGCCAGCTCGCGGCGGTCGAAGGGACGGAACTGTTCGTAGCCATCCAGCAGGGCGCCCAGCTGGCGCGTGCGCTGGCCCCGGTCGCCCGACAGCAGCATCCACAGGTCCTGCACGGCCGGGCCGGTGCGCGCATCGTCCAGGTCCACGAAATGCGGGCCGCCGCGGCCTTCGTCGTCCAGCGGCGTCCACAGCACGTTGCCGGGATGGCAGTCGCCATGCAGGCGCAGCGTGCGTGCGCTGTGCAGGCCGAAGTGGCCGGCTGCGCTCATGCCGTCGGCAGCCGGTGCCATCAGGTCCAGCGCGCGCTGGCAGGCGGCCTTCCAGGTGGATTCCACTTCCAGCGGAATCAGCTGCCGGGCCAGCAGCCACTGCATGGAGTCCTGGCCAAAGCTGGCCAGGTCCAGCGCCGGCCGGTGCGCAAAGGGCCGGGCCGCGCCCACGGTGTGGATGCGTGCCAGAAAGCGCCCGGTCCACTCCAGCACCTCGAAGTCGTCCAGCTCGGGCGGACGGCCTCCGCGCCAGGGGCTGACCGAGAAATCAAAGCCCGCGTGGCTGTGCAGCGTGGCACCCTCCAGCACCAGCGGGGGCACGGCGGGCACTTCGGCGGCCGTCAGCTCGGCGCTGAAGGCGTGCTCTTCCAGGATTTGCTCGCGGCTCCAGCGGCCCGGGCGGTAGAACTTGAGCACCACGCGCGCCCCGTCTTCCAACACGGCCTGGTAGACGCGGTTCTCGTAGGAAGCCAGCGCCGTGAGCCGGCCGTCGCCCCACAGGCCGACCGAGGCCAGGGCGTCGAGCACCACGTCGGGCGTGAGGCGGGCATAGGCGTGCGAGCCGTGGTCAGTGACGGCATTCAGATCAGGATCGTGTGGTGTGGCGGACATGGGGCATTGTCGCCGGGCTGGCTTAAGCTGTGCGCCTGCCTGACCTTCGCCGATTCGCCCACCGTGCCGCTGCTCCCCCATTTCCTGCAATCCCATGCCATTGCCAGCGCGGCAGGCGCATCCGGCGACTGGAGCGGCTGGCACCTGGGCCGGCGCCGCTATGCGGTCTGGGTGCTGGAGGTCCATGCGCTGGGCCCTGCCGCGGGCGAAGCGGTGCACCGCGCCTGTGCGCATGCGCGCCAGGCCCTGGCCGCTGCGCTGGTTCCGGGGTACGAGCGGCAACTGCATGTGACCCTGGCCACGGCCGGTTTTCTGGATGGCGATGCGGCCCTGCCGGATGCCTACGGTGCGGCGCAGCTTTCGCGTGATCTGTATGCGCTGCAGGACCTGCCGGCCGCACCGCTGCAACTGGAATTCGGCGGCTGGGGCAGTTTCGAGATGGCGCCCTATCTGCAGGTGCGCGACAGCAGCCAGGGCGGGACCACGCTGGGCATGCTGCATGGCGCACTCAGGCCGGCAAGGCCCGGTATGGCTTTGACCGAGGCGCTGCGCCCCTACGTGCCCCATGTGACGCTGGGCGCCTGGCACGCCGCCTGGCCGCGCGCCCAGGTGCTGCAATGGATCGGCGGCCTGCCGGTGCTGGAGCACTGGCAGGCCGCCGTGGGCGAGATCGCGCTGGTCAGCTATGCGGCCGACGCCTTGCACGGCCCGTTGACCTGCCATGCGCGCTACGACCTCGTCGGCCGCAGGCTGCAATGGCGGGAGCGGCCGGGCTGGGCCTGATCAGACCAGGGTGATCTGCACGTCGATGTTGCCGCGCGTGGCGTTGGAGTAGGGGCAGACCTGATGGGCTGCGTCCACCAGGGCCTGGGCGGCGGCCTTGTCCATGCCGGGCAGGCTGACCTTCAGGCGGGCAGCGATGCCGTAGGCGTTGGGGATGGTGCCCAGGTCCACTTCGGCGTCGATGGACAGGTCCTGCGGCAGGCTGATCTTCTGCTTGCCGGCCACGGCCTTGATGGCACCGATGAAGCAGGCCGAGTAGCCTGCGGCGAACAGTTGCTCGGGATTGGTGCCCGTGCCGCTGGTGCCTGGCGAGGACAGGGTCACGTCCAGGCGGCCGTCATCGGTGCGCGAGGCGCCGTCGCGGCCGCCGGTGGTGTGGGCACGTGCGGTGTACAGGACTTTTTCGAGCTGGGCCATGGTGTCTTCCTTTTGCAAAGTTGTCCGGCTGTGCGGACGGGTGGAGGAAATCGGCAATCCGTTGTCAGTCGCTGCGGCGCGGCGCCAGCCGCTCGCGCAGTGCGCCGAGTTGCCGCGTCAGCGCCTGCAGCTCGGGCAGCGTGCACTGCGTGCTTTGCAGCACGCAGGCGGGAATCTCTTGCGCCGCATCGCGCAGTGCCCGGCCTTGCGGGGTGAGCGTGATGCGCACGCGGCGCTCGTCCTGCGCATCGCGCACCCGCTCCAGCAGGCCTGAGCCTTCGAGCCGCTTGAGCAGCGGCGTCAGCGTGCCCGAATCCAGGGTCAGCTGTTCGCCGATCTCCGACACGGTCAGGCCGTCGCGCTCCCACAGCACCAGCATCACCAGGTACTGCGGATAGGTCAGGCCGATGCCGTCGAGCAGGGGCTTGTAGAGCTTGGTCATGGCCAGCGACGCCGAGTACAGAGCAAAGCAGACCTGGTTGTCCAGGCGCAGAAGCTCGGGGGTGTCGGTGGGCAGGGCGTTGCGTGGCATGGGGTGAATTATTGCTGTCAATTAAATTGCGCACAACTTAATTGAGAAAATCCCTCCAGATCGGAGGGGGAAGATCCGAAGGGCGGGAAAGGCCTATCGGCCCGTGAAGCGCGCGGGGCGTTTCTCGATGAAGGAGCGCACGCCTTCGGCGGCATCCTCGCTGCTGGCCAGGCGCTGCTGCACGGGAATGAAGTCGGCCACGGCGGCGGCCTGGCCCAGCTCGATGGCCTTGAGCACATTGAGCCGCGTGGCCACCACGGCCTGCGGGGCCTGGGCGGCAATGCGCTCGGCAATGCGCAGGGCCTCGGCCAGCTCCTGGCCGGCCGGCACCACCTTCTGCACGAAGTTCAGGCGATAGGCCTCGGCACTGTCGAACTCATCGGCCGTGAGCAGGTGCAGCATGGCATTGCCCACGCCCGCACGCTCGGCCATGCGCAGCGTGGCGCCGCCCGTGGGCATGATGCAGCGCTGCACTTCCAGCTGGGAAAAGCGGCAGTCATCGGCCGCGACCACGATGTCGGCGCCCAGCATCAGCTCGATGCCCACCGTGAAGCAAATGCCCTTGACCGCCACCACCATGGGCTTGGCGCGGCGCCGGTAGCCGACCAGGCCGTAGTCGTGCGGCTCCACCAGGCCTTGCGGGATGGCCTTCCTGCCCGAGCGCAGGTACTCCGCCATCACCGGCAGGTCCAGCCCCGCCGTGAAATGGCTGCCAAACGCATGCAGCACGCCCACGCGCAACTCGGGATCGTCGTCCAGGCGCGTATAGGCCTCGGCCAGCTGCTGGAACATGGGCGGCGTCCAGCCGTTGCGCTTGGCGGGACGGTTGATCCCGATCAGCAGCACATGGCCGCGCACTTCGCAGCTGATGCAGCCTTCGGGCGGCGGGGTGGGGGTGTTGATGTCCATGGTTGTCTCCTGCGCATGGACCTTAGTGCAGGCCGCTGGCGGGTGCAGTCGCGCAGAAGACGGCCGGCCCATGAGGGGCCGGCGGGAACAGGCGGGCCTGTCAGTAGCTGTACACGCCGCGGCCCGTCTTGCGGCCCAGGCGGCCGGCGGCCACCATTTCCTTGAGCAGGGGGCAGGCGCGGTACTTGCTGTCGCCGAATTCCTTGAGGTAGACCTCCATCACGGCCAGGCACACGTCCAGGCCGATCATGTCGGCCAGGGCCAGCGGGCCGATGGGCTGGTTGCAGCCCAGCTTCATGCCGGCGTCGATGTCCTCGGCCGATGCCAGGCCTTCGGACAGCACGAAGAAGGCCTCGTTGATCATGGGCACCAGGATGCGGTTGACGACGAAGCCGGGTGCGTTCTTCACGGTGATGGGGCTCTTGCCCAGGCGCTCGGACAGTTCCTTGACCGTGGCGTGCGTTGCGTCGCTGGTCTGCAGGCCGACGATGATCTCCACCAGCGCCATCATGGGCACGGGGTTGAAGAAGTGCATGCCGATGAACTTGTCGGCGCGGCCCGTCACGGCGGCCAGCTGGGTGATGGAGATGGACGAGGTGTTGGTGGCGACGATGACGTCGGCATCCAGCAGGGCATCGAGCTGCTTGAGGATCTTGACCTTGAGCTCGTAGTTCTCGGTGGCGGCCTCGATGACCAGTTGCGCGCCCTTGAGCGCCGCGTAGTCGGTCGATGTCTTGATGCGGGCCAGGGCGGCGGTCTTCTCTGCCTCGGTCAGCTTTTCCTTCTTGATCAGGCGGTCCAGGCTGCCCGAGACGGTGGCCACGCCCTTTTGCACGGCGGCCTCCGAGATGTCCACCATGACCACGTCGATGCCCGATACCGCGCAGGCCTGCGCGATGCCGTTGCCCATGGTGCCTGCGCCGATGATGCCTACGGTTTGAATTGCCATGACTGTCAGTCTCCTCAAACGAACAAAGTGAATGCGAACGTGAATGCGATCCGGCGATCGTAGCGGGATTCGGAGCATCCACCGGGTTTGCCCCGGCTTGCGGCGCCGCGCAGGCGACTGCAACAGTGGACGGCTACACCGCAGGAGAGGGGGAGACATGCTGGACTACATCGTGATCGGAGGGGGATCGGCGGGCTCGGTGCTGGCGGGCCGGCTCAGCGAGGATGCCGAGACGCAGGTGGCGCTGCTGGAGGCCGGGCCCCCCGATTCCAGCGTGCTCATCCACTGTCCGGCGGGCATGGCCGCCATGGCCAAGGGCGGGCGGCACAGCTGGGGCCTGTCCACCGTGCCCCAGCCGGGCCTGGACGGGCGGCGCGGCCACCAGCCGCGTGGCAAGGTGCTGGGCGGCTCCAGCGCGGTCAATGCCATGGTCTATGTGCGCGGCCAGCCGGCCGACTACGACCACTGGGCGGCCCAGGGCAACCCGGGCTGGAGCTGGAGCGAGGTGCTACCCTATTTCCTGCGCGCCGAACACAACGAGCGCGGCGCCGATGCCTGGCATGGCGCGGGCGGGCCGCTGAACGTGGCCGACCTGCGCGACCCCAATCCGCTGTCCAGGGCCTTCGTACAGGCGGGCGTGCAGGCCGGCCATGCGCACAACGCGGATTTCAACGGCCAGGCGCAGGAGGGCGTGGGCCTGTACCAGGTCACCCAGCGCAACGGCGAGCGCCACCATGTCGCCAAGGCCTATCTGGCGCCGCACCGGGCCAGGCCCAATCTGCGCGTGGAAACGGATGCCCAGGTGCTGCGCATTCTGTTCGAGGGCCGGCGCGCCGTGGGCGTGGAGTACCTGCAGGGCGGTACGGTGCAGCAACTGCACTGCCGGCGCGAGGTGCTGCTCAGCGGTGGCGCGCTGCTGTCGCCGCAGCTGCTGATGCTGTCCGGCGTGGGGCCGGGCGAGCACCTGCGTTCGCTGGGCATCGATGTGGTCCACCATCTGCCCGGCGTGGGCGCCCATCTGCATGACCACCCGGACGTGGTGCTGGTGGTCGATGGCGCGCAGCTGACCGACAGCTTCGGCCTGTCCCTGGGTGGTGCGCGCAGATTGCTGGCTGCCGTGGGCCAATGGCGCAGCCAGCGGCGCGGCATGCTGACCACCAACTTTGCCGAGGCGGGCGGCTTCATCCGCAGCAGCCCTGACGAGTCTGCGCCCGATCTGCAGCTGCACTTCGTCGTCGCCAAGCTGGTGGACCACGGGCGCAAGACGGTCTGGGGCCATGGCTATTCGCTGCATGTCTGCGTGCTGCAGCCCGCCAGCCGTGGCAGCCTGCGCCTGGCCAGCGCCGACCCGCTGGCCCTGCCGCTGGTGGACCCGGCCTTTTTCTCCGACGCGCAGGACCTGCGGCGCATGGTGAACGGCGTGCGCCGCGCCCACGAGATCCTGGCCCAGCCGGCGCTGGCGGCCCTGGGCGGGCGCGAGATGCCGGCCTCGGCCGGCGCGCAGGACGATGCAGGCATCGAGGCCTTCATCCGCAGCCATGCCGACACCATTTATCACCCCGTGGGCAGCTGCCGCATGGGGCCTGGGCCCATGGACGTGGTCGATGCGCAGCTGCGTGTCTACGGCACCAAGGGCCTGCGCGTGGTCGATGCCTCGGTCATGCCGCGCATCGTCAGCGGCAACACCAATGCGCCCACGGTGATGATTGCGGAGAAGGCGGTGGACATGATCCGCCAGTGCGCGCGCTAGGTGCCTGGGTTGCGCCCGTGCGCCATGGCCTGCTCAGGCACGGAGGCCGGCTGCTGCCGCCCCTGCGCCTCGGGCGCGGCCGCCGGACTCAGCCGCACCTGTGTCCAGCAATCGCGCCCGCGGCGCTTGGCGGCGTAGAGGGCGGCATCTGCGGGGGCCAGCATCAGTTCCAGGCACAGGCCGTTCCAGGCCTGGGGGGTGTGGGCGCAGCCGGCGCTGAAGCGCACCTCGAAGCCCAGCACCTTGCGCGATGCCTGCAGCAGTGCAGCCTGCAGGCGGGTGCACAGGGTGTCCACGCCGTCGTCCGTGGTGTAGAGCAGCAGGCAGAACTCCTCGCCGCCCCAGCGCGCGGCGATTTCGTCGCTGCGCAGCTGCTGCTGCAGCAGGCGGGCGAACAGGCACAGCGTCTGGTCGCCCACGGCATGACCGTGCTCGTCGTTGACATGCTTGAAGTGGTCCAGGTCCAGCATCACCAGGGCCAGGGCCTGATGGTGGCGTTGGGCATGGGCCAGCATGGCGGGTGCGCGCTCCAGCAGGGCGCGGCGGTTGGGCAGCCCGGTGAGCATGTCCTGCAAGGCCAGGTCGCGCAGTTTCTGGCTGGTCTCGTCGCGCCAGGCCACGAGCACGGCCACCATGAGAAGCGTGCTGCTCAGCGTGGTCAGCAGGGCGAAGATCTGGTTGGCGCCGCTGTCCGCGGTGAAGCTGGGCAGGAAGGGCGTGGCCAGGGCCAGGTAGCTGCGCAGCAGGAGTATCAATCCCATGAAGGCGGCCACGCCGCACATCAGATAGCGCCAGCTGCGCGCCACGGGCCGGCGCGGGTCCAGGCACAGGCCGGCCAGGGCCAGCAGACTCAGGCCATGGGCGGCGCTGAACCAGCCGGTGCGCAAGGGCATGTGGGGCAGCAGCAGGGCAAAGCCCAGCGGCCCCAGCACGCACAGCGCGATCAGGGCACGCTCCAGCCACGGCGGGCGCGGTCCCAGCCATTCGCGCAGGGCGCGCGCCATCTGCCATTGGGCCGATGCCGCGCAGACCGCTGCGCCCAGCGACAGAAGATCGCGCCAGAGCAGGCCTTGCGGCAGGCGGCTGGCGATCAGGATGCAGATCCAGGCGCCGGCCTGGATCAGGAAGAAATGCTGGGCATGGCGCGCGGCGCCGCTGACGCGCCGGCCCATGGCGAGGGGCAGGGCGGCCGACATGGCCATCATGTTGATGGCCACGACGGCGGTCATGGAGAAAAAGTCCAGGGACGGCAGCGTGGATGGCATGGGCGTCCCTGGATGGCGGTGCGAGGCGAGCGGTGGGCGCGCGCTCTACTGGAACGCCACCTCCGCAAAGCTGCGCAGCTTGCGGCTGTGCAGGCGCTGGGTGCCGCCTTCGCGCAGGATGTCGATGGCGCGCATGCCGATGCGCAGATGCTGGTCCACGCGCTCGCGGTAGAAGTGGTTGGCCATGCCGGGCAGCTTGATCTCGCCATGCAGCGGCTTGTCGGACACGCACAGCAGGGTGCCGTAGGGCACGCGGAAGCGGAATCCGTTGGCGGCGATGGTGGCGCTTTCCATGTCCAGCGCCACGGCGCGGCTCTGGCTGAAGCGCCGCTGGGGCAGGTTGTCGGGCAGCAGTTCCCAGTTGCGGTTGTCGGTGCTGGCCACGGTGCCGGTGCGCATGATGCGCTTGAGGTCGGGGCCGTCCATCTGCGTGACGTCGGCCACGGCCTGCTGCAGTGCCAGCTGGATTTCCGCCAGCGCGGGAATGGGCACCCACAGCGGCAACTCCTCGTCCAGCACATGGTCCTCGCGCACATAGGCGTGGGCCAGCACGTAGTCGCCCAGTTGCTGGCTGTTGCGCAGGCCCGCGCAGTGGCCCAGCATCATCCAGGCATGCGGGCGCAGCACGGCGATGTGGTCGGTGATGGTCTTGGCATTGGCCGGGCCCACGCCGATGTTGACCATGGTGATGCCGCTGTGGTCGGCGCGCACCAGGTGGTAGGCCGGCATCTGCGGCAGGCGCGGCGGTGGCGTGCCCAGCTCGTCATTGGGCTGGGCCGGCAGGCCGGTGCGGCGCGTGACCACGTTGCCGGGCTCGATGAAGGCCACGTACTCGCTGTCTTCCCTGGCCATTTCGGCGTGGCCCAGGCGGATGAATTCGTCGATGTAGAACTGGTAGTTGGTGAACAGCACGAAGTTCTGGAACCACTCGGGCTGGGTGCCCGTGTAGTGGCGCAGGCGGTGCAGCGAGTAGTCCACGCGCGGGGCGGTGAACAGGGACAGCGGCAGGGCCTCGCCGGGATGCGGGCGCCAGGTGCCGTTGGCAATGCCGTCGTCCATGGCTTCGAGGTCGGGCAGGTCGAACACATCGCGCATCAGCTGGCGCCGCTCGCGTGTCAGCGTTCCCTCGATGTGGTCGTTCTCGGCGAACGAGAAGTGGATGGGAATGGGCTTGTCGCTCAGGCCCACCTCCAGCGGCACGCCGTGGCTCTTGATCAGCAGGCGGAACTGCTCGGCGTAGTAGCGCGAGAACAGGTCGGGCCGCGTGAGCGTGGCCTCGTGCGTGCCCGGGCCTTCGACGAAGCCGTAGGCCAGCTGCGTGTCGGCGCGCGACACGGTGCTCGTGTGCATGCGAACGAAGGGGTAGTAGGCGTGGACGGGCGCGGCCGGGGTTTCGCCGGAGACGAAGCGCTGCATGTTCGAGCGAAGGTGCTCTATCTGCTCCCGGTAGATCTGCTGTACGTGCTCCAGGGCCCGCTGGGGGTCGGTGTGCAAGGTGGCTGCGGCCCTGGAGGCCTGCGAGGGGTTGTGAAGCAAAACCATGGGCTATTGTCGTTGGACTGGATGACTGTTGTGCAATTGCCAGGCGCGCGCTCTCTCGGCCGGCAGGGGCGGCGCCACAAGGTATCCCTGCATCATGCCGCAGCCCAGCTCGCGCAAAAGCGCCAATTGGGCAGGTGTTTCCACGCCTTCCGCCACGATGTCCAGGTGCAGGCTGTGGCCCATCTGCACGATGGCGGTGACGATGGCCGTGTCGTCCTCGCTATCGGGGACGTCGGCGATGAAGGATCGGTCTATCTTGAGCTGGTTGATCGGGTGGCGGCGCAGGTAGGCCAGCGACGAGTAGCCGGTGCCGAAGTCGTCGATGGCCAGGCCCACGCCCAGGGCCTGCAGCGCCTGCAAGGTGTCCTGCACCTGCCCGCTGGTGTGCATCAGCGTGGATTCGGTCAGCTCGATGTGCAGCCAGCGCGCCTCCAGCCCCGTTTCCTCCAGCACCCGGGCCACCTCGCGCGCCATGTCGCGCTGGCGGAATTCCAACGCCGAGAGGTTCACGGACAGCGGCACCGGCGCCAGGCCCTCGTCCTGCCACTGGCGCGCCTGGCGGCAGGCCTCTCGCAGCACCCAGTGGTCTATGGCCGAGATCAGGCCGCGCGCCTCGGCAAAGCCGATGAATTCGCCGGGAAGCACCAGGCCGCGCTGCGGATGGCGCCAGCGCACCAGGGCCTCGAAGCCCGCCAGCCGGCCATCGGCCGTGAAGGTCTGGGGCTGGTAGTACAGCTCGAACTCGCCGCGCTCCAGCGCGCCGCGCAGCTGCTGCTCCTGCATCAGCATCTGGGCCTGGGTGGCCTGGCCGTCCTGGGCAGGTGCATAGAACTGCAGGTTGCGGCGGCCGCTGTCCTTGGCCATGTGCATGGCGCTTTCGGCGCGGTTGAGCAGCTCTTCGGCGTTTTTCCCGTCGCCGGGGTACATGGCGATGCCCATGCACGGCGAGATCACCAGCGGCGTGCCATCGATGGCGCAGGGCGCCTCGATGATGCGCTGCAGGTGGCTGGCCTGGGTCTCCGCCTCCTGCGGGTCGGGGTCGTCGGTGAGCACGACCACGAACTCGTCGCCGCCCACGCGCGCCACCAGGTCGTGGGCGCGCACGCTGCCGCGCAGGCGCTGGGCGACCTCGCACAGCAGCAGGTCGCCGGCCTGGTGGCCCAGCGAGTCGTTGATGGTCTTGAAGTGGTCCAGGTCGATGATGAGCACGGCCAGCGTGCGCTGCTTGACCGAGGCCAGCGACAGCGCCTGGCGCAGCATCTGGATCAGGCGCACGCGGTTGGGCAACTGGGTGAGCTGGTCGTGCTGGGCCAGGAAGTCCATGCGCTCCTGCGCCAGCTGGCGCAGCGTGATGTCGCGCACCAGCACGATGCGGTAGGGCTCGCCCTCGGCCGGCATGGTCTTGGCCTCGATCTCCACGGGGATGCGGTGGCCGTCCTTGTGCTGGATGGCGCCGTCGAAGCGGTCCTCGCGGCCGCTGCGCATGTACTGCAGTGCGTAGAGGCGGAACTCGGGGCAGATGTAGTCGAGTATGGGGCGGCCGGTCAGCTCGTCCAGCGTGTAGCCGGCCAGGCGGGACAGGGCCTCGTTGCCGTCGATGATCAGGCCGTCGCGGTGCATGACGATGGCCTCGGTCGTGACCTCGGTGAACTTGCGCATGCGCTCTTCGCTGTCGCGCACCTTCTGCGCCACATGGTGGTGGTGGCTCACGTCGGTGATCTGCACCACGGCGCCCTGCAGCTGCCCGTGCTCGAAGTGCGGCATCAGCAGCGATTCGATATGGCGAGGCGGTCCATCCGGCTGGGGCACCTCGCGCTCGTAGCGCACATGTTCGCCGCGCAGGCCGCGCTCCACATGCTCGGCAATGAGCTGCCACACGGCTTCGCCCACGATCTCGCGCACGGTCTTGCCGATGGCCTCGGCGGGCGTCAATCCGAAATTGCGTGCGTAGTTGATGTTGGCGAAGCGGCAGCGCAGCGTGTGCGCATCGAAATAGGCCAGCATGGCCGGAGCCGTATCTGCTATCAGCCGCAGCAGCGTATCGTTGGGCCCCGTGATTTGCGCATCGACGTTCTCTGGCATTCGTCCCCCTCGCTGGGGATTTATAGCGGAATCGCCGAGATTTTGATAGCGCTCTTGTGCGAGGGTGAGCGGCCGCTGACGCGAGGGAGCGCGTGCGGCTGTCGAGCATCCGGGGCGGCCGTGGCGGCCTGTCTTTTTTTTGCAGCGCCGCATCACGGGCGGCGCGGCCTGCTTACTTGAGCAGGTCCTGCACCTGTCCCAGCGCAGCCTGGGCGCACTTGTCATCCAGGTGGCCGCCGGGCGCGCCGCCGATGCCCACGGCGCCGATCACCTCGCTGCCCACCTTCACCGGCAGGCCGCCGCCCAGCAGCAGGTAGCCGGGAATGTTCACCAGGTTGGCGGCGCCGGGGTTCTTCTGCGCGCCTTCCATGATGGCCAGCGTGCTGTTCTTGGCCGATGCGGCCGTATAGGCCTTCAGCCGGCTGGCCTCCAGCGTGTGGGGGCCGGCATTGTCGGCGCGCTGCACGGCGCGCACGGTGCCGGCACGGTCCACCACGGTGGCGGTGACGGCATGGCCGTCGGCGGCGCAGGCGGCCACGCTGCGTGCGGCGATCTGGTTGGCCAGCTCCAGCGACATGTTCTTTTCCGTGCGCACGGCCTCGGCCTGGGCGGCGGTGGCGATCAGGCCCAGGGTCAGGGCAGCGAGGGTGGCGAGCTGGGTGGCGTGGCGTTGCATGGTCTTCTCCTTGGGGGACAGTACGGCCCGGGCCACAAGCCCGGATGACATGCACGCACTGTAGAAAATGCCGCCGCCGCGCACCATTCGGACGGTTACGCGCGGCGCTGCGTAGAAATACGGAGAAGCCAGGCGCGCTGCTGGGCGAGGAGGTGGCGTTTCAAGCGCCCGCCGCCGTGTCCGCCAGGCTTGCGTAGCGGCGTATGAGCTGGGCCAGGCTGGGCGCCTCCAGCTTGGCGAAGAGGTTGGCACGGTGCGTTTCCACCGTGCGCGGCGACAGCTCCAGGCTGCGACCTATCTCCTTGTTGGTCAGGCCCTGCACGATCAGCGCCAGCACCTCGCGCTCGCGCGCCGAGAGCTGGGCGAAGCGCTGCTGCGCATCGCGGTCGGCCTGCTGGCGTTCGCGCGACTGCACATGCTGGCGCACGGCGCCTTGCAGCGCGTCGATCAGCACTTCGTCATCCACGGGCTTTTCCAGGAACTCGGCCGCGCCGGCCTTGAAGGCGCGCCGGCACATGTCCACCGTGCCATGCCCGGTGAGCATGATCACGGGCTGGTCCACGCCCTGCTCCACCAGACGGCCGAGCAGGGCCAGTCCGCCGATGCCGGGCATGCGCACGTCCAGCACGATGGCGCCTATGCCCTGGCGGTCCAGCCCTTCGAGAAAGGCCAGCGGATCGGCCCAGCACTGCACGCGCAGGCCCACGGTGCCGATCAGCAGGGCCAGGCTGTCGCGCACGGCCTCGTCGTCATCGACCAGATGGATCAGCGGGGACAGGTCTTGGGCAGGCGCGGCGGTCATGGATTCTGTGGTGGTGGTGTGGATGCGGTGGGGGCGGCGCGTGCCGTGGATGCCTTGGCGCATGCATCGGCGCACGCAGCAGGCAGCAGCAGTTCGAAGCGGGCTCCGCTGCCCGATCTCGAGGGGGCCAGTTCCAGGCTGCCGCCCATGGACTCGGCCAGGCTCTGGCTCAGCGTCAGGCCCAGTCCCAGGCCCTGGGCGCGGCCCGTGGCAAACGGGGTGAACAGGCGCTGGCGCATCTCGGGCGACACGCCGGGACCGCTGTCCTGCACCGCCACCAGCAGGCGGCTGTCGCGTCGTTCCAGTTCCACCCGCAGATGGCGTGTTGCGGGCGGCTGCTCGTGCATGGCCTGCAGCGCATTGACCAGCAGGTTATGCAGTATCTGCTGCACGGCCACGGGGTCGGCCTGTGCGGCGGGCAGATCGGCGGCCTGCACTTTCATCTGCACCTTGACCTGGACCTGGCGGCGCCGCAGCTCGGGCTCCAGCAGATAAAGCGCTTCGGCAACGGCCTGGTTCAGATCCAGCGGCTCGGCCTGGGGCGCAAGCCCCGGCTGCTCCACCAGGCGGCGCAGCCGGCCCACCACGGCGGACGCGCGCTTGGCCTGCTCGGCCGCCTGTGCCATCGCCTGGCGGGCGGCGTCCAGCTCGGGCGGGTCCTCGGCCAGCAGGCGGCGCGCGGCCTGGCTGCTGGAAAGCACGGCCGTCAGCGGCTGGTTCAGCTCATGTGCCATGCCGGCGGCCAGTTCGCCCAGCGTATTGAGCCGCGCCACCTGGCCCAACTGCAGCAACTGCTCGGCACGGCGGCGGGCCACGCGCTGGCGCAGCAGGGTGCGCAGCGCGGCCGCGGCCAGCGCACAGCCCAGGGCCCAGCCCAGCATGGCCGTCCAGGGCAGCACCGAGGCGTCCAGCGGCTGGCGCAGGTACAGCACCAGCGGCTGGCTGGGCGAGGCCAGAGTCTTGCTCACGTCCCAGGACCATGTGCTCCAGCCTGGCGAGCCGGTGCTGCCTGGCTGGATCAGGAATTCCTGTCCGCCCAGGGCCAGCCAGGCGCGCACCGGGCTGGTGGCGGGTGGCATGGGCCACTCGTCGGCGGGAATCGTGGCCCGCAGGTCCAGCAGCAGTGCATAGCTGGCCGGCAGCCCGGCCTGCACCAGATACAGGCGGCCCCGGGCCAGATCGGCCAGGGCCAGTTCGGCATGGCCGCTGGCCTGGGAGCGGCGCTCGGCCTCGGCCATGCCGTACGGCCAGGGCGCGGGCCAGGACTCGCCTGCGGCGGCCGAGCGGCGCGCCACATCCAGCACCTGCGGATACAGGCGCGGCAGCTGCTTCCACGAGGCCTGATCGGGCGCGGGCTGGCGCGGCTGCAGCAGCGCCAGCGTGCCCAGGATGGCATCGTGCTGCACCATGCGCTGGCTCAGCAGCCGGTGGGCAATGCGGGCATCGGTATCGAAGACCTCGCGCAGCGACTGCAGGCGAGCGTGCGCCAGCCAGGCCGCGCCGCAGCCTGCGGCCACGGCCCAGGCCAGCATCCAACCCGCTGATCGCTGCCATCCATTCATGGCGCGGATTCTGGCATGCGGCCCGCACAGGCAGTGGTCTAATCCGCAGCACCCCCACCTATCGCAGCGCAGCATGGCCGAATCCACTCCATCTACCGCCAACGCACCCGCCTGGATGGCGCCGCACAGCCTGCTGCGCATCTCGGTGGTCGTGGCGCTGCTCACCATCGTGCTCAAGACCCTGGCCTGGTGGCTGACGGGCTCGGTGGGCCTGCTGTCGGATGCGCTCGAATCCTTCGTCAACCTGGCCGGCGCCGTGTTCGCGCTGACCATGGTCACCATCGCCAAGCGGCCGGCCGACACCGATCATCCCTATGGCCACCACAAGGCCGAGTACTTCTCTGCGGGCTTCGAGGGCATCCTGGTCATCGGCGCCAGCCTGGCCATCGCCTGGGCGGCGCTGGCGCGGCTGTGGAACCCGCAGCCGCTGGAGCAACTGGGCTGGGGCCTGGCGCTTTCCGTGGTCAGCTCCGCCCTCAACGGGCTGCTGGCCGTGGCCATGCTGCGTTCGGCGCGACAGCACCGCTCCATGGCGCTGGAGGGTGATGCCCGCCACCTGCTCACCGATGTCTGGACCTCGGCCGGCGTCGTCATCGGCCTGATCGGCGCATCGCTGACGGGCTGGCTGTGGCTGGACGCGGCCGTGGCCATAGGCGTGGCGCTGAACATCTGCGTGCAGGGCGCACAACTGGTCTGGCAATCTTCCCAGGGCCTGATGGACCAGGCGCTGGACGCGCCCGAGCGCCTGCGCATCGACACCGTGCTGGACCGCCATGCGCACCGTGAGCATGGCGTGGTCTTTGACAACATCTCCAGCCGGCGCGCCGGCGAACGCAGCTTTGCCGACCTGCACATGCATGTGCCCGGCGACTGGAGCGTGGCCCGCGCCGCGCGGCTGCGCACCGAGATCGAGGCCGAACTGCTGCAGGCCGTGCCCGGCCTGTATGCGCGCATCGAGCTGCTGCCCCTGGGCATGCAGACCGCCATGGAAGCCGCCATCGAGGCGGCGGGCCAGGCGGACACTCCTTTCCCCTCCACCGACAAGAACCCACCACCATGATCAGCATCCTGCAGCGCGTGAAAGAGGCACGCGTGGAAATCGACGGCCAGGTCGCCGGCCGCATAGGCCCCGGCCTGCTGGCCCTGGTCTGCGCCGAGCGCGGCGACACCGAGGCCGAGGCCGACAAGCTGCTGGCCAAGATGCTCAAGCTGCGCATCTTTGCCGACGACGCGGGCAAGATGAACCGCAGCGTGCAGGACCTTGACGGGCAGGGCGCCTGCGGCGGCCTGCTCATCGTCAGCCAGTTCACGCTGGCGGCCGATACCGGCGGCGGCAACCGCCCCAGCTTCACGCGCGCCGCGCCACCGGCCGAGGGCGAGCGCCTGTACGACTACATCGTCCAGCGGGCGCGCGCCCTGCACCCGGAAGTCGCCACGGGCCGCTTCGGGGCCGACATGCAGGTGCACCTGCTCAACGACGGGCCCGTGACCATTCCGCTGTCGATCGCCCCGGCCGCTGCGGCATAGCCCTGCGCTGCAAGGTGCGGATTCTGGCGCGATTTGCGGGTGGATCGAGGCCGGCGCGGGGCGCCAAAGACCGTATTCTTGCGGCCTCAGCATTCACCGACAGACCGACGACCATGAAGAACCATCCGTTCAAAGCCTCCACCCTGGCCCTTGCCATGAGCATGGCCCTGGCGTGGAGCGGCGCGGCCGGCGCCGACACCCTCAGAAAGCCCGCGCTGGACGCGCTGGCCCAGGCGCAGCCGGCTCCCACCGACTTCGCCAGCTTTCTGAAGCAGGCCGCAGCCGCGCAGCCGGGCATTGCCCAGGCCGTGCAGCGCCATGCCGCAGGCGCAGCACTCACGGGCGACGACCTCAACCACATCGCCCGCCTGCTGGGCCTGTACACGCGGCTCACGCAGGAGCAGGCCGTGCTCGCCAGCATCGAGCGCATGGTCGCCCTGCCCACGGTGCGCGATGCCAAGGTGCCGCCCCATGAAAGCCCGGCCATCCTGGCTTTCGGCGAACTGGTGCAGCAGATGGCCGGGGACTTCGGCCTGCAGTACCGCAACGTGGACAACCGCATCTTCGAAGTCACTCTGCCTGCGAACAACGCGAACAACGCGAACGTGGTTGCCGATGAATTCGGCATCCTCACCCATGCAGACGTCGTGCCCGTCGTCCCCGCCGAATGGGTGCTGGACGGCCGGGCCATCGACCCCTTCAAGGTCACGCGCGTGGGCGACAAGCTCTACGGGCGCGGAACCATCGATGACAAGGGCTCCATCGCCACCGTGCTGTTCGCCATGAAGGCCGTCAAGGACAGCGGCCTGCCCCTGTCGCGCGGCATACGCCTCATGATCGAGACCACCGAGGAAACGGGCGGCGACGCCATGAAGTACTACCAGGGCAAGACCACGCTGCCCGCCTACAACATCGTGCTGGACAGCAAGTACCCCGCCGTCGTTGCAGAAAAAGGCTCGGGCGCGCTCAAGGCCATGTTTGACGACGTGAAGGCCGACCCCGCCCAGCCCGCCATCACCGCCATGGCCGGCGCCGCATCGGCCAACGCCATTGCCCAGACCGCCACCGCCACCATCACGGCCGGCGACGAAGCTGCCATCGAGGCCATCGCCGCGCGCCTGCAGGCGGCCAAGGGTGACTTCACCGCCAGCTATGCAGGGCAGGGCGGGCCGTTCGCCATCGACATCCAGCGCAGCGGCACCGCAGCCACCGTCAAGGTCACGGGCACCTCGGCCCACGGCTCGCGCCCCGAGGAAGGCGTCAACCCCGTGCCGCGCCTGACGCTGTTCCTGCAGCAGGTGCTCATGCCCACCGATGGCGTGGCCCTGGTCCAGACCAATGCCTACAGCAACGCCCTGCGCTACATCAACGGCGCCTTCGGCCTCGACTACTTCGGCAAGCAGTTGGGCGTGGCCTACGCCGACGACTTCATGGGCCCGCTGACCCTGTCGCCCAACCTCATCAAGGCGGCAGACGGCAAGCTGGAAGTCACCACCAACGTGCGCATGCCGCGCGGCAAGACGCCCGAGCAGCTGCGCGCCGAAGTCGAGCAGCGCATCACCCGCTGGAGCGCAGTCGCCAAGGTTCCCCTGACCCTGCAATACACCCAGGGCAACTGGATGGCGCGCGACCCCAAGGGCGCCTGGCTGTCCACCCTGCTCAACATCTTCGGCGACACCACGGGCCTGGACGCCAAGCCCGTGCCCACGGCCGGCAGCACCACGGCCAAGCTCATGCCCAACGCCATCAACTTCGGCCCCGCCATGCCCGGCAAGAAGTACACGGCGCACAACGCGCTCGAATACAAGGAACTGCCCGACCTGCGCGCCGACATGCAGATGTTCACGGAAATGCTGGTGCGCATCGGGAATCTGAAGCAGATGCAGTGATCGTTCACCGGGATGCAAAGGCGCCTTGTGGAGGCAAGGCGCCTTTTTATTCCTGGGTCAAGCCATTGAAGGGGATTGGCAATTTGATACAACTCCCTGCGGGAGGCTGCAATGCAGGATATCAAGGGCCAGGATCTCAAGACCATTCTCCATTCCAAGCGCGCCAACATCTATTACCTTGAGCACTGCCGTGTCCTGGTCAATGGCGGGCGTGTGGAATATGTGACCGATGCCGGCAAGCGAAGCCTGTATTGGAGTATTCCCATTGCCAACACCACCAGCATCCTGCTGGGCACCGGCACATCCATCACGCAGGCGGCCATGCGGGAACTGGCCAAGGCCGGGGTGCTGGTGGGCTTTTGCGGTGGCGGCGGCACGCCTTTGTTCAGCGCCAATGAAGTCGATGTGGAAGTCGCCTGGCTGACTCCGCAAAGCGAATACCGGCCCACCGAATACCTTCAGGCGTGGGTCCGGTTCTGGTTCGACGAGGAATTGCGCCTGCACGCGGCCCGGCAATTGCAGGCCTGCCGATTGCAGCGGCTGCAGCAGGAATGGGGTGCACGTGCCTTGCGTGAATCCGGCTTTGCCGTGGATATGGAACGCCTGAAGGCGCTGGTGCAGCAATTCACGGCGCTGCTGGCCAATGCGCCCGATGTGATGACACTGCTGACCGATGAGGCACGGCTGACCAAGGCCTTGTTCAAGCTCGCCGTGGACGCCGTGGGATATGGCGAATTCACGCGCGCCAAGCGCGGCACCGGCACCGATGCAGCCAACCGGTATCTGGACCATGGCAACTACCTGGCCTACGGACTGGGCGCCACGGCCACCTGGGTGCTGGGCCTGCCCCACGGCCTGGCCGTGCTCCATGGCAAGACGCGGCGTGGTGGCCTGGTGTTCGACGCTGCCGACCTGGTCAAGGATGCGGCCATCCTGCCGCAGGCCTTTCTGTCGGCCATGCGCGGCGACGACGAGCAGCAGTTCCGTCGCCAATGCATTGAGGCCCTTACGCGCAGCGAATCGCTGGACTTCATCATCGACACGCTCAAGCGCATTGCCGTCGACACGGCGCGCATTGCCAGTGCACCCGCCACACCTGCCGCTGCGCAGGAGGCCGGCACATGAACGTGCTCTTCGTCTCCCAATGCAGCAAGCGCGCCCTCACCGAAACGCGCCGCATCCTGGACCAGTTTGCCGAGCGGCGCGGCGATCGCACCTGGCAGACGGTCATCACGGCGGCCGGGCTCGACACCGTGCGCAAGCTGCTGCGCCAGAGCGCGCGCAAGAACACCGCCGTGGCCTGCCACTGGATACGCGGGCGCGACCACAGCGAACTGCTGTGGATCGTGGGCGACGGGCGCCAGTTCAACGCCGAAGGCGCCGTGCCCACCAACACCACGGCCAGCAACGTGCTGCGCGCCGAAGATGAAAGCCACTGGCACCACCTGCCACTGATCACGGCACTGGCCGCTTTGGCGGCCCTGGTGCATGACCTGGGAAAGGCCACCAGAGCCTTCCAGGACAGGCTCAGGAACCCGGGCTTGCGCGAGCGCAACCACTATCGCCATGAATGGGTGTCCGTGCGGCTGTTCCAGGCCTTTGTGGGCCGGGATGAAGATGCGGCCTGGCTGCGGCGTCTGGCCGAAGACGGTACCGATGCCCAGGCCTTCGAGAAGCAGTGGACCCAACCGCTGCTGCGGGACGGCATCGACGAGCCGCAGGCCATGAACCTGCTGCCCTTTGCAGCGCTGCAGCACGCACCGCTGGCCCAGGCCGTGGCCTGGCTGGTACTGACCCATCACCGGCTGCCCTGCATGCCCGTGCCGAACGGCCGGCAGGCATCCGACGACGAGCTGGAGACTGATCGCCGCGAATACTGCCGCTTCGGCGCACGTCCCCGCTTTGTCAACAGCAATGAGATCGAGCAACTGCTGCAGCGCATCAGCGCCGACTGGAACGAGCCGCGCGAGAAAGCCGAGCCGGCGAAGGTACAGGCCCATTGGGATTTTCCGCAAGGCCTTCCGGTGTCCACGGTAGCCTGGCGAAAGCAGGCGGCGCGCTACGCGCTCAAGCTGCAGGAGCTGGCGGGCCGGTCCCTGGACGCTGCAAGCCTGGGCGATCCGTTCACGCTGCACCTCTCGCGCCTGTGCCTGATGCTGGCCGACCACCACTACTCCAGCATCGAGGACGAAGCGCGCCGCCAGCCTTTCCGCAACGCGGGCTATCCGCTGTATGCCAACACCCGGCGCAAGAGTGCAGCTTCCGGCGCCGCGTCCGCTTTCAACCAGACGCTGGACGAACACCTGCTGGGCGTGCAGGCCCATGCCACGCTGGTAGCGCGCTCGCTGCCCACACTGGCGCGCAGCCTGCCGGCACTGCGCAGCCATCGCGGCCTCAAGAAGCGCAGCAGCAACGCGCGCTTCCAGTGGCAGGACAAGGCCGCCGACCTGGCCGCCAGCGTGCGCCACCGGGCCGCCAGCCAGGGCGGCTTCATCGTCAACATGGCTTCCACCGGCTGCGGCAAGACGCTGGGCAATGCCCGCATCATGAACGCGCTGGCTGACCCGGGCGTGGGCATGCGCTGTGCCTTCGCCATCGGCCTGCGCACGCTCACGCTGCAGACGGGGCGGGTGTTCCAGAACGACCTGGGCCTGGGCGACGACCAGCTCGCCATCAAGGTTGGCGGCGCGGCCAGCCGTGCGCTGTTCGAGTACTGGGAAGCGCAGGCCGAGGCCACGGGTTCCGCTTCGCGCCAGGCGCTGCTCGACGAAGGCGGCCAGGTCCTGTTCGACGGCAATGACCATCACCCGCTGCTGCAGCGGCTGACCGACGATGCGCAGGTGCGCTCGCTGATCGCCGCGCCCGTGCTGGCCTGCACCGTGGACCACCTCACGCCCGCCACCGAAAGCCTGCGCGGCGGCCGCCAGATCGCGCCCATGCTGCGCCTCATGACGGGCGACCTGGTACTGGACGAGCCCGATGATTTCGACATGGCCGACCTGCCCGCGCTCACGCGGCTCGTGCACTGGGCGGGCCTGCTCGGCTCGCGCGTGCTGCTGTCCTCGGCCACCTTGCCCCCGGCGCTGGTGGAAGGGCTGTACCTTGCCTACCGCGCCGGGCGCGAAGTCTTCCAGCGGCACCGTGGCGAGCGGCCCGGCGAGCCCGTTGCCATCTGCTGCCTGTGGGTGGACGAATTCCACCAGCAGATGCTGGACTGCGCCGATGGCGCGGGGTTTTGCACAGGCCATGAAGGCTTCGTGCAAAAGCGCGTGGCCCAGCTCGCCAAGGCCGAGGTGCGGCGCCTGGCTGCCATCGCTGCGCTGCCTGCCGGCTGGCAGGGGCTGGACACGGCCACGCGGCGCCGGGATTTTGCGCGCATCGCGCTGGAGCATGCATGGCAGTTGCACCAGCAGCCGCGCAACCATGGCATCGACCCCGCCAGCGGCAAGCACGTGAGCTTCGGCCTCATCCGCATGGCTAACATTGAACCGCTGTTCGACGTGGCCGTGGCCATGTACGGCCAGGGCGCTCCCGCGCCGGGCGTGCGCGTGCACCTGTGCGTCTACCACTCGCAGTTTCCGCTGCTGGCGCGCTCCAGCATCGAGCGGCAACTGGACACCGTACTGGACCGCCGCTCCTCCGACGGCGCAGACCCCATCTTCCAGAGGCCGGCCATCCGCGCATTGCTTGATGCCAACGATGAGGCCGATCACCTCTTCATCGTGCTCGGCTCACCCGTCACCGAAGTGGGCCGCGACCATGACTATGACTGGGCCGTGGTCGAGCCCTCGTCCATGCGCTCGCTGATCCAGCTGGCCGGACGCGTGCGGCGCCACCGGCCGGGTGCGGTGCAGGAGGCCAACATACGGGTGCTGGACAGCAACCTGCGCGCTTTCGAGCATCCAGGCCGGGCGGCGTTCTGCAAGCCGGGTTTCGAGATGGAGCCGGTGAATGACAAGGCGGATACGGCGCGGTACTTCCACCTGCGTTCGCATGACCTGCAATCGCTGCTGGCCAAGCACACCCAGGGCGAGCCCGTCTGGCCCGTGGACGCCCGCGCCCGCATCGACGTGGTCAGGGAGCAGTTCCACCCGGCGAGGAACCTCGTGGACCTGGAACACGCCCGCATGCACGACACCATGCTGCCGCGCCCCACAGACAGCCCGGATGCCACGCCGGTGCTGCGCGCCGCCAGCCTGCACTGGGCCAGCCCTGCCTGCTTCTGGCTCACGGGCCTGCTGCCGCAGTTCCAGCGCTTTCGCTACGACCCGCTGCCGCGCGTGGATGTGGTGTTTCTGCCGGACGAGGAGGAAGAGGGCCTGCAGTTGCACCGCGTGGTCGATGGCCAGCGGCGAGGAGAGAAGCTGTATGTGCTTGTGCAGGACAGCCTGCTGTACCGGGAGCCATTGGACCCACGGAAGGGGACGGTCACTGCATGGGGGCAGGCCGACCTGATGCGGGAACTGGTTGCCCTGGCGGAGGGCAAGGGACTGGCGCTGGATGCCTGTGCAAGCAAGTACGCCACGGCCAGCCTGCCAGACAAGGCACAGGGCTGGCGCTGGCATGGCGTGCTGGGCTTTGTGGGCCGGGCCTGAGGATCAGGCGGTATGGAGTTGCATCGGATGAACTTGCCTCACGGACGCCTGCAACTCCGAGTTCAGCTCTGCCGTGCGCAGGTCGTAGGCGGTTTGAAGGTTCAGCCAGGACTGCGCGTCGCCACCAAAGAAGCGGCTCAGCCGCAGCGCCGTGTCGGCCGTGATGCCGCGCCGCTCCAGCACGATGTCGTTCACGCGCGAGGCGGGAACGTGCAGGTGCCTGGCAAGCGCGTTGGCGCTCATGTCCATGGGCTTCAGGTAGTCCTCGCGCAGGACTTCACCTGGGTGTATGGGGCGCATGCCGTTTTTAAGCATGTCTTTCTCCTGTGCCCCTCATTGCCGGGAGGCGCCGGTTCCCAAGCCGCCTATGCGGCAGCGTTGGTGTGTCATTGCTCGTCAGTGGTAATCCACTATCTCTACGTCAACCACTCCCTTTTCCGTCCAGACAAAGCAGACGCGCCACTGGTCATTGATGCGGATGCTGTGCTGTCCTTGCCGATCTCCCACAAGCATTTCCAGGCGATTGCCAGGAGGGCTGCGCAGGAACTCAAGTGTCACAGCCGCATCCAGCTGGGCCAGCTTGCGCTCTGCCACGTTCTGAATGTTGGCGAAGCGGCGGGTCTTGCCGCTGATGAACAGGCGCTGTGTCTCTGGGCACTTGAAGGAAGTGATCGCCATAAGTCAGGAATTTTATACCGTTTACCGTTATTCGGTATATCGCTTTGCAGCAGAAAGGAAACGAAGCTTAGAGGAGCAAGACCACACACACCGTTCATTGAAGGACATCGTTGCAGACCGCGCAGATCGTGGTTTGGATCTGAATTTCTTGCAAGGAGGAGACGCAATGCCGCCAACCCCAAGCGCCATGCGTTGGCATGACGCCATCGCCATCTTTATCCAGGAACGGCTTCAGGCCAAGCTGGACAAGCTGGCCGAAGACCACCCCAAACGACAGGAGCTGTTGGCTCAGCACCAGCGCGATACCTGGATGGAAGACGCCGCCCGCCGGGTGACGCAAATCCAGGCCGTCACCCACTCCCTCAAGCCCATACACCCCGATGCGCGCGGCACCAATCTCTATGTGGAGCCAGCCAGCCTGCCAGCGCTGCAGGAACTGGGCAGCCATGCGCTGGGGCAGTCCTTCTCTGGCGACGTGGTGGGCAATGCGGCGGCGCTCGACGTCTACAAGTTCCTCAAGGTCGAAGTGGACGGCACCAGCCTGCTGGCCGCGCTGCTGGCACAGGACCCGGGCGCGCTCCAGGCCCTGCATGACGATCCGGCGCAGGCCATGGACCTGCGCGATGCCTTCATCGGCCTGACCCGGCCGCGCGCGGGCGCGCCCAGTTCGCACACGCGGGCCAAGCAGTTGTACTGGCTGACGGGCAGCGATGCCTGCGCCGATGAAGGCTATGAATTGCTGGCACCGTTGTTTGCCACCTCTCTTGCACATGCCGTGCATGCGCAGGTGCAGGAGGCCCGCTTTGGCGACACCAACAAGGCGGCCCGGCAGGCGCGGCGCGAGCGCAAGGCGCATGACGGCGTCTTCCATGACTACCCGGGGCTGGCCGTCCAGAAGATGGGAGGGACAAAGCCACAGAATATTTCCCAGCTCAACAGCGAGCGTGGCGGGGTCAACTACCTGCTGGCGTCGCTGCCGCCGGTCTGGCGCAGCAGCGATGTACGGTTGCCAACACATGCCAGCTCCGTGTTCGACAAGCTGTTCATCGGCCGTCCCGAGGTGCGCAGCACGGTGCGCAAGCTGCGGGCTTTCCTTGCGACAGACCCGGAGCCCAACCTGCAAACGCGCGAGCGCCGCGAAGCCTTCATCGACGCGCTGATCGATGAAATGGTCTCTCTCGCAGGCGAAGTGCAGCAGGCCCTGCCCGCTGGCTGGAGCCGCGATTCGGAACGCTTCGGCAAGCTGGTGCGTGAAGAGCAATTGTGGCTGGACCCATTGCGCGCCGAACTGCGCGATGAGGCAGATTTCGCCCGCGAATGGCTTTGGATGGACTGGCCTGCCGAGGTGGGCAAGCGCTTTGCCAACTGGCTCAACAGCCAGCTCTTCGGCCTGTTGCCCGTGGGAGACGCCGAGGCGCGCGTGTGGAAGAAAGAGCTGCTGACCGATGAGGATGGTTTTGTGCAGCAGTTGCGCGAACTGCGCAAACGGCTTGAAGGCAGGGAGGACGCGCAATGAGCCAGTCTCCACAAGCGCTTCTCGTCTTCCCTCATCTGCGAGTCCAGAACGCCAACGCCATCTCCAGCCCGCTCACCCATGGCTTCCCCTCCATCACGGCCTTCACCGGCCTGATGTGGGCCCTGGAGCGCAAGCTGGCGCAGGCCGGCATCCCCTTGCGCCTGCACGCGGTGGGCGTGGTCTGCCACCACCACCAGGAGCAGGTGACGCAGGGCTATGTGCGCAGCTTCAACCTCACGCGCAACCCCGTGGACAAGGACGGCAGCACTGCCGCCATCGTGGAGGAAGGGCGCATCCACCTCGACATCTCCCTGGTCTTCACCGTCTCGGAAAAACGCGTCCCTGGCTCCAACTCGGCCCCGACCCTGGTGCAAAGCGCTGCCGAGCCGATGCAGCAATGGGCCGATGAAGCCGGGCAAATCCTTTCGCAAATGCGAGTGGCCGGCGGCAGCCTGCTGCCATCGCGCGCCGCGCCCGGAAGGCGCGTGCGCCCCAGGCTGTCCGTGCTGGCAGAGGACGCCGCCGAGCGCAGCCGCCAGTTCCGAGAATGGCGGCGCCAGTGGCTGCCGGGCTTCGCCCTGGTGGGGCGTGACGATCTGCTGGCCGACCGCCTGCACAGGCTGCGCGACAAAGCGGCGCACACCACGCTGCTCGACGCCTGGCTGCATGCATCGCGCTTCAACCACGAGCCCGTGTCAGCGGGCGAAGGCCAGCCCCCGCCTGCCGATGGCAAGCATCCATGGGCAGATCCCTGGCGCGGCCCCGGCAGCGGCTGGATCGTGCCTGTGCCCGTGGGCTATGCGGCACTCTCGGCATCACATGCCGCAGGCGAAGTGCTCAACGCCCGTGATACCACTACGCCGCTGCGCTTCGTGGAGTCGGTCTACTCGCTGGGCGAATGGATCAGCCCGCACCGTCTCACCCATCTGGAGCAACTGCTTTGGCATGCGCACACCGACGAGGAGCGGGGCCTTTACCGCTGCCGCAGCGGCTACGTGCCAGACCCCGCAGCCGTGGCCGACCCTGACGATGCCACAGCCCAGGAGCAGGAAGCCGACGACAGCTATGCATACACCTGACCAGCGTCCTTGCACCGCCGCCTTTCACACCGTATTGCCAAAGGATTGAACACCATGTCCAGCACCCTCAAGACCGCATCCGTCCTCGCCTTCGAACGCAAGCTCGATCCCTCTGACGCCGTCTTCCACGCAGGCAACTGGGATGACCGGGCGGCATCCGCCTCCTGGCCCTCCGTCAAGCTGCGCGAGAAATCCGTGCGCGGCACCATCTCCAACCGCCTCAAGACCAAGGACCAGGACCCGGCCAAGCTCGACGCCGCCATCGAGAACCCCAACCTGCAGACCGTGGACGTGGCCGCCCTGCCTGCCGATGCCGACACGCTCAAGGTGCAGTTCACGCTGCGCGTGCTGTCTGGCGCGGGCACGCCGTCTGCCTGCAACAGCGCCGAATACCAGGCCAGGCTCGCGCAAACCGTGCAGGCCTATGCCTCGGCCCAGGGCTTTGCCGAACTGGCCAACCGCTATGCGGCCAACCTGGCGAACGGGCGCTTCCTGTGGCGCAACCGCGTGGGCGCGGAAAGCGTGCAGGTGCAGGTGGTGCAGCTCAAGGATGGCAAGGCCGGGCAGGCATGGTCGTTCGATGCGCTGGCCCACAACCTGCGCACGCTGGAGCAGCCTGATGAGAAAGTGGCTGCGTTGGGCAGCGTGATCGCGCAAGGGCTTGAGGGCAAGGCCCATGTGCTGCTGCAGATCACGGCCTTTGTGCGCCTGGGCGCGGGCCAGGAAGTCTTCCCCTCGCAGGAACTGATCCTCGACAAGGGCAGCACCAAAAAGAGCAAGACGCTCTACCAGATCGGTGAGAAAGGCCAGGAGGTCGCCGCCATCCACTCCCAGAAAATCGGCAACGCCCTGCGCACCATCGACACCTGGTACGACGGCGCGCAGGACCTGGGCCCCATCGCGGTCGAGCCCTACGGCTCCGTCACCACCCAGGGCAAGGCCTGGCGCCAGCCCAAGCAAAAGCAGGACTTCTACACCCTGCTGGACGACTGGCTGCTCAAGGACAAGGTGCCGCCCGTCGAGCAGCAGCACTTCGTGATGGCCGTGCTGATCCGCGGTGGTGTCTTCGGCGATGCGAGCTGATGGCCATGACCTCGCACTACATCGACATCACGCTGCTGCCTGACCCGGAATTCAGCCACGCCCACCTGCTGGGCGCGCTGGTCGCCAAGCTGCACCGCGCGCTCGTGCAACTGGGCAGTGCTGACATAGGCATCAGCTTTCCCGGCTACAGCCTGCGACCACGCACTCTGGGCACCATACTGCGCCTGCATGGCAGTGAAGCCGCGCTGCGCGGCCTGATGGAGCAGCCCTGGCTGCAGGGCATGCGCGATCACGTGCACTGCACGCCGCCAGCTTTGGTACCAGAGGGCGCCGTGCCCTACCTGGTGCAACGCCGGCAATTCAAGACCAGCCCCGACCGCCTGCGCCGCCGCCGCATGCGGCGCAAGGGAGAAACCGCAGAACAGGCTGCGGCCGCCATCCCCGACAGCGTGGAGCGCACCCCGAACCTGCCCTACGTTCAACTGCGCAGCGCCAGCACCGGCCAGCCGTTTTGCCTGTTCGTGGAGCAGAAAGCGGTGCAGGGCACGGTGGGCCAGGAAGGCTTCAACACCTACGGGCTGAGCCTGGGAACTGCTGTTCCCTGGTTCTGACCCTTTTTCTGGCGGCCTGCGGGGTCGCCTTTCAAATCAACAACTTGGCGAATGTCTCGGAATTTGGGGTATTTGCGGGTTGGGGGTGAAAGCTCTTTCAAAATCAATGGATTGGGAGGATTTTTGTCTAGTTCGCTGCCGCATAGGCAGCTCAGAAAATGTCCCGCACTTGGTGCGCCGCCCTGCCCGAGTTCGCTGCCGCATAGGCAGCTCAGAAATGCTGGGCCTTTTCCAGGCTGCCAGGCGGGATGTTCGCTGCCGCATAGGCAGCTCAGAAAACCGAGCGTAGCCAGTCGTCCATGCATGCCAAGTTCGCTGCCGCATAGGCAGCTCAGAAAGCTTCGAAGTCGATCACGCTGAAGACCTACCTGTTCGCTGCCGCATAGGCAGCTCAGAAAAGCGAGGCGCGAGCCGATACCAAGCGCCTCGAGTTCGCTGCCGCATAGGCAGCTCAGAAAACCAGCGCCGCCAATAAACCGTTGACCCCCTTGGAGTTCGCTGCCGCATAGGCAGCTCAGAAAGACACACCTCCCCTGCTGTCCCTGCGCGTCACGTTCGCTGCCGCATAGGCAGCTCAGAAACGAAGCTGCCAGCGGATTGGCAGGACAAGCGAGTTCGCTGCCGCATAGGCAGCTCAGAAATATCTCAACGAGCACGCGAACGCCAGCAACCAGTTCGCTGCCGCATAGGCAGCTCAGAAACACATCATTGCGTCCGATGGGCCTGGCGAAGTGTTCGCTGCCGCATAGGCAGCTCAGAAAAAGGCCCAGGCCGAGCCGCCGGCCGAGCCCACGTTCGCTGCCGCATAGGCAGCTCAGAAAACCTCGAACGCATCCATGGGCAGGTTGACCAGGTTCGCTGCCGCATAGGCAGCTCAGAAAATGACGACGACAACGCTGTAGGGCTCCTCGCCGTTCGCTGCCGCATAGGCAGCTCAGAAAAGACTTTCACTGGTTGCAGGTGGGCAAGTACCGTTCGCTGCCGCATAGGCAGCTCAGAAAACGGGCGGCACGGCCGGCTACGTGGCCAAGTAGTTCGCTGCCGCATAGGCAGCTCAGAAACGGAACACCAGCCCGTTCAGGCGGCCCCAGCCGTTCGCTGCCGCATAGGCAGCTCAGAAATCTCGGCAGTCGATCTTCAGTTGCTTGAGCAGGTTCGCTGCCGCATAGGCAGCTCAGAAAACCTGGTTGAGCACGATGCGCGCGATCTTCTTGTTCGCTGCCGCATAGGCAGCTCAGAAAAGACCCTGGCGCCGCGGGCCTGGCTGACCGAGGTTCGCTGCCGCATAGGCAGCTCAGAAACTGCAGGTTGCGCATGCGCTCAGCCATGGCCTGTTCGCTGCCGCATAGGCAGCTCAGAAACGTCCACATCGCTCGGAAAAACCCCCAGCCCGGGTTCGCTGCCGCATAGGCAGCTCAGAAAATCCACCAGGGCGCCACGGTAGGCATCCCAGAGTTCGCTGCCGCATAGGCAGCTCAGAAATCGCTGCTGCGCATTCAAGAGGCGTACAGCACGTTCGCTGCCGCATAGGCAGCTCAGAAATTGAGAAACAGCAGGGCGGTCGCTTTTCCCCAGTTCGCTGCCGCATAGGCAGCTCAGAAATGCTGAGCCTTGAACGATGCGAGCGCGTCTTCGTTCGCTGCCGCATAGGCAGCTCAGAAAAGCACGAACGAGTAGCGCTGCAGACCGCAGAGGTTCGCTGCCGCATAGGCAGCTCAGAAACACCAGCGCCCGGGATTGTGTCGGCCGACGTGCGTTCGCTGCCGCATAGGCAGCTCAGAAAAGCACGGCCGATGCGCGCCCTGAAAAATCCCTGTTCGCTGCCGCATAGGCAGCTCAGAAATCGCCGAGAAGGCCCTCAAGAAATCCACGGGAGTTCGCTGCCGCATAGGCAGCTCAGAAAAGGGTCACAGGGGCGGTCTGCGTGGTGCGGTAGTTCGCTGCCGCATAGGCAGCTCAGAAAACTGATGGGGGACTCTGCATCCGGCATCATGCGTTCGCTGCCGCATAGGCAGCTCAGAAAATAGGGCGACGTGAACTGGATGCTGCCTTCTTGTTCGCTGCCGCATAGGCAGCTCAGAAAGCGAGTGGGCCAGCCTGCCTGGCAGCCCATACGTTCGCTGCCGCATAGGCAGCTCAGAAAACAGGCTTTCGTCTCGCAAATCCCAGAAACACGTTCGCTGCCGCATAGGCAGCTCAGAAAAGTTCTCCGAGCCGATGCCGCCCGAGCTGGTCGTTCGCTGCCGCATAGGCAGCTCAGAAAAGCTTCGAGGCTGAGCACGTCGTGCTGGGCTCGTTCGCTGCCGCATAGGCAGCTCAGAAAAACCGCTACCCGGAGGGCATCAATGCTGCCTGGTTCGCTGCCGCATAGGCAGCTCAGAAAATTGACGACTTTGCAGCGCGCCACGGCAATGCGTTCGCTGCCGCATAGGCAGCTCAGAAAGCCTGACCCCCTCCCCCGGCTCGTAGCCGGGGGTTCGCTGCCGCATAGGCAGCTCAGAAACGACCAATTGCCATCCCTGGCTTGGGGCGGCAGTTCGCTGCCGCATAGGCAGCTCAGAAATCAACTACCTGCTGTTCGTCCGCAATCACGGCGTTCGCTGCCGCATAGGCAGCTCAGAAATGCCCAAGAAGAACCGTGACGCCTTGCGCTGGGTTCGCTGCCGCATAGGCAGCTCAGAAAACGCGCTCTAGCTCGTCTCGCGGCTTCGGCAGGTTCGCTGCCGCATAGGCAGCTCAGAAAACCTCCATCACCTCGCATCTTGATCAGGATATGTTCGCTGCCGCATAGGCAGCTCAGAAAATCCCGAGAGGGCGGCCAAGTCCTTGCACTGCGTTCGCTGCCGCATAGGCAGCTCAGAAATGCCAGCGTGCGTTCGATCGGCTTGAAGCCCTGTTCGCTGCCGCATAGGCAGCTCAGAAATTTGCAGACGCGCAGAACGGGCAGGGCAGCAGGTTCGCTGCCGCATAGGCAGCTCAGAAATGCGCATTCCCTATCTGTGATGGCCCTGGCTAGTTCGCTGCCGCATAGGCAGCTCAGAAAAGCACGCGTTTTTGATCTAGCCCCAGCTGGGCGTTCGCTGCCGCATAGGCAGCTCAGAAAATGAAAGAACGACCGATCCTGTTCAGTGGGCCGTTCGCTGCCGCATAGGCAGCTCAGAAACGAAAATTGCCGCGTTGCGCAGCGTCTCATCAGTTCGCTGCCGCATAGGCAGCTCAGAAAATCAAAAAGATAGGGCAAAAAACCCCCACCACGTTCGCTGCCGCATAGGCAGCTCAGAAAAATCTGAGGACCGATGAGTGGGATGTTGCGCAGTTCGCTGCCGCATAGGCAGCTCAGAAAATCGGCGCTGTCCAGCCGGCCGCCTTGAGCGCGTTCGCTGCCGCATAGGCAGCTCAGAAAAGACGGCACAGGTAGGACATCAGGTCGGTCGGGTTCGCTGCCGCATAGGCAGCTCAGAAATTGCCCTTGGCAGACTGGGCGCCGTTGAGCGTGTTCGCTGCCGCATAGGCAGCTCAGAAACCGAACTTCTCTCTCTTGAGCATGCCTGAGTGGTTCGCTGCCGCATAGGCAGCTCAGAAAAGCATGGCGCGCTGGCCAGCGCTGCCTGATTCCGTTCGCTGCCGCATAGGCAGCTCAGAAAGTCGCGCAGCGGATGTGTTCGGGGTTCAGGCAGTTCGCTGCCGCATAGGCAGCTCAGAAATGTGCCGCCACAGGGCTTGCAGGTCTTGTTGCTGTTCGCTGCCGCATAGGCAGCTCAGAAAAGCCCTTCCAGGACTTCGCGCGGCCACCCTTGGTTCGCTGCCGCATAGGCAGCTCAGAAAGTGATCGATGGGGGAGTGCTCGCGCGCAAGCAGTTCGCTGCCGCATAGGCAGCTCAGAAAGCAGTCGTGCGTCGTCTCGGCCACGGCATAGCGTTCGCTGCCGCATAGGCAGCTCAGAAACCTCCCCTGCTGTCCCTGCGCGTCACGGACGTGTTCGCTGCCGCATAGGCAGCTCAGAAATCCGGGCCCAGGAGAAAGGACAGACCCCGTGAGTTCGCTGCCGCATAGGCAGCTCAGAAAAGCTGCCCATCAGCTCCAGCGCTGGGTCTATGGTTCGCTGCCGCATAGGCAGCTCAGAAAACCACCACCGAGGACCACCATGGCCTTTGAACGTTCGCTGCCGCATAGGCAGCTCAGAAAATACATCAAGCCCGGCGGCGAGCTTGAGGTCGGTTCGCTGCCGCATAGGCAGCTCAGAAATGCAGCGCATCAGCACCTTGCTCAACTCGATCGTTCGCTGCCGCATAGGCAGCTCAGAAAACGATGAGAAAAAGTCCAAGCCGAGCACTCTCGTTCGCTGCCGCATAGGCAGCTCAGAAAAGCGGAACTGGTCGGACGGGTCAGCGTTCAGGGTTCGCTGCCGCATAGGCAGCTCAGAAAAGTTCCCCGGAGGCCGCAAGCATCCAGACCGTGTTCGCTGCCGCATAGGCAGCTCAGAAATCCAGATTGACGCCATCGTCCTCAACGGCATTGTTCGCTGCCGCATAGGCAGCTCAGAAACTCCACCGGCTCGCCGCGCTGTGCGTTGATGCGTTCGCTGCCGCATAGGCAGCTCAGAAAAGGCCGCCCAGGTCTTCGACGGCCTCATCGACGTTCGCTGCCGCATAGGCAGCTCAGAAAAATGCGCTGCAGTGGTGTTGATGACGTGGCCTGTTCGCTGCCGCATAGGCAGCTCAGAAAAGCAACGAAGTCATCGGGCCAGCCGCTCTCAAGTTCGCTGCCGCATAGGCAGCTCAGAAAAGGCGCAAGCGCGGCAGCTTCTTCGGCTCAGGGTTCGCTGCCGCATAGGCAGCTCAGAAATACGGGTACTCAGCGCATGACCTAGGCCCAGGGTTCGCTGCCGCATATCCGAGACCTCCTGAATCCCTCACTTCATTCCCTGCTCCACAAATTCCACAAAACTCGCACCTTCATCAAACCCCCTCAGGACCAACGACAGGCGTTTACCGTAGACAGAGTCCGGTCGGCTGAATGCTTGCACTGCCAATGCGATAGCAGCGCGGGCGCGGTACCACTCGTTGTCGAAATCTCGAGAGGAGCTGAACTCCATGCTTTTCATTCGCCGGATGTGATGCAGGGCCAATTCGGCAACCAGTTCCACTTCAACGTCGGTTTCGTCTCGTGCGTTATCCGTGTCGATGGTGGCAACCAGGACCTCCAGGCGATGCTCGGCACAACGGATAGCAATCGCCATCATTTGTTGTGAATCGGGGCATTGCGAGGTACCGCGAGCGTGGGCAGATGTGGCATGCATATCTTGTTCCTTTGTGCTCTCAGGAGACTTACACGTGACAAGGCGCTGAACGATGGCAAAGGCGTGCACACCCCTGCCTTGCGCGGGGCATACAATCACTCATCATCCAGATTGGTATCAAATAGTCATGGATAGTATTTTTCAATACTAAAAATGACTTGTCAATACTTTTTAGGACTATCGACAAGAAAGATGTATGGATAACGCACTGGCTCAGCGGCTCATCAAGGCGCGTTCAATTCATGGCTGGAGCCAGGCCGATTTGGCAGAGTCCAGCGGCGTAGCTGCTGCGCAGATCTCCCGGTACGAGCAAGGCCGTACGACGCCACGGCCTCCCGTTGTCGCCAAGTTGGCCAAGGCACTTGGGGTCCGATTCGAATGGTTGGCGTTTGGACAGGATGACACCGCAGGCAAGGAGCCTGGATATCCTCCCGTGCAGGTCAAGCGTGTGGAGATTGAGGTGGAGGATGCTCTCCATGCGGCTGTGCAACAGTTTGCCCAACGGACAGGAATGGCCTACGAGGTGCTCTGCGTTGCGCTGATGCGGGAAATGCTCGAGCGCTTCGATAGACATCCGGATGATCTGGCGGATTTCCTGAAGCGTCAGCAAAGCCCCTAGCTTGCGGTCGAGGGCATAGAGCATCTGGACCGCTTCAACAGCGGCCTCGTGCCTGAGGAGCCGCGCGTGCCGGAAAGGGCCACCTCGCCTGAAACGCATCTGACGCCTCGTCCCCCGCCGTAGGCTTTCCTGGGTGGGGGCTGATCCCGAGACCTCTTTGGCTTGGCGGCAATCTTCCACTCGACCCGGCTCGAGGGCCTGTGCGGCAGATGCGCTTCCCTTGGGGTGAGTTGCTGTTCACCTGCAATGCGCTTGTACTCTGCAGCCCCGCCTCACTGCCGCCAGAAAAACACCCCCGCCATCACCAGCCCCGTCAGCACGATGCCCGCGCGCAGCCATTCGGGCGGGATGCGGCGCGCCAGGCGGGCGCCGCCGTATCCGCCTGCGGTGGCGGCGATCATCATGACCAGGGCCTGCTCCCACTGCACGACGCCACCGGCCGCATAGATGGCGACGGCAATGGCGGTGAGCAGGGCAGAGACCAGGTTCTTCATGCCGTTCATGGCGTGCAGCCGTGTCTGGCCCAGCAGGCCGAACAGGGCCAGCAGCAGGATGCCCAGGCCGCCGTTGAAGTAGCCGCCGTAGATGGCCACGGCCAGCATGCCGGCGCCGGCCTTCAGGGGCGATGCATGGGCGGCATGCTCGGCGCTGCCGCGTGATGCCATGCGCCTGAGCTGGGGCGCGAAGGCGAACATGGCGGTGGCGGCCAGCAGCAGCCAGGGGACGACCTTGCGGAACAGGTGGTCGGGCGTGACCAGCAGCAGGGCCGCGCCCAGCGAGCCGCCGATGAGCGACAGCACGATGACGCCACGCATGCCCAGGCCGGGCGGTGGCTCCATGTCCTGCCGGAAGCCCCAGGCGCCGGCCATGTAGCCGGGCAGCAGGGCGACGGTGCCGGTGGCGTTGGCGGCCACGGGCGGCACGCCGGTGAAGACCAGGGCGGGCAGGGTGAGGAAGCTGCCGCCTCCGGCAACGGCATTGAGCGCGCCGGCCACGAAGGCGGCGGCCATGAGCAGGGCGATGTCCCACATGGGTGTTGTCTCCTCCTGGGGCGCCGCATGGCTGTGCTGCGGGCCCTTGTTCTGATGGCTTGGGGCTGGGCCGATCTTAGGGGCAGGAGGATGGACTGGATGTCGCGCCGGGGCGCCAGAAGGTCATGGCAGTTGTGCGCAAAAGTGCCTGCTGGGCAATGCGGCCAGCGACCGGCACGATGGCGGCGCGGGCCGCCTACTTGGCGTAGGGGTCGGCAAAGCCCAGCTCGACCATGATCTCGGTCTCGTAGGCTTCCATTTCCTCGGCGTCCTGCTCGCTGGTCTCGTGGTCCCAGCCCTGGGCGTGCAGCGTGCCGTGCACCAGCAGGTGGGCGTAGTGCTCCTCCAGCGTCTTGTTCTGCTCGCGCGCCTCGCGCTCGACCACGGGGGCGCACAGCACCAGGTCGGCCATGGCCGTGGGCTCCTGCTGGTAGTCGAAGGTCAGGACGTTGGTGGCGTAGTCCTTCTGGCGGTATTCGCGGTTGAGTTGCTGGCCTTCCTCGGCATCGACGATGCGCACGGTGATTTCGGCATCGACGGCCAGGGCGTGGCGTATCCAGCGCGTGACCTTGCTGCGGGACAGCACGGCGCGGTGGGCGGGGGCCTCGGCAAAGCGCGCGAATTGCAGGGACAGTTGCAGTTGGTTCAGGGACATGGGGGAGTGCGTGGGCGTGTGCTTTGGGGCGCCCGTGGACGGGCGTCTGCTGTGGCTGTCGGGGTCAAAGCGCCGCAAGGCGCGGTGCGGCACGGCGTGCCGGGGCCTGGCCGCGTGCGTCGTAGGCGTCCACGATGCGGGCCACCAGGGGGTGGCGCACCACGTCGGCGCTGGTGAAGTGGTTGATGGCGATGCCCTTGACGCGCTTCAAGACGCGCTCGGCATCGATCAGGCCGCTCAGGGCGCCCTTGGGCAGGTCGATCTGGCTGACGTCGCCCGTGACCACGGCGCGGGCGCCGAAGCCGATGCGCGTGAGGAACATCTTCATCTGCTCGGGCGTGGTGTTCTGCGCCTCGTCCAGGATGACGAAGGCGTTGTTCAGCGTGCGCCCGCGCATGAAGGCCAGCGGCGCGATCTCCAGCACATTGCGCTCGAAGGCCTTTTGCACCTTCTCGTAGCCCATGAGGTCGTAGAGCGCGTCGTACAGCGGGCGCAGGTAGGGATCGACCTTCTGCGTGAGGTCGCCGGGCAGGAAGCCCAGGCGCTCGCCCGCTTCCACGGCCGGGCGCGTGAGCACGATGCGCTGCACGGCGCTGCGCTCCAGCGCGTCCACGGCGCAGGCCACGGCCAGGTAGGTCTTGCCGGTGCCGGCCGGGCCGATGCCGAAGGTGATGTCGTGGCGGGCGATGTTCTCCAGGTAGGCCGACTGGTTGGCCGTGCGCGCGCGCAGGTCGGGGCGGCGCGTGGACAGCTGGATGGCGTCCTGGGGCTGCTCGATGAGCTCGGTGTCACCGGCCAGCATCAGCTGCAGGGAGTCGTCCAGGATGGGGTCGTCGGCCATCTCGTAGAGGGCCTGCAGCAGTTCCAGCGCGTCGTTGGCCTTGGCCTTGGGGCCGTCGATCTTGAATTGCTCGTGGCGGTGGGCGATCTTGACGCCCAGTGCGATCTCGATGGTGCGCAGGTGCGCGTCGGCCGGGCCGCACAGGTGGCTCAGCCGGTTGTTGTCATGGGGTGTGAAGGTGTGGCGCAGGATCACGCGGATAATTCCAGAGATTCCGGGCGGCGGCCAGCGCGAGGGCGTGGTGCCATACCCTGTGAATGGGCCGGCGTTCGGTTGCGGACGGGCATGAAAAGCCGCCCCCAGGGCGGCAAAGGACACCAATGATAGGCAAATTGACAGGAACGCTGCTGGAAAAAAACCCGCCCGAGGTGCTGGTGGACTGCGGCGGCGTGGGCTACGAGGTGCAGGTGCCCATGAGCACCTTCTACAACCTGCCCGCCAGTGGGGCCAAGGTCAGCCTGCTGACGCACTTCGTGGTGCGCGAGGATGCGCAGCTTCTGTACGGCTTTGGCACGCACAGCGAGCGCCAGGCGTTTCGCGAGCTGATCAAGATCACCGGCATCGGCCCGCGCATGGCACTGTCGGTGCTCAGCGGCATGAGCGTGGAGGACCTGGCCCAGGCCGTGACGCTGCAGGAGGTGGGCCGCCTGGTCAAGGTGCCGGGCATCGGCAAGAAGACGGCCGAGCGCCTGCTGCTGGAGCTCAAGGGCAAGATCGGCGCCGATACGGGCGCGCAGTCGCTGTTCGTGAACAACGACCAGAACGACATCCTGCAGGCGCTGATGGCGCTGGGCTATTCCGACAAGGATGCGGCCGCCGCGCTCAAGAAGCTGCCGCCCGACGTGGGCGTGACCGAGGGCATCAAGCTGGCGCTGAAGGCGCTGGCCAAGTGAGCGGCGCATGAGCATCCATACCGACGATTTCGGGCAGGGCAGCTTTGCGCAGGGCGGCTTCCCGCCCGACAAGGCCCCGGACAAGCCGCGCATGATTTCGGCCGCGCCGGTCTCGCGCGGGGAAGAGGCACTGGAGCGCGCGCTGCGCCCCAAGTTGCTGCAGGAGTATGTGGGCCAGGCCAAGGCGCGCGAGCAGCTGGAGATCTTCATCGGCGCGGCCCGCAAGCGCAACGAGGCGCTGGACCATGTGCTGCTGTTCGGTCCGCCGGGCCTGGGCAAGACCACGCTGTCGCACATCATCGCGGCCGAGCTGGGCGTGAACCTGCGCCAGACCAGCGGCCCTGTGCTGGAAAAGCCCAAGGACCTGGCGGCGCTGCTGACCAATCTCGAAGCCAACGATGTGCTGTTCATCGACGAGATCCACCGTCTGTCGCCCGTGGTCGAGGAAATCCTCTACCCGGCGCTGGAGGACTACCAGATCGACATCATGATCGGCGAGGGGCCGGCGGCGCGCTCCATCAAGCTGGACCTGCAGCCCTTCACGCTGGTGGGCGCGACCACGCGCGCAGGCATGCTGACCAATCCGCTGCGCGACCGCTTCGGCATCGTGGCGCGGCTGGAGTTCTATACGGCCGAGGAGCTGGCGCGCATCGTGCGGCGCAGTGCGGGCCTGCTGAACGCGCCCATCGATGACGAGGGCGCCTTCGAGATCGCGCGCCGCTCGCGCGGCACGCCCCGCATTGCCAACCGCCTGCTGCGCCGCGTGCGCGACTATGCCGATGTGCGGGGCGACGGCAGCATCACGCGCGAACTGGCCGACCGCGCGCTGGCCATGCTCGATGTCGATCCCCAGGGCTTCGACATCATGGACCGCAAGCTGCTGGAGGCCGTGGTGCACCGCTTCGACGGCGGGCCCGTGGGCCTGGACAACATCGCGGCCAGCATCGGCGAGGAGGCGGGCACCATCGAGGATGTGATCGAGCCCTACCTGATCCAGCAGGGCTTTTTGCAGCGCACGCCGCGCGGGCGCATGGCGACCCAGGCGGCGTACCGCCATCTCGGGTTGCCGGTGCCGGGCGACGACGCTTCCTGAGCGTCGCCAGCCTGCCGGCTCATTCCTCCGTGCCGGCGTTCCAGAAGGCCTGCAGCACGCCGGGCAGGGCCTCGATGGCGGCGATCACGCGGTCCAGCTCGTCGGAGTCCACCGAGGTGGCGTAGAGCATGGCCTCGATCTCGGTGTCCTGCGGGCCGAAGGCGTGGGTTTCCACGCCGCGCACGGGGTAGCTGGCGTTCTCCAGCAGCTCCAGCATCTGCTCGCGCACATCGCCCTGGGCGCCGCGGTGGCAGATGGCGTAGACGTAGTAGGTCGATTCCGTGGATTCGTCATCCACCGGGCGGCGGTTGATGCGGTTGACCACGGGGCGCAGCAAGGTGTTGCTGGCCAGCACGAACAGCGTGGCCAGGCCCGCCTCGGCCACCAGGCTGGCGCCCGCGCAGGCTCCCACGGCGGCCGAGCCCCAGAGCGTGGCCGCCGTGTTCAGCCCGGTGATGTTGGCCCCTTCCTTCATGATGGCGCCCGCACCCAGGAAGCCCACGCCCGAGACCACGTAGGCCACCACGCGCGTGGCGCCCTCGGCCCCGCCCAGGCGCACGGCCAGGTCCACGAAGACGGCCGCGCCCACGGCGACCAGGGTGTTGGTGCGCAGCCCCGCCGTGCGCTGGCGCACCTGGCGCTCCAGGCCGATGAGGGCGCCGAACACGAAGGCCGTGGTCAGGCTGACGAAGGTGTCCAGCATGGCGCCGGGGTTGAAGTTCTGCAGGGCCAGCATGTGCTTGCGAGCTTTCCTGGTGAATGGGTTGAAAAGGGGCGTTGAAGGGTGCGTCACTGCCAGCCGTAGCGGCGGATGTAGACGCGCTTGAGCAGCGTGGCCAGGCAAGCGTAGCCCAGCAATATGGCAATCATCCACGGGAAGTAGGCCGCAGGCAGCGCCTCCAGCTTGAAGTAGCCGGCCAATGGTCCCATCGGCAGGAAGATGCCGGCCGCCATCACGGTCGCCGTGGCCAGCAGCAGCGGCCAGGACGGGCGGCTTTGCAGGAAGGGGATCCTGGGCGTGCGGATCATGTGCACGATCAGCGTCTGCGTGAGCAACCCGATGACGAACCAGCCCGACTGGAACAGCGTCTGCTGCTCGGGCGTGTTGGCGGCGAAGACGAACCACATCAGCGCGAAGGTCAGGATGTCGAACAGCGAGCTGATGGGCCCGAAGAACACCATGAAGCGGCCCAGGTCGGCCGGGTTCCAGCGCAGCGGCTGGCGCACCAGTTCGTCGTCCACGTTGTCGAAGGGGATGGCGATCTGCGAGAAGTCGTACAGCAGGTTCTGCACCAGCAGGTGCAGCGGCAGCATGGGCAGGAAGGGGATGAAGGCCGAGGCCACCATCACCGAGAACACATTGCCGAAGTTGGAGCTGGCCGTCATGCGGATGTACTTCAGCATGTTGCTGAAGGTGCGCCGGCCCTCGATCACGCCCTGCTCCAGCACCATCAGGCTTTTTTCCAGCAGGATGATGTCGGCGGCTTCCTTGGCGATGTCCACGGCGCTGTCCACGCTGATGCCGATGTCGGCCGCGCGCAGGGCCGGGGCGTCGTTGATGCCGTCGCCCATGAAGCCGGTGATGTGGCCGTTGGCGCGCAGCGCATGCACGATGCGCTCCTTGTGCAGCGGCGTGAGCCGGGCGAACAGCTGGTGCCGCTCCACCGTCTGGCGCAGCTTCTCGTCGTTCATGTGCTCGATCTGCTTGCCCAGGATGATGTGTTCTGCGGGCAGTCCCACATCGCGGCAGACCTTGGCGGCCACCAGTTCGTTGTCACCGGTCAGCAGCTTGACGGCCACGCCGTGCGCGGCCAGGGCGGCCAGCGCCTCGGCCGTGGTTTCCTTCGGTGGGTCCAGGAAGGCGATGTAGCCGATCAGGATCAGGTCGGACTCGTCGGCCACGCCGTAGTCGCTCTTGTTCGGCGGCACTTCCTTCATGGCCACGGCGACCACGCGCAGGCCCTCGCGGTTGAGCTCGCGCGTCACGCGGCGCACGCGGGCCAGCTGCTCCTCGTCCAGCGGGCGCGTGCCGTCGCCCTCGCGCAGGCGGGTGCAGGCGCCCAGGATTTCCTCGACCGCGCCCTTGCAGATCAGCTCGTGGTGGTGGTTGCGCTCGGCCACCACCACGGACATGCGGCGGCGCTCGAAGTCGAAGGGGATCTCATCGACCTTGCGGTAGTCCTCGGCCACGCGCATCTGGGTGTGCAGTTCCACATGCTCGAGCACGGCATGGTCCAGCAGGTTCTTCAGGCCGGTCTGGTAGTGGCTGTTGAGGAAGGCGAAGCGCAGCGTTTCGTCGCAGGGCTGGCCGAAGGCGTCGGTGTGGCGCTCCAGCACGATGCGGTCCTGGGTCAGCGTGCCGGTCTTGTCGGTGCACAGCACGTCCATGGCGCCGAAGTTCTGGATGGCGTCCAGGCGCTTGACCACGACCTTGCGGCGCGACAGCACCACGGCGCCCTTGGCCAGGGTGGAGGTCACGATCATGGGCAGCATCTCGGGCGTCAGGCCCACGGCCACGGACAGGGCGAACAGGAAGGCCTCGGCCCAGTCGCCCTTGGTGTAGCCGTTGATGAGCAGCACCACGGGCACCATCACGGCCGCGAAGCGGATCAGCAGCCAGCTGATGCTGTTGACGCCGGTCTCGAAGGCCGTGGGCGCGCGGTCGTTGGAGGTCACCCGCGTGGCAATGGTGCCGAAATAGCTGCGGTTGCCCGTGGCCAGTACCACGGCCAGCGCCGTGCCCGAAACCACGTTGGTGCCCATGAACAGCAGGTTGCTGGCCTCCAGCACGCCCGCGCCATTCGATGCGCCGGCATCGGCGCGCTTTTCCACGGGCAGGGATTCGCCGGTCATGGCGGACTGGCTCACGAACAGGTCCTTGGCCCCCAGCACGCGGCAGTCGGCGGGAATCATGTCGCCGGCCGACAGCACCACGAAATCGCCGGGCACGACCTCGCGCAGCGGCACCTCGTAGCGGCGCGCCTGCTGGCCGAAGCCGCTGTGCTGGGCGTCGGAGGCCACGGCGTCGGCCGGCAGATGGGGGCCGCCATTGCGGCGCAGTACCGTGGCCGTGCTGCTGACCATGGCCTTGAGCCGTGCGGCCGCGCGGTTGGATCGGCCTTCCTGGACGAAGCGCAGCAGCGTGGACAGCAGCACCATGGAGGCGATGACGATGGCGGCCTTCATGTCCTCGGTGGCATAGGAGACCACGGCCAGCAGCGTCAGCAGCAGGTTGAAGGGATTGCGGTAGCAATACCACAGGTGCAGCCAGGCGGGCAGGGGCTTTTCGTGCTCCACCTCGTTGGGGCCGAAGCGCGTGAGCGCGGCACGGGCCTGCTCGCGCGTCAATCCGTCCTCGCTGGAGCCGGTGCGCGCCAGCACTGCAGCGATGTCATCGCGCGAGGCGCGCAGCAACTCCCGCGTGAGGGTGGGTGACACAGAGCGGTGCACGGCCGTGCCCGAGGGCAGGGCGTTGCGCCGGAACAGCCCCATGGCGTGGCGGCTGCGCAAGAACGCCTGGAACAGGTGCTTGAGGGCTTTCATGGCGACCTCCTTGGCGGCTCAGGCCTGGCTGTGGCGGAGAGTATCGCGCAGCCAGTGCCAGTTGCGCTGGCAGGCGCACAGCAGGCGGCGGCGCAGCGGCTGGCGGACTGCCATTGCGGCCTGCAGCCATTGGCGGCGGGCGGTGGCCGGCAGGTGGCGGTAGACCCCGGCGCGCTCCTGCGCCGCCAGCAGGGACAGAACGTCGGCCTGCTGGCGCTGCGTGAGCGCCACGAGCGCGTGGGCGAAGAGATCAGGGCCGTGTTGCTGCAGCAGGGCGTGCAGTTGTCCGGTATGGCGTGCCGCAATGGCGGCTTGCAGGGCCAGCTGCAGGGTGCTGGCGCGGGAGGTGTGGCTGGCGCTTGTGGCGGCCGGCGTGGTTGCGTGCGCGGCTGTGTGCGTGGTGCGCAGCGCGGTGATGACGTGTTGCATGGCGGGCTTCTTTCGTTGCGGCGGAAGAGGCCCGGCATCTGTCACTCAATGGACGTGCGCGGGTCTCCCGGCCGGGGCCTTGGGATGAGGCGGAAGGGCCGCAGGCATGTGCGGCCGGACCGTATCGGAGTGTTCAGGGCAAGATCGACTCGGATCGGGGTCCATGGGGGAGCTCCTTTCTGACGAGGGGACGGACAAGGCGGGCGGCGCGTTCAGCGCGGCTGCAGGCTCAGAAAGCTGCGGATGCGGTGCGTGGGCCAGTGGGTCTGCAGGTCCAGGTGCATGGCGTGCTCCATGGCCGAAGGGGCCTGGGCCTGCATCTGTGCCTGCGCCTTTGCCTGCATTGCTGCCTGGGAGGCAGCCACACGCGCGCCGGTGGCGCCGGGGCAGGGCGCGGCAGTGGCAGGCTGCAGGCGTTGCATTGCGGGGCGGACGAACGGTGTGGACATGGCTTTCTCCTTGGCGAACCAGGAAGACCGCCGCGGGCAGGGCCGTCAAGAGCGTGGCCCGGGCGCTGCTCGATGGCAGCCACACGGGCACGCGGTCAGTGATCAACAGCCTTTGGAATCCTCGGTGCAGGCGCGGCGTGCCTGATGCAGGCGAGGCGCCACTGCAGCGCCTGGGCGGGCGCGAAGATCCAAGGGAAAACGCAGCAATGGATGGAAGCCGACCGACATGGCCGCTCCCATCACAGGAGTCGGTCAGTCAGCCAGCAGCGAAGCCATTGCGGCGCGCTGTTTGTCACTGGTTGAACTGGCACTGTCCACGGAGGACTCCTGAAAATGCGATCCCCCGATTGTGCCTTGCGAGCTGCTTCGGGTCAACCCTGATGTCGATGCGCCACGCGCCAGCCAGCCCTGCACGATCAGCAGTTGCGCCGCGTAGTAGGTGGACAGCACGCCGGCCTGGGCGCCGTCGAAGGGCTGCACGAAGCGGTTGATGGCCAGCAGCGAGTCGCTGGCCATGAAGAAGCAGGCGCCCATGGCCACCTGCCAGGCCGCCGTGCCGCCCAGATGCCGGGCGCGGCCCAGAGCCTGGGCCGCCATCAGCGCAATGACCAGCACGTAGGCGGCCACGGGCAGGCGCAGCGCGGCAGGCAGCCCGCCCTGCCAGAGCACGGCATACATGCCCACGCCCAGCGCCAGCGTGGCGGCCAGCGAGGGCCGGTGTGCAAACCAGGGGGCATCCTGGCGCAGCAGCACGGTATAGGCCAGGTGGGCGAGCAGGAAGCTGGCCAGGCCCGGGATGAAAAGGTCGGGCAGCATCAGGAACACGTCGCCCGCCAGGGATGCCGCCAGCGCCGCAGCCAGCCACCCGGCGCCGCGTGCAGGCCGGGCCAGCGCCGAGAAGGCCGCGCTGCCGCGCCACAGCTGCATGACGGCGACCAGTGCAAAGACCATGGCCAGCGGCTTGAAAAGCCAGTGCCAGTGCAGCATGTCCAGCGCGCTGGTGGCCGTGGCCAGCGCGCCGGCCTCGATGGCCAGGGCCAGCCACAGGCCGATGCGCCCCTGCATGGCCGCGCCCAGCGCCCACTGGCAGGCCAGCAGCACGCCAAACCACAGCGCATTGCGGGCTGGCGACGACTGGTCGGCATGCCACAGGAACAGCGACACCCCGGCGATCAGCGCCACGAACTGCAGGCCCGCAAACCAGCGCAGGCCGCGCTCCATCCCGGGTGCGTAGAGCACGCGGTGCGCGTCCAGGTCGAAGGGCGGCCTGGGAAAGCGTTGCGCCACATCGGCGGGACGCCATCCGGGCGGCTTGATCCAGACGCGCAGTTTGTCGCCCCAGCGCCGCGCATGCCAGCTGTCGTGGAGAAGCTGCCGGTAGACCACGGCATTGGCCCACAGCGGGTCCCAGCTGTGCAGCAGGCCGCGCGTGCCGTAGACGCAGGGCTCGCGGTCATCCTCGGGCTTGAAGGTGCCGAACAGGCGGTCCCAGACGATGAGGATGCCGCCGTAGTTCCTGTCCAGGTAGCAGTCGTTGACGGCGTGGTGCACGCGGTGGTTGCTGGGCGCGCAGAACCAGCGGTCGAACCAGCCCAGGCGCCGCACCTGCTCGGTATGGACCCAGAACTGGTAGAGCAGATCGATCAGGCCCACGATGGCAAACACCAGCGGCGGCACCCCGGCCAGCGCCATGGGCAGGTAGAACAGCCAGCCCAGCAGCGCGCCCGAGCTGGTCTGGCGCAGTGCCGTCGAAAGGTTGTAGTCCTGGCTCTGGTGGTGCACGGCATGGGCTGCCCAGAGCACGGCCACCTCGTGGCCCATGCGGTGCAGCCAGTAGTAGCAGAAGTCGTAGAACAGCAGGGCCAGCAGCCAGCCGGGAATGCTGGTCCAGAAGGCATCGTTGCGCCACAGCGCCACATGCTCGAAGGCCAGTGTGTACAGGCCGATGCGCAGCAGCCCGGTGAAGACGGCGCTGGTCTGGCTCAGCATGCCCAGGCTGATGGAGCTGACGGCATCTGCCAGACGGTAGGCATTGCGCCCGCGCCACAGGCTCACGCCCCATTCCAGCGCGATCAGCAGCAAAAAGGCCGGCGTGGCGAAGACGATGATTTGGCTGGGGCTGGGCATGTCCGCAGATTCTGGCGAGCAGCGGGCGGTGGTGCGTCAGCGTCAACCCTAGGTGCCGCGCTGCGGGATGCGGTCCATCCCCGGTTGCCGGGCCGCTCAGGCCAGCGGGATGACCATGCGCTCGATGACGGTGCGGGTATCGGGGCGCAGGTCGCGCCACCACGCAAAGGCTTCGGCCGCTTGCTCGACCAGCATGCCCACGCCGTCCGCAAGCTGCGCCACGCCCGCGTTCCTGGCCAGGTGCAGGAACGGCGTGAGTCCTTTGCCATAGGCCAATTCGTAGGCCAGTTGGACGCCTTGCAGCGCTTCGCCGGGCAGTGGCGGCATTTCTCCCCTGAGGCTGGCGGAGGTGGCATTGACCACGATGTCGAAACGCTGGCCCGCCAGCGCGTTGCAGCGTGATGCCGCCACGGGGCCGTGCGCGGCAAACCGCTGTGCCAGGGCGTCGGCGGTCGCCGACGTGCGGTTGGCCACGACGAGTCGGGACGGCTGTTGCTGCAGGAAAGGCAGCATGGCGCCCCGGGCGGCACCGCCCGCGCCCAGCAGCAGCACGCGTGCGCCCTTGATCGGGACGCCCAGGTTGCGCGTGATGTCCCTGACCAGGCCGACACCATCGAAGTTGTCCGCGTAGATGCGCCCATCCTCGAACTTCAGCGCGTTGGCGGCGCCGGCCGACAGGGCGCGCTCCAGCCTGTCGGTGGCCAGTTCGAAGGCCTGCAGCTTGAACGGCGCCGTGACGTTCAGGCCGCGGCCACCGGCTTCGCGGAACGCATGCACGGCCGCCGCAAAGTCCCCGGGCATGGCCTCGATCGCGCCGTAGTCGAGATCCTGGCCCGCGGCCTGCGCAAAGCTGCCGTGGATCATCGGCGACCTGGTGTGGCCTATGGGATGGCCGATGACGGCATAGCGGTCAGTCATGAAGCGGGCTCCCTGTCTTGCCGTACAGCACGCCATCGGCCTGCATGGCGGCGATCTGCGCATCGCTGAAGCCCAGGCTGGCGGCGATTTCGGCGTTGTGCTCGCCCAGTTCGGGGGCGACCTGTGTCTGCGCGGTGTCGCAGTCCGAGAACCGGAAAGGCAGGTTGGGCAGGCGTATCGTGCCCAGCACCGGATGCTGCTGCTCCAGCAGCATGCCGCGCGCCTGGATCTGCGGATCGGCCAGCACCTCGTCGATGCGCTGCACCTTGGCGCAGGGCACGTCGATGGCGTCCAGCCATTGCAGGATCTGCGAAACCGTCCCGGCCTGCACCCAGGCGCGGACCACCGCGAGGATCTCCAGCCGGTTCGCGTTGCGCCCGGCCGCGGTGTGCAGGCGCGTGTCCCCGCCGAACCCGGCCGGGCCCGAGGTGCGTTCGACCAGGGCGGCGAAGCGCTTCCAGGCCTCGTCCACCTGCGCCGCGATCACCAGGTCGCCGTCGCTCGCGCGGAACACGCCGTACAGCGTGGAATTGGGCATGTCATGGCCGGTCTGCTGCGGCACCTCCGTGCCGCCCGACAGCGTGTAGCACTGCACCGCGTATTCGTGCATGGACATCAGCGTGTCGTAGAGGGCCATGTCGATGTGCCGGCCCCTGCCCGACTTCACGCGGCCCAGCAGGGCGGCATTGATCGCGGCCACCGCATGGATTCCGGTGTACATGTCGCCCAGCGAGATGCGCAGCAGTGGCGGCGCCTCGCCGGGGTTGCCGACCATCTGCATGATGCCGCTCTTGGCCTCGGCGATCAGGCCGAAGCCGGCGCGGTGCGCGTCGGGCCCCGTGTGACCATAGGCCGAGATCGAGCAATAGACCAGGCCGGGATGGCGCGACGCCAGCTCCTCGTAGCCCAGGCCCAGCTTCTGGAGTGCGCCGGGGCGGTAGTTCTCGACGAACACGTCGGCGCTGTCCACCAGCCGGTGCATCAGCGCCAGTCCACGCGGATCGCGGGTGTTCACGCACAGGCCCTTCTTGCCCATGTTCTGCTGCAGGAAGTAGCCGCTGTGCTCGCCCACGAACCAGGCATGCTGGCGGCCGGCATCGCCGGTGCCCGGCCGCTCGACCTTGATCACCTCTGCGCCCAGCGCGGCCAGGCATCGCCCCACATAGGGGCCGGCCAGGAAGTGGCTGTAGTCCACCACGCGGATGCCCGCCAGCGGCAACTCCTGTTGCGGGCTCATAGAGGCCTCCTGGGGATCATCACGCGGTGCTCGCCCTTTTGCAGCACCTCGTCGCGCTGGTTGACCAGCTCCGAAGGCAGCACCAGGATGCCCCAGCCCGGGCGGCTTTGCGATGCGCGCTTGCTGCCGACGCGGAACCTCACGCGCACCGTGTCGCCGAGCTTGATCGGGCCCACGAAGCGCCATTCCCAGCCCAGCGACATGCCGGGCATGAAGCGCATGTCGCTGCGTGTCTTGAGGCCGTCGGCGATCGACAGGCCGAACAGCCCGTGCGCCACGCGCGTGCCGAACGGCGTGGTGCGCGCATAGGCCTCGTCGGTGTGTACGGGCGTGTGGTCGCCCGAGAGTTCGGCGTAGGCCATGACGCGCGCCTCGGTCACTTCGTAGGGAGGGCTGACGCACTCCTGGCCGATGACGGCGTCGTCCCAGTATTTGTCTTCGATGGGGGTCATGGTGTCTTGAGGGATGGGCGCTTGTTTCATGCGCGTGGATTGACGGCCAGCGCCTGCGCGACGGCGCCCGCGCTGGCCTGGATGAATTCGACGACAAGGCCGTCGGGCAGGCGCAGCCAGTTGCGGCCCTGGGGCATTTCGGTGACGCCGAAGGCCTGCGCCGCAGCGAGCGCGGCCTCCAGGTCCTCGCACATCACGCCCAGGTGGCCGAGGCGGCCTTCGGGGCTCGCATGGCCGGGTCGGGCCATGAACTGGAGGCCGCCCAGCGTCCAGTACTGCAGCGGCTCCTTTGCCGTGCCCTGCACCTCGCGCATCGCCATGCCGCACACCTCGTCGAAGAACCGGATGTGCCAGTGGATGTCGTCGACCCAGATCGCGACATGCTCCACATAGGCACGGGTCGCCGCGCTCATTGCGCCCCCATGCGGTGTTCGATGCCCTTGATGGCCGCGACCAGCGTCTCGTTGACCGGCGTGGGCACGCCGTGCCTGCGGCCCTGGCGCACCACCCATCCATTGATGAAGTCGATCTCGGTGCGTGACCCCTTCTCAAGGCTTTGCAGCATCGAGGTCCTGAAGCCGGGAGGCAGTCCTTCGGCCGCCATCACCCAGGCATCGCGCGGCGTCTGTATCGACAGCGTGGCGCCGCTGGCCCTGGCGACCGCCATGGCCTCCGCGACGGCGGCCAGGGCGGTGGCCTCGATCTCGGGTACCGAATAGAGGCTGGCATATGTCTGCCCGGTGATGGCGCTCAGCGCGCCCGTGCAGACGTTGATGAGCAGCTTGTCCCACATCACGCCCACAATGCCGCTGCTGACCTCGCAGGGCAGGCTTGCGCGCTCGAACTCGGCGGCGATGGCCCTGGCGCGGTCGCTGATGGCGCCGTCCAGCTCGCCGATCACCGTGCGCTTGCCCTGCGTGCCGGCAATGACCTGGCCCGGGCCCAGCAGTACGCCGCCCACATAGGTCTTGCCGGCCAGCACCCGTTCGCGGCCCACGGTCTCGCCGAGGATGTCTTCGTGGCCCATGCCGTTTTGCAGCGACAGCACGGCTGTCGCCGGTCCCACGAGGTGCCTGGAGGCTTCGATGGCCGAACGCGTATGGAAGGATTTGACCAGCACGATCACCAGGTCGGCAGGCTCCAGGCCGGTGCTGTCGGGCACCGCGCGCAGCTTCACCGTGCGCTCGGTGCCGTTGCCGTCCTGCATGCGCAGGCCCTCGCGGCCCATCGCATCGGTGTGCGCCTTGAAGGGGTCGATCAGCGTGACATCGGACCCCGCAGCCGCGAGGGTCCCTCCGATGGCGCAGCCCAGTGCGCCCGCACCCAGAAAGCAGATCTTCATGCAAGTCTCCGTTGGAATGCAGGGACGATAGGCCGCGGCCACCATTTCAGCCATGGCATGGATGAAATGGTCTACATTGCGTTTTGACATGGATCTCGAAGACGACACCGGCAACGACACGGGCATCGATACCGACGGCGCGCTGCTCAGCGCCAAGCTGCTGCGCCTCTTCGACCTGCTCTACAGCACGCAAAGCGTGACGCGTGCCGCCGAGCAACTGGGCCAGAGCCAGCCCACGGTGAGCAACTGGCTGGGGCAATTGCGCAGGCAACTTGGCGACGAGCTTTTCGTGCGCACGCCTGCGGGCATGCAGCCCACGCCCCGCGCGCAGGAACTGATCGTGCCGGCCCGCGACGCGCTGGCATCGCTGCGGCGCCTGGGCGCGCCCGCGCAGGCCTTCGATCCGGCGAGCGCGGCGCGCCGCTTTCGCATCTGCATGACGGATGCCAGCCACATCACGCTGCTGCCGCGCCTGCTGGCCCATGTGCGCGCCGTGGCGCCCGGCGTGCGGCTGGAGGCGGCGCGCATCGACGAGCACAGCGCGCAGGCGCTGCAGTCCGGCCAGGCGGACCTGGCCATCGGCCTGGTGCCGTGGCTGGAGGCGGGCTTCTACCAGCAGGTTCTGTACCCGCAGGACTGGGTATGCCTGGCCCATGCCGGCCATCCGCGCCTGGCCGGCAGGAGCCTGGGCCTGCGCCAGTACCGGGCGGAGGCGCACATAGGCATCGTGGGCGGAACGGGCGTGCAGTTGCTCGATGCAGCCTTGTCGCGCCATGGCGTGGAACGCCGCGTGCTGCTGGAGCTTCCGGGCTTTCTGGGCCTCGCCGCCATCGTCTCGACCACCGACCTGATCGCCACCGTGCCGCGCCACATCGGCGAGACGCTGGCGAACACCCATGAACTGCAGGTGTTCGATTGCCCGGTGCCGGTGCCTTCCTTCACCGTCAAGCAGCATTGGCATGCGCGCTACCACCGGGATCCGGCCAACCGCTGGCTGCGTGGACTGTGCGAGGACCTGTTTGCCTGCAAACCCGCCGGGGCGGAGGCCAGCCAGGGCCGCGCACACCGACGCCCCCAGGGCTGACATCAAACCTAAAGGGTTGAAACGGATTGCAATAAATGGGGCTTCATGGCAAGCGCATGGCAGGAAAATTGCGCCCTATGGCAGAATCGCCCGCTTTCCACGCGCTGGACGTGCTTGCCCTGCAGGCCGCCAGCCCGCACCGCCTTCGCCGGCATGCGCCTTGCATGCCCAAGCCCCATGCCCTTGTCCCGCCGCTCCCTGCTATCGGCTGCCGCCTCCCTGGCTGCGGCCCTTGCCGCTGCACCCGCCGCCCATGCTGCGCCGGGCGCAGGCAAGCCCTGGCCGGCCGCCGGGCCCATCACCCTGATCGTGCCCTTTGGCGCGGGCAGCGATGTGGACGCCACGGCGCGGCTGGTCGCCGAGAAGCTGGGGGCGCGCCTGAACCAGTCGGTGGTGGTGGACAACGTGCCGGCCTCGGGCGGCGTGCTGGGCGTGAGCAAGGTGGCGCGCTCGCATGCCGATGGCTACACGCTGCTGCTGGGCTTTGACGGGCCGGTGAGCATTGCCCAACTGGTGAACTCCTCCGTGCGCTATGACGCCGAGCGTGACCTGGCGCCCGTGGGCCTGATTACGGTGGCGCCCATGGTGATCGTGGCCCGCCCTGGCCTGCCGGTGCACAACCTCAACGAGCTGATCAGCATGGCCCGCGCCCGGCCCGGCGCGCTGACCTATGCCACGCCGGGCGTGGGCACGGTGCTGCACCTGGCCATGGAGCGGCTGCAGGAGCGCGCCCGCATCCGCCTGGTCCATGTGCCCTATCGCGGCGTGGCCCAGGTGACCAGCGAGGTCATGGGCGGCCAGGTTGATCTGGGCATTCTGATGACCACCGGCGCCACGCCGCTGGTGCAGCAGAAAAAGCTGGAAGGCGTGGGCGTGACCTCGGCACAGCGCATCGACGTGATTCCCGAGGTCATGAGCTTTGCGGAGGCGCCCGATCTGAAGGGTTTCGAACTGGAGGCCTGGACCGGCCTGTTCGCCCCCGCCCGCACGCCCGAACCCGTGGTCAGCCGCCTGGCCACGGAACTGGCTGAGGTGCTGAAGCTGCCCGAGGTCCGCAAGCGCCTGCAGGACAGTGGCGCCACGCCCGGCTCGGGCACGCCGGCCACGTTCGCCCAATTCCTGCGCAAGGAAAAGGCGAACTACACGCAGATCGTCAAGTCCGCCAATATCCAGGTGGAATAGGTCGTTTCGCCGAAGTGCCGGCTTTCAGCTGAAAACCTCGTCGCGCGCACCGCCTTCCAGGTGCTGCACATCGCCCCAGCCGACCAGGCCCAGGCCCTGGGGCGTCCACAGCAGGCGGTTGATGGCCGCGTTGCCCAGCGCCCAGGTGCGCGGCGCCTGCACTTCCTGGTGTGTGGCCAGACGGTAGAGCACATCCATCACGCCGCCATGCGCCACGATCACGATCTGCTCGCCTGCGTGGCGGCCCGCCAGGCGGTCCACCGTGGCCGAGATGCGGTCGCGCAGCATCAGCAGCGACTCGCCGCCGCCTGCGGGCACGAACTCGGGATCGCGCTTGCGCCAGCGCAGCGCATCCTCCGGGTGGGATGCCTCGATATCGCTGAAGGTCTGGCCCTCGAAGCTGCCGAAGCAGCGCTCGCGCAGGCCCTTGTCGGCCGTCAGCGGCGCGCCCGTGCTTGCGGCCACGGCCTCGGCCGTGGCATGGGCACGCAGCAGGTCGCTGCTGTAGATGGCGGCCACCGGCTCGCCCGCCAGGGCCTTGCCGGCCTGGGCAGCCTGCCAAAGTCCCATGTCGTTCAGGGGAATGTCCAGATGGCCCTGGATGCGGGCATCCACATTCCAGGCGGTTTCTCCGTGGCGGATGGCAATGATGCGCGTGGCTTGCATGAGGGGCTGGCGTGGGGAAGCTGCAAAAGAGCAGGCATTGTCCTGCAAGCTGCGGGAGCCTGCATGGCCCAGGTGCGGACGCCAAGTGGATCCTTGGCATAGTCAACTAAAAGGCGAAACTGGCGCGCCCTAAACCCAGGGACACCGAGGAAGGGCCGCCCCGCACCGAGGGTGTCGTCCCCCTCAGGGGGAAGGCGCGCAGCGCCTCAGGGGGATCAAATAAGACTTTTTGCGTTGTCCAGCACGAAGTCGCAGGCCTTTTCCCTGAGGTCGCCCTTGAGCTTGTCGATGCTGAAGCTCTTGCCGTTGGAGCCGGTGACCAGTCCGCCCAGGCCGTTCTGGAATCCCGTGTCCTTGGGCTCTTCCTGCTTTTGCATGCCCAGCTTGCCCAGCAACTGGTCCTTGACCTGGGCCGCCTTGTCGGCATTGAGGTAGTTGTTCTTCATGCAGTAGGTGATGACGCCTGCCGCGTTGCCGGCCGTGGCCGAGGGGCTCAGGCCCAGGGCGGACAGCGCACCCGCACCGCCTGCCCCCGCCCCCAGCATGCCGCCGAGGCCGGAGCCGGCGCCTTCGCTGCTGGCTGCCTTGTCACCGCCCAGCCCGGAGGCCTGGCGCAGCGAGTCGCCCAGGCCCGACGCCTGTGCAGGCAGGGCGCCCAGGCCCAGCAATGCGCACAGCAGTGCGCTGGCAATGGATGTCTTCATGATGCTTCCTTTCCGCGGGGACCCGCAGGCTCGATACAGGGCCTGAAATTAGCACGCCGTGCGGCGCGGACCTGTGCCCGATTGCAAACCTTTGCCAGAGCAGGCCGTGGCGGTCTTTCGCGTTTTCACTAGCTGTCAAAGCCGTTGGCCTGTCCATGATGGCCGCACGCCAATGGCGGGCCGCAGGCGGCGATCTTGTTATTTGGAAATGGCTTTTAAGTATAAAAATCAATCAAACAAGCTGTAAAAGTTATTTACAGTGGGGCGCACCTATATGGCCCGCTTCTTGCGGCGTCCCGGCTGCTGCGTCGCATGACCGCCGCCTTTCCAATCATCCACAGGGGAGCAGACAAATGATCATGAAGATTCTGGGCCGTTCTTTGCTGGCCGCAGGCCTGTTGACCTCGGCCGCGCTGGCCCAGGCCGAGACCGTGCGCTGGGCGCGCGGCTCCGATCCGACTTCGCTGGACCCGCATGCCTTCAACGTGGGCACCAATTTCGTGCTGCTGCACCAGATCTACGAAACCCTGGTCATCCGCTCGGCCGACGGCAAGCTGGTGCCCACGCTGGCAACCTCGTGGAAGATGACCTCCGACCCGTCGGTCTGGGAGTTCAAGCTGCGCCCCAACGTCAAGTTCCATGACGGCACGCCGTTCACGGCGCGCGACGTGGTCTTCTCGCTGAACCGCGCCAAGGGGGAGAACGCCCAGGTCAAGTCGCTGCTGTCCTCGATGGAGGAAGCCAAGGCCGTGGACGATCTCACGGTGCAGGTGAAGACCAAGGGCCCGAACCTGATCTTCCCCGACAATCTGACCAACCTCTTCATCATGAGCGAGAAGTGGTCCAAGGCCAACGGCGCCGAGACCACGCAGGACACGGCCAGCAAGACCGAGAACGGCGCCACGCGCGCAGCCAACGGCACGGGCGCCTATGTGCTGGCCAGCCGCGAGATCGACTCGAAGACGGTGATGAAGCTCAACCCCGACTACTGGGGCAAGGGCCAGTTCCCGCTGCAGGTGACCGAGCTGATCTACCTGCCCATCAAGTCCCCGGCCACGCGCGTGGCGGCCCTGCTGTCGGGCGAGGTGGACTTCGCCCAGGACATTCCCGCGCAGGACGTGGCGCGCCTGAAGCAGGACAAGCGCCTGCGCATCAATGAAGGCCCCGAGAACCGCTCCATCTTCCTGGGCCTGAACGTGGGTGCGGCCGAGCTCAAGAGCAGCAACGTCAAGGGCAAGAATCCGCTGGCCGATCCCAAGGTGCGCCAGGCCATCGAGCTGGCCATCGACCGCGATGCGATCAAGCGCTCGGTGATGCGCGGCCTGTCGATTCCCACGGGCGTGATCGCGCCGTCCTTCGTCAATGGCTACGACAAGGCCTTTGCGGCCTATCCCAAGGCGGATGCCGCCAAGGCCAAGCAGCTGCTGGCCGAGGCGGGCTACCCCAACGGCTTCACCATCACGCTGAACACGCCCAATGACCGCTATGTGAACGACGAGGCCATTGCCACGGCGGTGGCAGGCTTCCTGGGCCGCATCGGCATCAAGACCGAAGTCTCGGCCCGGCCGATCGCCATGCACAGCGTCTCGCTCACCAAGGCGGACAGCGACTTCTACCTGTACGGCTGGGGCGTGCCCACCTATGACTCGGCCTACATCTTCGACTTCCTGGTGCACTCGCGCGGCAAGGACGGCCGTGGCGCGCAGAACGCGACGCACTACAGCAATGCCGATGTGGATGCCAAGATCCTGTCCCTGTCCTCGGAGAGCGACAAGGCAAAGCGCGATGCCACCATCAAGAGCATCTGGGAGACGGTGCAAAAGGAGCGCTTCTACATTGCGCTGCATGACCAGGTGATCCACTTCGCGTCCGTGCCGCGGATCAATGTGCCCGTGCACCCGGACAACGCGCTGCATTTCAAGTTCGTCAAGTTCGAGAAGAAGTAAGCACCGATGCTGGTCCATCTGCTGCGCCGGCTGGGCCAGTCCGCCCTGGTCCTGCTGGCCGTTTCCTTTGTCTCGTTCATGGTGTTCCGCCATATCGGAGATCCCACGATCAGCCTGCTGGGCGAGGACGCGACGGTTGCCGAGCGCGAGGCGCTGACGGAAAGCCTGGGCTTCAACAAGCCCGTGCCCCTGCAGTACCTGGGCTACGTGGGCAAGGTGCTGCAGGGCGACCTGGGCATCTCCTACCGGCTCAAGCGCCCCGTGACCGAGATCATTGCCGAGCGCCTGCCCGCCACGCTGGAGCTGGCGATGACGGCGGCGCTGTTCGCCCTGGTCATCGGCGTGGCGCTGGGCGTGTACACGGCCATACGGCGCGAGGGCTGGCTGAGCCGCTCGATCATGACGGTGTCGCTGGTGGGCGTGTCCCTGCCCACCTTCCTGATCGGCATCGCCCTGATCTACCTGTTTGCCGTGGAACTGCGCTGGCTGCCGTCCTTCGGGCGCGGCGAGACGGTGAAGCTGGGCGGCTGGGAGACCGGGCTGCTGACGGCTTCGGGCTGGTCGGCGCTGATCCTGCCCGCCATCACGCTGGGCTTCTACAACATGACGCTGATCATGCGCCTGGTGCGCGCCGAGATGCTGGAGGTGCTGCGCGCCGACTACATGCGCTTCGGCCGCGCGCGCGGGCTGCGCGAGCGCGACCTGTACTTTGGCCATGCGCTGCGCAATACCCTGATCCCCGTGATCACCATCGCGGGCCTGCAGATCGGCTCGCTGATCGCCTTTGCCATCGTCACCGAGACCGTGTTCCAGTGGCCCGGCGTGGGCCTGCTGTTCATCTCCTCCATCCAGGGTGTGGACGTGCCGCTGATCGCCGCCTACCTGATGTTCATCGCGCTGCTGTACGTGGGCATCAACCTGCTCGTCGATTTCCTGTACGTCATCGTCGATCCGCGTCTGAGGAACCGATGACTGAATCCGTGAAACAAGCAAACCTTCCCACGGGCTGGCGCACCAGCGACTCGCCGGTCAAGCGCGCCTTTGCGCGCTCGCGCCTTGTGCAGGCGGCTGCGCTGGTGCTGGCGCTGATCGTGGCGGCCACGCTGCTGTCGCCCTGGCTGGCCTGGCAGAACCCCTTCGATCCGGCCAATCTGGACCTGATGGACGCCTTCACGCCCCCGGGCCAGGCGGGCACCAGCGGCACGCTGTACGCGCTGGGCTCGGACGACCAGGGCCGCGATGTCTGGAGCGCCATCCTCCACGGGCTGCGCATGTCGGTGCTGGTGGGCGTGTCGGCCGTGGGGCTGTCCCTGCTGATCGGCGTGCCGCTGGGCCTGATCTGCGGCTATGCGGGCGGCTGGTTCGACACGCTGATGATGCGCATTGCCGATGTGCAGCTGACCTTTCCCGTGATCCTGGTGGCGCTGCTGATCTTCGGCATTGCACGCGGCCTGCTGCCCGAGGGCTACCGCGACGACATGGCGGTCTTCGTGATCATCGTCGCCATCGGCCTGTCCGACTGGGTGCAGTACGCGCGCACCGTGCGCGGCGCGGTGATGGTGGAAAAGCACAAGGACTACGTGCTGGCCGCCCAGCTCATAGGCCGCAGCCGTGTGGCCATCCTGGTGCGCCACATCCTGCCCAACCTGCTGGCGCCCATCCTGGTCATCGCCACCATCAGCTTCGCGCATGCCATCGTGGCCGAGTCCACGCTGTCCTATCTGGGCGTGGGCCTGCCGCCCACCCAGCCTTCGCTGGGTACGCTGATCCGCATCGGCCAGGGCTTCCTGTTCTCGGGCGAGTGGTGGATATTGCTGTTCCCCTCGCTGGTGCTGCTGGCGCTGGCGCTGTCCGTCAACCTCGTCGGCGACTGGCTGCGCGACGCATTGAACCCCAAGCTGCAATGAGCACGACACAAGAATCCGGGCCGCCCCCTGCACAGCCTCCGGTGCTGAGCGTTCGCGGCCTGTCCGTCACCTTCGACACCTACAAGGGCCCCGTGCAGGTGCTGGACGAAGTGTCCTTCGACATCGCGCCCGGCGAGATCCTGGGCGTGGTGGGCGAGTCGGGCGCGGGCAAGTCCATGACGGGCGCCGCCGTGATCGGCCTGATCGAGCCACCGGGCCGCATCTCGGCCGGCACGGTGCATCTGCGCGGAGAGCGCATCGACACGCTGCGCGGCGAGGACCTGCGGCGCATGCGCGGCCGGCGCATAGGCTCCATCTTCCAGGACCCGCTGACCAGCCTGAACCCGGTCTACACCGTGGGCCGGCACCTGGTGGAGACCATCCGCACGCATCTGCCCATCTCCGAGAAGGAGGCCGAAGCCCGCGCGCTGGCCCTGCTCGAAGAGGTGGAGATCCCGCAGGCGCGCGAGCGCATGGCCCAGTATCCGCACCAGTTCTCGGGCGGCATGCGCCAGCGCGTGGCCATCGCCCTGGCGCTGTGCGCCGAGCCGGAACTCATCATTGCCGACGAGCCCACCACGGCGCTGGACGTGTCCGTGCAGGCGCAGATCATTGCCCTGCTGCGCCGCGTATGCAAGGAGCGCGGCGCGGCCGCCATGCTGATCACGCACGACATGGGCGTCATCGCCGAGACGGCCGACCGCGTCATGGTCATGTACCAGGGCCGCGTGCTGGAAACCGGCCCCGTGCGCCAGGTGCTGGATGCGCCGCAGCAGCCCTACACCCAGGTGCTGATGGCCGCCATCCCCAGCGTGCACCACCGCGTGCAGCGCCTGCCCGTGCCCGAGGTGGGCGGCGGCCCGGCCGCGCCCGCCGTGCCCTGGCAGCCCGCGGCGGATGCGGGGCAGCCTGCAGCGGCACTGCTGGAGGTGCGCGAGCTGTGCAAGGAGTTCGACCTGTCCAGCGGCTGGCTGGCCCGGTTGCTGGCGCGCGAGGACAGGAAAATCCTCAAGGCCGTGGACGGCGTCAGCTTTTCCATCCGCAAGGGCTCCACCTTCGGCCTGGTCGGCGAGTCCGGCTCGGGCAAATCCACGGTGGCGCGCATGGTGGCGGGGCTGACGCCCCCTACCAGCGGCACCGTGCTGTTCGACGGCGTGGACAAGTGGAGCCCGGCCGCCCAGACCGTGGCCATGCGCCGGCGCTTCCAGATGATCTTCCAGGACCCGTATGCCAGCCTGAACCCGCGCTGGACCGTGCAGGAACTGATTGCCGAGCCGCTGCAGGTGCTGGCCCTCACGTCCGGCAAGGACGAGACGGCCGAGCGCGTGCAGGAGGCGCTGCGCCGCGTGCGCATGAAGCCCGACGATGCGCGCAAGTACCCGCACCAGTTCTCGGGCGGGCAGCGCCAGCGCATCGCCATCGCGCGCGCCCTGGCCAGCCGGCCCGAGTTCATCATCTGCGACGAACCCACCTCGGCGCTGGACGTCTCGGTCCAGGCCCAGGTGCTCAACCTCATGCGCGACCTGCAGGAGGAGTTCGGCCTGACCTATCTGCTGATCAGCCACAACCTGGCCGTGATCCGCCACATGTGCGACGACATCGGCGTCATGCAGCGCGGCCGCCTGGTCGAGGCTGGCGAGGCCGGCGCCGTGCTCGATGCGCCGCAGCATGCGTACACGCGCGCGCTGATGGCTGCCGTGCCGGATATGGAGCATGTGCACTGAGGCACTGATTCAAGCGCCATCGCCATGCAAAAAAGGCCTGCGGATGCAGGCCTTTGCTTTTGGGGGCGCGATGGCTTACCGGGCTGGCGTTGCAGGTGCGGCCTGGACTGCAGGCGCTTCCTGGACCGGTGGCTGCGCCAGGGCGCCGCCCTGCTGCACCGGCCCGATGGTGGTGCGCACCACGCGCGAGCCCTTGGGCGGGTTGGGGAAGCCGGTCAGGGCGGCGTCGAACAGGATGCCGAAGATGGCCGGGTCGTCGGTCCACACATCCTGGCGCTGGGCCGAGGTCTCGTAGACGATCTGCTGCGTGGTGGCGTTGCGCATCACGATGCTGACGGCGCGGTAGTACTCCAGCGGCGGCCCGTCGAACATGAAGCTGCCGCCAAAGCCCATGCCCCAGCCGCGCCCGTAGCCCAGGCCCCAACCCCAGCGCGGGCCGCCCCAGCGGTCGTAGTAGGGCCAGGCGGCGTAGTCGCGCGCATAGCGTGCGTCGGCACCAATCTGCACGATCAGGCTGGCGCGGGAGTCGTCGCGCTGCAGGCCCACGCGGCCCAAGGCCTGCTGGGCCTGGGATTCGATGGCCGCGAAGTGCGTCTGCGCCTCGCGCTGCGAGGGCAGCACTTCCAGGCGGTAGGTGGGCGGTGCGGGCAGGGCGCCCAGCGTGGAATAGCTCTGGACGGTGCTCTGGACTTCGCGCACGCCGGCGCAGCCCGTGAGCAAGGCCGTGGCCACGATGGCCAGGACATGGATGCAGCGCAGCTTCATGGTGTACTCCTTGGTCGAAAAAAGGCCCGTTTGCACGGGCCTTGGTTGGAGTGGGGCGATGGTTATAGGTTCAGCCGTCAGGACGACAGTTGTACCACCTGCAGGCCGGGCAGTGTTGCGGACACTGGCATCTCTTCATGGTCGAAGGCCATGTCGCCGTTGGGGTCGGCAATGCCGGTGGCCTTGGCGTTCTTGAAGTCGTGCAGCTCGGGGTCCATCATGTGCGTGGTCACGATGTGGCCCATGGCGCGGAACATGCTTTCCACGCGGCCCGGGAATTTCTTGTCCCACTCGCGCAGCAGCTCGCCCACGGCCACGCGCTGCAGGCCGTCCTGGCTGCCGCAGAGGTTGCAGGGGATGATGGGGAAGTTCTGGTACTGGGCCCAGCGGACGGTGTCCTTCTCGGGCACGTAGCACAGCGGGCGGATCACCACATGCTTGCCGTCGTCCGAGACCAGCTTCGGGGGCATGCCCTTCATGCGGCCGCCGTAGAACATGTTGAGCATCAGCGTCTGCACGATGTCGTCGCGGTGGTGGCCCAGGGCCACCTTGGTGCAGCCCAGCTCGTCGGCCACCTTGTACAGGATGGCGCGGCGCAGGCGCGAGCACAGGCCGCAGGTGGTCTTGCCCTCGGGCACCACGCGCTTGACCACGCTGTAGGTGTCCTGCGTCTCGATGTGGTAGTCCACGCCGATGCTCTTGAAGTACTCGGGCAGCACATGGTCGGGAAAGCCGGGCTGCTTCTGGTCGAGGTTCACGGCCACCAACTCGAACTTCACGGGCGCGCGCTTTTGCAGCTTGCGCAGCACGTCCAGCATCGTGTAGCTGTCCTTGCCGCCCGACATGCAGACCATGATCTTGTCGCCTTCCTCGATCATGTTGAAGTCGGTGATGGCGCGGCCCACCTCGCGGCACAGACGCTTTTCCAGCTTGACCTGCTCGCGCTCGATCTTGATGCGGTTGCCGTTTGCGGCATGGGCTTGGGCATCCGCATCGGCGGCGGCTTCGGGGGCGGCTTCTTCGGCCAGCCAGGGGTTGTCGGTCACTGCATTCATGGGGTTCACCATTGTCCGGTTTCTATGCGAATGGCCACTTCGCAGTCTTCAAAGATTTCCAGCTTGGCGATTTTCACGCGCACGCCCAGCACGCCGGGCAGCTGCATCAGGCGCTGGGCCAGCTTGCCGATCAGGCTCTCCAGCAGGTTCACATGCTCGGCCGTGCATTCATCGATGATGATCTGGCGCACCTTGCGGTAGTCCAGCACATGCAGGATGTCGTCGTCGCGCGGCGCCAGCGGCTGGGTGCCCAGGCTCAGCTCGGCATCGACCTGGATGGGCTGGGGCGTCTGTTTTTCGTGGGCGAGGATGCCCAGGTTGGCGTCGAAGCGCAAACCCGTGAGCGTCAGGATCTGTTGTCCGGTGGCGGAGTGCATGGGGAAAAGCCGTGGAGTGTTTGGGGTTGGCGCGCGCAGGCGCCTACATCATGGAAAAGTCGCGCTCGAAGCGCTGCAGGTGCTGGCCGCCATCGACCAGCAAGGTGGTGCCGGTGATGGACTGGTTGTCCAGTGCAAAGCACACGGTGGCGGCCACGTCGGCCGCGCTGGACGAGCGGCCCAGCGGGCTGAGGCGGTGCAGCGACTCGAAGCGCTCCTGGCTCAGCATGTGGCTGGTCAGCGTCAGGCCCGGGGCCACGCCGACGACGCGCACGCGCGGGGCCAGCGCCAGCGCCAGCATGGTGCCGGCGGCTTCGAGAGCCGCCTTGGACAGCGTGTAGCTGAGGAAATCGGGGTTCTGGTTCCAGAGCTTCTGGTCCAGCATGTTGATCACGGCGCCGCTGGCATGCTCCTCGCCGGACGCCACGCGATCCTCGATATGGGCATGCAGCGCCTGGGCCAGCAGGATGGGCGCGCCGGTGTTGCTGCGCAGGTGGGCTTCCAGCGCCACGTAGCTGAAGCTGCCGGCATCGTCATGCTCGAACAGCGAGGCGTTGTTGACCACGGCATCCAGGTGGCCGAAGTGCGCCACGGCGCGCGGCACCAGGGAGCGCACCGAATCCTCGTTGAAGAAATCGGCATCCAGGGCGGCGCTGTCGCCGGCCAGTTCAGCGCAGGCGGCGGCCGTCTCCAGCGCCTCGTCGTGCGAGTCGCGGTAGTGCACGGCCACTTGCCAGCCGGCGCTGGCAAGCGCGAGCGCGATGTCGCGCCCCAGGCGGCGGGCCGCGCCGGTCACCAAAACGGTGCGTGTTCGGGCAGGTGTGGACATTCGAGGACAATGTACGGATCGTGACGACAGAACCCTCAATTTTAACGGCCGCCCTGCAATCCCGTGTTGCGCAAGAGATTGCGTCCTCTGGAGGCTGGCTGGCTTTCGACCGTTTCATGGCCCTGGCGCTGTACGAGCCGGGCCTGGGCTACTACGCCAACGACACCGCCAAGTTCGGACTGATGCCATCGTCGGGCAGCGATTTCGTGACCGCGCCCGAGATGTCCCCGGTCTTCGGCCAGCTGCTGGCCGCCCAGGTGGCCGAGGCGCTGCAGCGCACGCATACCCGCGAAGTCTGGGAATTTGGTGCCGGCACGGGCGCGCTGGCGCTGCAGGTGCTGGACGAGCTGGCCGCGCTGGGCGTGCGGCCGGACCGCTACACCATCGTCGATCTGTCGGGCACGCTGCGCGCGCGCCAGCAGCTCAGGCTGGTGAAGTACGAAGGACTGGTGCACTGGGCCGATGCCCTGCCCGATCGGCTCGAAGGCGTGGTCATCGGCAACGAGGTGCTGGACGCCATGCCCGTGCAGCTGCTGGTGCGCAAGGCAGGTGTCTGGCACGAGCGCGGCGTGGTGCTGCAGCCGGACGGCAGCCTGGGCTGGGAAGACCGGCCCACGCAGCTGCGCCCGCCCATGGAGATCGAGGGCGAGCACGACTACCTGACCGAGATCCATCTGCAGGGAGAGGCCTTCATCCGCACCCTGGGCGAGCGCATGGCGCGCGGCGCGGCCTTCTTCATCGACTACGGCTTCGGCGAGTCCGAGTACTTCCATCCGCAGCGCCACATGGGCACCCTGGTCTGCCACCGCCTGCACAAGGTGGACGACGACCCGCTGGCCGAGGTCGGCCTCAAGGACATCACGGCCCACGTGAACTTCACAGGCACGGCCGTGGCCGCGCAGGAGGCGGGTTTCGAGGTGCTGGGCTATACCTCGCAGGCCCACTTCCTCATCAACTGCGGCCTGGGCCCCAAGCTCGACGCGCTGGCCCCGGGGCCGCGCGCCATGGCCACCAAGCTGATGATGGAGCACGAGATGGGCGAGCTGTTCAAGGTCATCGGCCTGGCCAAGGGCGTGGAGCCCTGGGACGCCATGGGCTTTGTGCGCGGCGACCGCACGCACCGCCTGTAGCCGCCGGCCAGAGCCTCTCCCCGGCCTCAGCGCTGGACGCTGCGGCCGTTGCTCACCTCGTACGCCGTCTGGTCCTTGAGGTTGATGCGGTAGATCTCGCGCGTGACGTTGCCCGAGAAACCCAGCTCCACGATGGACAGGTTCTCGAACGTGGTCGTGAAGCCGCCGGGCAGGATGCGGTTCAGGCGCGCGGCGGTCTCGCCCATGGCGCGCTCGATCTCGGGTGTGAAGGTGGCTTCGCTGTAGACCAGGGTGTTGTGCGGGTTGTGGCTGCGCACCTCCTTGCCGGCCTGCACCTGGTTGATGCCGCTGACGCCCACGCTTTGCACCATGGCCTTGGCCGAATCGTTCATGCGGGCATAGACGGGTCCCGTCACGCGCGGCAGCGGGCCGTCGCGCAGCGGTGCCATGGCGGCGGTGGCGCGGGTGTTGAAGTCCATCATGGCCTCGTAGGCCGGGCCGGACTTGACGATGCCCAGGTCCAGCCACCATGGCTTGCCGGCACCCTTGGCGGCCTCGGTGGTGTAGAAGTTCTTCAGGTGCACGTCCTGCAGCACGGGCGGCAATGCCGGCAGGGCGGCCAGCATCTTGCGCGGCGTGGTCGGGTCGGTGCTGTGGATATGCACCACGGTGACATGGGGCAGGTTGAAGGTGTTGGCCTCGGCCACCAGCTTCAGGCGCAGCAGCTGCTCCTGCACCAAGGGCGTGACCTGGCTGTCCATGATGGCCGTGGCATCGGCCGGCAGGCGGTAGACCAGGCCGTAGGTGGCCTGGTGGGCGCGGAAATCGCTGCGCTGCAGGGCGCTGTTGTCGATGGCGCCCGACGCGGCGGCTGCGGTCGTGGGGGCCGGAGCGCTGGCGCAGGCCGTCAGCAGGGCGGCAGGCAGGATGGCGAGCAGAAGGCGCCTGGATGTGCGTTGCATGGTGGGTCGTCTTGTTGCGGCATGGAGCCATGGAAGAAGGGGCTTGTCCCGAAGCCTCCCGCCACGGGACTTTCCCAATGTAGGACGCCCATGTGTCCCGCCCATGACGCGCCGCCGCCGTACACTCGGCGCCATGATCCGCTGGCTCCTCGTCATCTTCCTGGCCCTGCTGCTGTTCAATGGCCTGCACGCCTGGCTGGAGCGCATAGGCCTGGGCCGCCTGCCGGGCGACTTCCGCTTTCGCCTGTTCGGCCGCGAGATCTTCCTGCCGATTGCCAGCACCGTGGTTCTCAGCCTGATTGCCGCCCTGATCGCCAGGCTGGTCTGAGCATGGCTTGAAGCATGGGCGCGCCGCCCGCATATGCAGGCATTGCCCCATGACTTCCGAACAAGAGGCCGCCCATGTCCGACAAGCTGCATTTCGTCTGCCCCCATTGCCACACCACCAACCGCATTGCGGCCGACCAGCTCGGCAGCGCGCCTGACTGCGGCAGCTGCCACCAGCCGCTGGTCACCGGCCAGCCCGTGGCGCTGGATGCGCAGAGCTTTGCCAGGCATGTGGGGCGCAGCCAGGTGCCGGTGGTGGTCGATTTCTGGGCGCCCTGGTGCGGCCCCTGCCGCATGATGGCGCCGGCCTTCGAGCAGGCGGCGCAGGCGCTGGCGCCCGGCGTGCAACTGGCCAAGCTCGATACCGAAGCCCATCCCCAGGCTGCCGCGCCCTACAACATCCGCAGCATCCCGACCATGGTGGTGTTCAAGGAAGGGCGCGAGATCGCCCGCGTCTCCGGCGCCCTGCCGGCCGGCGAGATCGTGCGGTGGGTGCGTTCGGTCGTCTGATTTTTTGCACGCACGCCAAGTGGCGTGCCTGCCGGCCTGGCAGTGTTTTTCTTTCATGGCGGCTGGCCTGCGTCCTAGCTTTCGGGCGCCAAAACCAGATGCGTCCTAGATACAACCGGCTGACTTCTTCCTAGATTCGCGCTTGGCTCGAATCAACAGGCCTGCGCTCGCAGGCCGGGGAAGCAAGGCGCCTGGCATCGGCGACAGCCTTCCCCGCAGACAGGGAAGGTTCCACCATGAACAGGATTTTTCGCAGCGTCTGGAATGCGGCTCTCGGTGCCTGGGTGGCCGTGGCCGAAACCATGCGCGCGCATGGCGCCTCAACGCTCGGTGGCGCAGGCCTTGTGCTTCTGGCGCCGGGCGCCGCATGGCCGCAGCAGGTCGAGGTCGGTCCCGGCAGTACCCTGACGGGGGACGGTGTCTCCTTCATTGCCAACCAGACAGGAGGCGGTGCGGCCGTTGTGGTGGACCAGGGCGTGCTCAGCGTGGAAGGCGGGCGGATCGACATCACCGCTTCTGGCAACCAGGCCAGAGGCGTGGTGGTGGACGGGGGTTCAAATTCCGTCGCCACGCTCAGATTGGTCGCAGCGCCGGGAGAGGCCGCACGCATTCGTGTGACGGGTTCCAATGCGTTGGGAATATACGTGCCGACGGGGAGCAGCAGCAGTGCAGTTGACATGCATCTGCAAGGGGTCGACCTGGTGGTGACGGGGGCCGGGCCTGGAGCAAGTGGTCTTGGCATTTCCATCAATGCACGTGGCCGCTTGACGCTTCTGGACACCACGGTGCGCGCCAGCAGCGGCATCGATCTCTTCAGCCTGGACTCGGCGCTCCTGGAGCGGGTGCGGATCGTTTCCGGCAATGGCTTCGGCATGTTCATAGGCGTCGGCGGGCAGGTGATCAACAACACGCCTTCCCAGGTCGAGGTGCGCGATTTCGACATCGTGACCGGCGTGGACCCCGACACCGGGCAACTCTTGGGAAATGCTGGCTCCTATGGCATCCATGCGGGCAAGTATGCCGACACCTTGTTGTCCGGCGGCCGCGTGCAGACCCATGGCGACTATGCGCATGGGATCTGGGCAACGGGCGATTCTCAAACGCGGGGTCCGGTCTCCCTGCGGGTCCGAGATGTGGACATTGTTTCGCAAGGCGCTGGCGCTTCCGGCATAGAGAATAGTTCCGCGCATTCGGAAATCACCGGGGGAAGCATTCTGACCATGGGAGCCCGTAGCCACGGTGTGACCTCGGGAGGCGGGATCACCTTCGTCGAGAAAGACGGCAGCATCAGCCGTTGGCAGGCCTCGCAGGTCAGCGTGAACGCAACCAGGATCACTACGCAGGGCCAGCGCGGCTACGGGCTGGTCGCACATGGCGGGGCGATAGATGCCAGGAATGTGTCCATCACCACGTCGGGAAACACGGCCTATGGTGTGCTGGCCAACTCTTCACGCACCGTCGAATCGTCGGGAAGGACCGTGCTGAGGGAGAATTCTTCCGTCTCGTTGACGGGGGCCACGATCCTGACTTCGGGAGAGAGCAGCCATGGAGCGGTTCTCATCGGGGAAGGCACGCTGGATCTCACCGATTCGGCTATCCAGGTGAAAGGCAAGAATGCGGTGGGGCTGGCCTACGGTTCACGGAGCGAGCAGCCCCGGGCCGGGACGTCGCGCATCTCCGGATCAGAGGTCCTCAGCGAGCAGTCGGCGGCCGTCTATGTGGCAGGCGGCATCGACACCCTGAGCCTGAGCGACTCCACGCTGCAGAGCACGGCTCCGCAAGGCGTGTTCCTGCAACTGGACCGCACGCTGGATGGAAACCTCACGGTGCTGGCCGAGAGATCCCGCCTGAGTGGCGACCTGGACCTGAAGGCCGGCCCCGCTGAACGCTTTGTGCTCGAATTGCGCGATCGCTCGGAGTTCACGGGCGCGGCGCAAGATGGCCGTGGCCAGAACGGCTCCACCATCGCCCACCGCATCACCATTGACGACAGCAGCATCTGGAAGCTGCGCGGCGACTCGACCGTGAACGAACTGTTCAACGACGGCAGCATCGAGTTCGTGGCGCCTGCAACCGGCGATTTCAAGACGCTGACCGTCGAGGGCGACTACGCCAGCAACAACGGAAGGCTGCAGCTCAGCACGCGCCTGGGCGGCGATGGATCACCTACCGACAGGGCCATCTTCAAGGGGGTTGTCCAGGGTGTCACCAGGGTTGCCGTGGCCAATGCGGGCGGCCTGGGGGCGAAGACCCAGGGCGATGGCATTCACGTCATCGAAGCGCCCAGGGCGGACCAGGGCGCCTTCGTGCAGGAAGGCCGCATCGCTGCGGGCGCCTATGACTACACACTGCATGCTGGCCTGCCCGGTGGGACCCAGGATGGCAACTGGTACTTGCGCTCCGACTACAACGCGCCACCACCACCACCGCCGCCGCCACCACCCCCCCCCCCCCCACCCCCCCCCCCCCCCCCCCCCCCCCCCCCCCCCCCCCCCCCCCCCCCCCCCCCCCCCCCCCCCCCCCCCCCCCCCCCCCCCCCCCCCCCCCCCCCCCCCCCCCCCC
>JAITUC010000021.1 GCA_031286585.1 Delftia acidovorans
CAGCACCGTCAAGGCCCGCAAGGGCGACACCATCATCAGCCTGGCGCGGCGCTACAGCGTCAGCTCCAGCGATGTGGTGAGCTGGAACGATTTGCGCGCCAACGCCGCGCTGCGTGCTGGCCAGCAGTTGGTGGTCTATCTGCCGGTGCGCATGGGCGCAGCAGCTGCCTCCGCACCATCGAGCGGCGGTGGCAAGGCCGTGGCCCAAAGCAGCCGCAGCAGCAAATCGGCGCCAGCCAAGGCCGCGCCACGCAACACCGGCAAGACCACGGTGGCGCAAAAGGGGGGAACCCCTTCCAAGCGCAAGCGTTAAATGACGCCCCCTGAGTCGCCTGCTGCGCCTTCCCACCAGGGGGCATACGGGCAGCCGGCGACAGCATCGCTGCGGGGCGGCGCGGCCGGCGTAGGCCCTTGCTCGCTGTCCCTGAGCTGGGTCGCGCCGAGTTGAATGACAGGAGGCTGATTTCGTAGTCTGGGCCAGCCATTTTTCATGGCACCACGCGCAGATTCCAACAGCCAACGTCCACTCGCCTGGTACGGAGGCAAGAGTTTTCCCTGGCCTGCTTTAGCGCCTGTCCACCAGCGCGTGGGCAATGGTGCCCAGGTCCACATATTCCAGCTCGCTGCCAATGGGCACGCCGCGCGCCAGGCGTGTGACTTCGATGTTGCGGCCCTGCAGCAGCTCGCTGATGGCATGGGCCGTGGCCTCGCCCTCGGCCGTGAAGCTGGTGGCCAGAATCACCTCATGCACGGAGCCCCCTTGGGCACGCACCAGCAGCTCGGGCAGGCCTATGTCCTTGGGCCCCACGCCATCCATGGGCGATAGCCTCCCCATCAGCACAAAGTAATAGCCCTTGTAGGCGCCGGTGCGCTCCATGGCGGCCAGATCGGCCGGCGTTTCGACCACGCACAGGCGTGCCGCATCGCGCCCGGCATCCTGGCAGATGCTGCAGATGCGCTCATGGGTAAAGGTGTTGCACTGCTCGCAGTGGCGCACCGAGTCCACCGCCGTTTGCAAGGCACGCGCCAGCTGGCGCGCACCATCCTGGTCGCGCTGCAGCAGGTGAAAAGCCATGCGCTGCGCCGACTTGACGCCCACGCCCGGCAGGCGGCGCAGCGCCTGGATCAGGGGCTCCAGCGGTTGAAGTTGTTCAGACATGGGGCACTCCACGGATTCCATGCAAGGCGGCAGCCCATGCAGCCGACGCCCAAAGCAAAAGGGAAAGCGGCAATGCTTTCCCTCGGGTCCCGCGCTGCGGGGCAGCGCTTGTAAAAACCATAGCTACCTATGCTTTCATGCACTGGTTTTCAAAGCCTTATCAGCCTCAAACCAAGCATCCACAAGCACAAGCCGCTATGTTGTTTGATGATTCCGCTTAGAAGGGGAACTTCATGCCACCAGGCAGACCGGGCATGCCAGCGGTGAGCTTGCCCATCTTCTCGTTGCTGGTTTCTTCGGCCTTGCGCACGGCGGCGTTGAAGGCGGCGGCGACCAGGTCTTCCAGCATGTCCTTGTCTTCGGCCAGCAGGCTGGGGTCGATGGTGATGCGCTTGACATCGTGCTTGCAGGTCATCACCACCTTGACCAGGCCGGCGCCGGACTCGCCTTCCACCTCGATATTGCCCAGCTCGTCCTGGGCCTTCTTCAGATTGTCCTGCATGGCCTGGGCTTGCTTCATCAGGCCGGCGAGTTGTCCTTTGTTGAACATGGCTAAATCCTTTGCGTTGGTTTTCTGTGTGTGAATGTCGGATGTACGCTGCTTACAAAACGGCAGCAGCGCACAGGGGTTCTGGGCTCAAGCGGGTCGAATGCTGCCGGGCACGATTTTGGCACCATGCTCGCGCATCAGGGTCTGCACCTGCGGGTCGGCCAGCACAATGGCCTCTGCCTGCTTTTGCAAACGCTGGGCCGCAGCGGTGTTGCGCTTGGCCGGGGTATCGGCTGCAGCGCCATTTTCCACCACCAACTGCTGGCAGTGGCCGGCATCGGCCAAGGCCTTGCGCAAACGCTCCTTGGCCGTGGCCTGGTTCAGCGAGGTGCGCTCCACGCGCAGCGTCCAGCTGTCACCGTCTTGGGCAACCAGTTGGGACTGCAGCGCCAGCTCGCGCACCAGAGCGGTAATGGCCTCGGCCTGCACCAATTGCTTGACCACGGCGTACCAGGCATCGCCCAGCGGCGTGGTGGCCACTTCCTGGGGCATGGGGGCGGGCGTGAAGTCCTGCACCGGCGGCGCGGCGCGCGAAGCGGGCTCGGCCATGGGCGGGGCGTCATCGACCTCGGCATCCGGCGGCAAATCCATGGGTTCGCCCTCCATAGGGCCATCCCAGGGCGGAGGCTGGAGCGCGTCGGGGGCCTCGGCAATGTCGGCATCGCTGTCATCCTCGGCCACGGCCGGCACATCTTCCCAAGGCGGCACCTCGGCTTTTTCAGCCGCAGGCATATCCACGGCTGGCGATGGCTGGGGTGCGACGGGGATGGGAACTGCAGTCTGCTGCGGCACGGCAGGCGCCACAACAGCAGGCTCAGGTGCTGGCGTGGGTTCGGCCATCTGCGGCACGGCGGCAGGCTGCGCCGAGGCCTCTGGCTCAGGTGACTGCACCACCGCAGGCACGGCCGGAACGATAGGTTCCATCGGCGCGGCTTCCACCACCGGAGCCGGGGCTGGTGTCACGACCTCCGCTGCCGGCGGCGCACTGACCACGGGCGGAGGAGCAGGCTGGGCCTGGGCTACAGGCTTAGCCGGCGTGGGAGCCGAGGTGACTGCTGGGGCTGTCGCTAGAGTTTTTTTTTCCGCTGCGGCGCCCTGCCCCTGGGGCTTGAAGGCCAGCAGACGCAGCAGCGCCATGGTCAGAGCCGCATATTCATCGGGCGCCAGGCCCAGCTCGGTGCGGCCGTGCAGGCAGATGCTATAGAGCAGCTGGGTTTCATCGGCCGGCATCTGCTGGGCCAGGGCGGCCATCTCAGCGGCTTCGGGGTCGCTGGGATCGGAGGCCTCGGCCATATGGGGCACGGCCTGCAGCACGGCCATGCGCTGCAGCACGGCGCACATATCCTCCAGCGTGGCCGAGGCCGAGACACCGTGGTGGCGCAGGCTGTCCACCGTCTCCACCACCGTGCGGCCATCACCCTGGGCCAGGGCGCCAATCAGGCGAAACACATAGCTGCGGTCCACGCTGCCCAGCATCTGGCGCACCGTCGCTTCCTGCAACTGGCCGCTGCCAAAGGCAATGGCCTGATCGGTCAAGGACAGCGCATCACGCATGGAGCCACGCGCGGCGCGTGCCAAGAGCTTGAGCGCCTGGGGATCAGCCGGCACGTTCTCGGTGCCCAACACGCTGATCAGATGCTCCAGCACCGTATCGGGCGCCATGGGCCGCAGATTGAACTGCAGGCAACGCGAGAGCACGGTGACAGGCACCTTCTGCGGATCAGTCGTGGCCAGCACGAACTTCAGGTACTCGGGCGGCTCTTCCAGCGTCTTGAGCATGGCGTTGAACGCCGTGTTCGTGAGCATATGCACTTCGTCGATCATGAAGACCTTGAAGCGTCCCTGCACCGGCTTGTAGACAGCCTGCTCCAGCAGGCTCTGCACCTCGTCCACGCCACGGTTGGAGGCAGCGTCCAGCTCCGTGTAGTCGGGAAAGCGCCCGCTGTCGATTTCGGTACAGGCCGCGCAGACGCCGCAGGGCGTTGCCGTGATGCCACCCTGGCCATCCGAGCCCTGGCAGTTGAGCGACTTGGCCAGAATGCGCGAAACCGTGGTCTTGCCCACGCCGCGCGTGCCGGTGAACAGATAGGCATGGTGCAGGCGCTGCTGCGTCAGGGCATTGGTGAGCGCCTGAACGACATGCTCCTGCCCCACCATTTCGGAGAAATTGCGGGGGCGGTATTTGCGGGCCAGCACAAGATAAGACATCCCGCGATTCTACGGGGCTGGGCGCCCTCGCCCGAGGCGACCCGGGTTTGGCCGGCCACGTCGTCCGGGCAGCCCGGTGTTTGCCCCTATAATCGAGAGTGACGGGCCTCCTCGCATGGGGAAGCGGCCAACCGGGTCAGGTGGGGAACCAAGCAGCCCTAACCGTGAAACCAGTGCCGAGGGCAAGGCTCGTCACCTTCATTGAACAGCAGGCCCTGCGGGCGCCTGCAGCGTTCAGGCCCGCTGCGGCACCCTCTTCCCCTTAACGCTCTGCGCCATCCACCTTGAGATAGCGTGCAACGCCTTGCGCCGCATGCAGGCCGCCGGCCATGCACGCCGTCAGCAGGTAGCCGCCCGTGGGAGCCTCCCAATCCAGCATCTCGCCGGCACAGAAAACGCCGGGCGCAGCCACGCACATGCCGTTGGCATCCAGAGCTTGCAGCCGCACTCCGCCTGCCGTGCTGATGGCCTCGTCAATGGGCCGGGCCGCCACCAGGGTGATGGGCAGGGCCTTGATGGCATGGGCCAGCCGCACAGGGTCGGCCACACCTTCCTTGCCCAGCACCTCATGCAGCACGGCGGCCTTGATGCCGTCCAGGCCCAGGCGCCCCTTCAGATGGCTGGCCAGGCTGCGCGAGCCGCGCGGATGTCGTACTTCCACCAGCACGCGCTCGGGCGTCAACTGGGGCAGCAGGTCGAGATGGACGGTGGCCTGCCCATCGCGCGCAATGGCTTCGCGCAATGCGGCCGAGACGGCATAGATCAGGCTGCCTTCCACTCCCGTGGTCGTGGCAATGAATTCGCCCTTGCGCGAGAAAACATGGCCCTTGCCATCATCAAAGGACAGCGCCACGGACTTGAAGGGCTGACCTGCAAAGCGCTCGGTGAAGTAAGGACTCCAGCCGCGCGCAGGCTGGGGGCTGGCGCCCAGCAGCTCGGCCATGAACTCCCGGCGATCGATCTGCCCGCCCGATGCCGCGCCGTCCAGACCCACATCGAACCCGCAGTTGGAAGGCTTCAACGCAGCGACTTCAACACCGCGCTGCTCCAGCAAGGGAAGCCAGGCGCCATCCGAGCCCAGGCGCGCCCAGCTGCCACCGCCCAATGCCAGCACCACGGCCCTTGCCCGCACCCGCAGCCGCCCTTCGGGTGTATCAAAGCCCAGCGCGTCGCCGTCTTGCCAACCCACCCAGCGATGGCGCGTGTGCAGCACCACGCCCTGGGCCTGCAGACGCACCAGCCAGGCACGCAGCAAGGGCGCAGCCTTCATGTCCTTGGGAAATACACGGCCCGAGCTGCCCACAAAGGTTTCCACACCCAGCTCGCCGGCCCAGGCACGCAGTTGATCCGGGGACAGCAGCTCCAGCCAGCGCGACACCTCGGCGCTGCGCTCGCCGTAGCGGGAGACAAAGGCGGGCAGGTTTTCGGAATGGGTCAGGTTGAGCCCGCCCTTGCCTGCCATGAGGAACTTGCGCCCAGCGGAGGACTTGGCCTCGAACACATGGACATCCAGCCCCTTGCCGGCCAGCCCTTCGGCCGCCATCAGGCCCGCAGGCCCCGCACCGATCACCGCCACATCGCAGTCCATCGTGCGCGCTACCGCACCGGGTTCAAAAGCATCCATCACATCAGTTTCCATTCCATGCTCGCATTCAACTTGGCACTGCAGGCACATGTGCCTGCAGCGCGGGCGCGCAGAATACCCTGCCGCAGGCTGGTCTGCGCGCAGGCGACACCAATTCCCGAGGCCCCTGCGCCCATGTCGCCACCCCATAAACAGCTATGACAGTCATAGCATTGAGCTACCGCCCATACGGCGCAGCAGGTGATAGGTTTCTGTCACAATCTTTTTGCGGTGCGGATTTTCCTGCGCCTTCCTCATTGCGAAAAATCAAGGACTCCACCCATGGCCAGCGAACTGATCAAACACATCTCCGACGCAAGCTTTGAAGCCGACGTCTTGCAGCCTGGCACCACGGTGCTGGTCGATTACTGGGCCGAATGGTGCGGTCCCTGCAAGATGATCGCCCCCATCCTCGACGAAGCAGCGCAGACCTACAAGGAAAAGCTGTCCATCGCCAAGATGAATGTGGATGAGAACCGCGAGATCCCCGCCAAGTTCGGCATCCGCGGCATCCCCACGCTGATGCTGTTCAAGGATGGCCAGCTGGCCGCCACCAAGGTGGGCGCCCTCAACAAGGCACAACTGAACGCTTTCCTGGAACAGCACCTGGCCTGATTCCCCCGACGGCCTCGCCCACGGGGCCGTCGCAGATGCGGGCCGGCGTTGACCGCCGCACCGCATCGCACTGGCGCACAAACGAGGCGCCAGCGCAAATTTCCCTGTGACCTTCGGATTTTTTCCTGTCATAATGCCCTTCATCACCGGCCTTATGCATCGAAGGCCGCGCTGAGACCCTCAGGCAAGCCAGCCCACTTCCACAGTGTTTCGCTTGGCTCAACGCCTTCCCCTGGTTTCTTTCCACTCCGTTCTGGAGTCACTCCATGCACCTTAATGAACTCAAGGCACTGCACGTGTCTGAAGTCCTGAAGCAGGCCGAAGCGCTTGAGATCGAAAACGTCGGTCGCATGCGCAAGCAAGAGTTGATGTTCGCCATCATCAAAAAGCGAGCCAAGGCAGGCGAACAAGTGTTCGCCGACGGCGTGCTGGAAATCCTGCCGGACGGTTTCGGCTTTCTGCGCAGCCCCGACACCAGCTATACGGCCAGCACCGACGATATCTACATCTCGCCCAGCCAGGTACGCCGCTTCAACCTGCACACCGGCGACATGATCGAAGGTGAAGTGCGCACGCCCAAGGATGGCGAGCGCTACTTCGCACTGACCAAGCTCGACTCCGTCAACGGCGGCTCGCCCGAGCAGAACAAGCACAAGGTGCTGTTCGAGAATCTGACCCCCCTGTTCCCCACCCAGCAGCTGCGCCTGGAGCGCGAGATCAAGGGCGAGGAGAACATCACCGGTCGCATCATCGACATCATCGCCCCCATCGGCCTCGGCCAGCGCGCGCTGATCGTCGCACCGCCCAAGAGCGGCAAGACTATGATGATGCAGAGCATCGCCCATTCCATCACGGCCAACCATCCCGACGTGCACCTGATGGTGCTGCTGGTCGACGAGCGCCCCGAAGAAGTGACCGAGATGCAGCGCTCGGTCAAGGGCGAAATCATCGCCTCCACCTTCGACGAGCCCGCCACGCGCCACGTGCACGTGGCCGAGATGGTGATCGAGCGCGCCAAGCGCCTGGTCGAACTCAAGAAGGACGTGGTCATCCTGCTGGACTCCATCACCCGCCTGGCCCGTGCCTACAACAACGTCGTGCCCTCGTCGGGCAAGGTGCTGTCGGGCGGCGTGGACTCCAACGCCCTGCAGCGCCCCAAGCGCTTCTTCGGCGCGGCACGCAATGTGGAAGAAGGCGGCTCGCTGACCATCATCGCCACGGCCCTGGTCGATACCGGCAGCCGCATGGACGAAGTGATCTTCGAAGAGTTCAAGGGCACGGGCAACAGCGAACTGGCCCTGAACCGCCGCCTCTACGAAAAGCGCGTGTTCCCCGCCATCGAACTCAACAAGAGCGGCACGCGCCGTGAAGAACTGCTGCTGGCTCCCGAGATCCTGCAAAAGACCCGCATCCTGCGCCAGTTCATGTACAACATGGACGAGATCGAGGCCATGGAGCTGATGATCAAGAACATGCGGGCCACCAAGACCAACGTGGACTTCTTCGACATGATGCGCCGCGGCGGCTGATCGCAGCGATCCAGCCCACGGCCCCTACAGACGCCTCGCTCACGCGGGGCGTTTTGCATTCCAGTCACCCGTCTCGCCATGCGGCGGTGGACGTGCCCAGCGCACAGGCCGCGCGCTCCCAATGCATGGGCGCACCCGCCACCTCCACCGGCGCCCGCAGGCGCCGCGCCGCGCCCCAGGAGGTCGCCTCGATCGCCGCGCTGAAATCCTCCGCCTCGTTCACCGGTGCCAGCGGGCAGGCATCCGGGTCGCCCACGACATGTCCCGCCAGAAGATGGGCCGTGCGCGCCAACGAGGCGCGCACCGTGCTGCCGCCCTGCCCCTGCATGCGCCGCACCAGCGCCATCACCACGGCGGCAGCCATCAGATAGCCGGTGGCGTGATCCAGCGCCTGCAGCGGCAGCGGCGTGGGGCGGTCACGGCCCAGCCGGTGCATGCCTGCATCGGCAATGCCAGCGCTCATCTGCACCAGGCTGTCGAAGCCGCGCCTCTGCTGCCAGGGCCCGCTCCATCCATAGGCGTTGAGCGACGCGTCGATGAGCGAGGGATTCAGCCGACGGCGCCACGCGGCCCCGAATCCCAGCCCCTCCAGCGCACCGTCCCGGTAACCGTGGACCAGCACGTCGGCGCCGGCCAGCAGTTGCTCGAACACGGCACGATCCTTTGGCTCCCGCAGGTCCAGCCGGGCGCAGCGCTTGCCCAGCGTGACTTCAGGCACCGTACCCGGCTCCTCCCAACCGGGCGGATCGATGCGCAGCACCTCGGCACCATGGCCCGCCAGCCAGCGCGTGGCGGCGGGACCGGCCAGGATGCGCGTCAGATCCAGCACGCGCAGTCCCTGCAGCGGCCGCTGCGCCGATGGCTGCCACGCACCAGCGCTGAAACTGAAGGGCTGGCCCGGCTGCGGATGCACCTGCCACGCCAGCAAAGGCTCCTGCTGCACGGCCCGCCCCTGCGGATGCGCAGCCCAGGCATCCAGCCCGCGCATGGCGGCGGCACAGCCACCCTGCGCGACAACGGCCGACTCCAATTCATGCGCCGTCCAGCGCCTGACCGCCGTCGCCACAGCCTCCCGCTCGACAGGCGCGTCGAGCACGGCCAGCGCCGCTGCACGGTGGTGGGGCGCATTGGTATGCAGGCGGATCCAGCCATCGGCCGTGCGGTAGTCACCAGCCACGGCGTCCCACAGCGCAGGCATCTCCCAGCCCAGTGGATGCAGGCTGCTGCCAAACCACAGGGACGCGAGCCTGCGGTCCACCACCACCCTGGGCGCGGCAACGCCGCATTGGGCCACCAGTTCGGAGATGGCAAGGCCTGCCACACCCAGGCTGGCCGCCGCCAGATCGGAAACCGGAAACACCGATGCCAGGGCGCCTTGCCCGCGCATCTCCAGGCGATGCAGCGCGCTCCGGGCACCTTCCAGTGCCGACCAGATCTGGACTGCGCAGTGATCGAAGGCGGAAGGGGGCGGAAGACTGGACATGGAGCACTCCTGGCAACGGAAAAAAGGGTTGGAACTCACACCATAGATTTCGGAAAAATATTGTCAATATTGATTTAATAAATCAACATATCATCACTCCATGCCCGACTACCTGAACTCCACAGAAGCCACCGCCCTGCTGGGCGTGAGCCGCGCCACGCTGTATGCCTACGTCAGCCGGGGCCTGCTTCATGCCCATGCGGCAGACACGCCGCGCGAAAGCCGCTACCTGCGCGAGGAAGTCGAGCAGCTTGCGCGCCAGCGCGGCCAGGGCCGCAAACCGCGCGAAGTCGCCCAGGCCGCGCTGAACTGGGGCCTGCCGGTGCTGGAGTCATCGATCACGCTGATAGAACAGGGCCGCCTCTACTACCGTGGCGAGGACGCCGTGGACTGGGCACGCTCGCACACGCTGGAAGAGACCGCCGCCCTGCTCTGGCAATGCCCGGCCGATGCCGCCTTCGCCGCACACGCCTTGGAGGCCGCCCCCCTGTTGCCCGACCTGCAGCAGCGCATGGCCGGCCAGCCTTGCGAGAACACGCTGCTGCCGTTGTTCACCGTCGCCAGCGATGACGCGGCCACCGCCGCATGGCAGCAATCGCCGGAACGGCTGGCGGCAGGCTGCGGAGCGCTCCTGCGCCTGCTGGCGGCCTGCCTGCTGGGCACGGCACCGGGCAAGGCCCCCATCCACCTGCAATGCGCCCAGGCCTGGGCCCTGGACGCGCAAGGCGCCGACCTGGTGCGCATGGCCCTGGTACTGTGCGCCGACCATGAACTCAACGCCTCCGGCTTCACGGCGCGCTGCGTGGCCTCCACGGGCGCCAGCCTGCGGGCGGCCGTGGTGGGAGGCCTTGCCGCCTTGACGGGTGGGCGCCACGGCGGTACGACCGCGCGCGTCGAGGCGCTTTGGGACGAGCTGGGCGAAGCGCAGGCCCCGGCACGCCTGCGCCAGCGCCTGGCGCGCGGCGAGACCCTGCCCGGCTTTGGCCACCACCTCTACCCCGAAGGCGATGTGCGCGCCGCCCTGGTGCTGGAAATGCTGCCCAGGCAGGGGCCGGCTGCCGCCCTCGCGGCCGAAGTGATGGCACTCACTGGCCTTGCCCCTTCGGTCGATTTCGCATTGGTGGCACTGCGGCGGCACCTGCAGTTGCCGCCGGGCAGCGCCTTCGGGCTGTTCGCGCTGGGCCGCTGCGCAGGCTGGCTGGCGCAGGCGCTGGAGCAGCGCGCCACCCGGCAGATCATTCGGCCGCGCGCGGCGTACACGGGACCCAGGCCCGTCGGCTTGGCACGGAACTGAGCACTATGCGATAATGCAGGGCTTTTTCTTGCGGAAAGTACGCTTGATTTGAACCGCTACAAAGGTTGCAGCGGGTCAGGCACGGCTACCGCACTTGCATCAGAAGGAAAGATCATGAAAGAAGGCATCCACCCCAACTACCGCGAAGTTCTGTTCGTGGACCTGTCCAACGGCTTCAAGTTCGTGACCCGCTCCTGCGTGAACACGAAGGAAACCGAAACCTTCGAAGGCAAGGACTACCCCCTGTTCAAGCTGGATACCTCGTCCGAGTCGCACCCCTTCTACACCGGCACGCAAAAGTCGGTGGACAACATGGGCGGCCGTGTGGAGCGCTTCCGCAACCGTTTCGGCAAGAAGTAAATTCAGCTTCTCCGGCCAGAAGGGCAGCACGGGCAACCGCGCTGCCCTTTTGTTTTTCGCAGTCCGGCCAATCCATGACGGCCAGTCATGTCCCACGCTTTTCGAGGCCCTTGCTTCGCTTATTCTTGCGCCCTCCGTTGCAGAAAGTCCTGTGAGTGAACCAGCCCACCCCTGCCATCGTTGCCCAAAGCGCCGTGCGCCGCCTGCCGCGCTGGTCGCTGCTGCTGCTGTGCCTGGCCTATGTCGTGCCCGGATATGTGGGGCGCAGCCCCTGGCGCATGGCCGACATGGAGGCCTTCGGCTACATGCGGGAGCTGGCCCTGGGCCATACCTCGTGGCTGGCACCGCGCATGGCGGGCCTGCTGCCCGAATCCGAGGGCCTGCTGTCGTACTGGCTCGGTGCGCTGGCCATGCAGGCAGCGCCTTCCTGGCTGCATCCGGAGATGGCTGCACGCCTGCCCTTCATCGCCATGCTGGTGCTCACGCTGACGGCCACCTGGTGGGGCGTGTACTACCTGGCACGCACCCCGGGCGCGCGCCCCGTGGCCTTTGCCTTCGGCGGCGAGGCACAGCCCACCGACTATGCGCGCGCCATGGCCGATGGCGGCCTGCTGGCCCTGGTGGCCTGCCTGGGCCTGGCCCAGCTTTCCCATGAAACCACCAGCTACATGACCCAGCTCGGCTGCGCGGCCCTGCTGTTCTTTGCCGCCGCAGCCATGCCCTACCACGGCAGCACGGCCATGCTGGCGCTGCTGCTGGGCCTGCCAGGCCTGGCGCTGAGCGGCGCGCCGACCGTGGCCACGCTGTTCGGTCTGGGCGGTGCGACCATGGCGTTTTTCTCGCGCACCTGGGGTGACGAGCCCTCGCCCGCGCCGCGCGAGGCACGCATCTGGACCGCGCTGTGGCTGGGCGTCACGCTGCTGGCGGCTGCACTGTCCTGGTGGCTGGACCAATGGGCCTGGCGCCTGGTGGACAGCGGCACCGCCAAGGAATGGCAAAGTCTGGTCAGGATGCTGCTGTGGTTCGGCTGGCCGGCCTGGCCGCTGGCCCTGTGGACCCTGTGGGTCTGGCGCCGCCAGATCGCCGCGCCTCGCCGCTATCCCCATCTGGCGCTGCCGCTGTGGTTTGCCATCATTCCGGTGATCGCTTCGCTGAGCACGCTGCCTGCGGACCGCGCCCTGCTGCTGGGCCTGCCCGCCATCGCCACGCTGGCAGCCTTTGCCCTGCCAACGCTGCGCCGCAGCATCAGCGCCTTGATCGACTGGTTCACCCTGCTGTTCTTCAGTGCCGCCGCCATTGCCATCTGGGTGATCTGGCTCTCGCTGCAGACCGGCATTCCGGCCAAGCCGGCCGCCAACGTGGCCAGGCTTGCCCCGCAGTTCACGCCGGAATTCTCGGCGTTCTCCTTCGCCGTGGCGGTTGCCGCCACCTTGGCCTGGTGCGTGCTCGTTGCCTGGCGCACTTCTCGCAACCGCGCCGCCATCTGGAAGAGCCTGGTGCTGCCGGCCAGCGGCGCCACGCTGGGCTGGCTGCTGCTGATGACGCTGTGGCTGCCGCTGCTGGACCATGCGCGCAGCTTCGAGCCGCAGATGCGCCAGGTGCTGTCCGAATTGCCCAAGGACGGCAGCTGCGTGCAAACCTATGGCCTGCCCCGCGCGCACATTGCGGCGCTGCGCTTTTACGGCGACATCGACACCCAGCGCCTGAGCATGGCCGGCTCCGCACGCTGCGACTGGATGGTGGCCGAGGAAGAAACCTGGCTGGATCCGCACAGCGCACGCCTGCAGGGCACCTGGGAAACCGTGGCCCGCGTGGTGCGCCCCACCGATCGCAAGGACTTCCTGCTGATCTTGAAGCGCAGGCCCGAGGCGAGCCGCGCCCAGGCCCGGCCATGAGCCAGCCAGCGCCCGCGCCACTGGGCACCGAACGGCGCACCATCGCCCAGCACGCGCTGACCGTGCTGGCCGGGCAGCTGGCAGTGATGGCCTTCGGCGTGACCGACACCATCGTGGCGGGGCGCTACGCCGAAGAGGCGCTGGCAGCGCTGTCCGTAGGCTCGGCCATCTTCGTGAGCGTCTATGTTTCGCTGATGGGCATCTTCCAGGCCCTGTTGCCGCTGTGGGCCGAACATCGCGGCGCCGGCCAGCCGCAGGCCATAGGCCGCACGCTGCGCCAGGCCATGTACATGCTGCTGGCCGCCTGCGCCCTGGGCATGGGCGTGCTGCTGTTTCCCGATGCGCTGCTGCGCTGGGCCGATGTGCCGCCACCGCTGCAGGTGGAGGTGCGGGCCTATCTTTCTGTGCTGGCCTGGAGCCTTCCGGCCGCTCTGCTGTTTCGCATCTACAGCACACTGAACCAGGCGCTGGGCCATCCCCTGCTGGTGACCTGGCTGCAGCTGCTGTCGCTGCTGCTGAAAATCCCCCTCTCGATCTGGCTGGCCTTTGGCGGCGCCGGACTGCCTGCGCTGGGCGCCGAGGGCTGTGCCTGGGCCACGCTGGTGGTGAACTACGCCATGGTTGCCCTCGCATTCGTGCTGATGCGCAGCCAGAGCCTGTATGCGCCACTGGCGCTGTGGCAGCACATGGAGCCCCCGGACTGGCCGCAGCTGGCGCAGTTCGCTCGACTGGGCGTTCCTGCGGGGCTGGCAATTTTGGTGGAGGTGACCTCGTTCACGCTGATGGCCTTGTTCGTGGCGCGCCAGGGCACGCTGTCCTCCGCCAGCCACCAGATCGCTGCCAATCTCGCGGCGCTGTGCTACATGGTGCCCCTGTCGCTGGCGATTGCCACCAGCGCGCGGATCAGCTACTGGCGAGGCGCGGGGGACGAGGACATGGCGCGCCGCCTTGTCGCCATGGGATGGCGGCTTGCGGCAACGGGCGGCCTGGTGCTGGCCTCGGCACTGTTCCTGTCCCGCGAGGGCCTGGCCCGCATCTACAGCAGCAATCCCGAGGTGGTGGCCATTACCGCCAGCCTGCTGGCCTGGGTCGCGGCCTACCATGTGGCCGACGCCGTGCAGACCTTCTGCCTCTTCGTGCTGCGCTGCTACCGCATCACCGTGGCGCCGCTGGTCATCTACTGCCTGCTGCTGTGGGGCGGCGGACTGGCCGGCGGGTACTGGCTGGCCTACGGCACGGACAGCGCCCTGCCCGCCTGGCTGCACCATGGCACGCCCGCCCCGTTCTGGGCCAGCAGTGCCTGTGCGCTGCTGGTGACGGCCCTGGTATTCAGCGCCATCGTGCGCAAAGCCACAAGCCGCTGAACGGCAGCGGCCGCTCACCCGGGGCCACGCCTATGCGGCGCGGCTTTCTCGGGCCTCGCCGACTGCGCGTGTGCCCGGGGGCGCGATGCGGACACGGCTGGCCGGAAAGGTCACGGAAAACTCCGATCCCTGGCCCGGCGCGCTGGTGATGCCCAGCTTGGCGCCATGGCGCTGCAGCACGTGCTTGACGATGGCCAGGCCCAGGCCCGTGCCGCCGGTATCGCGCGAACGGCTGCGGTCCACACGGTAAAAGCGCTCTGTCAGGCGTGCCAGGTGCTTGGGCTCGATGCCTGGCCCGGAGTCCTGCACGGCGAAGCGTGCCGATCCATCAGGCAAGGTCTCCCAGGTCACTTCGATGCGCCCGCCTGCCGGCGTGTAGCGCATGGCGTTGGCCAGCAGGTTGGAGAAAGCGCTTTGCAGCTCGGCGCTGGCGCCGGCCACCTCACCGGCCTGCGCAAGCATCTCGGCCGACGGGAAGCTCAGCGCATGCGGCAGGGATTGCTTGCGCGTGAGCATGGAAGACAGGCCGCGCGCCTCGTTCTCGCAGCGCTGCATCAGCTGGGCCACAGGCACCCATTCGTTGCTGCTGGGCAGGGGGCTGCCCTCCAGGCGCGACAGCGCCAGCAGGTCTTCCACCAGATGCTGCATGCGCTCGGCCTGCTGGGCCATCAGGCCCAGGTAGCGGTTGCGCTCCTCGGGCTCCAGCGGCAGGTTCTGCAGCGTCTCCACAAAGCCCACGAGCACGGTCAGAGGCGTGCGGATTTCGTGCGAGACATTGGCCACGAAGTCGCGGCGCATGGCCTCGGCCTGCTCCACAGCGGTGACATCGCGCGCCAGCAGCAGCTTGCGCCCCTCGCCATAGCCATACAGCTGCACCGACAGCTTGACGGGCCGCGAGGCCGTGCTTTCGCGGCCCTGCATGACCAGGTCGCGTGAGAAGTCCTGGGTGGCGAAATAGGCGCTGAACTCGGGGTCGCGCACCAGGTTGCCAATGCTTTGCAGCAGGTCACGTTCGGCATCGAAGCCGAACTGCCGCGCCGCGATCTGGTTGCACCATTCGATGCGACCGTCGGCGTCCAGCAGGACCACGCCATTGGGGCTGGCCTGCAGGGCAGAAAGAATGTCGTTGAGGCGCTGATCGCCCTGCTGCACCTGCTGCACGCTCTGGCGCAGCCACCGGCGCATGCGCACGCTGGCCTCACCCCAGATGCCGCTGAGATCGGGCGCCTCCCGCAGCTCCGACTGGCGCAGCCAGGTCAGCAGGCGCATGGCGTTCCAGCTGTCCACCAGCCACCAGATCCAGCCCGCGCACAGCGCGCCCGTCAGGGCCGCCACGGCCTGGGCAGCCATTCCGGGGCTGGAGGCGGCAATGGCGCCCCAGAGCCACCAGCCCAGCAATGCGCCCACGACCTGGGACGCCAACAAGCGAAAACCTCGCCAACCCATACTTGCGCCTTCTTTGCGTTGTATTCGCTGCCCTGGGCAGCGGCGCCCTGGCATGGCCCGCAGGAGCCATGCGTGGATTCATCGGGACGCCGGCCGCCTCAGGCCAGCGCCTGCGCGCTGAGCCGGTAGCCGGCACCCCGCACCGTTTCGATCAATGCCCCGGCCATGCCCAGCGCCTCGCGCAGCCGCTTGACATGCACGTCCACCGTGCGCTCCTCGATGAAGACGTGATCGCCCCAGACCTTGTCCAGCAGCTGGGCACGGCTGTGCACGCGCTCGGGGTGCTTCATCAGGTAGTGCAGCAGCTTGAACTCGGTGGGCCCCACCTTGATCATGTCGCCCTGCCAGCTCACTCGGTGCGCGGCGGCATCAAGCACCAACTCGCCGATATTGACCTTGTCCTGAATCTGCTCGGGCGCACGGCGCCGCAGCACGGCGCGGATGCGCGCGAGCAGCTCCTGGGTCGAGAAGGGCTTGGTGATGTAGTCATCAGCGCCCGCATCGAGCCCTGCCACCTTGTCGGGCTCATCGCCGCGCGCCGTGAGCATCAGAATGGGCACGGCTTTGGTGCGGCTGTCCGAGCGCCATTTGCGCGCCAGGGCCAGGCCGCTGGCGCCGGGCAGCATCCAGTCAAGCAGGATCACGTCGGGCAGCACGGCATCCAGCTCGCGCTGCGCCGTCACGCCATCCTCGGCCCAGACCGGCTGGAAGCCGTTGTGCCGCAGGTTGACAGCGATCAGCTCCGCGATGGCGGGCTCGTCCTCGACGATGAGGACCATGGGCATCTTCTTCATCCGTTGTTCGCCTCCGGCACTTACAGCACAGCCGACTCGATGGCATCCATGGTCTGGTGGCGGACATCCTTGCCCTCCACCAGATAGATGATCAGCTCGGCCACATTCTTGGAATGGTCGCCGATGCGCTCGATGGCCTTGGCCAGGAACAGCAGGTCCAGGCTGGCCGAGATGGTGCGCGGGTCTTCCATCATGTAGGTGATGAGCTTGCGCACGAAGCCATCGAACTCCTGGTCGATCAGATCGTCTTCCTTGAGGATGGCCACGGCAGCCTTGGTATCCAGGCGCGCAAAGGCGTCCAGCGTCTTGCGCAGCAGGCCAGAGGCCATCTCGGCCGCCGTGCGCAGGTCGCCCGTGGGCAGGGAGCGCGCAGCACCGCTTTCGATGATGGACTTGACCATGCGCGCCATCTTGTGCGCTTCGTCGCCCATGCGCTCCAGATTGGCCGTGGCCTTGGAGAAGGCGATCAGCAGGCGCAGGTCGCGCGCCGTGGGCTGGCGCCGGGCGATGATGGACGAGAGCTCGTGGTCGATCTCCACTTCCATGGCGTTGACGCGCTTTTCCGCGGCATCGACCTGCTCCACGGCCTCGATGCTGAAGCGCGACAGCGCATAGACCGCCTGGCGGATCTGGGACTCGACCAGACCGCCGAGCTCCATGACGCGCGCAGAAACGCGGTTGAGTTCGCTGTCGAACTGGCTGGAAAGGTGTTTTTCGTTCATCGATTGCTCCTGCTCAGCCGAAGCGGCCTGTGATGTAGTCTTCCGTTTCCTTGCGCTGGGGCTTGAAGAACATTTGCTCGGTGTCTCCGAATTCCACCAGATCGCCCAGGTACATGTAGGCCGTGTAGTCGCTGCAGCGCGCTGCCTGCTGCATGTTGTGCGTCACGATGACGACGGTGTAGTCGTTCTTCAGCTCGGCAATCAGCTCCTCGATCTTGGCCGTGGAGATAGGGTCCAGGGCCGAGCAGGGTTCGTCGAGCAGCAGCACCTCGGGCTTGATGGCAATGCCGCGTGCAATGCACAGGCGCTGCTGCTGGCCGCCGGACAGGCCCGAGCCGCTTTGCTGCAGCTTGTCCTTGACCTCGCCCCACAGCGCGGCCTTGCGCAGCGCCCATTCGACACGGTCGTCCATGTCGGACGAACTCAGGTTCTCGAACAGCTTCACGCCGAAGGCGATGTTGTCGTAGATGGACATGGGAAACGGCGTGGGCTTCTGGAAGACCATGCCCACCTTGGCGCGGATCAGCGCCACGTCCTGCTTGCTGGTCAGCAGGTTCTCGCCGTCCAGCATGATCTGGCCTTCGGCGCGCTGCTCGGGGTACAGCTCGAACATGCGGTTGAAGGTGCGCAGCAGCGTGGACTTGCCGCAGCCCGACGGGCCGATGAAGGCCGTGACCTTCTTTTCGGGGATGTCCAGGTTGATGCCCTTGAGGGCGTGGAACTTGCCGTAGTAGAAGTTCAGGTCGCGAACCGTCAGCTTGGAGGAGTTCAGCGCGGTGGAAGAGGTCGCAGTCATTGCGTGATCCTTGTCCTGTTGATTGCTTATTGCTGCGTTACTTCTGGCGGGTCAGGAACCGCGCCAGGATATTGAGGCCGAGCACCGCCACGGTGATCAGGAACACGCCGGCCCAGGCCAGTTGCTGCCAATTCTCGTAAGGGCTCATCGCGAACTTGAAGATCGTCACCGGCAGGCTGGCCATGGGCTTGGACAGGTCGGCATTCCAGAACTGGTTGTTCAGCGCCGTGAACAGCAGCGGAGCGGTTTCCCCGGCAATGCGGGCCACGGCCAGCAGCACGCCGGTGATCACGCCGGCACGCGCTGCACGCAGCGTCACCATGATGATGACCTTCCACTTGGGCGTGCCCAGTGCATAGGCCGCTTCCCGCAGGCTGGCAGGCACCAGCGTCAACATGTTCTCGGTGGTGCGGATGACCACGGGAATCACGATCAGAGCCAGTGCCACCACGCCCGCATAGCCGGAAAAACTCTTGAAGCGCGCCACGACCACGGTGTAGACGAACAGGCCGATCACGATGGAAGGCGCCGACAGCAGGATGTCGTTGACGAAGCGCGTGGTATTGGCCAGCCAGCCGCGCGCATCGTATTCGGCCAGGTACACACCGGCCATCACGCCGACGGGCGTGCCGACGAAGGTGGCCAGCGCCACCATGATCAGCGAGCCGAAGATGGCATTGGCGATGCCGCCCGCCTCATTGGGCGGAGGCGTCATTTCGCTGAACAACGCCAGGCTCAGGCCGCCGATACCCAGCGTTATGGTCTCCCACAGGATCCAGATCAGCCAGAACACGCCGAAGGCCATGGCCGCCAGCGACAGGGTCAGCGCGACCTGGTTCACGCGCTTGCGCTTGGCGTACTTGGCCTGGCGCCCGCGCGTCAGTTCGGCGGCATTGATCATCTTGGTGGAGGTGCTGCTCACGAGCGGGCTCCTTCATTCTTCTGCAGGCGGTTGAGCAGCACCTTGGAGCAGGCCAGCACCACGAAGGTGATGAAGAACAGCACCAGGCCCAGATAGATCAGCGAAGCCTGGTGCAGGCCTTCGCCCGCTTCGGCAAACTCGTTGGCCAGCGCCGAGGTGATGCTGTTGGCGGCCTCGAAGACCGATAGCGAGTTGAGCTGGTTCATGTTGCCGATCACGAAGGTGACGGCCATGGTCTCGCCCAGCGCACGGCCCAGTCCCAGCATCACGCCACCGAGCACGCCGGTCTTGGTGTAGGGCAGCACGATCTTCCAGACCACTTCCCAGGTCGTGGAGCCCAGGCCGTAGGCCGACTCCTTGAGCAGGGCCGGCGTGACTTCGAACACGTCGCGCATCACCGAGGCGATGAAGGGGATGATCATGATGGCCAGGATGATGCCGGCCGACAGGATGCCGATGCCCACGGGCGGGCCGGACACGAAGGCCTCCAGATAAGGAACGCCCTGAAACAGCTTTTGCAGCGGCTGCTGCACATAGGTGGAAAGCACGGGACCGAAGACCATCAGGCCCCACATGCCATAGACGATAGAGGGCACGGCGGCCAGCAGCTCGACGGCGGTTCCCAGGGGTCGCTTGAGCCAGGCGGGCGACAGCTCGGTGAGGAACAGGGCGATGCCAAAGCTCACGGGCACCGCAATCATCAGCGCGATGGCCGAAGTGGCCAGCGTGCCGTAAATCATGACCAGGCCGCCGAATTCGTTGCGAACGGGGTCCCAGACGCTGCGGCCCAGAAAGCTCAGGCCGTATTCATAGATGGCGGGCCAGGCGCCGACCAGCAGCGAAGCCAGGATGGCCAGCAGCAGGCCCAGCGTCAGCAGCGCGGCCAGACGTGCGAGAGCGCCAAACAAGCGATCCGCCACGCGCCCAGAGAGCATCGGGGGGCGTAGCGGAGAAGGTGTGCGTCGCTGGGAAGCCTGTGCGGAGGCGGCCAGCGAGTTCGAGGGCGACGTTGTGGACACGTGAGGCGCCTTTATTCGCGGTTTGTGGGGAGATCAGGGGGCCATGATGCACCTGCCGGCGGTGCGCCACGGCCCCTTTTCAGGGTTTACTTCAGGGAAATCGCGGTGCCCGAGGTGTCCTTGACTTGACCCCAGGATTGGAAGATCACGTTCTTGACGGCGTCAGGCATGGGCACGTAGTCCAGGTCGGCGGCGGTCTTGTCGCCGGACTTGTAGGCCCACTCGAAGAACTTCAGCGAGGCAGCGGCCTGTGCGGGCTTGTCCTGGGCCTTGTGCATGATGATGAACGTGGCCGAGGTGATGGGCCATGCATCCTTGCCGGGCTGGTTGGTCAGGATCTGGTAGAAGCTCTTGGCCCAGTCGGCACCGGCGGCAGCGGCCTTGAAGGTGGCGTCGTCGGGCGACACGAAGGCACCGCCAGCGGTCTGCAGCTGCGTGTAGGTCAGCTTGTTTTGCTTGACATAGGCGTACTCGACGTAGCCGATGGAGTTGGGCAGGCGGCCCACGAAGGCTGCAACGCCTTCATTGCCCTTGCCGCCGGCACCCGTGGGCCAGTTCACGGCCTTGCCTTCGCCAACCTTTTCCTTCCACTCGGCATTGACCTTGGACAGGTAGTTCGTGAAGCCGAAGGTGGTGCCCGAGCCGTCAGCACGGCGCACGGGAGCGATGGTGGCGTCAGGCAGGGTCACGCCGGGGTTCAGGGCCTTGATGGCCTCGTCGTTCCACTTGGTGATCTTGCCCAGGTAGATGTCGCCCAGCACCTGGCCGGTCAGCTTGAGCTGGCCGGGCTGGATGCCCTTGATGTTGACCACGGGCACGATGCCGCCGATCACGGTGGGGAATTGCACCAGGCCCTTCTTGGCCAGTTCGTCGTCCTTGAGCGGCTCGTCCGAAGCACCGAAGTCCACGGTCTTGGCTTCGATCTGCTTGATGCCGGCGCTGGAGCCCACGGATTGGTAGTTGATCTTCACGCCGGTGGCCTTGTGGTAATCGGCGGCCCACTTCGAGTACAGCGGCGCAGGGAAGCTGGCACCGGCGCCGGTGGCTTCCTGCTGCGCCAGGGCCTGACCCATGCCGCCCGCAGACAGAGCACCAGCCACCAGAATGTGAATCACAGACAACTTCATGTACAGACCTCTTAGGGGTTGAAAGATGCGATGGCTGGACTGTAAGAAGGCTTTGTGACATTGATGTGACATGAAGAAAAGGCGTCACAAATACCGGGCCATAGTCTGTAAGACCAAGGTCATCGCGGTGTCACAATTCCGTCTTAGTCTTGTGCCTCGCACGAGCCGGCACCAGACAAGCGCAGCCCTGCCACCCGGCACCGCTGTGCCCTCCTGCTCGACGAATCTTGATTGGCGTTTCTTTCATGGCACCAGAATCCCTGCTCGCCGCCGTTGACCTCGGATCCAACAGCTTTCGCCTTGAAATAGGCCGCGTAGGCAGCCACCAGCGCATAGAGCGCGTGGAATATCTCAAGGAGACCGTGCGCCAGGGCAATGGACTCAACGAGCACCATGAGCTGACCGACGAGGCCATGCAACGCGGCTGGGACTGTCTGGCGCGCTTTGGCGAGCGCCTGGCCGGCTTTTCTGCCGACCAGGTCCGCGCCGTGGCAACGCAAACCCTGCGGGAAGCCCGCAACCGTGATGTCTTCATCGCACGCGGCAGTGCCCTGCTGGGCTTTCCCATCGAGGTCATCTCTGGCGAGGAAGAAGCCCGGCTGATCTATCGCGGCGTCTCCAGCCTGTTGCCGCCCTCGCAGCAACGGCGCCTGGTTGTGGACATCGGTGGCCGCTCGACCGAAGTCATCATCGGCCAGCATGGCGAGGCGCGCCAGGTGGCCTCCTACCCCATAGGCAGCGTCGCCTGGAGCACGCAGTTCTTTGGCGAAGGCACGCTGTCGCGCGCACATTTCTCGGCCGCCATCAAGGCCGCGCAGGCGGCCCTCACCCAGACCGTCTCGGCCTACCCGGCCACTGCATGGGATTGCGCCTATGCCTCGTCGGGCACGGCCAACGCCGTGGGCGACATCCTGGCTGCCAACGGATATTCCGGCAGGCTGATCACGCCCGACAGCCTGCGCTGGCTGCATGAGCAGCTGATGGATGCCGGCCATGTGGACCGCATCCGGCTGGCCGGACTCAAGGAGGACCGCCGCGCCGTCATCGCCGGAGGCCTGAGCATCCTGATTGCGGCCCTGGGTCTGCTGGGCATCAACGAACTGGAAGTCGCCCAGGGCGCACTGCGCCAGGGCGTTTTGCACGACCTGCTGGAGCATGAGCCCCCCGCCGATCGCGAGGCTGCCGAGATTGCCGCACTGCAGCAGGACTTCGGCATTGACGCCCCGCATGCGCTGCGCGTGCGCAAGGTGGCGCGCTGGGCCTGGCAATCGCTGCAGGCACAACAACCGCCCGATGCCCTGTCCACGCATGCACTGGACACGGCCGCCAGCCTGCACGAGATCGGCATGCGCATCTCCCTGAGCGCCTACCACCGGCACGGCGCCTACATCACCGAGCACTGCGGTGCCGCGACATGGCCCGTGGAGCTGCGCGCGCGCATCACCCAGCTCGTGCTCGGCCACCAGGGCAAGCTGCGCAAGCTGGAAGCCGCCATCGAGGACCAGGCCGTGGCCTGGCCTCTGCTGGCATTGCGGCTGGCCGTGCAGCTGTGCCATGCCCGGCGCGACCCCGATCTGCAGGGAATGCGCCTGCACCGCTCGGACAGCGTCTTTCACCTGACCGTGCCGGAAGGCTGGGCCAGAAACTATCCCCAGTCCGCCCAGTTGCTGCGCACCGAGGCCGTGGCCTGGCAAAAGACGCCCTGGACCCTGCAGCTGCATCTGCACTGAGCCCCCTCTTCGGAGGCACGCAAAAGGCCCCGCCGACGAATGTTCTGGCAGGGCCTTTTTGCTTGCGCCTGGCTGGCGCGGGGCGGGCCGCAACGCAGCTCAGGCCTGGGGCCCGTAGCGTTCCATCAGGGCACGCTGCGCACCCAGGCCGGTGGTCGGATAGGGCGCACGCTGGTAGGCACCATTGGCCTCCAGGGTCCATGCATCTCGGTTGTCATGCAGGCTGGCGACCAGGCATTCGTCTATCACCTGCTGGCGCAGCACGGGGTCGCGCACGGGCCAGGCCAGCTCCACCCGGCGCATCATGTTGCGGTTCATCCAGTCGGCGCTGGACAGCAGCAGTTCCTGTTGCTTGCCCCAGGCAAAGTAGAAGACGCGGGAGTGCTCCAGGAAACGGCCGATGATGGAGCGCACGCGGATGTTGTCGGTCCAGCCCTTGCGCTGCGGCGGCAGCATGCAGGCACTGCGCACGATGAGATCGATGCGCGCGCCCTGCTGGCCGGCACGCACAAGGGCCTGCATGAGCAGCTCGTCGGTCAGCGCATTCATCTTGAGCACGATGCGCGCCTCTTCGCCGCGCTGGGCCGCCTCGCCCACCTGGTTGATCAGCGCCAGCATGCGGTCGTGCAACTGGAACGGCGCAATCACCAGCTGGTGCAGCCTGGGCAGGCGGTTGTGGCTGGACAGGTGGCTGAACACGGCATCCATGTCGGCCGTGATCTGCGCATCGCAGGTCAGCTGGCTGATGTCCGTGTACAGGCGCGCCGTGCGCACGTTGTAGTTGCCGGTGGACAGGTGCCCATAGCGCTTGAGCTGCCCGCCGCGCTTTTCGCGGCGCGTGATCAGCAGCATCTTGGCGTGCGTCTTCAGGCCCAGCACGCCGTAGACCACCTGGGCGCCCAGCGCCTCCAGCTTCTCGGCGGAGTTGATGTTGGCCTCTTCGTCAAAGCGGGCCTTGAGCTCCAGCACGGCCAGCACCTCCTTGCCGCGGCGCACGGCCTCGGCCAGCAACTGCATGATTTCGGAGTCGGACCCCGTGCGGTAGATGGTCTGCTTGATGGCCAGCACCTCGGGGTCGTTGACGGCCTCGCGCAGCAGCTCCAGCACGCCGTCGAAGCTCTCGAACGGCTGGTGTATCAGCACGTCGCGCTTGCGGATCTGGGCCATCACCGAGCGGCCCGGCTGCAGTTGGCGCGGCCATGCCGGCCGCCACGGCGGGAACAGCAGTGCAGGGTCATCGACCAGATCGACCAGCTGCGACTGGCGGACCAGGTTCACGGGCCCCTTGACGCGGAACAGTGCCTCGGTCGGCAGGCCGAACTGGCCCAGCAGCAGGTCGGACAACATGGGCGAGCAGGCAAAGGACACCTCCAGCCGCACGGCCTGGCCGTAGTGGCGGTGGTGCAGGCCCTGGCGCAGGGCCATGCGCAGGTCGCTCACGTCTTCTTCATCCACCGCCAGGTCCGAATGGCGGGTGACACGGAATTGCGCGAATTCCGCCACCTCGCGCCCCGGGAACAGTTCGACCAGATGGGCGCGCACGATGCTGGAGATGCTCACGAACAGGCGCTGCTTGCCCGCGATCTTCTCCGGCAGGCGCACCAGGCGCGGCAATGCGCGAGGGACCTTGACGATCGCCACCTCGTTGGCGCGACCAAAGGCATCGACACCCTTGAGGCGCACGATGAAGTTCAGCGCCTTGTTGGCCACCTGGGGAAATGGATGGGATGGATCCAGACCCACGGGCATGAGCAGGGGCTGGACTTCGCGCAGAAAGTACTCGCGCACCCATTTGCGCTGGGCGCTGCTGCGCTCGCCATGGGAGACCACGCGTATGCCCTGCCCTGCAAAGGCAGGAATCAGCGACTGGTTGTACAGCGTGTACTGGCGCAATACCAGCTCATGCGCCTTGTCCATCAGCGAGCGAAAGCTCTGCAGCGTGTACAGGCCCTTGGCGTCGCCGGCCTTGGCCGCCGTCACATGAGGCGCACAACGCACTTCGAACCATTCGTCGAGATTGGAAGAGACGATGCACAGGTAGCGCAGCCGCTCCAGCAGCGGCACATCCTCGCGCACAGCCCAGTCCAGCACGCGTTCATTGAACGCCAGGATGCAATGGTCACGGTCCAGAAACTGTTGTTGCTGCTGTTGCTGTTGCTGTTGCACTTCACCGCTTTCGGCTGTGGCGTGCAGGCCAGTGTATGCCGCGGCGGCCAGGCCCGCAGCAGAGACTGGGGCAGACGCTGGAGTCGCCTGGCCCTGCAATTCCAGCAGGGCGGTGGAAAGGCTTTTGGCCAGGGGCATCATCGGGACGTACAAGGGTGCAGAGACTGGTATGGGCGCCGTCTCGCGGGCCATGCCCAGCGAGGCCGGCCCCGCAGGCATGGTGCGCAACCCCTGTCCATGTTCTGGTTCGGCGGGCGCGGCAGAGGCGCTGGCGGGAATCGGCTTGAATGTCTGGGGCATGGATGCAGGGGCCCGGCCTGTGCAGGACCCGGTAGTCACCCCGTAGACCGGGGATTCGGGCAGTCTGCCCCGATTTTGTGACATGTTCATGACACAAATTCCATCCTTGCATGACATCTGTCATACAAGCAACTTCCGGCGTGGGATGGTTGCGCTGGCGCTGTCATGCAAAAGTCATGACCAGGTCACGCGGGCACAAGGGCCACGCTGTATCGCCAGGGTGCTAAGCTCACTGCCATCCCCCTGGATGCCGTTGGCTGCTGCAAACCTGCCGCAGCCATGTCGTCGTCCGCCTTTCGCGCATGCCCTCTTCCAATCCCCCCGAAAGTCGCCTGGCCGCCATCGACATTGGCTCCAACAGCTGTCTGCTGGCCATGGCCCGCAGCGACGGCGCAAAGGTACAGCTGTTCAGCCACCGCAAGGAAGCCATACGCCTGGGCAGCGCCCTGGACGCACAGGGCGCTCTGGGCCTGGAGGCCATGCAGCGCGGCTGGGCCTGCCTGGAGCGCTATGCGCAGGTGCTGGGCGATCTGCCCCGCCACCGCGTTCGTGCCGTGGCCACGCAGACGCTGAGAGAGGCTTCGAACCGCCAGGTTTTCCTGGACGAGGGCCAGCGCATCCTGGGCTGTGCCATCGAAGTCATCGACGGCGAGGAAGAAGCACGTCTGATCTATCGCGGCGTCGCCCAGTTGCTGCCTCCCGGTCCCCAGCGGCGGCTGGTGGTGGACATCGGCGGCCGATCGACCGAGCTGTGCCTTGGCCAGCAGCGGCAGGTGCTGCAGGCACGCTCCTTCGCCTTCGGCAGCGTGAATTGGGCATTGCGCCACTTTCCCGATGGAGAGCTGTCGGCCCAGGCACTGTCCCAGGCCGAAGCGGCGGTGGCCGACATCATTGCGCCCGAAGCCGCGCGGTTTGCCACAGGGCAGTGGAGCCATGCCTATGGGTCCTCGGGCACGGCCGGTGCCATCGTCAAGGTGCTGGCCCATGCGCCCGATGGCGCGGCCGGCTGGATCACGCGGCAGGGACTGGACTGGCTGCAGGCGCAGTTGCTGCGTGCAGGGCATGTCAGCCGCGTGAACATGGACGGACTCAAGGAAGAGCTGCGCCCCATGATCGGGGGCGGCATGAGCGTGATGCGGGCGATCTTCTCCAGCCTGGGCATCGAGCGCATGCGCGTGACGCATGGCGCACTGCGGCATGGCGTGCTGTATGAGCTGGCAGATCGACTCGATGCCGAAGCCGGAGCCTCCGGAAAACACAGGCGCAGGCAAGACGCAACCGGCCCATGACTGCCCAGGCCATGCCTGCGCCGGGGAAGGCCGATAGAGTGTTTTTCGCACAAGTGCTACACTTTGTAAGCCTCTCACCCACCCTCCATCACCGCCCCACCGCTTCGCCATGTCCGCGCCGACGATTGCGTACGACCCTGTACTCGAACGTCCGTCTTCGATGATGGCGGCGTCCCTGCAACGCAGCCTGCGCGAGCAGCAGGCCCTGCTCGACAATGCCGGCGTCGGCATCGTCTTCATTCGCCAACGCGTCATCGTCCGCTGCAACCAGTGCTACGCAGACATCTTCGGCTATGCGGGCGAGCATGCGCTGGTGGGCATCAACAGCGAACACCTGCACCCCAGCCGCGATGAGCTGCGCAGCCTGGGACGCGAGGCCTACCGCACGCTGAGCGCCGGCCTGTCCTTTCGCACGCAGCGCCGCCTGCGCCGCAAGGACGGCAGCCTGTTCTGGGGGGAACTCACGGGGCGGCTCATCAATCCGGGTGATGCGCGCGAGGGTTCGATCTGGATCGTGAGCGATATCGACGACCGCCTGCGCGCCCAGCAGGCCCTGAGCCAGGCCCACGAGCTGCTGGAGCAGCAGGTGCGCGACCGCACACGCGAACTCAGCGCCACGGTGGAGAACCTGCACCGGGAGATCGCCGACCGCAAGCTTGACCAGGAACGCATCTACTGGATGGCGCACTACGACGCGCTCACCGGCCTGCCCAACCGCACGCTGCTGGCCGAGCGCAGTGCCCGCGCCATCGAGCTGGCCAAGGCCAACGACACGCCGCTGGCCGTGATGTTCCTGGACCTGGACCACTTCAAGCATGTCAATGATTCGCTGGGCCATCGCGTGGGCGATGCCCTGCTGGTGGAGATTGCCCGCCGCCTGCGTGCCGTCGTGCGCGACCGCGATACGGTGGCGCGCATCGGCGGCGACGAATTCGTGCTGCTGCTGCCCGGCGCCAACGCCCAGGGCGCAGCCCGCGTGGCTGGCAAGCTGCAGGAGGCATCGCGCCAGGCCTACCAGATCGACCGCCATGAGCTGACCATTGCGCCGTCCATGGGCATTGCGCTGTACCCGCGCGACGGCCACGACATCGACTCGCTCACCCAGGCCGCCGATGCGGCGATGTACCACGCCAAGCAGGCCGGCCGCAACACCTACCGCTTCTTCACGCCGCAGATGCAGGCACAGTCCCTGCGCGCCCTGCAGCTGGAGAACGCGCTGCGCCGGGCGCTGGAGCGCAATCAGCTGTATCTGCACTATCAGCCGCAGATCACGCTGAGCACGGGCCGCGTGCGCAGCGTGGAGGCGCTGCTGCGCTGGGAGCACCCGGAACTGGGCTCGGTCTCGCCGGCCGAGTTCATTCCCGTGGCCGAGGACAGCGGCCAGATCCTGCAGATCGGCGAATGGGTGCTGCGCAGCGCCATGCAGCAGCTGCAAGTCTGGCGCAATGCAGGCCTGTGCGACCTGAAGGTGGCCGTGAATCTTTCGGCCATCCAGTTCCATCAGCAGCAACTGCCCGAGATCATCAACCGCATCCTGCTCGACAGCGACCTGCCGGCCGATTCCCTGGAGCTGGAGCTGACCGAGGGCGTGGCCATCCATGATCCGCGCCAGGCGACAGCCACCATGGACCGGCTGCGCGAGCACGGCGTGCGCCTGGCCATGGATGACTTCGGCACAGGCTATTCATCGCTGAGCCAGCTCAAGCGCTTTCAGATCTACAAGCTCAAGATCGACCAGTCCTTCATCCAGGACCTGGACCACGACAGCAACGACCGCGCGATTGTCAGCGCCATCATCCGCATGGCCCAGGCCCTGGGCATGCAGACCACGGCCGAGGGCGTGGAGACCGAGGCGCAGCTGCAGTTCCTGCGCGAGCAGGGCTGCGATGAGGCACAGGGCTACCATTTCAGCCGCCCGCTGGCACCTGAGGCGCTGGAGTCCTTCCTGCGCAGCCAGGGCTGACCTGGCCGCACCACCTCGCGCACCGGAGTCAGGACGAAAAAAAGCCGAAGCATGAAGCTTCGGCCTTCCGTACGCAGGAGCGCGAAACGTCTCAGGCAACCGGCGAATTCCTGGCCACGCTGGCCAGGCGCTCGGCACAGCGGCTGGCCTGATCTCCATCGCGCGCCTCCACCATCACGCGCAGCAAAGGCTCGGTGCCGCTGGCGCGGATGAGCACGCGCCCCGTCTCTCCCAGCTCGGCCTTGACGGCCTCGGTGGCCTCTTCCAATTGGGTGTTGCGCTTCCAGTCCTGGCCCGGCTGCAGCCGCACGTTGAGCAGCACCTGGGGAAACAGCTGCACGGACGAGAGCCACTGCGACAGGCTCTTGCCCGAGCGCACGCAGGCCTGAAGCACCTGCAGCGCGCTGACCAGGCCGTCGCCCGTGGTGTGCTTGTCCAGCGCCAGCAAATGGCCCGAGCCCTCACCGCCCAGGGTCCAGCCCTGGCGGTGCAGCTCTTCCAGCACATAGCGGTCACCCACCTTGGCACGCACAAAGCCCACGCCCTGGGACTTCAGCGCCACCTCCACGGCCATATTGGTCATCAGCGTGCCCACGGCACCCGGCACGGCCTCGCCGCGCGCCAGCCGGTCGGCCGCCAGCAGATACAGCAGTTCGTCGCCGTTGTAGAGCCGCCCGGCGGCATCGACAAGCAGCAGGCGGTCGGCGTCGCCATCCAGCGCCACGCCGAAGTCGGCCTTGTTGGCGCGCACGGCCAGAACCAGGGCCTCGGGATGGGTGGCCCCCACGCCTTCGTTGATGTTCAGTCCGTCGGGTGCGACGCCTATGGCCACCACATCGGCACCCAGTTCATGGAAGACCTTGGGCGCAATCTGGTAGGCCGCACCATGGGCCGCGTCGACGACGATCTTCACCCCCTTGAGCGTGAGTGCATGGTCGAAGGTGCTCTTGCAGAACTCGATGTAGCGGCCCGCCGCGTCCTCCAGGCGCCGCGCCTTGCCCAGCGCAGCGGATTCGGCCCACACAGGTTCCTCGGCCAGGGCCTGCTCGACCTCTTCCTCCCAGGCATCGGGCAGCTTGGTGCCCTGGGCGCTGAAGAACTTGATGCCGTTGTCGTAGTAAGGGTTGTGGCTGGCGCTGATGACCACGCCCAGGCTGGCGCGCTGGGCGCGCGTCAGATAGGCCACGCCCGGCGTGGGCAGGGGGCCGAGCAGCATCACGTCGACTCCGGCCGAGTTGAAGCCGGACTCCAGGGCACTCTCCAGCATGTAGCCCGAGATCCGGGTGTCCTTGCCGATCAACACCATCGGGCGGGCTTCCTTGCGCCGCAGCACACGGCCCACGGCGTGCGCCAGGCGCAACGCGAAATCGGGGGTGATGGGCGAGCGGCCCACCAGGCCGCGAATTCCGTCGGTACCAAAATATGTGCGTGCCATAGTGCTCCTTTGTTGTTCAGTTGTTGTCGTGCATGGTCTGCCAGACCGTCAATGCCGCCACCGTATCGGCCACGTCGTGCACGCGCACCACGCGCGCGCCCCGCTCCACCGCCAGCAGCGCCGCCGCCACACTGGGCACCAGGCGCTGGCCCTGGGGACGGCCGCTGACCTGCCCCAGCGAGCCCTTGCGCGACCAGCCCGCCAGCAGCGGGAAGTCTAGGCCCAGCAATTCCTGCTGGCGCGCAAGCAGCGAAAAATTCTGTACCACGCTTTTGCCGAAGCCGATGCCGTAGTCCCAGACGATGCGCTCGCGCGCCACGCCCCGGGCCAGCAGGGCATCGCTGTGCAACTGCAGGAAATCGCGCACGGCGGGCACGGCATCGCCTTGCATGGGCATGGTCTGCATGTCCTGCGGCGTGCCATGCATGTGCATGAGGCAGATGCCGCAGCTCGGGTGCGCGGCCACCACCTGCTGCGCGCCCGGCTGGCGCAGCGCCCAGATGTCGTTGACGATGTCGGCCCCCAGATCCAGCACGGCCTGCATCACTTCGGGCTTGTAGGTATCGACGGAGACAGGCACGCCCAGTTGCACCGCGCCCTGGACCACGGGCAGCACGCGCCGCAATTCCTCGTCCAGCGGCACGGCCGGTGATCCGGGCCTGGTGGACTCGCCGCCGATGTCGAGGATGTGCGCGCCTTCACCGACCAGCTGCTCCGCATGCCGCAAGGCCCGCTCCACCGTGTTGTGCCGCCCGCCGTCGGAAAACGAGTCGGGCGTCACATTGACGATGCCCATGACCAGTGGACGCTGAAGATCTAGAACAAAGCGCGAAGTCTGCCATTGATGCGGCATGGGATTTCCTGAAGGTGGGCGCTTGCCGGGCCGGGTCCATTGCTCGGCCGCTGCGAGCGATTGAACACATTCTGCAAGCAAAGCAAAAGGGCCCCTCGGGGCCCTTTGCATGGGATTGGCAGATTCTGCGGCAAGCAGATCAGGCCGTGGTGGGCGCAGGGTCGGCATCCACTGCGGGTGTGCCGCCGGACGAGTTGCCACCGTCGGAAGAAGGCGGGTTGCGTGGCACCCAGTCCTTGGGAGGACGCGGCTCGCGGCCGGCCATGATGTCATCCAGTTGCTCGGCGTCGATGGTTTCCCAGTCGAGCATGGCCTTGGCCATGGCATGCATCTTGTCGGAGTTGTCCTCGATCAGCTTGCGCGCCAGTCCGTACTGCTCGTCGATGATGCGGCGAACTTCCTGGTCCACCTTCTGCATCGTCTGCTCGCTGACGTTGTTGGTCTTGCTCATCGAGCGGCCCAGGAAAGGCTCGCCTTCCTGCTCCGCATAGACCATGGGACCCAGCGCGTCGGTCATGCCGTAGCGCGTAACCATGTCGCGCGCGATCTGCGTGGCCCGCTCGAAGTCGTTGCTCGCGCCCGTGGTCATCTGGTTCATGAACACCTCTTCGGCAATGCGTCCACCGAACAGCATGGCGATCTGGTTGAGCATGAACTCCTTGTCATAGGAGTAGCGGTCCTTCTCGGGCAGGCTCATGGTCACGCCCAGCGCACGGCCGCGCGGGATGATGGTGACCTTGTGCACGGGATCGCACTTGGGCAGAAGCTTGCCAATCAGCGCGTGACCTGCCTCGTGGTAGGCCGTATTGCGGCGCTCCTCCTCGGGCATGACCATGCTCTTGCGCTCGGGGCCCATGATGATCTTGTCCTTGGCCTTCTCGAAATCCTGCATCTCGACGGTACGCGCATTGCGGCGTGCGGCCATCAGGGCTGCTTCGTTGCAGAGGTTGGCCAGATCGGCACCCGACATGCCGGGCGTGCCGCGGGCAATCACGGCGGGGTTGACGTCCTGGCCCACCGGAATCTTGCGCATGTGGACGTTGAGGATCTGCTCTCGGCCACGGATGTCGGGCAGCGTCACATACACCTGGCGGTCGAAACGGCCGGGACGCAGCAGCGCGGCATCCAGGATGTCGGGACGGTTGGTCGCAGCCACGACGATCACGCCGAGGTTCGTCTCGAAGCCGTCCATCTCGACCAGCATCTGGTTCAGGGTCTGTTCGCGCTCATCGTTGCCGCCACCCAGGCCGGCGCCGCGCTGGCGACCCACAGCGTCGATTTCATCGATGAAGATGATGCAGGGTGCATTCTTCTTTGCGTTCTCGAACATGTCGCGCACACGGGCAGCGCCCACGCCCACGAACATTTCCACGAAGTCGGAACCCGAGATGCTGAAGAACGGAACCTTGGCCTCGCCCGCAATGGACTTGGCCAGCAGCGTCTTGCCGGTACCCGGGGGCCCCACCAGCAGCAGGCCACGCGGAATGCGGCCGCCGAGCTTCTGGAACTTGTTGGGGTCCTTCAGGAAATCCACGACTTCCTTGACCTCTTCCTTGGCTTCGTCGCAGCCTGCAACGTCGGCAAAGGTCACGGTATTGTTGTTCTCGTCCAGCATGCGCGCCTTGCTCTTGCCGAAGCTGAAAGCACCGCCCTTGCCGCCGCCCTGCATCTGGCGCATGAAGTACACCCACACGCCGATCAACAGCAGCATGGGGCCCCAGCTGACGAGCAGGGTCATCAGGACCGAGCCTTCTTCGCGGGGCTTGACGTCGAACTTGACGTTGTTGTTGATCAGATCGCCCACGAGACCGCGATCCAGGTAGGTGGCTGTGGTGCGCACCTTGCGGTCATCATTGGTCGTGGCCACGATCTCGGTGCCACCGGGGCTTTCCTGGATGGTGGCGCTCTTGATGCGGTTGCTTCGCACCTCTTCCAGGAACTCGGAGTAACCGACATGGGACGCGCCAGCGCCGCCACGGGTGTCAAATTGTTTGAACACCGTAAACAGCACCATGGCGATGACCAGCCAGACGGCAATTTTTGAAAACCACTGATTGTTCAAGCGGGGCTCCAATGGGGATACAGATAAAACGACTTCCAGCGTGCTCGAAGCGTATTTGCGGTCCATTTTAGGTGTTTCAAGCTGGCTGGTCGCCTATATCCCTCTATAGCAGCCATAGCTTGAATACGGTCTTGATCCGCATCAGGGCCACGTCCGGCGGCGGCCCAGGGGCTACTTGAGCCCCATGCCCACCAGGAACGTCTCCGAAGACTTGTCGCGCGAGGCCTTGGGCTTGATCGGCTTGACCACCTTGAAGGTCTGCCGGAACAGCGCCACCAGGTCGTCGTAGGCCCCGCCGTGGAAGAGCTTCACGACCAGGGCGCCACCTGGTTTCATATGGTGGATGGAAAAATCAACCGCCAACTCCACCAGCAGCGCAATGCGCGCGGCATCCGTCGTACCGTTGCCCGACAGGTTGGGCGCCATGTCGGAGACCACCACATCGGCCTTGCCGCCGCCCAGGGCCTCCTGCAGCTGAGCCAGCACCGGCTCCTCTCGGAAGTCGCCCTGGATGTAGTGCACGCCCTCGATGGGCTCCATGGGCAGCAGATCCAGCGAGATGATCCGGCCATTGAGCGCGCCCACCGCCGCGCCTTCTGGCGACAGACAGCGGCGCACATACTGGCTCCACGCTCCCGGCGCAGAACCCAGGTCCACTACCGTGGCACCAGGCCGGATGAGCTTGAGCTGCTCGTCGATCTCCTTGAGTTTGTAGGCCGCGCGCGCGCGGTAGCCGTCCTTCTGGGCGGCTTTGACGTAAGGATCGTTGACGTGGCTGTTGAGCCAAGCCTTGTTGACCTTCTTGCTTTTTGTGTTGACTTTCATGCTGGATTCTTTCAGCCTCGATAATACGGCCATGCCCCAAATTCAATTGACTCCCGCCGAGCGCCGGGAACACCGCGCCAACGCACACCACCTGGACCCCGTGGTCCTCATCGGAGGTGACGGCCTGACGGCTGCCGTGCAAAAGGAGGTCAACGCCGGCCTTAACGCACATGGCCTGATCAAGGTCCGTGTCTTCAACGACGACCGCGCCGCACGCGAGCAGATGTATCTGCAGCTGTGCGACGAACTTGGCGCCGCACCCATTCAGCACATCGGCAAGCTGCTGGTGCTCTGGCGCCCCATGCCGGAAAAGGAAAAAGCCATTGACGAGAACCGCATGCCCGGTCCCCGCGATGTCAAGCTGCTCAAGTTCAGCAAGCGCTCCGGCCAAAAGCCCGAGGTCAAGCAGATCCGCGTGCTGGGCAACCAGCGCCTGACGGCAGGCGGCCAGGTCAAGCGCGCCAAGCCCAAGCAAAAGTCGGTCAAAAAGCGCCAGGCAGACTGAGTCCACGGCATCCATGACCGTAGCATCCCATGCCGCCAGCGTGGCCCAGGCCGCGCAACCGCCCTCCGCCTCCCCCTCTGCGCAGCAGCGCTTCGTGATCTGCATGAAGTGGGGCAAGAAGTACGGTCCGGAGTATGTCAACAGGCTCTACGCCATGGTGCGTCGGCATCTGCAGGGCGATTTTCGCCTTGTCTGCCTGACCGATGACGGCGTGGGGATTCGTGACGAGGTCGAATGCCTGCCCATTCCGCCGCTGAACCTGCCTGCCGGCATTCCCGAGCGTGGCTGGAACAAGCTGGCCACCTTCAGTGCAGACCTGCATGGCCTGCGTGGCACGGCGCTGTTTCTTGATGTGGACGTGGTCATCACCGGGCCGCTGGACGATTTTTTCACCGAGCCCGGCGAATTCCTGATCATCCACGACTACAAGCGTCCCTGGCGCATCACGGGCAATTCCTCGGTGTACCGCTTCGAGCTCGGTGCCCACCCCGAGGTACTGGACTACTTCCGCACGCATTTCGAAGAAATCCGCAGCAGCTTCCGCAACGAACAGGCCTATCTGTCCGACATGTTGCACAAGCAGGGCAAGCTCAAGTACTGGCCGCAGGCCTGGTGCCCCAGCTTCAAGTACCACTGCATTCCCGCATGGCCGACGAACTACTGGAAGCCGCCCTTCGTGCCGGATGGCGCACGCGTCGTGATCTTCCACGGAGAATGCAATCCGCCCGACGCATTGGCCGGCCGGCGCAATCGGCGCTTGCGCTACATCCGGCCTGCCACCTGGGTGGCCGAGCACTGGCACGAGTGAACAAGCTCGACGCCCGCAAAAAATGCCCGCGCTTGCGGGCGTTTTCGTTTGGCATGGCGCCGAACCGGCAGGACCGGAATCAGGCCGCGGCCCCGGTTTTCGCTTGGGACGGACTGCCTATGCGCCACAGCACGACAAGCGCGCACAGCCACTGCAGCGCATACATCACCGTGCCCACGCTGTGCCACAGCTTGAGGTTGTCGCGTGCAACGATGCGCGGCGACACGCCGTACTGGACCAGAAACGCCAGCAGCATGCCTGCGATCACAAAGCCCAGGCAGGCCTTGGCCCAGGGCTGCAGGACCTGCTCCTTGTTGCGCCGGGACAGGACCAGCAGCAGGGCCGCGCAGGCGATGGACACCCAGGTCTGCGCGGCAAAAAGCTGGGCTGCCATGTAGCCCGCGACAGCCGGCGTGGGCAGGTGGGCGAACAGCATGGGAACGGCCATGAAGCCGATGGCAGACAGGCTGCCCCACCACAGGGCCGCAGCCAGCAGGGGAATGCGCACGTACAGGTTGCTCATGGGCTTAGGCCTTCCTCACTGATCGAGGCACAGGCACTGACGCATCAGAGGTAGCGCACCGACACCACTTCATAGCGGCGCTCGCCACCCGGTGCCTGCACGACGGCGGTATCGCCCTCTTCCTTGCCGATCAGCGCGCGCGCGATGGGGCTGGAGACGTTGATCAGGCCCAGCTTGAGGTCGGCCTCGTCCTCACCGACGATCTGGTACTTGACCGTGTCGCCGCTGTCTTCATCCTCGAGTTCAACCGTTGCACCGAAGACCACGCGGCCACCGGCATCCACGGCTGCAGGGTCGATGATCTGGGCGGCCGACAGCTTGCCTTCGACCTCGGCAATGCGGCCTTCGATGAAGCCCTGGCGGTCCTTGGCGGCCTCGTATTCGGCGTTTTCGCTCAGATCGCCCTGGGCACGTGCCTCGGCGATGGCCTGGATGATGGAGGGACGCTCCACGGTTTTCAGGCGGTGCAGTTCGTCCTTGAGCTTCTCGGCTCCGCGCTTGGTGATGGGAATGGTGGCCATTGAAAAGTCTCCATGTTCAGCGAACGCCGCGCGCCGCGCGGCTTCTTCGGTAGAGGCGGTCCGGCGACTTTGCGGCCGGACCTGCACCCCAAAAGCAAACCGCCGCACGTTGCCGCGCGGCGGTTTCATCGAATGATTCATTCCATTATGCCGCGTTTACCCACCCGAAATGGTGGGAAAACCCGGCGGTACTGTCGGACAGTGCCGCTCGCTGCGCGCCATCAAAAAACAGGCGCGGCGGCAATGGAAGGACCTCAGGCAGCCTGCAGCTGGGCGTGCAATTCCTGGACCGAGTGCACGTCCATGTTGCCCATGGACTTCATGCCTTCGACAGCAGCTTCTGCGCCGAAGATGGTCGTGAAGGTGGTCACACGCGCCAGCAGAGCGCTGGTGCGGATGGCGCGCGAGTCGGCGATGGCGTTGCGGCGCTCCTCCACCGTGTTGATGACCATGGCGATCTCGCCGTTCTTGATCATGTCCACGATGTGGGGGCGGCCTTCGGTCACCTTGTTGACGAGCTGCACCTCGATGCCGGCCTCGGAGATGGACGCTGCCGTGCCGCGCGTGGCGCACAGCACGAAGCCCATCGCGGCCAGTTCCTTGGCCACGGCCACGGCACGCGGCTTGTCGGCGTTCTTCACGGTCAGGAAGACCTTGCCCTGGGTCGGCAGCGTGACGCCGGCGCCCAGCTGGCTCTTGACGAAGGCTTCGCCAAAGGTCTTGCCCACGCCCATGACTTCGCCGGTGGACTTCATCTCGGGGCCGAGGATGGTGTCCACGCCAGGGAACTTCACGAACGGGAAGACGGCTTCCTTGACGCTGAAGTACGGCGGCGTGACTTCCTTGGTGATGCCCTGCTGGGCCAGCGTGTCGCCGGCCATGCAGCGCGCAGCCACCTTGGCCAGCTGGATGCCGGTGGCCTTGGAGACGAAGGGCACGGTGCGCGAGGCACGCGGGTTGACTTCCAGCACGTAGATCACGTCGCCGTCAGTCGTCTCCTTGATGGCGAACTGCACGTTCATCAGGCCGACCACGCTCAGAGCGTTGGCCATGGCCGCGGTCTGGCGCTTGATCTCGGCCACGGTCTCGGGCTTGAGGTAGTAAGGCGGCAGCGAGCAGGCGGAATCGCCCGAATGCACGCCAGCCTGCTCGATGTGCTCCATCACGCCGCCGATGAAGACGGCGCCTTCGCGGTCGCGCACGCAGTCCACATCGCACTCGATGGCGTTGGACAGGAAGTGGTCCAGCAGCACGGGCGAGTCATTGCTGACCTTGACGGCTTCGCGCATGTAGCGCTCCAGGTCGCGCTGCTCGTGCACGATTTCCATGGCACGGCCACCCAGCACGTAGCTGGGACGCACGACCAGGGGGTAGCCCAGGCCGGCCGCCTTTTCCAGCGCTTCGGTCTCGGTACGGGCCGTGGCATTGGGCGGCTGGCGCAGGCCCAGCTCGTGCAGCAGCTTCTGGAAGCGCTCGCGGTCCTCGGCCGCATCGATCATGTCGGGCGTGGTGCCGATGATGGGCACGCCTTCCTTTTCAAGACCCAGTGCGAGCTTCAGGGGCGTCTGGCCGCCGTACTGCACGATGACGCCGACAGGCTTCTCGACAGCCACGACTTCGAGCACGTCTTCCAGTGTCAGCGGCTCGAAATACAGGCGATCCGAGGTGTCGTAGTCGGTGGACACGGTCTCGGGGTTGCAGTTGACCATGATGGTTTCATAGCCGTCCTCGCGCATGGCGAGCGCAGCATGCACGCAGCAGTAGTCGAACTCGATGCCCTGGCCGATGCGGTTCGGGCCACCGCCCAGCACCATGATCTTTTTCTTGTCCGTCGGCTCGGCTTCGCACTCCTCGTCATAGGTGGAGTACATGTAGGCCGTGTCGGTGGCGAACTCGGCAGCGCAGGTGTCCACACGCTTGAACACGGGGCGCACGCCCAGTGCCTTGCGCGCCTCGCGCACGGCCTTTTCATTGCTGTGCAGCAGCTTGGCCAGGCGGCGGTCGGAGAAGCCCTTTTGCTTGAGCGTGCGCAGCGTGGTGGCGTCCAGCGCGGCCAGCGCGGCATCGCCCTTTTCCTCGTAGACCTGGTCCAGCTCGAGTTCGATCTTCACGATCTCTTCGATCTGCACGAGGAACCACTTGTCGATCTTGGTGATGTTGTGCACCTCGTCCAGCGTCCAGCCGGCAGCGAAGGCGTCGCCCACATACCAGATGCGGTCCGGACCTGGCTCGCCGAGTTCCTTTTCGAGGATTTCGCGGTCCTGGGTCTTTTCGTTCATGCCGTCCACGCCGACTTCCAGGCCGCGCAGCGCCTTCTGGAAGGACTCCTGGAAGGTACGGCCAATGGCCATGACCTCGCCCACGGACTTCATCTGCGTGGTCAGGCGGTTGTCGGCAGCAGGGAACTTCTCGAACGCGAAACGCGGGATCTTGGTGACCACGTAGTCGATCGAGGGTTCGAACGAAGCGGGCGTCTTGCCGCCCGTGATGTCGTTCTTGAGCTCATCCAGCGTGTAACCCACGGCCAGCTTGGCAGCGACCTTGGCGATGGGAAAGCCCGTGGCCTTGGAGGCCAGCGCCGAGGAACGCGACACGCGCGGGTTCATCTCGATGACGATCATGCGGCCGTCCTTCGGATTGACCGAGAACTGCACGTTGGAGCCGCCCGTGTCCACACCGATCTCGCGCAGCACCGCCAGCGAGGCGTTGCGCATGATCTGGTATTCCTTGTCTGTCAGCGTCTGCGCGGGTGCCACGGTGATCGAGTCGCCGGTGTGCACGCCCATCGGGTCCAGGTTCTCGATGGAGCAGATGATGATGCAGTTGTCCGCCTTGTCGCGGACGACTTCCATCTCGTACTCCTTCCAGCCGAGCAGCGATTCCTCGATCAGCAGCTCATTGGTCGGGGACGCTTCCAGACCGCGCTTGCAGATGGTCTCGAACTCTTCGGGGTTGTAGGCAATGCCGCCGCCCGTGCCGCCCAGCGTGAAGCTGGGGCGGATGACGGTGGGAAATCCCATTTCCTTTTGCACGGCCCAGGCTTCGTCCATCGAATGGGCGATGCCGGAGCGCGCCGACCCCAGGCCGATGCGCGTCATCGCATCCTTGAACTTGAGGCGGTCCTCGGCCTTGTCGATGGCCTCTGGCGTGGCGCCGATCAGCTCGACCTTGTACTTGTGCAGCACGCCGTTGCGCCACAGGTCCAGCGCGCAGTTCAGCGCGGTCTGGCCGCCCATGGTCGGCAGGATGGCGTCGGGACGCTCCTTGGCGATGATCTTCTCGACCGTCTGCCAGGTGATGGGCTCGATGTAGGTGACGTCGGCCGTGGCCGGGTCGGTCATGATCGTGGCAGGGTTGCTGTTGATCAGGATGACCTTGTAGCCCTCTTCGCGCAACGCCTTGCAGGCCTGCACGCCGGAGTAGTCAAACTCGCAGGCCTGGCCGATGACGATGGGACCGGCGCCAATGATCAGAATGCTTTTGAGGTCGGTGCGCTTAGGCATTTTTGTGTTTCTCCATCAGCGCCGTGAAGCGGTCAAACAGGTAGGCGATATCGTGCGGGCCGGGCGAAGCCTCGGGGTGGCCCTGGAAGCAGAACGCAGGCTTGTCCTTGTGCTCAAGGCCTTGCAGCGTGCCGTCGAACAGGCTGATGTGCGTGGCGCGCAGCGTGTCGGGCAGGGACTCCATCTCCACGGCAAAACCGTGGTTCTGGCTGGTGATGCTCACCCGGCCGTTGTCCAGGTCCTTGACGGGATGGTTGGCGCCATGGTGGCTGTTGGCCATCTTGAAGGTCTTGGCGCCAGCGGCCAGGGCCATGATCTGGTGACCCAGGCAGATGCCGAAGACAGGCTTGCCGGACTCCACCAGCTCCCTGGTGGCGGCAATGGCGTAGTCGCAGGGCTCCGGGTCGCCAGGGCCGTTGGACAGGAAAACGCCGTCGGGGTTGAGTGCCAGCACATCCTTGGCGGGCGTCTTGGCCGGCACCACGGTCAGCTTGCAGCCGCGCTCGGCCAGCATGCGCAGGATGTTGAACTTCACGCCGAAGTCATAGGCCACCACATGGAAACGCGGGGCCTGCTGCTGGCCGTAGCCTTCGCCCAGCTTCCACTCGGTTTCCGTCCATTCGTACTGCTGGGCGGCGCTCACCACCTGGGCCAGATCCAGGCCCTTCATGCTGGGCGCCGCCTTGGCCGCAGCCAGTGCCTCGTCGATGCGCGCCTGGGTCACTTCTTCGCCAGCGGCCAAACCGACGATGGCGCCGTTTTGCGCACCCTTGTCGCGCAGCAGCCGTGTGAGCTTGCGCGTATCGATGTTGGCAATCGCCACCGTGCCGCTGCGCGTGAGGTAGTCAGGCAGGGTCTCGGACTTGCGGAAGTTGCTGGCCAGCAGCGGAAGGTTCTTGATGATCAGGCCCGCCGCATGGACCTTGCCAGCCTCGACATCCTCTGCGTTGACGCCATAGTTGCCGATGTGCGGATACGTGAGCGTCACGATCTGCTGGCAGTAGCTGGGGTCGGTGAGGATTTCCTGGTAGCCGGTGATTGCCGTGTTGAAAACGACTTCACCAACCGTGGTGCCTTGCGCACCGATCGAGTTGCCAACAAAGACCGTGCCGTCTGCGAGCGCCAGGATGGCGGATGGGAATGCTCCCTTGAGAGACAAAAGCACTGGGTTCTCCGGTTCTAATTACGGTTACGCCCAGCGTGCCGCACGGACGGGTCCGGGCGGGTCATAGCTTGTCTGCAGGGGGTGGCGAGGAAGCGTCGCTAGGCGTAGTGTGGAATGCTTGAAAGCCGCCCATTATAGGCTGGTCGTGCTTCAGCCTCCTGACAGGAGGCGGGATTACCCTTGACGTGAGCCGGCACTCACGCTGCTTGCGTGCAGGCATATCGCCGCTGCGGCAGCCACGTTCAGCGACTCCTCTCCGCCCGGCTGGCCGATGCGCACATGCTGCGCCGCCCGTTGCATCAGCGCCTCGCCAACGCCCTGCCCTTCATGGCCCATGGCCCAGGCACAAGGCCAGGGCAGCGCGGCATTGTGGATCAGCTCGCCCTGATGGGAACTGGTCACGATCAAGGGCAGGCCAAGCGCATCCAGGTCTTCGGGTGAGGCCGATTCGACCAGTTGCAGACCGAAATGCGCCCCCATACCGGCGCGCAGCACCTTCTGGCTCCACAGCGCAGCCGTGCCCTTCAGGGCCACGACCTGGATGAAGCCGAAGGCAGCGGCACTGCGCAGGATGGAGCCCACGTTGCCAGCGTCCTGCACGCGGTCCAGCACCACCGTGGCCACGCCGGCACGGATGACCATCGAAGCCTGCCAGTCCATCAGAAAGCCGATGCGCGCCGGGGACTCCAGGCCGCTGACTTCGGCAAACAAGGCATCCGCCAGCACCACGCACTTGCCTGCGCCCTGCACCCATTCAAGCGGCACCAGCGGCCAGAAGGATTCGGCCACCACGGCCACGGCGGGCTGCATGCCACGCGCCAGTGCGGCACGGCACAGATGATCCCCCTCCAGCCAGACGCGCCCTTGCTTGCGGTAGGCCCCACTGTCCTGGACAAGCCTGCGCAAATCCTTGACCAGGGCGTTGTCACGGGACTGGATCAATGTGGCGGCAGGTTGTCGGCTCATGGTGAGGCTTTCGGGCAAAGGGAACAGCGCGCCACGGGCGCAGAAGGAAAAGGCAAAGGCGCTCAGGCCGACAGCAGCAAGGCTTGCGCGCCCTGCGCCGCAGCTGCCACGCGGGCAGCGGCCAGAGGCTCGGCCATGCGGGCAATGCTCACGACATGGGCCACCGGCGCGAAGGTTCGCCGGTGCTCCTCGCAGGCGCCGTGCAGGCGCAGCGCCGCAAGGTGGGCCGCCGTGCCGTAGCCCTTGTGGCCGTCGAAACCGTATTCCGGATATTGCTCGTGCAGCCGTTCGCACCAGCGGTCGCGCGTGACCTTGGCCAGAATGGAGGCGGCAGAGATGGCCTGCACCAGGGAGTCCCCTTTGACGATGGCCTCGGCCTGCACATCCAGCACGGGCAACTGGTTGCCATCCACCAGCACGAGCACCGGCTTCAGGCGCAGGCCCAGCACCGCACGGCGCATGGCCAGCAGCGTGGCCTGCAGGATGTTCAGGCGATCAATCTCTTCGACCGAGGCCTCGGCAATGCTGCAGCACAGCGCCTTGGCACGGATCTCGTCATAGAGTGCCTCGCGGCGCGCAGCCGTGAGCTTCTTGGAATCGTTCAGGCCCTCGATGGGATTGAGATCGTCAAGAATGACAGCAGCGGCCACGACGGGGCCGGCCAACGGGCCGCGGCCCGCTTCGTCCACGCCCGCAACCAACCCCGGCGGATGCCAGGGCAGGCACGCCTGTTCAGGCGGCAGTGGGGGCAATGATTTTCTCGATCGCATGGGCGGCCAGTTCGGCAGTATCGCGCCGCAATTCATGGTGCAGCGCTGTGAAGCGCTGTACCAGCGCCTCGACGGTTGAAGGGGAATGTTCGCATGCCTGCAGCCATTGCAGCACAGCCGCGCTCAGCGCCTGGGGCGTTGCCGCATCCTGGATCAGCTCGGGCACGACGAAATCGCCGCAGAGGATGTTGGGCAGGCCCACCCAGGGCTGCAACTGCTTGCCACGCATCAGGCGCCAGCTCCAGGGGTGCATGTTGTAGCCGATCACCATGGGACGCTTGTACAACGCGGCTTCCAGCGTGGCCGTGCCGCTGGCTATCAACGTCACGTCACAGGCTGCCAACGCGTCATGGGACTGGCCGCGCACGATATGCAGCGACGAGGCCATGCCGGACTCCTGGGCAATGCGCCGCAACTCGTCCATTTGCGAAGGCACGGCAGGCACTACTATTTTAATAGCTGGCAGCGCCTTCCGGACCAAAGCCGCAGCCTGAAAGAAACGGGCTGCAAGATAGCGGATTTCGGAGCGTCGGCTGCCGGGCAGCACGGCCAGCACCAGACCATCTTCCGGCAGACCCAGCCGACGGCGCGCGGCGGCCCGGTCGGGTTGCAGCTCAATCACGCTGGCCAGGGGATGGCCCACGTAGGTCGCGTCTATGCCGTGACGGGCCAGCAACTCGGGCTCGAAGGGAAAGATGCACAGCACATGGTCGGCCGCACGCCGGATTTTCTCGACGCGATCGGCACGCCAGGCCCAGATCGAGGGGCAGACGAAATGCACGGTCTTGATGCCCGCAGCCCGCAGATCGGTTTCCAGACCCAGGTTGAAGTCGGGCGCATCGATGCCGACAAAAACGGCTGGCGGCTGCTTGAGCAGGCGCTGGCGCAACTGCCGGCGGATGTTCAGGATCTCGGCCAGCCGGCGAAACACTTCCCAGCTGTAGCCATGCACGGCCAGCCGCTCGCAGGACCACCATGCCTCAAAACCGCGCTGCTGCATTTGGGGTCCACCGATGCCAAAGGCCGAAGCCTCGGGCCAGCGGGCCTGCAACCCGCCCAGGAGCAAGGACGCCAGCAGGTCGCCCGAGGTTTCCCCGGCGACCATGGCAATCGATGGACTCAGGCGCGCCAATGGCGCCGCGTTCTCTGTCATGCCGTCCTTTCGCGCGCCGAATCAGCGCGCAATGCCCCGGGTCGAAGCGGCCAGAAAATCCAGCATCAGCGATACATCGGCAGCGGCCTCGGGCTGCTCGGCAGCCAGCGATCCAATGGCGTCGCGCGCGGCCTCCAGGGTCAGCCCCTGGCGATACAGCAGACGGTGCATCTGCTTGACGGCCTGGATACGCTGCGGCCCGAATCCGCGCCGGCGCAGGCCTTCGATATTGAAGCCACGCACGGCCAGGGGATTGCCGTCCACCATCATGAAGGGAGGAACATCCTGCGAGATATGGCTGGCAAAACCCGCCATGGCATGGGCGCCCACCTTGGTGAACTGGTGCACGCCCGTCAGGCCGCCCAGGATCACATGGTCGCCCACATGCACGTGGCCGGCCAGGGTGGCGTTATTGGCCAGGATGGTGTGGCTGCCCACGACGCAGTCATGGGCCACATGCACATAGGCCATGATCCAGTTGTCATGGCCTATGACCGTGACGCCCTGGTCCTGCACGGTGCCCGCATTGAAGGTGCAGAACTCGCGCACCGTGTTGCGGTCGCCGATGACCAGCCGCGTGGGCTCGCCTGCGTACTTCTTGTCCTGGGGCTGCGCACCCAGGGACGCGAACTGGAAAATCCGGTTGTCGCAACCAATGCGGGTATGGCCTTCGACAACGCAATGCGCGCCAATCGTGGTGCCGGCGCCGATTTCCACATGCGGCCCGATGACGGCATAGGGGCCGACCGACACCGATGAATCCAGCTGTGCAGCGGAATCTATCAGTGCCGTGGGATGGATGCGTTCAATGCCAGCCATGCGCCCGTCAGCCCACGTTGCGCATGGTGCACATCAGCTCGGCTTCGCAGGCCACTTCGTCCTCGACGCGGGCCACGCCCTTGAACTTCCAGATGCCGCCACGAACGCGATCGATGGTGATCTCCAGCATCAGCTGGTCGCCCGGCTCCACGGGGCGCTTGAAGCGCGCACCGTCGATGCCCACGAAGTAGTAAATGTTGTTTTCATCAGGAACCTGGCCCATGGCATCGAAGGCCAGCAAGCCGGCAGCCTGCGCCAGCGCCTCCAGGATGAGCACGCCCGGCATGACGGGACGGCCTGGGAAATGGCCCATGAAATAGGGCTCGTTGAACGTGACGTTCTTGATCGCCTTGATGCGTGTATTGCGCTCAAGCTCCGTGACCTTGTCCACCAGCAGGAAGGGGTAGCGGTGGGGCAGTTGCTTGAGAATTGCGTGAATATCCATCATTGCGTTCCGTTATGGCCTTGATCCGCCGATTGCTGCAGTTGCCGCTCCAGGGCCTTGATGCGATCGCGCATGGAGTGCAGCTGCTTCAGCGTCGCAGCATTTTTTTCCCATTTGGCGTTTTCATCCACGGGAAACATGCCCGTGTAAACACCTGATTGTGTCAGCGAACGGGTCACTACCGTCGCTGCCGAAATATGCACCCTGTCGGCCAGCTGCAGATGGCCCAGCACGATGGCGCCGCCTCCCACGGTGCAATGCGCGCCAATGCGCGCGCTGCCGGCCACCCCCACGCAACCGGCCATGGCCGTATGCTTGCCGACGTGCACGTTGTGACCGATCTGGATCAGGTTGTCGAGCTTGACCCCATCCTCGATCACCGTGTCGTCCAGCGCTCCACGGTCTATGCAGGTATTGGCGCCGATTTCCACATCGTCGCCAATCCGCACGCCACCGAGCTGCTCGATCTTCACCCATGCCCCATTCTCCGGAGCAAAACCGAAGCCGTCCGCTCCCAGCACCACACCCGAATGCAACAGACAGCGCGCGCCCACATGGCAGTTCTCGCCAATGGTGACGCGCGACTTGAGCACGGTGTGGGCACCGATGGTGGCACCCTCCTCAACCACGCAGAGCGGACCTATCGTGGCAGAGGCATCAATGATGGCACCCTCGTGCACCACCGCGCTTGGATGGATGCCGGCCGGCGCCACAGGCCTGCAGTTTCGCTTCCACCACTGCGTGGCCCTGGCGAAGTAGGCATACGGGTCAGGGACCACGATGCAGGCCCCCCGCTGCTGCGCCAGTTCACGCATGGCGGGAGCCACAATAACGCAGGCCGCCTCGGAGGCGGCCAGTTGCTGGCGATAGCGGGGGTTGCTCAGGAAACTGAGATCCCCGGCCCCGGCGGAATCCAGCGGCGCGATGCGGGAGATGGGCATCTCCCTTTCGCCACCGACCAGTTCGCCACCGAGTGCATCGAGGATCTGACCCAACAATACGCTCACGGCATGCAGCCCTGGGACGCTGGCTTACTTGCCGCCGCCGTTCAGCGCCTTGATCACTTTGTCAGTGATGTCGTACTTGGGGTTGATGTAGACGGCTTCCTGGAGGATGACGTCGTACTTCTCGGCTTCCGCCACTTGCTTGACCACCTTGTTGGCGCGCTCCAGGACCTGGGCCAGTTCCTCGTTCTTGCGGGAGTTCAGGTCTTCCTGGAACTCACGGCGCTTGCGCTGGAACTCACGGTCCTGGTCCACCAGCTGACGCTGGCGGGAGACACGCTGGCTTTCGGCCATGGTGGGCGCTTCACGCTCGAACTTCTCCGAAGCGCTCTTGAGCGTGTTGCCCTGGTCGACCAGTTCCTTCTCACGCTTGGAGAATTCCTGCTCCAGCTTGGACTGCGCAGCCTTGGCCGTCGACGCTTCACGGAAGATGCGGTCCGTGTTCACAAAGCCGGCCTTGAACTCTTGAGCGTGCGCAGACACAGCCATGGCGCCAAGCAGCACAGCCAGGGAAAAATGGCTAGATAGAGATTTCATTAGAAAGAGGTTCCGATTTGGAATTGCAGTCGCTGGATTCTATCCCCGGTCTGCTTGCGGATGGGTTGAGCAAAGGCCAGACGCAGGGGGCCCAGCGGGGAAATCCAGCTGATGCCAAGGCCCGTGGAAGCCCGCAGCTCCCCGAGATCGAAGTTCTGGTTGGCGCCATAGACATTACCCACATCGAGGAATGTAAAAAGACGCAAAGTCCTGTCATTGCCGGCTCCGGGGAACGGCACCATGAACTCGGCATTCAAGGTGACCTTCTTGGAGCCGCCCAGTGCCAGGTTCTCCTTGGTGTCGCGCGGACCCAGCGAGCCTTGCTCGAAGCCGCGCACCGATCCCAGGCCACCCGAGAAGAAGTTCTTGAACAGCGGGAACGGACGGCCGTTGAGGCCCTTGCCATAGCCCAGTTCACCGTTCAGTGCCAGCGTGTACTTCTTGCTCAGCGGGATGTACTGCTGGATCTGGTAATTGGCACGCACATAACGGGCCTCGCCACCCACGGACCATTCCGTGTTCAGGCGCTGGTACAGGCCCGAATTGGGCGCCAGCGCGCTGTCGCGGCTGTCGCGCGACCAGCCCAGGGTCAGCGGAATGCCGGTATTGGCATAGCCGTACTTGTCGGCATAGTCCTGGTAGGCCTGGGGCAGGTAGGTGCCGGGCTTGATCTCGGAACGCTCCACGCCACCGCCGAAATACACGGTGTCAATCTCGCTGAACGGCACGCCGAAACGCACGCTGCCGCCCGAAGTGACGATCTTGTAGGCCGCGTCGTCGTAGTAGGGACGGTCCGTGCGGTAGTACAGGTCGTAGGTGCGCGAAATGCCGGTGTCCGTGAAGTACGGGTCCGTGGTGGACAGCACCATGGTGCGACGGTACTTGCTGGTGTTCACGTCCACGCCCAGGTAGTTGCCCGAGCCGAACACGTTTTCCTGCTTGATGCCGAACGACAACGAAACTTTTTCGGCACTGGAGAAGCCCGCACCCAGCTGCAGCGAACCCGTGGGCTTTTCAGCCACCGAGATGACCAGGTCCACCTGGTCGGGTGAGCCCGCCACCTCCTGGGTCTCGACATTGACTTCGGTGAAGAAGCCCAGGCGGTCCACGCGATCGCGCGACAGGCGGATCTTGTCGCCGTCATACCAGGAGGCTTCGTACTGGCGGAATTCGCGGCGGATCACTTCGTCACGCGTGCGATTGTTGCCGCTGACGTTGATACGGCGCACATAGGCGCGGCGCGACGGCTCGGCATGCAGCACCAGGGCGACGCGGTTGGTTGCACGGTCGATGTCCGGCACGGCTTCGACGCGTGCAAAGGCGAAGCCGAAGTTGCCGAAGTGCTCGGTGAAGGCCTTGGTCGTCGCCGTGACCTGGTCAGCGTTGTAGGGCTCGCCGGGCTTGATCTTGACCAGGGACTTGAACTCCTCGTCGCGATCCAGGTAGTTGCCTTCGAGCTTGACACCGGAAACCACGAAGCGTTCGCCTTCATGGACGTTGACGGTCAGCGAGATGGTCTGCTTGTCGGGCGAGATGGCCACCTGGGTGGAGTCCACGCGGAACTCCAGATAGCCACGCTGCAGGTAGTACGAGCGCAGCGTTTCCAGGTCGGCATTGAGCTTGTTGCGCGCATAGCGGTCCGACTTGGTGTACCAGCTCATCCAGTTGCCGGTGTCCTGATCGAAGAGGTCCTTGAGCGTGGATTCGCTGAAGGCCTTGTTGCCGACGATGTGGATCTCGTTGATGCGGGCCGGATCGCCCTCGGTCACCGTGAAGGTCAGGTTGACGCGGTTGCGCTCGATGGGAGTGACCGTGGTGACGACTTCCGCGCCATAGAGGCTGCGGTTGATGTACTGGCGCTTGAGCTCCTGCTCGGCACGGTCGGCCAGGGCCTTGTCGAAGGGACGTCCCTCTGCCAGGCCCACATCGCGCATGGCCTTTTGCAGGGTCTCCTTGTCGAACTCCTTGGTACCGGCGAAATTCACTTCGGCGATGGTCGGGCGTTCTTCGACGACGACGACAAGCACGTTGCCATTGGCCTCGAGACGGATGTCCTTGAACAGCCCCAGCGCGAACAGCGAGCGGATTGCAGCTGCGCCCTTGTCATCGTCATACTGGTCGCCCACGCGCAACGGGATGGAAGCGAAGACCGTGCCCGGCTCCACGCGCTGCAGGCCTTCGATGCGGATGTCCTGTACCCGGAAGGGCTCCAGCGCCCAGGCTGCATTGGCAGCCAAAACCATGGCAGCCAGGGTCGATGCAGCGCGCACGCCCAGGCGATTGATACGTTTAGTCATGAATGGATTTGCCGCCGCTGCGGCTTGCCGAAAACGGCTGAAAAGTTAGCCCCAAAGCCGGTTGATATCGTTGAAAAAGGCGACGGACATCATCATCATCAAAACCGCCACGCCTGCACGCTGCAAGCGTCCGGCCCAGACTTCCGACACGCTTCGGCCAGTCACGCCCTCCCAAAGATAATACATCAGGTGCCCGCCATCGAGCACCGGCAGGGGGAGCAAGTTGAGAACCCCCAGGCTGATGCTTATCAGCGCCAGGAACGAGAGATATTGCACCAGGCCCATGCTGGCCGAGCGCCCCGCATAGTCGGCAATGGTCAAGGGACCGCTGATGTTCTTGAGCGATGCCTCGCCTATCACCATGCGGCCCATCATGCGCAGCGTCAGCGACGACAGTTCCCAGGTGCGCTGCACGCCTGCCCACAGGCCCTCCAGCGGACCGCGCTGCACCAGAGCCATCTCGGGAGCACTGCCGATGTAGGCACTGATGCGGGCAATGCTCTCCTTGCCATCTTCCGAGCGGCCCAGATCGGGCAGCACGGGGATCTGCAGCTGCCTGCCATCGCGCTCCACCAGCCACACTTGCTGCTGGACCTGGCCCGATGCGCCCATCTTGCGGATGAGATTGCGCAGTTGGGTGCCATCATCCACCGGGGTGCTGCCCACGCGCAGCACCAGATCGCCCTCGCGCAGGCCGGCCTTTTCGGCGGCGCCACCGGCAATCACCTTGTCCAGCACGGGCTGCGTCCAGGGCCCCAGCAGACCCAGACGCTCGAAGAAAGCCGCATCAGGCTCGCCCTGCACCTGCCCGGCCAGTGCCAGCCGCAGTTCGGACGGAGCGGTGCGCCGGCCCTGGAGCACTTCCATGCGCACCGACTCGTCGTCAAGCGCGGCGCGGGTCAGTGTCCAGCGCAGATCATTGATGGAGCGAACCTCTTCCCACTCCTGGTCGCCCAAGGCGATTCGCAGCACGCGATCGCCACCCTGCACGCCCGCCATCTGCAGCACCGTGCCCGCCGGCGGCGTGGCCAATCGCGCCACGGGCTCCTGCATGCCCATCCAATTGACGATGGCCAGCAACGCAATGGCCAGCACGAGATTGGCCACCGGACCTGCCGCCACGATGGCCGCACGCGCGCCCAGCGACTGGGTGTTGAAGGCCAGATGGCGCTGATCGGCAGGGACTTCGCCCTCACGCTCGTCGAGCATGCGCACATAGCCGCCAAGCGGCAGTGCGCCGATGACGAATTCCGTGTCCGAACCTTTGCGCTTCCAGCGCAGGATGGGACGACCGAAGCCGACGGAAAACCGAAGCACCTTCACGCCGCAGGCCACAGCGACGCGGTAGTGGCCCCACTCGTGCACGGCGATCAGCACGCCCAGCGCGACCACGAATGCAACTACGGTCAGCAACAATTGATACTCCTTTGAATCCCATGCGCACCTGGATACCGTCGCGCGCCCGCCGAAAAACCCGGTCTGGCCCGCGAAGCCGGTATTACAGCTGCCACTGCCGCGCCACGGTGTGCGCGATTTCGCGGGCCTTGGCGTCCAGGGCCAGCAGGTCGTCCAGGCTGCCCAGTGTAGGCGGCAGCAAGGTTTCGAGAGTGCGCAAATTCACAGCGTGGATACGGTCAAATGCCAGGCGCCGCTCCAGGAAGGCGGCAACGGCGACTTCATTGGAAGCATTGAGAACCGCCGTAGTTCCCTCGCTGGCGAGCAGCGCCTGCCAGGAAAGATGCAGGCCCGGAAAGCGCACGGCATCCGCCTCTTCGAAGGTCAGGGCCGACAGCTTTGCGAAATCCAGGGGCGCCGCGCCGCTGGCGATGCGCCGCGGCCAGGCCAGGCCACAGGCGATGGGCACGCGCATGTCGGGCGTACCCAGTTGCGCCAGCACCGAGGCATCCTTGAACTGCACCATGGAGTGCACGATCTGCTGCGGATGGATGACGACCTTGATCCTGTCGGGAGCCATGTCGAACAGCCAGCGTGCCTCGATCACCTCCAGCGCCTTGTTCATCATGGTCGCCGAGTCCACGGAGATCTTGCGGCCCATGGAGAAGTTCGGGTGCGCGCAGGCCTGCTCCGGCGTGATCTCGGACAAGGTGGCCGGATCGCGCAGGCGAAAGGGTCCGCCCGACGCCGTGAGCAGCAGACTGTCCACGCGATCGGGCCAGCTGGCACGGTCTTCCGGCAGGCACTGGAAAATGGCCGAATGCTCGCTGTCTATGGGCAGCAGGGTCGCGCCGTGGCGCTTGACGGTGTCCATGAACAGTGCGCCGCCAACGACCAGAGCCTCCTTGTTGGCCAGCAGCAGGCGCTTGCCCGCGCGTGCGGCCGCCAGGCAAGGTGCAAGGCCCGCCGCACCGACGATGGCCGCCATGACGGCATCGACCTCGGGATGCGAGGCGATCTGCTCCAGCGCGTCTGGCGACTGCAGCACTTCGGTCGCCAGCCCATTGCTGCGCAGTTGTTCAGCCAGCAGCTTCGCGTGCGGCGCGCTGGCCATGACGGCATAGACGGGCTTGAATTCCGCGCACTGGCGCAGCATCAGGTCCACTTGCGTGGCCGCGCTGAGCGCAAAGACTTCGTAGTGCTCGCGGTGGCGCGCCACCACATCCAGCGTATTGGTACCGATGGAGCCCGTGGAGCCCAGGACGGTGATTTTCTGCTTCATGAATGCGCGAAAGAGGAAAGCATCATGGCCAGCGGCAGGGTCGGCAGCAGGGCATCGACACGGTCAAGCACGCCGCCATGGCCGGGCAGCAGACCACTGCTGTCCTTGACGCCCACGCTGCGCTTGACCAGGGATTCGACCAGGTCGCCGACCACGCTCATCGCGGCCATGAACACAACCGCCAGCAGCAGGAACCAGGCCCCGCGCGCCAACAGCAACGAATAGAAACTGGGCACGGCCACCGCGTAGTGCCGGTCCCCCCAGACCCAGGCCAAGGCCAGCACCAGCACGCCGGCCATGCCGCCCCACACGCCTTCCCAGCTCTTGCCAGGACTGATCGAGGGAGCAAGCTTGGACTTGGTGAATTTCAGGCCCAGGGTCCGGCCTGCGAAATATGCGAAGACATCGGCCACCCAGACCAGCACCAGAACCGACAGCAGGAAGTTGATGCCCATCATGCGCGCCTGCACCACGGCCACCCAGGCCAGCCACAGGGCCAGCACTCCGCCGACCAGACGCACAGGCCCCGCAATGCGCGGCCAGCCGGCCACGCCTGCACGCAGCAGTGCCGCGCCGCCCAGCACCCAGGCGGAGCCGGCGACCACCCAGACCGCGGCCAGGGGTCGCTCCAGCCAGCCTGCAGCCCAGGCTCCCACGCACATCGCCGTGCAGATGGCACCTATGCCGATGGCACCAGCGGAGCCAAAGCCGTTGAGACGACCCCATTCCCAGGCACCCGCCGCCATGAGCACAAGAACCACCACGGCGAACGGGACGCCCGTCGGATAGAACAGCGCAGGCAGCAAGATGGCCAACAGGATCAGGGCGGTGATGACTCGCTGCTTGAGCATGGCTCCCCCTTGTTCAGGTCGTCTGTTGATGGGACGACTTCGATTGTGATTGGTGTACTTGCGCGGAGGTCTGGCCGAAGCGCCGCTCGCGCGAAGTGAAGGCGGCAATGGCCTCGTCCAGGCAGGCCTCGTCGAAATCAGGCCACAGGCTGGCACTGAAGAAGAGCTCTGAATACGCGGCCTGCCACAACAGGAAGTTGCTGATGCGCATCTCCCCGCCGGTGCGGATCAGCAGGTCCGGGTCGGGCACATGGGCCAGCGCAAGCGCGCGGTCCAGGCTCTGCGGGGTGATGGGTTCGCCCTGCTCTGCCAGCCGGGCTGCTGCCTGGGCAATGTCCCAACGCCCGCCGTAGTTGAAGCAGACATTGAGCACCAGGCGGTTGTTGTGTGCCGTGACCTGCTCGGCCTGGGCCAGGCCCGCGCACACTTTCTCGCTCAGGCCGCTGCGGTCGCCAATGAAATGCAGGCGCACGCCATCGCGGCTCAACTGCTGCACTTCCTTGGCAAGCGCGTTGGCCAGCAGGCCCATGAGACCGGAAACCTCCTCTTCGGGGCGATTCCAGTTCTCGGAAGAGAAAGCGAAGACGGTCAGGACCTGCACGCCGCGCTGGACGCAGGCGCGGGCACAGCGGCGCAGCGATTCCACGCCCTGCTTGTGGCCGGCCAGTCGCGGCAGAAAGCGGCGATTGGCCCAGCGTCCATTGCCATCCATGATGACGGCAATATGGCGCGGCACCGCGCCGGAGTCTTGGTTTGTCAAAGGTACAGGCCCTGAGGCAAGCGAGGCAGAACGCCTCAGACCGCCATGATGTCTTGTTCCTTGGCAGCCACCAGCACGTCGATCTCGGTGATGTGCTTGTCGGTCATCTTCTGGACATCGGCTTCGCAACGCTTTTGGTCGTCTTCCGAGGCTTCCTTGTCCTTGACCAGCTTCTTGACGGCTTCGTTGGCGTCGCGGCGCAGGTTGCGCACGGCGATCTTGGCGGCTTCGCCTTCGTTGCGGGCCAGCTTGGTCATTTCCTTGCGGCGTTCCTCGCTCATGGGGGGCATGGGCACGCGGATCAGATCGCCCAGCGAGGCAGGGTTCAGGCCCAGATCGCTTTCGCGGATGGCCTTCTCCACCTTGGCGGACATGCTCTTTTCCCAGGGCTGCACGCTGATGGTGCGCGCATCGAGAAGGTTCACGTTGGCCACCTGGGACAGCGGCACCATGGAGCCGTAGTAATCCACGTGGATGGAGTCCAGCAGCGAGGGGTTGGCACGGCCGGTACGCACACGCGCAAGATTGTTCTTGAGCGCTTCGATGGACTGACCCATCTTGGACTCGGCGGTCTTCTTGATGTCTGCAATCGTCATGTTCTTGTTCCTTGAAGAGCTGTGAAACGCGGGATCAAAACGCTCAAGCGTACACCAGCGTGCCCTCATCCTCGCCCATGACCACGCGCTTGAGCGCGCCGGGCTTGATGATGGAGAACACCCGGATCGGCAGCTTCTGATCGCGGCACAGCGCAAAGGCAGTGGCGTCCATGATGCCCAGGTTGCGCGAAATGGCCTCGTCGAATGCCAGCTTGTGATAGCGGGTCGCGTCGGGATTCTTCATCGGGTCGTCGGTGTAGACGCCATCGACCTTGGTGGCCTTGAGCACCACCTCGGCACCGATCTCCGCGCCGCGCAGTGCGGCAGCCGTATCGGTCGTGAAGAACGGGTTGCCGGTGCCGGCGGCGAACACCACTACCTTGCCCTCTTCGAGATACTGCAGGGCCTTGGGGCGCACATAGGGCTCCACGACCTGCTCGATGGCAATGGCCGACATGACGCGGGCGATGAGGCCCTGCTTGTCCATGGCATCGGCCAGGGCCAGGGCATTCATCACGGTGGCCAGCATGCCCATGTAGTCGGCAGTGGCGCGGTCCATCCCGACCGAACCACCGGCCACGCCACGGAAAATATTCCCTCCACCGATCACCACGGCCACCTGGACACCCACGCGGGTGACTTCGGCGATTTCGGAGACCATGCGCTCGATGGTGGCACGGTTGATGCCGAACGAGTCGTCGCCCATGAGCGCCTCACCGGACAGCTTGAGCAGGATGCGCTTGTGGGCCGGTGCGGCGTTGGACATGGTGTTTCTCCGAAGGGTGGGTGGTGATGGATGGTGAAGGGAACGGTTCAGGCGCTCGGACGAATCAGGCGCCGGCCTTGGCAGCGGCCACCTGGGCAGCCACTTCGGCAGCGAAGTCGTCAACCTTCTTTTCGATGCCTTCGCCGACCACGTACAGGGTGAAGCCCTTGACGTTGGTGTTGGCGGCCTTGAGCATCTGGGCCACGGTCTGCTTGCCGTCGGCAGCCTTCACGAAGACCTGGTCGGCCAGCGAGACTTCCTTCAGGTACTTCTGCACCGAGCCTTCGACCATCTTGGCGACGATGTCGGCAGGCTTGCCGGATTCGGCAGCCTTGGCGGCGGCAACGGTGCGTTCCTTTTCGATCAGCTCGGCAGGCACGTCAGCGCTGGTCACGGACACGGGCTTCATGGCGGCCACGTGCATGGCAACGTCCTTGGCAGCGGTGGCATCGCCTTCGAACTCGACGACCACGCCGATGCGCGAACCGTGCAGGTACGAGGCCAGGCTGGTGCCGTCGAAACGCTTGAAGCGGCGGAAGGACATGTTCTCGCCGATCTTGCCGATCAGGCCCTTGCGCACGTCTTCCAGGGTGGGGCCGAAACCGTCCTGCTCATAGGCCAGGGCGCTCAGCGCGGCCACGTCAGCGGGATTGTGCTCGGCGACCAGCTTGGCGGCGGCATTGGCCATCGCGATGAAGCTGTCGTTCTTGGACACGAAGTCGGTTTCGCTGTTGACTTCGATCATGGCACCCTTGCTGCCATCGATGAAGGCGGCGATCACGCCTTCAGCGGTCACGCGCGAGGCGGCCTTGCCGGCCTTGGTGCCCAGCTTGACGCGCAGCAGCTCTTCGGCCTTGACCAGATCGCCCTCGGCTTCGGTCAGGGCCTTCTTGCATTCCATCATGGGCGCGTCAGTCTTTGCGCGCAGTTCAGCCACCATGCTTGCGGTAATTGCAGCCATCGTATTTCTCCAATGTCAGTTCGATTCGTTACAGGATTTCGGCTAAAAAAACGGGGCTACCCTGAGCCCCGCTTCTTATTCAGCGACGAGGTCGCTCAGCCGGACAAGCTCAATCAGGCAGCGGATTCTTCCACTTCCACGAACTCGTCACCGCTCTCGCCGGATGCAGCCTTGACCACGTCGGTCAGTGCAGCAGCACGGCCTTCCAGGATCGCGTCGGCGATGCCTTGGGCGTACAGTTGCACAGCCTTGGCAGAGTCGTCGTTACCGGGGATGACATAGTCGATGCCTTCGGGGTTGTGGTTGGAGTCAACCACGCCGACCAGGGGGATGCCCAGCTTCTTGGCTTCGGCCACGGCGATCTTGTGGAAGCCCACGTCGATCACGAAGATGGCGTCGGGCAGGCTGTTCATGTCCTGGATGCCGCCGATGTCCTTTTCCAGCTTTTCCAGTTCGCGGACGAACATCAGCTGTTCCTTCTTGCTCATGGCTTCCAGGCCGGCTTCTTGCTGGGCCTTCATTTCCTTCAGACGCTTGATGGACGTCTTGACGGTCTTGAAGTTGGTCAGCATGCCGCCCAGCCAGCGCTGGTCAACGAAGGGCACACCAGCGCGCTGGGCTTCCGCAGCCACCAGTTCGCGGGCCTGGCGCTTGGTGCCGACCATCAGGATCGTGCCGCCGTTGGATGCCAGTTGCTTGACGAACTTCTGGGCGTCCTGGAACATCGGCAGCGACTTTTCCAGGTTGATGATGTGGATCTTGTTGCGGTGGCCGAAGATGAAGGGGGCCATCTTGGGGTTCCAGAAGCGGGTCTGGTGACCGAAGTGGACGCCTGCTTCCAGCATATCGCGCATAGTGACGGACATATGAATACCTCAAAGGTTAGGTCTAAAATCCAGCCCGACAATTGCGCCCTGGAACACAGGGAGCAACACCTTGAAGGGACTGGTTTGCGATTGACTTTGCGCGGAGGTCGCAAGCATGGGCAGGCATTCTTGACGAACACTCGGCACCCAGCAGCTTTCGCCTGACGCCCGGCAACCCCGGAGAAAATCAGGGTGAACCCCTAGCAAAGCCGCAAGATTCTAGCACACGCAACCCCTCAATCGAGGCTTCGCGCTCAAAGCACGCTCACTCCTCTCACGGCCACGGCAGTTGAACAAGATGCACACACTCCTGTAGTGATAGCTGCATCCGCTTGATAATCCGGGCACTTCAGCAGATTCCACCCCAAAATGAACATCGCGATTGTGGGCGCCGGCAGCATTGGCGTTGCGACAGCCCACGCACTGGCACAGGCCGGCCACGAGGTCACCGTCTACGAGCGTCACGGCACCGCAGCCGAAGAAGCCAGCTTCGGGCATGCCGGCTGGCTGGGCCCCAGCCTGCTACAGCCCTGGAGCGTCCCCGGCCTTTCGACCGCCGAACGCTCCCCCACCCTCCCCGGCCGACAGGCCCTGCCGCGCCTGGGCTCCGGAAACCTCGCGGCCCAGTTGCGCTGGCTATGGCAATGGCGCCAGGCCGGGCGACAACTGCGCAAAGGCCACGCGCCCACACCCGCCATGGCGGCGCTGGAAACGCTGACGCAGCGCAGCCAGCAGTTCCAGCAATCTCTTTGGCGGCAATGGGAGTTTGATCCGGAATATGTCGCCGGAAGCCTGGTGCTGCTGGGCAGCGAAGCCGAGCACGAACAGCTGAAGCCTGCACTGGACGCACTCGCCGAGGCCGGCACCCGCTGCGAGGCACTGGATGCCACCCAGACCCGGTTGCGCGAACCCGCCCTGGGCGAGGAAACCACGCTCGCAGGCGCCCTGTATTTCCCGCAGGCAGGCGCCGCCAACGGCCGCCTTGCCACGCTGATGCAACGCCAGGCGGCGCAGACGGCAGGAGCACGCTTCGAGACGCAGCGCATGGTGCAGGGCTTGCAGCCTGGCGGCACCGGGCGCACCGCACGCCTGCAACTGCAGGGCGAAGATCCCCCCCGGGCGCACGACGCCATCGTCGTCTGCGCTGGCGCCGAGGCCGCGAAACTGCTCACGCCGCTGGGCCTGCGCCCACCCATGATCGCCTTGCACGGCTATGGCGTCAGCGCACCTTTGCGCGATCAAGGCTATGCACCCCGCCACGCCATCGTGGACTGGAGTGAACAGATGACCCTGGTCCGCCTGGGCCAGCGCATGCGCATCGTGGCCGGCGCGGAATTGGGCCGCCGCAGCCCCATGCATGAGTCCACGCTGCAGCGCATGTACCATCGGCTCAACATGGTTTTCCCTGGCAGTTCGGTGCTGGCCTCGGGCGTGCAGATCTGGCATGGCACGCGCATGTGCACAGCCGATGGACTGCCGCTGGTGGGCGCCAGCGGACTGCCCGGCATCTGGCTCAACCTGGGCCACGGCAGCTGCGGCGCAGCCATCGCGCAGGGCTGCGCAGGCATGCTGAGCGACCTGATGGACAACCGCGCCAGCTTCCTGGACAGCGCACTGCTCGATCCGCGCCGCTTCGGCTGACCGCCCCCGCCCGGCATCGGACCGCTATGCTCGGTCCATGCTGCGCATTCCCACATCCACCGCCCTGCCGTTGTTTGATACGGCTGCCACCCGCGTCCTGGAACAGCAGGCGGCAGCCAGACTGCCCGCACACAGCCTCATGCAGCGCGCGGGCACGGGTCTGGCACGCCTGGCACGCGCCCTCGCCCCCCATGCACGCTGCATATGGATAGCCTGCGGCCCCGGCAACAACGGCGGCGATGGACTGCAGGCAGCCGCCTGGCTGCAACAAAGCCTGAATGCGGCGCCAGAAACGGCCCGCAGCTGCCGCATTCTGGTCAGCTGCGTGCGCGAGCGCGCCCACATGCCCGCCGATGCACGCGCCGCCTGGGAGGCTGCCCACGAAGCCGGCGTGCAATGGACCGAGCACATGCCCGCCGACATGGGGCCACAGGACTTGTGCATTGACGCATTGCTGGGCATCGGCCTGCGCCAGCCAGACGCCGCGAATCCACACACCGGCACGAATGAGCGCCTGCTCACTCTGCTGCGCAGCCTTCAGTCGGGCGCCAGCCCGGTCCTTTGTGCAGACATAGCCTCCGGACTGGATGCCGACACCGGGCAATACCTGCCCGGATTCGCGCCTCTGAACACCCCAGCCAGCGCACGGCACACACTGGCCCTTCTGACGCTGCAGCCCGGACTGTTCACTGCAAGCGGCCGCGATGCCTGCGGCCAGGTATGGTGGGATGACCTGGACACGGGACTGGCGAACGGCGAGCCACCGCTCACTCCCCCGCCCTGTGCACGACTGTTTTCACCAGGCGCCAACGCCCCGCGCCCGCATGCCAGCCACAAGGGAAGCTTTGGCGACGTGGCCATTCTTGGCGGAGAGGGGTTGGGACAGCGCGGTCTTTCCATGACCGGCGCCGCCTGGCTGGCCGCCCTGGCCGCGCTGCACGGTGGTGCAGGGCGGGTGATGCTCGCGCTGCTCGATGCCTCGGCCGGGTCAGGCCAGGCTACCGCGCCCTGGCCCGAAATCATGCTGCGCAGCCCCGAAGCGCAGGACTGGCGTGCCACCACCGTGGCGTGCGGATGCGGGGGCGGCGTGGCGGTGCGCGCCTGGCTGCCCCGGATATTGGATCAGGCCCCCAGGCTGGTGCTGGACGCAGATGCACTGAATGCCATCGCCGAAGATAAATCGCTGGCCTCGCTCCTGAAAGGGCGCCGCCAGCGCAACCTGCACACGGTGCTGACACCCCACCCGCTGGAGGCAGCCCGCCTGCTGAAGACAAACACCGCACAGGTACAGGCACAGAGGCTCAACGCAGCCAGGCAGTTGGTGCAGCGCTTCGACTGCACCGTGCTGCTCAAAGGCTCCGGCACCGTGATCGCCGGGCCCCAGGACAAGAGTGATGCAACGCATTGCTGGATCAATCCCACGGGAAACGCCCGCCTTTCAACCGGAGGAACCGGCGACGTGCTCGCCGGGCTGATTGCCGCGCTGTGGGCCCAGGGCCTGGAGCCCACGCAGGCAGCAGCCCTGGCGGCCTGGCGCCATGGATTTGCAGCAGACCATTGGCCTGCGCACATCCCGTTCAGCGCCAGTGCACTGGCCCAGCGGCTCGGAGGATAAGAGCCTCAGGCCTTGCGCCGGGGCTTGGATGTCTTGCCCGCCACCTTGGACTTGACGGCGCCCAAGGCCTTCTTGCCCAAGGCACGCAGCGCCTGCACCGGCGATGGCGGAGGCAACTGAGGCAGGCCGTGGGCAGCAGCATCCGTGGCCGCCGGCTTGCGCGCCTCGGACGCCCGACCCTTGCGGGTTCGCGCAGCAGAGCCGATGGGTGATGGCTCCGCAACGGCTTCACCCATGTCACTTTGCCGCGCCGAGGCAGCCTGGCGCGGCTGGGCATTCGCATATTCAGCTTCCAGCGCGGCCAGGTTCACACCCTTGACCATGGCCTTTTTAGACGCCTTGCGCCCCTGCTTGCCCGCCGATGCCGCTGCATCAGACTCAGGCCTTGCTCCGCCTGAGCCTCCCGAGTTGCGCTGCGCACGCTTCTCCTTGGCATCGCGGCGGCCCCATTTCTCGCTCTGATGGGTTTCCGTGCGCGCCGGCGCCCTGCCGGCCCGGCCCGGGGCCGGCTGCTCTTCGCCATCACGCACCAGGCGGAAATCGATGCGCCGGCCATCCAGGTCCACGCGGCTGACCTGCACGCGCAGCCGCGTGCCGATGCCATAGCGAATGCCCGAGCGCTCGCCGCGCAGCTCCTGGCGCGCCTCGTCAAAGCGGAAGTAGTCGCCACCCAGCTCGGTGATGTGGACCAGTCCTTCCACATACATGGCGTCGAGCGTGACGAAGATGCCGAAGGTGGTCACCGCGGAAACCATGCCGCCGAACTCCTCTCCCAGATGCTCACGCATGTACTTGCACTTGAGCCAGGCTTCGACATCGCGGCTGGCCTCGTCGGCCCTGCGCTCATTGGCGCTGCAGTGCAGGCCAGCGGCTTCCCAGGCCTGGACCTCGGCAGCGGGCGCGCGCTTGCGCGGCTTCTGGCCAGGCGGGCTGACACGCGAGGCCAGGCGCTTGGCCAGCTTGGCCTCGGCCTCTCCAGGCGTGGGCAGCTCGGGCAGGCGATAGTGCGTGCCCTCGAGCTCGGCCTTGATCACTCGGTGCACTAGCAAATCGGGATAGCGGCGGATCGGGCTGGTGAAGTGCGTATAGGCGTCGAATGCCAGGCCGAAGTGGCCCGAATTCTCGGGCGTGTAGAAGGCCTGCATCATCGAGCGCAGCAGCATGGTGTGGATCTGCTGGGCGTCTGGACGGTCCTTGGTGGCGTTGGCAATGGCCTGGAACTCGGACGTGGCCGGGTTCTCGCCAAGCGCCATACCCACACCCATGGCCTTCAGATAGTTGCGCAGAATGTCCTGCTTTTCCAGCGAGGGCTTGTCGTGCACGCGGAACAGGCCGACGCGGCCGCTTTGCTCGATGAAGTCCGCACTGCAGACATTGGCGGCCAGCATGGCCTCCTCGATCAGCTTGTGTGCCTCGTTGCGCGTGCGCGGCACGATCTTCTCGATGCGGCCGTTCTCGTCACAGACGATCTGCGTCTCCGTGGTCTCGAAGTCCACGGCGCCGCGCGCCTCGCGCGACTTGAGCAGCGCCTGGTAGACGCCATGAAGATTCAGCAAGTCACCCACGCGCTCCGAGCGCCGGGCAGCCTCCGGGCCGCGCGTATTGGCCAGGATGGCCGCCACCTCGGTATAGGTGAAGCGCGCATGGCTGTGCATCACCGCCGGATAGAACTGATAGGCATGGATCTCGCCCTTGGCGGTGATCAGCATGTCGCAGACCATGCACAAGCGGTCTACATCGGGGTTGAGCGAGCACAGGCCATTGCTCAGCTTCTCGGGCAGCATGGGGATCACGCGGCGCGGGAAATAGACGCTGGTCGCGCGGTCATAGGCATCGATGTCGATGGCGCTGCCCGTGGTCACGTAGTGGCTCACGTCGGCAATCGCCACCAGCAGGCGCCAGCCCTTGCTGCGCCCGACCTTGGCGGGCTCGCAGTAGACGGCATCGTCGAAATCGCGCGCGTCCTCGCCATCGATGGTCACCAGGGGCACATCGGTCAGATCGATGCGCTTCTTGCAGTCGGCAGGACGCACCCTGTCAGGCAGCGCCTTGGCCTGCGCCAGGCAGGCATCGGAAAACACATGCGGGACGCCGTACTTGCGCACCGCGATCTCGATCTCCATGCCGGGATCATCGACTTCACCGAGCACTTCGATGATGCGACCCACTGGCTGGCCGAACAGCGCGGGCGCCTCGGTCAGTTCCACCACGACCACCTGGCCGATCTTGGCCGAGCCTGTGGCATTGGCAGGGATCAGGATGTCCTGACCGTAGCGCTTGTCTTCGGGGGCCACCAGCCATACGCCGCTTTCCTGCAAGAAGCGGCCAATGATGTTGTGCGCAGGGCGCTCGATGATCTCGACAACGCGGCCTTCGGGCCTGCCGCGGCGGTCCTGGCGCACGACGCGGACCCTCACACGGTCCTTGTGCAGCACGGCACGCATTTCATTGGGGGGAAGGAAGATGTCGCCTTCGCCGTCATCGCGGATGACGAAGCCATGTCCGTCGCGGTGCCCCTGCACACTGCCCTCGATTTCGTCGTTCGCGTCGGCGCTTTTGGCGTGAGGGTTCATTTTCTTGGTATACAATCTAAATCTTTCCTGAGATGCCCAGGTGGCGGAATTGGTAGACGCACTAGTTTCAGGTACTAGCGGGTAACTCCGTGGAGGTTCGAGTCCTCTCCTGGGCACCAAGTTTAACGACAACCTGCAGAGGTTGCGGTGAACTAAGGAACTATCTTCAGCAGAAGGCAGTTCCCTGGCTTCACGACTTGGCAGATGACAGTCTCAAGAAAAAATCGAAGATCGGGATGCTTCTGCAAAAAATGCAGTAGAATCTCAGCTTCAGCAAGCCCAGGTGGCGGAATTGGTAGACGCACTAGTTTCAGGTACTAGCGGGTAACTCCGTGGAGGTTCGAGTCCTCTCCTGGGCACCAAACATGAAAAGGCCGCTGCACACGCAGCGGCCTTTTTTCTTTGCCTCGCCGACACCATCGCACCCCGGCCCCGTAGAAATTTCACAAAAACTTCGGGAATCGGCTTCAGACGGAGGTTTCGCGCTATATAATTTGCTCACTCTGAAATGCCCAGGTGGCGGAATTGGTAGACGCACTAGTTTCAGGTACTAGCGGGTAACTCCGTGGAGGTTCGAGTCCTCTCCTGGGCACCAAACATGAAAAGGCCGTTGCACATGCAACGGCCTTTTTTCTTGGGCGCTGCAGACGCATCAACCTCGGAAGGCCGCATCCATGGCGCAAAAAAAGGGAGCCAGCGGCTCCCTTCCTGGATGAGAGGATCACCTCCCGTGCATCACTTGCGCAGCAGTTGCTTGAGCACGTTCTGCAGGCGGCGCGCATTGGCTTCATCCCGCGGCGATGCCAGCACCCTGGCGGCATCGCTGCCCCAGGTTTCCTGCGGAGCAGGATCATTGCGGCGCGTCAGCAGTTGCAGCTGCAGGGCACGGCGGGCACTCAGATGCTCCGCAGGCGTGGGAACGTCGGCGGCCATTTCAAGGCGCAGCAGGGCTTCGCCTGCATCACCCTTGGGAGCCTGGCTCAGGGCCTGCGACCAAGCGCTGCGCACTTGCGCAGACACACGGCCGCCAAGCTGCTGGGCAGCCGGGATCTGGGCCGCATCACGCGACTCCCACGCCGCCATCAACTGGGTCAGCGCCTCACCATGGGCCTGGGCCGCGAGCTTGCGCAGGGTGTCCTGGGCATGTTCCATGGCTTCACGCTGGGCGCGGAAGGCGGGGTCCGCCAGACGCGGTCCACGCTCTTCGCGCGGCTCGCGGCTGAATCGGCCACCATCACGGCCGTCTCGGCCATCCCGGCCGTCGCGACCACGGCCACCATCGCGGCGGTCACCAGGACGGGCGGCGCGTGCACCGCCCTCTTCCTTCTTCATGCCGGGACGATCATCGCCGCGCACGGCAACCACGGGGCGCACCGGCACCGGCTTGGCTTCGGATTCTTCCGAACCTGCTGCTGCAGCGGCAGGTTCCTGCGCCGGTCGGGTGGTATTCACGGAAGCATCGGCACGGCCACGCAGCGCCTGCTCCAAAGCCTCCACCGCAGCACGGATTTGCTGCACGTCACCCGAGCTGTTGGCCGCTTCCACGGCCTGCGAAGCTTCAAGCACGCGGCGATCATGGTCGCTGAGCGCCACGGCCGCGGCGCGAGGACCACGCTCGCTGCCCTTGCGGTTGAAGGCTTCGTCCAGTGGCTTGCGGAAGGCATCCCAGAGCTTTTGCTCGTGCTTGCGGTCCAGCGGGACAGCCTGCGCCTCGGCCTGCCAGCGCTGCTGCAGGGCCTTGACGGCATCGATGCGCAGGTTGGGCGCAGCGCCCAACGCCGTGGCTTCGTCGATCATGGCGTGGCGACGCTGCAGGCTGGCCTTTTGCGCGGCATGCAACGGAGCCTCGGCCAGGGCCATGGCCTGCTTGAACTGGGGTTGCAGTTCGGCAAACAGCTTCTCGCCGATATGGCCGCTTTCACGCCAACGTTCGGCGAACTGGCGCAGTGCGCGTGCCGCGCCCTTGAGATCTTCGCCGGCGGACTGCTGCGCGGCCCAGGCCTTGATTTCTTCGATCAGCGCCAGGCGCTGCGCCTTGGACTGGGTGGTTTCGGTGCGCAGCTTGTCATGCCAGGACTCGACCACCTTGTGGGCCGTGTTGCAGGCTTCGTCAAACTTCTTCCACAGTGCGTGGTTGGCTGCGCTGCCCTGGTCGGCCAGCTTCCATTGCTCGCGCAGGCTGCGCAGCGATTCCTGGATCTTGCGGCCACCCAGTGCCTGGCCTTCAGGGCGGTTCAGCAGGGCTTCCGCCTTGGCAACCAGTTCCTCGCGCAGCTTGTCGGCGTTCTGGCGCGGCCAGCCTTCGGACTCGCCAGCCGCCAGGAGGGCCTCATGCACCTTGGTGACCAGTGCATCGTCCACCAGGCGGCCATGGGCCTTGATGGCGGCGCGCACGGCCTGCACGGCGGCGGAACCGGCCTTGCTTTCGCCGGCAGCCGTCTCGGCCTGGAGCTGCTCCAGCGCCTGGGTCAGTGCACTGCTGGCGGCAGCCACCTGCTCAGGCGATGTCTTCGCCTTGGGCTGGGCTGCGCTGCGGGCAGCGGGAGCGGGCTTGGAGGGCTCGGCAGCGGCTGCCTCGGGAGGCAGGCCACGCGCCACGCGCAGTTCATCGGCCCACACGGGCACGGTGGGCAGCGGAGCGGCTTCGTCGGCGGCGGCAGCTTCGGTCAGCGCCAGCGCGGACTGGAAGGCATCCCAGACCAGGATCAGCTGTGCGCTGGCAGCTTCCAGCTGGGGCGGGAAACGTCCGTCCACGCTGGCCCAGTTGGCATCGCCGGTCAGTTCGCCGGCCTGCTCCTGCCAACGGGCCACGTCGGCGCGCAGGTTGTCGAGCACTGCCTGGGCATCGCGCCAGGGCTTGGTGGACAGGACCTCGATGCGCTGGGCCAGCAAAACGGCCACTTCGCGCTGGACCTGTACGCGGTGCTGCAACTCCTCGATGGCCTTGACACGCTCGGCCAGCTGGGCCTTGTGCTGCGACAGAGGTTCACGCGACAGCGGGGCGCCCGCCTTGGCGGCGTCGCGCTGCCAGGCGATGGCGTCGGCGGCATTGAAGGGCGATGCGACCAGCAGCGCCTGGGCCTTTTCAGCCCACTCCACTGCGATCTTTTCCTGGTCCTTGGTGCGGCGGATTTCGTCCAGGCGCTCACGCACGGCACGGGCCGCGCCCTTGTCGCGCGCGCTCAGTTCCTTGAGGACGTCCTGCAATTGCTCGACCGAAGGCTGGGTTGCCAGCCAGTCGCGGATGCGCGCGGCGCGATCACCCGAGGTTTCCGCGGAGAAGGCACCGCCCGTGAGCACATCCAAGGGGTGTTGTTCGGGATTCTTGGCAGAAGCAGGGCTCACTTCAGGTGCATCGGACATGGTGCTGCGGGGGGAAAGAGAAGACATGAATCAATCGTTGAATGTCTGGCTGCCGCGGGCCGCCAGACGCGGCCGGCCGGGCTGCATGCGGGCATGCTAGCCGGACCGGGAAAACCATATTCTCGCCGTTATTTGAAGCGGAGCCAAAACCGGGCTACTGCGTGGACAGGCTGAGCTGGGCGCGCGGACTCCATTCCTGGTCGCTGGAGTCCAGTTTCGGAGCCCCCAGAAACAGGCGTTCAAGCGGCAACTGCTGTTGGGCAAGGTAGTCGCGCACGGCCACGGCACGGGCCAGCGCCAGCTCGCGCATGGCATCGTCGGGCACGGTAATCTGCTCCAGCAGCAGACTGCGCATCTGGTCGGTGGGCAGGTCCTTGGCCATGCCGATGACATTGCGCGGCTTGGCAAAGTCGGCGCGACTGTACAGCGCCTTCGTCAAGGCCGGCACTTCGGCGGCAGGCAACTCGGTCACGGACTCTGCCGACTTGCCGTCGCGCAGTACCTGGCGGCGTTTCTGGGCGAGCAGCAGGCGATCGAGCTCCGCCTGCTTCCAGGCCTCTTTGTCCTGCGCCTCGCGCGCTTCGCCGATCACGGTGAGCTTGAGGGCCGGACGCTCCTTGAGGGAGGCAACCACCTTGTCCAGGCTCTCGCGGGCCTTGCCGTCGATCTGGGCACGCCCCGGCGCAAAGGCCACCACGCCCGATTCACTGCTGCCTCCAAAAGCGCCCGACAGCAGCGAGAACGGCGAGGTGATGGCTTTCATGATCAGGTTGCCAATGATCTTGAAGATGACCGGCGCCAGCCTGAATTGCGGGTCGTTGAGCGAGCCGCTGACCGGCAGGTCCAGGTCGATGACTCCGTTGCGATCAGCCAACAGCGCCACCGCCAGGCGCACGGGCAGCGAGGCGGGTGCGCCTTCGACGGCTTCGCCGAAGGTGAGCTGATGCAGCACCAGCTTGTTGCGCGCCGTGAGCTGGCCATCGGGCTCGATCTTGTAGTTGACGTCCATGCTGAGCTTGCCGCGCTCGATCCCGTGGCCCGCGTACTTGATGGAGTACGGCGACAGCGGGGGCAGTTCCAGGTCATGCATCTGGGCACGTATGTCCAGGGCCAGCGGCTTAGCCAGGGGATTGACCTGGCCGGTGATATCCAGCGAAGCCGTGCCCTGGGCGCGGCCGCGCAGTTCCACATCCGCCATCTGCGGCGCCTGCTGGCTGGCTGGCTGCTCGGACGAGAAAGCGCTCAGGCGGCCTGCCAGCTCGCTGAGGTCGGCCGAGTAGTTGGGCTGAATGAAGTAATCGGAGAACTGAACCCTGCCGCCCGTCAGCACAATCGGCCCGATCTTGATGACGGGAGCAGGCCCGGAGGCGGCCTGCGGCGGCGGTTCGGCGGGAGCCGCCTTGCCATCCGCGGCCGGCGTGGCGTTCTGTTCCAGGGACTGCTGGGACTTGGCCGATTTGACGATGTCCTGCAGGTTGATGCGCCCATTGCGCTGCACGATGACACGCGCAAAGAAGTCACTGAGCGCCGTCTCGCGCACGCTCAGGCGCAGGGGCTGGGCAGGCTGCATCTGCAGGTCCAGGCCGCGCACGGCCAGCGTCTTCCAGGCCACCAGTTCATCACTCAGGGCAAGTCCCAAGGCAACCGACTGGGCCTTGGCCCGGTCGGCCGTGGACTCGCTGAGCACGGCAGCCACGGCGCCTGCCGCGGTGCGCGGCGCGCCTTGCCCTGCGGCCTCGCCTGCCACTTGCACGGGAGAGGCCAGCGCAGAGCGCATGCGCAGATCCACGAGTTCGACATCCCCCTGCACCGCCAGCTCGGGGCCGGCCGGCTGGCTGACAAAGCGCAGTTGCCCGAGGAAATTGCCGTCGGCACGCACCAACTCCACATTGAGCATGTCGGCAAAGTAGGGCTCCAGCGCATGCAGCGGCAGGCTGCGCGCCTGCAACTTGCCCTGAAGCGACAGCGGCGCCAGCCCCAGTCCCCCCCGCAGGCTCAGCGAGCCCGCCTGGACACGCCGGCCCGAACCGACCTGGGCGGACAACTCCAGCGACGTGGGGGCGGATTTGGCAGCCAGCGGCTCGATGGCGCCCATGCGAAGGCGCAGCGAACCCAGGTCCAGCGACACGGTACGCGCCGAATCCGCATTGCGCGCAGGCGCTTCGTCACGCAGCGCAATGGCACCGCCATCGACTTCCACAGCCTGCAGCTTCAGACCCCAGGGCCGGGACTTGTCCTTGCCGGCGTTCTGCGATGCGGGCGCCGAGGGGGCGGGCGGCAGCCATTGCTCGTACATCCACCGGCCCTGCGCATCGCGCAATACGGAAAGCTGCGGCTTTTGCAGTGCCAGGCGGCCAACGGAGACCTGCTGGCTGGCCAGATTGACCTGCACCTGTTCCAGCTGCAAGTGTGTGATATCGACGGGCGCGGCCTTGTCCTGGAGGCTCAACTGCTCCACGCCCAGCCCGGCCACCTGAACCACCATGGCGGAACCGTTCCAGGCCAGACCGGCGTCGGTGCTCAACAGCCCCGTCAGCTCGGGTTTGATATGTGCGGACAGGTACGGTGCCGCCAGTTGCAGCGGCAATTGCCGCACGGAGAAGGCCAGTTGGCCCTGTTTGTCGGTCAAGGCGCCGCGCAGCTGCAGTTCGGCAGGTTTCACCCCCTCCCCCGCCGATTCGGGCTGCACCTGCATGCTGGCAGCAAGCTGCAGCGGTTGTTCCAGGGGCCAGCGGATATCGCTGACCTGCAACGACAGCTCGCGGGTCTGCAGCGCAGCGCCCGACTTTCCAGCGTCTGGAGCGGCATCGCGCCAATGCACCGTGGCGTTGGCAACGGACAGCCTGTCCAGGCTGACCTTCCACGGCTGGGGAGCGTCGGAGGCAGGCTTTTCCGCTGCCGGCCTGGCATCCGGGGAGGAAGCTCCCCCCATCGCCATCCAATTGATGCGGCCTTGCGCATCGCGGGCCGCAAAAATCTCGGGGGCACTCCACTGTACGGACTCCAACTCCGCAACCGATTGCAGCGGCTGCACGTTCTTGAGCACGGCAGCCAGGCGCTCGAAGCGCAGCAGGGGGGCGCCGTCGCGGTCATGCAATTCGGCGCCGGACAGACTGACCTCCCCGGTGATGCGGACCACGGCCTGCTCGGCCTGCTCAAAGGAGATGTGCAGGTTGGCATCCAGCACGCCGGAGCGCGGCTTGGCAGGTGCGGTGACGGGCACATAGCCCAGATAAGGCGTCAGGTCCACGCCCTGCCAGCTCAGATCGACGGCGGTCTGCCGCTGCTCGGTGAAGGGCGTGCTCTGGGCGCTGGATTCAAACCGGCTGCCGTTGAGCGCGAAGGACAGGTGCGGGAGCACCTTGATCTCGCGCTTGGACTCCAGGTTGCTGATGAAGGGCAGGCGCAGTTGCAGCTGCTCGAGCATGTGCTGGCGTTGCTGGACCTCGTCCTGCAATTCCACGCGGCCGTCGCGCAGCGCAATGTTGTACAGCGCAAAGCCCACGGAACTGGAGGGCGGCGCATCGCTGGGTTCGGCCAGCCTGGCCAGCACATCGTCCACATCGAAATGCCCCAGGCTCTGCTGGGTCAGGCGCAGCACCGGCGCATCGACCTCGATGGCATCCAGCACCGGCGCCAGCCGAAACAGCGACTGGATACTGGCATTGACATAGATGCGGTCGACCTGGAGCTGGGGGGACGAAGATGAAGACTGCACGGACTCCGGCGCCGCGCCTTCCGCCTGGCCCCTGGCAATGCTCAGGTCCCGCAGGGTCAGTTCCAGCGACCAGGGCAGGAACTCCACAGCCCCCACACGGACCTGGCGGCCCAACTTGGCCGACGCCTGCTTTTCCAGCTGGCTCTTGGCCACCACGGGCACCATCGCCCATAGCAGCAGCCACAGCAAAAGAAACGCCGCAAGGGCGATGGCCAGCCTGCGTAGCCAGCGGTGCTTGAAGAGAGATTGCATGGGGCTCTGGTAACTAGTACAGCCCCATCCCGGGACACAGGACAGGGCAATGGCTGCATTGCACCAGAAATCGGGGCGGCAGCAACGGCTGGGTCCGCACCACGGCACATTTCTTGACGTTGCAGCCATCCTTGAACGACAAAGCCCGGAAGCCGTGAACCGGCTTCCGGGCTTTACGGTGGGCACAAATCCCGACCGTTTTCCGCAGTCAAGGAGAGGATGGTCCTTGCTGCTTGGAAGCAAGAGATTGCTTCCAGGAAGGCCGCGGAAGAAGACTTGAACTAGGGTGTCCGCACTATCGAACACCACTTTTACCTGTCTTCCACCTTGGCGAGACGACTGCAGGAGCAGTCGCCTCCAATATAGAAGGACGCAGGGTCGACCTGCCAGTGCTTTTGCATTTCATTGCAATTTCATGACGCACTCTGAAAACGGAGGAACCGGCGTAGATCGGTAGCACGCCACCCGCTCTCCAAGACCTCAAAAACTGTGTTTGCATCCATGGTTTGTTATTATTCATTGGTCTAAAAGGTTGATTTCATAGTGTTGACCGTGTATTTGGTGAACTCCTAGAATCCGCCAGCGCTCGAATAGAGCGTTTTTTGTTTCCGCTGCCTCACGACTGAGCAGATCCCTCAGGCCTCTCACGCAAGGGCGCACAGCGCGCCAGCCGACCGGATCCGCAGCACCCAATCCAGGGTGTCAGCCTCACCGGCCTTCGCTCCCAGCGAAGGCCGTTTCGGGTTGATGCCCCTAGAAAGGAAAAAGCTATGCCAGCGTCAGGAAAATTCTTCGCCGCCGCGCGAACGTTCGCCATCGATGTGGCCAACGGTTTTCTTGCCATCATCCACAACAGCTTCGCCCTGCTGGGCCTTGCTGTGGCCTTCATGGCCATCACCTTGTTCGCCCGCCCTGACCTGCGCGACGCCGGAGAGAGCCAGCTGCGCTCCTGGCTGACCGCCCGCCAGATGGCCGAGCTGGGTGTTCCCGTCGAACTCGCTGCCAGTGATCGGGCGACGGCGACAAACCCCAAGAACCTGCCCAAGGAGCAGGCGGCTGTGGCCTTCTGGCTCAGCAAGAAGTACCGCGTGGCGCCCGAGCCGATCGCTGCCCTGGTCAGCGAGGCCTATGACCTGGGCAAGGTCAACCGCCTGGACCCGACGCTGATCCTGGCCATCATGGCCATCGAGTCCAGCTTCAACCCGTTTGCGCAAAGCGCTGTCGGCGCGCAGGGCCTGATGCAGGTGATGACCACGGTGCATACCGACAAGTACGAGAACTTCGGTGGCCAGAACGCCGCCTTCGACCCGGTCAGCAATCTGCGCGTAGGCGTGCGCGTGCTCAAGGAATGCATCGAGCGCGCCGGCTCCATCGAAGGAGGCCTGCGCTACTACGTGGGCGCGGCCAACCTGCCCACCGATGGTGGCTACGCCGCCAAGGTGCTGGCCGAGCACCAGCGCCTGCGCATGGCCGCCGGCCTGCGTGCCGTGCCGTTGCTGACCGCCAAGGTCGATCAGCCCCGGCAGGCGGTACAGATCGCCTCCACCAAGCCGGCCACCCCCGTGGCCGAGGCTTCGGGACCGGCAGCAGCGGCTGCGCCTGCAGCCGTGCCAGTCAGCTCGAGCAGCACCTCTGCCCGCTCCGAGCAGGTGGCCCTTCAGACCCAGGAGCCGGCGCTGTAGCCTGACTTCCCGGCGCGGTGAATACAGAGCTGGCCAAGGCCAGCTTTTTTCATGCCCGATCCAATCGCCGCCGTCCACGCAAACGCCTCCGGCAACGCCCCTGCCAGGTCTTCGGCGCCACCGGCTCAGCTACACTAGCGGGGTACGCAACTGGCGATAGGCGCAGCCGCTTCACGCACCGCTGCCGCTGACGTGGAAACCAGCAGAAGGCCCGAGAAGGACCACCTTCTGTGAACCACCGGGGAGCGTACCGCCCAGCCTCCATGCGCACGCGGGATCTGGAGTGTTCCGCCGTTCGCCTGGGCAGCCCTTGGCCTCAAGGGAATTTCAAGTTCACAGGACTGCCATGTTTCAACGCACCAATACCGTCGAGAAGGTCGACGCCGAAGTCTTTGCCGCCATCCAGGCCGAGAACCTGCGTCAACAAGAACATATTGAGCTGATCGCCAGCGAGAACTATTGCTCGCCTGCCGTCATGGAAGCCCAGGGCTCCCAGCTCACCAACAAGTACGCCGAAGGCTACCCGGGCAAGCGCTACTACGGTGGCTGCGAGAACGTCGATGTGGTCGAGCAGCTCGCCATCGACCGCGTCAAGAAGCTGTTCGGCGCCGAAGCCGCCAACGTGCAGCCCAACTCCGGCTCGCAGGCCAACCAGGCCGTGCTGATGGCCTTTGCCAAGCCCGGCGACACCATCATGGGCATGAGCCTGGCCGAAGGCGGTCACCTGACGCACGGCATGCCGCTGAACATGTCGGGCAAGTGGTTCAACGTGGTCTCCTACGGCCTGAACGCCGAAGAAGCCATCGACTACGACAAGATGGAAGCGCTGGCGCGTGAGCACAAGCCCCGCATCATCGTGGCCGGCGCATCTGCCTACGCCCTGGCCATCGATTTCGAGCGATTCGCGAAGATCGCCAAGGAAGTCGGCGCCATCTTCTGGGTGGACATGGCCCACTATGCGGGCCTGATCGCCGCGGGCGTGTACCCCAACCCCGTGCCCCATGCCGACGTGGTCACCACCACCACGCACAAGAGCCTGCGCGGCCCGCGCGGCGGCGTGATCCTGATGAAGGCCGAGCACGAGAAGGCCATCAACAGCGCCATCTTCCCCGGCCTGCAAGGCGGCCCGCTGATGCATGTCATCGCCGGCAAGGCCGTGGCCTTCAAGGAAGCGCTGTCGCCCGAGTTCAAGGCCTACCAGGAGCAGGTCGTGAAGAACGCAAAGGTTGTCGCGGAAACGCTGACGGCACGCGGTCTGCGCATCGTCTCCGGCCGCACGGAAAGCCACGTCATGCTGGTGGACCTGCGCGCCAAGGGCATCACCGGCAAGGCGGCCGAAGCCGCGCTGGGTGCCGCCCACATGACGATCAACAAGAACTCCATCCCCAACGACCCCGAAAAGCCGATGGTGACCAGCGGCATCCGCGTGGGCACGCCCGCCATGACCACGCGCGGCTTCAAGGAAGAGGAAGCCCGCCTGACGGCCAACCTGCTGGCCGACGTGCTGGAAAACCCCAGCGACGAAGCTAACCTGGCCCGCGTGCGCGCCCAGGTGGCCGAGCTGACGGCACGCTTCCCGGTCTACGGCGCCTGAGTTGCGCGCATAGAGGCCTGCCATGAAGTGCCCTTTCTGCAGCCATCCGGACACCCAGGTCGTGGAGACCCGTGAGGCCGAGGATGGGGGCTTCATCCGCCGCCGCCGCCAGTGCGGCGGCTGCGACAAGCGCTTCACGACCTACGAGCGGCCCGAGGTCAGCTTTCCCGCCATCGTCAAGAAGGACGGGCGGCGCATCGAGTACGAGCGTGCCAAGCTGGTGGGCTCGTTCAAGATCGCGCTGCGCAAGCGCCCCGTGAGCACGGAGCAGATCGATGCGGCCATCGAGCGCATCGAGGAGCGGCTGCGCAACCTGGGAGAGCGCGAAGTGCTCTCCAGCCGCCTGGGCGAGATGGTGATGCGCGAGCTCAAGCTGCTCGACAAGGTCGGCTACATCCGCTACGCCAGTGTCTACCGCAGCTTCGAGGATGTGGACGATTTCAAGAACGTGATGGATGAGGTGCGCAATCCCGGCTGATCAGCCGGGCAGGACGCAAGAAAGCCGCCCAAGGGCGGCTTTTTCTTTGGGGCCCGGCACAGCCGCCTTCAGGGTGCGGCGGCAGGGATGGGCACCAGGCCCGAGTCCACGTCACCGCACTGCGCGCGGTGGCGCAGCGCATGGTCCATCACCACCAGGGCCAGCAGCGCCTCGGCGATGGGCGCGGCGCGGATGCCGACGCAGGGGTCGTGGCGGCCCTTGGTGATGACCTCGGTGCTCTGGCCCTGCACGTCGATGGATTCGCGCGGCGTGATGATGGAACTGGTGGGCTTGATGCCTATGCGCACTTCCAGGTCCTGGCCCGTGCTGATGCCGCCGACGATGCCGCCGGCGTTGTTGCTGCGAAAGCCTTCGGGGCTCAGCGAGTCGCCGTGCGTGGTGCCGCGCTGGACCACGCTGTCGAAGCCGGCACCGATCTCCACGGCCTTGACCGCGTTCAGGCCCATCATGGCGTAGGCAATGTCGGCGTCCAGGCGGTCATACAGCGGCTGGCCCAGGCCCACCGGCATGCCGCTGGCCTGCACTCGCAGTGCGGCGCCGCAGGAGTCGCCCGACTTGCGCAGCGCATCCATGTACTCCTCGTAGCGGGACACATCGGCCACCGGCGCGAAGAACGGGTTGTGGGGGACATGCTCCCAGCTCTCGAAGGGCAGGGACAGCTCGCCCACCTGGGTCATGCAGGCGCGGAACTCGGTGCCGAATTTTTCCTTGAGCCACTTTCTGGCCACGGCACCGGCGGCCACCGTGGGCGCCGTCAGCCGTGCCGAGGAACGGCCGCCGCCGCGCGGATCACGGATGCCGTATTTCTGGAAGTAGGCGTAGTCGGCATGGCCGGGACGAAAGCTTTGCGCAATGTTGGAGTAGTCCTTGCTGCGCTGGTCGGTATTGCGGATCAGCAGCGCGATCGGCGTGCCCGTGGTGCGGCCTTCGTAGACGCCGGAGAGGATTTCCACCGCATCGGGCTCGTTGCGCTGGGTCACGAACTTGCTGGTGCCGGGGCGGCGGCGATCCAGATCTTGCTGGATGTCTGCTTCACTCAGCGCCATGCCGGGCGGACAGCCGTCGATGACGCAGCCTATGGCCGGGCCATGCGATTCGCCGAAGTTGGTGACAGTGAATAGGGTGCCGAAGGTGTTGCCGCTCATAGGCCAGGGATTATGCCCGGGTAGCCCGCAGACGCAGCCCCGCAGCGGCGGTGCATTGCGCAGGCAGCCATCGCCCTGCGAGAAGCAATATGGCTATCGATTTTCAAATATTCATAGTTAAAATTGCAATCCACCCTTTTTCAACAGCCTGCGGAACACCACACAGGCACCAGCCGCAAATTGCGGGAGGTTCGTGAAATGCAGGCCTCTTTCGACTCAACGCAAAGCCAGGACCGCAGCGACCCTGCGGCCAGCACTCCACTGGCATCGCCAGGCCTTCAACACAAGAATGGGGAGCAGGACCTTCGCCCCGCGCTGCTGAATGCACTGCTGGCATCGTCCAGCCCTGGCGATTTCAGAACCCGCAACCGGCTTGCCCAGGCCAAGCAGTACATGCGGGCCCGGCTCGACGATCCCGAGCTCAAGCCCTTGCAGGTCGCCCGGGACATGGGCATGTCGCTGCGCAGCCTGGCGCGGCTGTTTGCCACCGAAGGGCTGACCCCGAGCCGCTGGCTCTGGAACGAAAGGCTGGCGCAGGCACGCCAGCTGCTGCAGGCAGACAATGCGCGGCGCGTGACCGATGTGGCGCTGGCCTGCGGCTTCACCAGCTTCTCGCACTTCAGCCGCGTCTTCAGACAGGCCTATGACGTGCCGCCCAGCGCCTTGCTCAAGCCCAGGCGCCGCAGCGTGCACTGACAGGTCCTGCCGCCCCTCCATTCGCTGTTCAAGCGCCTGTCTGCTTTGCGCCCAGCACGCAAAGACAAAGGCCTCCGCCGCATCTTGCGTTCGGAGGCCTTGCTGCCCATGGCAGGCGTACGGTCGATATCGACCCGATGATCAGTCGGCGCCCTGGCGCTCGCCCTCGGGCCAGTCGCGGATGTAGGCCTTGAGCATGCGGTTCTCGAAGTTCTGGCTGTCCACCACGGCCTTGGCCACGTCGTACAGGCTGATCACGCCCATGAGCATGCGCTTGTCCATCACCGGCATGTAGCGTGCGTGGCGGTCCAGCATCATGCGGCGCACCTCGTCCATGTCGGTTTCCATGGTGCAGGTCATGGGAGCATCGTCCATGGCCGAGCGCACCAGCGTCTCGCCCACTCCGCCATGCTTGACGAAGCCCTGGATCACTTCGCGGAAGGTCAGCATGCCGACCACGTCGCCATGCTCCATGACCACGAGGGAGCCGATATCGCGCTCAGACATCACCTGCACCGCGCTGGCCAGGCTTTCGTCCGGCGACACCGTGTAGAGGGTGTTGCCCTTGACGCGCAGGATGTCACTTACTTTCATGCCGTATCTCCAAAATTGTCTGTGTCGCCGTGGTTGCGGCAAGCCCGTGTCCGACAGGAAATATAGCCCACAATGCCCGCTTGCCTTGACAACCATGGAGACAGGAATGCCCGGCTACTCGGACCCCGGCTTTGACACCCTGGCGCTGCACGCGGGCGCGCAGCCCGACCCCGCCACCGGCGCGCGCGCGACGCCCATCCACCTCACGACCTCGTTCGTGTTCGAGTCCAGCGACCATGCGGCCTCGCTGTTCAACCTGGAGCGCCCCGGCCACGTCTACAGCCGCATCTCCAATCCCACGAACGCAGTGCTGGAGCAGCGCGTCTCGGCCCTGGAAGGCGGCGTGGGCGCCATCGCCGTGGCCAGCGGCCAGGCGGCGCTGCACCTGTCGGTGGCCACGCTGATGGGCGCAGGCAGCCATATCGTGGCCAGCACGGCGCTGTACGGCGGCTCGCAGAACCTGCTGCACTACACGCTGGCGCGCTTCGGCATAGAGACCACCTTCGTCAAACCCGGCGACATCGACGGCTGGCGCGCCGCGGTGCGCCCCAACACCAAGCTGTTCTTCGGCGAGACGGTGGGCAACCCGGGCCTGGATGTGCTGGACATCCCCACCATCAGCGCCATTGCCCATGAAGCCGGCGTGCCGCTGCTGGTGGACTCCACCCTCACCTCGCCCTGGCTGATGAAGCCGCTGGAGCATGGCGCGGACATCGTCTACCACTCGGCCACCAAGTTCCTGTCGGGCCACGGCACCGTGGTCGGCGGCATCGTGGTGGATGGCGGCAGCTTCGACTGGGAAAAGTCGGGGCGCTTCCCCGAGCTGACCCAGCCCTACGACGGCTTCCACAACATGGTGTTCAGCGAGGAAAGCAGCACCGGCGCCTTCCTGCTGCGCGCACGGCGCGAGGGCCTGCGCGACTTCGGCGCCTGCATGAGCCCGCACACGGCCTGGCTGATCCTGCAGGGCATAGAGACGCTGCCGCTGCGCATGGAGCGCCACATCCGCAATACCGAGAAGGTGGTGCAGTTCCTGGCCAGCCATCCGCTGGTGGGCCGCGTGGGCCACCCGCTGCTGGACACCCATCCCTCGCACCAGCTGGCGAAGAAGCTGCTGCCGCGCGGCGCGGGCTCGGTGTTCAGTTTCGACATCAAGGGCAACCGCAACCAGGGGCGCAAGTTCATCGAGACGCTCAAGGTCTTCAGCCACCTGGCCAACGTGGGTGACTGCCGCAGCCTGGTGATCCATCCGGCCAGCACCACGCATTTCCGCATGAGCGATGAAGCCCTGGCCCAGGCCGGCATCGGCCAGGGCACGATACGCCTGTCCATCGGGCTGGAGGATGCCGACGATCTGATCGATGACCTCAAGCGCGCCCTCAAGGCCGCTGAAAAGGCAGCGTGAGCCGACAAGGGAGACACCAACAATGAAGATCGATGTACAGGGCCACGCCATCTACGCCTATACGGGCGGCAAGGCCTTCAACCCCGCCCAGCCTACGGCCATCCTCATCCACGGCGTGCTGTGCGACCACAGCGTCTGGGCCCTGCAAAGCCGCTACCTGGCCAACCACGGCTGGAACGTGCTGGCCATAGACCTGCCCGGCCACTGCCTCAGTGAGGGTGACGCGCCCGCCAGCGTGGAGGCAGCGGCGGATTTCATCGGCCGGCTCATGGATGCGGCAGGCATCGGGAAGGCCGCGCTGGTCGGCCACAGCTGGGGCAGCCTGATCGCCATGGAAGCGGCCGCACGGCTGGGCGCGCGCGTCAGCCACCTGGTGCTGGTGGGCACGGCCTATCCGATGAAGGTCTCGCCTGCCCTGCTGGAGTCGGCGCTGGACACGCCAGAGCAGGCCATCCGCATGGTCAATGTGTTCTCGCGCGCCACGCTGGCGCCACCCAGCGGCGCAGGCAGTTGGGTATTCGGCGCCGGCATGGCGCTGGGCCGGCGCGTGCTGGCCAGCAATGACCGCACCAACCTGCTGCACGCCGGCTTCAAGGCCTGCGACAGCTACGCGGGCGGCGAGGCGGCCATGGCGGCGCTGCAATGTCCGGTCCTGTTCGCTCTGGGCGAGCAGGACCAGATGACGCCGCCCAAGGCCGCCAAGGGCCTGATCGAGGCGGCCCGGGGCGCGCAGCGCCAGGTCAGCACCGTGCACCTGCCCAGCGGCCACAACCAGATGACCGAGGCGCCCGACCAGACGCTGTTCGCCATCCGGGATTTCCTGGCACGCTGAGCCCGGCCGGGTCCTGCCCTGCGGGCTGGCATGCACGCACTCACGCGCCGCGCGCGGGGAAGATGCTCTTTTTCACGAGCGCGTGCACGCCCCAGTTGCCATCCACCACCTGGGTGATGCCGAAGTCCACGGCAATCGACATCAGCGAGATGGCCTCGTCCTCTCCCAGCCCCTGGGTGGTCATGAGGAAGTGGCGCATCTTGTGATAGGCGTCGCGCAGCGCCAGGTCCACGGAAGACTTCTTGAAGATCTGGTTTTGCGCATCCGGCCCCAGCTCCGCCAGGTAGTTGGCGTAGCTGAAGCCGTGCAGCAGCCATTCGTCCTGGGTTTCGAGCAGCGGATAGGCCAGTTCGGCCAGCGGCGTTCCAGGCAGGTCCGCCTTCTTGTGCAGGACCAGCTGGAAGGTGCCAGTCAGCGAGCACTCGATGGCCGTGCCGCACAGCTCGGAGTCCCCCTGCGAGGCATGCGGATCGCCCACGGTGAAGTTGGCCCCTGGCACGGCCACGGGGAAATACATGGTCGCCCCCTTGCCGATGCGCCAGTTGTCGATGTTGCCGCCCGTGTGGTTGGGCGGAATGGAGCTGGCCATCTCCACCTCGGCCGGCGCCACGCCGATGGTGCCGAAGTGCGGGCGCACGGGAACGCGGATATTGCGCAGCACGTTTTCGTTCTTGCTGATCGTGCGGTGGTCCACGGGCACGCCCGGATAGTCGATGGTCGGGTGAACCACGCCGAAGGGGTCGGTCTGCGGCGTCCAGCGGTAGTTGTAGACGGCGCGGGCCCAGTTGCGCTCGCCGGTCGCGTCCACCTCGTAGATGGTGACCACCTCGCGCTTTCGGGGCTCGGTGATCGTGTCGCCATAGTGAAAGCCCCAGTTTGCCGCCGCATTGCTGCCGAAGGTCCGGCCCTTGAACTGCGGGTTGCCCGAGGGGCGCGGCACCACATCAATGATGCGCACTTCCAGCACATCGCCGGGCTGGGCGCCCTTGATGCGTACCGGCCCCGTGCAGATGTGCACGCCCTGGCCGCCACCTGCGCCGTTCTTGGCATCCATGGGACCGGCGCCCCGGCGATCGACGTTCTTGCGCTGGCTGTCCCAGTGGAACACGCTCTCGGCGCCAGGGTCGCCCCGGACCATGCGCTCGGCATCGTCATTGGCATGGTGGGTCAGCGTCTCCATGGTCACGTAGTCACCCGATTCGACTTCGACCACCGGCTTGGCCGATCTGCTGAAGTAGCCCCAGAGCACGGTGCTGGCGGAGGCGGGAATGTAGTAGTGGCTGGCCATGCCCTGGCCGGCCCGGGCGCCAGCCGCGCCCTGGGCAAAGGCCCGGGACGGAGCCATCGCGCCGCTGATGGCGCCGGCCGAGACCGCGCCGCCACCGACCACCATGGCGTCGCGCAGGAAGGAGCGGCGTGCAACTTGGAACTCCTCGCGGATCAGCTTCTCGTCGGCTGGCGAAGCACCGTGCTGGCAGCCTGGGCCGCAGATATGTTCCTGGTGGGGGATGGTCATCGAAAATACTCCTGCTGTTGTGGATCGGTGCCGGCAGCGCCAGTGTCCAGGCGAGCATGTCCAGGCCGGTTGTTCCTGCGCGCACAAAAACTTGTCGCGGCTGCCATCCGGTGCATCGGGCTTGGACAGGCAGTACGCGGGAGTTCATAGTTCGCCCCTGATGCACGACGATCCAAGACGCTTTTCCACCCACGCATTTCCCGATGCCTTGCGGCAGGCTGCGCTCAATGAGGCGCTGTCCAGGGCAGACATCCATGGCGAGGCGCCCACGCCTCCGGCCACCCACCTGGCGCTGCGCAGCTCGCCACTGGGATCGGTGTTCATCACGCTGGCCACCTCGCCGCTGACGCTGCAGGCCGTGGCCAAGCGGCTGCGCGGCCCGGGCCTGCTGCTGTGCGCCTTGCTGCAAGGCAGCGCCGATGCGGTGATCGAGGACGCCGTGTTCCCGCTCAAGGCCGGCTCGGCCCTGCTGCTGGAGTCAGACCGGGACTGGCAGCTGCAGTTGCCCGGCGACGGCCGCCTGCTGCTTGCGCGGCTGGAGTCCTCGAGCTTTCTGTTGCGCCTGCTGCGCTCGTGCCCGCCAGAGGCCAGGCACATCGGCGGGACAGGCGGTGTGGGTGCCATGTGCATGGCAATGGCGGCCTCGCTGGCAGAGCAGATCGACACACTGGCACAGGACGATCTGCTGTCGGTGGAGGCCACGCTCACCGACATGCTGGTCACCTGCCTGACACCGCGCGCCGCCAACCCCGACCAGGAGCAGGCCGAGGCGACCGAGCCGCCAAGCGCCGTGCAGCTTGGCCATCTGCGCCGCATCTGCCGCGCCATCGAAACCCGGCTGGGCGATGCCGAGCTGTCCATCGACGCCATCGCAGACGCCGAAGGGCTGTCCACGCGCTATCTGCAAAAGCTGTTCAAGGGGGCGGCCACCAGCTTCAGCACCTACCTGCGCGAACGCCGGCTGGAGCGCTGCCGCATGGACCTGAGCAATCGCTCTCTGCAGCATTTCTCCATCGCCGAGCTGTGCTTTCGCTGGGGCTTTGGCGATGCCGCCAACTTCAGCCGAGCCTTCACGGCCCGCTATGGCCTGTCCCCCAAGGCCTATCGCGCCAGTCCGGCGCGCGTGCAGGATGCGCCGCCCGGCCAACGCGGACGCCCCTCGCCCGCCGAGAGCGCTGCGCAGGGTGCAGAACCGGCCGCAGCGCGCCTGGCACACAGCCCGTTCCAGGCCCTGCTGCGCGACCATGCACGCTACGCCCAGGCGCTGGCCCTTGTGCCCAAGCGCTCGGCGCACGCGGACAATGGCGGTACGTCGCCCCAGCATTACTACCTGCCGGTCTCCGACAAGACCGTGCACTGGGGCTACCTGAGCCGTTCACTCAAGCCCGTGCTTTCGGTGCGCTCGGGTGACGTGGTGACCATGGAGACGCTGACCCAACATGCCTCGGACGACTGGGAACGCATGATCGAAGGCGATCCGGGCGCCGAAAGCGTGTTCCACTGGACCGCGGCCCAGAAGGCCGTGGACCGGCGCGGCGCGGGCCCGATGGATGCCTCGATCTACGGCCGCGGCGCGGGCGAGGGCTTCGGCGTGCACATCTGCACCGGCCCCATCTATGTGCATGAGGCCGAACCCGGCGACCTGCTGGAGATACGCATCCTCGACGTGCAGCCACGTCCCAGCTGCAGCCCCGCCCACCACGGCCGTGTCTTCGGCAGCAACGCCGCCGCATGGTGGGGCTTTCACTACCGCGACCAGATCACGGAGCCCCGCCAGCGCGAAGTGGTCACCATCTACGAAATCGACCACGCACTGCCCGAGGAGCCCACGGCCCGCGCTGTCTACAACTACCGCTGGACGCCGCAGACCGACCCCTTCGGCGTGGTCCATCCGACCATCGACTATCCGGGCGTGCCCGTGGACCCCGCCAGCATCACCCGGCGCTTTGGTGTGCTGGACAAGGCACGCGTGCCGCTGCGTCCGCATTTCGGCATGCTGGCCGTGGCACCGCGAGAGGCCGGCCTGATCGACTCCATACCGCCGAGCTACTTCGGCGGCAACCTGGACAATTGGCGCGCCGGCAAGGGCGCTACGCTCTACCTGCCCGTATCGGTGCCAGGCGCGCTGTTTTCGGTGGGAGACCCGCATGCATCCCAAGGCGACTCGGAACTGTGCGGCACGGCCATCGAATGCTCGCTGACCGGCAGCTTCGAGCTGCGGGTGCACAAGCGCGGCGCGCTGGACAACCGCTTCCTTGCAGAGCTGGACCACCCTTTCCTGGAGACCGACACCGAATGGGTGATACAGGGATTCAGCTTCACCGACCACCTGGCCGAACTGGGCAGCCAGGCGCAGTCCCAGGTCTATCGCAAGTCATCGCTGGAAGGAGCCATGCGTGACGCCTTCCACAAGGCAAGGCGCTATCTGATGCTGGCCCACGGGCTGGACGAGGACGAGGCCGTATCGCTGATCTCCGTGGCCGTGGACTTCGCCGTGACGCAGGTGGTGGATGGCAACTGGGGCGTGCACGCCGTGATCAAGAAGACGCTGTTTCCGCCGGAACTCTCGGCGTCCGCCCCGGCGGGCCACTGAAGCCCGCCCGGGATCAGACCCGTGCCAGGAAGCGGGCGATGCGTTGGGCGATGCGCTCGGGCTGCTCGCGGTGGGGAACGTGGCCGCCACCGGCCACGATCTCCACTTCCACCGGGCCGCTGGAGCGGTCACGGATGCGCTCGGGGTGGACCAGGGAACCGAACTCGTCGAGCTCTCCATGGATGGCCAGCACCGGGCAGCGCACGCGCTCCAGCGCCTCGTCCAGCCGGTAGTCGGCAAAAGGCGGGGACAGCCAGGTATCGACCCAGGCAGACAGCACCCAGGCCGCCTTGTCGCCGTGGTATTTCGCCAGGCGTTCCAGCTGGCCGGGCCGGGCGAAATCCTGCTGGGCCGCGCGAATGCCCTGCAAGGTGCGATCTTCCACGAAGGCCTGGGCGGACTCCGTCACCACTGCCTTGCACTGCGCGCCATACCGGGCCGCCACCATGGCGGCCATGCCGCCGCCCACGCTGTGGCCCAGCACAATGAAATCCCCAAGGCCCAGCCCCTGGTGCACCGCCGGGAACACGGTCTCTGCCTCCCGGGCCACAAAGCCCGGTCCCAGCGTGCCCGGATAGGGATCGGACTGGCCAAAGCCCAGCCGGTCATAGGCCAGCACATCGCGCCGCGTGGTCTCGGCCAGTTGCTGCGGGAAATCGCGCCACAGCGCCACCGAGCCCAGCGAGTCGTGCAGCAGCACGATGGGCGCGCGCGCCGGGCCTTGTTCGCCTTCGCCCGCCGCTGGCGCCTGCCAGCGCCTGACATAGATGCTGCCCTGCGGCGTGGGAATGCGGATTTCGTTCAAGGATGCGGGGATGTCGGTCATGCACGAGGAAGGCATCGGAAAAAAACTCCATGCCGGTCGGCGCCGGCCCGGCAGACATCATGCGCCCGCATGCCGCCGGCAGGCGACGCCAGGGTGACGGGCGACGCCGGATGCGGCAGCTTTTGCCTCTCCAGGGGCAGTATTTGCGAGTCCTGGCGGGCGGGTTCCTCCGATGGCGCAGGCGCCGGGAGCGGCGTATAAGTTGAAGCCACCCCATGCACGCGAAGGCCTGCCATGTCACACGCTTCCGCTCCCCTGCCCGGCACCGCACAGGCCGCCGTGGACCCGCGCCAGTTCAAGAGCTTTGCCGAGTTCTATCCGTTCTACCTTCAGGAGCACAGCAACCGTACCTGCAGGCGCCTGCACTTCGTCGGCTCCACGCTGGCGCTGCTGTGCCTGCTCGCGCTGTTCCTGACCGGCAATTTCTGGTTCCTGCTGTTCGGCCTGATGTTCGGCTATGGCTTTGCCTGGATAGGGCACTTCGGCTTCGAGAAGAACCGGCCCGCCAGCTTCAAGCGCCCGCTGTACAGCTTTCGCGGGGACTGGGTGATGTGGCGCGACATCCTCACCGGACGCATTGCGCTCTAGAGCGCCGCGCCAGGCACTACGGCCGGGGCCTGCTCTCCAGCAGGCTGGCCAGCGTCATGCCCGCCAGGCCCGTGCGCTCCCACAGCGGCTGCACGGCTGGGGAAGGGGCCAACAGCAGGCGTTCGACCAGAGGTGCCAAGGGCGTGTGTTGCGGGTCCACCAGCAGCATGTAGCGGGGCTCGGTGCCCTCGCTGCCCGCCGCGACGCCCGGCGCCTGCACCGTTCCCACCCAGTCGAGCACGGACAGCGCCTGCAGCACCGGGTCGATCTGCTGCCAGTCCACATGCAGGCGGCGTGCCAGATCGCTGGCATACAGGCCCTTGGCGGGCGACTCGCGCTCCTGTTCCAGGTACTGGAGGATTTCCACGGCCATCTCGAACTGCCAGCCCTGCTGTCCGGGCACGCGCTGCACGCCGGCCATGACGATGGGCAGGTACGCGGTGACCACGGCACCCAGCAGCACGATGATCCAGGCCATGTAGATCCAGATCAGCAGGATCGGCAAGGTGGCAAAGGTGCCGTAGATGACCGAATAGGTGGGCACCGAGGCCAGATACAGGCCCAGCGCCTTCTTCGCCAACTCCATGCAGGTGGCCACGAACAGGCCGCCCACCCAGGCATGGCGCCAGCGCACTGCCGTATTGGGCACGTAGTGGTACAGGCCCGCCATGCCCGCCGCCAGCGCCAGGAACTCGATGGAGTCGAAGATGAAGCGCAATCCCTCGGGCAGCGCATTGACCAGCCCGCGCGAGGCCGACATCACATAGGACGACAGCACCAGGCTCAGGCCCAGCACCAGCGGGCCCAGCGTGATCGCGGCCCAGTAGATCAGCACGCGCTGGCCCAGCGGCCGCAGCTGGCGCACGCGCCAGATGTTGTTGAGCGTGCGGTCTATGGTGAGGATCAGCGCGACCGCCGTGATCACCAGAATGGAAAAACCGGCCATGCCCAGTTGGCTGGCCTTGGAGGCGAACTGCGTCAGATAGCCCAGCACCTGGCGCGCGATGGTCTCGGGGATCAGGCTGTCGATCAGCCAGCGCTCCAGCACGATCTGCACGCGCGAGAAGATGGGGAACGCCGTGAACAGCGCCAGCGCCACCGTGAAGAACGGCACCAGGGCCAGCACCGTGGTGAAGGTCAGGCTGCTGGCGGTAACGCCCAGCCGGTCCTCGCGAAAGCGTTCACGCAGCGTGTGCGCGGTATTGCGCCAGGGAAAGCAGCGCAGGCGTTCGCGCCAGGATGGAAGCAGCGCAGGCTCGGGCCGCTCCATCAGCGAAAGGCTGCGCTCCTGTTCGGGAGCGGGCAGTGCAACGGCACCGTCCTCCAGGCCACCGGCAGGCTCCTGCCCGGGGCCGCCGCTCATCGCCACATCTCCGCTGCAACGCGCGTGCCTGAAACGGGGACGCGCGTGACCATCCAAGCAATCACATGTTCAAAGGACAAGACCATGGCCGATATGATGCCACCCCGATGACTGATTCCATTTCTCGCCCCGGCGCCGATGTCGCCGCCACCCGCTGGCTGGCGGTCTCCAGCCTCATGGGCCTGATCTTGCTGAGCCTGGCCTGGGAACTGTGGCTGGCGCCCATGCGGCCCGGGGGATCCTGGCTGGTGCTCAAGGCCCTGCCGCTGGCGGTTCCGCTGATCGGCCTGCTCAAGCACCGCATGTATACCTACCGCTGGGTCAGCCTGCTGGTCTGGATCTATTTCACCGAGGGCGTCGTGCGCGCCTGGAGCGATCCCGCGCCCGGCCGCTGGCTGGCGCTGATGGAGGTTTTCCTGTGCCTGATGCTGTTCACCGCCTGCGCCCTGCATGTGCGCTGGCGCCAGCGCAGCGCGCGCCGCGCGGCCCAGGCGGCCGGCGGCTGAGTCCCCGTTTTCATGCCTTCACGTCTTTGAAAGAAGTTGCAACATGACTGCACTGCTTGAACGCCTGCGCCAGATCGTCGGCGAAGCCCATGTCCTCACCGAGGGCGACCTCGTCGCCTATGAACAGGACTGGCGCCGCCGCGTGCGCGGCAAGTCCCTGGCCGTGGTGCGCCCGGCCAGCACGGCCGAGGTGGCCGCCGTGGTGCGCGAATGCGCGGCCGCAGGCACGAGCATCATCCCGCAGGGCGGCAACACCGGCCTGTCGGTGGGCTCCACGCCGGACGACAGCGGCACGCAGGTCGTGCTCAGCCTCACGCGCCTGAATGCCGTGCGCCACATCGACCGCGACAACCTGAGCTTCACCGTCGAGGCCGGCTGCATCCTGCAAAGCCTGCAGGAGCTTGCCGAGAAAGAGGGCCTGCTGTTTCCGCTGTCGCTGGCCGCCGAAGGCAGCTGCACCATTGGCGGCAACCTGGGCACGAACGCGGGCGGCACCCAGGTGGTGCGCTACGGCAACACGCGCGAGCTGTGCCTGGGACTGGAAGTGGTCACGCCGCAGGGCGAGGTCTGGGACGGCCTCAAGGGCCTGCGCAAGGACAACACCGGCTACGACCTGCGCGACCTGTTCATCGGCAGCGAAGGCACGCTGGGCATCATCACCGCAGCCACCATGAAGCTGTTCCCCCAGCCTGCGGCCCAGCTCACGGCCTTTGCCGCCGTGCCGTCCATGGAAGCCGCCGTGCGCCTGCTGGGCATGGCGCACAAGCATCTGGGCGCGGGGCTGACGGGCTTCGAGGTCATGGGCCAGTTCGCGCTGTCCCTGGTGATCAAGCACATGCCCCAGCTGCGCGTGCCTTTTGCGGGCCTGGACGGCGCGCCGCCCTACTACGTGCTGGTCGAGAACTCGGACAGCGAATCCGAACAACATGCCCGCGAGCGTTTCGAGGCGCTGCTGGAGCTGGCCTTCGAGGACGGCTGCGTGCTTGACGCCGTGGTGGCCGAAAGCCTGTCGCAGGCCCATGAGCTGTGGCATATCCGCGAGAGCATTCCCCTGGCCCAGGCCGAGGAAGGCCTGAACATCAAGCACGACATCTCCATCGCGGCATCGCGCATTCCCGCCTTTGTCGAACACACCGATGCCGTGCTGCAGCGCGAGATCCCCGGCGTGCGCTTGGTCAACTTCGGCCACCTGGGCGACGGCAACCTGCACTACAACGTGCAGGCGCCCGCAGGCGGCGACGCCAAGACCTTCCTCAATGAGCGCGAGCATCTGGTCAACCACCTGGTCTACGAGGCCGTGGCCGAATTCGGCGGCTCGTTCTCTGCCGAGCACGGCGTGGGCGCGCTCAAGGTGGACAAGCTGCAAAAGTACCAGTCGCCGGTGGCCCTGGGCATGATGCGTGCCATCAAGCAGGCGCTGGACCCGCAGGGACTGATGAACCCGGGCTGCATCCTGCCGAGGCAAGCCGCCTGAGGGCAACGCCGCCCCTTTTGGGGCAGCGCCGGGTTTGCACGTGCCGTCCTGAGCCAGGAGCGGCCCGTGCCTGCCTTGTCAGGAAACCGGCTTGGCCTCGATATTGGCCATCGTCTTGTTGACCTGTTCGGGCCAGGCAATGTCGGCTCCGGCCGCGTCGGAGAAGTCGGTCTGCTTGCCATCAGTCAGCAGCCACACGCGCAGTGCATTGCGCGCGGGATCGATCACGATGGCGCCCATCTCCTCGCCGCCCTGGTGGGGGCGCAGGCCGATGATGCTCCACACATCGCCCTCCTTGGTCAGCGGGCCCACGGTGCGCATATTGCTCAGCAGGGTCGGGTAGCTGGGGCCCAGCAACGCCTTGAGCCGCTCGGCCAGCACGCCTTGCTCCAGGTAGTTGGTGCCGTCATAGGGGTACTTGCCCAGGTACTCGGCCAGGCTGTCCAGGCCGGGCTCACCGGCCTTGGCCGTGGACGGCAGGCGCGTGCGCTCGGGAAAGTTCAGCGTCAACGCGGGCGCGGGCGCTGGCGCGGCCGCATCGAGTGCCACAGACTGCACGGCCTTGGGAGTGGGAACGGCGGGAGAGCGCGGATCGCAGGCTGTCAGCGCCAGCATGGCGGCACCCAGTGCGCCAGCGGCCTGCCAGGGGGAGAGCATGGAAGACATGCGCAAGCTCCTTGTCAAAGTCAAAGCGGATGCGAAAAAACCATGGCGCCGGGTGAAAGCCCAGGCAGGACACCGGCGCCCGTCTGCAGCCATTTTCGCACCCGGGGTTGCAAACATTGTTTCGAGGGGCATGGATACCGTCGGACAAGGCGCCGTATTCATCAAGGGATAATCCCCGCCATGAACATGACTGCCGCGCCCCGCCCTGCCCGCTCACAGTACGAAGATTTCATGCGCCATGTCTACGAACATGGCGTGTCCAAGACCGACCGTACCGGAACAGGTACGCGCAGCGTGTTCGGGCACCAGATGCGCTTCGATCTGTCCGAAGGCTTTCCGCTGGTCACCACCAAGAAGGTGCACCTCAAATCCATCATCCTGGAACTGCTGTGGTTCCTGCGCGGCGACAGCAACGTGCGCTGGCTGCAGGAGCGCGGCTGCACCATCTGGAACGAATGGGCTCGCGAGGACGGCGACCTGGGCCCGGTCTACGGCGTGCAATGGCGCAACTGGCCCACGCCGGACGGCGGCCACATCGACCAGATCGCCGAAGTGGTCAAGCAGCTCAAGAGCAACCCGGACAGCCGCCGCATCATCGTCAGCGCCTGGAACGTGGCCGACCTGCCGCAGATGGCGCTCATGCCCTGCCACGCCTTCTTCCAGTTCTATGTGGCCGACGGCAAGCTCAGCTGCCAGCTGTACCAGCGCAGCGCGGACATCTTCCTGGGCGTTCCCTTCAACATCGCCAGCTACGCACTGCTGACACACATGCTGGCCCAGCAATGCGACCTGCAGGTAGGCGACTTCGTCTGGACCGGCGGCGACTGCCATATCTACAACAACCATTTCGCCCAGGTCGAGACCCAGCTGGCGCGCCAGCCGTTCGCCTACCCGACGCTGCAGATCAAGCGCCGCCCCGACTCCATCTTCGGCTACGAGTACGAGGACTTCGAGGTCGTCGGCTACCAGCACCACGAGCCCATCAAGGCACCCGTGGCCGTCTGAGGCTGCCGAAAGACCCGCTCCATGGCCATCCATCTCATCTACGCACGCGCCGCCAATGGCGTCATCGGCAAGGACAATGCCATGCCCTGGCACCTGCCCGAGGATCTGGCGCACTTCAAGCAATTGACCCAGGGCTCGGCTGTGGTCATGGGCCGCAAGACCTGGGATTCGCTGCCGGCGCGCTTCAGGCCGCTGCCCGGGCGCACCAACATCGTCGTCACGCGGCAGGCGGACTGGGCGCCGCAGCCGGCCGCCCCCGGCGTGCTGCACGCCACCGGGCTGGCGCAGGCCATGGAACTGGGCCGCCAGGCATCGGCCGACGTCTGGGTCATGGGCGGCGCCCAGATCTACGCACAGGCCCTGCCGCTGGCCGACAGCATCGAGGTGACCGAGATAGAGCGTGACTACGAAGGCGATGCCTTCGCCCCCACGCTCGGCCCAGAGTGGCAGGAGGCGTCACGCAGCCGCCATGTGGCCGCCAACGGGCTGCCCTACAGCTTTGTGCGCCTGCAACGGCGCTGACATACCCCTGTCGCACACGGGGCTGGCGGGCGCGGCGGGTCTGTGCAAATAATGTCGTTTTTCCAAGCCTTAGCCGTCTTTCGCGCCTCTTCGCCATGAGCCTCGTCCAGCCCTTGCCCCCCGGTCCGCTCGACATCGTCGGCGATATCCATGGAGAGTCCGAGGCGCTGGACCAGTTGCTGGGGCACCTGGGCTACGACGCGCTGGGCCGCCATCCCAAGGGGCGGCGCCTGGTTTTCGTCGGTGACTTCTGCGACCGGGGGCCCGACAGTCCGGGCGTGCTCGCCCGCGTCGTGCCCATGCTGGAATCGGGCCATGCGCTGGCCGTGCTCGGCAACCATGAAATCAACCTGCTGCGCGAGGATGCCAAGGACGGCTCCGGATGGTTCTTCGACAGCCGCGTGGCCTCCGATACGCCCAAGTACGCGCCCTTCGCGCGCATGCCGCTGCGCGACATTCCTGGCACCCTGGCCCTGCTGGAACGCCTGCCCATCGCCATGGAGCGCGAGGACCTGCGCGTGGTCCACGCGGCCTGGCGCCCGCAGCAGATCGCCATGGCGCGCGAGCTGCCGCTGGGCAGCGCGCGCAGCGCCTATGACCACTACGAGGCCCTGGCCGCCCAGCAGGCCCAGGTCAACAAGGTGGCCGAGCGCATGCGTGCCGAACGCCAGCAATGGCCGCATGACCTGGAAGACCGCAACTGGCTGCCGCCCTTTCTGCCCGCGCACAGCGAGAGCGAACTGGCCAAGGCCATGGTCAATCCGCTCAAGGTGCTGACCTCGGGTGTGGAGCGCGAATGCCGCAACCCCTTCTATGCGGGCGGCAAGTGGCGCTTCGTCGAGCGCGTGGCCTGGTGGAACGAATACGAGGATGCGCAGGCCGTGGTCGTGGGCCACTACTGGCGGCGCCTGAACCGGGGCGGCCCGTCCTTCCATGGCGCCCAGGCCGAGAACCTCTTCGGCCAGACCGGAGCGCTGTCCTGGCACGGCCGGCGCGGCAATGTGTTCTGCGTGGACTACTCGGTCGGCGGCCGCTGGAATGCCCGCCTGGCCGGCGAAGACCCGCAGCAGCGCTTCAAGCTCGCCGCCATGCGCTGGCCCGAGCGCCGCCTGGTCTTCGATGACGGAGCCCAGGCGGACAGCGAGGAATTTGGCGTGGCCGCGGCCACTGCAGCCTAGATGCGGACGGCAGGGTCAACAGGCAACGCAGCAAATACACCAAGGCCGGTGGCCGGATGGCCAGACGCGCCACTGTGGGGTGCGCATCGGCCTGGGGTGCGCCGCGAAGCGTGGTGGCGACGCTGAACCACCGGTTCCAGTGAGGTTCATCGGGGGGACAGGGAAGGCCTTCGCGGTTTGCTGTTAGCCTTCCTGCGCTGGCGCGGCAGCCGCCCGCCAGCGCCTGACCCATCGAGCCAACCCCGAAGCGAGCCCGCCATGACCAGCCCCCTGTACACCGCCTCCATCCCCGTCCTGCAGCAAATGCTGCGCGCCCTGTCCGACGTGCTCAAGAAGGCCGAGGAACACGCCGCGCAAAAGAATATCGATCCCGACGCCCTGCTGCAGGCCCGCCTGTTCCCCGACATGTTCCCGCTGGTGCGCCAGGTACAGATCGCTGCGGACTTCGCCAAGGGCATCGCCTCGCGCCTGGCCGGCGCCGAGGTGCCTTCGTGGCCGGACACGCAGACCAGCTTCGCCGACCTGCAGGCGCTGATCGCCAAGGCGCTGGACCATGTGGGCTCGTTCGCGCCCGAGCAGTTCGCGCAAAGCGAGTCCCGCGAAATCGTGCTGCGCCCCGGCACGCCCAAGGAAAAGAAGCTGACCGCCAGCGCCTACCTGCTGCACTACGGCCTGCCGCAGTTCTTCTTCCATGTGACCACCGCCTATGCCCTGCTGCGCCACAACGGTGTCGAGGTCGGCAAGCGCGACTACATGGGCAGCTACTGAGCGTGCCGTGGCCGGTCTGGCCGGCGCTTCACTGCGCCGCCAGATCCCGGCCTCGCGTCTCCGGCAGGCACATGGCAAACGTCACCACCATCACGTAGCCGGCCGTGGCGCAGATGCCGATGGCCGTGCCCAGCGACAGGCCCAGCCGGTCGCTGAACACGCCCACCAGCGCGGGGAACGTGGCCCCGATGCCGCGGCCGAAGTTGTAGCAAAAGCCCTGGCCGGAGCCACGCAGTTCGTTGGGGAACAGCTCGGCCAGGAAGGCCCCCGCACCGCTGAAGATGCCCGACATGAAAAAGCCCAGCGGAAAGCCCAGCACCAGCATCCAGGCATCGGTGATGGGCAGCAGCGTATAGGCATAGGCCAGGCTGCCGGCGCCGATGGCGAACAGCGCGAAGGCCAGACGGCGGCCCAGCCGGTCGGAGACATAGGCGCCGCACAGGTAGCCCGCGAAGGCGCCGAAGATGAACATGAACTGGTAGCCCCCCGAGCCCAGCACCGTGAGGTGGCGTTCATTTTTCAGGAAGGTGGGCAGCCACACGGCAATGGCGTAGTAGCCGCCCTGCATGCCCGTGAACATCAGGCTGGCCAGCACCGTGGTCTTGAGCATGCGGCCCTTGAAGATGTCCAGGAAGTGCCCGCTGCGCTCGCCCCGGCCCACGGCGGCGCGGGTCTTCAGATAGACCTCGGGATCCTTGACGGAACGGCGGATGAACAGGATCAGCAAGGCCGGCAGCAGGCCCAGCAGGAACATGGCCCGCCATGAGATCTCGGGCGGCAGAAACGAGAACAGCGCCATGGACACCAGCACGGCTGCCCCCCAGCCTATGGCCCAGCTGCTTTGCACCAGCCCCACCGCCTTGCCGCGGAAAGCCGGCCGTATGGTTTCCGCGATCAGCACCGAGCCCACGGCCCATTCGCCGCCAAAGCCCAGCCCCTGCAGCGTACGCGCCACCAGCAACTGGCCCGGCGTCTGCGCCAGCCCGCAGGCGAAGGTGAAAAGGGCAAACACGAGGATGGTCCACTGCAGCAAACGCACACGCCCGTAGCGGTCCGCCAGGATGCCGGCCATCCAGCCGCCGATGGCCGAGGCCACCAGGGTCGAGGTGCCGATCAGCCCGACCTCGGTCTTGCTCATGCCCCACAGCGACAGCAGGATGGGCGTGACCAGGGGCAGCGTGTAGTAGTCGAAGGAATCGACCGCGTAACCGCCGAACGAGGCCGCCAGCGCGCGTTTTTCCCGGGGTTCGAGCTGGCCCAGCCAGCTGCCCTGCGACTGTTCGCCAGCCAGAGGCTTGGCATTGTCAAGGCTTGTCATTTTTCAGTCTCCTTGCGCTTCGATATGGAGAAGCGTCTTGCTTTCAATGGCATTGCATCGGTAATGAACCAGGCCTGGCCGGGCGGCCCTCATCTACCGCCCGGACAGACCCCTGCAGGCGGCGTGTCAGGCCGCCGCTCCGTAGCCGCCGCCCCCCGGCGTGCAGACCTCGAACACATCGCCGGGCTGCATCTGCACGGCACCGATGTGCTCCAGCGCCTCGACCTGGCCATCGGCGCGCAGTACGCGGTTGATGCCCGGCTGCCCCGGCTGGCCGCCTGCCATGCCGAAGGCCGGGTTCAGGCGTCCGTTGGACAGGATGCTGGCCGTCATGGCTTCCAGGAAGCGCACGCGCCGCACACCGCCGCTGCCCCCGTGCCAGCGCCCGCTGCCGCCCGAGCCTTCGCGGATGGCATAGCTGTCCAGCATGACGGGGAAGCGGAACTCCAGCACCTCCGGATCTGTCAGGCGCGAATTGGTCATGTGCGTCTGGACGACGCTGGTGCCGTTGAACCCGCGCTCCACCCGGCCCTCGGCGTCCAGCACCGCGCCCGCGCCGCTGCCGCCGGCAATGGTCTCGTAGTACTGGTGGCGCGCATTGCCGAAGGTGAAGTTGTTCATGGTGGGCTGGCTGCCCGCCATCACGCCCAGCGCGCCGAACAGCGCGTTGGTGATGCAGGTGGATGTCTCCACATTGCCCGCCACCACCGAGGCCGGTGCATTGGGGTTGAGCATGCAGCCCTGGGGAATGATGACCTTCAAAGGCTTGAGGCAGCCCGCGTTCAGCGGAATGTCGTCGTCCACCAGCGTGCGGAACACGTACAGCACGGCCGCCATGCACACGGCGCGCGGCGCGTTGAAGTTGTTGGTCTGCTGGGCGCTGGTGCCCGAGAAGTCGATGACGGCGCTGCGGCCCGCAGTATCCACGGTGACGGTCACGCGGATCTGGGCGCCGTTGTCCAGCGGCAGCGTGAACTGCCCGTTCCTGAGCCGTGTGATGACGCGGCGCACCGACTCCTCGGCGTTGTCCTGCACATGGCCCATGTAGGCCTGCACCACGGGCAGGCCGAACTGGGCCACCATCTTGCGCAGCTCCTGCACGCCTTTTTCATTGGCCGCGATCTGGGCCTTCAGGTCGGCCAGGTTCTGGTGCGGGTTGCGGCTCGGGTACTCGCCGCTTTGCAGCAGCTCGACCATCTCCTGGCCGCGCAGCACGCCGCGATCGACCAGCTTGAAGTTGTCGATCTGCACACCCTCTTCCTCGATGCGCGTGGAAAACGGCGGCATGGAACCAGGCGTGATGCCGCCCACGTCGGCATGGTGGCCCCGGCTGCCCACATAGAAGGTGGGTGACGCCTCGTCGGCCACGTACACGGGCGTGATGACCGTGATGTCGGGCAGGTGGGTGCCGCCCTGGTAGGGATCGTTGAGCACATAGACATCGCCCTGCGCCATGCGCCCGGCGTTCTTGCGGATCACCGTCTGGATGCTCTCGCCCATGGAGCCCAGGTGCACGGGCATGTGCGGCGCGTTGGCGATGAGGTGGCCCTCGGCATCGAACAGCGCGCAGCTGAAGTCCAGCCGCTCCTTGATGTTCACCGAGTAGGCCGTGTTCTGCAGCTGAAGGCCCATCTGCTCGGCGATGTTCATGAACAGGTTGTTGAAGACCTCCAGCAGCACCGGATCCACCGAGGTGCCGGCCGCGTACTCGACCTTGCGCGCGACCACGCGGTCCAGCACCAGATGGTCCAGCGCCGTGAGCCGCGCCAGCCAGCCGGGCTCGACCACCGTGGTGGCATTGCGCTCGGCGATGATGGCCGGGCCGGGGATGGCGTCGCCGGGCCGCAGGTCCTCGCGCACCACCAGGGCCGCGTCATGCCAGGCACCGTCGGAGTACATGCGCACGGTTTCGCGGCGCGGATGCTGGCGCGGCGGATGCTCCTGCAGCACCGGCTCGCTGGGCGCATCGCCCGCAATCACGGCTTCGACGGAAACGGCCTCCACCACCAGGCCCTTGCCCGCCATCAGGAAGGCAAACCGCTGGCGATAGGCCGACTCGAAGGCCGACTGAATGTCGTCCAGGCCGCCGAATGGCACGGCCAGGGCGGAATCCGTGCCCTCGTAGCGCACATGCACGTTGTGATGTACCTGCACGGGGCCGGCACCGACCTGCTGGCGCTCCAACTCGGCCTTGGCCGCATCGCCCAGCGAATCCAGCGATTCCGCGATCAAAGGCAAGGCCGCAGCAGACAGCGCCACCTCCATCGCCTGTTCGCGGATGACGGTCTGGTCCGCCAGGCCCATGCCGTAGGCGCTGAGCACGCCGGCCAGCGGATGCACGAACACACGGGTCATGCCCAGGGCATCGGCCACCAGGCAGGCATGCTGGCCGCCCGCGCCGCCAAAGCACTGCAGCGTGTAGCGCGTCACGTCATAGCCGCGCGCCACGCTAATCTTCTTGATGGCGTTGGCCATCTGCTGCACGGCGATGCGGATGAAGCCTTCGGCCACTTCCTCGGGCTTGCGCCCCGTCTGCACCGCCAGTTCATCGAAACGCGCACGGACGGCCTCGCCATCGAGCCGCTCATTGGCGGCCGGGCCGAACACGCTGGGGAAGTAGCGGGGCTGGACCTTGCCCACCATCACGTTCGCATCGGTCACGGCCAGGGGCCCGCCACGGCGGTAGCTCACGGGGCCGGGGTTGGCGCCCGCGCTCTCCGGTCCCACGCGAAAGCGCGAGCCGTCGTAGGCCAGTACCGAGCCGCCACCGGCGGCCACCGTGTGGATGCTCATCATCGGCGCGCGCATGCGTACGCCGGCCACCTGTGTCTCGAACTCGCGCTCGAAGGCGCCAGCGTAGTGGCTGACGTCGGTGGAAGTGCCCCCCATGTCGAAGCCGATGACCTTGTCGTGCCCGGCCAGCCCTGCCGTGCGGGCCATGCCCACGATGCCGCCGGCCGGCCCGCTCAGGATGGCATCCTTGCCCTGGAAGCTGCCCGCATCGGCCAGCCCGCCGGAGGACTGCATGAAAAACAGCCGCACGCCCGGCATCTCGCCAGCCACCTGCTGTACATAGCGGCGCAAGATGGGCGAAAGATAGGCATCGACCACCGTGGTGTCGCCCCGGCTCACGAACTTCATCAGCGGGCTGGTCTCGTGCGAGGTGCTGATCTGCGTGAATCCCGCCTGCCGCGCAATGCGCGCCGCAATCTGCTCGTGCCGCATGTAGCGGTATCCATGCATGAAGACGATGGCCACGCTGCGCAGGCCACGGGCATGGGCGTCCAGCAGCGCGGTGTGCAGGTGCAGCACGTCCAGCTCCTGCTGCACTTCACCCTGGGCATTCACGCGCTCAAGCGCCTCCACCACCTCGCTGTACAGCAGCTCGGGCAGCTGGATATGCCGGTCGAACAGCCGCGGGCGGTTCTGGTAGGCAATGCGCAGCGCATCGCGAAAGCCCCGCGTGGTCACCAGCAGCGTGGGCTCGCCCTTGCGCTCCAGCAGCGCATTGGTGGCCACCGTGGTGCCCATCTTCACGCACTCCACCAGGTCCGGCGTGACCGGTTCGCCGGGCTTGAGGCCCAGCAGGTGGCGGATGCCGGCCACGGCCGCGTCACGGTATTGCTCTGGGTTTTCCGACAGCAGCTTGTGCGTGGCCAGGCTGCCATCGGGCCGCTTGCCCACGATGTCGGTGAATGTGCCGCCGCGGTCTATCCAGAATTGCCAGCGCTTGTCTTGGGGCGTGGAGCGTGCTTGCATGGTCGTTGCTCACTTGTCTCTGAGGTTGGAGTCGGGAATCAGGGATCGGGAATCAGGGAACAGTGGTCTGGCGCAGGGTCCGCGGCCCTTGCGCCGTCACTGGTGGTGAATCTAAAAGTGCGGCTTGCTCCAGTCCATCGAGAAGTTTTCGCTCCCGCTGTTCACGAAAACTGAACAGGAGGGGCCTCTTGCCGGCCGGCAACGCCAAAGAAAAAGGCCCGCCGAAGCGGGCCTCGTGCCAGGCAGGCAGGCCGTCAGAACGCGGCCAGATGGCTGTTGCGCAACTCCGTCACCAGCATGTGGCCCGGCTCGTGCGTGATGGCGAACGGCAGGGCCGCCGAGCGGATGGCCTGCTGGGGCGTCACGCCGCAGGCCCAGAACACGGGAATCTCCCCGGGTTTGAGCGCCATCGGCTCGCCGAAGTCCGGCCGCTCGATATCGGCAATGCCGATCTGCGCGGGGTCGCCCAGGTGCACGGGCGCCCCGTGCACGCTGGGAAAGCGCGAAGTCACCTGGATCGCGCGGATGGCCTGGGCCGCCGTCATGGGCCGCATGCTGACCACCATCCGGCCGCCGAACCGGCCGGCCTGGCCGTTGGCAATGTCGGTGATGAACATGGGAGCGCCCCGGCCCTCGTCGATATGGCGCACGGGCACGCCGGCATCGCGCAGCGCGTCCTCGAAGGAATAGGAGCAGCCGATGACGAAGCCCACCAGATCGTCGCGCCACAGGTGCGTGAGGTCATTCACCTGCTCGGCCATGTGACCATCGCGAAACACCCAGTACGAGGGCAGGTCGGTCTTCAGATCGATATCGCCGAGCTCGGGCACGCGGCTGCTGCCGGGCTCGGTCACGCCGATCAGCGGGCAGGACTTGGGATTCAGCCGGGCAAAGTGCAGGAACTCTTCGCTGCACTCGCGCGGCAGTATCGCCAGGTTGCCCTGGGTGTAGCCGGGACACTGCCCGGCCGTCTGCCCGCGAAAGCGTCCGGCGCGCACCTCCTGGCGGAATTCGGTCGGATGGGTCCAATGCTTCATGGGGGAGCCTCTATTGAATGGGGATGCCTCCCAATGTAAAAAGCAGCAGGCCACAGGTCCACTCAGGAATTGTGCGCAGCCTCCCCCAGGAAAACTGAACAGCCACCGCAGCCCGCCCATGAACATCCGCTTTCTGGAAACCTTTGTGCTGCTGGCACGCATCGGCAGCGTGCGCCGCGTGGCCGAGCTGGTGCACGCCAGCCCCGGCGCCGTCTCCATGCGCATACGCGGACTGGAGTCGGACCTGGGCGTGACCCTGTTCCACTGGGACCGCAGGACGCTGCAGATCACCGATGCCGGCGCCCGGTTGCTGCGGCATGCGGAAGCCGTCATCGAAGCCACACGCACCCTGGAGCGCGCCGCCAGATCCGACGACGCCATCGGCTGCCGCCTGCGGGTCGGCGTGCTGGAGACGGCGGTACACACCTTCCTGCCCGAATTCGTCAAGGCGATGGGCGCCAGCCTGCCGCACATCGAGCTGGACCTGACCGTCGATCTGAGCACCCACCTGTCGGAGCAGATGATGCGGCGCGACCTGGACCTGATCGTGCGCACCGGCAGCGGCGTGGACCCCCAGTTCGCCGTGGTCGATAACCTGCTGGAAGTGCCCGTGCACTGGATTGCCAAGCGGGGCCTGGTGCCCAAGAAGGATGGACTGCACAAGGCGCTGGGCAAGCAATTGCTGACCCAGATGCGCGGCACCGGCCCCTACGAGCAGGCCGTGGCCATGGCACAGCAGCTGGCCGTGCAAGACGGCATGGTCTCCAGCGACCTGCGCATCTCGGGCTCGCCCTCGCTGGCGGCCCTGGTCTCGCTGGTGCGGGAAGGGCTGGGCGTCGCCATCATGCACGGCATGCTGGTGGCGCCGCAGCTGGCAAGCGGGGAGCTGGTGGAGCTGGAGCTGCCCACGCCGCCCTCCTTTCGCATCACCACCTGGTACCCCAAGAACCCGTCGCCCGGCGTCATCGACACCGCCCAGGTGCTGCGCCGGGTCTGCAAGGGCTACTGCAAGCGGGTCAGCCCGCATCTGGCGCGGTACATCGGCTAGTCGGCCAGGGCTAGGGAGTGGATGCGGGCGGCGTCTCCTGCCCATGCAGCAGCGCCAGAAAGCTGGCGGCAGCCTGGCTCAGCGGCCGGTCGCGGCGCACCAGGCTGCCGTAGGCCTGCAGGTTGCGGCGCATGCGGTAGGGCAGGATGCGGACCATGCCGTGAGCGGCGCTGTCCCGGGCCACGGCCTGCGGAATCACGGCGATCAGGTCGGAGTTGCGCACCAGGTTCATGGTGGTGAGGATGGAGCCCGTCTCGATCAGGCCGCGCGGCAGCGGCAGGCCATGGGCCTGGAATTCCTGCTCGATCAGCGCGCGCATGGGACTGCCGTGCGGCTGCAGCACCCAGCCATGGGCCTGCAGTTGCGCAAAGCCCACGCTGCGGGCACGCGCCAGCGGATGGCTGCAGCCCACGATGATGGACAGGGCCTCGTCGTCAATCGTGCGGAACAGATGGGCCGGATCGGCCTGCCCGGTCTGCCGGCCCACCACCACCTCCAGCACGCCGTCCTGCAACTGCGCCAGCAGCCGGTCGCTGGTGTCCACGGCCACCTCGATGGACAGCAGCGGCCACTGGCGCTTGAGCGCCAGCAGGGCCTGTGTCAACCGCCCCGGCGAGGCCGCCATGATGCTGCCCACGGCCAGACGCCCCGCACAGCCCTCGCGCAGTTCCTGCAGCTCGCGGTTCAGCGCCTCCATGCCGCCGCGCAGATGGCGGAAGTGGCCGGTCACGCGCTCGCCGGCCGCATTCAGTTGCAGGCCGCGCCCCACGCGGTCGAACAGGGGCAGGCCCAGCGCGCTTTCCAGCTCATGCAGCATCTTGGTGGCGGCCGGCTGGCTCAGTCCCAGCTCGGCTGCGGCGCCGCGCAGCGTGCCCTTCTCGTCGATGGCCAGCATCAGCGCCACCTGGCGCATGCGCAGGCGGTTGAGCAGTTGCGGCGTGCCGTCCCTGCGGTCGATGGAGCCCATAGGAATATTCCCGTGAATTGATTACCCAAGGTTATTGATTCATCAGCAACTTTCAGTTTACGGCAATCAATCATCTGCCTAGCATGGGGTCCACAACAAAAGCACCGGAGACAAGACATGCAACGCCGCCCCCTGCTGCTGCTGGCCGCAGCCGCCCTGCTGCCGGCCATCGCCCTGGCCCAAACCCCGCCGGACTGGCCCACGCGGCCTGTGCGCATGCTCGTGGGCTCGGCCCCGGGCGGCGGCACCGACGCCATGGCCCGCGCCGTGGCCGACCGGCTGGCGCCGCTGCTGCGCCAGCCCGTGGTGGTGGAAAACCGTCCCGGCGTCTCCAACACCCTGGCCGCGGACATGGCTGCCAAGTCCGCCGATGGCCACACCATGGTGATGGGCGTGGTCACGGCCCACGCGATTGCGCCCCACCTCCTCAGGCTGGGCTACGACAGCAACCGCGACCTGGTGCCCGTGGCCTATGTGGGCTCGGTGCCCAATGTGCTGGTGGTGGGCAACGCCCTGCCCGCCTCGTCGGTGCAGGCCCTGGTCGCACTGGCCAAGAAGGAGCCGGGAAAGATCAACTTCGCCAGCAGCGGCACGGGCAGCACCCAGCACATCGCGGCCGAGATGTTCAAGGACGCGGCCGGCATTGAACTCACCCACGTGCCCTACAAGGGCAGCGCCGCCGCGCTGGTGGACCTGGTCGGCGGACAGGTGCAGATGAGCTTTGACACCATGCCTTCGGTGATCGGCCAGATCAAGGCCGGCAAGCTGCGCGCCCTGGGCGTGACATCGCCCCGGCGCAACGCCCAGCTGCCCCAGGTGCCCACGCTGGCCGAGGCCGGCCTGCCCGGCGTGGAGATAGGCGCCTGGTACGGCATCTACATGCCGGCCGCCACACCCCGCGCCGTGCAGGCCCGCGTGCACGACGAGGTCAACAAGGTGCTGGCCCTGCCCGAGACGCGCACGCGCCTGGAGGCCGTGGGCGCCGAGCTGCAGCCCATGGGCCAGGCCGAGTTCATCGCCTTCCACACCGCCGAGTACCAGCGCTTCGGCGAAATCATCCGCAAGAACCACATCAAGTTCGACTGAGCCGCACATGCCCGCATCCGAACTTCCCGTCGTCGCCCTGACCATGGGCGATCCCGCCGGCATAGGCGCAGAACTGATCGCACGCCTGCTGGCGCGGCCCGAGGCCATGCAAAAGGCCAACATCGTGCTGGCCGGTGACCCCTGGCTGTGGCAGCAGGGCCAGCGCATCGCAGGCCTGCAGGTGGCCACCACACCCATCGCCAGCATGGCCCACGCACGCGGCCGCACCGATACCGCCCTGCCCGCCTTCCTGGCCCTGGACACGGTGGCCCCCGATGCCGTGCACCAGGGACGTGCCGAAGCTGCAGGCGGGCGCTCGGTGCTGCAGGTGCTCGACCTGTGCATGGATGCGGCCCAGGCCGGCCAGATCGATGCCATCTGCTTTGCGCCGCTCAACAAGCAGGCCATGAAGCTGGGCGGCCTGCGCCATGAGGACGAGCTGCACCACTTTGCCGAGCACCTGGGCGTGACCGGCTATTTCTGCGAATTCAATACGCTGGGCGATCTGTGGACCTCGCGCATTTCGTCCCATGTGCCGCTCAGGGACGTGGCCGGCTATCTGAGCCAGGAGCGCATCGCGCAGGCGGCCGAGCTGCTCTACCGCGCGCTGCTGGCCAGCGGCATGGCGGCCCCCAAGGTGGCGGTGGCGGGCTTCAACCCGCACAACGGCGACGGTGGCACCTGCGGGCGCGAGGAGATCGACATCATCGCGCCGGCCGTGCGCGCGCTGCAGGCCCGCGACTGGCCCACGCCCGATCCGTTCCACGGTCCCTTTCCGGCCGACACCATCTTCCTGAAGGCCCAGGCGGGCGAGTACCAGGCCATCGTGACCATGTACCACGACCAGGGCCAGATTGCCATCAAGCTGCTGGGCTTTGCGCGCGGCGTGACCGTGCAGGGCGGCCTGCCGGTCCCCATCACCACGCCGGCCCACGGCACGGCCTACGACATCGCAGGCCAGGGCCGGGCCAGCGTGGAGGCCACCTGGCAGGCCTTTCTGATCGCCTGCCGCATGGGCGCAGCGCGCCTGTCCTGACTGATCGACTGACTTCACTCCATCGCCACCATGAAAATCAAATCCGTCCGCGCCCGCGTCTATGAATGGCAAGGCAAGACCGTGCCGCCCCAGGGCAACTTCTGCTCGAACGCCATGGACCTGCTCTATGCGCCGCAGGAGACCATGTCCACCTTCCGCTTCCATTCATGGACGGTGGTGGAGATCGAGACCGACGACGGCATCGTCGGACTGGGCAACGTGGCGCTGGCGCCGCGCATCGCCAAGGCCATCATCGACGAGTACTTGGCGCCCCTGGTCATCGGCCAGGACCCGTGGGACTACGAATACCTGTGGCAGCGCATGTACCGCGCCACCCACGCCTGGGGCCGCAAGGGCGTGACCATGGCCGCCATCTCGGCCGTGGACCTGGCCATCTGGGACATCCTGGGCAAGAGCGTGGACAAGCCCGTGTTCAAGCTGCTGGGCGGGCGCACCAAGGAAAGAATTCCCTGCTACTACAGCAAGCTCTACCGCACCGACCTCAAGACCATGCAGGAAGAGGCGCAGAAATTCCTGGACCAGGGCTTCAAGGCCTTCAAGATGCGCTTCGGCTACGGGCCGGCCCACCTGCAGGAAGGCGTGCGCGAGAACCTGCGCTCGGTCGAGGCCGTGCGCGAGGTCATAGGCTACGACACCGACCTGATGCTGGAGTGCTACATGGGCTGGAACCTGGAATACGCCAGGCGCATGCTCCCCAAGCTGGAGAAATTCGAGCCGCGCTGGCTGGAGGAGCCCGTGATCGCCGACGACATCGACGGCTACGCCGAGCTCAACCGGCTCACCAGCATTCCGATCTCGGGCGGCGAGCACGAGTTCAGCCTCTACGGCTTCAAGCAGCTGCTGGACAGGAAGGCCGTCAGCGTCGTGCAGTACGACACCAACCGCGTGGGCGGTATCACGGCCGCGCACAAGATCAACGCGCTGTGCGAGGCCTACAGCGTGCCCGTCATCCCGCATGCGGGCCAGATGCACAACTACCACCTGACCATGAGCACGCTGGCCTCGCCCATGGCCGAGTACTTCCCCATCTTCGACGTGGAGGTGGGCAACGAGCTGTTCTGGTACATCTTCGACGGCGAACCCGTGGCCGAGAACGGATTCCTGCAGCTCAGGGACGATGTGCCGGGCCTGGGCCTCACGCTCAAGACCGAGTACTTGGACCAATTCCGCATCGTCGAATGAGGGAGCACGCCATGCCCGGAATTTCTCGGCCGCGCTACAGCGGCATCTTCCCCGTGGTACCCACCACCTTCCACGGGGACGGCACGCTGGATCTGGCCAGCCAGAGACGCTGCCTGGATTTCATGATCGACTCGGGCGTGGACGGCCTGTGCATCCTGGCCAATTTCTCCGAGCAGTTCCTGCTGGCCGATGACGAGCGCGAGATCCTCACGCGCACGGCGCTGGAACATGTGGCGGGCCGCGTGCCCGTGATCGTCACCACCACGCACACCTCGTCACGCGTATGCGCCGAGCGCAGCCGCCGCGCGCAGGACATGGGCGCGGCCATGGTGATGGTCATGCCGCCCTACCACGGCGCCACCTTCCGCTTCGGCGAGGCCCAGGTCCAGGACTTCTTCCAGGCCGTGTCCGATGCCATCGCCATTCCCATCATGGTGCAGGACGCGCCGGCCGCAGGCACGCCGCTGTCCCCCGCCTTCCTGGCGCGCATGGCCCGCGAGATCGAGCAGGTCTGCTACTTCAAGATGGAAACCGCAGGCGCCGCCGGCAAGCTGCGCGAACTCATCGCCCTGGGCGGCGAGGCCATCGAAGGCCCCTGGGATGGCGAGGAAGCCATCACCCTGCTGGCCGACCTGGAGGCCGGCGCCACAGGCTACATGACGGGCGGCGGCTTTGCCGATGGCATACGCCCCATCATCGAAGCGCACCGCAGCGGCGACAGGGACCGGGCCTTTGCGCTATACCAGCACTGGCTGCCGCTGATCAACCACGAAAACCGCCAGGCGGGCTTCCTGGCCGCCAAGGCACTCATGAAGGAAGGCGGCGTGATCGCCTGCGACGCGCCGCGCGCCCCCTGGCCGCCCATGCACCCCGAGGTGCGCCGCCAGTTGCTGGACATTGCGCGGCGGCTCGATCCGCTGGTGCTGCGCTGGGGGCGTTGAGGGATTGGGGTGTTGGGGGCGCAGCAGAGGGCTGCAGCCGCCTGCGCATGGGCTATGCTGCCACTGTGCCTGCCCAGCCCCAATGAATCGACTGCCGCCCATGTCCGCTACCTCTTTGCCCCCTCCCGACTTCGAGCTGGACGATGCGCTGTATGCCAGAGCCCTGACATGGAGCGACGCCCAGGCCCTGGCCCAGCAGACCGTGAGCTTCTTCATGGCGGAGGGCGAGCACACCACCGGCATCGACATGCAAGTGCTCAGCGCAACGCAGACATCGGCCGACACGCCCGGCATGCTGCAGTTCTCCCTGGTGTTTCGCGGTCCGCGCCAGCCGCAGCTGCCACAGCGCACTTACCGCGTGCGCCATGCGCAGCTCGGTGACTACGCCATCTTCATCACGCCCATTGCGCAGTCGGCCGGCCATGTCGATTACGAGGCCTGCTTTTCCCATGCTGTCTGATCCGCTCGTGCCCGAGTTGCCGCCGCTGTATCTTGAGGATGTGCGGCTGCGCCTGGCCGAAGAAGCCGATTACGCTTTTCTCCGCGCCCTGTACCGCGAGGTACGCGCCGCCGAACTGGCGCCCGTGCCCTGGAGCGAAGCTGAAAAGCATGCCTTCTGCGATTCGCAGTTCGCTTTGCAGGACCGGCACTACCGCAAGCACTACGCGCACAGCGCGTTTTTCGTGATCGAGCGGGCAGGTCTGCCTATAGGCCGGCTCTACCTCAATCTCGCACCCGGGCCATTGGGAGTGATGGACATCTCGCTTGACGCCGCTGTTCAAGGCCAGGGACTGGGCACGGCCCTCATGCAATGGCTGGCCGGCTGGGCGGATCAGGAAGGGCGCGACATGCAGCTGTTCGTGGAAGCCAACAACCCGGCCCGGCGCCTGTATACGCGCCTGGGCTTTGTCGAACAGGACCAGGAAGGCATCTACCTGCGCATGCGCAGGACTGCAGCGCTCAGCCGCGGTTGAACACGGCTTCCAGCAGACCGCCTTGCGCGTCGCTGGGACTCAGGAAGACAGCGTGGCGTCCCAGAGCCGGGTGAGCGATTTCCCAGGTGTTCTGTGGCAAGGCACCAGGGCGGGACAACTCAAACAGGGCGCTGAAAGACCGGTCACTCTGCAGCGCGTGTGGCAGCGCGCTCAGCGAAACCAAACGTAACTCAGCCGCTTCCCCGGCGACCGAGAAATTTTGGCCAAGCAGCGGCTGAAAGTGGCTGCGGCGCAACTCCATGGCCACAGCGCTGACGCCCATCGAAATGCTGGAAGCAGCCGCTGCAGCGGGCAAGGCCCCTGCAACCTGCATGAAAGCACGGCGTCCTGTCTTCATCGTGGCCCTTCCTGCCAAAGCAACGGCAGCAAAATATTTTTGCTGCGCAACAGGTTGGCATACTAAACTATTTTGCAATTATTAACGTTTTCTAACTTCACCCCACTTTGCCATGGCTCAACCCTACGTTGGGGAAATCCGGATGTTTGCCGGCAACTTCGCGCCGGCAGGCTGGATGTTCTGCGAAGGGCAGCAAATGCCCATCTCGGAATACGAAACCCTTTTCAATCTGATCGGCACGACATACGGCGGTGATGGCCAAAGCACGTTCGCCCTGCCAGACATGCGTGGCCGCATCCCCCTGCACGCGGGCAACGAATTCACGCTGGCCCAGGCCGCTGGAGTCGAAGAGGTCACGCTGACCGTCAATCAGATTCCAGCCCACACGCACGGCGTCCCCGCGTCCTCCGGCACCGGCTTTCTGGCCTCGCCCGCCGATGCGGTGTTTGCCAAGCACAGGGATCACAAGGCCTTTGCGAACGGTGCCCCCGCTACGCCCATGGCGGCCTCGATGGTGGGCGCGGTCGGTGGGTCACAGCCCCATACCAATATGCCGCCCTATCTTTGCGTGAACTTCATCATCTCGCTGTTCGGCATCTATCCCTCACCCACCTGATGTCTACCCCTTTTCTCGGAGAGGTTCGCGTCTTCTCCTTCAACTTCGCCCCCAAAGGCTGGGCCCTTTGCAATGGGCAATTGCTGCCCATCAACCAGAACCAGGCGCTGTTCTCGCTGCTGGGCACCACCTATGGTGGCAACGGGCAGACCAACTTTGCACTGCCCGACCTGCGCGGCCGCATGCCCATGCACATGGGGGCCGGCCATACGCTGGGGGAGAGAGCAGGCGAGCAAGCCCATACCCTGACCCTGCCAGAGATACCGCAGCACAGCCACGCCATGGCGGCTTCCGGCACTACGGGCCAGGCGACATCGGGCAACGGCAACCTGCCCGCAGCGGCGCGCGGCCACTATGCGCAAAGTGGCAATACGAGCATGCCCGCCCTGTTGGCCAATGTGGGAGGCGGGCAGCCACACCTCAATATGCCGCCCTACCTGACGCTGAGTTTTTGCATGGCGATGCAAGGCCTCTTTCCTACCCAGAACTGAAGAACATGTCTGATCCCTTCGTCGCCGAAATCCGCATTGGCGGGTTCAACTTCCCACCCAAGGGCTGGGCCTTTTGCGATGGTCAGCTCATACCGCTTTCTCAGAACACGGCGCTGTTTTCCCTGCTGGGAACAACTTATGGTGGCGATGGAAAATCCAATTTTTCCCTTCCCAACCTTCAAGGGCGCATGCCCATGCATCCAGGCCAGGGACCGGGGCTGTCCTTGCACGATCTGGGCGAAACCGGCGGTACGGAAACCGTGACGCTGCTGGAATCGGAAATTCCCAGGCACACCCATCAGGCCCTGGCTGCTTCGCCCGCAGATCCCGCCGTGGCAAGCCCGGCCGGCGCAACCCTGGGCGCTGCACCCACGCGCCCCTACATTGCGCCGGGCTCCAGCACTTCGACGGTCAGCATGGCACCTGTGCAGCCTGCGGGCGGCAGCCAGCCACACAACAATCTTCCGCCCTACCTGGTCATGAACTTCATCATCGCCTTGCAGGGCATCTTCCCCGCGCGGAGCTGAGTACACCTATGCGCAGTTCCATTGCGGCCCTGACCATGCTGGCCTTGACCACGGGGGTCCAGGCCGATCCCCTGGTCCAACGCGAATTCTCCGGCAGGGACAACCGCTTCATAGAGATACCCGGGGCCGGCTTTCGCGCCATGGCCGCAGGCAAGCGCATCAGTTTCGATGCGCAAGGCATGAGCATCGAGCTGCCCGGCCAGGCCACTGGCGTGCAAGGCCGGTCAGCGGCCGCATCCGGCGTGGCCCGGAGCCTGAGCCTGAGCCTGCGCCCGGATCCGCGCCTGCGCTACAGCTTCGAGAACGCATCGATGTCGGCCCCGCAGGGCCTGCACCCTTCGCCCACGCTCTACCACTGGCTGGTCGGCGAAGCCGCGCAATGGCGCACAGGCCTGCGCAGCTTCGGCGCCTTGGGCTACCGCAGCGTCTGGCCAGGCATTGATGCCGTTTTCCACGGTGAGCCCGGCGGTCTGAAGTACCAGTTCGAACTGGCACCTGGTGCCGATGCGGCACAGGTCTGGCTGCGCGTGGAAGGTGCGACGGATGCACGCATCCTGCCCACGGGAGCGCTGCAGTGGAGCCTAGGCAACGATCTTTTCACTGACGATGCGCCGCTGGTCTACCAACCCCGGGGCAACGGCCGCGTGGACGTGCCCGCCCGCTACCGGCTGGAGCAGGTGGACGCCACCACCTGGCGCGTGGGCTTTGTGCTGGGCAGCCATGACAAGGGACTGCCCCTGATCATTGATCCGGCATGGACAGGATACTCAGGCCTGGTGGGAGGCAGCTCGGCCGACCAGGTCAATGCCGTGGCGCGAGACAGCGACGGTAATACCTACGCCTGCGGCGTGACGCAATCGTCCGACCTGCCCAACGCGGGCAGCAGCAAAGGTGGCGAGGATGCCTTCGTCGTCAGATTCGATCCCAAGGGTGTCCCTATGAGCGTCACTTATGTGGGCGGATCGGGAGACGACGCCTGCAATGGCTTGGCCGTGGACATACAAAACCGCATCCACCTGGCGGGCAGCACGGAATCCACCGGCTTCCCCCTGCTTGGCACAGATGCCAACCAACGCTTTCGGCGCAGCAAGAGCACGACGGATAGGGATGCCTTCGTCATGCGCCTGACACCAGACGCTGCCGGCATTCTGTATTCGGGCCTGATTGGTGGAACGGGTGACGATCAGGCCAACGCCCTGGCTCTGGACAACAGCGGCAGGGCCTACGTGACTGGATTCACGGAAGGCAAAGGCTTTCCTGCCGTGAACGGGCCGCAGCTCAACCACGGTTCCGGCCCTGCGCAGTCAGAAATGCGGGATGCCTTCGTGGCCCGCATCGACTCATCAGGCAGCGGGCTGGAGTACGCCGGATACATCGGCGGCGACGGCGGCGCCGACATCGGATATGCCATTGCCGTGGACAGCACCGGCGCGGCCTATGTGGCTGGCGCCACCGACTCTGTCTCGGGACTGCCAGGCGCCACAGGCCTCAGGACACAAATCAATTCGCGTGCCATTGATGGATCAGACGGCTTCGTCGCCAAGATCCGGGCCGATGGCAGCACCTTCGACTATTTCACGCTGCTGACAGGCTCGGGGGCCGGTGCGGACCGTGCCCTGGCCCTGAACCTGATGTATGACGGCTCACTGCTTGTGGGCGGGGAAACCGGGTCCGACAACTTTCCCGCCGACAACGACGGCCTGCGCAAGGGCCTCGGGCCTCAGACCGCGCGCGGCACCGGCATGGACGGCTTTGTGCTGCGCCTGAATGCATCGGGAGACCAGGTGCTGGACGCCACCTACCTGGGTGGCAATGGCTACGACAGCGTGGAAGGGCTGGCCAGCGACGGCAGGAACTGGTTCGCCACGGGCAGCACCAGCAATGGCGCAGGCTTTCCCGTCAAGGCGCAAAGCGGCCTGTCCACCACGCCTGGTGGCAAGCAGGATGGCTTCCTGGTCAGCGTCGCAACCAACAATCCGAACAACTGGGACTATGCCGGGTTCCTGGGCACCTCGGAAAACGAGGCCATGCACAGCCTGGCTGCAACCAACGTGCAGGGCAGGACCCTTCTTTCCGTGGGCGGCGCCACCACCACACCGGGCACCAACGGCCTGACCAATCCTTCGGCAAGCGCCCTCGGCGCAAACGCCGGCCTGTCGAATGGCCTGGTGTTTCGCATCGATCCTTTCGGGCCACCTGCGGCCATGGTGGTGCTCACTGGCTCTCAACAGTCCACCCGCATCCAGCAGCCTTTTGCCACGCAGTTGGCGGTAAAGGTCACCGACATCGACGACCAGCCGCTTCCCGGCATCATGGTGGACTTCACGGCACCTGCCGCATCGGGGCCGTCCACCACCTTCGCCACAAGGACTTCTGTCACTACCAATGCCCAGGGCATCGCATCGCTGAGTGCCACGGCCAACCTGTTCGCTGGCAGCTATACCGTGACGGCGCAGGCAGGGGCGGCCAGCACCTCGTTCTCGCTGACCAATGACAAGAGCCCGCAGGCGGCACTCACGGCAAGTGCAACACTCCAGGTCCTGCCCTATGCCAGCACCACCACGTTGAGCGCCAGCGGCGGCTCTGGCGCAGGCGCCATCAGCTACGCCGTAACCGCAGGCGCGGCCTATTGCGCCCTGACAGGCAACACGGTCACAGCCACGGCCGTGGGCGATTGCACCGTGACGGCAACCAAGGCGGGAGACGCCAGCTACCTGGCCGCAACGACCACCGTGGACATCTCGGTGATCAAGGCCCAGCAGCCTGCTCTGACGGCGATGGCAACGCCCAGCACGCTTGTAGCCTTCAGCACGGCCGCGCTGTCGACCAGTGGCGGCGCAGGGGCCGGCGCCGTGGGCTTTTCCATCACGGATGGAGCCGCCTTTTGCTCCGTCAACGGCAACACGCTCACTGCGGAAGGCACGGGATCCTGCACAGTGACCGCCACCAAGCTGGGCGATGCCAACTACCAGGACACGCTGGCCACCACCGTGGTGACCGTGACCCCTGCAGCCCAGGCCACCCTGAGCGTGCAGGCCACGCCTTCGACCCTGGCCTTCGGCGCCACGGCAATGCTGGCGACCACGGGGGGCTCGGGCAGCGGCGCCGTCACTTACGCCGTGACGGGTGGTGCCCAGTTCTGCGCGGTGACGGGCAACCAGTTGAACGCCATTGGCGCAGGCAATTGCACCATCACGGCCACCAAGGCTGGAGACCCCAACCACCAGGCCACTAGCGCCAGCACCACCGTCATCGTGACCAAGGCCGGACAGACAGCACTGTCGGTGCAGGCCAGTCCGGCAGCCATCAGCTTTGGTGGCATTTCACAACTGAGCACCACGGGCGGCTCGGGCGCGGGCGCCATCGGTTTCAGCGTCAGCGGCCCCTGCAGCATCACGGGCTCCACGCTCACCGGCCTGGGTGTCGGAACCTGTACGGTCACGGCCACCAAGGCAGCAGACGCCAACCATGAAGATGCCGCGGCCAGCACTTCGGTGACGGTATCCCAGGCAAGCCAGGTGGCCCTGTCCGTGGTGGCATCACCCGCCACCATTCCCAAAGGCAACTCCAGCACGGTCACCGTCACTGGTGGCAGCGGTAGCGGTGCACTCACGCTGGCGCTGACGGCAGGCGCAAGCAACTGCTCGCTGTTCGGCAGCACTGTCACTGGCACGGCGGTAGGCAGCTGCACGGTGACGGCGACCAAGGCGGCCGATGCCAACCATGCACAGGCAACGGCCTCGGTACAGATTGCAGTGGGCAAGGCGATCCAGAACATCACCTTCAATTTCTCGTCCCTGCGCTATCTGAGCCCCCAGGCCCTGTCGCTGGCAAACGCCGCCGGAACCAACTCCAACCTGCCCATCAGCTTCAGCAGCCTCACCCCTCAGACCTGCGTGGTCACGGGCACCTCGCTGCGGCTGATGCGCACGGGAGATTGCACGCTGCAGGCCAGCCAGGCCGGCGATGCCGAGTACGCCGCGGCAACGCCCGTGAACCAGACCTTCACGATCACCCTGCCCCCCCACTCTCTGAGCACCATCACCGGTACCGTGGGCGGAACGACGGTCTCAGCAGAGATTGCTGCGGGAAGCCCATGGGTCTTCACACCCATGGGAACAGGCCCGGCGCAGACTGCGGGCTTCATCCCGCTGCAGGGGCACATCAGGTCACCTGCCGACGCACCGCCCGCCAATCTTCAGTTCCCGCTGGGCCTGTTCGATTTCGCTGTCCACAACGGTGCGCCGGGATCCACGGTGAGCATCAAGCTCACGTTCCCGAACGATCTGCCCCGCAATGCACAGTACTGGAAGTACGGCCCCACGTCCGACAACGCAACGCCGCACTGGTATCACTTCACCGGCGCGCAGTTCAACTCCAGCGACAACAGCGTGACGCTGACGATTGAAGACGGCAGGAACGGCGATGACGACCTGGATGTGAACGCCTTCATCAGTGACCCGGGCGGCGTGGCCGTGGTGGCCGCCGCTGCCGGCGGCAGCCCTGCAGCCATTCCCACGCTTTCACAATGGGGCCAGTGGATGCTGGCAGCGCTGATGCTGGGTGTCGCAGCCCTGACAGGACGTGGCTCGAAATTGCGCCAGCCACGATAAACCGCACGGAACTGGCGGCCGCCACGGCGGCAGCCGGTGCCAGCGCCGTCAAGCCGCTTGATCGCGCTGCAACCGAGGCCTGTACAGACCTGTCGAGGCATCCGCACACCCTAGAATTGCGGCCGAACGGAGACCTTCGGTTGTGCAAACGAGTACCCACGAGCCCATGCTCACCCCCACCGAGCGCGAGGCCATCAATTCCGGCCAGTGGTTCTGCAGCCTTTCGCCCTCGCTGCGCCATGACATCCTGCGCCAGACCACGGTCAGGCGGCTCAAGGACGGGGCACTGATCTATGCACGCGGCGACGTGCCGCACAGGTGGTATGCCTGCGCACAGGGCGCCGTGCGCATGAGCTCGACCAGCCTGTCGGGTCGGCAGACCACGCTGGCCTATGTGGAGCCGGGTGCCTGGTTCGGCGCCATGTCCACCTTTCTTGACGAGCCCCGCACGCGCGATGCCTATGCCCATGGCGACACCACACTGCTGTGCGTGGACAAGGAGAGCTTCCACGCCATCCTGGCCACGCACGTGGAGTTCTACGACGCCCTGCTGCGCCTGCAGGCCCACCGCATTCGCCAGACCTACGGGCTGGTGGAAGACCTCAACACCCTGCCCCTGCGCGCACGCCTGGCCAAGCAGTTGCTGCACCTGTCGCGCAGCTACGGCACGCAGGCGCTGGACGACCCGCGCGAACTGCGCATCGGCCTGCAACTGGTGCAGGAGGAACTGGCCCAGTTGCTGGGCGCCTCGCGCCAGCGCGTGAACCAGGAACTCAAGCGCATGGAGCGCGACAGCTGCATCCGCGTGGAGCCTCAGGGTCTGGTGGTCAGGGACCTGGTGGCCCTGCAGACCATCGTGCGCGAGGCCAGCCTGGCCGGCGCCTGAGGCCGGCGCCGGTTCCGCCGCGGTTCAGCGGCGCCAGTCGACTCTTGCCGGGCGGCCCGGCAGATGCAGCGCAGCCGTTGCAGCAGGCGCCTCGGCCAGCAACCGGCCCTTGCGGAACACTTTCAGCCGCGTGGCGCGCAGCCGTATCGCCTCGGCCGCATCACGCGCCTGCAGCAGCACGAAGCTGGCATCGCAGCCGGCCTCGATGCCATAGCCGCCAAGGTGCATCACACGCGCCGCGCGCGTGGTCACGGCGTCGAAGCAGTCGCGCATGCCGTCCTGGCTGGTCATCTGCGCCACATGCAGGCCCATGTGAGCGACCTCCAACATGTCGCCCGAGCCCATGCCGTACCAGGGGTCCATCACGCAGTCATGGCCGAAGGCCACGTTGACGCCAGCGGCCAGCAGCTCGGGCACGCGCGTCATGCCGCGGCGCTTGGGGTAACTGTCCTGGCGGCCCTGCAGCGTGATGTTGATCAGCGGATTGGCAATCACGGCCACGCCGCTTTCCGCGATCAGCGGCAGCAGCTTGCTCACGTAGTAGTTGTCCATGCTGTGCATGGAGGTGCAGTGCGAGCCCGTGACGCGGCCCTGCAGTCCCAGGCGCTGCGCCTCGAAGGCCAGGGTTTCGATGTGGCGCGACAGCGGGTCGTCGGACTCGTCGCAGTGCATGTCCACCAGCAGGCCGCGCTCGGCCGCCAGCTCGCACAGCAGCCTGACGCTGTCGGCACCCTCGGCCATGGTGCGTTCGAAATGGGGAATGCCACCCACCACGTCCACGCCCTTGTCCAGCGCCCGCCGCAGGTTGGCCACGCCGCCGGGCGAGCGCAGCACGCCGTCCTGCGGAAACGCCACCAGTTGCAGGTCGATATAGGGCGCCACCTGGCGCTTGACCTCCAGCAGCGCATCGACGGCCAGCAGGCGCGCATCGCTGGTATCCACATGGCTGCGTATGGCCTGCAGCCCCTTGGCCGCCGCCCAGTCGCAATACTCCAGCGCGCGCGAGATCAGCGCCTCGGTCGTGAGCAGCGGCTTGAGCTCGCCCCACAGCGCAATGCCCTCCAGCAGCGTGCCGCTGCGGTTGACGCGCGGCAGGCCGTGGCTCAGCGTGGCATCCATGTGGAAATGCGGATCGACAAAGGGCGGCGACACCAGCTGGTGCTGGGCATCGACCACCTGGTGGGCAGGTGCCGAAAGTCCGGCCGCGACCTCGACGATGCGCCCGCCCTGCACGGCAATGGACATGTCCTGGCGGCCGTCGGGCAGCGTGGCGTGAATGACGAGTAGATCAAGCATTTGCGTATTCTGCGGGCAGGGCCTGGTACTTGCCGTTGCAGCGAGGCATCGAAGAATGCGAACGGCAGCGGTTTCGGAACCACCTCCGCCGACAAGGCCTTGCAGATTGATAGGATCACCACCAGAAATACCCGCTGCGGGGTAGCCAGCCCATCGAGAACCTCTCACCCGCACGCCTTCGAATCAAAAGGACTCCTTTTCAAATGAAAATCGCCACCTGGAACGTGAATTCCCTGTCCGTGCGCCTGCCGCAGGTGCTGGCCTGGCTGCAGGCCAACCCTGTCGATGCGCTGGCGTTGCAGGAGCTCAAGCTCACCGACGACAAGTTTCCGCTGCAGGCGCTGCAGGAGGCCGGCTACAACGCGGTCAGCCATGGGCAGAAGACCTACAACGGCGTGGCCTGGCTGACGCGCATGCCGGTGCGCGACGTGGTGCGCAATATTCCGGGCCTGGATGACGATCAGGCCCGCATCATTGCCGCCACCCTCGACGCCGAAGGCGGCCCGGTGCGCCTGATCAATGGCTACTTCGTGAACGGGCAGGCGCCGGGCACCGACAAGTTCGCCTACAAGATGCGCTGGCTGCAGGCGCTGCAGGACTGGGTGAAAAGCGAAATGGCCGCCCACCCGCGCCTGGTGCTGGTGGGCGACTTCAACGTGGCGCCCGAGGACCGTGATTCCTACGATCCCATCGGCCTGAAGGACACGATTCACCACACGGTGGAAGAACGCACGCATTTCCAGGCGCTGCTGCAGCTGGGCCTGACCGATGCATTCCGCATGTTCGATCAGCCCGAGAAAAGCTATTCGTGGTGGGATTACCGGATGCTGGGCTTCCAGAAGAACCGGGGCCTGCGCATCGACCACATCCTGGTCAGCGAGGCATTGCGCCCCAGCGTCACTGCCTGCAGCGTGGACCGTGCGCCGCGCAAGAACCCCCAGCCCAGCGACCACGCGCCCGTGGTCGTGACCTTGGGCTGAATTCCAGCCAGCCGGCTACAGCATGTACCGGCGCAGCCAGTGGATGGCCTCGATCTGCCCGCGCAGCATCAGGGACTGGCGATGCAGCACTTCTCTGAGCGGTCCCGGCAGGCGGGACTGCTCGGCGGCTTCATAGGCGCTCAGCCATTGCTGCTGGCAGGACTCGGCTTGGTCCAGCACGTAGTCCGCGCCCTCTTCCCTGCCCAGCAACCCGTCCCAGAAGGCGTTGCGACGCAGTGCGGCACGGCTGTCGCGCACGGGCAGGACCACGCCGCCGCTGGAGCCGATGGCACGCTCCAGGTCCTCGACCAGGATCTGGCTGGCATTGAAGTGCCGCGCCAGCACCTGTCCGATCAGCCCCTGGGGCATGGGATCCATGCATTCCCCCAGCCGTGCGTGGGCCTGGCGTCCCAGGGCCAGCACGGCATTGAGCAGGGCCGTGCTCTGCAATTCCAGCGTGGTGGCCGCTGGTTGTGCGGGCGTGCGCTTGCGCGCCTGCAGCCATGAGGCCTCGACGGCATCGCGCACTTGGCTCCAGTGCAGCAGGCTGCTGCCCCGAACCTGCTCCCAGCGCTCCTCGAGCTCGAATTCGACATCGTCGAAGTCCTGCTGCGCGTGCTCGGGTTCAAGTGACGCGTTCCAGCCCAGCGCGTAGGCGGGACGGTATTGGTCATAGCCGCGCCCCGCGACGAAGTACGGCTCCAGGAAGTAGCGGTCATGCCAGTACGCATCGACCGGCTCGCCAAGCGAGCGCGGTGTCGATGGGTACATCAGGCCCGGACGAGCGGGCTTGGCTTTTTGCCAGAGGTTGGAGAGGACTGTGGGCACGATAGGTCGGGACGTAGGCCGTTCCAGCGAAGAGGACTCCATTGTCCCAAGCCCGGGCGGCCCGGCCCGTCAGCACCCCGGGCGCCGGCCTGTAGGAGCCGGACCCTTGCCAAGGCAAGGGCAGGCCACCCGCCGGCTTGCCTTACTCGAAGGCGTCCTCGTCCATGCCCAGTTCCTGCAGCTTGCGGGTGATGGTGTTGCGGCCAATGCCCAGGCGCTGGGCGGCCTCGACCCGGCGGCCGTGGGTGACGGCCAGGGCCGAGCGGATCAGCTGCGCCTCGAAGCGGCGGGACAGCTGGTCCCAGACTTCACCATGCCCCTGGGCATGGGTGTGCTCCAGCAGCTGGCGCGCCTGTTGTCCCAGCAGATGGACCCAGTCCAGGTCGGAGGCGGCCAGGACGGCGTCATGCGGCGGGGCCAGCGCGGATACGGGCACGGCCAGTCGGCCAAGGCTCTCTTCCGCCATTACCGGTGCCGATGCATGCGGCAGCGTGGCCGGCAAGGGCATGCCGCCGCTGCCACCGCCCACGGGCGGCGCGGCTTCGCCCAGTACCTCGGGGGGCAGGTCCTTGACCGAGATGACCTGGGCAGGGGCCATCACCGTCAGCCAGTGGCAGATATTCTCCAGCTGTCGCACGTTGCCGGGAAAGGCGAAGGTCTGCAGCCGCTGCATGGCATCGACCCCCATGCGCTTGGGCTCCACGCCCAGTTGCCGCGCGCTTTGCTGCAGGAAGTGGCGCGCCAGCATGGGCACGTCTTCACTGCGCTCGCGCAGCGCAGGCAGGCGCAGGCGGATGACGTTGAGGCGGTGGAACAGATCCTCGCGGAAGGCGCCGTTGCGCACGCGCTGCTCCAGGTCCTGGTGGGTGGCGGCGATGACGCGCACATGGGCCTTGACGGCCTGGTGGCCGCCCACGCGGTAGAAGTGCCCGTCCGACAGCACGCGCAGCAGGCGCGTCTGCAGGTCGAAGGGCATGTCGCCGATTTCGTCGAGAAAGAGCGTGCCGCCCTCGGCCTGCTCGAAGCGTCCGCGCCGTTGCGTCTGGGCGCCCGTGAAGGCGCCACGCTCGTGGCCGAACAGTTCGGACTCCAGCAGGTCCTTGGGAATGGCGGCGGTATTGATGGCCACGAAGGGGCCGCCCGCCACGGGCGAGTGCTTGTGCAGCGCGCGCGCCACCAGTTCCTTGCCCGAGCCCGACTCGCCCGTGATCAGCACCGTGACCTGGCTCTGGCTGAGCCGGCCGATGGCGCGGAACACGTCCTGCATGGCAGGCGCCTGGCCCAGCATCTCGGCCTGCAGCGGAGCCTGGGCCTCGGCCACGTCCTCGCGCAGGCTTTCCTCGACGGCGCGCCGGATGAGTTCCACGGCCTTGGGCAGGTCGAAGGGTTTCGGCAGGTATTCGAAGGCTCCGCGCTGGAAGGCCGAGACGGCACTGTCCAGGTCGGAGTAGGCGGTCATGATGATGACGGGCAGGCCCGGCTGCTGGGCGCGGATCTGCTCGAGCAGCTCCAGCCCCGAGCCGCCGGGCATGCGGATGTCGCTGACCAGCACCTGGGGTGGCTGGCGCGCCGGGTCGCCGGCATCGACATCGGACAGTGCCGTGAGCACATCGCGCGCCTGGATGAAGCTGCGCGTTGCCCAGCCTTCCCGGCCCAGTGCCTTTTCCAGCACGAAGCGGATGGAAGGGTCATCATCCACGATCCAGATCGGTTTCATTGGTGGTGCTTCCTTCCCTTGTTGCAGTGTTGACTTCCGTGGGCCTCAAGGCAGGGGAATGAGGATGCGGAAATCCGTGCGGCCCGGCTGGCTTTCACATTCGATCAGCCCCTGGTGGCGCTGCACGAAGGTCTGCGCCAGCGTCAGCCCCAGTCCCGAACCGCCATCCCTTCCCGATACCAGCGGATAGAAGATCCGCTCCTTGATGGCATCGGGAACGCCTGGCCCGTTGTCGATCACATGCAATTCCAATGCCAACCGATAGCGCTGGCGACCAAAAGTTACCTGCCGGGCCACGCGCGTTCGCAAAATGATCTCGGCATCACCGGCCGCAATGCGCTCGTGCAAGGCCTGCGCGGCGTTCTGGACGATGTTGAGCACGGCCTGGATCAGCTGGGCGCTGTCGCCCCGGAACTCCGGGATGGAGATGTCGTAGTCGCGCGTGATGGTCAGCCCGGCAGGATGCTCGACCAGCACCAGCGAGCGCACGCGCTCGCACACTTCGTGGATGTTGACGTCGCCCACCTCATGCGGATGGCGGTGCGGCGCCAGCAGCCGGTCCACCAGCGCCTGCAGCCGGTCGGCCTCGTGGATGATGACTTCGGTGTACTCGCGCAGCTCGGGAGCGTCCAGATCCATCTGCAGCAGCTGGGCTGCGCCACGGATGCCGCCCAGCGGGTTCTTGATCTCGTGGGCCAGGTTGCGGATCAACTCCTTGTGCGCCTGGGCCTGCTCGCGCAGCCGCTCCTCGCGGTCCTGGCGGGCCTGCTGCTCCAGCGGCCAGAACTCGACCAGCACATGGCCGGGCCGCTCGGCCAGCGAGACCGTGACGTGCACGGGCAGCGCATCGCCGCCCACGCGGTGCAGGCTGGCCTCGAAACGCAGGGCCGCGAAGTCGTTGTCCTGGGCACCGCGCAAGGCCTTGTCCAGCAAGGCAGGCTCGGTGAAGCAGGCCGCCAGTTCGCTGCCTTCGAGCATGCGGCGCGACAGGCCCAGTGCGTTCTCAAGGGCTGCGTTGGCGAAAAGCACGGCGCCCTGCTCGTCGAGCACGGTCATCAGCGTGCACAGCAGATCAAGCGCCTGATAGGAGGCCGGGGGCGCCGGCCGGTCGTCCTGGATCATGGCTGGGCCCTCATGGGCCGCACGGGCCCGTCAGTTCTTGGGAAGTCGATCCAGCTCACGGCGGATGCCGGCGACATCGCCTTCCTGCCGCGAGATGCTGCTCTTGAGCTGCTCGACACGTTCCAGATAGCCCTGGGGATTGCGCAACTCCAATGCGGTGCGCTGGGGATTGCCATCGTTGTACTCCTGACGCAGCTGTGTCAGCTTCTCCTGGGCGCGGGCCAGCTCGCTTTCCAGAATGGTCCGCGCGTCGGAGTCGCGAGCCTTCTGGGCGCTGCTGTTGACCTTGGCCGGAGCAGGCGATCCAGCGGCCGGAGCGGCGGAAGTGCGCGGCGCCTGGCTGCCGCCACCCGAGGCGGACGCCGCCGGCTTGCTGCCGCCATGGATCACCGTCACATGCCCGCCGTCCACCGGCTTGCAGTCCTTGGACTTGGCCTGGCTGACGTTGTTGGTGTACTCGTTGCCGCAGCGGTAGATCACGTCCTGGGACCAGGCTCCCACCGACAGCAGGGGCAGCAGCAGTGACACAAACAGTTTCTTCATTCCATTCCCTCGGGTAGCCAGATCGGAAGGGCCCGGCTTATCCAGGCAAGTATCGCTCCATCTTCCGGGCTGGACGTCATTTCTTGAGCGGGCCAACCCCTTTTGGTTCCGCGCCCAGCATACCCAGGTCCTGGCCGAAAGCAAAAAAGGCGGCTTGCGCCGCCTTTTTGCCGACTCGCCTTACAGCGAGAAGTACATGTCGTACTCGACCGGATGCACGGCCTGACGGTAACGGGTCACTTCGCCCATCTTCAGCTCGATGTAGGCATCGAGCATGCTGTCCGAGAACACGCCGCCCTTGGTCAGGAACGAGCGGTCCGCGTCCAGCGCTTCCAGGGCCTGGTCCAGGCTGTGGCAGACCGTGGGCACCAGCTTGTCCTCTTCCGGGGGCAGGTGGTACAGATCCTTGGTCGCTGCTTCGCCGGGATGGATCTTGTTTTCCACGCCGTCCAGACCTGCCATCAGCAGGGCCGAGAAGCCCAGGTAGGGGTTCATCAGCGGATCGGGGAAGCGAGCCTCGACGCGGCGGCCCTTGGGGTTGGCCACGTAGGGGATGCGGATCGATGCCGAACGGTTCTTGGCCGAGTAGGCCAGCTTGACCGGCGCCTCGAAGCCGGGCACCAGGCGCTTGTAGCTGTTGGTGCCGGGGTTGGTGATGGCGTTCAGGGCACGGGCGTGCTTGATGATGCCGCCGATGTAGTACAGCGCGAAGTCGGACAGGCCGGCGTAGCCGTCACCTGCGAACAGGTTCTTGCCATCCTTCCACACGGACTGGTGCACGTGCATGCCCGAGCCGTTGTCGCCCGGATAGGGCTTGGGCATGAAGGTGGCGGTCTTGCCGTAGGTGTTGGCCACGTTCCAGATCACGTACTTCATGACCTGTGTCCAGTCGGCGCGCTCCACCAGGGTGGAGAACTTGGTGCCGATCTCGTTCTGGCCGGCGCCCGCCACCTCGTGGTGGAACACTTCGACGGGAATGCCCAGTTGCTCGAGCAGCAGCACCATTTCGGCGCGCAGATCCTGGGTGCTGTCCACGGGGGGCACGGGGAAGTAGCCGCCCTTGTTGCGCGGACGGTGGCCGCGGTTGCCGGATTCGAACTTGGCGCCCGAATTCCAGGGGGCTTCGTACTCTTCGATTTCGTAGAAGGTGCTGCCGGGTTCGGTGTTCCAGCGCACGCCGTCGAAGATGAAGAATTCGGGTTCGGGTCCGAAGTAGGCGGTGTCGCCCAGGCCCGATGCCTTCAGATAGGCTTCGGCGCGCTTGGCCACCGAGCGGGGATCGCGGTCATAGGCCTTGCCATCACCGGGTTCGATCACATCGCACTGCAGGAACAGCGTGGTCTCTTCGAAGAAGGGGTCGATGTTCGCGGTGGCGGGATCGGGCATCAGCTGCATGTCCGATGCTTCAATGCCCTTCCAGCCTGCCACCGACGAGCCGTCGAAGGCGTGGCCCGAGGTGAACTTGTCTTCGTCGAAGTGCGACACCGGCACCGTGACGTGCTGCTCCTTGCCACGGGTGTCCGTAAAACGAAGGTCCACGAATTTGACCTCGTTCTCCTTCACCATGTTCAACACGTCTGCAACGGTCTTTGCCATCAGATCTCTCCTGCCAATCTGGCTGATCAAAAAAGATAAATACTCTTAAGCAGTTTGCGTGCCAGGCTGCATCCATTGAGTGCATGCCTGCAGACTGGCACCTGCTTGGCGCGCCAGCCCCGTGATTCTGCCGTCTTGGGGCGGGCTTGTGGATGACATTGAGGCCTCTGCCCGCACTCGATCAGCCGCCCGGCACCTTCACCAAATCGGTGCAGATTCCGGGACCGGCTCGCAAATCAGATATTGCGCACCAATTCAGGGCCAAGACTTGCACCAAATGAGTGCAATCCTTCCAGCAGCGTGGGCCAGGCCCTGGTGACGGCACCAGCTTCGCCCTTGACACCGAGTTCTATGTGCCGGCCATGCTTGGAATCATCCACGCTGGGCAGGCTGAACACCTTGACGCCCGGGTGGTCGCGCTCTATGGCCACCATCAGCGGCGTCAGCGTGGCCTCCATGCCGCCGTAGACGATGACCGAATGCTCCCGCTGCACCGTGCTGTGGAAATGCCTGGCATAGCGCTGCTCCAGCACCCACTCGACCATGGGCCAGGCCATGACCGGGAAGCCGGGCACGAAGTGCACGGTGCCCGTTGCGCCCGAGCAGGAAAAGCCGGGGATCTTGTTGTAGACGTTGGGGATGATGCGCGCGCCTTCAGGGAAGTTGCCCATCTGCAGCCGGTGCAGGTTGTCGGCGCGCTGGGGCTCGTAGGGCTTGCCTTCTTCGGTGGCCACGTCGCGCATGCGCTCGCGGATCAGGGCCACGGCTTCCGGGTGCAGCGCCAGCGGCACGCCCAGTGCCTCGGCTGCGCATTGGCGCGTGTGGTCGTCGGGGGTGGCGCCTATGCCGCCAAAGCTGAAGACCACGGCCTGCGATGCGAAGGCGCGGCGCAGGGCATCGGTGATGCGCGCCCTGTCGTCGCCCACGTACTCGGCATGGGCCAGGGACAGGCCACGCGCGCCCAGCAGTTCGATCAGCTTGGGAAGATGCTTGTCGGCACGCTTGCCCGAAAGGATTTCGTCTCCGATGATGAGTGCGCCTACTTGAAGGGTCATGAGGTCTTTTCTTGCGGGGTGGAGGGGGGAGGGGCCGCACCGGCTCCGAGCGGCGCGTCGGGAGCGTAGGGCACGATGGGGGTGTCGGGCAGCGCGGGTTCCTCCTCGCGCATGCGCTGCAGCGCGGCCAGGCAGAAGTGGGCAAACCACAGCGAGGAGAAAGCGAAGACCAGCGCATAGATCCAGATGGCTACCGGAATCAGTATCCAGAAGGCCGCGATGAAGACCACGCCGGAGGCCCAGACAATGGCCGGCGCCGCGCCCAGATAGCCGCAGACCACGCCCATGAGCATCAGCGCCAGGCGGTGGCGCAGGAACAGGCTGCGGCGCTCGGGCTTGCTGGCATGGGCAGAGAGCGCGTCGAAGGCCATGACGCGGTAGGTCAGCCAGCCCCAGATCAGCGGAGGGATCACCACCACCAGGGGCGGCACGAACCACAGCGGCACCGACACCAGCAGCGCGATCAAGGCAATCAGCGAGGAGCCTGCGGACCACATCAGGCTGCCGACCATGGTGGCGCCCTGCCTGCGCTCCAGTGCGGGAAAACGCCGCTGGGCCACCAGCTCGACCAGGGCCGGCGTCATGAACAGCGCCACCAGCAGCAGCGAGACCACGACCAGCACCGGCGTGACCGAGAGCACGACCAGCACTGGCGCCACCAGCTCGGGCAGCGATTGCACGCCCATCCAGGACCAGATGGTGTGCAGCCAGCCCACGCCCTGCAGGACCCCTTCCGTCCAGACGACGGCATCGGCCCAGAAGAAATAGCCCAGCAGCCAGGCCGCGATGGCCATGAACAGCAAGGGAAACAGCGACCATGCAATCACCCGCTTATGCAGGCAATACGCCGTCGCACGCCAGAAGGAATCGAGTAGCAAGCCCATGCCGGCAAGCATACCCCGAGCCCAGCCTCAAGCGCGACCCATCAACCTTAGGAACCCACGCCATTGCTGGGCCCAAAAGCCCTGGCCGTAGTCGCGCAGCTGGCCCTGGGCATTGGGCTGGACCTGATCGCGCACGCCGGTGGGATCGAAGCGCAGCTCGAAGTTGGCGGTGCCGAACAGCATGTCCCACCAGGGCAGCAGCACGCCGAAGTTGTTGCCATGCGCCTTCTTGTTGCGCACGGGCGCCATGGGCTCATGGCCGATGCCGATGGCGTGGTGGCGGCGGTGAAAGCGCGGGCTGATCCACAGCCGCTCGCCAATGGTGCCGAACCAGACGCGCAGGTTGGCGTGCTGGAAGCTCTCGCTGAGCTGGGTGAAGGCCACGATGGCCACGAACTGGCCCGGCGCAACGCCGATGAGCTGGGCCACGAGCACGATGATGGTGTCGCGGATCACATCGTCCAGCAGATGGTTGCGGTTGTCGCTCCACACCGTCATCTGGCGCTGCGAGTGGTGCAGCGCATGCAGCTTCCACCACCAGCCGATGCTGTGCTGGCCGCGGTGTATCCAGTAGTCCAGGAAGTCGAAGGCCAGCAGGTAGATGATCAGGCTGACCCAGGCCAGGTCGGTGACGCCGGGCCACACGCCGTCGAGGTGAAAGCTCGGCAGCCCCCAGACATGCAGGCGACCCATGAGCCCGTCCCACAGCGGGTCCAGCGTGAAGAACAGGGCCAGCCGGAACAGGCCCAGCCGGTGGACCACGGTGTAGATGATGTCCACGTGGATGGCGCGCCGGTCGGTGACGGGCTCGACGGGCCGCCAGTACTGCAGCGGCGCGATCACCGCCACCATGATGAAGATCTGCAGCAGACCCACCAGCAGCCAGCCCGTGGCGCCATAGGCATCCTCCAGCAGGCTGGCCTGTCCCAGGCCGAACAGCAGGGGCTGGACAACGCCTTCGAACAGGCGCTGCTGCGCATTACCGAACCACTGAATCCACCAGTCCACACCACGCTCCCATCGCCCGCCGCGCTGCGCGCGCGGACACTATGCGAATTTTGCTACCCAATCCCGATAGTCGGGATGCTCCCGCAGCGTGCGGAAACAGAACCCCTGCTTGAGCAGGCCCGTGACCAAAGGTTCCAGCACGGCCGGTGCCCAGGGGTCCTTGCGCGACCAGATGCCCAGATGGGCCAGCAGGATGTCGCCGCTGCGGATGTTCTTGAGTGCCTGGGCCAGCAGTTGCGCATTCGGGTAGCGGTCGCTGGGCAGCTCATCGCCCAGAAAGCCCGCGCTGGCCCAGCCCACATGCATGTAGCCACCCTGCCGCGCGGCATCCAGCAGCGCGGGCGAGGTCTTGCCACCGGGCGCGCGGAACAGCGGCAGGGGCTTGCGCCCCGTGATCTGCTGCAGCCGCTGCGCGGATCGGCGGATCTCGTCGCAATAGCCTGCCGCATCGACCGTGAAGATCTCGTTGGCGCGCGGCCCTGCCGAGGGGCGCACGCGAAAACCCGTGACCGGCCCGTTCTTCGCGGCGCGCAGATCACCGCGCCAGTACATGTGGTCGTAGGTGTGCGAGGCGAATTCATGGCCTTCGCCAGCGCGTGCGCGCCACCAGGGCGCCCAGGTTTCGCCCAGGCTGCCATCGCCTTGCTGGGTGGGCTCGTTGGCCGCGAAAAACGTCACTGGCACCGCATGGCGCTTGAGCACATCGGCCACCAGGTCGGCAATGCCCATGTGGCCCGTGTCGAAGGTCAGATAGACGGTCTTGGCACAGCCTGTGCCCTGCCCTGCCGCCAAGGCAGGGCGCAGCAGGCCGAAAGCCGCCGCACCAGCCAGCGATTGCGCAAAGAGACGGCGGTCCATCAGCGTTGCGCGTGGGCCAGCGTCCACACGCCGTGCGGCGATTTGCCGACCTTGACCTGCTGGACCACCTTCTTCTCCACGGTGTCGATCACCGACAGCTTGCGCGCCCAGCGCGAGCTGACCAGCAGGTAGCGGCCATCGGCGGAGACGTCCATGCAGTCGGGGCCGCCCGGTGCCGGGTAGTTGGCCACGACCTGGTTGGTCTGCATGTCGATCTTGCTGATGGTGTTGGCCACGCGGTTGCTCACATACAGGTGGCGGCCGTCGCCGGCGGCGCGCATGGCGTGGGCGCCAGCGGCTGTCTTGATGCGCGCCACGCTGCGCGGCTCGGGGCCGGTGATGTCGAACACTTCCACGCCATCGCTGCCGGTCAGGCCGATGAACAGCTTGGTGCCGTCCGGGCTGCCATAGAGATCGGCCGGCATGGGGCCGGTGGGCACGCGGGCCTTGATGGTCTGCGTGGCGATGTCGATGGCCACCAGGGCATCGCTGTCCTGCATGGTGGAATAGATGGTCGTGCTCTTGGCATCGATCCAGAGATGGCTGGGCGTCTTGCCCGTGGGCACGCGCTTGACCAGCTGCGGGTTCTGGCCATCCCAGCGGTAGATGTCGATGTGGTTGAGGCGGTTGGCCGCCGTGACGAACCACTTCATGTCCGGGCTGAAGCGCAGGTGGTAGGGGTCGATGATGTCGCGGATCACGCGCTGCACCTCGCCCGTGCGCGGATCGACCAGGGTCAGGGTATCGCCCAGCGCATTCGCCACGACCAGCGATTTCTCGTCCGGCGTGAGGTACAGGTGATGCGGCTCCTTGCCCGTGGGAATGCGTGCCGTTTCCTGCCAGGTGACCGGGTCCACGATGCTGATGTTGGCGTCAAGCGAGTTGAGCACAAAGATGGGCGTAGGGCCCTGGGTCTGCGGCGGCGGCGTGACACGCGCCACCGGGGCCGCTGGAGTTGCCGCGGCCGAGGGAACGGAGGGCGCGGCGGGAACGGCCGCCGCCTGGGCCGATGCGGCCTGCGCCTGCACGGCAGCAGACGTGGCCGAGGCCGCGCGGGCCGATTTGGATCCGGGCAGGGATGCCACGGCCAGCCAGGCCAGCGCACCGCCGCCCACAACCAAAGCCACAGCCGCGCTCAAGCGCCCGACGGAAAGACGTTTCACAAAGCACCACCTTCTGAGAATCTGCGCAGTGTAGCTGCGCCAATCAGCCCCTCGGACGCTCTGGGGCATCGGCTTTTGCTGCTGTGCAAAAAACCGACATTTGCACGACGTTGGCCCGAGATATCGCGGCAAGCGCGCCAATCCATGACATGCATCAAGGCATGACGACAGCGCATGAAAATACCGGCCAGAAAGACAAAGGGAGCCGGTTGGCTCCCTTTGCTGGCAACGATCTGAAAAGCGCAATGGCTCTCAGATCTTCCACTTCTCCATGAGCTTTTCGGGACGCAGGGTGTCGTAGTGCTCGAAGGGCTGGTGGATCCAGGGGTTGGTCGGCAGGTAGTCCACCGAGTAGTCGGGCGTGAACGCCGACAGACCCTTGGTCCAGATCACGGCGCTGCGCAGCTCGGTGATCGGCGGGTAGTTGGTCTTGAGCATGGCGATCACGGCGTTCAGCGTGTGACCCGAGTCGGCCAGGTCATCGACCAGCAGCACGCGGCCCGCGATCTCGCCCTTGGGCGTTGTGATGAAGCGCGCGATGTCCAGATGGCCCTGCACCGTGCCGGCTTCGGCACGGTAGGAGCTGGTGGACATGATGGCCAGCGGCTTGTCGAAGATGCGGCTGAGCATGTCACCGGGACGCAGGCCGCCACGGGCCAGGCAGAGAATGGTGTCGAATTCCCAGCCGGACTGGTGCACTTTGATCGCGAGCTTTTCGATCAGTCCGTGGTATTCGTCGTAGCTCACATACAGGTGTTGACCGTCTTCCGTCAGCATGGAATGGCTCCTGGTTCAATCTTGGGGTTCAGCCGCCAGTGGTTCACTGGGCGGCGTAGGGGTTTTGCATCAGGATGGTGTGATCCCGGTCGGGGCTGGTCGAAACCATGGCGATGGGCACGCCCGTCACTTCCTCGATGCGCTCCAGATAGCGGCGGGCGTTGGCCGGCAGCTTGTCGTAGTCGGTCACGCCCACGGTGGAATCGGTCCAGCCGGGGATGGACTCATAGATGGGCTTGCAGCGGGCGATCTCGTCGGCGCCCATGGGCAGCAGGTCGATCTTCTCGCCATCGAGCTCGTAGCCCACGCACAGCAGCAGTTCCTGCAGGCCGTCGAGCACGTCGAGCTTGGTGATGCACAGGCCAGACAGGCCGTTGACCTGGGCGCTGCGCTTGAGCAGCGCGGCATCAAACCAGCCGCAGCGGCGCGAGCGGCCGGTGGTCACGCCCTTTTCGGCGCCCACGGTGCTCATGTGCCAGCCTGGCGTGCCTTCCTTTTCCCAATCCAGTTCGGTGGGGAAAGGGCCGCCGCCCACGCGGGTGCAGTAGGCCTTGGTGATGCCCAGGATGTAGTGCAGCATGCCGGGGCCCACGCCCGAACCTGCAGCCGCATTGCCGGCCACGCAGTTGGACGAGGTGACATAGGGATAGGTGCCGTGGTCCACGTCCAGCAGCGTGCCCTGCGCGCCTTCGAACAGCAGGTTGCTGCCTTCGGCGTGCGCGGCATTCAGCTCGCGCGAGACATCGGCCATCATGGGCAAAAGCTGCTCGGCATGGCGCATGGCTTCTTCGTACACGGCGTCGAACTGGACTTCGCCATCCTTGATGTACGGCTTGAGCGCATCGCCGAAGGTGAAGTTCTTCGAGCCCAGCACGTTGACCAGGATGTGGTTGTGCAGGGCCAGCAGTTCGCGCAGCTTGGTCGCGAAGCGCTCGGGATACTTGAGGTCCTGCACGCGCAGCGCGCGGCGGGCAATCTTGTCTTCATAGGCAGGGCCGATGCCACGGCCCGTGGTGCCGATCTTCTCGGTGCCGCCCTGCTCGCGCGCAGCTTCGCGTGCCACGTCCAGCGCCGAGTGGAAGGGCAGGATCAGCGGGCAGGCTTCGGACACGCGCAGGCGGTCACGCACCTGCACGCCGGCCTTCTCCAGGCCTTCGATTTCCTCGAACAGCTTGGCGGCAGAGAGCACCACGCCGTTGCCGATGTAGCACTTCACGCCGGGGCGCATGATGCCGCTGGGGATCAGGTGCAGCGCGGTCTTCACGCCGTTGATGACCAGCGTGTGGCCAGCATTGTGGCCCCCCTGGAAGCGGACCACGCCCTGGGCGCTTTCGGTCAGCCAGTCCACCAGCTTGCCCTTGCCTTCGTCACCCCACTGGGTGCCGACCACGACCACGTTGCGACCTTTGGTAGCTTTCATATTCAAATCCGATGAAATCCGAAGAAATTGACAAATGCGTCAGATGGCTTGCACGGCCCACTGCCCGGCAACCTGCACGAGCTCGCGGTCGCAGTGGAATTCGTCCACTTCGCTTTCATGCCCCGGCAGCACGCAGACCACGGTCTCGCCCTGCCGGCGCAATGCCGCAATGGCAGCAGCAACCTGGGGATCGTCGCCCCAGGGCGCGCGGATAGCAGCCTTGAGCGGGCGCTCGGGTACGACGGCCACAAGCTGCTTGATGTCCAGGCTGAAGCCGGCGGCAGGCCGGTTGCGGCCAAAGACCGCCCCCACCTCGTCATAGCGGCCGCCGCGCACCAGCGCATCGCTGGCACCCGGCACATAGATGGCGAAGCGCGTGCCGCTGTAGTAGGCGTAGCCGCGCAGATCGGCCAGATCGAAGCTCACGCTCACGCCTTCCAGGCGCTGGGCCAGCCAGCGCAGCTGATCGAGCAGCGGCTGCACGCCTGCGGTGCGGGCCAGCAGCTTCTCGGCACGGTCCAGCACCTCGATGCCACCGTACAGCTGCAGCAGGGCCATCAGTCCCTCGCGCGAGGCGGCGGGGAAGTCGCGCGTGAGGCGCTCGAGCTCGCTTGCATCCTTGGCGGCCAGCGCAGCGTGCACGCCGCGCAGCACCTGCATGTCCACCATCACGCCGGCCAGCAGGCTGCGCACGATGCGCACATCGGCCAGGTCGACATTGATGTGGGTGACGCCTGCGCTGCGCAGGCAGTCCAGCGCCAGGTGCAGTGCCTCCAGATCGGCTTCCATGCCCTGGTGGCCGTAGATCTCGGCACCGAACTGCAGCGGCTCGCGCGTGGCGCGGGGGCGGTCAGGGCGGGCATGGACGACGGGGCCGCAGTAACACAGGCGCGTGAGGCCCTTGCGGTTGAGCAGATGGGCGTCGATGCGGGCCACCTGCTGCGTGGTGTCTGCACGCAGACCCATGGTGCGGCCTGTCAGCTGGTCGATGAGCTTGCAGGTCTGCAGGTCCAGCGCCTCCCCTGTGCCGGTGAGCAGGGATTCGAGGTACTCCAGCATGGGCGGCATGACCAGTTCATAGCCATAGCCACGCGCTGTATCGAGCAGGCCTCGACGCAATTCTTCGATGTGCCGGGCCTCGGAAGGCAAGACATCGGCGATGTGATCCGGCAGGACCCAAGCAGACATGGAAAAGGGGGAGGCTGTTAAAAACATGATTCTACCGGCTGTTGCGGGCCAGCCCAAATTGGGGGTGACCCAAGGCCCAGGGCGTGTGTTCGGTATTCCGAATCGATTCGGTGCGCAGGCGACAGCGGCGGCGCAAGAAAAAACGGCGCCCCAACAGGGGCGCCGTGCAGGGGCCGGGCGGCATTGCCGCTCAGGCGCGCTTATTTTCCAGAGCTGCCGCCACTGCGGTAGGCCTTGAAGAAATCGGTCTGCGAAGGATCGAGCACGAGCACATCGCTCTTCTTGACAAAGCTGGCCTTGTAGGCCTCCAGGCTGCGGTAGAACTGCGCAAACTGCGGGTCCTTGCCGAAGGCCTCGGCGTAGGTCCGGGCGGCTTCCGCATCGCCCTCGCCCTTGACCTTCTGGGCGTCACGGTAGGCATTGGCGATGGTGATCTCGCGCTGGCGATCGGCCTCGGCGCGGATCTTCTCGCCTTCGGCGGCGCCGGTGGAGCGCAGCTCGTTGGCCACGCGCTTGCGCTCGGCTTCCATGCGGCGGTAGACCGATTCCGTGATGGTCTCGGCATAGTCCACGCGCGTGATGCGCACATCGACTACGTCCACGCCCCAGGGCTTGGCGCCGCGCACGGTCTCCAGCACTTCGCGCTTGACGTCGTTCATCAGCGCATCGCGCTTGCTGGACAGCAGCTCGCGCACGGTGCGGCGGTTGATTTCTTCCTGGAAGGCATTGCGCACCACGCGGTTGAGCTGCATGGCACCGGCCGACTCGTCCAGGCCCACATTGCGGATGTACTCCGACGGATCGGAGATGCGCCAGCGCACGTACCAGTCGATGACCACGCGCTGCTTTTCGGCGGTGAGCATGGGCTCGGTGTCGGTGCTGTCCAGCGTGAGCAGGCGCTTGTCGATGTAGCGCACGTTCTGGAACGGCGGCGGCATCTTGATGTTCAGGCCCGGCTCGGTGATCACTTCCTTGATCTGACCCAGGGCATAGACCACGCCGAACTGGCGCTGATCGACGACGAACAGCATGGAGCTGAGCAGCGCGAGCGCCAGAAGAATGCTGGTGATGAAAAATCCAACTCGGTTCACTTGGGCTGCTCCTCAGCGTGCTTCGCGGTCACGGCTGCGACTGCTGTCGCGGCTGCGCGCATCGTTCGAAAGGCCGGGAATGGCGGCAGGCGCGGGCGCCTGGGTGCTGGGGGCTGCCGAGCTGTCGGCCGCCGGCACATTGCCGCTCACGCCTTGCATGATCTTGTCCAGCGGCAGGTACAGCAGGTTGGAGCCCTGACGCGATTCCACCAGCACCTTGGTCACGTTGCCGTAGATCTGCTGCATGGTTTCCAGGTACATGCGGTCGCGGGTGACCTGGGGAGCCTTCTGGTATTCGGTGAACACCGAGCTGAAGCGCTGCGCATCACCCTGGGCCTGGGCCACGATGCGGGCCTTGTAGGCATTGGCCTCTTCCTGCAGGCGCGCCGCGGAACCCGCCGCGCGCGGCACCACGTCGTTGGCGTAGGCCTGGGCTTCGTTCTTGGCGCGCTCACGCTCCTGGCCGGCGCGCAGCACGTCGTCAAAAGCGGCCTGGACCTGCTCGGGCGGACGCACGCCACCTTGCTGCAGGTTGATGCCCACGACTTCCACGCCCACCTTGTAGCGGTCCAGGATGGTCTGCATCAGATCGCGCACGCGCGGGGCGATCTGGTCACGCTCCTCGGCCAGGGCCGTGTCCATCTTCATCTTGCCGACGACTTCGCGCACGGCCGTCTCGGCAGCCTGGACCACGGCCTCGGACGGGTTCTTGCTCTCGAACAGCCAGGCGCGCGCGTCGCTCAGGCGGTACTGGACGGCGAACTTGATCTCGACGATGTTCTCGTCCTCGGTGAGCATGGCCGACTCGCGCAGACCCGTGCTCTTGATGATGGTGTCGCGACCCACGTCGGCCGAGCGGATCTGCGTCACGAAGACCAGTTCATGGCGCTGGATCGGGTATGGCAGCCGCCAGTTGATGCCGGCCCCCACGGTGCTCTTGTACTTGCCGAACTGGGTGATGACGGCCTGCTGGCCTTCCTGGACGATGAAGATGCCGGTGCCCATCCAGATGATGAAGGCAATGCCGGCGATCAGGCCCACGCCCATGCCGGCGCTGCGCATGTCCGGCGGCTGGCTGCCGCCATTGCGGATGGGCGGCTGGCCACGGCCGCCGCCCGGCTTGCCGCCGAACAGGCCCGAGAGCTTGCGGTTGAGGTCGCGCCACAGCTCATCCAGATCAGGCGGCTGGCCTCCGCCCGACGAGGGGCGGTTGTCACGGCTGTCGCGGTTGTCGCGTGCGGGTTCCGCAGGCGGGGGCGGCGGCGCGGGACGGTCGGCATCAGGGCGCGAAGCATCGTCGTTCTTGTCGTCGCCACGTCCCCATCGCGGATCATTCAGGTTGAACATCCCGCGAAGGCGCTGCGGCAGCATCGCCCAGCGATGGGCGCGTTGTGAAAGATTCATGCGAGAAGTCTCGGTTTCTTCGGTAAAGACAGGGACCCAATCGGCATTTTGCCCAATCAGGGCGCTAGCCCCTAGTATTCGGCGTCCTGCCCAGGGGGCATCGCGCCATCCACCTCCTCCTGGTCCCGCTCATCATCACCGTGCGCTTCGGCGTGTTCCGCCTCCGCGCGCAGCGCATGTTCGGCAAGCAACTGCCGCAACTGCGGCAGCCCCTCGCCGGAGCGGGCACTGACGAACACCCGTGAAACAGGCAGCCCGTCAAGCTCGTACTGGTCCTGCAACTGTCCTGGACGCCGCTCCGGATCGACGGCGTCCAATTTATTGAAAACCAATACCAGAGGCACCTCCTGGGCACCGATTTCCTTCAGAACTTTCTGGACTTGTTGGATTTGCTCTGGGAAATTCGGATTGGAGGCGTCGACCACGTGCAACAGAAGATCGGCATCGATCGCCTCCTGCAACGTGGCCTGGAATGCATCGACCAGGCCGTGCGGCAGGTCGCGGATGAACCCCACGGTATCCGACAGGGACACCGATTGCTGGGCTTCATTGAGGTACAGCTGGCGCGTGGTCGTGTCCAGCGTGGCGAACAACTGGTCGGCCGCATAGGCGCGCGCCTTGACCAGCGCATTGAACAGCGTGGACTTGCCGGCGTTGGTGTAGCCGACCAGCGAGATATTGAAGATGCCATGGCGCTCGCGCCGCCGGCGCTGCGTGGCGCGCTGCTTCTTGACCTTCTGCAGCCGCTCCTTGGTGCGCTTGATCGACTCGTCGATCATGCGGCGGTCCAGCTCGATCTGCTTTTCGCCAGGGCCGCCACGGCCGCCGATGCCGCCCATCTGCCGCTCCAGGTGGGTCCAGCGCCGCACGAGTCGCGTGGCCACGTATTGCAGGCGCGCCAGCTCCACCTGCAGCTTGCCTTCATGGCTGCGTGCACGCTGGGCGAAGATCTCCAGGATCAGCAAAGTGCGGTCGTTGACCGGCATCTGCAGATGGCGTTCCAGGTTGCGCTGCTGGGCGGGACTCAGGGCCTGGTCGAACAGCACTTCCTGGGCGCCATGCATCTGGGCCAGCATGCGGATCTCGTCGGCCTTGCCGCTGCCCACGAACAGCGCCGCATCGGGCACCTTGCGCTTGCAGGTCAGGCGTGCGACGGGACGCAGGCCGGCCGTCCCGGCCAGCAGGCCCAGCTCTTCAAGCTCGCCATCGAAATGGGGAAAGCCGAAATCCACGCCCACCAGCAGTACTGGCGTTGGCGTGGACCGGTCAAAAGATTCAGAACTCAAGAAAAACCTCTCCCGAAGGGTGAGGAAGCTCCCCGGCTGTGCGGGGAGGCATCAGGGCGCCGCGAGCTCAAGCGCTGGCGTCGCTGCCGGCAGCTTCGGCCGTGGAGAAGTTCACGGCGCGGCCGGGAACGATGGTGGAGATGGCGTGCTTGTAAACCATCTGCGTGACGGTGTTGCGAAGCAGAACCACGTACTGGTCGAAGGATTCGATCTGGCCTTGCAGCTTGATGCCGTTGACGAGGTAGATGGACACCGGGACATGTTCGCGGCGAAGCGCGTTCAGGAACGGGTCTTGGAGGAGTTGGCCTTTGTTGCTCACGATATTCTCCGTGTTCGAAGAGTGTTGTTGTAAACCGACACCTTACCACAGTGTTTTGGGGCCCTTGTTCGCACAAGGGTTTTCCCGAAATCCCGTGGCTTGTTACTTGTCCTTGTCGGCAAAAGGATTATGAGAGGTTTTCAACTCGATCCGCAACGGCGTGCCGACCAAATTGAATTCCTTCCTGAATCGCCCTTCGAGGAAGCGCTTGTAGGCCTCCGTCACATGCTCGAGCGAATTGCCGTGTATGACGATGACCGGGGGATTCATGCCACCCTGGTGCGCATAGCGCATCTTGGGGCGATAGATGCCCGTCTTCTTGGGCGTCTGGAACTGCACGGCTTCCATCAGCAGGCGCGTGAGCACCGGCGTTGGCATCTTGCAGGTGGCAGCCTTGTGCGCCTGGATGATGGAGTTCCACAGCGGACCCAGGCCCTGGCGCTTTTCCGCCGAAATGAAATGCATGGGAGCGAACTTGAGGAAGGACAGGCGCGTCTCGATCGAGCGCTCCAGCATCTGGCGCTGGTAGTCGTCCACCGCATCCCATTTGTTCACGGCCAGCACCACGGCTCGGCCGCTTTCCAGCACGTAGCCGGCAATGTGCGCATCCTGGTCGGTCACGCCCTGCGTGGCATCGATCAGCAGCAGCACGACGTTGGCGCTTTCGATGGCCTGCAGCGTCTTGACGACGGAGAACTTCTCGATGGCCTCGAACACCCGACCCTTGCGGCGCAGGCCTGCCGTGTCGATCAGCTCGAATTTCTGGCCGGCGCGTTCGAAGGGCACCGAGATGGCGTCGCGCGTGGTGCCCGGCATGTCGAAGGCGACCAGCCGCTCCTCACCCAGCCAGGTGTTGATCAGCGTGGATTTGCCGACATTGGGGCGACCTGCCACGGTGAGGCGGATGGGCTTTTGGGCCACATCGTCGAAGGGGTCGTCTTCCTCGGGCTCGGGCAGGTTGAGCTGGCCCAGGGCCAGGTCGAGCAGGCCGCGCACGCCCTGCCCGTGTGCCGCGGAAACCGGCAGCACATCGCCCAGACCCAGTTCGTAGAACTCGGTCAGCTGCACGCCTTCCTTCATGCCCTCGGCCTTGTTGGCCACGAGCACGCAGGGCTTGCCCAGCCGGCGCAGGTACTTGGCGATGTCGTGGTCCTGGGCGGACATGCCCAGGCGCGCATCGACAACGAAGACCACGACGTCGGCCTCGGCAACGGCCTGCTGCGTCTGCCGCGCCATCTCCTTGAAGATGCCGCTGGATGCATCAGGCTCAAAACCGCCGGTATCGATCACGATGTACTCGTGCTTACCCTGGCGGCCCTGTCCATAGTGGCGGTCACGCGTGAGACCCGCGAAATCCGCGACGATTGCATCCCTCGACTTGGTCAGCCGATTGAACAGCGTCGATTTGCCCACATTGGGTCGCCCTACCAGGGCAATAACTGGCTTCATTCCCGAAAATACCTATCAATCCGGCCTGAAGCCGTACACAGTTCCGCTGCGGCTTACCACCACCAGCGTATTGGCAGCCGATACCGGGGGCGAGGCCACGCCGGAGTCGTCCGTCTTCAATCGTGCCAGCGCCTGTCCGTCCGTCTTGGACAGCAGGTGCACCACACCATAGTCATCACCAAACACCACCGAGCGGCCAAGCATCAGCGGCGCCGTCAGGCGGCGGTGCTGTAGCTGGTCGATGGACCACACGCGCGAGCCGTCACCGCGGCGCCAGGCCTGGACGGTGCCATTGCTCTCGGCGCCGAACACGGAATCACCATCGCCGTCGATGCCATCGGCACCCTTGGACGGCTGGGTCCAGCGCACCGATGCGTTTTGCGTATCCACACAGCCCACGGCAGCCTGGAAGGCGCGCGCGCAGACACTGTCTCCGACACGGCTGACGCGGCCCACGAGGTCCACCAGGCGCTCCACGTCATTGGTGCCGCGCGGGCTGGCCAGCGGAGCCTCCCAGCGCACTGCGCCGGTGTCGGGATCGATACCCACCATGCGGCCCGACAGGCCGGCCACCAGCGTGTTGCCCACGGCGATCAGCACGCCGGGCTGGCGCAGCACCAGGGGCTCGCCCGGGCGCTGCGCGGTCCACAGCTTGCGGCCGTTGGCAGCGTCGAAAGCGGCCAGCGAGCGGTCGGCCGCCAGCACGAAGACGCGGCCTCCCGCCACCAGCGGCGGCGTGTAGGCGGCTGCGGGCAGCGGCTGCTTCCACAGCTGCTTGCCTTGCGAGTAGACGATGATCTGGTTGCTGCGCGTGAGCACGGCCTGGCGCTCGGCGTCGCCGCCCACGCCTGCGGTCAGCGGCTCGCCCACGGTGAAGCGCGACAGCTGGCTGCCGTTGCGTGCATCCAGGGCCGTGACGCTGCCGTCCTTGGCTGCGATCAGCAGCGTGTCGCCCTGCACATGGATGTCGGTGGCCAGCGGCACTTCGGCGCCGAGCTTGGCCGTCCAGGCCTGGTGCACGGCCAGCAGGCCGGGGTTGGGCCCCAGTTCCTGGGGCTTGGGCTTGGTGTCGCTGCTGAACCACGAGGACACGGTGGAGCAGCCACCCAGGGCGCCGGCCAGCAGGCCCAGAGCCATCCAGCGCGCAACACCGCGCGGGCGCGAAATCGCCATCAATTGATCAGCCGAGGTTTTCAAGGTTGCTTCTCCGAAGTCGACGTCTTGGCCTGTGCCAGCACGGTGGGCTCAGCACCCAGCGCATTGAGCTTGAACTCGATCAGACGGCCATAGTCCACACCCTTGTCCAGCGCGGCATGGGCGCGCTGGTAGGCGTCAATGGCCTCGGCCTGCTTGCCCTGGGCCGCAAGAATGTCGCCGCGGCGATCGGCCACGATGCCGGCGAAGGATTCGGGCATGCTGCCTTCCAGCGCCTTGAGGGCCTCGTCGTACTGCTTTTGCTGCTCCAGCACGGCGCTCAGGCGCAGCTTGGCCAGGGCCTTGTAGCCTTCGTCGCCCTTGTCGGCCACCCAGCTCAGGGCGGCCTTGGCGTCATCGAGGCGGCCTTCATCGACAGCGGACTTGGCCAGCAGCAGACCGGCCTGGGCCGCCTGCGTGGTGCCTGCGTACTTGTCCTTGAGATCGGCGAAGGCCTGGCCGGCGCGAGCCGCGTCCTTGCCGGCCAGCGCCACGTCGACGGCATGCGCCAGAGCGGCAGCCTGCGTGGCCTGGCGCTTTTCCCAGTACTGGTAGCCGTTCCAGCCGGCAAAGCCGACGAAGATGACCACGAGCACGCCGGTGATCAACGTGCCCCAGGTATTCCAGAAATGCTTGAGCTGCTCTATCTGCTCTTGTTCTTCGAGATCGAAATGGTTTGCCATGGATCGCCTGTGTCGCTTTATGTATGGAGGTCGCCGCTGGAGCGGACGCTTGAAAAGCTGCGGATGCTGGTCAGACCGCCGATTGTAGGGTGGCAGCCCATTGGGCCGCATCAGCCAGGGCTTGCTGCACCTGCTGCCCCGCGCCGTCGCGCAGAGACTTGACGGTGACCAGGCCCTGCTGCAGCTCATCGGAGCCGAAGATCAGCGCGAAATGGGCGCCGCTGGCATCGGCCTTCTTGAACTGCGACTTCATGCTGCCCATGCCTTCGGCGCTGGCCGCGTGCATCTGCACGCGCACACCGGCGTCCCGCAACTGCTGCAGGGTGCGCAGCGCCACGGGCATGGCGGACACGTCGGGGACGATGGCGTAGGCATGCAGCGTGGGCGCGGGAATGTCGGTGCCCAGTTCCTTGACGAGTTCCAGCACGCGTTCCACGCCCAGCGCCCAGCCCACGGCAGGCGCGCTCTTGCCGCCTACCTGTTCGATCAGGTAGTCGTAGCGGCCGCCGGCGCAGATGGTGCCCTGCGAGCCCAGCATGTCGGTGATGAATTCGAACACCGTCAGGTTGTAGTAGTCCAGGCCGCGCACCAGGCGCGGGTTCACGGTCCAGGGCACGCCGTTGGCGTCCAGGATGGCCTTGAGCCCGTCGAAGTGGGCCAGCGAGCCCTCGCCCAGGAAGTCCAGCAGGCGCGGCGCGCCGTTGACCATTTCCTGCATGGCGGGGTTCTTGGTGTCCAGCACGCGCAGCGGGTTGCTGTACATGCGGCGCTTGGCCTCTTCGTCCATCACGTCCTGGTGCTGCTCCAGGTAAGCGATCAGGGCCTGGCGGTGTGCCTGGCGCTCCTCGGGCTGGCCCAGGCTGTTGATTTCCAGGCGCCACTGGGTCAGGCCCAGCTGCTTCCACAGGGAAACGGCCAGCATGATGAGTTCGGCATCGACATCGGGGCCGGCAAAGCCCAGGGCCTCGGCGCCGATCTGGTGGAACTGGCGGTAACGGCCGCGCTGCGGGCGCTCATGACGGAACATGGGGCCCATGTACCACATGCGCTTGCCGCCGTCGTACAGCAGATTGTTCTCGATGGTGGCGCGCACCAGGCTGGCCGTGCCTTCGGGGCGAAGCGTCAGGCGCTCGCCGTTGAGCTTGTCCTCGAAGGAGTACATCTCCTTCTCGACAATGTCCGTCACCTCGCCGATGCCACGAACGAACAGCTGCGTATGCTCGACGATGGGCGTGCGCACGTTGCGGTAGGCAAAGCGCGCCATCAATTCACGCACTTGCGCTTCCAGCCATTCCCAGCGAGCGGACTCGGCGGGAAGAATGTCGTTCATGCCTTTGACGGCGGAGAGTTTTTCGGGTTTTGCCACGTTGTTCTCGTTCGAAGAATGCTCGGAAACAGGCGCTGACCCCGCTTTTTTCAGCCCCATGCCCTCAACGCTGTTTCGCGTGAAAGTCAATGAGGCAAAGCGTGGTGCGCTATCTATTTTGCAATAACTGCAATGCCCGGCGCAGCCGCTCAGGCGGGTGCCGCGGCAGTGGCGCCATAGGTGCGCGCCACATAATTCTCGACCAGTGCCTGGAATTCCTCGGTAATCCGCTCACCACGCAGCGTAAGCGCCTTTTCGCCGTCGATGTAGACGGGGGCGGCGGGCGCCTCGCCCGTGCCGGGCAGGCTGATGCCGATGTTGGCGTGCTTGCTCTCGCCGGGGCCGTTGACGATGCAACCCATCACGGCGACCTTCATGGCCTCCACGCCAGGGTACTTCATGCGCCACAGCGGCATCTGGCCGCGCAGATAGTCATCGATCTGCTTGGCCAGTTCCTGGAAGGTGGTGCTGGTGGTGCGGCCGCAGCCCGGGCAGGCCGTGACGCTGGGCACGAAGATGCGCAGGCCCAGGGCCTGCAGGATTTCGGAGGCGACCACCACTTCCTGCGTGCGCGCCTCGCCGGGCTGGGGCGTGAGCGAGACGCGGATGGTGTCGCCAATGCCTTCCTGCAGCAGCACGGACAGCGCGGCGGCCGAGGCCACCGTGCCCTTCGTGCCCATGCCGGCCTCGGTCAGGCCCAGGTGCAGCGCATAGTCGCAGCGTTGCGCCAGTGCCCGGTAGACCGAGATCAGGTCCTGCACGCCGCTGACCTTGCACGACAGGATGATGTTGTCGCCATTCAGGCCCATGGACTCGGCCAGGCGCGCGGAATCGACGGCCGAGGAGATCAGCGCCTCGAACATGACCTGGCGCGTGTCCCAGGGCTGGGCGCGGCGCGAGTTCTCGTCCATCAGCCGGGCCATCAGTTCCTGGTCCAGCGAGCCCCAGTTGACCCCGATGCGCACGGCCTTGTCGTAGCGGGCCGCCGCCTCGATCATCTGGCCGAATTGCTTGTCCTTCTTCTCGCCCTTGCCGACGTTGCCGGGGTTGATGCGGTACTTGGACAGCGCCTCGGCGCAGGCCGGGTATTCGGTGAGCAGGCGGTGGCCGTTGTAGTGGAAGTCGCCCACCAGCGGCACGTACTCCCCCATGCGGTCCAGCTGCTCGCGGATGTAAGGGACGGCAGCAGCGGCCTCGGGCGTGTTGACGGTGATGCGCACCATCTCCGAGCCGGCCTGGGCCAGTTGGCGTACCTGGATGGCCGTCTCGACCGCGTCCACCGTATCGGTGTTGGTCATGGACTGCACGCGCACAGGCGCGTCGCCGCCCACGGTGACGACGTTGTTGCGCCAGACCACACGGGCCTGGCGGGACTTGCGCGGCAGCGGCGAGGCAATCGCTATCGGCTGCTGCGTGATGGGAAAATCTTGCACGGTCACTTCACCTCAAAGCGGGCCACATTGTCGCGGGTGGTCTTGGCGACTTCCAGCAATTCACCACGCACCCGCACCTCGGTGCCGCTGGCATTGCCGACGATGACCGACAGCGGCAGCGCGCCCTCGGCGCCAATGGATTCGCCGGCAGCCAGCGTCTTTTGCAGCACCACGCGGCCGCTGGAGTCCTTGACCTGTACCCACGATTGTGCGTTGGCCTTCAAGACCAGCAGGCCACCAGGCGTTTGCGCCGCAGTGGCTGCCGATGCCGATGCTGCGCCATCGGCAGGCACATCGGCGGCAGGGGCTGTTGCAGCAGCAGGAGCGGCAGGCGTTGTGGTGGACGCAGGAGCCGGAACGGATGCCGCCGCAGGCGCTGAAGTTGCCGGTACAGATGCAGATGCAGCAGGCGCATCGGCCGGCGCCGTCGCCGCAGGCGCAGCGGGCTCCTGGGCGGCCACGGGCTCGGACACGGTTCCTGCAGGCTGCACCAGGGCAGCGGCATCGGAGGCGCCGGCATGCGGTTCCTCGGCGCCGCCTTCATGCTTGGGCAGGAAGTACACGGCAGCGGCAGCGGCCAGCAGCAGCAGCACGATGATGGCCACCTTGCGTGAGCCGTTTTCACGTCCCAGCGGCGTTCCGGTGGCCTTGAAGGAGCGCTCCTTGAACGTGGCGTTGATGCTGCCGCGATCATCGGCCAGGCTCTTGAGCTGGGTGCGCGGCAGCAGGGCCAGCACCGGCGCCGAGTCCATGCGCAGCGTGCGGCAGACGCTTTGCGCCAGGGCCCGCATGAAGACATGGTCCTGGAATGCGGCGTAGTCATCCGCCTCCAGCGCCTCCAGCTTGGGGGCTGGCACCTTGAGTGCCGCCGCCAGTCCGGCCAGAGACAGGCCCGCCGCCTCGCGCGCCTGTCGCAGCAGCGTGCCTGCCGTCATGGAAGTTTGTGCGTTCTCGCCTTGCGTACCTGCTTCGTCATGCACCGCCAACACCTCACTCATTGAATGCTCCACGCTCGTAGGCCAGCCATTGGCGGGACTCGGGGAAGCGCTGGTGCAGCTGGTCGGCCAGCTGCCGCATCGCTGCAGATTGCTGCAGCGCCCTCTCTATCTTGACGCCCAGCCACAGGCTTTCCGCATTCGACTGGGGACTGCTGTTCAGGCGCCGGATGTAGAACTGCGCCCTCTTGGCGTCGCCGCCCTGCAGCAACACGTTGCTCAGGTGGTAGGCGATCACCGGGTTGGCGGGATCGAGCTCATAGCCCTTGAGCAGCGCCTGCTGGGCCTCGGCCAGCAGGCCGGCCTGCTGCAGGCACAGGCCCTTGGCCATCCAGGTCTTGGGGCGCTCCAGGTAGCCGGGCTGGGCCAGGGCCTTGTCCAGCCATTCCTGGGCTTGCGCGTATTGCTTGCGCTGGCACAGCAGCCAGCCGTAGTTGTGCTGCAGGTCGCCGTCCTGGGGACGCAGCGACATCGCCTTGCGCAGGCTGGCGTCGGCCTGGTCCCAGTCCTGGTTGCGCATGTAGATCAGGGCCAGCAGGCCGTAGCCGTCGGCGGAACTGGGGTCGGAGGCCAGCGCCTGGTTCACCTCTTCCAGGGCCACATCGATGCGGCCGGCCTGGAAATAGGAAGCCGCCAGCTCCAGGCGGATGCTTGCGCGGCGGCGGGGGTCGGCCTCGGCGGCGGAAGCCATCGAGGCATTGGAGACGGAGGAAGCGTTGCCGGAGCCAGAATTCGTCGGGGGCACCAAAGGCTGCTTGCCTGCGCAGCCCGCCAAGAAAAGAACCAGCGCGGGCAGTGCCCAGCGCACGCCTGTACCGATATCCCCCGTTCGCAGCCGCCGAGCCACTGACTTCATGAACTGTCCTTTGTTCCGTCGGGGCATGCCAGGCATGCCCCAGGTCTTCTCAAGGCACCTGCTTGAGAACAATGGTGCGCTGCCTGGCCATGCGCTCGGCAGCGCGCGTGCGGTCCTTGACATCGCCAGCCAGCTGTCCGCAGGCTGCGTCGATGTCGTCGCCACGTGTCTTGCGCACCGTGGTCACGATGCCGGCATTGCTCAGCAGGCTGGCGAACTCCGTCACCCGCGCTGCGGGTGAACGCAGCAGCCCCGAGGCCGGGAAGGGATTGAACGGAATCAGGTTGAACTTGCACCAGCTGCGGCCATCGCCACGCGCGCGGACCAACTCTATCAGTTGGCGCGCATGCTCAGGCTGGTCATTGACGCCATCGAGCATGCAGTATTCGAACGTGATGAAGTCACGGGGCGCGAATTCCAGGTAGCGCTCGCAGGCATCGAGCAGCTCGTGGATGGGGTACTTGCGGTTCAACGGCACCAGCGGGTCGCGCAGCTCGTCATTGGGCGCATGCAGCGACACGGCCATGGCCACGGCGCAGTCCTGGGACAGCCGGTCGATCATCGGCACCACGCCCGAGGTGGACACGGTCACGCGGCGGCGCGAGAGGCCGTAGCCATGGTCATCGAGCATGGCGCGCAGCGCGGGCACCAGGGCCGTGTAGTTCTGCAGCGGCTCGCCCATGCCCATCATCACCACGTTGGAGATGACGCGCTCGCCACCCGTGCCCAGGCGCTTGCGCAGCGCATGCTCGGCATACCACAGCTGGGCCAGGATCTCGCCCGTGCTGAGGTTGCGGCTGAATCCCTGGTGACCCGTGGAGCAGAAACGGCAGCCCACGGCGCAGCCCGCCTGGGACGACACGCACAGCGTGCCCCGGTCATCTTCGGGAATGAAAACGGCTTCGACGGCATCGCCGCCCCCCACGTCGAACAGCCACTTGACTGTTCCATCGGCAGACACATGCTCGGTCAGAACCGGCAGGGCCGTGATGTGGGCACACGCCTTGAGCTTTTCGCGCAGGGACTTGGCCAGATCGCTCATCTGGTCGAAGTCGCTGGCGCCTCGCTGGTGGATCCAGCGGAACAGCTGCGTCGCGCGGAAACGCTTCTCGCCGAGTTGCTCGCAGTAAGCGGCAAGTCCGTCGAGATCAAAATCTAGCAAATTGGTATTCATGTCGGCAGGCCGGTGCCACGCCGCTCTCGGCTCTTCCGCGGCAGGCACGGCCTGCACCGGACAGACCATGACGGCCGCGGAAGACGCGGGGATTAGCGCGAGTAGACGTTCATGCCGGGGAAGAAGAAAGCCACTTCCACGGCTGCAGTTTCAGCGGCGTCAGAGCCGTGCACGGCGTTGGCGTCGATGCTGTCGGCGAAGTCGGCGCGGATCGTGCCCTTCTCAGCCTTCTTGGGGTCGGTGGCGCCCATCAGTTCGCGGTTCTTCAGGATGGCGTTCTCGCCTTCCAGAGCCTGGATCATCACGGGGCCGGAGACCATGAAGTCCACCAGGTCCTTGAAGAAGGGACGCTCCTTGTGGACGCCGTAGAACTGCTCGGCTTCGCCGCGCGACAGGTGCACCATCTTGGCAGCGATGACCTTCAGGCCAGCGCCTTCGAAGCGTGCGTAGATCTGGCCGATCACGTTCTTGGCAACGGCGTCGGGCTTGATGATGGAAAGAGTGCGTTCGATGGCCATTTGAATGGTTCCTAATCAGGGTTACTATGGATTTTTGTCAATTGGACAAAACCGTTGATTCTAGCTGTGCCATCAAAGTCCTTGATGACATGGTGCTGCCAAATGGCAGACTTGCAGGGCGGGCCGACTGCCGCTGGAGAACCAGGAGGCGGTCGGCCCGGCCGCCTTTCAGCGGCGTCCTCCCGGCTTGCGCTTGGCGTTCTGGCGTACACGCGACAGGCTGTCGGAGCCGATGTAGCCCACCGATGTACGCATCGGATCGGGCTGCTGGCTGCCGCCGCCCTTGCCCCGCCCGCCTGCGCCGCCCTGCCCCCTGCCCTGTCCCTGGCCACCGTCAGCCTTGCCCCCCTTGGCGGCAGGCTTGGCACGCGGGCCGTCGAGCATGGCGTTGGGCGCCGGGCGATTGCCGTCGAAGTAGCGGGCGCCGCCTTCGCGGCGAACGGTGTTGCGGTCGGCCGGGCCACCGCGGCGGCCTCCGGCCGGGGACCTGGGTGCAGCGGGCGCACGCGCCTGCATGCCGGCCGCCGAAGCCAGGGACTGGATATCGGCTTGGTCCAGCTCCACCCAGGCGCCGCGCTTGAGGCCGCGCGGCAGCACCATGGCGCCGTAGCGGATGCGGATCAGCCGGCTCACGGCATGGCCCACCGCCTCGAACATGCGGCGCACTTCGCGGTTGCGGCCTTCGGAGATGGTCACGCGGTACCAGCAGTTGGCACCTTCGCCACCACCGTCCTCAATGGAGCCGAAGGCGGCCACGCCGTCTTCCAGCTGCACGCCGTCGATCAGGCGCTGCTTTTCTTCCTTGCTGAGTGCGCCCAGCACACGGGCTGCGTATTCGCGCTCCAGGCCGAAGCGCGGGTGCATCAGGGAGTTGGCCAGCTCGCCCGAGCTGGTGAACAGCAGCAGGCCTTCGGTGTTCAGGTCCAGGCGGCCCACCGATTGCCATTTGCCATGCTGCAGGCGAGGCAGCTTGCGAAACACCGTGGGGCGGTTTTGCGGGTCGTCGTGCGTGACGACCTCGCCCACGGGCTTGTGATAGGCGATGACGCGCGCCGGCGGCGGATCGATGCGAAAGCGGATGGGTTGGCCATTGACCTTGATCTGGTCGCCGAACTGGATGCGCTGGCCCACGTGGGCAGGCTCGTTGTTGACCGAGATGCGGCCTTCCAGAATGAGCTGCTCCATTTCGAGGCGCGATCCCAGCCCGGCCTGGGCCAGCACCTTGTGCAGCTTGGGCGAATCGACCTGGGGCAGCAGCACGCGCTTGGCAGGCGCGGCATCGTCGCGTTCTTCAGCGGCGTCGAGTTCACCCGAGATGACGTCCGCAAAACCGTAGCCTTCGACAGACCCTGAGTCGCTTGACTCTGATGCATCAGCCGTCACCAGCTCTTGCACGGGGTCTCCGGCATGCTCCGCCTCGGCAGCCGGACGCGGCTTGCGCACAGGCTTGGCGCCGGGCCGCGAGCCGGCCTTGGGAGCGCGCGAGCGCGCGGGGCGGGCCTTGCGCTGTGCGCCGGCCTCATCGGACGCCGGCTGGGCGTCCTGGTCTTTGGAGATATCACTACCCGTCATGGCTTTCCTTCTTCGGCCTGCTTTGCAGCGCCGTCCGTATCCGTTGTGTCTGTCGTATTCGCTGTATGCGCCGTGTCCGCCGCATCCGAAGTATTCGCGGCACTCGCGGCATCTGCCTCATCCGCCGCCTCAGCCTCGCTCAAGTGCGCTTCAGGCAAGAGGACGGCAAGAGCGCCGTCTTCCCCATCCCCGACCGGCACCGGCTGATCCGGCTCATCGGTCTGCAGCGGGACCTGGTCCAGCAACTCCTGGCCCATTTCCTGACCTGCTCCCTGATCCGCTTCCTGCGCCCCGTGGACTGGCGGCACGTCCTCAGGACCCCAGCCTTCGGTGGGCGGTGCGTCGCCGGCTGGCAAGGACTCTTCCACCGCAGGCGGCTGTGCATCCGACTCTTCCAGCGCCTTGAACAGGCTTTGCTGGGATTCGGGCTCTTCCAGCATGGGCAACTGGTCCAGCGACTGCAGGCCCAGGTCGTCCAGAAACTGGCGCGTGGTGGCGAACAAGGACGGCCGGCCCACGGTTTCCCGGTGGCCAATGACCTCGATCCAGCCCCGGTCTTCCAGTTGCTTGATCAGCAGGCTGTTGACCGTCACGCCGCGTATGTCCTCGATGTCGCCACGCGTCACTGGCTGGCGGTAGGCGATGATCGCCAGCGTCTCCAGGGTCGCGCGGGTGTAGCGTGGCGGCTTTTCGGGATGCAGGCGGTCCAGATAGACCCGCATCTCGGGCCGGCTCTGGAAGCGCCATCCAGACGCCACCTGCACCAGTTCCACGCCCTTTTGCGCCCAGTCTTTCTGCAGGTCCAGCAGCAGGTCCTTCAGCGTGTCGGAGCCCAGCACGTCATCGAACAGCGAGCGCAGCTCACGCAGCGTGACAGGCTGCGGCGCGCAGATCAATGCAGTTTCCAGGACCCGCTTGGCATCTACCGTATTCATGGCTCAGCGTCTCGGGAACAAAGGCGCGCGTGCCACCAGAGGTGGCAGCCAGGGTGCGCCGAATCAAAGAAGAGGAAGCAAGCGCTCCACGGATGCCATGCGAGAGATGGTCAGAGGCTTTCGGCGGGATTGTAGCTCAGCCCCCAATTTTCCAGCGCCTGGGCCATATCGGGCGGCAGGGGCGCGCGCAGCACCAGGGCCTGGCCTGTCATCGGATGGGTAAAGGCCAGCCGGAAGGCGTGCAGCGCCTGGCGCGTCATGCCGCCAGCCTCCTTGCCGCCGTAGACGGCATCGGCCACCAACGGGTGGCCCAGCGAGGCCATGTGCACGCGGATCTGGTGGGTGCGGCCCGTGTGCAGCGTGCAGCGCACCAGGCTGACTTCCTCGTTGCCGGCCAGCAGATCGATGTCGGTGCGCGCGGTCTTGCCCGCATGCTGTGCCAGATCGACCACGGCCATGCGCAGGCGGTTGCGCGGGTCGCGGCCGATGGGCGCATCGACCTCGCGGCGCTTGCGCGGGCCCCAGGCCTTGTGGGCCAGCGCCAGGTACTGGCGGCTGACATCGCGCGCGGCGATCATGGCCACCAGCGCGTCCATGGCGGCGCGGCTGCGCGCCACCACCATGAGCCCGCTGGTGTCCTTGTCCAGGCGGTGGACGATGCCGGCGCGCGGCACCTCGCGCGCCTTGGGGTCGCGTCCCAGCAGGCCGTTGAGCAGGGTTCCCGTCCAATTGCCCGGGGCCGGGTGCACGACCAGGCCAGCCGGCTTGTTGACGACCAGCAGGTGCTCGTCCTCGTACACCACGTCCAGCGCCATGTCTTCGGGCTGGAAGGCCATGCTCTGCTGCGTGGGCCGCATCTCCAGCACCATCCGGTCGCCGGCAGCCACCTTGGTGGCCGGCTTGACCAGCACGCGCCCGTTGAGCGTGACCGCGCCCTGCGCCAGCAGTTGCTGCAGATAGCTGCGGGAGAACTCGGCCACGCATTCGGCCAGCACCTTGTCGGCGCGCAGGCCGTGCTGGGCCGGCGGCACGGTGATCTCGCGCAGCTCGGCTGCAGCGGTCTCGACCTCGCCGCCTTCGGCTTCGTCCTCGACCGGGTCCCACGGCGATTCGCCGGGCGCAGAAGAAACAAGCCCCTGCGGGGCAGGGGCTTGTCCGGTTTGCCTGGTGCTGCGGCTCATCAGCGCGAAGGCAGGTAGCGCGAAGGATCGACAGGCTTGCCCTGGCGACGCACCTCGAAGTGCAGCTTCACGCGGTCCGCGTCGGTGCTGCCCATCTCGGCGATCTTCTGGCCCTTGCGGACGGTCTGGTCTTCCTTGACCAGCAGCGTCTGGTTGTGCGCGTAGGCCGTGAGGTAGGTGTTGTTGTGCTTGAGGATGATCAGGTTGCCATAGCCACGCAGGCCGGCGCCGGCATAGACCACGCGGCCATCGGCAGCGGCCATCACGGGATCGCCGGCCTTGCCTGCGATGTCGTAGCCCTTGTTGCGCGCCTCGTCGAAGCCGGCGATCAGGCTGCCCGATGCAGGCCAGATGAAGTCCACATCGTCGGCGCCCTTGCCGGCTGCGGGCGCAGGGGCGGGTGCCGGGGTCGGTGCCGGTGCAGGCGTTGCCGTGGAACTGCCCGACGATGCCACGGGTGGCAGCGGCGTTGCCACCACGGGCGAGCCGCTGGGCGTGGAGGAGGCGGTGGACGAGGGGCGCGTGCCGACGCTGTCCGAGCTGGTCGGCGGCACGACACGCACCACCTGTCCGACTTCGATCAGGTTGGGGTTCTCCAGATTGTTCCAGCGCGCGATGTCCTTCCAGCTCTGGCCGGTTTCCAGGCCGATGCGGATCAGCGTGTCGCCGGGCTTGATCGTGTAGTAGCCGGGCTTGCCGGCGTTTTCGACGCCGGGCAGCGGCTTGACGGCTGCCGACGGCGAGGAAGAGGTGGAGGAGGTGGTGGTCGTTCCACGGTCCTCCACGGGAGCCCTGTTCACTTGGGATGTGCAGCCTGCCAGAACCATGCCGGCCAGCACCACCGTTCCCCAAGCCCCAAGACTTCGCGATACCAACATAAGTTATTCCCTTCTAGGCGATGCCCGATTTTAGGGGGACAAAGTTCACGGCCTCCAAAATCGACTGCGTAAACCCGTGTGAACTCTTGTCAATCACCAGCAGTGCCTGCTTACCACCCGTAACCACCATGGGCGCGACAAGCCGCCCGCCCACGGCCAGTTGGTCGCACCAGGCCGAGGGCATGCTCTCGCCGCCAGCGGCCGAGATGATGCCCGCATACGGCGCGCCGCTGCCATAGCCTTCCATGCCATCTCCGAAGATCAGGTGGACATTGGTCAGCCGCCAGGGACGCAGGTTGCTGCGCGCTTTCTCGTGCAGGCCGCGCAGGCGCTCGATCGAATAGACCTCGCGCGCCACGCGCGCCAGCACCGCCGCCTGGTAGCCGCAGCCCGTGCCGATTTCCAGCACACGCCCCAGGCCCGACTTCGCGGCTTCCGAACCCAGCAGCAGCTCGGTCATGCGGGCGACCACGCTGGGCTTGGAGATCGTCTGGCCCAGGCCAATGGGCAGACTGGTGTCCTCATAGGCCTGGTTGACCAGGGCGCTGTCCACAAAGCGGTGCCGCTCCACCGATCCCATGGCGGCCAGCACGGCCGGCGACTGTATGCCGGTGGCAGACAGCCGCTGCACCATGCGTGCGCGGACGGCGGCCGAATCCAGGCCGATGCCCGAAGGCTGTTGCGGGGCACGGGCACCGGCCGGCGCCAGCGCGGAGCGCGCAGGCGCCGCGCGCGAGGCCGGCGGAGGGGTTTGCGCCGAACGCGCCACCCACGAGGGAACTCCGGGACGGCGCTCGCTCACGGTTGCACCGCCCCGCCCTGGGCCGCCTGCGCGCCCTGGCCTGCCGACGCCAGCCTGGCCGCCGTCTGCGCCCAGTAGCCCAGGTTGTCGTGGTCGGTCAGGTCCACCTTCAGCGGCGTGACGGACACATGGCCGTGCGCCGTGGCGTGGAAGTCCGTGCCCTCCGAGTCATCCTTGGCCGCGCCTGCGCTGCCTATCCAGTACATCATTTCGCCGCGCGGGCTCTCCTGGGTGATGACGCGTTCGGCCGCATGGCGGCGGCCCAGCCGGCACAGCTTGAGGGGCTTGAGCGCGGACAAGGGCATGTTGGGAATGTTCACGTTGAGCAGCCAGGGCGACAGGCCGATCAGTTCCTGGGATTGCATGTCCATGACCAGCTGGCGCGCGGCGGCGGCAGCGGCCTCGATCTCGGACCAGCCCTTGTCCACCTGCGAGAAGGCAATGGCGGGAATGCCGAACAGAAAGCCCTCCATGGCGGCGCCCACGGTGCCGGAATAGATGGTGTCGTCGCCCATGTTGGCGCCGTTGTTGATGCCCGAGACCACCAGGTCGGGGCGGTAGCCCAGCAGGCCGGTCAGGGCGATGTGCACGCAGTCCGCCGGCGTGCCGTTGACATAGCGAAAGCCGTTGTGGGCCTGGTGCACATACAGCGGCGCGTTCAGCGTCAGGGCGTTGGACTTGGCACTGTTGTTGTGCTCCGGCGCCACCACCTCGACGTCTGCCACCGTGCGCAGCGCCTCGTACAGGGCCTGGATGCCGGGCGCCTGGTAGCCGTCGTCGTTACAAATGAGAATCTTCATGGATACAGCGGGGATTGCGGGCGATTGTAGGCGGGCGTCTCGTCGCCCGAGGGACAGGAGGCATTCCCACCACACTCCTATCATCGGCCAGGCATTCAATCACAGGAGACAACCACCATGCACGCTTGGCTTTGCACCACGCCCACAGGCGTCGATCAACTGCAGTGGACGCAGCTGCCCACGCCCACGCCGGGCCCGGGGCAGGTACTGCTCGAAGTGAAGGCGGCCAGCCTGAACTTTCCCGATCTGCTGATCGTGCAGAACAAGTACCAGATGAAGCCAGAGCTGCCGTTCGTGCCGGGCTCGGAATACGCGGGCGTGGTCCAGGCCGTGGGTGAAGGCGTGAGCCACCTGGCCGTGGGCCAGCGCGTGGCCTGCCTGTCGGGCACGGGTGGCTTCGGCACCCATACGCTGGCGCCGGCCGCGCTGTGCATGCCGCTGCCAGATGGTTTCAGCTTTGTCGATGCTGCGGCCTTCATCATGACCTATGCCACCTCGCACCATGCGCTGATCGACCGCGGCCAGCTGCGCGCGGGCGAGACCGTGCTGGTGCTGGGCGCGGCGGGCGGCGTGGGCACGGCCGCCATACAGATCGCCAAGGCGGCGGGCGCGCGCGTGATCGCGGCGGCCTCCACCGACGAGAAATGCGCGCTGTGCAAGGCGCAGGGCGCCGACGCCACCATCAACTACAGCCAGGGCGACCTGCGCGCCGCCATCAAGGAGGCCACCGACGGCAAGGGCCCAGACGTGGTCTACGACCCCGTGGGCGGCGACTTCGCCGAGCCGGCCTTCCGCTCCATCGCCTGGCGCGGCCGCTATCTGATCGTGGGCTTTGCCGCAGGCCCGATTCCTGCCCTGCCGCTGAATCTGCCGCTGCTCAAGGGCGCATCGCTGGTGGGCGTCTTCTGGGGTGAGTTCTCCCGGCGCGAGCCCAAGGCCAATGCGGCCATGATGCAGGAGCTGGCGCAGTGGTACGGCCAGGGAAGGATCAAGCCCGTGATCGACCGCACCATGCCCATGGCCGAGCTGCACGCCGCCTATGCGCGCATGGGATCGCGCCAGGTGCAGGGCAAGCTGGTGATGGTCAACGAGCAGTGAACCGGGCGCTGGCCATGCCACACTGGAGGGCATTGCATTCTGAAACAACTGCCCACCCATGGCCGAGCGCTCCGCTTCCGAACTGGCACGCGAAACCCTGCGGCAACTGGCGCTGAACCGCCTGCCGCCCACCCCGGAAAACTACACCCGCCTCTATGAAGAGGCGGCTGGCGAGCCCGGCCCCGCCAGCTTCCCCCAGGGCCCGCTGCGCCACGTCCACGCGCTGCTGCCTGCACAGACGCCCGGGCAAAAGCGGCTGCGCGACCAGCTGGGTGCCGCCATAGAGCGCAGCGACTGGCAAGGGCTGCAGCAGGTCATCACCGCCTATGCCAACGCGGCCCTGCAGCCGCCCGCCCATGAGGCCAGGCCCGTGGAACTGCCCGTGCCGCCCCCCGTCCAGGCCCTGCCCGACGACCTGACCCAGCAGTTGGCGCGGCGCTTCGAGGCCTTGTCCGCGCTGCTGGACACCCAGGACAGCAAAACCCGGCAGCTGCACCAACAGTTGATGGAGCAACTGCAATCGCCGCCCGTGGATGCCAAGGCACTGGCGCGGCGCCTGCACGACCAGCACTACCAGCTGTCGTTCTCCATCGCCGACCAGCTTCAGGTCCTGCAACTGATGCAGGAGCTGCTGCAGGCCCTGGTGCAGCACCTGGCCCAGGACCCCACGCATGGCAGCTGGCTGGTGCCCCAGCTCACGGCCATCGAGCAGGCCATCACCCCGCCGCTGTCGCCCGCGCCCCTGGCCGATGCACGGCGCGAGCTGCAGACCGTGATCCACCGGCGCCTGCAGCTGCAGGACGGCATGGCCGCCGCGCAGCAGGCGCTCAGGGACATGCTGGGCGGCTTCGTCCAGCACCTGGCGCAGATCACGAGCAGCAATGAAACGCTGGGCGCCCGCATGGAAGAGGCAGCACGCCAGCTGGACGGCATCCAGCGCCTGGAAGACGCAGCCCCGCTGCTGCAACAGGTGCTGGAGGCCACGCGCACCATGGCCGCCGGCAGCCGCGTGGCCCAGGAGGAACTGCAGGCGCTGCGCACCCATGTCGATGCCTGCGAGGCCCGCATCAAGGCACTGCAGCAGGAGCTGGACGAGGCCGCGCGCCGCGCACGCCACGACCCGCTGACCGGCCAGCTCAACCGCCTGGGCGTGAGCGAGGCGCTGGACCGTGAGGTGGCGCGCGCCCAGCGCCATGGCCAGCCGCTGAGCGTTGCCCTGGTCGATATGGACGGCATGCAGGCCCTCAACGCCGAGCTGGGGCATGCCATGGGCGATGCCGCGCTGGTGCATGTGGCCCAGCTGGCGCGCCAGGGGCTGCGCCCGGAAGACGTGGTGGGCCGCTACGAAGGCCAGGCCTTCGTGCTGCTGCTGCCGCAGACCCCGGAGACGGCGGGCGCCCAGGCACTGCAGCGCCTTCTGCAGTTGCTGGAGCAGGCACCCTTGCCCGTTTCTGCGCAGACCCCGGGCCAGCCCGCGCCCCGGCCCCTGAGCTTCAGCGCGGGCGTGGCCCAGTTGCAAAGCCACGAAAACGGCATGGACGTGCTGCGCCGCGCCGACACCGCCATGCTGCAGGCCAAGGAGCGCGGCAAGCGCTGCATTGCCACGGCATCAGGCGCACAATGGCAACCGGTTGGAAATGCAGGCACCGGCCTTTGATCCACCCAAGGCCAAGCCCCGTCTTTCCCCGCTTTTTTGCGCCACCTGCCCCGAACCGCCATGCTCCTGCCCTTCAGCGCCTCCGTCCCAGCACCGCGGCGCCAGTTTCTGGTCGGCTCGGGCCTGGCCACGGCGCTGGGCCAGTTGCCGGCCTGGGCCCGGCTGGGCGAACGTCCTGCGCACAACCCCTTCACGCTGGGCGTGGCCAGCGGCGACCCCGAGCCCGACAACGTGCTGCTGTGGACGCGGCTGACGCCGCCGCTGGCCCAGCTGGGCGAGACCGACACCACGGCCATGCCCGCGCTGCGCATCCGCTGGGAGCTGTCCCACGACCCGCTTTTCCGCCACATCGTGCGCAGCGGCGAGGCCATGGCCCAGCCCGAATGGGGCCACGGCGTGCATGTGCAGGTAGGTGGACTGGCGCCGGACCGCTGGTACCACTACCGCTTCATGCTGGGGCAGGCGGTCAGCGGCACGGGCCGCTGCCGCACGGCGCCCGCCCCCGGCAGCCTGCCGCAGCGCCTGCGTCTGGCCTATGCCTCCTGCCAGCGCTGGGAGCATGGCTACTACGCGGCCTGGCGCCAGGTGGTGCAGGACGCGCCGGACCTGGTGATCTTCCTGGGCGACTACATCTACGAATACGCCACGCCCGCCATGACGCTGGGCCTGGCCCGCACGCACAACCTGCGCGCCGCGCAGACCCTGCAGGACTACCGCGACCGCTACGCCCTGCACAAGAGCGACCCGCTGCTGCAGGCCGCGCACGCCCTGTGCAACTGGTCCGTGGGCTGGGACGACCATGAGGTGGAGAACAACTACGCGGGCGACCAGGGCCAGGGCGATGCCGCGCGTTTCCTGGCCCGTCGCATGGCCGCCTGGCAGGCCTTCTACGAAAACATGCCGCTGCGCGCCAGCGCGCTGACGGGCGCCGGGGCATCGCATGGCGGCGGCGGACTGCAGCTGTACCGCAGCCTGCAATGGGGCCGGCTGGCCCGGCTGCATCTGCTGGACGGCCGCCAGTACCGCAGCGCCCAGGCGTGCCGCACCGAGGGCGAGGCGGACAAGGGCAGCGTGCGCCCTGCGCAATGTGCGGCCCTGTCGGATACGGCGCGCAGCTTCCTGGGCTGGACACAGGAGCAGTGGCTGTACCGCCAACTGGCCGAGGACGCCCGCCACCCGGGCAGCGAGAGCCCGCGCTGGAGCATCCTGGCCCAGCCCACCCTGCTGTCCGCGCACCGGCCGCCCTCGGGATCGCAGGCCACGGACAGCTGGGACGGCTACCCGGCCGCGCGCCAGCGCCTGGTGCACCACCTCACGCCGGGCGCCCAGCCCACGCCGCGCAACAGCGTGCTGCTGGGCGGCGACCTGCACCAGAACTACGTCTGCGCCGTGCATGCCGATCCCGAGGCCGCGCCCGAACGGCGCAACCCCATCGTGGCCAGCGAGTTCTGCAGCACCTCGATCACCTCGCGCAGCGGCACCACGCAGGCCAAGGTCGATGCCATCGTCGCCCACAACCCGCAGGTGCTGTATGCACGCTGCGAGGAACGCGGCTATGGCCTGGCAGACATCACGCCCGAACGCTGGACCAGCGAATTGCGTGCCGTGGCCAACCCCATGCGCGCCGACAGCCGCATCTACACGCTGGCCCGCTTCACCGTCGAGGACAGGCGGCCCGGCCCCGTGGCCAGCTGACAGGGCACTGACGCAGAGCACGACCGAAGGGCACTTTCAGCAGGCCAGGGAATCAGTGGCTATCCTGACATCGTCCCCCGGCATGCCACCTATCGTATGGTGAGCTGCCCTGCCCCGCCCACCGGAACACGGAAGCCATGCACCTGACTTTCAGCGCCTACTACACCCTGATATTCGCCGCCCTCGTCCTGCTGCTGGGCAAATGGCTGGTGCAGCACCTGCGCCTGCTGCGCGAATTCAACATCCCCGAGCCCGTGGCCGGCGGCCTAGTCGTCGCGGTCACCCTGTTCGTGCTCAACCAGGCCCTGGGCTACACCTTCAGCTTCAGCAGCGAGCTGCAGATGGCCTTCATGCTGGTGTTTTTCTCGTCCATCGGGCTGAGCGCCAATTTCGCCAAGCTGCGCGAAGGCGGCCGTTCGCTGCTGCTGTTCCTGGCCGTGGTCGCCGTCTTCATCGGGCTGCAGGACCTGGTCGGCGTGAGCCTGGCCACGATGCTCGGGCTCGACCCGCTGTTCGGACTGATCGCAGGCTCCGTCACCCTGACGGGCGGCCATGGCACGGCCGGTGCCTGGGGCCAGGTTTTCGAGCGCGAATACGGCATCCAGGGTGCGGTCACCCTGGGCATTGCCTGTGCCACCTTCGGACTGGTGATCGGCGGCCTGATCGGCGGCCCGCTGGCCAAGGCCCTGATCACGCGCCGCAGGCTTGCCGTGCACGACCCCGCAGCCGCCCCCGAAAAACAGCCCCCGCTGGGCGAAAGTGCAAGCCACGGCGGCTTCGAGAACCCCGAGCAGACGCGCCTGATCACCACCAGCGCGGCCATAGAAACACTGGCCCTGTTCGCAGGCTGCCTGGGCTTTGCCGAGTTCATGGCGCAGTTCACCGCCGGCACCCTGTTCTCCCTGCCCACCTTCGTCTGGGCGCTGGCAGGCGGCGTCGTGATCCGCAATGCGCTGGACTATGTCTTTCACTTCCAGGTATTTGACCGGGCCATCGACGTCTTCGGCAATGCCTCGCTGTCCATCTACCTGGCCATGGCCCTGCTGTCGCTCAAGCTGTGGGAGCTGGCGGGGCTGGCGGCGCCGCTGATGGTGATCCTGGCGGCCCAGACCCTGGTGATGGGCCTGTACGCCGCGCTGGTGACTTTCCGCATCATGGGCAGCAACTACGATGCGGCCGTGCTGGCCGCCGGCCACTGCGGTTTCGGCATGGGAGCCACGCCCACGGCCGTGGCCAACATGCAGGCCATCACCAACCAGTACGGCCCCTCGCACAAGGCCTTCCTCATCGTGCCGATGGTGGGCGCCTTCTTCGTCGACATCATCAATGCCACGGTGATCCAGCTGTTCATCCGCTGGCTGCACTGACCACCGCGAACACCGAAAGCACCATGCCCCTGCTGCGCCGTGCCCTTGCCGCCACCCAGGCGCTCGTACTGACCCTGCTGCTTGCAGGCTGCAGCCTGCCGCCCCTGGCCGGCCGCAGCGAATCCACGGCGCTGCCACCCGAGGCCGCCCAGGTCACGCTGCTGGGCCAGGCGCTGGCCCCGCTGCTGGACCGGCACCCGGGGCTCACCGGCATCCACGCGCTTTCCGACGCACGCAACGCCTACGCGGCGCGTGCCCTGCTGGCCCGCGTGGCCCAACGCACGCTGGATGTGCAGTACTACATCTGGCGTGACGACACCACGGGCCACCTGCTGCTCGACGAACTGCGCCAGGCCGCCGACCGGGGCGTGCGCGTGCGCCTGCTGCTGGACGACGGCGGCACGGCGGGGCTGGACACGCAGCTCAGCGCGCTGGACCGGCATCCGCAGATCGAGGTGCGGCTGTTCAACCCCTTTGCGCAGCGCACGCCCAAGGCGCTGGGCTATGTCACGGATTTCTCCCGCACGCAGCGGCGCATGCACAACAAGAGCTTCACGGCCGACAGCCAGGCCAGCATCGTGGGTGGTCGCAACATCGGCGACGAGTACTTCGCGGCCACCGACGGCGTGCTGTTCGCCGACCTGGACGTGGTCGCCATGGGGCCGGTGGTGGCCGATATCGCGCACTCGTTCGACCAGTACTGGGCCAGCGCCTCGGCCTACCCCGTGGCCAGCCTGCTGCCGCCGCTGCCCGACTACGCGGTGGCGCGCGCCAGCGAGGCCCTGGCCACCGAGGTCCAGCGTCCCGAGGCCCAGGCCTATGTGCACGCCGTGGCGCAAAGCCCGTTCACGCAAGAGCTGCTGGCCGGCCGCCTGCCCCTGCGCTGGGCCCATGCCACCCTGGTCAGCGACGACCCGGCCAAGGTGCTGGGCCAGGTGCCCAGGGAGGGCCTGCTGATCACCCAGCTGGCGCCCGCCATCGGCCAGCCGCGGCGCCAGCTGGACCTGGTCTCGCCCTACTTCGTGCCCACCGAGGCCGGCGTGCGCGCCCTGGCCTGCCTGCGCCGCCAGGGCATTGCCGTGCGCGTGCTCACCAACAGCCTGGAGGCGACCGACGTGGCCGTGGTCCACGCCGGCTATGCGCGGTACCGGCGCCCGCTGATCGAGGAAGGCGTGCAGCTGTACGAGCTGCGCCGCCAGATCGGCGAGCCGGACACGCCCGCCGCCGATGCAGGCGTGCCCAGGCTGGGGCCACCATCGCCCGCCGCAGCCTCGGGCGGGAAGTCGGGCGTGGGTTCGGGCAGCCGCCCCGGCAGCTCGGGCTCCAGCCTGCATGCGAAGACTTTTGCGGTCGATGGCGAGCGCATCTTCGTGGGCTCGTTCAACTTCGACCCGCGCTCGGCCCACCTCAACACCGAGATGGGCCTGCTGATCGACAGCCCCGAGATGGCTTCGCAGATGAGCCGCATGCTCGACCAGAGCCTGCCGGCAGCCGCCTACCACGTGCAGATCGACGCACAGGGCCGCCTGAGCTGGACCACGGAAAGCGGCACGCCGCCTGCGCCGCTCACCACCACCACCGAGCCCGGCAGCAGTGCATTCAAGCGCCTGATGCTGCGCGTGCTGGGCTGGCTGCCCATCGAGGGGCTGCTCTGACAAGCCCAGCCCAGCGCAGCCCGGTCTGGCACGGCCCCGCCGCTCAGTCCAGCCGGATCGACGGGCGCAGGCGCGAATTCATCAAATCGATCAGCCACAGCAGTCCGCCGCGCCAAAAGCCGTAGATCCGTGCCTGGTGCGAGCGGTACAGCATGATGTGGCTCAGCATGGCCATGCGCCCGCGGATCATGCCGCCGTTGAACAGGCCGAATTTGCCCAGCGACCCATAGGCGTCGTAGTGGGCCAGCGACACCAGGGCGCCAAAGTCGCGGTAGGCAAAGCCTTCGGGGCGGAAACCCGGCTCCTGCAGCAGGCGCGGCAGCGTCTCCACCAGATAGCGGGCCTGCTGGTGCGCCACCTGGGCGGTGGGCGGCAGCGGCACGCTGACGCCGGGCAGGGTGAAGCTGGCGCAATCCCCCACGGCGTAGACATGGGAGTCGCTGGTCTGCAACTGGCCGTTCACCTTGAGCTGGTTGCCTTGCGTGGTCTCCAGTCCCAGCTGCGCCAGGAAGGCCGGAGCCTTCACGCCCGCTGCCCAGACGCGCAGGCCTGCGGGGACGAACTCGCCGCTGGCCAGCACAAAGCCGTCTTCGCGGGCCGACTGCACGCGGCCGTTGACGATCACCGAAACGCCCAGGGCCTGCAGCCGCAGGCGCGTGGCTTCGGAGATCTCTTCAGGAAAACCGGGCAGCAGGCGCGGCCCTGCCTCGATCAGCACGATGCCGAAGCGCGCGGCCTCGCCCAGCGCGCCGTAGGCCCGGGCGCTCTCGGCCAGTTGCACCAGCTCGGCCGCCAGCTCCACGCCCGTGGCGCCGCCGCCCACGATGGCCACGCGCAACTGCTCGCCGCTGGTCATGCAGCGCACCATGCGCAGGCGGATCTCGCTGTTGAAGGCATCGGCCTTGCGGCGCGAGTCGATCATGAAGCAGTGCTCATCCACGCCCGGCGTGCCGAAATCGTTGGCGCCGCTGCCCACGGCGATCACCAGCCGGTCATAGGCAATGCGCCGGCCCGGCACGATCTCGCGGCCATCGGGCGCCTCGATGGGGGCCAGCAGCACCTCGCGGGCCTCGCGGTCCAGGCCGCACATCTCTCCGGGCTGGTAGGCAAAGCTGGCGTCGCTGGCCTGGGCCAGGTAGGTGGTCTGCTGCTGGGCCAGGTCGCGCGTGCCGGCCGCAATGGTGTGCAGCATGGGCTTCCAGACATGGGCCGAATCGCTGTCCACCAGGGTCACCGAGCCGATGGCCTGCGTGCGCCCCTTGCCCAGCGCCGTGGCAATCTCCAGCCCCGCCACGCCACCGCCCACGACGACGATGCGCGCCCCGCCCGATCCCGTTGCCGAACCCGCTTCTTGTTCCTTGCCCATTGCTGCTCCCTGCCGGAAGGCCCGGCCGGCCGCACCATGCGCCGGCTTGCAGGCCATTCGCTTCCAGACAGTCTTGATTCTTGTCAGTTTGGGTAGCAGGCGACTTGCTAGGGGTAAGTCCCAGATCTGCAACAGATATCTGATAGAAGACCGACGATCGCGCAAGGCCCGGTCTTGTACAGGACCGCGCTGCAGGAAAACCATCATCCCTGCCGGATGGCCAGCCGGAACTGATCATTGCGCTATCAACACAAGAGCATCCGCGGGATCTGTCGCGCAGCCTTGCCGACGATATGACGGCCTGCATCTGCAGGCCTGCACGAATGCCCCGCCGCCGAGCCCGCGATTTGCGATTGTCAATATACGAAACGTATATTCCCCGTATGATCGCCACCCCATGGGAATCGTCAAAATATCCGACCAATTGCACGACCAGATCCGCCTGTCCAGCGCGGCCCTGGGTCGATCCATCAACGCCCAGGCCGAGCATTGGCTGCGTGTCGGCCAGTTGGCCGAACACCATCCCCATCTCGACTACGCAGGCATCTGCGCCCTGCTGCTGCAAGAGGCCGCGGCCACGCTGAAGCTGGACGAGCCCGAGGCGGCGCCAGCCCCCACCGCCACAGCGACCACCCCCCATACGGCAGCGCGCCGCCCGCGCCCCGTGCGCCTGTCGGGAGGCCTGCAATGAGGGGCGCCAAGCTGCGCAGCGTCCCGCTGCACGATGCCCTCGATATCGGGCAGTCACGCAAGGCCGGTGGACTGGCCGCGCGTGTACTGCAGATGCTGGTGCCCCATGTGCAGCCAGGCGTCAGCACCGAGCACCTGGACAGGCTCTGCCATGACTTCATCGTCGATGAACTGCGCTGCGTGCCCACCAACGTGGGCTACCACGGCTTTCCGAAGACGGTCTGCACCTCGCCCAACCACGTGGTCTGCCACGGCATCCCCGACGCCCGGCAGATCCTGCGCGAGGGCGACATCCTCAATGTCGATGTGGCCGTGACCACGCCCGAGGGCTGGATCGGCGACACCAGCCGCATGTACTACGTGGGCCAGCCCTCCAACCAGGCGCGCCGCCTGGTGGAGACCACCTACGAGGCCCTGCTGGCCGGCATCCGCGCCGTGCGCCCCGGCGCCACGCTGGGCGACATCGGCCATGCCATCCAGACCGTGGCCCAGCGCGAGCGCTTCAGCGTGGTGCGCGAGTACTGCGGCCACGGCATCGGCAAGGTCTACCACGACGACCCCCAGGTACTGCACTACGGCCAGCCCGGCCAGGGCATGGTGCTGGAGGCCGGCATGATCTTCACCATCGAGCCCATGCTCAACGCCGGCAAGGCGGCCACGCGCGAACTGGCCGACGGCTGGACGGTGATCACCAACGACAAGTCGCTGTCCGCCCAGTGGGAGCACATGGTGGTGGTGACCGACACGGGCTTCGACGTGCTCACGCGCTGGCCCGAGGGCACGGGCAGCTACGCGGCCATCTGAGCATGGCGTCCAACTACCTGTACCTGGGCCTGGCCATCGTCGCCGAGGTGGCGGCCACCTCCTGCCTCAAGCAGTCCGAAGGCTTCACGCGGCTGTGGCCCAGCGTGGTCACGGTCCTGGGCTACGCGCTGGCCTTCTACTTCCTGTCGCTGACGCTGCGCACCGTGCCCACGGGCGTGGCCTATGCGATCTGGTCGGGCGCAGGCATCGTGCTGATCTCCCTGGTCGGATGGCTCTGGCAGGGCCAGACGCTGGACCTGCCCGCGCTGGCGGGCATGGGCCTGATCGTCGCGGGCGTGCTGGTCATCCAGCTGTTTTCCAAGACGGCCGGACACTGAGCCACTGCCCGCGCTGCGGCCCAGCCATCAGCCCGTGATGGCCTGGACCGATCCGGCCTGCCGGCGCAGCTCGAACTTCTGGATCTTGCCCGTGCTGGTCTTGGGCAGCTCGCCAAAGACCACGGCGCGCGGCACCTTGTAGCCGGCCAGGTGCTTCTTGCAGTGGGCCACGATGTCCTCTGCCGTGGTCTGGGCACCGGCCTTCAGCTCGATGAAGGCGCAGGGCGTCTCACCCCACTTGGGATCGGGCTTGGCCACCACGGCGGCGGCCAGCACGGCCGGGTGGCGGTAGAGCACGTCCTCGACCTCGATGGACGAGATGTTCTCCCCGCCCGAGATGATGATGTCCTTGCTGCGGTCCTTGATCTGTATATAGCCGTCCGGATGCTGCACGGCCAGATCGCCCGTGTGGAACCAGCCGCCGCGGAAGGCCTCGTCCGTGGCCTGCGGGTTCTTCAGGTAGCCCTTCATGGCGATGTTGCCCTGGAACATGATCTCGCCCATGGTCTGGCCGTCATGGGGCACGGGTTCCATGGTCTCGGGATCGAGCACGCTGGCCGAGCGCTGCAGGTGGTAGCGCACGCCCTGGCGGGAATTCAGGCGCGCGCGCTCGCCGATCTCCAGCGCCTCCCAGGCCGCGTGCCTGGCACAGACCGTGGCCGGGCCGTAGACCTCGGTCAGGCCGTAGACATGGGTGATGTCGAAGCCCAGCTGCTCCATGCCCTCGATCATCGAGGCCGGCGGCGCCGCGCCCGCCACCATGGCCTTGACCCCGGCGGGCACGCCCTCCTTCATGGCGGCCGGCGCGTTGACCAGCAGGCCATGCACGATGGGCGCGCCGCAGTAATGCGTGACGCCATGGTGGCGAATGGCATCGAAGATGGCCTGGGCCTCCACCCGGCGCAGGCAGACGTTGACGCCGGCGCGCGCCGCCACCGTCCAGGGGAAGCACCAGCCGTTGCAATGGAACATGGGCAGGGTCCACAGATAGACGGCGTGCTTGGGCATGTCCCACTCCAGCACATTGCTGATGGCATTGATGGCCGCGCCCCGGTGGTGGTAGACCACGCCCTTGGGATTGCCCGTGGTGCCGCTGGTGTAGTTCAGCGCAATGGCGTCCCACTCGTCGGCGGGCAGCTGCCAGTCGAAACCGGCATCGCCACCGGCCACGAAGTCGTCGTAGTCCAGGCTGCCCACCTGCTCGGCGGCCGGGCCGTAGAGCGCGTCTTCGACCTGGATCACCAGCAGCGGCGCGCTGCGCTGGCGCAGCTTCAGCGCCCTGGCCACCACGCCCGTGAACTCCGGGTCCACGATCAGCACCTTGGCCTCGCCGTGGTCCAGCATGAAGGCAATGGTTTCCGCATCCAGCCGCGTATTCAGCGCATTGAGCACGGCGCCGGCCATGGGCACGCCGAAATGCGCCTCCACCATGGGCGGCGTATTGGGCAGCATCACGGCCACGGTGTCGTTCTTGCCCACGCCCGCCTTGTGCAGGCTGCTGGCCAGCTGGCGGCAGCGCGCATAGGTCTCGCCCCAGTTGCGGCGCAGCGTGCCGTGGACCACGGCCAGCCGCTCGGGATAGACCTCGGCCGTGCGGGCGATGAAGCTCAAGGGGCTGAGCGGCGCATGGTTGGCGCTGTTGCGCTCCAGATGCTGGTCGTAAATGCTGGTCATCCTGGTCTCCGGTTCGCTGGGTTTTCTGGTGTGATGCCGGCCTGCCACCGCAGACTGGCGAAACCTGAAGATATAGCAAGACAGGCTTACACAAGCTTGATGCGCATCCACCCGCCTCGCCACCGCGCATGCCCGGATAACCAAAGCGTGATGCATGGTCTTTGAAGACCATCACAACTTTCAGAATTCCATGAAAACCAGAAATACCTATGCAGAACAGTCACTTGACCTTGCCATGAAGGCCCGCCCGGCTGTCCCGAAGGTGACTGCATTGATGTAGTCCTCTATAAGACATCATTTATCAGATGACTCGGTCCCGGAGGCCCGGCTTCACTCTTAGAATCGCCGCTTGGATTCGCTGGGCAGCACGGCTGCAAGCGCATCAGGAGTTCCTACAGGAGTCGCCTGGCAACGCTCCAGGCATCGTTGGAGACGAGCCTGCACCCCACCGGTGCAGGCTTTTTTTTGCTTCAGCGCAGGCTCAGGGACTGGCGCTTCCAGGCCGGGTCCTGCCAGCGCTGGAACAGCGGCAGGGCCGATACATCGCCGGTCACGCGCTCGGTGGCCAGCCCGTCCAGCCGCACCACTTCGAAGCTCTTGCGGTAGCGGCCCTGGCCACGGGCCTCGCGCGCCACCAGCATCAGCTGGCCGCCAGGCACCCAGCCCGCCCATTCGGCCACGCCGGTCTCCGGGGCGGTGGCGGCCGGGGGCAGCACGTCGACCAGCCAGCCGCCTTCGGTCTTGCGCAGCACCCACAGTTCGCGCCAGCCTTCCAGCGGCTGCACGGCCAGGGCCACGGCCGTGCCCTCGCGGTTGGTGCTGGCCGATGCAGCCCACACCACGCCATAGGTGCAGCGGCGCAGCAGCGGGGCCTTGGCGCCGTGCTGGGCGTCCACCAGCAGCACGCAGGTTTCGCCGGGAGCACCGGGCTCGGTCAGCAGCGTCGGGCGGGCGCCGGCAGCAGGAGCCGCAGCAGCAACAGGCGACAGCGCCCAGCGCACGGCGCTCACCCGCATGGCCGCGTCGTTGTAGGCGCTCTGGTCTTCATCGGGCAGGTCGGACTTGCCGACGCCCGTGAACTCAGCCAGCGCCCGGGCGGCCGATGCGGCCACGGCAGGGTCGGCCATATTCTTTCGCGCCTGCTGGAAGGCCAGCGCCGCCCACACGCTGGCGCGGCGCATCTGCACGCGGCCGCGCAGGTAGGGCGGCAGGCCGGTCACCTCCACGCGCTCCAGCACATCGGCCTGCCAGGCATGCATGCGGGCGCGCTCATGGGCCGGCAGATCGGGGTCCACGCATTCGGGCCGTGTCAGCGCCAGGGCGGCGCGGGCGCGCTGCGGCGCGTCGGCGGCAGGCATGGCCAGCACGCGGCGGAAGAATTCGCCCTCATAGCAGACCTGCATGCGGCCTTCGACCTCATAGGTCGCAAAGCGCAGGCCGTAGCCGTTGGCCACGTCCAGGTGGGCCGACAGCGTGGCGCCCGAGGCCTTGCCGGGCGCAGCGGCGGAGGCGCGCCGCGCCAGCCGGTCGGCAAAGCCGCCCAGTGCGTCGAAGGCCTGCGCGCCTTCGGCGCCGGCCAGGGTCTTGGCAGGCGCCGCCTGCAGGTAGGCGGCCGCAAGGCCGATGCCCAGCGCCTCGGCACCGGGCGTGTCCTGCACGAAGCGCAGCACGGCCAGCAAGGCGGGGGCATCGGCCTCGGTCATGGCCACGCGGCGCACATCGCCGGCGCGGATGAAGCCGCCGCGCTCGCGCTTGTGGTCCCAGACCTGGAGGTAGTCCAGGCGTTCGCCCCTGACCTCCAGCACCTCGCCCTGCCACAGGCTGGCCTGCTGCTGGGCGCCATCGCGCGGCGCGGCGCGCAGGCTGGCCTGGTCCTGCACCACGATGGCGCTGCCCATGCCGGTGGCCAGCGCTGCGGCGGCCAAGGTCGATACGGTCAGCATGGCTTATTGCTCCTGAACGGCAGCGTTGGCATCTTCGGCCGCCACGGAGGCTGCGCCGGCCTGTGCATTGCGGCTGCCGCCCAGCAGGGCCGCGCCGATGAAGTCGCCATTGGCCGGCGGGGGCGCGATGATGACCTGGATCTTGTCCGAGAGCTTGTCGGCCAGCGTCTTCTGGATCAGCAGCGGGTAGCGCGTGACCAGGGTGCCTTCGCGCGCCATCTGCTCGGCGTTCACCTTGCCCAGGCGGTCCATGCGGAAGGCCTCGGCCTCGGCCAGCTTCTGGCGCGCATCGGCTTCGCCATTGGCCTCGATGCGGCGGGCCTGGGCGCTGCCCTCGGCGGCTTTCACGCGGGCCACGCGCTCGGCCTCGGCCTCCAGCTGGCGCTGCTCGATCTGGCGCTGCTTGAATGGCAGCACATGCTTCATGGCCTCTTCCTGGGCACGCGCCGCGATCACCTGCTCGCGTGCGGCGGCTTCGGCGGCCACTTCGCGGCGCACCTTGTCGGCATTGGCATCCAGTTCGGTTTCCTTGACGCGCTTGTCCTTGAGTTCCAGCGTGTAGCGCATCTTCTCCGAGGCCAGTTCCTCGGCCAGCAGGCTGTCCATGCCGCGACGGTACTCGGCGGGCAGGTCCACCTTGCCGATCTGGATGCTGCGCAGCGTGACGCCGTCGGCCGCCAGGCGCGTGCGCAGTTCGGTCTCCATGATCTGGGCGATCTCGGCACGCTTGGTCGAGAAGATTTCGCGCACGGTGTAGCGCGCAAACACCTTGTAGACCAGGCCCTGCACGGCGGGCTCCACGATGTCGCCGCCTATGTCCTGAGGCAGGTTGCCGGCCTTGACGGCGGGCGATGCGGGATCGAGCGCATAGCGCACGTTCAGGTCCAGACCCAGGGACAGGCCCTCGACCGACTGCAGGGGTGCGCTGCCATTGGCCTGGCGCATGGCCTCCGGGCGGTAGCTCTGGTCGCGCAGCGAGAACACGCGCACCGTGTGCAGGCCCGGCACCACCCACACGCTGCCATCGCGCCACAGGCTGACCGAGCCCGTGAACTGGTTCAGGCGCACGCCCAGCGTGCCCTGCTCCAGGTGCTGCACGGGCGGGTGGCTCACCACCGCCAGGCCTGCGGCCACCACCACGGCGCCGGCCGCCATCCAGCGCGCGGTGCGCGCCGTGGGCAGCAGCACGGCCCAGTCCACGGGCTGGCGGCGGGGCGCATTGCCCGGCAGCGTGCCGGCATCGGCTGCGGGATCGGAGGACCCGGCAGGGCCGGCTCCGTCCAGGCGGGCGGACTTGCGGCCCGTCAGGGCCTGCATGATGCGGTTCCAGGTGGCTTTCATGGTGTTCTCTCTCTCGGCTGTGATTCGCTGTTGTTGGCTGTTTCTGAGGCACCACCAGGGGGTGGCTCATTGAGGACCGATTGTTCGGATCTCCCCCGGAAGCAACAACGCGGCGCGCGGCCCAATGCGTTCACGGCGCCAGCGCAAACGCTCCGGCCCCGGAAGAAAAACTCACACCCGGGCGGACACGGGGCCGAGATAATCCCGCGAACACCGCCACGGCGGCCTCCCCCCGACCCCACCACTGCACAGCCCCATGACCCGTATCGCCGTGATCGAAGACGACCTGCCCACCAGCAACCAGTTGGCGGGATGGATACGCAGTGCGCGCAGCGGCATCGTGATCGACCAGTGGTTCACGCGCGACGAAGCCGAGGCCGCCCTGGCCCGCGAGCACTACGACGCCGTGGTGCTGGACATCGAGCTGGGCCGCGAGCGCCATGCGGGCGTGGCCCTGATCAACGCCATCAACAAGCTGGGCCAGGGCACGCCGGTGCTGGTGGTCTCGGCCATGCCGGCCGCCATCTACCGCAGCATCATGAAGGCGCTCGACGCCTGGGACTACCTGCAAAAGACCACCTTCGAGGAGGCGGACTTCATCGAGACCTTCCTGGACATCCTGCGCACCACGCAACGCGCAGCGCCGGTGGCAGCGCAGGCCGCCGCCGCGCCGGCAGGCGACGCCCTGGTGCTGGACCCGCTGTGGCAGCGCACGCCCACCTGGCGCGGCGAGCGCATCAACCTGCCGCTGACGGCCCAGCGCATCCTGGCCACGCTGCACCAGCGCAGCGGCGAAGTGGTGTCCTACGACGAGCTGTTCGAGGTGGTCAAAAGCGGCCGCAACCGCGACAACGTGCGCAAGCACGTCAGCACCATCCGCGAAGCCCTGCGCGAGGTGGACCCGGGCTTCGAAGGCATAGAGAACGTGCCCATGCGCGGCTTTCGCTGGGTAGGCCAGGCCGGCGCCGCCGTCCGCACATGAAGCGCCTGCTCAACCCCAGGCTGGAGCTGCCCCGGCTGGAAGTGCCCCGCCTGGGCCTGGCAGCCTTCCGCCAGCGCATCCTGCTGCGCGGCGTGTTCGTGCTGCTGGCCGTGGCCACGGTGTCCTTGAGCGTGGTGGTGCTCAAGGACGAGAAGGAACGCGCCTGGCAGGCCTACCAGCACGGCTTTGTGCGCAGCCAGGCCGAGGTCATGGCGCGGCTGCGCCATCCTTCGGGCCGGCTGGCCCTGCTCAACGCCGGCCACCTGGGCCAGGGCGTGACGCCGCTGGCGCCGCTGCTGCTGCCCTACGCGGCCATCGACTTCGATGACCCGCAAAAGTCCCAGCAGGCCGTGGAGATGGCCGGCTGCTCGGCGCAGTATCCCGATGGCGCCTCGCTGTGCGCAGCCATCGGCAACAACCCCTACGCAGGCGGCTTCATCTATCTGGTGGGCAGTTTCTTCGCAGGCGAGCTGACGCCGCGCGAGCGCGGCTCGCGCGAGCCCGCCCAGGCGCACCGCGCCCGCATCACGCTGGACATGCGCGGCACCACCTACCGCTGGATCGCGCCCTATGAGGCCATGCCGCAGCAGGGCAGCAAGCCCGGCAACGGCGAGCACGGCCGGCTCACCGGCTTTGTGGACAACGGCACGCCCCAGCTTGACGCCCGCGCGCGGCCGGTGCGCGATTTCCGGGGCTGGCTCTGGCAGAACGGCCATTGCCGCGACCTGCCGCCTGGCATACAGGGCAATGCCGGCAATGACATGACGCCACCTGCCGCCGACTGCCCGCGCCGCACGCACTACTCCATCCGCCTGCCGGTCGAGCTGTTCCGCGAAGCCCTGTTCCGCAGGGACGTGCGCCCCGTCTGGCCGCCCGAAGACCTGGGCAGCATGCGCGTGCGCGTGGAAATGCTGGCTCCCGGGGACACCGAGCCGCCGCTGTTCGACAGCAATGCGCCGGGGGCGCAGCTTGCGGCCTCGCTCAACGACATCTCGCGCAGCCTGCTGCCGGGCGAGCGCGTGCAGATCCGCAAGGTGGGTGCCGACGAAGCCAGCGCCATCACCCTCAAGGGCGTGGATGTGCAGGCCGCGCCGTCGGCGCCCTGGCTGCTGCGCCTCATCAGCTGGCTGCCGCTGGATGCGGCCGGCGTCTCCGCCGCCACCATGACCCCGGCCGTGCCCACGGGCCAGGACATTCTGGACACGCCCACGGGCAACTACACCGTCAGCTTCACAGGCCACCCGCGCGATGTGGAGCAGGGCCTGGCCGCCGTGGCCACGCGCCTGTCGTGGTACCTGGGCGCCATGCTGGCCGCCATCGCGCTGGCCTGGCTGATCGTGGAGCTGGGACTGATCCGCCGCGTGACCGCCCTCACCCGGCGCGCCGCCGCCGTGTCCTACAACGTGCAGGACGGCCATGTCGGCCCGCGCCTGGGCGACCTCGAAGTATCGGACCTTCGTGGTTCCGACGAACTGGGCATTCTGGCCGGCGGCTTGGCCGACCTGCTGCAGCGCGTGAAGGACGACCTGCAGCGCGAGCAGCTGCGCGCCCAGCAGGAGCGCGACATGTGGCATGCCGTGGGCCACGAGATCATGTCGCCCCTGCAATCGCTGATGGTGCTTTACGGGCCCGACGACCCCGGCCACCGCTACGTGCAGCGCATGCAGCAGGCCGTGCATGTGCTCTACGGCACGGCATCGCCGGCCGAGGCGCTGCAGGCCGCCAACGTGCCCGAAGGCCGGCTGGACCTGGACGCCTTTCTGTCCCACGTGGCCGCCAACGCGCACTTCGCGGGCATTGCCAACGTGGTCTACGAGGGTGGCAGCGGGGGCGGGAACAGGGGCGTCACGGGTGCCGTGATCGTGCGCGCCGACGAGTTCGCGCTGGAGGACGTGGTCACCCACATCCTGCGCAATGCCGACAGCTACCGGCCCGCGGGCACGGCCATCACGCTGTCGCTGTCGGCCTCGGAGTCCGCCGCCAGCGCCACGCTGCACAACCAGGGCGCCACCATCGCGGAGGACCTGCTGGAGCGCATCTTCGAGCTGGGCGTGTCCGCCCCCCAGGAGCCGGGGACCTCCGGCGGCGCCGAGCACCGGGGCCAGGGCCTGTTCGTGGCCAGGACCTACATGGCCAAGATGGGCGGCACGATCAAGGCGCACAACACGCGCGATGGCGTGGCCTTCACGCTGACCTTCCAGCGCCTGGGCTGAGGGCCGGGCACCGCCGGCCAGTGCCCCCGGGGCACGGCCGGATGGCCCCGCGAAGGCACAATACGCGGGTGTCCATTCCCCAATCGTTCATCCAGGAATTGCTCTCGCGCGTCGACGTGGTCGACATCGTGGGACGCTACGTGCAGCTCAGGAAGGGCGGCGCCAACTTCATGGGCCTGTGCCCGTTCCACAGTGAGAAGTCGCCCTCCTTCACCGTCAGTCCCAGCAAGCAGTTCTATCACTGCTTTGGCTGCGGCAAGAATGGCAACGCCATCGGCTTTCTGATGGACCATGCCGGCATGGGCTTCGTCGAAGCCGTGCAGGATCTTGCCGGCCAGGTCGGCCTGCAGGTGCCGCAGGACGACATCAGCCCCGCCGAGCGCGAGCGCCAGGCCGCGCAAAAGCAGAAACAGGCCACCCTCACCGACGTGCTGGAGAAGGCCGGCGACGCCTACCGCAAGCACCTCAAGGCATCGCCCCAGGCCATCGATTACCTCAAGCGCCGCGGCGTCTCGGGCGAGACCGCCAGGCGCTTCGGCCTGGGCTACGCGCCCGCGGGCTGGCGGTCGCTGGCCAGCGTGTTCCCGCAGTACGACGACCCGCAGCTCGAAGAATCGGGCCTGGTCATCGTTGGCGAGGGCGACGACAAGCGCTACGACCGCTTCCGCGACCGGCTGATGTTTCCCATCCGCAACGTCAAGGGCGAGTGCATCGGCTTTGGCGGCCGCGTCTTCGGCGACGAGAAGCCCAAATACCTGAATTCGCCCGAAACCCCGGTCTTTCACAAGGGGCGCGAGCTCTACGGCCTGTTCGAGGCCCGCACGGCCCTGCGCGACATGGGCTATGCCCTGGTCACCGAAGGCTATATGGACGTGGTGGCCCTGGCCCAGCTGGGCTTTGCCAATGCCGTCGCCACGCTGGGCACGGCCTGCACGCCCGACCATATTCACAAACTGTTTCGATTTACCGAAGCCGTCGTCTTCAGCTTCGACGGCGATGCGGCGGGCCGGCGCGCCGCGCGCAAGGCGCTCGATGCGGCCCTGCCCTATGCCAGCGACACGCGCAGCGTCAAATTCCTCTTCCTGCCCGCCGAGCATGATCCGGACAGTTTCATCCGCGAGTACGGCAGCGAAGCCTTTGCGCGCTACGTGGGCGACGCGCTGCCGCTGAGCCGCTTTCTCATCGAAGCCGCCAGCGAAGGCTGCGACCTGGGCCAGGCCGAAGGCCGTGCCCACATGGCCAGCAATGCGCGTCCGCTGTGGACGGCCCTGCCAGACGGCGCCCTCAAGCGCCAGTTGCTGGGCGAGATCGCCGAACTCGTGCAGCTCGATGCCCGCGACCTCTCGGACCTCTGGTCGCAGGAAGCCGCCCGCAGCGGCCCGGCACGCGGCTCCATGGCCGGTGGCGCCCACCATCCGGGCCAGCAGGCCAGCCATGCGCCAGCCGCATCCGACTGGGGCCAGCCGGCCGAATACAGCACGCCTTCGGGCTGGCCCGAGCGGGGCAGCCAGGGCGGCGGCGCAGGCGGCTGGCGCGGCGGCGAGCCCGGGCGCGGCGGCAAGAAGCCCTGGCCGCGCAAGCCCTGGGACAAGAATGGCCGCAGCGACTTCAACCCGCCGCCCATGGGGCCTCGCGTGGCCCCCGTCACGCGCACGGACCAGGCGGCGCGCCTGCTCATGGCGCACATGGAATTCATGGAAGAGCTCACCCACGAGGACTTCGAGGCGCTGGCGCGCTGCACCGCCGGCCACGGCGCGCTGTTCCGCTGGATGGAAGCACAGTTCCAGGAGTCCGGCCCCCGGCCCTTCGCCGTGCTGCGCGAGCAGTTGCGCGGCCTGCCCCATGAAGCGCTGGCGGACAAGCTGATGAGCGGCCCCCACGCCCATCCCGAGGGCGAGCTGCCCGAGCTGCGCCGCGAGCTTCGCGGCGTGCTCAACCGCATCGTCATCGACCACATCAAGGCCCAGATCGAAGAAGCCGTGCGCGACATGGCACGGGACCCCAGCGCCGCCCAGCGCTATCGCGATCTCTTTGCCCGACAGCAGGCCCTGGAAAACCAGATGCGCACTTCCTCTTGAAATCGAGGTAAGCAGATATAATTAGGGGCTATCGGCAAGAGCGACAGCAGCACCTCCGGACCGGGCCCCGTGAAGAACTCACGTGATTGCAGCAACTGCACGGCCCAATTTCCCGCAAGGACTGCACACCAAATGTTCGCCCAGACATCTTGCCTGGAACGTTTTTCGCTTCCCTGGCGGACCTGGTCCGTCCGCGCGTGCGCCTAGGCGGCGCTTGTTTGAGTTTCCCTTTGTGTGTGTTCGCTCCTGACCGTGAGGTGCTCATGCCCGTTTCAAAGTCCGTGAAGTCCAAGCAGGCCCCCGAAGCTCCAGCGAAGCCCAAGACTTCGACAACCTCTTCAGCCCCGGCCAAGGCCGGTGCCGGCAAAGCCGCTGCAGGACCGAAGAGCGCCGCATCTGCGGCCAAAGCAAAGAAAGATACCGACGTGGTAACCAAGTCCCAAGCCGAACTCAAAGCCATGGCCGACGAGCTGCTCGCCGCCGCGACCCCCAAGCGCGGCCGCAAGAAGGCAGCCGAAGGCGACGACGCCCCCGCCCAGACCGAAAAGAAGCCTGCCGCCGCCAAGAAGGCGCCGGCCAAGGCAGCCGCCAGCTCCACCGCCGCTGCCAAGACCCCCGCCAAGCGCGGCCGCAAGCCCAAGGCCAAGGAAGGCGGCGACGACATCGATGACGCCGACCTGTCCGACATCGATGGCGACATCGACGGCGACGGTGAAGGCGAGTCCGAGATCGAGACCGAAGTGGAGGTCGAAGTCGAGGCCTCCTCGGCCCCTGCCGAAAAGGTCAAGCCTCTGCGCATGAAGATCAGCAAGGCCAAGGAACGCGCCTTGATGAAGGAATTCGGCCTGGACGAAACCGTCCTGACCGAAGAGGAAATGTCCACCCGCCGCCAGCGCCTGAAGGCGCTGATCAAGCTGGGCAAGACGCGCGGCTACCTGACGCACAGCGAAATCAACGACCACCTGCCCGACAAGCTGGTCGATGCCGAAACGCTGGAAGTCGTGATCTCCATGCTCAACGACATGGGCGTGGCCGTCTACGAGCAGACGCCCGACGCGGAAACCCTGCTGCTGAACAACACGGGCCAGTCCGCCACCACCGAGGAGGAAGCCGAGGAAGAGGCCGAAGCCGCCCTGTCCACGGTGGACTCCGAGTTCGGCCGCACCACCGACCCCGTGCGCATGTACATGCGCGAAATGGGCACGGTCGAGCTGCTGACGCGCGAAGGCGAAATCGAAATCGCCAAGCGCATCGAAGGCGGCCTGATGGACATGATGGAGGCCATCTCGGCCTCGCCTGCCACCATCGCCGAGATCCTGGCCATGTCCGATGAAATCCGCGAAGGCAAGGTCGTCATCTCCACCATCGTCGACGGCTTCGTCAACGCCAATGAGAACGACGACTACGTGGCCGAGGAAGACTTCGACGAATACGACGAAGAGGACGACGACGACGGCAAGGGCGGCTCCAAGGCGCTGACCAAGAAGCTCGAGGAACTCAAGAACGAGGCGCTGCGCCGCTTCGACGCCATGCGCGAGAACTTCGACAAGATGCACAAGGTGTACGACAAGGAAGGCTATGGCACGCCCACGTACATCAAGGTGCAGAAGGCCCTGACCGAAGAGCTGATGACCATCCGCTTCACGGCCAAGACCATCGAGAAGCTGTGCGACCTCGTGCGTGCCCAGGTCGATGACGTGCGCAAGAAGGAACGCGAGCTGCGCAAGATCATCGTGGACAAGTGCGGCATGCCGCAGGAAACCTTCATCGCCCAGTTCCCGCCTAATCTGCTGAACCTGCAGTGGGTGGTGGAGCAGGTCGCGGCCGGCAAGCCCTGGAGCAGCGTGCTGGAGCGCAATGTCCCGCCCGTGCAGGAACTGCAGCAGAACCTGATCGACCTGCAGTCGCGCGTGGTCGTTCCGCTGGACGAGCTCAAGCGCATCAACAAGCGCATGAACGATGGCGAGCGCGCCAGCCGTGACGCCAAGAAGGAGATGATCGAGGCCAACCTGCGCCTGGTGATCTCCATCGCCAAGAAGTACACGAACCGCGGCCTGCAGTTCCTGGATCTGATCCAGGAAGGCAACATCGGCCTGATGAAGGCGGTGGACAAGTTCGAATACCGTCGCGGCTACAAGTTCTCGACCTATGCCACGTGGTGGATCCGCCAGGCCATCACGCGCTCGATCGCCGACCAGGCGCGCACCATCCGTATCCCGGTGCACATGATCGAGACCATCAACAAGATGAACCGCATCTCGCGCCAGCATCTGCAGGAGTTCGGCTTCGAGCCCGATGCGTCCATCCTGGCGGCCAAGATGGAGATCCCCGAGGACAAGATCCGCAAGATCATGAAGATCGCCAAGGAGCCGATCTCCATGGAAACGCCGATCGGCGACGACGACGATTCGCACCTGGGCGACTTCATCGAGGACACCAACAACACCGCTCCCGTGGACGCCGCCATGCAGGCCGGCCTGCGCGACGTGGTCAAGGACATCCTCGACGGCCTCACCCCGCGCGAAGCCAAGGTGCTGCGCATGCGCTTCGGCATCGAAATGTCCACCGACCACACGCTGGAAGAAGTGGGCAAGCAGTTCGACGTGACACGCGAACGCATCCGCCAGATCGAAGCCAAGGCGCTGCGCAAGTTGAAGCACCCCAGCCGCTCCGACAAGCTGCGCAGCTTTATCGATTCGCTGTAAACGCTATCTCAGTGCCATCGCTGCCGCCCCGCTCACGCGGGGCATAGCAAACAAAGCCTGCCAGCTCTCGCTGCGCAGGCTTTTTTACGTCACAACACAGCTTGGTTTTCAAGTCTGCAGGAGCGGGCATCCGCAGTGCCGCGAGGGCCAAAGACACAAGCCCAACGGCCAGACAGCGCTTCAGACGCGACGCGTGCCCGAAGAACAGTACTTGGGTACGGCAAGGGCGCGCAACAAAGTATGAAGCGCTGTATGGCCGCCTCCAAACGAATAGCGCCCCAAGCCTTACAGACAACAAAAAAGCCGCGAGATTCGCGGCTTTTTATTGGAAGCAGTTGTGCCTTATTCCAGCGTCAGCTTTTGCTTGGCGACGACCTGCTTGTAGACCGCAAACTCATCCTTGCACTCCTTGGCAAACTGCTCGGGCGTATTGCCCACAATCACCGAGCCCGTGTCCTCGATGCGCTTGCGGATGGCGGGCTCCTGCAGCACCTTGCGCACGGCAGCGTTGAGCTTGTCCACCACTTCCTTGGGCATGCCCTTGGGGCCGATGATGCCGTAGAAGGCCATGCGGTTCACAGGCTCCAGGCCCACTTCCTTGAAGGTGGGCACATCGGGCAGCACGGCCAGACGCTCGGGCGCGGCCACGACAATGGCGGTGAGGCGTTTGTCCTTGATAAAGGGCAGAGCCGAAGGCAGGTTGTCCAGAATCATGGGGATCTGGTTGGCCACGGCGTCGTTCAGGGCCGGGCCCGCACCACGGTAGGGCACGTGGGTCATCTCGATGCCCGTCAGGCTTTTGTACAGCTCCATCAACATGTGCTGGATGCCGCCCGTTCCCGAGGACCCATAGGAGTACTTGCCCGGGTTCTTCTTGAGCTCAGCTTCAAAGGCCTTGTAATTGGCCGCGCCGGCAAACTTGGGGTTCACCGCGATCACATTGGGCGTGGCGGCAATATTGATCACCGGCGTGAAGGCCGTCAGCGGGTCATAGGGGTTCTTGGGGTTGATGGCCGGGTTGGTGGCCATGGTGGAGACGGTGGCAATGCCCAGGTTGTAGCCGTCAGCCTTTTGGCGCGAGGTCTCCAGCGCGCCGATGACGCCGCCGCCACCGCCACGGTTTTCCACGATCACGGGCTGGCCCAGCTCCTTGCCCAGCGGATCGGCGATCACGCGGGCAATGATGTCGGTCGTGCCGCCGGCCGCAAAAGGCACCAGCAGCCTGATCGGCTTGTTCGGGAACGATGCGTCTGCCATTGCTGCAGTGCTGGCCAACGCCAACACCACGCCCATCCAACTACGACGATCCATGAGAGTACTCCTTGCCTATGTATCCAAAAGGAAAGCAGGATGCTAAACGCAGGCCTTTGTAGGCGAAACCGTTTTGCAATGGCTGATTTGTAGGTGTTTACCCGTGACTTCACACACAAAGCGCAGACAAAACACAGGCACAAGGCAGACGAGTTGCGCTGACAAAAAAGCCTGCGCAGCCGCTGCCTTGTCACTTTTGCGCCTGAAGTGGGCCCCCCTGCCCTGCCGTGGGCGTATGCTTGGCGCCCGTGAATTACGCCCAGCTTCTTTTCCCCGACTTTTCCCTGATCTTGCTGGGCTATTTGCTGTGCCGGTTCAGCCCACTCAACCGCCCCGTCTGGCAAGGCGTTGAGGCACTGGTGTATTACCTGCTGTTCCCGGTGCTGCTGTTTCACTCCATCGTCAAAAGCCCGCTGGACTGGACCACCACCTCCAACCTGATTGCCGCTGGCGTGCTCTCCGGTGTGGTGGGCATTGCCCTGGCCTACAGCCTTCCCTGGTGGCCAGGCCTTAGGAACCATGTGGACCGGCGCGACCATGCCAGCGCGGCCCAGGTGGCGTTTCGCTTCAATTCCTTTATCGGTCTGGCTCTGGCCGAACGCCTGGCCGGCGCCCAGGGGCTGCTGCTGATGTCGGTGCTGATCGGCTTTTGCGTGCCCATGTTCAATATCGCCGCCGTCTGGCCCATGGCCCGTGCCGGGCAGCACAGCTTTTGGCAGCAGTTGGTGCGCAACCCCCTGATCGTGGCCACGGTCTGTGGCCTGGTGGCCAATTTGCTGGGCTTTCGCATGCCAACCTGGCTGGAGCCACCTGCCAACCGCCTGGGCGCAGCCTCGATTGCACTGGGCCTGATGTCGGCCGGCGCCGGTCTGCAACTGGGTTTGCTGACCCACGCCAAGCGCCTGTCCGTGGCCGTGCTGGCCATTCGCCATGGCGTGCAGCCGCTGCTGGCGCTGGCCGCCATCCACATTCTGGGCCTGCAGGGTGACCAGGCCTTGATCTTGCTGCTGTTCGCCGCCCTGCCCACGGCCAGCACCTGCTATGTGCTGGCAGCGCGCATGGGCTACAACGGCCCTTATGTGGCCGGACTGGTGACGCTGTCCACCATGCTGGGCGTGGCCAGCCTGCCGTTTGCGCTGTCGCTGGCGCCCTGAGCCCACTTCTGAATCAGGAGCTGCCTACGCGGGCGGCCTGTGGACTTCAACGCCAAACAAATCGGATAGTGGCGGTCCTGCTGCGCTGACAGCTCTCTTTTTTGAGAGCACAGACTGCGACTTATGGCTGGCCCGCACCCTGTGCCAGCGCCCATTGCACATGCTCGCGTACCAGCTCGCTGGGGTGAGCCACCTGGGCCAACAAGGCCGCATGCACGGCATCGCGCTCGGCACCCTCGGGCAGATTGCGCAGCGCATTGCCCAGGGCCACAGCGATATTGCGCAGCCAGCGCTCATGGCCTATGCGGCGTATGGGGCTGCCCTCGGTGCGGCGCAAAAAGCCGGCCTCATCCCAGGCAAAAAGCTGTACCAGCGTGCTGCCTGCCAGGCCGTTGCGGGCATCGAAGTCGGATAGGCGGCTGGGCTGGGCAAACTTGTTCCAGGGGCAGGCCAACTGGCAGTCGTCGCAGCCGTAGATGCGATTGGCCAGCAGCGGGCGCAGCTCCAGCGGAATGGGGCCGGCATGTTCGATGGTCAGATAGGAAATGCAGCGGCGCGCATCCACCCGGTTCGGCGCCACGATGGCGCCCGTGGGGCAGGCCTGCATGCAGGCGCTGCAGCTGCCACAGTGGCCGCTGACGGGCTCGGTAGGTGCCAGCGCCATGTCGACCAGGATCTCGCCCAGAAAGAACATGGAGCCGGCTTCCCGGTTGAGCACCAGGGTGTGCTTGCCGCGCCAGCCCTGGCCGCTGCGCTGGGCCAGCTCGGCCTCCAGCACGGGAGCAGAGTCGGTAAACACACGGTGGCCAAAGGGTCCAATTTCCTGGGCGATGCGGTCGGCCAGCTTTTGCAACCGCGCGCGCAATACCTTGTGGTAGTCCCGCCCCCGGGCGTAGACGGAGACAATGCCTTCCCCTGGCCGCTGCAAACGCGCAAATTCCACGGCCTGCCAGCCGGAAGGCGTGGCCTGGGGCAGATAATCCATGCGCGCGGTGATGACGCTGAGCGTGCCCGGAACCAGCTCGGCCGGCCGGGCGCGTTTGAGGCCGTGGCCCTCCATATAGTGCATCTCGCCATGGCAGCCGGCCGCAAGCCATTGCAGCAGCCCGGGCTCTGCCGAGGACAAATCCACACCGGCCACGCCAATTTGGGAGAATCCCAACTCGCTGGCCCAGTCCTGTATTTGAGGAACGAGTTGACTGCTGCACACCATATCCCCCCGATTGTAGAAACCCCAGCCCCGCTTGCCGAGCAATCGCTCACCTGGCACAGCGAGGCAGACACCGCCGCTTTTGCCCAGGCTCTGGCGCAACTGCCCGCGCTGCGCAATGCCTATGTCACCTTGCATGGCGACCTGGGCGCCGGTAAGACCACACTGGTGCGCCATTTGCTGCGCAGCCTGGGTGTGACGGGCCGCATCAAAAGCCCCACCTATGCCGTGGTCGAGCCACACGAGGCCGCGGGCCTGTCGATCTGGCACTTTGACTTCTACCGCTTCGACGATCCGCGCGAATGGGAAGATGCGGGTTTTCGCGACATTTTCGCCAGCCAGGGGCTGAAACTGGCAGAATGGCCGGAAAAGGCCGCAGCGCTGACCCCATCTGCGGACCTAGCTATCCATATAGAAGCAATAGATGACACGCAGCGCCGCGTGAGCTTGCGCGCCCACACGCAAGCCGGCGCGCACATGCTGCAGCACTGGTCCGCATGAGCGACGAAAACCTCCACGCCTCACCCGCCCCCTTGAGCCGCCGCCACCTGTTGCAGGCAGGCTCGCTGGTGCTTTTGCTCGGCACGCAACAGATCGCACGCGGCGCCTCCATCGTGGCGGTGCGGGTCTGGCCTGCACCCGAATATTCCCGCGTCACGCTGGAGTCCGACACGCCCCTGGTGGCCAAGCAGTTTTTTGTCGCCTCGCCTCCGCGGCTGGCGGTGGACATCGAGGGCATCGACCTGAACCCCGCCCTGCGCGAGCTGGTGGCCAAGGTCCAGCCGGATGACCCCAACATCAAGGCCATACGCGTAGGCCAAAACTCCCCCAATGTGGTGCGCCTGGTCATAGACCTGAAGCAAAACGCCGTGCCCCAGGTGTTCACGCTGCAGCCCGTGGCCGCCTACCAGCACCGACTGGTGTTTGACCTCTACCCGGCCGACCCGGTGGACCCGATGGAGGCCTTGATCAGCGAACGCCTGCGCGATGCCGGCCCCCAGTCCGCCCAGGCGCAGGCACACCAGCCTGCCATGGGCAGTGGCGTGCCGCCTGCAGCAGACCCCCTGGGTGACCTGATTGCCCAGCAAGGCAACAAGCCGGCCACCAAGCCTGCAGTCCCTGCCAGCACGCCCAATACGTCCCCCACACCGCCGCAGCAGCCGCCCACCGTCATCGCCACGGCCCCGCCGCCTGCAGCACCGCCGCCCGAGCCTGCGCCCACCAAGCGCCCGGTAGGCCCCAGTGTGGCCACGGCCCAGCGCACGGACCGCATCATCATCGTGGCCCTGGACCCCGGGCATGGCGGTGAAGACCCCGGCGCCATAGGCCCTGGTGGCACGCGCGAAAAAGACGTGGTGCTGCGCATCGCCCATTTGCTGCGCGACCGCATCAATGCCAGCACCATAGGCGGCAGCCCCATGCGCGCCTTTTTGACGCGCGATGCCGACTTCTTCGTGCCCCTGGGCACCCGCGTGGAAAAGGCCCGCCGCGTGCAGGCTGACCTGTTCATCAGCATCCATGCCGACGCCTTCACCACGCCCGCAGCCAAGGGCGCCAGTGTGTTTGCCCTGAGCCAGAAAGGCGCCTCCAGCACGGCGGCCCGTTGGTTGGCCAACAAGGAAAACCAGGCCGACCTGGTGGGCGGCATCAACGTCAAAAGCCAGGACCGCCATGTGCAGCAAATGATGCTGGACATGAGCACTACCGCCCAGATCAACGACAGCCTGAAGCTGGGCACCCATTTGCTGGGCCAGATTGGCGACATGGCCAAGCTGCACAAGCCCCGTGTGGAGCAAGCCGGTTTTGCCGTGCTCAAGGCGCCCGACATTCCCAGCGTGCTGGTGGAAACTGCCTTCATCAGCAACCCCGAGGAAGAGGCCAAGCTGCGCAGCGCGGCCTACCAGGTACAGCTGGCCGACGCGCTGATGCGTGGCATCAAGCTGTACTTCGCCAAAAACCCGCCGCTGGCACGTAGCCGCTCGGTGTAAGCATCCACCAAAGCCCGCCAGAGGCTCTGCCTCCCGGACTTTGATCGCTTTGCACCGGCAGGTCCGCACCTGCCTCTGTCATCTCTCCGCAGCCGACTCCTACAGATTCACGGGAATCGGTCGGATGGCGCTGCAGGCATGCACTACCGCCACTCCCTGCCTGTGCGACAGCAGGTACTTTCCGCCGTGCTATTGCTCCTTTAGCTTGGAGCCCATGCTGCGCAAAGCCTTGAACCATTGCGGCAGGCACGACTCCCTCGGCTTTTGCAGCACCACACCGCAGGAAGGCACTCCAACCCCACAAGCCATGCCCTGGCATTGATGCAGGGAGTTATGTCCTGCTCTTTGCAGTCACCCTGGTGATGGATGAGCAGCACATGCTGGACTTTGTTTTTCTTTACCCCTTGTTCATGTCTACCCTATGGATGGCCGGAGGCTTGTACTTTTATATCCGCCTAGAACGGCAGTGGAAATGGGGAGAGCAGTCTTCAGCACGTGAAGTTCCTGGGCTGCCAAACCGCCCCCTTGTCACCATCATCATTACGTGCTTCAACCATGAGAAACACATTGAAGCGGCCCTGCTGGCAGCCTTGCAGCAACGCCATGACCATATCGAAGTGCTGGCAGTGAACGACGGCTCGACCGACGCAAGTGCCAAGATTCTGGACCGCATGACAGCCCTACACCCCCGGCTGCGAGTGCTTCATCTGTCTGAACACCAGGGCAAGGCTATGGCGCTGCGCATGGGTTCCTTGGCCGCCAACAGCGAATATCTGGTCTGTATCAACGGAGATGCCATCCTCGACCCCGATGCCGTGGCCCTCCTGGTACGCCCCATGCTGGACACCCTCCGTGTGGGAGCCGTATCCGGCAATCCACGCGTGCGCACCCGCTCCACCTTGGTAGGCCGAATACAGGTAGGAGAGTTCTCCTCCATCTCCAGCCTGATCAAGCGCACCCAGCGTATCTATGGCCAGGTGTTCACCGTCTCGGGCACGGTGGCTGCTTTTCGCCGCAAGGCCCTGGACCGCGTGGGCTATTGGAGTCTGGACATGCTGGCTGAAAACATTGATATCAGCTGGAAACTGCAGCGCGATCACTGGTCGATTTTTTATGAACCCCGCGCTCTCGCATGGATTCTGGTGCCCGAAACCTTGCATGGCTTGTGGAAGCAGCGACTGCTCCAAGCACAGGGCGGAGCCGAGGCTTTGTTGAAGCACATCGGCAACTTGCTGCATTGGCACAACCGCCGCATGTGGCCACTGCTGCTCGAGTTCACACTGTCCACGCTGTGGGCTTACGCCTTTGCCCTGTCCATCCTGCTGTATCTGCTGGGCCTGTTTGTGCAGCTCCCACCTCACCTCCGGGTGGAGACCTTGTTTCCTCCGGCCTTCACAGGCCTGGTGTTGGCCACGACCTGTTTGCTGCAATTCGCCGTCAGCATGGCCATCGACCGGCGCTACGAGAAAGGACTGGCGCGCACCTTGTTCTGGGTGGTGTGGTATCCCATGGTGTTCTGGATGATCAGCCTCTTCACCAGCCTGGTCAGCTTCCCCCGCGTCATGCTGCGCAACCAGCGCCAGCGGGCCC
>JAITUC010000052.1 GCA_031286585.1 Delftia acidovorans
GGGATGCGGGGTGGCAAGCCTGCCGAAGGACAGGCTTGCTTCGTCATCTGACTTGCCGCAGTTGTTTGAGCGAAGCGCGCCAGCGCGCAGCGAGTTCTGCGGCACACCCCGCATCCCGCACAACGCAGGTCGCCCGCAGCGAAGCGAAGGGTCGTGGGCAGTTTGGGGCGCGCTTCTTTGCCTACTTTCTTATGGCCAGCACTCCGGTCGCGCGATAAGAAAGTAGGTCGGCCGCCGGGCCGAGACCCGGCCTCGAAAAACAACCACCCGGCAGGGGCCAAAGCAGACCAAGAGCCAGCCTCACCTCAAACAGCAGGCACCAGCCGAATCTCGGAAGCCCACCCATCCCTCTCCAACTGCTCAACCAGCCCAAGCTCCCAATCCAGATAAGCCTGAAACCCCGCATCCCTCAACGCCAGATCCCGATGCGCATAAGGGCTGTACCACTGATCATCATCCCCCGTCAGCACATCCGCATCACCCTGCCCCAATGGCAACCCCGCAGCAGCCCAGGCAGAAGTGCCGCCGACGACGGAACGCACGTCGCGCCCCGTGCGCGCAGCCAGTTCGGCCGCCACGCTGCGCGCCAGCACGCCGTCCGGCGAGGTGAGCACCACCACCTGCGCTGGCGGCAGGGCCTGCACGAAGGAGGGCAGCCGGTCAGGCACGGCAAAGCGCGCACCGGCGATGTGCTGCTTCTCGAAGGCGGGGCGGCTGTCCACGTCGAAGACGATGGCGCGGCCTTCGCCCAGCAGTTCCTGCGTCTGCTGCACGGACAGCTGGGGCGCGGGTGCGTGGGAGGCGAGCACGCGCACGGGTTCGGCGCCGGTGTCCAGGGTGGCCAGAGCGGGCGGAACGTAGGTGAAGACTTCCCAGCCCAGCTGGGCCAGCCAGGCGCCGGTGGTGAGGGCGCGCACTCCGTCCCAGTCGGCCAGCACGATGCGTGCGCCGCGCGTGGCGGCGTATTCGTCGGTGGCCTGCACGAGCTGGCCGCCCGGCGCCCAGCGCCAGCCGGAAAGGTGGCCGGCCTGGTATTCCTCGCGGGTGCGCACGTCGAAGCGGTAGAGCGTGCGCTCGGTGGCTTCGGTTTCGAAGCGGGCCAGGCCTGCAGCATCGATGGATTGCACGCCCGCGCGCTGCGCCACGCTGGCTGCGCGTTCACGTGCCGTGGCCAGGGCGACGGCGCCGGGCTCGGGCAGCGGGGTGCGGCGGCCATGGGCCAGCCTGCGGCCGGTGAGCAGCCAGTCCATGGTGCCGTTGCGCAGCGAGACGACCTGGTTGGGAATGCCGGCGTCGATCAGGGTCTGCGCGCCCACGATGGAGCGCGTGCGGCCCGCGCAGTTGACCACGACCAGGGTTTCCGGGTCCGGGGCGATCTCGCCGATGCGGTAGACCAGTTCGGCGCCCGGCACGCTCAGGGCGAAGGGCAGGCTGAAGGCCGCGAATTCCTCGGGCGTGCGGCTGTCGACGACGACGATGTTGTCGCCGCGCTGCACGCGCGCCCCCAGGTCGTCCGAGGTGATCCAGGGCGTGTGCTTTTCATGCTCGATGACTTCGCCAAAGGCCTTGCTGGGCACGTTGGTGCCGCTGAAGATTTCCAGCCCCTCGGCCGCCCAGCCTTCGGTGCCGCCTTCCAGCACCGAGACGTTGGGCCAGCCCAGGCGCACGAGCTTGGCGGCGGCCTCATGGGCCAGCGTGCCGTCGCCGTCCACCAGGACGATGCGCGTGCCGCGGCGCGGCACCAGGCGGTCGATGAGCTGCTCCAGCCGCCAGGCCGGAGCGGGCGCCGCGAACAGGATGTGGCGGTGCGCGAAGACGCCGGCCTCGCGCACGTCGAGCACGGCGATTTCCTCGCCATCGGCCAGGGCCTGCCGGAGCGCAGCGGGCGTGACCAGCGCATGGCGAATCGACTTGGGCGGACCGAAGGTGCGGAAGCTGCCGCCCTCCAGGCTCTCGAAGACCACGCGATCGGGCATGCGCTCCAGGCCGCGCCCGTAGAAGTGCAGGTGCAGGCCGGGCTCCTCGCCGACCAGCTCGATGGTGTGCACGTCGGTGGGCGTGAGCACTACCGAGGTTCCGCTGCCCACATCGACGCTGCGCCCCACCGCCAGGGTGTCGCGCAGCGGGTCATCGGTCTTGCCGCGTGTGAAGAACACGTTGCGCTCCACGCCTTCGACACCCGCGATGATGGCCCAGGTGGTGTGGTCATGCGGCGGCTGGGACTTGCCCGGCAGGCCGGCGGACAGGTACAGCGCATAGCGCCCGCCCAGGTCTTCGCCCAGCCGGTAGACCTGGGCCGGGTTGCTGGCCGAGACGGGGAAGTGCGCGTGCGGGAACAGTTCGCGCTGCAGGCCCAGCGCCTCCAGCTCGCGGGCCACGGCCTGCAGTTGCTCGGGCGTGGCGTGCTCCGGGTCGGGGAGCAGGCGCCGGGCCGTGGCGATGAAGCCGGTGATGGCGGCCGCGCGGCGGCTGGCCACGTCGCTGCCGCTGAAGTCGATGGAGAGGTGGGTCTGTGTCATGGGGCGGTTCCGGGGGAGTGTCCCGGGGAGGATCCGGGAGGCGTTCACGAGAGGACATGACGGTAGGCCCGGCCCGCCCCGGCGCCAACGAAGCATTGCGGATATGGATATGAGCTTTGGGCACTGCGCGCGCATGCGTGGGGCAAGCGTGACGCACGTTGTGCGGCAGTCGCATATGCATAGCCGCAATGCTTAGTTCACGCCGCGCCAGGCGCCTCCCAGACTGCGGGCATCGACTCTCTGCACTCCGGCACTCCCATGATCCGCACCCCGTCTGCGCTGCGCGCGCTGCTGCTTCCCCTGTTCTCCGCCCTGGCCCTGCACGCGCCTGCGGCCCTGGCCTCGGCCGACAGCTTTCCGAACAAGCCGGTGCGCATCATCGTGCCCGTGGCGCCCGGGGGCAGCGCCGACAAGCTCACGCGCACGCTGGCCGACAAGCTGGCCGCGCTGTGGGGCCAGTCGGTGGTGGTGGAGAACGTGGCGGGGGCCAGCGGCACCATCGGCGCGGCCAAGGTGGCCAAGGCAGCGCCCGACGGCTACACGCTGCTGCAGCAGGGCGAGGGCCTCACGCTCAACGGCCTGCTGTTCGCCCAGTTGCCCTACGACACGCAAAAGGCCTTCACGCCCATCATCAAGGCGGTGGTCAATCCGCAGGTGCTGGTGGTCAACCCCGGCACGGGCCTGAACACGCTGGGCGAGTACCTGGCGCGCGCCAGGGCCAAGCCGCAAAGCATCAGCCTGGGCCTGCCCGGAAATGGCGGCATTGCCCATGTGGCGCATGAAATCCTCACGCAGGAGACGGGCGCCAAGGTCAACTACATCCCCTACCCGGGCGGTGGCCCCGCCTCGCTGGACGTGCTGGGCGGCCATACCGACGCCACGCTGATCACGCTGGCCGCCGTGACCGAGTACGTGCGCGCCGGCAAGCTGCGCGCCCTGGCCGTGACCACGCCCTACCGCTCCGACGCCCTGCCCCAGGTGCCCACCATGGCCGAGGCCGGCGTGCCCGGCTTCTCGGTGGAGAGCTGGCAGGGCTACTTCGCGCCGGCCGGCACGCCCGCGCCCATCGTCGCCAAGATCAACCGCGACCTGCAGACCGTGCTGCAGGCGCCCGATGTGCGCGCCCAGCTGGAGCACATGGGCTTCAAGGTGGCGGGCGGCTCCCCGGCCGACCTGGGCCAGAGCCTGCAAAGCGAGCGCCCGCGCTACGCCCGCGCGATTCAGTCGGCGGGGCTGTCGCTGCGCTGAGGCTGGTCCACGGGCGCGGCCACGGTGATCTGCATGGGTACGAAGGCCACGCCGTTCTTTTCCAGCGGCGCACTCGTGGCCCGAAAACCCAGCCTCTCGTAGGCGGGCACGGCAAACGGCGTGGAGTTGACGGTGACGCTGCCGGCGTCCGGGTGGATGGCAGGCTGCAGCGCCTGCCACAGCCGCCTGGCCAGCCCCTGCCGCTGGAACGGCAGGCCAACGAACAGATGGAACAGATGGCGCCCGTCACGCAGGGCCGCCATGCCTGCCAGGGCATCGTCCTGCCTGGCAACGATGAAGAAGTAGCGAGGGTCCTGCAGGTAGGCCTGGAACGCCTGCGGCCCCAGGGACTTCAGGAATTCCTGCGCGCCCCGGCTGCTGGAGTCCAGGGTGAAGAGGTGCGAAACGCTGGAGGCCAGCGCGCTGATCTCTTCGGCGTCTTCGATGTGTGCGGGACGAATGTGCATGGGCAAAAGGTGCAAGGGCAAGAGGCGCAAAGGCGGCAAGTGGAAAGGCCGCGGGGGCCCGGGCCTGTCCCCTGTTCCGCCCCCGCAAGCCTCTCAGTAGGCCACAGGCCGATTGTCCATGCGCCATTTCTCCCCCTCGGGCGTGCCCGGCACGGGCGGGCGCAGGCCCTGGATGCTCCAGAGGCTGAAGGGCGTCTCGTCCACATGCATCTCCCAGCGCAGGCCACGGTCGGCGATGAAGGGGGTCAGTTGCCGCCGCACGCCTTCCAGGAACCGCATCTTGGTCTCCTCGTCGCGTATCTGCCGGGCGATATGGTCCACGCTGATACGCACAAAGTCATCGGCCGGCTCGCCGCCGATGAAGAACGAGGTCCTGGCGACGGCCTCGAACACCACGCCCACGTAAAAGCGCGGCAGGTCGCCATAGATGGCCGTGATGCGCTGGGCGATGGCCTGCTTGTCTTCATCGCTGAAGGCGTTTTCGGGGTGGTAGATCTTCCAAAGGGGCATGGCTTTCTCCGGGTGAAAAAATCGGTTGAACAGCGGTGGCGACGGGCTCAGGACGCCGCGGCTTCGGCCGCGCGGTAGCGCGCCGCGGGCGTGCCGCCCTGCGTGAGCGCCGTGACCAGGCGCGCGCGCGATGCGTCGAAGTCCTGCCAGGCGGCCGTGTCCTGCAGCGTGGGAAAGCAGATGGCCTCGCCCTGGTCCAGCGCGGTCAGGGCCGTGTCCACCAGGGTCTCGGGCGACATGAACAGGTGCTCGGGAAACGGCGCGGGCTTGCCGCCGAAGAACTCGGAGCGCACCAGGCTGGGCATCACCGCCTGCACCATGACGCCGCTGGAGGCCAGCTCGGCCTGCAGCGAGCGCGTGAAGTTCAGCACATAGGCCTTGGAGGCGCCGTAGCTGGCGGCGCCCGGCACGGGCATGGCGGCCAGGATGGAGCCGATGTTGATCAGCGTGCCCCGGCCGCGCGTGGCGAACAGCCGCGCCGCCGCCAGCGACAGCCGCGTCAGCGCATGGATGTTGACCATCACCATGCGATCGATCTCGCCTGCATCCACCTGGGCGGCCGGGCCCAGGGCGCCCAGGCCGGCGCAGTTCACCAGGATGCGGATGTCACGCTCGCCCGACAGCAGCGCCGCCACGCGCTGCAGGCCGGTGGCGTCGGCCAGGTCGGCGGCCAAGACCTCGACCTCGCGGCCATGCGCGCAGCGCAGCCGCTGCGCCAGCGCCTGCAGCCGGTCCTCGCGGCGGGCCACCAGGATCACGGAATGGCCCCTGGCGGCCAGGCGGTCTGCGTAGACGGCGCCAATGCCGGATGAGGCGCCAGTGACGATGGCGGTGCCTTGATGCGTGCTCATGAAGGAGGTCCTTGCTTGAAAAACCGTGGTTGAAAGTGTCTCCAAATATAAACTCCAATAATCAGAGTTACAAGCGCGCAATCCACCTTTGCGGGCCGGGCCTGCGTTTTGCTGAGACACTCCAGGCCTGCGACAACCGCGAACACACAAGGGAAACCCCATGCGATCCAAGAGCTTCGAGGGCATGGCCTGCTCGATCGCCACAGCGCTGGAGGCCGTAGGCGACCGCTGGGCCATGCTGGTGCTGCGCGACCTGATGCTGGGCCTGAGCCGCTATGACGACCTGAAAAAGTCCACGGACATCACCAATGCCACGCTGACCGACCGCCTGCGCCAGCTGGTGCAGACCGGCCTGGTCGAGCGCCGCCTCTACCAAAGCGGCCCGGACCGCTACGAGTACCTGCTCACGCCCAAGGGCCGCGACCTGTCCCTGGTGATCCAGGCGCTGGCCCAGGTCGGCGACCGGTGGCGCCTGCAGCAGGAGGCGCTGCCGCCCATGCGCTTTGTGCGCGCGCAATCGGGCACGCCCCTGCGGCTGGCGCTGGTGGAGGAGGAGTCGGGCCGCAGCGTGCCCTTTTCCGAGCTGCGCGTGGAGGCCGGCCCCGGCGCGGACGACCTGACGCGCTGGCGGCTGTCCAAGCTGGCCGCGCAGGCCAGGACGCCGGCAGCGGCTCCCGGCGCGGACTGAGGCCGGCCATGGGTGCATCCCTGCCCGGCAAGCGCGCGCAACGCGCCCTGACCTACCGCCGCCACTGCGCGCTGGGCGGCGTGGAGATTCTCAGCGGCCATGCGGTGCAGCACCGCTATCCGCGCCACTTCCACGACACCATGGGCATTGCCGTCATCCACGGCGGGCGCGAGCTGTGCTGGAGCCGGGGCGCCGAGCGCGAGTTCACGGGCGGCGATATCGCGCTGTTCAACGCGGGCGAGATCCATGACGGGCGCCCGGGCGGCGAGCAGGGCTGGACCTACGACATGCTGCATGTCGAGCCCGCCCGCATGCACGCGCTGCTGGGTGTGCGCGATGGCTGGTTCGACGCCGTCAGCCTGCGCGACCCGCAGGCCCGGGCCTGGGCCCGGCAGTTGCTGCATGGCCCGCAGGACGGCCTGGCCGCCGACGAGGCCCTGCTGGCGCTGCTGCGCCGCGTGGTGCACAGCCCCGGCCGGCCGCATGCGCCCGATGGCGCCAGCGCGGCGCTGCTGCGCGAGTTCATCGACGCCCATGCGGACCAGGAGCTGGGCGCCGCGCGGCTGGCCGCCGTCTGCGGGCTCAGTCCCGAGCACGCCATCCGCAGCTTCAGCCGCCGCTACGGCATCACGCCCCATGCCTACCACCAGGCCCGCCGCGCCGAAAGCGCCCGCGGCCTGTTGCGCGGCGCGCTGGCGTTGAGCGAGGTGGCGCTGTCGCTGGGCTTCTACGACCAGAGCCATTTCTCCAACTGGTTCCGCCGCGCGCATGGCGTGGCGCCTTCGCAGTACCGCCAGGCCATGCGGCCTTGAGCGGCACGCGCTGATCAATTCCGTCCAAGACCGCGCGCTGCGGCCTGCCTAAGCTGCCACTCCTCGACAGACAGGAGTGGTGGATGAAGACCCGGACCGTTGGATTTTTCGTGTTTGATGGCGTGGTGCTGCGGCAATCCGCGCAACGACGGTCAGGCGCTGCGGGGGAACAGTTCGCATGAACGGCAAGACAAGCTACCTGGCGCTGCTGGCCGTGGGCGGGCTGATCCTGAGCCTGTCCGGCGTGGCCGTGGCTTTCAGCAGCATGGGGACCAGCGCCATGGGCTTTTACCGCATGCTGCTGGGCGGCCTGGGGCTGGCCGGCTTTGCCCTGTGGCGGGGCCTGCGCTGGCGCATGACGCGCCAGGCCCTTCTGTACGCCTGCCTGGCCGGCGCCGCGCTGGCGCTGGACCTGTACTGGTGGCACAAGAGCATTCGCATGGTGGGCCCGGGCCTGGGCGCCATCCTGACCAACTGCCAGTCGTTCTTTCTGGCGGGGCTGGCCTGGGCGGTGTTCCGCGAGCGGATCACGGTCGTCTACTTCGTGGCGCTGGTGCTGGCGGCCACCGGCATCCTCATGGTGTCGGGCGCGGGCCTGCCGGTGGCCGCAGACCCCGATTCGGCGTCCGAACACTGGCTGGGCGTGGCCCTGGGCCTGGCCTCGGCGGCGGCCTATGCGCTGTGCGTGGTCTTCATCAAGAAGGGGCAGACCCCGCCGCACGCCACGCACCCGGCCGTCAACATGGCCGTGCTGTGCGCCGCCGCCGCGCCCTGCCTGCTGGCGGCCGCGTGGCTGGAGAGCGAGTCGCTGGCCATTGCCGGCGCGGCCGATTTCGGCACGCTGCTGCTGTATGGCCTGCTGGTGCAGGGCGTGGCCTGGCTCATGGTGAGCACGGCCGTGCCGCATGTGAAGGCCTCGCTGGCCGGCCTCATCCTGCTGGCCGAGCCCATAGGCACCTATGCCATCGACGTGCTGTTCTTCACCGCCCGGCCCACGCCGATGGCGCTGGCCGGCATGGCGCTGACGCTGGCGGCCATCTATGCGGGATCGACATACGGTGGCGCGCCCTCCGGCGGCTCGCCCGCAGGGCGCATGGCGAAGGCGCAAGGCTCCGGCCACTGACCGCGGCGGTCAGTGGCCGGTCCGCTTGCCTGCTGTGCCGCTCACTTGGGCAGCAGCACCTTGTCGATCACGTGGATCACGCCATTGGACTGGTAGACGTCGGGGATGGTCACCGTGGCCGTTCCGCCCTTTTCATCGGTCAGCATGATCTTGGAGCCGCTGGACTTGGCCACCAGCGTGCCGCCGCTGACGGTCTTGATGCTGGCCATGCCCTTGCCGTCCTTGATCATCTTGGACAGCGCGGCCGCATCCCACTTGCCGGCCACCACGTGGTAGGTCAGCACGGTGGTCAGCGTGCCCTTGTTCTCGGGCTTGAGCAGGGTATCCACCGTGCCTGCGGGCAGGGCCTCGAAGGCGGCATTGGTGGGCGCGAACACGGTGAACGGACCCGGGCCCTTGAGCGTATCGACCAGGCCCGCCGCCTTGACGGCTGCGACCAGGGTGGTGTGGTCCTTGGAATTGACGGCGTTGTCGATGATGTCCTTGGACGGCAGCATGGGTGCGCCGCCCACCATCACATCGGCCATGGCGGCCACGGAGGCAGCCGACATCACGATGGCCAGGCCGAACGAGGCCAGCTTGCGGGTGTTTTGAATCGAGACCATGGAATGCTCCTAGCGGGTTGATGACAAGCCGAACGATTCCGGCTGATCTGGATACGCAGCGCAGCGGGGACTGGATTCAAAAAAAGCGGCAATCGACGTCAAACACAAAAAGTTACAAGCACTTTCAATTGCGGCACATCCAGACCTGCGCGGCCTGCGTACTGCCGGATAGCGGGGACGCATCCCATTCCTCTGGGGCAGGTGGCCACCTCTTCAGTGGAACGCGCTTTCGCCACACCCGTGTGCTTTCGGCCGGAGGCACATTCTTCACGTTGACCGTTCGCGCCTGCCGCGAACCGAGAGGAACCATCATGTCCGACGAATCAGTGTTGATAGGGGTTTTGCAAAAACGTGCCAAGAAGCTGGAGGACAGGCGCCAGTTCTTCCGCAAGACCAGCGGCGTGGCCGTGGGCATGGCGGGCGGGGTGATCCTGTCTGCCTGCGGCGGCGGCGGGGGCGATGCGAATGCGCAGGCCGGCGGGCCCACGGATGCGGAGATCCTGAACTTCGCCCTCAACCTGGAGTATCTGGAGTCGCAGTTCTATCACTACGCGGTGTTCGGCACCGGCCTGCCCGCCAACCTGCAGTCGGGCGTGGGCACGCAGGGCGCCATCACGGGCGGCCGTGCCGTGGCCTTCAAGGACCCCCTCGTGGCGCAGTACGCCAAGGAGATCGCCCAGGACGAGCTCGCCCATGTGGCCTTTCTGCGCGCGGCGCTGGGCTCGGCGGCGGTGGCGCAGCCGCAGATCGACATCGGCGGCACCGACCCGAACGGCGCCTTCTCGGTGGCCGCGCGAGCGGCCGGGCTGGTGGGCGCGGGCACGGCCTTCGATCCCTATGCGAGTGACGAGAACTTCCTGCTGGGGGCCTTCATCTTCGAGGACGTGGGCGTCACCGCCTACAAGGGCGCATCGCCGCTGATCACCAACAAGACCTATCTGGAGGCAGCCGCCGGCATTCTGGCCGCCGAGGCCTACCACGCAGGTCTGGTGCGCACGGTGCTGTACGCCAAGGGCCTGGCCATGCCCGCGCTGCGCACGGCGGCAGGCGCCATCTCGGATGCGCGCGACAGCCTGGATGGCTCCACCGACGTGGACCAGGGCATCACGGGGGACGCCACCACGTCCAACATCGTGCCGCTGGATGCCAACGGCATCGCCTTCAGCCGCTCGCCGGGCGACGTGCTGAACATCGTGTACCTGACCAAGGACACGGCGACCAAGGGCGGGTTCTTCCCGTCCGGCGTGAATGGCTCGCTGGTGATGAGCAGCGCCTACGCCTGACGCGGACCGCCCGCCTGCCCCGCACCGGCCGGGGCAGGCGGGCCCTCCCGGGGCTGGCCCGAGACAAGCGTTCCCCTGCCAAGGAGTTGCCATGATGTCCCTTCTGCCTTCCTCATCCGCCCCCCGCACGCCGCGGCGCCTGAAACCTGCCACCGTGGCGCGCCGCTGCGTGGGCAGCCTGATCCTGCTGGCCGGCGCGGTCATCGTGACCGGAGATCTCGTGGCGCTGTGGCGCGGCGCAGGCACGGATGCCGCGCCCGCCGCCGCAGCCATTGCGCCCGCCAGCGGCCTGGTGCCGACCGCCCGATAGGCATCCCCCTGCAACCGCGTGCCCCTGCCGGCGGAAAGGCCCCCATGAACGACACCGTGCTTGCGGCCGAACAGGGCCGCTTCGGCCCCATCGAGCCGGACAACGGCCACGCGGGCACGCCCAGCCTGCCGCAGGTGCATCGCAGCATCGCCGTGCCGCGCGGCGCCAGCCGCTCGGACAACGCGCGCCGCGTGCTGGCGTTTGCCGGGCCCGGCTACATGGTGGCCGTGGGCTACATGGACCCGGGCAACTGGGCCACCTCCATCGCGGGCGGCTCGCAGTTCGGCTACTCGCTGCTGGCGGTCATCTTTGCCTCCAACCTGATGGCCATGCTGTTCCAGGCGGCGGCCGTGCGCCTGGGCCTGGCCAGCGGGCGGGACCTGGCGCAGGCCTGCCGCGAGCAATTTTCCCCGCGCATCAACCTGGTGCTGTGGTTCTTCTGCGAGATCGCCATCGTGGCCTGCAACCTGGCCGAGGTGCTGGGCATGGCCATCGGCCTGAACCTGCTGTTCGGCCTGCCGCTGGTGGCCGGGGTGTGCATCACGGTGGTGGATGTGATGCTGATCCTGGCGCTGCAAAGCCGGGGCTTTCGCTGCCTGGAGTCGGTGGTGATCGCCCTGGTGGCCGTGATCGGCCTGTGCTTCGCCGCCCAGCTGGCCTGGCTGCAGCCGCCCGTGGCGGCCGTGCTGCGCGGGCTGCTGCCGGGCATGGAGATCGTGGCCAATCCGCAGATGCTGTACCTGGCCGTGGGCATCGTGGGGGCCACGGTGATGCCGCACAACCTCTACCTGCATTCGTCCATCGTGCAGACACGCAGGCACGACACCACGCCCCAGGGCACGCGCCAGGCCATCCGCCTGGCCACACTGGACTCCACGGTGGCGCTGGGGCTGGCGCTGTTCGTGAACGCCGCCATCCTGGTGGTGGCGGCCGGCGCGTTCAACCGGCCCGGCCAAGCGCCGGTGACCGAGCTGTCGGACGCCTACCACCTGCTGTCCCCGCTGCTGGGCGTGGGCATCGCCAGCGCGGTGTTCGGCGTGGCGCTGCTGGCCTCGGGACTGAGTTCTTCGGTCACGGGCACGCTGGCCGGGCAGATCGTGATGGAAGGCTTTCTGGAGATCCGCCTGTCGCCCGCGCTGCGCGCGCTGCTGACGCGCTGCATCGCCATCGTGCCCGCCGTGGTGGCCACCGCCTGGTACGGCAGCACCGGCGCCAGCGCCCTGCTGGTATTCAGCCAGGTGGTGCTGAGCCTGCAATTGCCGTTTGCCATCGTGCCGCTGCTGCTGTTCACCACGCGGCGCAGGACGCTGGGCGAGCTGGCCTTTGGCCCGAGGATGGCGGTGGTGCTGTGGGGCTGCGCTGCGCTGGTGGTTTCGCTGAACCTGTGGATGCTGCAGCGGCTGCTGATGGCCTGAGGCTGCCCTGAGGCTGTCCCGAGGTGGCCCCGGCGCCACGCGGTGCCTTCATAGACGTTTTTCTTCTATCAAACGCCGCTCTTGTTCGTTGGTGGCTTGCAGCGAAGTTCTTAGATTGGTGCCTATAGCCACCAACCCGCGAATTTTCCGCAAGGACGACGACATGACAGCCCTCACTTTGGAAACCGCCTTGCCCCGGGCACTGCAGGAGGCACTGGACCACGCCCACGCACAGGGGCTGGGCCACGCAGGAGGCGTGCGCCCGCCCGTGGCCTGGGCGCTGGTGCAGGCCGGCCAGGCCGTGCTGGTCGATGTGCGCACGGCCGAGGAACGCAAGTTCGTCGGCCAGGTACCAGACACCCTGCACGTGCCCTGGGCCACGGGCACGGCGCTGACGCGCAACCCGCGCTTTGCCCGCGAGCTGGAAGCGCGCCTGGCCCCGCACGGCGGCAAGGAGGCCGTGGCCCTGCTGCTGTGCCGCAGCGGCAAGCGCTCGGTGCTGGCGGCCCAGGCGGCCGCCCAGGCCGGGTTCGCCCATGTGTTCAACGTGCTCGAAGGTTTCGAGGGCGAGATCGATGCGCGGCAGCAGCGCGGCAAGAGCGACGGCTGGCGCTTCCACGGCCTGCCCTGGATCCAAGACTGAAGGAGCACGCAGATGGCCAGTTTCGACATTGCCGGACTCACCCAGAACCTGCATGCGGCGCGCCGAGAATGGCGCGAGGCCCACGGCCGCACCCAGGAGCCCGGGGCGCGCGAGTTTCCCTCGCGCGACGCGCTTGCCACCCTCATCGACCAGCTCAAGGCAGCCCTGTTTCCCATGCGCCTGGGGCCGCACGACCTGCGCCAGGAGAGCGAGGACATCTTCGTGGCCCACCAGCTGGACTCGGCCCTGCATGCGCTGCTGGGCCAGATACGGCTGGAGCTGCGCCTGTCGGCGCCCCATTCGGCAGCGGGCGCCGACGCCATGGCGCTGGACATTGCCCGCGCCTTCGCCGAGGCCCTGCCCCAGATCCGCCGCCTGCTGGACAGCGATGTGCTGGCCGCCTTCCAGGGCGATCCCGCCGCGCGCAGCGTGGACGAGGTACTGCTGTGCTATCCGGGCGTGCTGGCCATGATCCACCACCGCCTGGCCCACCAGCTGTACCTGCTGGAGCAGCCGCTGCTGGCGCGCATCGTGGCCGAGCTGGCCCATGCGCAGACCGGCATCGACATCCATCCGGGCGCGAAGATCGGCCGGGGCTTTTTCATGGACCACGGCACGGGCGTGGTGATCGGCGAGACCGCGGTGATCGGCGAACGCGTGCGGCTGTACCAGGCCGTCACCCTGGGCGCCAAGCGCTTTCCCACCGATGAGCAAGGCCACCTGCGCAAGGGCCTGCCGCGCCACCCGGTGGTGGAGGACGACGTGGTCATCTACGCGGGCGCCACCATCCTGGGCCGCGTCACGCTGGGGCGCGGCGCCGTCATCGGCGGCAATGTCTGGGTGACCGAGGACGTGCCGCCCGGCGCCCATGTCACCCAGGCCCATGCGCGCGAGCACGCGCAGCAGCCCCGGGAGGTGGCCCTATGAGCACCCGTCTTGTCACCAGCTTCGGCATTGCCGTGCGCCAGGCGCGCGAGGCCCATGGCTGGTCGCAGGAGCGGCTGGCCGAGCACTCGGACCTGAACCGCTCCTACGTGGGAGAGATAGAGCGCGGCCGCGTCATCGCCTCGCTGCTGACCGTGGAGAAGCTGGCCGTCTCGCTGGGCGTGCAGCCCTCGGCCCTGGTCATGCGCGGCGAAACCGTGGCCCACGACCAGTTGGTGCGCGGCCTGCGCTTGGCGGCTATAGCATGTTGAAGACATGTGCGGGCGCCGGGACACTGGCCCTGTTTCCTTCCTTCCCCTTCCCTTTTTCCTGAACTGATTACGGAGTCTGCACATGTCGGCAACAGTGGGCGGCACGACCGCGCTAGGCGACAACGCCGCGCGGCAACTGGCCAACGCAACCAAAACCGTTCCCCAGCTTTCGACCATCAGCCCGCGCTGGCTGACGCACCTGCTGCAATGGTCGCCGGTGGAGGCCGGCATCTACCGCCTCAACCGCGTCAAGAACCCGGAGGCCATCAAGGTCACCTGCACGGCCAAGCAGGAAGAGAACCAGCTGCCGCGCACCTATGTGGACTACGAGGAGCAGCCGCGCGAGTACTTCCTCAACGCCGTCTCCACCATCCTGGATGTGCACACGCGCATCTCAGACCTCTACAGCAGCCCGCATGACCAGATCAAGGAACAGCTGCGCCTGACCATTGAGACCATCAAGGAGAATCAGGAAAGCGAGCTGATCAACAACCCCGACTACGGCCTGCTGGCCCAGGTCACGGACGAGCAGCGCATCTTCCCGCTGACCGGCGCGCCCACGCCCGACGACCTGGACGAGCTGCTGACCAAGGTCTGGAAGGAGCCCGCCTTCTTCCTGACCCACCCGCTGGCCATTGCCGCCTTCGGCCGCGAGGCCACGCGCCGCGGCACGCCGCCGCCCACGGTCAGCCTGTTCGGCTCGCAGTTCATCACTTGGCGCGGCATTCCGCTGATCCCCTCGGACAAGGTGCCCGTGGCCGATGGCAAGAGCAAGATCCTGCTGCTTCGCGTGGGCGACAAGCGCCAGGGCGTGGTCGGCCTGTACCAGCCCGGCCTGCCGGGCGAGCAGAGCCCGGGCCTGTCGGTGCGCTTCATGGGCATCAACAACCATGCCATCGCGTCCTACCTGATCTCGCTGTACTGCTCGCTGGCCGTGCTCACGCCCGACGCGCTGGCCGTGCTCGACGATGTCGAGATCGGCAAGTACCACGACTATCCCGACACCTACAAGTAAAGAGGCCGGGCGTTGACTGTGTCTGCAATCACCTCCGTGGCGCCCCAGGCGCCCTTCGACCCCGAGGCGCTGGCGCGCATGGCCAACGCCCTGTTCTCCGCCGCGCCGGGATCGGCGCCCGCCCTGCCCGGTCTGCCTGCCGGCGTGCAGGCGCCCGTGAACGTGGCGCCCCCCGGCTCGCCGCTGGCCAGCCCCGCGGGCCTGGGCCCCGGCGTGCCGGGCACGCCCATCCCGCAGGGCCTGGCGCCGGGCAGCAACCTGCTGCCGGCCTCGCCCGCGCCGCTGGCCTCGCTGGCCCACCGCGCGCCCGCGCTGCTGCCCCATGCCCAGGCCGGCAACGGCGTGCCCGACCATGTCGTGAGCGCCCTGCCCGCCTACGAGCCGCGCCTGGGATCGCAGGTGCTGGGCGTGCCCCAGCGCCAGGGCGATCCGCTGGATGCGCTGGCCGCGCTCCCGTTCGCGGCGCCTGCGACGCCTGCGGCGCCCGCCCTGCCGCGCGTGGCCGTGCCCACAGATGGGCCCGGCATTGCGTCCACCGTGCCTTCGGCCGAGCCGCGCTTTTACTTTGTCGATCCCGTGGTGCTGCCCGCCGGCTACACCACGCCGGCCCATCCGCTGCAGCGCCAGCAGGCTTCGCACGGGGCAAGGCATGGCACGGCCGGCGTGCAGGCGCCCTTCGACGTGCATGCCGTGCGCAGGGACTTCCCCATCCTGTCCGAGCGCGTCAACGGCCGCCCGCTGGCCTGGCTGGACAACGCAGCCACCACGCACAAGCCGCGCGCGGTGATCGAGCGCATCCGCCATTTCTACGAGCACGAGAACTCCAACATCCACCGCGCGGCCCATGAGCTCGCTGCCCGCGCCACCGACGCCTACGAGGGCGCTCGCGAGCGCGTGCGCCGCTTCATCAACGCGCCCGACGTGAACGAGGTCATCTTCGTGCGCGGCACCACCGAGGCCATCAACCTGGTGGCCAAGAGCTGGGGCTGGCAGCATGTGGGCGAGGGCGACGAGATCATCGTCTCCCACCTGGAGCACCACGCCAACATCGTGCCCTGGCAGCAACTGGCGGCCGCCAAGGGCGCGAAGATCCGCGTGATCCCTGTGGACGACTCGGGCCAGGTGCTCATCGATGAATACCGCAAGCTGCTGAACCCGCGCACCAGGATCGTCTCCGTCACCCAGGTCTCCAACGCGCTGGGCACGGTCGTGCCCGTGCAGCAGATCGTGGAGCTGGCCCACCAGGCGGGCGCCCGGGCCCTGGTCGATGGCGCGCAGTCGGTCTCGCACATGGCCGTGGACGTGCAGGCCATCGGTGCGGACTTCTTCGTGTTCTCGGGCCACAAGGTCTTCGGTCCCACGGGCATCGGCGTGGTCTGGGGACGGCGCGAGGTGCTGGAGGACATGCCTCCCTGGCAGGGCGGCGGCAACATGATTGCCGACGTGACCTTCGAGAAAACCGTCTACCAGCCCCTGCCCAACACCTTCGAGGCCGGCACCGGCAACATTGCCGACGCCGTGGGCCTGGGCGCCGCCATCGACTACGTGCAGGCCCTGGGCATGGATCGCATCGCGCGCTACGAGCACGATCTGCTGCAGTACGGCACGCAGGCGCTGGCGCCCATCCCCGGCCTGCGCCTGATCGGCACGGCGGCCGACAAGGCCAGCGTGCTGTCCTTCGTGCTCAAGGGCTGGACCACGGCCGAGGTGGGCGAGGCGCTCAATGCCGAAGGCATCGCCGTGCGCACCGGCCACCACTGCGCCCAGCCCATCCTGCGGCGCTTCGGCGTGGAGACCACGGTGCGGCCCTCTCTGGCCTTCTACAACACCACCGAGGAAATCGACCGGCTGGCGGCCGTGGTACAGCGGCTGGCGGCGCGCAGGCGGGGTTGAGCCACCGGCTCAGCCCAGGCGTCTTGCAAAGGCGTCGCCCGTGGCGGCCGTGCCCAGGCGGCCACCCACGTCGCGCGTGCACTCGCCCGCCTGGATGGCGGCCACAACGGCCTCCTCGATGGCGCGCGCCGCCACCTCGAAGGCCGGCAGTCCCCGGCGATGGCCATGCCAGCCCAGCAGCTGGCCGGCCGACAGGATCAGCGAGAAGGGGTTGGCAATGTCCTGCCCCGCAATGTCCGGCGCCGAGCCATGCGCGGCCTGGCCCATGGCGTGATCGCGGCCCGCGTTCACCGAGCCGCCCAGGCCCAGGCTGCCCGACAGCTCGGCCGTCAGGTCCGACAGGATGTCGCCGAACATGTTGGTGGTGACGATCACGTCGAAGCGCTGCGGCGCCCGCACCACGTGGGCCATCATGGCGTCCACGATGAAGTCATCGACCTGCACTTCGGGGAAGTCGCGCGCCACTTCGTGGCAGATGTCGATGAACATGCCGTCGCCAAGCTTCAGCACATTGGCCTTGTGCACGATGCTCACATGGCGGCGGCGCGCCATGGCCAGTTCGAAGGCGCTGCGCGCGATGCGCTCGCAGCACAGGCGCGTGATGCGGCGCAGCGAGACCACGACATCGGGCGTGATCAGCATCTCGCTGCCGCCCGACTCCACGTTGCGGTCCGCGTAGAAGCCCTCGGTGTTCTCGCGCACCACCACCAGATCGAACGCGCCCACCTTCTGCTCCATGCCCGGATAGGTGCGCGCGGGGCGGATGTTGGCGTACAGGTCCAGCTCCTTGCGGAAGAACTTGGAGGGGTTGATCTCGCCCCTGGCCTCGTCCTTGAAGTCGTAGGTGGCCATGGGGCCGAGCATCAGGCCGTCGGCGGCCCGCACCTTATCGAGCAGGGCGGACGTGACCGTGGCGCCGTGGCGGCGCAGGCTTTCGTGGCCGGCCACATCGTGCTCCAGCACCAGGCCCAGGCCGAAGCGCCTGGATGCGGCCTGCAGCACCTGCACGGTGGCCGCCATGGTTTCCGGGCCGATGCCGTCGCCGGGCAGAACAATGATTTTCATGAAGCGTTTTCCAGGGTGTGTTGATGGATGGGAAGGACACCGGTTGGCAGCGGTTGGTGCCCCTTGCGCTATTTGTGCCGCAGGCCGGACCCGGTGGCAATGCCGCGCCACAGGGCCAGTTCCTTGCGCAGCTCCTCGCCGAAGGCCGCAGGCGTCAGGCGCACGGCGCTGGCGCCTTCGTGCTCCAGGCGGCCGGGCATGGGTTCGGCGGCGGCGGCTTCGTTGACGGCGCGGTTGAGCGCATCGACGACGGCCTTGGGCGTCTTGCCCGGCGCCAGCACGCCCCACCAGGTGCCGACCTCGAAGCCGGGCAGGCCCGCCTCGGCCACCGTGGGCGTATCGGGAAACAGCGGCGAGCGCCGCGCGCTGGTGACGGCCAGCAACGGCAGCTTGCCCTCGCGCACCTGGGCCAGGATGGTGGGCACGGTGGCAAAGAACAGGTCCACGCGGCCGGCCAGCAGCTCCACCGTGGCCGGGCCGCTGCCCTTGAAGGGCACGTGCGTCAGCTCCAGGCCGGCGCGCTGGCGGAACATCTCGCCCGCCAGGTGGTTGATGCTGCCGTTGCCGGCCGAGCAGTAGTTCAGCCCCTGCGGCTGCGCCCTGGCCGCCGCCACCAGCTGGGCCACGCTGGTGGCGCCGACCTGGCGCGAGGCCACCAGCAGCAGCGGCCCACGTCCGATCATGGCCACGGGCGCGAAGTCCTTGAGCGGGTCATAAGGCAGCTTCGCCTCCACGGCGGCGTTGGTGATGAAGGTGGAGGTGGCGAACAGCAGCGTGTAGCCATCGGCCGGCGCCTTGGCCACGGCGGCCGCGCCAATGGCGCCGCCGGCACCGCCCCGGTTGTCCACCACCACGGGCTGGCCCAGGCGCTCGCCCAGGTTCTTGGCGATGTCGCGCGCAATGCTGTCCGTTCCGCCGCCGGGCGCAAAGGGAACGACCAGGGTGATGGCGCGCGCCGGGTAGGACGGCTGGGCCGGGGCGGCCAGGGGCAGGGTCAGCAAGGCCGCCAGCGTGGCGCGCAGCAGAAAGGGGGGCATCGGAGTCTCCGGTTCTTGGTCTTCGGGAGCGGCGCACCGGACCCGGTGACCGCATGCCTTGGATGTTCACCGCACGCACTCATGCTGTAAATTGCAAAAATCCTTTTGATTGAACCGATCTGCGCATGAATTTCGACCTGGCCGACCTGCGTGCCTTTGTCTCCGTTGCCGACCTGGGCAGCTTTCGCGCGGCGGCCGAGGCGCTGCATCTTTCCCAGCCCGCGCTGTCGCGCCGCGTGGAAAAACTGGAGCAGGCGCTGTCCTTTCGCCTGTTCGAGCGCACCACGCGCAAGGTGGAACTCAATGCCATGGGGCGCAGCTTCCTGCCGCGCGCACGCCATGTGCTGGCCGAACTGGAGAGCGCGCTGCTGGGCATGGGCGAGCTGTCCGAGCGCATCCACGGACTGGTCTCCATCGCCTGCATTCCATCGGCCGTGGAGCATTTCCTGGCCGGCACCGTGCGCGCCTTCCACCAGCAGTTCCCGCGCATCCGCGTGCGGCTGCTGGACCAGAGCGCGCCCGACATCCTGCTGGCCGTGGCCCGGGGCGAGGCCGACTTCGGCATCAGCTACCTGGGCACGCAGGAGCCGGACCTGGATTTCGAGCCCCTGCTGTCGGAGCCCTTCGTGCTGGCCTGCCGCAGCGACCACCCGCTGGCGCGCCGGCGCAGGCTGCCATGGGCCGAGCTGGACGGGCATGACTGCGTGATGCTGGCGCCGGGCAGCGGCAACCGCATGCTGATCGACCAGGCGCTGGGCACCGCCGCGGCGCGCGTGCGCTGGAGCTGCGAGGTGCGCCATGTGCCCGCCCTGTTGAGCCTGGTGCAGGCCGGCGTGGGCGTGGGCGTGGTGCCGCGCCTGGCCATGCGCCCGGGCCTGGTGGGCATTCCGCTGGTGGAGCCGGCCGTGGCCCGCAGCGTAGGCGTGGTACGCCCGCGCGGCCGGCCGCTGGCGCCCGCCGCGCAGGCGTTCCGGGACCTGCTGGGCGCAGGGGCCGCCGGGAATGACTGATGCTCAGAACAGATGGGACACGCCGATGGCCGTGAACGAGGGATCGGCGCCCGCGCCGGCCAGGGCCAGGCCGTTGAGGGTGATGGCGGAAGCCCCCTCGTTGTTCACGCGCGCATAGCGGGCATAGAGCGTGGTGCGTTTGGACAGCGCGTAGTTGTAGCCCAGTTGCAGGCCGGTGGCCCGGCTGTCCGAACCGCTGACGCGCCGCTGCGCCAGCTGTGCGATCAGCGCGTGCGGCCCCTGCACGTCCCAGCGTGCCGACAACATGCCGTTGCTGCTGGCCTGCACCCCCGGCAACTGCGACAGATTGCGGTTGAAGGTGGCATACAGCGTGACATCGCCCAGCCGGTAGGTGGCGCCCAGAAAGTGCGATTCACTGAAACGGGGCTGGGCCACGGGCGCCGCCGCCGTGCCGTTGTAGTTGCGCTGGTAGCCGTAGCCCAGATAGACCGGGCCCTGCGCGTACTGCAGGTTGAAGCCCAGGCCGCGCCCGGAGCTGTTGCCGGCCTCGCCCGCCGTGACCATGGCCTCGCCCCAGACACCGCCCACGCGCGGGCTGGTGTAGCGCACGGAGTTGTCCTGAAAGCCCGGCGTGAAGGCCGTCGATGTCGCGCCCGTCTGCTGCAGGAACATGTTCCAGCCCAGCGAGGTGCGGTTGCGTGCCAGCGGATCGGAGGTCAGCCCGACCACGAAGGTCGGCGACCACATGCGCCCCATATCGATGGCGCCCCAGGGCCCGGACAGGCCCACATGCACCCAGCGCCCGAAGAACTTGGAGGCGTTGTTCTGCGTGCCTTCGTCGGCATTGATGGCCGATTCCAGTCGGAAGCTGGCCTTGAGCCCGCCGCCCAGGTCCTCGCTGCCGCGAAAGCCGAAGCGCGACACCGTCTGCAGCCCCGAGCTGAGCCGGCCCACATGCGACTGCCCGTTGCTGGCGCGCTCCATGCCCAGGTCCATCGCACCGTAGAGGGTGACCTGCGAGCGTCCGCTGCCTGCGGCCTCCTGGGTGTCTGCATCCGCCTGGGCAAACGCCGGCACTGCCGAGGCCAGCGTGCCTGCGGTGGCCGCGCCGATGAAAAATGTCTTGCCGTACATGGAGCGGGAATCCTTTGACTGAAAGTGCTCTGGAAAGCGTTGAAAGATCGGGCCGGAGCAGGGGTTGCGGCGGGCCGTGGCGGGTTGCAGCGGATCGCGGCACCCGCCGCCTGCGCAGCGTCCTGCCCCTTGAAATCCAGTCTAGGCAGCGCCTGTGGTTTCGACTATTCGAAGCTGGGGATCACGCGATGCGTGTTTGGGATCACGGCGCCTTGGGCTCCACCCAGGCACGGGAGAAGCTGCCGGCAGATTCCTCCACGCCCTCCAGCAGCCCGTGCACACGGCGGCTCCACACGTTGCCGCGCGGCACGCTGACCAGGGGCAGCAGCGGCAGCTCGTCCATGGCGATCTTCTGCAGGCGATGCCACAGCGCGGTGCGACGCGCCTCGTCGGTCTCCTGCGCGGCCTGCGCCAGCAGATCGTCGGCCTGCGCATGGCGAAAGCCCGAGGCGTTGACAAAGGGAATGCCCTTGCCCGCATCGGCAGAGGCATACAGGCGCTGCACGCCCGCCGTGGGGTCGAACAGGGCGCCCAGGCCGTTGACCTCGAAGTCGAAATCGCGCTGCTTGTACACGCGCTGCACAAAGCCGCCCAGGTCCTGGCTGCGCACGGTGACATGGATGCCCACCCGCGACAGCGCCGCCTTCACGTAGTCGGCCACCAGCTTGAGCGTGGCGGTGGGAAAGTAGTCCAGCGTGACCGAGAAGCGCCGCCCGCCCTGGCCCCGGGCAAAGCCTGCCTGGTCCAGCAGCGCGTTGGCGCGGTCCACATCGTGGGCATAGGGCCGCAGCGTGGCGTCATGCCAGGGCGCCAGCGCGGGCGGCACCGGCGTGGCCAGCGGCTGGGCCAGGCCCTGGTAGGCGGCCTTGTTGAGAAACTCCAGGTTGAGCGCGTGGGCCACGGCACGGCGCACCTGGACATGGGCGAAATGCGGATTGCCGAGATTGAACTCCACGGCCGCGATGTTGTTCAGGTAGGCACTGGGCAGGGCCTGCGCATGCAGGCGCGGATGTTTTGACAGCCGGGCGATATCGTTGAGCGATACGGAGGTGCTGAAGTCCGCGGCCCCCGTCTCCAGCGCAGCGGCAATGGCCGCAGGATCTGCCGAAAAACGGTAGATGACGCGGTCCAGATAGGGCAGTCCCGCGTCCCAGTAATCAGGGTTGCGCTCCAGCTCGGCATGCGAGCCGCGCACCCATTGCCTGAAACGGAACGGCCCCGTGCCCACGGGAGCGGCCGCGTTGCGCGCCGCCGCCTCCGGGCCCTGGGCATGGAGATGGCGCGGCACGATGGGCGACTCGGCCGATGACAGCGAGCGCAGCAGATAGGGCGCAGGCGCCTTCAGGTGCAGCACGGCCGTGTGCGCATCCGGCGTCTCCACCCGCTCCAGCTGGGCCAGCGTGCCGCGCCCGCGCGGATTCACACGCTGCAGCTCCTGCAGGGAAAAGGCCACGTCGGCCGAGGTGAAGGGCTGGCCGTCGTGCCAGCGCACATTCCTGCGCAGCGTGAAGCGGTAGCGCCGGCCGTCGGCCGAGACCGACCATGCCGTGGCCAGCAGCGGCTGCGGCGCGAAGCGGTCGTCAAAGCGCAGCAGCCCTTCGGTGATCTTGGCCGAGATGTCGCGCGTGCCCACGGTGATGTTGGCCAGCGACAGCAGGGCCGGCGGCTCGGCGCCGATGACGGTGAGCGTGCCGCCCCGCACCGGCGGGGGTGCGGGCAGGGAGGAAGGATCCTGGGCGCGGGCGCACCAGGGAAACAGCAGGCCAGGGCCGGCCAGGGCCAGAAAGCCCCGGCGCGGCATGCCGTGGACAACAGACATAGACACTCCAGTCAGACAGGTAGGGAAACAGGGATGCGCACGGGTTCACACAGGGGCCACGCAGGGCGGGCGCTGCTGCGCCCAGGGCGCCAGGCATTCCAGCGCGGCGGCCAGCTGCAGCAGCCGCAGCTCGCCATGCCAGGGGCCGACCAGCTGCAGGCCCACGGGCAGGCCGGCGCGCGTCCAGCCCACCGGCACGGTCAGGGCCGGATGGCCGCTGAGGTTGAAGGGATGGCAGTGGTGTATCCAGGCCGTGCGCAGCGGGCCCCAGGCCTGTCCGTCGATGATCAGATCGGCCGATGGATCGGCCTCGGCCAGCACGGCCGGGGCCGACAGCGTGGGCGTGGCCACCACATCGGCCTGCTCGAACAGCGCCTGCACCTGGCGGAACATGGCAGTGCGCCCGTGCAGTCCCTGCAGCAATGGCTCCCTGCCCAGCCGTGCACCGGCTTCCAGGCGTTGGCGGAATGTGGGAGGCAGTGCGGCAGCGTGCTCGCGCAGCAGGCCGCCGAAGCGGTGCTGGTTCACGGCCGCGGCCACAGCCCCGAGGATGGCACTGGAAGCGCCGAGGTCCACATGCCCCTCTTCCACACCCGTCCCTGCACCGGCCAGCCTGGCCAGTGCCTGCTCGCACAGCGCGCGCACTTCCGCGTCCAGCCCTTCGGCGCCTTCACCGGCAGCCATGAACGGCAACCAGCGCAGGCGCAAGCCGGGAATGGCGCGCAGGCTGCGGTCGGCCCCGGCCGCTTCACGAAGGCCCGTGGCAGGCGGCGCGGCCTGCGACCAGGGATCACCGGCATGGGAGCCGGCAATGGTCTGCAGCACGGTGGCCAGGTCCTGCACGGTACGCGCCATCGGCCCGGTCTGCCCCAGGGAGCCGAAGCCGTCGGGCGGATCGTCACTGGGGATCAGCCCATGCGTGGCCTTCAGGCCCAGCACGCCGCAGCAGGCGGCCGGCACGCGCACCGAGCCGCCCGCGTCCGTGCCCAGTGCCAGCGTGCTGGCGCCCACGGCCACGCTGGCCGCACTGCCGCCGCTGGAGCCCCCCGGTGTGCGGCGCGGGTCCCAGGGGTTGAGCGCGGTGCCGTAGTGGGCGTTCTGGTTGGTCGGCCGGTGGCCGAACTCGGGCATGTTGTTCATGCCGATGAAGACAGCGCCCGCAGCGCGCAGCCGCGCCACCGCCGGATCGTCGTGTGCGCACAGCTGTCCGCCGAACAGTGCCGATCCATGGGTGCGCGGCGCCGCCCGCACGGCCAGGCAGTCCTTGACGGAAAAGGGCACGCCGCACAGCGGATGGTTGTCGCGCCGCTCGCGCCAGGCACGCTCGGCGCGGTGCGCGGCCTGCAGTGCGGCATCGCGCCCGGTCCAGGTGAACAGGCGCAACGGCGTGTCCAGCGCCTGCATCGCCTCGATGCGTTCGAAGGTGGCGACCGCCACCTCCACGGGGGAGAGTTCACGCGCGGCGAACAGCCGGGCCAGGTCCTGGGCGGACAGCAGGGTGATATCCATCGGGGGCCGCCGTCAGCGCCCGCGCAGGCGCGGGTTGAGGTGGTCGTTGAGCGCATCGCCCACCAGGTTCAGGGCCAGCACCACCACCGAGATGGCAGCGCCGGGCAGCGTGCTCAGGTACCAGTCGGTGCGCAGCGCATCGCGGCCCGCGCCTATCATGCCGCCCCAACTGAGCACCTCGGGGTCGCCTATGCCCAGGAAGGACAGCGCCGATTCGAGCAGGATGGCGCTGGCCACCATCGCCGAGGCGGTGACGATGACGGGCGCCAGCGCATTGGGCAGGATCTCGCGGCAGATGATGTGCAGATCGCCAAAGCCCTGGCTGCGCGCGGCCAGCACAAAGTCGGCCTCCCGCAGCTGGCGAAACTGGGCCCGTACCAGACGGGCGCAGCCCGGCCACGACGCCAGGCCGATGGCGAAGGCCACCGTGCGCGATGACGGGCCTGCAATGGCGACGATGACCACGGCCATGAGCAAGGTCGGCGTGGTCTGGAAGAGTTCGGTCAGGCGCGTGAGCGCCTTGTCCGCCCAGCCGCCGTAGTAGCCGCCCACGGCACCGGCCACCGTGCCTATGGACAGTCCCACCAGGGCCGCGCAGGCACCCACCTGCAGCGAGGCACGGGCGCCATGGGCGAGCTGGGCCGCCAGGTCGCGCCCCAGCGCATCCGTTCCCAGCGCAAAGGCGGGGTCCTGCAGGGGCCACAGCAGTGCAGGGCCGGCCATGTCCAGCGGATCCCCCGGGTAGAGCCAGCCGGCCAGCGCGGCGGTGGCGACAAACAGCGCAAGAATGGCCAGGCCCAGCAGGGCAGACAGGGAAATGCGCGATGGCATGGCCCTACCCTCCCGCCGCCGTGGCGGCCCTGGATGCCACGGACATGCGCGGGTCGATGGCCGCATGCAGCAGATCGACCAGCACATTGGCCACGATGACCACCAGCGAGGCCAGCAGCAGGACGCCCAGCAGCAATCGGAAGTCGCGCGCCATCACGGCCTCCAGCGCCAGGCTGCCCATGCCGGGCCAGCCGAACACGGTTTCGATCACCACCGAGCCGCCCAGCAGGTTGCCGATGTGCAGGCCGGCCACCGTCGTGACGGGAATGAGGGCATTGCGCAGCACATGGCGCAACTGCACGGCCACTGGCCCCACGCCCTTGGCGCGCGCCGTGCGCACGAAGTCCTGGCCGGCCATCTCCAGCATGGCGGCGCGCGTCAGCCGCGCATAGATGGCCACGAAGAAGGTGGACAGTGCCAGCGCGGGCAGCGCCAGATGCCAAGCCCGGTCTTTCCAGGCAGACCAGCCCTGCAGGTCTGCCCCCGCGGAAAAGCTGCCGCCGCTGGGAAACCAGCCCAGGTGCACGGCAAAGCCCACCACCGCCATCAGGCCGACCCAGAAGCCCGGCATGGAATACAGCACCAGCACCCCGGCCGACAGCAGCCGGTCGGGCCAGCGCCCCGCACAGCTGGCCATGGCCACGCCGGCAGCCATGCCCGTGGCCAGCGCAATGGCCCAGGCCGAGAGCATCAGCTGCAAGGTGCCCGGCAGACGCGAGGCGATCAGCCCGGCCACGGGGGTCTGATAGCGCAGCGACTCGCCCAGGTCCAGCCGCGCCAGCCCCAGCAGATAGTGGGCCAGCTGCGCGAGCAGGCCCTGGTCCAGCCCGAAGCGGGCCCGCCACTGCGCCATCAGCTCGGCCGTGGCGCTGCCCGACTCGGCGGCCAGCACATCGGCCGCGTCGCCGGGCACCAGCTGCAGCAGCAGGAAGTTGAGGATGACGATGCCCAGCATCGTCGGCAGGGCCTGGGCCGCCAGGCGGCACAGGCGGGACAGCAGGGGGAAGGAGGCAGGCATGGGCGAGGAAACGCAGGGGGAGGGAAGACAGACAGCGGCCACGGACATCGGGGCTAAAAGCCGGTTCAGCCAGTGCAGCCAGTGCAATGGGCGCAGGCAGTGCGGACGAGAGTGCTAGCGCGGCAATTCACCACGCCGGGAGCATGCGCAAAGTCTAGGAGCGCATGCCCCTTTTGCCGTGATCGAACGCGGGGATCACCCCATGCAGCTTTGCGATCACCCGCCTGCAGCATGGCATGGGGCATGCACGGCACATATGCGAGGTCCGAGCAAACTCATGCGCATCGCTTCGTTCACGCGAAGAGGCTGTGCGGCCAACATGGCCCCTCCCGCAGCAGGTGCGGAACATGTCTCCGGTGCAGGCCCGAGGCGCCAGCCAGCCTGCCAGCAGCCCCGCTTGCATGGATTCCAAGGCGCACCATGACCCTTCCCGCCCCACCCACGATCGCCACTCTTCCTTTTCGCCTCAAGTTCCGCCAGCTCGTGCTGCTCGATGCCCTGGGCGCATCGCAGTCGCTGCGCAAGGCGGCCGCGCAGACACACCTGACCCAGCCGGCCGCCTCGCGCGCCATGGCCGAGCTGGAGTCGGCCTTCGGCGTGCAGCTGTTCGAGCGCTCGCATTCAGGCATGGCTCCCACGGTGTACGGCAATGCCCTCATCCAGCATGCACGCCGCGTGCTGTTCGACGTGCAGCAGGCCCATGCCGAAATCCAGGCCCTGCGCTCGGGTTCGCAGGGCGTGGTGCGCCTGGGCTCGCTGCTGCCGCCTGCCACCGGCCTGCTTCCCAAGGCCGTCGGAGAAATCAAGAAGCGCCTGCCCCATCTGCGCATTTCGCTGGAGCAGTTGCCCCAGAAGCCGCTGGTGGACCGCGTGCGCGAGGGAAGCCTGGACATCGCGCTGTGCCGCCAGATCACCGACCGGGACGATGCCGCGGGACTGGAGCAGTCCGTGCTTTTCGACGAGGACTATGTGCTGGTCGCAGGACGCAGCCACCGTTTCGCGCGCTCGCGCAGCGTGAAGCTGGCCGAGCTCATTGACGACCCCTGGATCCTGCCCCACGGCAGCGGCCCGTTCCACGCCCATGTGCAGGCCCTGTTCCTGGGCCGCGTGGGCTGCATGCCCGCCAACGTGGTGGAGTCGTCCACGCCGCTGGCCGCCAACCTGCAGCTGGTGGAGCAGTACGGCTTTCTCAACTTCATGCAAAAGACGGTGGCCCAGCGCTACGCGCAGCGCAGGCAGCTGTCCATACTGCCGATCACGCTGAGCAATCCGCTGGGCCCCCACGTCATCGCCGTGCGCGCCAACATGGGCGCATCGCCGGCCGTGCGCACCGTGCTGGAAGCGCTGCGCGATGCCGCCGCCGCAGAGCTGCCCGAGAACCAGCAGGCACTGCAGGCCCTGCGCGCCTGACCTGCGGGCCGTCCGCGCACCCCCGGCCGGGTGAACCGATTTGCGCAACACCCGAGGCCGTCTTTCGAATAGGCGGCGAGGCCTTGTGCTCCTATTCTGAAAGTCCGCCGCGCCATGGGGCGCGGACCCTCAGGACGAGATGAGCACACCACCCGCCTCCGCGTTTCGCACCACCAATCCCCCCGCCCTGGGCGAGCCTCTGGGCAGCTACTCGCAGATCCTCGAAGCGCCCGCAGGCAGCGCACTGGTCTTTCTTTCAGGCCAGACGCCCCGGCGCGAGGACGGCAGCATCCCCGCCGACTTCGCGCAGCAGGCCGAGCTGGTCTGGCAGCGCATCGCAACGGCGCTGCAGGCCGTGGACCTGACGCCCGCCCACATCTGCCGCGTGGTCACCTACCTCACCGACGCCAGCGACGCGCCCACCCACGCCCGCATCCGCAGCCAGTACCTGGGCAGCGCCCGGCCTTCATCCACGGGCGTGGTGGTGCCGGCGCTGTTCCATCCCGACTACCGCATCGAGGTCGAGGTCACGGCCGCCCGCCCTGCCGGCAGCCCATGAAAACAGGACATTCCATGCAGACATCCGCGCCATCGCCCTTTCCTTCCTCGGCCCTTTCTTCGTCGGCCCTTGCACCCTCGGCCCTTGCACCCTCGGCCATTACCCGGCGCCGCGCCCTGGCCGGCGCCCTGGCCGCCCTGGCCTCCGCGGGCGCCACGGCCCGGGACAATGCTCCCGCCTATCCGTCCGGCGTCATCCGCATCGTGGTTCCCACGTCGGCTGGCGGCTCGGTGGACTCCACGGGCCGCCTGCTGGCAGAGGCCCTTGCCAAGCCGCTGGCGGCCAGGATTGTGGTGGAGAACAAGGCCGGCGCGGGCGGCCTGATCGGCATCGACAGCGTCATCAAGAGCCCGGCCGACGGCCACACGCTGGCCCTGGGCATTGCGGCCACGCTGTCGGTGCAGCCGGCCGTGCGCAGCCAGCTGCCCTATAGCGCCACGCGCGCCCTGGCGCCCATCGCGGTCTTCGCGCAGGGCGGCCTGGTCATTGCCGTGCCGGCCTCCAGCCCCGTCCACACGGTGCAGGACCTGAAGGCGCTGGCCAAAACACGGGGCGAGCTGAGCTTCGGCACCGGCGGACAGGCCACCTTCGGCCATCTCACGGGCGAGGTGATCGCCCATGCGCTGGGCATAAGCATGCGCCACATCCCCTATCGGGGCGCCGCGCCGGCGGTCACCGACCTGGCCGGCGGCCTGCTGGACCTGGCCATTCCCGATGCCTTCTCAGCCGCGCCCCAGGTACAGACCGGCAAGCTGCGCGTGATCGCCATCGCAGGCCCGGACCGCCATCCCACGTTCCCGCAGGTGCCCACGCTGGCCGAATCGGGCATTCCCTTCGACCGGGGAACCTGGCTGGGCCTGTTCGCCCCCGCCGCCACGCCTGCGCCCGTGCTGGACCAACTGACCGCAGCGCTGCGCCAGCTTTCGGCGTCCCGCGAATTCCAGGACAGCGTCGCCCGGCTGGGCTTCACGCCCGTCTTCATCGCGCCCGACGCCGTGCGCCAGATGCTGGCGCGCGAGATCGCGGCCTGGCAGGCCGTGGCACGCCAGGCACACATACAGCTCGATTGATTTCCCGTGCATTCCCACCTCAGAAAAGACACCATGACTTCAAGCATCCTGGACCACCACGGAGACGGCTTCATCCACGCCAACGGCCTGCGCCTGCACTACGAGCAATGGGGCGATGGCCCCCATGTGGTGATCGCACTGCATGGCACCTCCCTGCACGGGCGGGTCTGGGCCTGGCTGGCCGCCTCGCTGGGGCCCGAATACCGGCTGATCGGCCTGGACCAGCGCTCGCACGGTGATTCGCAGCGCGCCGGCAGCGGCCAGCACCAGGTGGAGCACTACGGCGCCGACCTGGAGGCCTTCATCGACCGCCTGGGCCTGGAGCGCGTGAGCCTGGTCGGCTCGTCGCTGGGCTCGCGCGTGGCGCTGTGGTATGCGGCCCGCCATCCCCGCAAAGTGGCGGCGCTGGCCCTGCTGGACCTGAGCTTCGAGATGCCCACCGAGGCCTCGGAGCACATGGTCTCGGCCCATTTGTCACGCCCGCGCCGGTTCGCGGATATGGATGCCGCCCTGGCCTTCTCGCGCACCCTCCCCCAGCGTCGCCGCTTCAGTGACGAAGTGCATCTGCGCACGCTGCAGGGCGATCTGCGCAGGCTGGACGATGGCCAGCTCGAATGGCGCTATGACCGCGATGCCGCCATCGAGACCCTGCGCTGCGCGGCGCGCGACATGTGGGACAGCGTGCGCGCCATCGAGGTGCCCACCACCATCCTGCGCGGCGCCGACAGCGACGTGCTCATCGCGCCCACCGTCCAGCGGCTGCAGCGCGAACTGCGGGGCCTGCACATGCTGGACGTGCCCGATGCAGGCCACTCGATCTGGGGCGACAACCCGCAGTTCACTGCCCGCGCCATCGAAGAGGCTCTGCGGCGCGCGCGACCCGCTCCCTCCGCCGAGTCCGGTGCCCCATCCGCACCGGCGCCGCTGTCCTGGACACCGGGGCGCCCGCTGTCCATTGCCACCGGCAGCCTGCGCTTTCATGCGCTCGAATGGGGCCCGCCCGACGCGCCCGCCCTGGTCTGCCTGCACGGCACGTCCATGCAGGCATCGGCCTGGAGCGCACTGGGCTCGGCCCTGTCGGCCCGCTGGCGCGTGATCGCCATCGATATGCGCGGCCACGGCCAGTCCGACAAGCCGGCCAGCGGCTATGCGCTCACCGACTATGCCGACGATCTGCGTGCCATCTTCGACGCGCTGGGCCTGGCGCAGGCCAGCCTCATCGGCAGCTCGCTGGGCACCCAGGTGGCCATGGCCTTTGCGGCCCGCCATCCGCAGCGCGTGCAGCGCCTGGTCCTGTCCGATCCCAGCTGCCTCATCGCGCAACAGGCCATAGACCAGTACGTGGCCCTGCACCGCTCGCGCCCGCGCAGCTTCAGCGGCTGGGACGAGGCCCTGGCCTTCTCGCGCAGCCTGCCCCAGCGCAGGCGGTTCTCGCCCGAGGTGCACCGCTTCACGCTGCAAGGCGACCTGGGCGTCGGCGACGACGGCCGGCTGCACTGGCGCTACGCGCTGGACCCCATCCTGCAGACCTTCGAGGCGCTCACGGTGGACCAGTCGGCCGACATTGCCGCCACGCGCGCGCCCGTACTCATCCTGCGCGGCAGCGAGTCGCACGTGCTGTCCCGCCCCGATGCGCTGCGCCTGCTGGACGCCTTCCCCCGGGCCGAGCTGGTGGAGATCGGCGAGTGCGGCCACACCATCTGGGGCGACCAGCCGCAGGTGATGGCGCAGCATGTGCAGGCCTTCCTGGCCTGAACGCGCAGCCCGCGCCATGGTGACGGCCCTCCCCCGGACAGCAGCCCCGCCGCTGCTGGACATACGCCAGTTGCGCATTGCCTTCCCGGGCCGCGCCGGTCCTGTCGAGGCCGTGCGCGGCCTGGACCTCGAGCTGCGGCGCGGACAGACCCTGGCCCTGGTCGGCGAGTCAGGCTGCGGAAAATCCACCACGGCCCTGGCCGTGCTGCGCCTGCTGGCGCCGGGCGCCCAGGTGAGCGGCCGCATCCTGCTGCAGGGCCGCGACATCCTGACCCTGCCGCCGGCCGAACTGCGGGCAGTGCGCGGTCGTGACATCGCCATGGTCTTCCAGGAGCCCATGACGTCCCTGAACCCGGTGCACACCATCGGCGAGCAGATTGCCGAGACGCTGCGCCTGCACGCAGGTCCCGATGAACGGCTGAATGCCGCGGACGCACGCCGCCGCGCCATCGAACTGCTGGAGCGCGTGCGCATCCCGGAGCCCCAGCGCCGTATCGACGACCATCCCCATCACCTGTCGGGCGGCCAGCGCCAGCGGGTGATGATTGCCATGGCCATCGCCTGCCGCCCCCGCCTGCTGGTGGCCGACGAACCCACGACGGCGCTGGACGTGACCGTGCAGGCGCAGATCCTGGAGCTGCTGGACAGCCTGCGCCGCGAAATGGACATGGGCATGCTGCTCATCACCCATGACCTGGGCCTGGTCAGCCAATGGGCCGACCGTGTCGCCGTGATGCATGGTGGACGCAAGCTCGAGGAGGCAGACACACCCACCCTGTTCAGCACACCCACCCACAGCTATACGCGTGGCCTGCTGGGTGCCTCGCTGCACGGCGAGGCAACGGGGGCCGCACAGGCGCGCCACCACGGCCAGGGCCCGCTGCCCGAGATCCGCATCCACCCGGAGCCGGGAACGACGGAGGTGCGCTTCACGCTGTCCGCTCCCCAGGCCGCGTCACCGCCTGCCCATGCACTGCAACCGGCCCTGCAGGCCAACGTGCCCCTGCTGCAGGTACAGGCGCTGCGGGTGGAGCACATCCGGCGCGATGCCAGCGTGCTGCGCGCCGTGGACGGTGTGGACTTTCATATCGGCGCGGGCGAGACACTGGGGCTGGTGGGCGAATCCGGCTGCGGCAAGTCCACCCTGTCGCGTGCGCTGCTGCGGCTGCAGACACCCGCGTCCGGGCGCATTGCGCTGGACGGGACCGACCTTGTCCCGCTCCATGGCCGCGCGCTCAGGCCCTGGCGGCGCCGCATGCAGATGGTGTTCCAGGACCCTTATGGATCGCTGAATCCGCGCCACCGCGTGCAGGACATCCTGGACGCCGTGCTGGCCGTGCATGGCGAGGCCTCGCGCGCGCGGCGGCAGCAGCGCATCGCCGCCATGCTGGACCGCGTAGGCTTGCCGCGCGGCGCGGCCGAGCGCTATCCGCACGAATTCTCGGGCGGACAGCGCCAGCGCATAGGCATTGCGCGCGCCCTGGTCGTGCGGCCCTCCCTGGTGGTGCTGGACGAACCCGTTTCCGCGCTCGACGTGTCGGTGCAGGCACAGATACTGAACCTGCTGGTGGAACTGAAGCGGGACTTCGGCCTGTCCTACCTCTTCATCTCGCACGACCTGTCCGTGGTGCGCTACATCGCCGACCGTGTCATGGTGATGCACCAGGGCCGCATCGTGGAAAGCGGCGACCACCGGCAGATCTGGCACGCCCCCCGCCATGCCTACACCCGCAGCCTGATCGACGCCATTCCCGGAGCCCGCAAAGACCGGGCCGGGTGAGGCAGGATCAGGACAGATGAAGGCCGCCTACTCCGCCCGCGCCCCCGACACCCGCACCTGCTCAGCCGCCACGGGCATCTGCTCGCGCACGAAGCGCCAGAACGCGTCCACGCCCATGGGCTGGACAGGCAGCGAGCCCTGTTCGATGAACTGCTTTTGCACCTCGGGATTGCGCAGCGCCGTGGCCAGTGCGCCGTTCAGGCGCTCCAGCGCCGCGCGCGGCGTGCCGGCCGGGGCGACCAGCCCGTACCAGGAGTCGGTGTAGAAGCCCTTGACGCCTGCTTCCTCGAACGTGGGCACGTCGGGCAGGGCCGGCAGGCGCTGGCGCGAGGCCACGGCCAGGGCGCGCAGCTTGCCCGAGCGGATGAAGGGGATGGCGCCCGTGGTGAGCACGAAGTCCACGCGGCCCGCCATCAGGTCGGTCATGGCCGGGGCCGTGCCCTTGTAGGGGATGTGGGTGACATCCACGCCCGTGAGCTGCTTGAAGCTGGCGCCCGCCAGGTGCTGGCTGGACCCCACGCCGCCCGAGCCGTAGTTGAGCTGGCCCGGCCTGGCGCGCGCCGCCTCCAGCAGATCGTTGACGGAGCGCAGCGGCGAGGCCACGGGCACCAGCAGCACGCTGGGCGAGGTGGTGATCATGCCGATGGGCGCGAAGTCCTTGAGCGGGTCATGGTTGAGCTTGGCGTAGAGCGCGGAGTTCAGCCCGTGCGAGGCCACGGTGGCCAGCATGATGGTGTTGCCATCGGGCCTTGCGCGGGCCGCCGCGTCGCTGCCCAGGTTGCCGCCCGCACCGGCCCGGTTGTCGATGGTGATGGGCTGGCCCAGGGCCTCGCTCATGCGCGTGGCCGCCAGCCGCGCCACGTTGTCGGAGGGGCCGCCCGCAGGCCAGCCCACGATGAGGGTGATGGGCCCCTGCGCCAGCGCGGGAAGGGCCAGCGTGCACAGGGCCAGCGCAGCCAGGCTGCGGCGCGACAGATGGTTCATGGCAGTCGTCCTTGTCCATTCAAAGGCTTGCATGGCCAGGGCCTTCAGGGCTTGCCGTCCTGCCAGGGCATTTCGGTCCAGAGCTTGCGAAAGCCCGCCTCGGTGCGCTCCAGCTCGGCCGCGTAGGCGGGCGGCGCCAGGTAGCGCAGCGGCGCGTACATGGCCTCGGCCTGCTGCCTGAACTGCGGGTCGGCCGCGATGGCGGCCACGGCATCGACCAGCCTTTTGCGCACGCCTTCGGGCAACCCCTTGGGCGCGGCCAGGCCGCGCAGGGATGCCAGCTCGATATCGATGCCCTGCTCCTTGAACGTAGGCACCTGCGGCGCCAGCGAGCTGCGCGCGGCCGACATCTGGCCCAGCAGGCGGATGGGAGTGCCGCCCTTCTGGTAGGCCAGCACCTCGCCCACGTTGATGGCGCCAATGGTGATCTGCTGGCCCGTGGCGGCGGCGCGCACCTCGCCCGCGCCCTTGTAGGGCACATGGGTGAGCTGCGTGCCCGTGGCCTTGGCGAACAGCAGCATGGCCAGGTGGTCGTCCGAGCCCGTGCCCGTGGTGCCCACGGTCACGGCGCCGGGGTTGGCCCGGGCGTAGGCGGCCAGGCCGGCCAGCGTGGTGATGGCATTGCTGTTGTGGATGGCAAAGCCGCCCGGGTCGTCCACCAGGTTGCCCAGCAGGTCGTACTGGCTCCAGTGGAAGCTGCTCTTGCGCTCGATGGGGATGGTCAGCACGTTGGGCGTGTTGATGAAGCCGATGGTGTAGCCATCCGGCTTGGCCCGCGCCAGTTCGCCAAAGCCGATGCCGCCGCCCGCGCCGGGGCGGTTGAGCACGACCACGCTGCCGCCCAGCTTCTTTTCCAGGTGGCGGGCCAGCAGCCGCGCCACCAGGTCGGTGCCGCCGCCGGGCCCGTAGGCCACGATCATCTCGATGTTGCGCGAGGGATAGGGGGCCTCGCTCTGGGCCTGTGCCAGGGCCGGCAGCGCCATGCAGGCGGCGGCCAGGCCTGCGCACAATGCGCGCCTTGCTTGCTGTGTCATCTTTGTCTCCTCGGTAGCCCTTTGCAGAGGCCTGCGGGCTTTGCTTGTGGTTGCTGGACAGGGATCAACGGGACGGGAACAGGGCCCGGGCGATGCGCTCGCGCGCATGCGGCCAGACCTCGGGGTTGACCAGGCGTGCGGGCCGCTGGCCGTTGGCCAGCAGTTGCACGATCTGGGTGGCAGCCAGCTCGGCATTGTTGCGCCGGGCCTCGTGCGTGACACCGGCGGTGTGGAAGGTGGCCACCACCTGGGGCAGGGCCAGCAGCGGATGGGAGGCGGGCGGCGGCTCCTGGTCCCAGACATCGAGCCCCGCGCCGGCCAGGTGGCCACGCGCCAGGGCGGCGTGCAGGGCGGCCTCGTCATGGATGCCGCCGCGCGCCGTACTCACGAAGATGGCGCCCGGCTTCATGGCCGCAAAGGCAGCGGCGTCCATGAGCCCCAGGGTGGAGGCATCGCGCGGGCAATGCAGGGAGACGATGTCCGAGCGCCGCAGCAGTTCGTCCAAGCCGACGGCCTCGGCCCCGCGCGCCGCCAGGCCGGCCGCGTCATAGGCCGGGTCGCAGCCGATCACCTGCATGCCGAAGGCCCGGCCCAGGGCCGCGACGCGGCTGCCGGCCTCGCCCACGCCCACCAGGCCCAGGGTGCGGCCGCGCAGCTCGTGGCCCATTACGTCCTCGCGGCTGAAGCCCCGGGCGGGGGCGCGCAGCAAGCGGTCGGATTCGTTGATGCGGCGCAGCACGGACAGCATCAGGCCGATGGCCATCTCGGCCACCGAATCCGCATTGCCGCCCGACTGGTTCATCACGGCCACGCCGGCCCGCGTGCAGGCCGCGATGTCGATGGTGTCGCAGCCCGAGCCGCTGGAGGACACGGCCAGCAGTTCGGGGCAGCGCGCCAGCAGGTCCGCCGTGGCGAACCAGTGGCGTGGCAGCTCGTCCTTGGCGGCCGTGATCTGGTAGACCTGTGCGCTGGCCAGGGCCCGCCAGGCAGCGGCATCGTCGCCCTCGCGCCGGCAGGTGACCAGTTGCACGCCAGGTGCGGCCGAGACGATGCGGTCAAAGGCCGCATCCAGCCAGTAGTCGAAGCGGACCACGCGGCGGTTCATCACAGCACCCCCTTGGCGGCCAGCGTGCGCGCCACCCAGGAACGGTCCGCGCGGCCTGCGGCAATGGCGGCGAGCACGTCGGCCTCGTCGCGCTGTATGGCCTCCACGCGGTCGGCAATGGCGGCGGCCTCGGCGGCGGGCACGGCCAGCAGGCCGTCGCCGTCGCCCAGCACCAGGTCGCCCGGGTGGACGACCATGCCGTCGATGCTGACGGGCACATGCAGCTCGCCGGGGCCGTCCTTGTAGGGTCCACGGTGCGAGACGCCGCGCGCATACACGGGCAGGCCGTGCTGGCCGATGGTGTCGCTGTCGCGGATCAGCCCGTCGATGACGATGCCGGCCGCGCCGCGCGCCATCATCAGCGCCAGCATGATCTCGCCAATGATGGCGTTGGGCCCGGCGCCGCCCGCGTCCACCACGATCACGTCGCCGGGGCCGCAGATGTCGATGGCCTGGTGCACCATGAGGTTGTCGCCGGGCCGCGTGCGCACGGTCAGCGCGCGGCCCACCAGCGGCCCCTGGCGCCGGTGAAAGGGCCGCAGCGCCGAGGTGCCCGTGGTGCGGCTCATGGCGTCGCTGACATTGGCGACCGGAAAGCCGCGGTAGCGCTGCAGCAGCGCATCGCCAAGGGCGGCCTCGGGCCGGGCGTGGATGTGGAATCCGGGAATCTTGCTCACTGCTGTGTCTCCGTCTGTGTCTGTATTCGTGTCTGTGTCGATACTGCTGTCTTGCCGCTCAGAACGCATCCCAGGCCTGCGCGTGGCGCACGCAGGCCGGCGTGATCTGGTCCAGGCGCGTGGCGCCCAGCATGGCCATGTCGCGCAGCACCTCCTCGCGCAGCAGGGCCATGGCGTGGTCCACGCCCGCCGGCCCGGCCACCGAGGCCGCATAGTTGAAGGGCCGGCCCACGAAGACGCAGCGCGCCCCCAGGGCCAGCGCCTTGAGCACGTCGGTGCCCCGGCGCACGCCGCTGTCCAGCATCACGGGCAGGCCGGGCACGGCGCGCACGATGCCGGGCAGCACGCGCAGCGGCGCCACGGCGCCATCGAGCTGGCGCCCGCCGTGGTTGGAGACAATGAGGCCGTCGGCGCCGTGGTCGCGCGCCAGCACGGCGTCTGCGGCCGAAAGAATGCCCTTGACCACGAGTTGCCCCTGCCAGCGCCGGCGGATGGCGGCCAGATGCGGCCAGGCCAGGTGCGAGCGGTCCGAGAAATCACGCATCACGCTGGCCGACAGGATGGGCGCGCCCCGGTGCGCGTAGTTGTTCTCGAAATGCGGCATGCCGTGGCGCCACAGCGTCTTGAGAAAGCTGCCGAACAGCCAGCGCGGGTGGCTGATGCCCTGCCAGGCCAGGCCCGGCCCGGGCCGCAGCGGCGTGGAGAAGCCGGCGCGCACATTGTTCTCGCGGTTGGCAGCCACGGGCGTGTCCACCGTGATCACCAGGGTCTGCACGCCGGCGGCGGCCACGCGGTCCAGCAGCGCATCGATCTGGCCCTGGTCGCCCGGCAGGTAGGCCTGGAACCAGGTGTGGGGCGCGGCCGCCATCACCTCCTCCAGCCGGATCAGCGAGGAGCCGCTCATGATGGCCGGCACGCCCGCCTGCTGCGCGGCCCGGGCCAGCACCAGGTCGCCCCGGTAGACCGACAGCGCGGCAATGCCCATGGGCGCCACGCCGAAGGGAGCGCCGTAGCGGCGCCCGAACAGCTCGAAGGAGGGATCGCGCTGCGCCACGCCCACCAGCGCGCGCGGCACGAAGGCCAGCTCGGTAAAGGCGCGGCGGTTGTCCGCCAGCGAGGCGTTGTCCTCCACCGCCCCGCTGATGTAGGCATGGATGGGGCGTGGAAGATGGCGCCGGGCCAGCCGCTCGAAGTCATCGAGCGACAGCACCTGGCGCAGGCGGCGCGGCGGCCTGGCAGGGGCTGGCGCGGAGACTGCGCAAGCGGGGTCGGAGGGCACGGTGTTGGCAGGCATTGCCGGCCAATGTAGAAGGGCCCACTCACAAAGAAAAGCGAAATAAATAGGAATCGATATTTCGATTTTGGAAGAATGTCGCCATGACCCTCAAACAGCTCGAAGCCTTCTACTGGGCCGCCACCTGCCTGAACTTCACCGTGGCCGCCGACCGCGTGCACCTGTCGGTCTCATCGCTGTCCAAGCGCATTGCGGAGCTGGAGGCCTCGCTGGGCGTGCAGCTGTTCGACCGCAGCGGCCGCGCCGCCGAACTCACGCCCCAGGGCGAGCAGTTGCTGCCGCGCATCCGCGAGCTGCTGCACGGCGCTGCCCAGCTGCGCGAGGCGGCAGGCCGCAGCGTGGGCCTGCAGGGCCGCTGCCGCATCGGCTTTGGCGAGCTCAGCGGCCTGACCTGGCTGCCCCGGCTGGTGCAGCGCGTGTCCGAGCGGCATCCGGACCTGCAGCTGGAGCCCCACACCGACATCGGCCAGGTGCTGGAGCAGCGCATCGTCGACGGCGAACTGGACTGCGTGGTCATCGCCGGGCCATCGTCGCGCAGCAGCCTGGCCTTCGAGCAGGTCGCCCAGGTGCGCTTCGTCTGGGCCGCCAGCGACGACTTCATCGCCCGCGCAGGCACCCACCAGCCCCGGCGCCTGGTGCGCGAGCAACTGCTGATCGCCCTGCCCACCGGCTCGGGCGCCACGCGCACGCTGGACGAATGGCTGGGGCGCCACGGCCTGGCCGTGGAGCGAAGCCTTTCCTGCAACAGCTGGGGCGCCGTGGTGGGCATGGTGGTGGACGGGCTGGGCTTCACCTACATGCCCGAGCAATGGGCCCTGGCCCTGCAGGAACGCGGCCGCCTGCGCGTGCTGGACGGCGGCACCGAAGCGGGCAGGCACAGCGCCCTGGCCCCGCTGACCTACACCGTGCAATGGCGCCGCGACGACGCCCGGCCGCTGATCACGGAGATGCGCGAGATCATCCGCAGCGTGATCGATTTCCCGGCGCCGCGCTGTTTGAGTTGAATATCACTGATTTCAGGGATATTCAAAATGACAATTCTTCAGCAACCTAATGAAAAATCATTATCAACAATAATCATTCAAAAATGAATTGACAAAGCAATATCGATTCAAAATATCAATCAAAATAAAGTGCCGCCCCATAGACGCACTCATTCTTCGCATGAATTTCTTGGAATATTGAAAATCGTTTCTCAAAGAAATTTGACAATCCTTTGCAAAAACTGCCTATGATTTAACAACCACTTTCAATTATTCCCCGCTGAACTTCTGCGTTTCCAGCCGGTTTTCCATTCATGAGCACTGCGCCTGCCAATACCAGTCTCCGCAGCCCTCACGCCGAATCCGGCGGTGCGCTGGCCCTTCAACCCATTGATTCCGGCGATGAAGCCGCTCTCCTGGCCATCTTCGCCTCCACACGCGAGCAGGAGCGTGAACACTTCGGCTGGCCCGAGGAGCAATGGAATGCCTTCATTCGCCAGCAATTCATTGCGCAGCACACGCAGTATTCAACGGCCTATGCCAACCCCAGTTTCGATCTTGTGCTGCGCGATGGCGAGATAGCGGGCCGGCTGTATGTGGACCGCAGCCCGCAGGAAATCCGCGTGGTGGATATCGCCCTGCTTCCCAGGCACCGTCGCCAGGGCGTGGGGCGGCAGTTGCTGCAGGCTTTGACGGAGGAGTCCGATGCCCTGGGCATTGACCTGGGCCTGCATGTGGAGAAGAACAACCCTATTCTCAGCCATTACCAGCGCCTGGGCTTTGTCATCGAGACTGATCGCGGCGTGTACTGGTACATGCGCCGCGCGCCGCAGCCTGCGCGCATGCCCTGCCCAGAGGATTTCGCCAGCCTGGTCGGCACCGATTTCGCGTTACAGCTCCCCGGTGCCGCGCCGGTGGCACTGCGCCTGGAAAAGGCCACGGTCACGCAGGGATTGCTGGCCTCGCGCTGCTCGCTGCTCTTCAAGGGGCCCGACATCGGCCGCCCGACCCACGACACCTACCTACTTTCCCACGAACGCCTGGGACGCTTTGCCCTGTTCCTGGGGCCCGTCGTGAATGCGGAGCCGGGGCAAACCCGCTACCAGGCACTCATCACACGCATGAACACGTCGATCAAGGAGGAGGAGACGCCATGAGCGAGGCATATATTGGAGAAATTCGTCTTTTTGCGGGCAACTATGCTCCCGAGAACTGGGCATTGTGCAACGGCAGGCTGCTGAACATCGCCGAGTACAGCGCACTCTTCGTGGTGCTGGGCACCACCTATGGCGGCGACGGCGTCGTCCAGTTCGCACTGCCCGACCTGCAGGGCAGGCTTGCCGTCGGCCAAGGCCAGGCGCCTGGTGGCACCAACCGCGTCATGGGCCAGCAGATCGGTGCGGAAGACGTAACGCTGAATATCAGTCAGCTGCCCGGGCACACCCACCAGTTCTCGGTAGCTGGCGCCGCCAGCACCGGCAAGCCGCAACAGCAGGTACCGGCAGCCGTCACGGGCTTCAACCTCTACGCCCCCTCATCCGCAGCGACTGCCGCCACTCTGGGACCCAGCTCGGTGCAGATCGTCGGCGGCGGGCAACCGCACAACAACGTCATGCCCAGCCTGGTGCTGAGCCACATCATCTGCCTCATCGGCAACTTCCCCAGCATTTCATAGCACGGACAGGAGCATTTCATGGACCCCTTTGTCGGAGAGATCCGCGCATTCGCCTTTGGCCAGGCCCCGAGGGGCTGGCTGCTGTGCAACGGAGCGCTTTTGTCGATCAATACGAACCAGGCCTTGTTTTCGCTGCTGGGCACCCGATACGGCGGCAATGGCTCGACGACCTTCGGCGTGCCCGATCTGCGGGGTCGCGCGCCCATTGGATTCGGCGGCAGCGTTGTGCTCGGCATGATCGACGGCACGGAAAGCGTCACGCTGACCTCCAGCCAGATGCCCCAGCATACCCACCAGCTGCTGTCCAGCACCACGGTAGCCACCACCAACGCTCCCGCCGGCAACGTCATGGCCGAGGCCGCCAACGGCCTGGCTGCCTATGGCGCGCCCACCAATTCCTTCATGGCAGCCCCCGCCGTGGATATCAGCGGCGGCAGCCAGCCTCACCAGAACATGCAGCCCTCGCTGGTCATCAACTGGTGCATCGCCAACTACGGGATCTTCCCGACCCGCGACTGAACAAGCCTCCCCCAAGGAAACATCCCTATGGCAGATCCCTTCTATGGCGAGGTCCGCGTGTTCGGCTTCTCCTTCGCCCCTGTCAACTGGGCCTTTTGCGCAGGCCAGACCATACAGATACAGCAGAATGCAGCGCTTTTTTCCGTCATCGGAAACCGGTTCGGCGGTAACGGGACCACCAACTTCATGCTACCCAATCTGCAGGGCAGAGCCGCCATGGGCACCGGCACCGGACCTGGGCTGAGCACCCGCAACATCGGCGAAACCATGGGCACGGTCACCGAAACGCTGACCATCGCGCAGATACCGGCGCACAGCCACGGCATCAGCGCCCAGGGCGCCAGCGCATCGACAGCCATCCCCAGCGGCAACCTGCTGGCGCAGGGCATGCAAGGCGTCCCTCCCCGGGGCAGCGCCAGACCCACCTATGCGGCGGGACCGGCCACTTCGGCCATGGCGCCGACAGCGCTGCTGCCCGCCGGCGGAAGTCAGCCCCACAGCAATCTTCAGCCTGTGCTTGCGCTGAACTTCTGCATCTGCCTGTACGGCGAATACCCCGTCAAGCCCTGACGCTCTTCCACCATCAGCCATTGCCCGCCATGCCCACCTGCCACACCTCCAGGTCCAAGTCCGTTTCACGCATGCTGTCCATGTGGTTTGCGTTGTTCATAGGGTTGGCGATGGCACTGGCGGCTCCGGCCCATGCCGCAGTGACCTCGGGCATCATCGGCTTCGGGAGCGGCGCCGCGCCTGGCGCCTTCCTGGATGTGGCCTCGGACTACAACGGGCTTCGCTTCACCGGCCAGTGGTCCTATTTCGCTGAATTGGACCTGCGGGCAGGCACCCCGGGAATCACCACGTCCGGCGACGCCATCACCTCCACCACCCTTGACGGCAACGCCATCATCAAGGCGGCCAATGGCACGGACCGCTTCAGCCTCGCACGGGTGAGCATCCATGCCTACGGCTCCATGAGCCAGTTCACATTCACGGGCTATCGCGGCGGCAGCCCCGTGTCCGGTGCCAGCTTGATCGTCACCAAGACGCTTCCCATGACCAAGCAATTCGTCCCTATCGATCTGAGCGCATTGGCGGATGTGGACGAAGTACGGGTATCCAACAACGCCACATTGAACGAAGGCGGCAACTTCGCCTTCGACGATCTGGCCGTCGATCCATTCCCCCCTGCCGCCCCCACGGCGACGTCACTGTCGCCCACAAGCGGCCTGGCCGCTGGCGGATATTCGGTCACCATCACCGGTACCAACTTCACCAACGTGGTCGGCAGCTCCATCGTGACCGCTGTGAGCTTCGGCGGCGCGCCGGCGACCAGCTTCACGGTCAACAGCTCCACCCAGATCACGGCCATCGCGCCGGCAGGCTCAGGCACGGTAAACGTGACCGTCACGACGGCAGGCGGCACCAGCGTCACTGCCGCAGCCAATCAGTTCACCTATATCCCCGCGCCCACGGTGACCTCCATCTCGCCCAGCTTTGGCCCGCAGGCAGGCGGCACCAGCGTGACCATCACCGGCACCAACCTGTCCGGAGCCACGGCTGTGACCTTCGGCGGAACGCCAGCCACGGGCTACACGGTCGACAGCGCCACCCAGATCACCACCACCTCGCCTGCGGGCACAGGCCCGGTCGATGTGCGCGTCACCACGGCGGGCGGCACCAGCGCCATCAGCGGGGCCGATCAATTCAGCTACCTGGCAACGCCCACGATCACCAGCATCGCACCCACGGCAGGCCCGCAGGCAGGCGGCACGGCGGTCACCATCACGGGCACGAACTTCATCGGCACCACGGGCGTGAACTTCGGCGTCTCGGCAGCGACCGGCTTCACGGTCGACAGCGCCACCAGCATCACGGCCACGGCGCCGCCCGGAACGGGCACGGTGGACATCCGCGTCAGCAACACCGTCGGCACCAGCCCCGCCGTTGGCGCTGACCAGTTCACTTATGTGGCGGCACCGTCGGTCACCTCCATTTCACCCACGGCAGGCCCCACAGGTGGCGGCACCACGGTGACTATCACCGGTACCGGCTTCTCCGCAGCCCTTCCCACTGGTGCCGTGCGCTTTGGCGGCACGATCGCCACCTACACCATCAACAGCAACACCCAGATCACCGCCACCGCGCCCGCAGGCAGCGCCGGCACGGTTGATGTGACGGTGACCACGGTGGGCGGCACCAGCGCCACCAGCGCGGCCGACCAGTTCACCTATGTGGCCGCGCCCACGGTGACCTCCATCTCGCCCACGGCAGGACCTACCGCTGGAGGAGCCACGGTGACCATCACCGGCACCAACCTGTCCGGCGCCACGGCCGTGACCTTCGGCGGCACGGCCGCCAGCGGCGTCACGGTCAACAGCGCCACCCAGATCACCGCCACCGCACCTGCCCAGGCCGCGGGCACGGTCGATGTGCGCGTCACCACGATGGGCGGCACCAGCGCCACCAGCGTGGCCGACCAGTTCACCTATGTGGCCATGCCCACGGTGACGTCCGTCTCGCCCACGGCAGGGCCAACCGCAGGGGGAACCTCGGTGGTCATCACCGGCACCAACTTCTCCGGCACCACCGCCGTGACCTTCGGCGGGACCGCCGCTGCGGGCTACACGGTCAACAGCGCCACCCAGATCACGGCCAACGCGCCTGCGGGAACAGGCACGGTCGATGTGCGCATCACCACCGTGGGCGGTACCAGCGCCACCAGCACCGCCGATCAATTCACCTATGTCGCGGCGCCCACGGTGACCTCCATCTCGCCCAGCAGCGGGCCGCAGACAGGCGGCACCACGGTGACTCTGACCGGCACCAACCTGGGCGGCGCCACGGCCGTGACCTTCGGCAGCACGGCCGCCACGGGCTTCACCGTCAACAGCGCCACGCAGATCACGGCCACATCGCCCGCAGGCACGGGCACGGTCGATGTGCGCGTCACCACCGTGGGCGGCACCAGCGCCAGCAGCACGGCCGACCAGTTCACCTACGTGGCTGCGCCCACGGTGGCGTCCATCTCTCCCTCCAGCGGCCCGCAGACAGGCGGCACCACGGTGACTCTGACCGGCACCAACCTGGGCGGCGCCACGGCCGTGACCTTCGGCGGCACGGCCGCCACGGGCTTCACCGTCAACAGCGCCACGCAGATCACGGCCACATCGCCCGCAGGCACAGGCACGGTCGATCTGCGCGTCACCACCGTGGGCGGCACCAGCGCCACCAGCGCGGCCGACCAGTACACCTACGTGCCCGCACCCACGGTGACTGCCGTCTTGCCCGCCAGCGGCTCTTCGCTCGGTGGCTCCACGGTCACCCTGACCGGCACGAACTTCACCGGAGCCACGGCCGTGACCTTCGGCAGCACGGCCGCCACGGGCTTCACCGTCAACAACGCCACGCAGATCACGGCCATCGCGCCCGCAGGATCGGCGGGCACGGTCAATGTGCGCGTCACCACCGCGGGCGGCACCAGCGCCACCGGCGCGGCCGACCAGTTCACCTATGTCGCCATCACGGTGACACCCGCGACGCTGGCCGGCACGCCCAAGGTAGGCGTCTCGTTCAGCGAGACCCTGACTGCCAGCGGCGGCGCCACGCCCTACACCTTTGCAATGGCCGGCGGCAGCACGCTGCCCGCAGGCCTGTCGCTGTCGTCCGCCGGGGTGATCAGCGGCACGCCCACGGCGGCCGGGCCCTTCAGCTTCACGGTGCAGGCGACCGACAACAGCAGCATCAGCGGCCAGCGCACCTACAGTGGCAGCGTGGCGGCAGCCGCGGTGGTGCTGACGCCAGCAGCTTCCACGCTGCCGGCCGCCAGGCTGAACACGGCCTATGCAGGGCAGACCTTCACTGCCAGCGGAGGCACGGCGCCCTACACCTACGCCAGCAGCGGCACGCTACCGACCGGAATGACGTTCAACGCCAGCACCGGTGTTCTGGGCGGCACGCCCACCGCAGCGGGAAGCTTCACCTTCACCATCACGGCCACGGACTCCTCCACGGGCACGGGTGCCCCGTTCACCTCGGGCAACACCAGCTACACCCTGGTGGTGAACTCCACCAACGCCGACCTCAGTGCCCTGGCATTGAGCAGCGGCACGCTCGCACCGGGCTTTGGTGCAGGCACCCTGGCCTACACGGCCACCGTGCCCAACGCCAGCAGCACCATCACGGTGACAGCCACTGCAGCCGATGCGGGCGCCACGATCCTGGTCAACGGCGCAGCGGCAACCACCCCGGTGGCGCTGAATGTGGGCAGCAATACCGTGTCCATCGAAGTCACGGCGCAGGACGGCACGACCAAAAAGACCTATGTGGTGACGGTGACGCGCGAGGCCAAGCAAAGCGCCTCGGGCTCGGGTGTGGATCTGGGCATTGCCAACAGCAGCTCCACCTGCACGCTGACTGCGGCCAACTTCATCTCGCCTTCTGCCGTGGCCGGCTCGTTGGGCCCGCTGCCGGCGGCCTTCACCTATCCGCAGGCAGCCGTGGACTTCACGGCCAAGCAGTGCGCCCCCAGCAGCACGCTGACCGTGACACTGACCTTCACGTCCCCCGTGCCCGCCAATGCGCAGCTGATGAAGTACGACGCCACCGCAACGCCCAAGTGGCAGCCCTTCACGCCCACCATCAGTGGCAACCAGGTCAGCTACACCATCGTGGACGGCGGCCTGCGCGATGACGACAAGACGGTCAACGGCGAGTTCGTGGACCCCGTGATCCTGGCCATGCCGGCTCCCCCATCGGCACAGAGCATTCCCACGCTGGACCGCTGGGGCCTGCTGCTGCTGTCGCTGATGGCGGGAGCGGCCGGCTTCATGGGCATGGCGCGCAGACAGCGTACCGGACGGTAAGACGCGCCAAGAAGCAACCCGCGCTGCTGCATGCCGGCAGCGCGGGTTTGCTTTTGGTGCTCTACAGAAAGCCCCGTGGCGCGAGACAATCGCCCCCATGACCACCGCGCCGATTCCCGTTTCCGCAGACCCCATGCCCCAGCCGCCCGAGCAGCCCGACCTGGACGCCTGCTGCGGCAATGGCTGCGACCCCTGCATCTTCGACAGCTATGACCTGGCCATGGACGAGTACCGCCAGGCGTTGCGGGCCTGGAAGGCGCGCAACGAAACGCCAGCGGGCCAGGGATAGGGCGATCAGTCCACGCGGGCGATCAGGTCCAGCTCCACAGCCGCGCCCTTGGGCAGCTGCAGCACGCCCACCGAAGTGCGCGTGTGGGCACCCACGGGGCCCAGCACCCGGGCGATGAGGTCGGAGGCGCCGTCGGCCACCTCGCTTTGCTGGGTGAAGTCTGGCGCCGAGCGCACATAGACGGTGATACGTGCAACGGTGCGCACGGCATCGAGCGAGCCGGCCGCGCGCTGCACGAAGGCCAGGGCGCGCATGGCGCAGATGGCGGCGGCCGTTCTGGCCGATGCCAGGTCGATCCCGGCGCCGACCGTCCCCACGTAGAGCACTTCATCGCCCACGCGGGGGATCTGCCCGCTGACGAACAGCTGCTGGCCGTCGCGCACGACGGGGCTGTAGTTGCCGCCTATCTTGATCTCGCCATCGAAGCGGTGGCCGAGCTCAAGGGCGGCCTGGGCGAAGCGTTCATCTGCTGTCATGGTCGGGTGTCCGGAATAAGGCAAGCGCGCAGTCTACGCCGCAGCTTCAGCTGCCCGTGGATGCGTAATGCCTCACCCCCATGCGCCAGGCGCCCGAGGCCAGCCAGAGGAAGGCAAAGCCGGCCAGCGGCGAGAGCCAGCCCAGCCAGGCCGGTGCGCCCAGCGGGTCGGGCTTGCCCAGCACGGCCAGCGCCGGGTAGTAGGCCACGCAGGCCAGCGGCACGGCGAAGGTCAGCAGGCGGCGGAACCACTGCGCGTACAGGGCCAGGGGGTACTGGGCGGCCTCGACGCTGCCGTAGCTCAGCACATTGGCGGCTTCCAGGCTTTCCACGGTCCAGAACGACAGCGCGCCCTGCAGCACCAGGATGCCCAGGAACAGCGCCACGCCGCCCGCCACGGCGAACAGCGCCACGGCGACGGCCTGGGGCGTCCACGCCACGGCGCCCTGGGCCGTGGCAAAGCCCAGCACCATCAGGCCCTGCAGCAGGCGGCCCAGGCGGCTGATGCGCACGTCATGGCCCATGAGCTGCAGCCACACGGGGCGCGGGCGCAGCAGCAGGCGGTCGAAGGCGCCCGTGCGCAGGAACTGCGTGCCCAGCACGTCGAAGCCCCGGCCAAGCGCATCGGCCAGGGCGAACATGCAATTCACCAGGCCATAGAACACGGCCACTTCGCCGATGCGCCAGCCCTGCACCTCGCCAAACCGGTGGAACAGCGCCCAGACGGCGATGACCTCGATGCCCGTGACCAGGAACTGGCCCAGGGTCAGCATCAGCGCCGAGGCCGGGTAGCGCGCCTGCCCGCCCAGCGAGGCCAGCGCCAGGCGCAGGAACATGGACAGCGATCCTTTTTGCTTGGCCATGGCGCTCATCCGCCCTGCACTTCGAGGCCGCGCATGGTGCGCGCCATGGCCGCGCGGCCCAGGGCCACGATCACGGCAATCCACAGGGCTTGCAGCGCCAGGCAGGCCAGCATCTGCGCACCGGCCATCTGCCCGAAATAGATGCGCACAGGAATGTCCATCACGCCCGCCAGCGGCTGCAGCAGCAGCGCGGTCTGCCAGGCGTCGGGCATCAGCGCCAGCGGCAGCAGGTTGCCCGACAGCACGATGACCACGGGCGCGGCCAGCGTGTTGATGCCTTTTTCATTGAGTGCGGCGGCGGCCGCGACGTTGAGCAGCATCACCAGGGAGGTGGAAAGCAGCAGCGCCAGCAGCATGGAGGCGGCAAAGCCCAGGCCTGCGGCCCAGCCGGCCGGCGGCTGCCAGCCCCAGGCGCCCAGCCCCATCAGCGGCAGGGCCAGCCCTGCGAACGCCACCATCAGCGCCACGCGCGGCAGCACGCGCGCGGCGATCCAGCCAGCCGAGCGCACGAACCACAGCGCATAGGCATCCACGGGCCGCAGCCGGTCATAGGCGATGGCGCCCGTGCGCACGGCCAGGGCCACGTCGGGATCGCCGCTCCAGGGCAGCAGCGCGAACAGGCCCTGCGCCACCCAGGTGTAGGTGATGGCGTGCTCCAGCGAAATCGGCGCGCCGGCCGATGCCGAGGCGCTGCCGTAGAACGCAGCCAGCACCATGGTCTTGATGGCGCCCCACCAGCACTGCGTGGCAAAGCCCGCGTAGGCGGCCGTGCGGTACTGCAGCATCAGCAGGAAGCGCGAGGCGAAGGCGGCCTGGTAGGGGCGCAGCAGGTGTTGCAGGCGGTGCAGGCGGTGCAGCCGTTGGTGCGTTCCCATGGCGCTCAGACCTCCGAGGCACCGTGCATGGCGTAGAAACGGGCGATCACGGCCTCGATGGCCATGTCCTGCCCCTCGTCCTCGCCTTCACCCGTGCCATCGCGCTGCGCCGCCACCACCTGGGCCCGCAGCGCATCGACCGCGCAGTCGGCCAGCACGCGGCCATGGCCGATGACGATGACGCGCCGCGCCAGCGCCTCGATGTCGTGCATGTCATGCGTGGTCAGCAGCACCGTGGTGCCGCGCTCGCGGTTGGCGCGCAGCACGAACTCGCGCACGGCCAGCTTGGAGGGCGCGTCCAGGCCGATGGTGGGCTCGTCCAGGAACAGGATCTCGGGCTCGTGCAGCAGGGCCGCCGCAATCTCGGCGCGCATGCGCTGGCCCAGGGACAGCTGGCGCACGGGCTGGTCCAGCAGCCGCTCCAGGCTCAGCATGGCCACCAGCTCATCGCGGGTTCGCGCAAAGCGCAGCGGATCGACGCGGTACAGGTCGCGCAGCAGGTTGAAGCCGTCGCCCACGGGCAGGTCCCACCACAGCTGCGAGCGCTGCCCGAAGACCACGCCGATGCGGCCCACATGGCGCTGGCGGTCGGCGAAGGGGTCGCGCCCGTCCACCTCCACGCGCCCGCCATCGGGCCGCAGAATGCCCGACAGGATCTTGATGGTGGTGGATTTGCCCGCCCCGTTGGGGCCGATGAAGCCCAGCAGCTCGCCACGCTCCAGCGCAAACGACACGCCCTCCAGCGCCTGCACAGTGCGATGGCGCGGGCGCACCAGCGCGCGCAGCGCACCCATCACGCCGGGGTCGCGCTCATGGATGCGGTAGGTCTTGCGGAGGTCGTGGACGAGGATCTGGGGCATGGCGCTGGGCGCAGAGGTGAGCGCAGAGGGGGCGCGATTCTACACAGGACCGGGCTTTGCTATCCTGCGCGCAAATTCGCGGATGGAAATCCGCCTTGCCGCACGCACGCACGCACGCACAAAGGAAACACAACATGGCAGCTGAAGGCAATGCAAGCCAGCTCGTAGGAATCGTCACGCTGCTGGGGGCCGCCGTGGTGGCCGTGCCGCTGTTCAAGCGGCTGGGCCTGGGCGCCGTGCTCGGCTACCTGGCCGCCGGCCTGGCCATAGGCCCCTACGGGCTGGGCCTGGTGACGGACGCACAGACCATCCTGCACGTGGCCGAACTGGGCGTGGTGATGTTCCTCTTCGTCATCGGGCTGGAGATGAAACCTTCGCACCTGTGGGATCTGCGCGGCCAGATCTTCGGGCTGGGCAGCCTGCAGGTGGTGGTGTGCGCGCTGCTGCTCACGGGCGTGGGCATGGCCTTCGGCTTTCCATGGCAGGTGGCCTTCGTGAGCGGCGCGGGCTTTGTGCTGACCTCCACGGCCATCGTCATGCAGGTGCTGGCCGAGCGTGGCGACATCCTGGCGCCGCGCGGCCAGCGCATCGTCTCCATCCTGCTGTTCGAGGACCTGCTCATCGTGCCGCTGCTGGCCGTGGTGGCCTTTCTGGCGCCGGCCGATGCGGCGCCCGTGGCGGCTTCGCCGCTGTGGCAGCGCGCGGGCCTGGCCCTGCTGTCGCTGGGCGCGCTGGTGGGCGCAGGCCTGTGGCTGCTGAACCCGCTGTTCCGCATCCTGGCCAAGGCCAAGGCGCGCGAGGTGATGACGGCCGCCGCTCTGCTGGTGGTGCTGGGCGCCGCCCTGCTGATGGAGATGGGCGGCCTGTCCATGGCCATGGGCGCCTTCGTGGCGGGCGTGCTGCTGTCCGAATCCTCGTTCCGCCACCAGCTGGAGGCCGATGTGGAGCCCTTCCGCGGCCTGCTGCTGGGCCTGTTCTTCCTGGGCGTGGGCATGGCGCTGAACCTGGAGGTGGTGGCGCTGAACTGGCGCATCGTGGGCATGGGCGTGGCGGCGCTCATGCTGGGCAAGGCGCTGTGCATCTACACCGTGGCCCGCGTGGCGCGCAGCAGCCATGCCGATGCGCTGGACCGCGCCATCCTCATGGCCCAGGGCGGGGAGTTCGCCTTCGTGCTGTTTGCCGAGGCGCTCAAGCTCGGCGTGCTCGACCCCGAGGTGCATGCCAACATGACGGCCATCGTCGTGCTGTCCATGGCCATCACGCCGCTGGTGGTCGTGCTGCACAAGCGCCTGGCCGGCGCCGAGGCCGTGTCGCTGGACGGCGTGGAGGCGCCGCAGGACCTGCGCGGCAACGTGCTGGTCATCGGCTTCGGCCGCGTGGGCCAGATCGCCAGCCAGGGGCCGCTGGCCCGTGGCGCCAAGCTGTCCATCATCGACAACGACCCCGACGTGATCCGCAACGCCGAGCCCTACGGCTTCAAGGTCTACTTCGGCGACGGCGCGCGCGCCGACATCCTGCATGCGGCCGGCGCCAGCCACGCCAGCGCCATCCTGGTCTGCGTGGACAGCAAGGCCGCCGCCACGCGCATCGTGGAGAACGTGCGCCACGAATGCCCGCACGCCCGCCTCATCGTGCGCGCCTATGACCGCGAGCACGCGCTGGAGCTCATCCAGAAGGACGCCGACCATGTCGTGCGCGAAAGCTTCGAGTCCGCCCTGCTCATGGGCCGCCACGCCGTGCTGGCCCTGGGCGCCACCGAGGACGAGGCCCAGACGCTGGAGGCCGAAGTGCGCGGCCGCGACACCGAGCGCTTTGCGCTGGAGACCGCCGGCGGCAACTTTGCGGGGCGCGCGCTGCTGCTGGGCAATATCGAGCGCATCGATCCGCCCCGGCACGACAAGCCCACCGCCAGGGACTGAGCGTGCAGGGGCCGCAGGCCCCGCTCAATGCCGCTGGTTGATCTGTATGAGGTTGCCGCAGGTATCGTCGAACACGGCAATCGTCACCGGGCCCAGGTGGGTGGGCGGCCGGGTGAAGCGCACGCCGGCCGCGCTCAGCCGTTCGTACTCTGCCTGCACATCCTCCACGCCGAAGAAGGTGGCCGGCACGCCGTCGGCATGCAGGGCGGTCTTGAACGGCCTGGCGGCCGGGTGCATGTCGGGCTCCAGCAGCAGCTCCACGCCCTCGGCATCACCGGGCGATGTCAAGGTGAGCCAGCGCGCATCGCCGCCCATGGGAATGTCGTGCTTGAGAACGAAGCCGAGCACATCGCGGTAGAAGGCCAGGGCTTTGTCCTGGTCGTCGACGAGCACGCTGGTGATGACGATCTTCATGGAATGCTCCTTGTACCGACCCTTCACGATACCCGAGGCCCCAAGCCTGGCCGTGTCAATCCAGCCTGAAGTTGATGGAAAAACAGACCCACATGCGCTCGGGAGATAAGGTCTGCGCGACAACGGGTTCCGGCGCTGCAGGGACTGAACCGCATCCCCCGGGCAGTCCGACGGCAAGGACAAGGGTGGCGCAACACACGCGAAATCGTCGCCATTACATGGCAGAGATACCGGAAGGAAGCCAGGGCTGGAATCATCTCATGAACCGGAGTGCCGAAAGTCGCATTTCGGACATATTATCTCTGGAGCGTGTTATCACGTTTCCTGCCGAAGTCGTCACCTGGGTTGACTTGTCTTGCGCTGAAGTTCCTCATACGCTCTAATGTGCAAATGGCTGTTAATGCGTCCAAATCGAGCCTGCGCGCAAATTTTGAGGGGCCGGGGACTTTCCCCATGAAGACGAATTAACGCATTGATAGTGTCCTGAGGGAGAAAACGATGCGCAAAGAAATCCTGACCCTTGCGGCCGTGCTTGCCCTGGCGGCCCCCATTATTTCAAAAGCTGCACTGCTGACAGGATATGCCGCTTATTCCGGGGCCAAGGCCTATTCGGTATTGTCGAGTGACTTGAAATATTCGGATGGAACCGCTTACAGCAGCGACCCGGCGCCGGTTCTGATGATCTGCATCGATCATTCAACGCAACCACCGTTCGATATGCAGGTCAGCTTTGAGAGTGCAGCAGGCGCCAGTGCAATCAAGGCAGGATCTGGCAATGCCGGGATTGCCGCGATTCACTGGATGATCGACAATTATTTTTCGGTCTACTACAAAAGCGGCGTGGGCCAGCGGCAGAAGGCATTTCAATTCGCCTTGTGGGAAATTGGGAATGACTACGATGGCACGGCCGGCAGCATCAGCACCACGGCCGGTGCCGTGAGAGTCAGTTCGGAGGCTGAGTACGACGGTGATCCGGATTTCATCGCCGCCTATACCACTCTGTATCAAGCGATGGTGGCGAACTTGCCCGCTTTGCCTTCCACGTACCGCTCGACAACCTATACCCTGGACCTTTTCAAGAACCAAGATCCGGCATACCAGAACATGGTGGCGATTATCGAGCGTGCACCACCCAATGCCGTTCCAACGGCAATACCATCGCTGACGGGAATTCCCAAGGTTGGATCGACAATAACCGGCAACTATACTTACGCCGATAATGATTCGGATCCTGAAAACACAAGCGGTACTGTCTATCAATTTGTCACCAGTCCCAACCCAAGCATTGCAAATTCCAGCGCGGGGACGGTTGTCGCAAGCGGCTCGACGGGAGGCGCTGGCAATGGGGGCGCCACCTATCTCCTGCAGCCCTCCGATCTGAACAAGTACATCTATTTCTGCGTCACACCTGCCGCTCAGACGGGTGCCACTCCTGGGCTGGAGGTGTGCTCCGTTGCATCCGGGCCTGTGGCAGATACCGCACCGCCCCCGCAAACACCCACAGCCATACCCGGTCTGGGACCATGGGCGCTGATGGCCTTGACCGCCATCCTGGCGCTGTTGGGCATGGCTGGCGTCCGCCCGCGGGGGGACTGAATCACATATCGCCTTCCGGGGGATTCTCTTTGCCATGGAGCCTGTCATGGCCCGTCCCACAGTGAGATGGTGTGGAAGAAGTGGGGCAGGACGCACACCCGCCACTACCGGCAGGTCCGCTATTTCAGCCGGAAGGCGACGGGCACGCGCGTCCACATGCTGTCCGGCACGCCGTCGCGCGTGCCGGGGACAAAGCTCCATGTCTGCACGGCGTCCAGCGCAGACTGATCGAGCAGGGGATATCCGCTGCTCTGTACCACATTCACTGCCAGCACCTTTCCGCTGGCGCCGACCAGAACTCTCAGCATCACCCGGCCTTCCTGGCCCAGGCTTTTGGATTCCTGCGGATAGGCGGGCATCTTGTTCTGATGCCCCTGCACCTCAGGAACAGGCGGGATCGCGTCCGCCCATGCCGGGCCACCCGCCAGCAGGCCCAGCGTCAATGCGAGGATGGCGCAGCAGCGCGTGCAGAACATTCGGTAGCTCCCGGGTTGGACCTTGGGTGGGTGTGGGCTCGAATCATCGCATGCCCTCCACCCGCCACCAGCGCGGCAGCAGCGCCTGCACGTCGCCGCGCCGGTAGCGGTCGTCGATGAGAAAGACCACGCCGCGGTCCTGCTCGCTGCGGATGACGCGGCCTGCGGCCTGGACCACCTTGCGCAGGCCCGGGTAGAGGTAGGCGTAGTCGTAGCCCTTGTCGGCGCCGAACTGGCGGTCCATGGCGCGCTTCATCTCTTCGTTGACGGGATTGACCTGGGGCAGGCCCAGCGTGGCCACGAAGGCGCCGATGAGGCGCTCGCCGGGCAGGTCCACCCCTTCGGAGAACGCGCCGCCCAGCACGGCAAAGCCCACGCCCTGCCCGCCCTCGGTGAAGCGCGCCAGGAAGGCCGCGCGGCCCGCTTCGTCCATGGAGGGGGTCTGCAGCCAGACCGGCAGATCGGGATGGGCGCGCTGCAGGCATTCGGCCACGCGCTGCAGGTAGTCGAAGCTGCTGAAAAAGCACAGGTAGTTGCCGGGCCGGCGCGCGTACTGCGCGGCCACCAGATCGGCGATGGGCTGCAGCGAGCGGTCGCGGTCCCGAAAGCGCGTGGAGATGTGGCCGGCCACCTGCACCTGCAGCTGCTCGGCCTGGAAGGGCGATTCGGCCTCCAGCCAGTGCGTGCCTTCGGGCAGGCCCAGGATGTCGCGGTAGAAATGCGGCGGGCTCAGCGTGCCCGAGAACAGCACCGTGGCATGGGCGGCCGCATGGCGCGCCGCCAGGTGGGGCGCGGGCACCACGCAACGTATGCACAGCACGGAAGCCGGCGTGCGGTGGGCACCTGGGCGGCCCGGCAGCAGGTGGACGTCGAACAGCGCATGGCCGCCGAACTGCTCGGCCAGCGCCATGAACTGCAGCGCCTCCCAGTAGAAGTCCAGCACGGGGTCGCCGGGCAGCATGGGGCTGTCGGCATTGGCGTCGGCGATGGCCGCCACGGCACGCTGCACGGCGCCCAGCAGGCCTGCGGGCACCTCTTCATGGGCCTGGTAGCTGGCGGTCTGCTCCCTGTTCAGCGCGCTCCAGCTGCGGCTGAGACGGTCCAGCGCCTTGCGCACCGCGCCGGTGGCCGCCTTGCGGGCGGCGGCCAGGGCAAACTGCGACAGCTCGGCCGTGTACATGCGGCGCGCGCGCTCCAGCAGGTTGTGGGCCTCGTCCACCAGCACGCCCACCTTCCATTGCTGGGCCTGGGTGAGCGCGTAGAGCATGGCGGCGCTGTCGTAGAAATAATGGTAGTCGGCCACGACCACATCGCTCCAGCGCACCAGTTCCTGGGCCAGGTAGTAGGGGCAGATTTCGTGGGCCAGGGCGATGGCGCGCACGGCGGGCGGGTCCCAGGGAGCCTGCTGCAGCGCGGCGGCGCGCGCGGCGGGCAGCCGGTCGAAGAAGCCGCGCGCCAGCGGGCAGGAGTCGCCGTGGCAGGCCTTGTCGGGGTGCTCGCAGGCCTTGTCGCGCGCCAGGATGGCGAGTACGCGCAGCCTGGGGGGTTGCGCGGGTGGCTCGGGCGGCTCGCGAGGTGCAGGCAGGGGTTGCGGCGCATCCGGTTCCTCAGGCAAGGGCGGATGCTGCTCGGCGATCTGCCGGTTCACGCTGGCCAGCGCCTGCAGTGCCAGAGCGTGGCCCGTGCCCTTGGCCGTCAGGAAGAACAGGCGGTCCAGGCCCTGGTCCGGCATGGCCTTGAGCATGGGGAAGATGGTGCCCAGCGTCTTGCCGATGCCCGTGGGCGCCTGCGCCATCAGGCACTGTCCGCCCTGCGGAGCGCGGGCCACGCGGTAGACGGCCACGGCCAGCTCGCGCTGGCCCGCGCGAAAGCCCTGCATGGGAAAGCGCAGCGCGGCCAGCGCCGCCTCGCGCGCCGCGCGGTGGGCGGCCTCGCTGCGCGCCCAGTCCAGAAAGAGCGCGCACTGCTGCTCGAAGAAGGCGCGCAGCGTGGCCGCGTCTTCTTCCTGCACCAGCACGGTTTCCTCCGAGTTGCCAACGTTGAAATACACCAGGGCCACGCGCAGCCGCTGCAGGCCGCGCGCCTGGCACAGCAGATGGGCGTAGATGCGCGCCTGGGCCCAGTGCAATGCCCGGTGGTGGGCGCGCACGCCCTCGATCTGGCCACGGTAGGTCTTGATTTCCTCCAGTTGGCCGGCCTGGGGGTCGAAGCCGTCGGCGCGGCCGCGCACGCGCAGGTCGCCGTATTCGCCGGCCAAGCTGATCTCGGTCTCGTAGTCCTTGCCCCTGCGCGATTGCACCAGGCTGTGGCCGGCCATGCCCTCCAGCGCGCTGGGCGCGGGCGTGAAGCGCAGGTCCAGGTCGCCCGCGCGTGCCGTGAACTCGCACAGCGTGCGCACGGCCACGGTGTAGCTCACGCGGCCTCTCCCAGGGCCGGGCTGCGCCACTGCACATGGCAGACGCGCACGGGAATGCCGTGCTCGGCGCAGTACTGCAGCCAGCGGATCTGGTTGTCCTGCAGCTTGTCGCCGGGGGCCTTGGCCTCGACCAGTTCGTAGCGCCGCTCGGCCGGCCAGAAGCGCACCAGATCGGGAAAGCCCGTGCGGTTGGCCTGCACGTCGCGCAGCAGCCGTGCAAAGAAAAGCCTCAGGTGGGCGGGCGGAATGCAGTCCAGCGCCAGCGCCAGCAGCGGTGCGGTCAGCGTGCCCCAGAACACGAAGGGCGATTGCAGGCCCTGCTTGTCGGCATAGCACTGCACGATGGCATCGCGCCAGCTGCCGTCGTCGAGCCGGGCCAGGCAGGCCTCGAACAGCGCCGCGCGGCGCTGCGCGAAGTCGGGCGCGGACAGGTCGGCCGGGCCGCTCTGGAAAGGGTGGAAGAAGGCGCCCGGCAGCGGCGCGAAGATGGCCGGCCAGCACAGCAGGCCGAACAGGGAATTGATGAGCGCGTTCTCCACGTAGAACACCGGCGCGTCCTCGCTGTGCCAGTGGTCGCGCAGCACGTATTCGACCGATGCGGGCCGCGCCGGCAGCTCCAGCTCCACATCCATGCGCATCTGCGCCACCACGGGCGCCAGCGCCGCCGCACGCCCGCGCGCGCCCTGCCCCAGGCTGCGGCGCAGGCGCGGCAGCATGCGCGCCACGCGCTGCAGTTCCTCATCGCTTTCGGGTTGGGCCTGGGCGGCCTGGGCCAGCGCCATGGCATCGGCAAAGCGCTCCATGCGCTCGTACACGCGCATGCGCCGGTGGCGGGCGCCGGGGTAGCGGCTTTGCGCATAGGCCTGCTCGGCCAGGGACCAGTCCTGGATGCGCTCGCAGGCCTGGCCTATGCGCAGCAGCACCTTGGCGCGGCGCTGCTCCAGCCAGGCGTTGGCGCTGGCGCAGCCGGCCACCTGCTGCAGCAGCGTGTCGATCTCCACGCCCTCATCCAGTGCCGCGCGGCAGGCCTGCAGGGCCAGGTAGCCATCGACATCGGCGCGCGACTGGAAAGCGCGCGAGGCGGCGTCGAAGGGCACGGCCTCATAGCGGAACACGCCCAGGTCGGCCAGCACGAATTCCGACCAGTCCTGGTAGAGATTGCCGAAGAACATCAGCCGAAAACGCTCGCAAAGCGCACCCACCATCACGCGCCAGGCGGCCTCCCCCGCGCCGGGCTGCCACTGCGCATAGGGGCGCGGCTCCCCGTGCAGGGGCTGCAGGGCCTGCAGCAGCTCGGCCTTGCGCAGGCCGGCCTGCACCGGCGCGCCCGCAAAAAGCTGCAGCAATTCGGGCTTGGTGTGCACGGCGAACAGCTCGTCCAGCGTCATGGGATGGTCTGCCTCCAGCCAGCCCAGCTGCAACAGGGGCGCCGCCGCACCGGCAGGGTCGGGAATCTCCTCGTACACCAGCTTGCCGGCCCGAAACCACGGCCCGCGCCGCATCAGCAGACGCACCATCAGCGCCTGCGAAGGCTGGGGCAGCTGCGTGAAACGGGTGAGGAATTCCTGCTCGGGCGTGTCCAGCAGATCGCCGTAACGCTGGCCGATCCAGTCCAGCGCGCGCTGGAAGTTGTGCAGGTAGTAGAAGCGGTGGGGAGGGAGCATGGGCCTGGCAGATCGGGCAGCCAGGCCGCTCGAAAACTGTATCTTTATACAGTCATCATATCAAACCCGGTAGTGCTCACTTCGCGCAACGGACTTGCCCCGGGCAGGCTCATCCGGCCAGGAAACCGCCATCGGCCGCCAGGCAGTGCCCGACCACGAAGGCCGCCTCGTCCGACATCAGCCAGACGACGGCCGTGGCCACCTCTTGCGGATGACCCATGCGCCGCAGCGGCAGGCCCGCCGCCACGGCATGCATGTCGGCAATGCCCGAGCCCAGCATCATGTCCGTGACCACGCGGCCAGGGGCAACGGCATTGATGCGGATGCCGCGCGGCGCGTACTCCATGGCGGCGGCGCGGGTCAGCGACAGGGCCGCCGCCTTGGAGGCGCCATACAGCGACAGGCCCGGGTTGGGATTGCGTATGCCGCTGACGCTGGTGTTGTTCACGATGGTGCCGCCGCCCGTGGCCAGCATGGCCGCCAGTTCATGGCGCATGGCGTGGAAGACCGCACGCACATTCGTATCGAAGACCTGGGAGAAGACCGCGTCATCCTGCTCGGCCAGCGCGGCGCGCCGCTCCTGGAAGCCCGCATTGTTGAAGGCCGCGTCCAGCCGCCCGAAGCGCGCCACGGCCTGCTCCACCGCCGCCGCCATGTCCTCCTGCCGCGTTGCATCGCAGGCCAGGAAAAGGCCGTCCGTCCCCCGCTGCCGGAGGTCCTGCTCCAGCTCCAGGCCCAGCTCACGGCGGCGCCCCGTGACCACCACGGCGGCGGCGCCCTCCTCGGCCATGCGCAGGGCGGTGGCCCGGCCTATGCCGCTGGTGGCACCCACCACCAGGCAGACACGCCCCCGTAGCCGCCCCGACGGTGCCAAGGCCGGCAGGGGGCCTGCCAGTTCCAACTGACGCTGCTGCATGTCCATGGCGATGTTCCTTCGCAATTTGGTTGCATGGTACAACCATTTAACAGAAAACGCCATGCAGACAAAGCCGGCTGCCATCCCGTGTGCGCCAGGAGGGCGACAGCGGATCACTTGCAGGGATGCTCCATTGGATGCAAACTCGCCTCAACATTGATGCAATGAGGCCCACCATGAGAACCACGGTCACCATCGACGACGCCTTGTACGAGGAAGCGCTGGAGCTGGCGGAGCCAGAAATGGACAAGGCCGACCTGTTTCGCGAAGCCGTCAAGACTTTCGTGAGAGTGCAGGCGGCCAAGCGTCTGGCCGCGCTGGGAGGCACCGCACCGGACATGCGGGAGATTCCCCGTCGCCCACAGGGCATCGAGCCATGAATCCCGTTCTGGTCGATACCTCGGTCTGGATCGATCACTTCAGGCAGGGCCATCCTCACCTGGTGCAGTTGCTGCAGCAAGACATGGCGCTCATGCATCCCCTGGTGCTGGGCGAACTGGCCTGCGGCACGCCACCGGCACGCGCACGCACGCTCGCAGACCTTCAGCGGCTCAAGCCTGCCCGGCAGGCCAGCATGCGCGAAGTGATGGCCTTGATAGAGCGCGAGCAGCTCTTTGGTCTGGGCTGCGGCCTGGTGGACATTTCGCTCCTGGCCTCGGCACTCATGTCTTCAGGTGCCAGCCTGTGGTCGCTGGACAAGCGCCTGCACGCGCTGGCCCAGCGGTTTGGCATTGCCTACCGCCCCACAGGCCAGTAGGGCCAGTAGGGCCGATAGCTTCGATAGCGCCGCTAGTGCCTGGTGCCGATCAGACGGCCCTGTCCACCAGCCTTCCCACCACCGGCAACACCACGCGCGACACATGCGCCCCGCCCAGGTGCACGCTGTTGACCGCCACCTGCCTGGGCCCCGCACTGCCCTCGGGCGCGCCGGTGTTGGGGTTCACGTCGAAGCGCGGGAAGTTGCTGCTGGAGATGTCCAGCCGGATGCGGTGGCCCTTGCGGAACAGGTTGGAGGTGGGCATGGGTTCGATGGTGATGGAGACCACCTCGCCGGGCGTCATCAGTTCGGGCTGCTCCCATGATTTGCGGTAGCGGCAGCGCAGGATGCCGTCGGTGATGTTCATCGCATAGCCCTGCGGATGGTCGGCGCTGGGCGGGTACTGGTCGATGAGCTTGGCGGTGAAGTCCGTGTCGGGCGCGGACGAGGACACCTGCAGCTCGATGGTGATGGTGCCCGTGACCTCCAGGTCTTGCTGCAGCGGCTCGGTCTGGAACACCAGCACGTCGCCGCGCGCGGCCAGCGGGCCGTAGGGCGGGCGGGCGACGAAGGTGTTCTCGTGCGTGACCTGGTCGTAGGCGCCTGCGAACATCAGCGGCTCGCCCGAGGTGATGGAGCCGCCCAGGGTGGGCACGGGGCAGGCCGGGTCGAAGCGGTAGCTGCGCACGCCCGGCTGCGGCGCGGGCTCGCGGGCCAGCCTGCCGTCGGCATGCAGGTGCCAGGCCGTGGGCTGCGTGCCGGGCACGGGCCAGTGGTCGGCGCTGCGCCAGGCCCCGCCGTGGTCCAGGCGGCCCTGGGCCGTGCGCGCGCCCGAGCCGCCGCCCATGCGGAAGTAGCGCACGGCGGCTTGCTGGCGCGCGGGCATGGGCCGGCCCTTGAGCCAGTGGTCGAACCAGGCCAGGCGCATGGCCACGTAGTCGTCGGCCAGAGCGCCGTCGAGCACGGCATCGGGCCCGAAATCCACATCGCCCGCATGCGGGACGCTGCGCTCGCCATGCGTCCAGGGGCCCAGCACCATGCGGACCCGGCCATCGCCGCGCGACAGGCCCAGATAGTTGTCCGTGGTGGTCTGCGCATACGGGTCCCACCAGCCGCACATCAGCATCACGGCCAGGCCGTCGAAGGCGCCGTAGTGGCCTGCCGCGTACAGCTCGGGCTGGCGCCAGTAGTCGTCAAAGCGGCCGCGCTCCCATTGGCTGAACAGGTAGTCCTCGTACTCGGGCGCCCACTGCAGCGGAGAGTCGCCGCGCGACCAGGGCAGGCGCAGGCACCACTGGCCGATGTCGGCCTGCTCCAGCGCCTGGCGCGCTGCCGGGTCCAGGTGGTTGCTGCCGCTGCGTGCATTGCGCAGGGCCCAGACGGCCTGCTTCAGCTCGAAGGCGCCGCCATGGCGTATGCCGCCCCGGTAGGCGTTCGCAAAGCCGCCGCATTCCAGGAACATGGCCTTGAGGCCCGGCGGCCTTTGCGTGGCCAGCGCGGTCTGCGTGTGCGCGGCGTAGGACAGGCCGTAGGTGCCCACGCTGCCGTTGCACCAGGGCTGCTCCATGATCCATTGCAGGGTGTCGGCGCCATCGTGGGCCTCGCCCAGGTATTTGGTGAACTGGCCTTCGGAGCCGAAGCGGCCCCGGCAGTCCTGCACGACCACGGCATAGCCTTCGCGCGCAAAGCGGGCCGCCACCTCGCCCCGGCGCATGGGCAGGGGGTTGGCAGCGCTGCGCTCGCGGCGCGTTTCCTCGTTCTTGCCGTAGGGCGTGCGCTCCAGCAGCACGGGCAGCGGGCCGGGATGGTGGGGGCCGAGGTTCTCGGGCAGATACAGGTCGGTGGCCAGGCGCACGCCGTCGCGCATGGGCACGACGAGGCTGTGGCGGACCACGCCGTCCAGCTCGGTGATGGATGTGTTGCTCATGGGGCTGGCGCTCAGTCGAGCTTGAGGTTGCGTTCCTTGACCAGCCTGGCCCAGCGCGCCGTGTCTTCCTGCATGAAGCGCGCCAGCTCCTCGGGCGTGGTGGGCGCGGGCTCGGCGCCCTGCGCCTGCAGCGACCTGGCCACCTCACGGTCCTGCAGCGAACGCACCAGCGCGGCATTGACCTTGGCCACCACCGCAGGCGGCGTGCCGGTGGGCGCGAACAGCGCATACCAGATGTCGTATTCGAAGTCCTTGACGCCCGCCTCGGCCATGGTGGGCACCTGGGGCAGGGCACGCGAGCGCGTGGCGCTGGCCACGGCCAGCGGCGTGAGCTTGCCGGCCTTGATCTGCAGCACCACGCTGGGCACGGCATTGATGCCCAGCTGCACATGGCCGCCCACCAATTCGTTGACGGCGGGCGCGCCGCCCTTGTAGGGGATCTGCAGCATGCGCGTGCCGGTGGCGGCCTGGAACATTTCCATGGACAGATGGCCCGGCGTGCCGTTGCCGCTGGAGCTGTAGTTCAGCGCGCCGGGGTTCTTGCGCGCCAGCGCCACCAGCTCCTGCACGGTGTGCACGTTGAGGCTGGGGTGCGTGGTGAGGATGGGCACATTGATCAGCACCCGCCCCACGGGCACGAAGTCGCGCGAGGGGTTGTAGGACAGCTTGCTGGACAGCAGCGGCGCCGTCACCATGCCCGAGCCCGCGCCCAGCAGCAGGGTGTAGCCATCGGCCGGCGCGGAGGACACCAGCTGGAAGCCGTGCACGCCGGGGCGGTTGTCGATGACCACGGGCTGGCGCCACAGCTCGGACATCTTGCGGGCCACCACGCGCATGGCGGCATCGGCTGCGGCACCGGCGGGGAACGGCACGACGATGCGCACGGGCTTTTCGGGGAATTCGGCTGCGTGGCCGGACAGGGGTGTCAGGCCCAGCGTAAGGCACAGTGCCAGGCAGGCCAGGGACAGGAGGTGTGTGAAGCGATTCATGGGAGTTTCCGTTCTTGATGCAGGTAGCCCGGGGCCATCAGAAGTCATGGCGCACGCCCGCGCCGATGGCGCGCACGGCCACGTTGGGGCGGCTGGAGTCCACGCCGTCGTGGTCCACGAAGGCCTGCAGTTCGGTGCGCTTGGACAGCGCATAGGTATAGGCCAGCTGCTGGCGCCTGCGCTTGCCGGTCAGCGAGGTCTGCACGTCGCGTTGCATCAGGTTGAGCACCACGGCGTGCGCGCCATGGCGCAGCCGCGTGCCGAGCATCCAGTAGTCCACGTCGGCGCGCGAGACGCCGGGCTTGTGGTTGAAGCGGTCGCGGCCCAACAGCACATAGGGCTCGATGGCACCCAGGCTGTAGCGCAGGCCCACCTGCCATTTGCTGTCGAACTCGTTGGCCAGCAGGCCCCCGGCGCGCGTGTCCTTGGCGTAGCCCAGGCCGGCCGTCCACGGGCCTGCGGCGTAGCTCAGGCCCAGGTCCAGCGATCTGGCGTCGTCCTCCAGCCCGGGGGCCTTGGCATCGCCGCGCAGGTAGTAGCGCGCACGGAACACCGTGCCGCCCCACGACGGGCTCTGGTAGCCCAGCGAATTGGAGGTGCGGTTGCGCGCATTGAGCATGGAGGTGCCGATGGCCGTGGCCCCCGCGTCATTGGCTGCGAACGAGGTGATGCCCGTGACCTGCGAGTACAGCGGCGAGCCCGTGGGATTGGCCGAGTCCAGCCGGCCCAGGGCCACCGTGCCCAGGCTGCCGCGCAGCGCCACATAGCTGTTGCGAAAGGCCGGCGTGGTCAGCGAGCCCGTGTCCGCATCCAGCCCCATCTCCATGCCGAACAGCGCCTGCAGGCCACCGCCCAGCTCCTCCTTGCCGCGAAAGCCCAGGCGCGAGGCGTTGTCGCGCTCTTCCATGGTGGAGCCGGCATTGCCGGTCTTGAGGTGGTTCACGGTCAGCCGGATCTGGCCGTAGACCTGCATGTCCTGCGCATGCGCGATCGAGTGGCCCAGGGCCGCGATGGACAGGCTGCAGACGGCGGCAATGCTTGGCAGGGCCTTCATGGAATCTTGCTCCTTGTGTTGTGCGTGTTCTGACGCCGCCGATTCTCAGGAGCCCCCGCATCCGCCACAACGGTATGACGGACGCGTATTACCCTATGCGATTCGTGATGCGCCGTGCGCGCCCCCGGCCGCGCTGCCATCATGCAAGCACCGCCTGTACAACCCATGAATTTCAAGCAACTCGAAGCCTTCCAGGCCATCATGCTCAGCGGCTCCACCACGGGTGCGGCCGAGCGCCTGGGGCTGTCCCAGCCCGGCATCAGCCGCCTGCTGGCCCAGTTGGAGCAGGACCTGGGCCTGCGGCTTTTCATCCGCGAAAAAGGCCGCCTCGTGCCCACGCAGGAGGCCGAGGCCCTGCTGCACGACGCCCAGGTGCTCATGGATTCGGCCCAGTGCTTTCGCCGCCATGCCGAGCAGTTGCGGCTGGGCGGCTTCAAGCGCCGGCTGCTCAAGGTGGCCGTGCCCGGCACCCTGGCCACCTCGCTGATGCCGACCATTGCGCACCAGTTCATGCAGGCGCATCCCGACGTGGTGCTGGAAGTGCTGTCGGGCTCCTATACCGAGACCGAGCGGGCCCTGCTGAGCCGCGACGCCGACATCGGCCTGGTGCGCCTGCCCATGACCATGCCCGGCCTGCGCACGCGGGCCTGCCTGGAGTCCGAGGCCGTCTGCATCATGCCCGCCGGCCATGCGCTGGAGGCGCTGGACGAGGTGACGCCGCAGGACCTGGTGGACGCCCCGCTGATCCTGCTGGGCCGCCAGCGCGAGATACGCCAGGAGATCGACATGGCCTTCCGCCATGCGCGCGTGCAGCCGCGCGTGGCCGTGGAGGTGCATTCCGTGGGCGAGGCCTGCGCCCATGTGGCGCAGGGGCTGGGCGTGTCCATGGTGAACGGCCTGCTGGCCAGCTACTGCCAGCCCGGCGCCCTGTCCAGCCGCCCGTTCAGGCCGCGCATCCGCTACCAGCTGGCCCTGGTCTCGCTGGAGGCGGCGGTGCCCTCACCCCTGCAGGACACGCTGATCGCCCTGCTGGTCCAGGCCATCGTGGCCACCGGGCATGCCACCCAGGCGATGCCCCGGTGAGGCCCGGGCGCGCTCAGCGCATCCTCAGTGCATCCAGCGCTGGTGCAGCCAGCGGGCCGCATGGTCCAGCGCATAGCCCAGGGCGCCGATCAGCACCACGGCAGCCATCAACTCCGAATACGCCAGGCGGTCGCGCGTGTCGAGGATGAAGTAGCCCAGGCCGGCCGATACGCCCAGCATTTCTGCGGGCACCAGCACGATCCAGATGATGCCGATGGCCAGGCGCACGCCCGTGAGGATCTGGGCCGTGATGCCGGGCAGCACCACGCGCAGCACGGTCTCGGTGCGCGTGGCCGACAGGCTGCGCGCCAGCAGCAGCCAGTTGCGGTCCAGCTGGGCCACGCCGGCCGCCGTGCTCAGCAGGATGGGCCAGACGGCGGCGAAGGCCAGCAGGAAGTACACGGGCGCGTCGCCCACGCCCAGCACCATCACGGCAATCGGCATCCACGACAGCGGCGAGATCATGCGCAGGAACTGGAACACGGGCGAGAACGCCCGCGAGAACCCGCGCGACAGGCCCACCAGCACGCCCAGCGGCACGCCGACCACGAAGGCCAGCAGCAGGCCCACGGCCACGCGCTGCAGGCTCAGCAGGGTGTGCATCCAGATGTCGGCGCCCGTCAGCAACTGGCCCAGCGCCTGCAGGGAAGGCCAGGGTGCAAAGGCCGCAGCCACGGGCGTGCTGCGCGCCAGCAGCGCGCCGCCCCCCCACCACAGGGCCAGGACCAGGGCCGCGCCCAGCAGCGGCAATCCAATACGTCGCAACACCTGGCTCAGACCACGATGGTTTCGCGGCGCGAGAAATCGGCCGGAATGCCGAAGACCTGCGGGCCGCCCACGGCCTGGATGGCCTTGCGCACGAAGCGGTCGTCCACCAGGTCGGTGGCCGCGAACCTGGGCTCCAGCTTGTCGAGGAAGCGCGTGTCCCCCTCGACCTTGGTGGCCTTGATGGCGCGCACCAGCTGCTCGGTGTACGAGGGATAGGGATAGGGCTGGAAGTCGATGCGCCGCTGGTGCCAGCCCTTGTTGACGACCACGCCGCTGGCCTCGTAGCTGGCGTAGTCGGTGGCGGCCAGCACCTTGGACAGCGTCTGCTGAGGATGGGGCGTGTAGCGGCGCTCGCCCGTGCTGGACAGCAGGCGCGCGGCGGCCAGGCGGTTGTCGCGTGTCCACAGCTGGGCCTTGACCACGGCATTGGTCACGCGCTGCGCCCATTCGGGCCTGTCGGCGATATCGCGCTCGGCCAGGAAGGTGACGCAGCAGGCGTGGTCCTTCCAGACATCGCCCGAGAAGCGCAGCATCTTGCCCACGCCTGCGATCTCGGCGGCGGCATTGAAGGGCTCGGCCACGATGAAGCCCGCGATGGACTTGCCGGCCAGAGCCGAGACCATTTCGGCCGGCGCCAGCACGACGAGGTTGACCTCGTTGGCCGCAATGGCACCGCCGCGCGCGCGGGTCACGGCCGTGAGGCCGGCCTTGCGCAGCACGTCCTGCAGCAGGATGTTGTGGATGGAGTACCAGAACGGGATCGCCACGGTCTTGCCGCCCAGGTCCTGCACCTTCTGGATCTCGGGCAGCACGGTCAGGCCCGAGCCGTTGACGTGGTTCCAGGCCACGATCTTGGCGGGGAACTTCGCGCCGTAGCGCACCCACAGCGTGGAGGGCGTGAGCAGGTGGATGACGTTGACCTGGCCCGAGACGAAGGCCTCGACGATCTGGGCCCAGGAGCGGAACAGGCGCGGCGCCTCGGCCTTGAGGCCTTCGGCCTCGAACAGGCCGTTGCCATGGGCCACCAGCAGCGGCGTGGCGTCGGTGATGGGCAGGTAGCCGATCTTCACGGGCTGGTCATCGCCCTTGAAGGCCTGGGCGCGCGCATCGCCTGCGGCCAGCAGCGGCGCGGCCACCGAGGCCGTGGCCAGCGCGCCCAGGCGCAGCATGTCGCGCCGCGTGAGGCCGCAGCCGCAGTCCGACGAGGCGCAGATGTGGGTGTAGGAGGGGTGGTCCTGGAAGCTCATGCGAAAGACCTTTCAGAAGAGCGTGGTTGAAGTCTGTAGAACGAGTGATCGGCAGGCAGGAAGGCAGGCGAGGCAGATCAGGCCTGGGCCGCATGGCGCACGCCGTGCAGGGCCGAGAGAATGTCCAGCCGCAGCGCGGTCACGGCGGCAGCCTGGTCCTCGCGCGGGCGCTCTATGTCCACGCGCCATTCGCGCACGATGTGGCCGGGCCGCCCGCCCATCAGCAGGATGCGGTCGCCCACGAGGATGGCCTCGTCGATGTCATGCGTGACCAGCAGCGCGGCCGTGTGCCAGCGGTGGACCACGTCCACCATCAGCTCCTGCATCTCGGCGCGCGTGATGGCGTCCAGGGCCGAGAACGGCTCGTCGGCCAGCAGCAGCTGCGGCTCGCGCGCCAGGGCGCGCGCCAGGGCCACGCGCTGTGCCATGCCGCCCGACAGCTGCGAGGGGTAGAGCGCGCCGCTGCCGCCCAGGCCCACGGCCTGCAGCGCCTGTTCCACGCGCTGGCTGCGGGCCTCCTGCTCCAGCTTCGGCTGGCGCGCGAAGTCCAGGCCGAAGCCCACGTTGCGCCGCGCGTCCAGCCAGGGCAGCAGGCTGGGCTGCTGGAACACGAAGCCCGCGCGCGGGTGCGGCGCGGTCAGCGGCTGGCCGAGGAACTGGAGCTCGCCCCGGCTCCAGGCGCCGCCGTCCGGCGATTCGAGGCCGCCGAGCACGCGCAGCAGCGAGGACTTGCCGCAGCCGCTGCCGCCGAGCAGGCAGACGATTTCGCGCGGGGCAATGCTCAGGGAGATGTCCTCGAACACGGCCTTGCCGGGCGCATAGCCAAAGCCCGCGCCGCGTGCCTGCAGCACGGGCGCGGGAGCGTCAGGGGAGAAAGCTTCCGTCTGGGTCATGAACTGGTGGTTGCCAGGGCCGCGCCAGCCAGCGCACCCTGTAGCTGCGTGACGCTGGGCGTCACGATGGGGATGAAGGCCGCCTCGCGCCAACGGCGCGCAAATCCCAGCGGCTGGTCGCGATGATAAGCGCGCCCGCCGCTGGCGTGCAGCTCCAGCTGCAGGGACTGCTGCACGATGTCGTTCAATTCCAGGCGCAGGCGGAACAGGGCTTGAGGCCGGTCAAGAAAACGCCCATCGGACAGGCCCGCATGCAGCGTGGCCGTGGCCAGCTCCAGCGCCCGGTGCTGCTGCTGCAGCGGGCCGGCCAGCACATCGCGCCCGGCGCCGGCACGGGCCGAGGCCGCCGCCAGCGAGGCGCGCGCCAGGCCGATGCACAGCCCCAGCTGCAGGCCCATGAAGGCGGGCCGCACGCGCGGCAGGAAATGGTTGGCGTCGGCATGGATCACATCGGCCGGACCGATCTGCAGCCCCTCGATGGACAGCGCCGCCGTATGGCTGCCGCGCAGCGCGATCAGGTCCAGGTCGGCGCTGCGCTGCAGGCCCGCCGCATCGCCGGGCAGCGCGGCCACGAAGGGCCTGGCGCCATCGCTGCGCGAGATGGCGACGGCCACCACGAAGCGCCCCGGCGGCACCAGGTTGGTGGCCCAGGGCACGCGCCCGCGCAGTGCAAGGTCGTCGGCGCTGTCGGCGCCGACATCGCCGACGGGAGCGGCCTCGACCTGCAGGGCCTCGATGCCGCCCAGGTACTTCATGGCGTTGGACAGGCCCGTGGCGCCCGCCTGCGTGCCCTGCAGCAGGCACGGCAGCCAGCGCTGGCGCAGCGCCGCGTTGGGCGACTGCAGCAGGTATTCGACAAAGGCGCGCTGCGCCCAGAACACGAAGCCCGCCGTCAGCGAATGCCCGGCCACGTCGGCAATGGCCTCCAGCGCATCGCCCAGGCTGCCGCCCTGCCCGCCCTCGGCCACGGGCACACCCAGGCCGAACAGGCCGTGCTGCGCCAGCCGGGGCAGCACTTCGTGCGCATGCGCGGGGCCTTCATCCAGGGAGTCGGCATGGGCGTCCAGCCACTGCCGCAGCGCATCAGCCAGCATGTGCGTTCTCCTGCGGTTGTCGGAACTGTTCGGGCAGATAGGGCTGCAGTTGCGGGTTGACGGGGCTTTGCGCCAGGCTGTTGGCAAAGTTGCACAGCGTGGCCAGGCTGATGCCCAGCACCACCTCCAGCGCCTGCTGCTCGCTCAGGCCGGCCGCATGGAAGGCGGCCAGGGCCTCGTCGGCGACCGCGCCGCGCGTGGCGATCACGGCTTCGGCAAAGCGGCGCACGGCGTCCAGGCGCGGCTGGCCCGTGTCGCGGCCGTCCTGCAGCGCCACCACCTCGGCCTGCGTCAGGCCGGCCTGCTTGAAGGCCAGCTTGGTGTGGCCGGCCACGCAGAAGTCGCAGCCATGGATGCGCGCCGCCGTGATCTGCACCACCTCGCGCTCGGCCAGCGTGAGCTGGGCGCGCGCGTTGATCTGGCCCACGGTCACATAGGTCTCCAGCGCCTGGGGCGAGTTGGCCAGGATGGCGATCAGGTTGGGCAGGAATCCGTTGCCGGCCAGGGCGCGCTCCACGAAGGGGCGGCTGGCTTCAGGGGCGGTTTGCGGGGTGTGCAGGGTCAGGCGTGCCATGGTGCTTTGCAGGAATGAAGGAATGCCTTCATGATCGGCCGCGCCCCCCTTGCCATCAATGCCGCCGCGTCGCGGATTTATGCCCGAACGTGTCAACCCGCAGGCGGATGCAGCGGGCCCGGATGGCGGCTCAGCAGCATCGGGCCTGCGCGCGCTGCCAGGCGCCGGGCTGCTCGCCCATCACGCGCTTGAAGGCGCGCGAGAAAGCCGCATAGGACTCGTAGCCCACGGCCTCGGCCACCTGGCCGATGGCCTCGCCCTGGGCCAGCCGGCGTGCCGCCAGCTGCATGCGCAGCAGCAGCAGGAATTGCTGGGGCGGCTGGCCGCAGGCCTCGGCAAACTGCCGAAAGAACGTGGCGCGCGACAGGCACACGCGCGCGGCCATGTCGGCCACGCTCCAGTTGCGGGCCGGGTCGCGCAGCAGCTCGGCCACCAGCGGCGCAAAGCCCGGCCGGCGCAGCAGGCTCCAGATGCCGCGCGCCCGCGCATCGCCATGCGCCAGCTGGCGCAGGCCGTAGAAGAACAGCAGGCCCACCAGCCGGTCCATCACGGCCGAGGGCTCGGTGCCCGTGCGCAGCGCCTCGGCGCGCATCAGGTCGAACAGCATGGAGGCACCGCTCATCGCATGGTCGTCGCCGCGCAGCACCAGATGGTCGGGGAAGGCATCGACCAGCAGGCCGCGCATCGGCCCCTCGAAGGTGAAGAAGCCGCAGGCCAGCGCCGTCTCTCCTATGCCGGCATCACCCGTGGCGGCGCGCATGGCCTGCGGGGCGCAGGCCATGTCCGGGTCGGCATAGGGCGAGATGAAATGCGGCACGTCGCGCGAGAGGAACACGCCGTCGCGCGGCTGCAGCTCCACCGAGGGCCGGCCCGGCAGGTGCAGCCAGCAGCGGCCGTCCAGGATCAGGTGAAAGCTGGCCCGCGCGCGCCCCGCCGTGGAGGCCCGCCAGCGCCCGCAGTACTGCCCCACATGGAACACGCTGGCGCGCCATTGCAGGCCGTTGAGCAGGCCGTCGATGACGCGATCGACCTGCGCTTCGGCCGCGCTGTCGAGGACGGGGTCGGGTAGCACGGTGGTACAGGCAAGGCAGTGGAGGGAATGCGGCCGGCCAGTATCGCCACGATGCAGGCGCGGGGGAACGAATCTTTGGGCATATGCTTGTGCCGCAATCGATATCTGGATCTGCATCCAAGTCCGCCCGGCCCGACATTGGTCCGGTCGTGCCTCAGCGCTGGAAGCCCGAAGGCGGCACCCCGAAATGCCTTTTGAACATGGCCGTGAACGCGCTCTGGCTGGCGTAGCCGCAATCGAGGGCGATGTCGATGATGCGCTCGCCCGCCGCAATGCGGCCCAGCGCGAACATCAGTCGCGCCTGCTCGCGCCACTGGGCGAAGGGCATGCCGGTTTCCTTCACGAACAGGCGCTGCAGCGTCTTGGCGCTCACGCCCAGGCGCTGCGCCCAGTGTTCGGCGGTGGCGGTGTCGGCAGGCTCGCGCATCAGGGCCTCGCAGACCTGGCGCAGCCGCGCATCGGTGGACAGGGGCAGGTGCAGGGGCAGCACTTCGGCGGCGCGCAGTTCATCGACCAGCAGGTGCATCAGGCGCTCGTCGCGGCTGCCTTCGGCATAGTCCAGCGGCACGCCGACGGCGGCCACCACCAGCTCGCGCAGCAGGGGCGACACATTGACCACGCAGGTGCGCGCGGGCAGGTCCGCAAAGGCCGAGGCGTCGATGTAGGCCGTGCGCATCTTCACGTCGCCGGACATGCGCACATCGTGCTCGGCATCGGCCTCTATCCACAGGCCCCGGTTGGGCGGCACCAGCCAGGAGCCGGAATGCAGCTGCACGGACATCACGCCTTCGATCGCATACAGCAGCTGGCCGCGCGGGTGGGAGTGCCAGCCCGTGCTGGTGCCATGCGCCCAGTTGGCCTCCATGGCGGCCATGGGGCGCCCGGTCTGGTGGTACTTGAGGTATCTGCGCGGCAATTCTGCGGCCATGGGTCTTCCCGTCCTGGAGGTCCTGTGGGGTTCTCTGTCCCGATCTCGACAATTGAAGTCAGTATAGAGAGAGACAGACGGGCACCAAACGCCTATCTTCGGTTCCACGGCCCATTGACCTTCGTCAACGCCGGACCCTGACCGTTCCGCCCTGCGGGGCTCATCCCTCCATGACAAGCAACACCACCACTCTTGGCACCCCTGGCGAGTTGGGCGCGCCTGCAAAGCACTCCCATCCGGCGCCGGCCCATCCAGCACCCAGCCATGCCGCGCAGGGCTTTTTGCTGCGCATCGTCGGCGCCGCCGCCTTTGCGCACCTGCTCAACGACCTGATCCAGGCCGTGCTGCCGGCCGTCTATCCCATGCTCAAGACGGAGTTCTCGCTGAGCTTCGCGCAGATCGGCTGGATCTCCCTGGTCTACCAGGTCACGGCCTCGCTGCTGCAGCCCTGGATCGGCCTGTACACCGACAAGCATCCCAAGCCCTACCTGCTGCCGCTGGGCATGGTGGTGACGCTGGTGGGCGTGGGCCTGCTGGCCATGGCCGGCAACTACCCCATGCTGCTGGTGGCGGCCTCGCTGATCGGCGTGGGCTCGTCCACCTTCCACCCCGAGGCCTCGCGCGTGGCGCGGCTGGCCTCGGGCGGGCGCTTCGGCACGGCGCAATCGACCTTCCAGGTGGGCGGCAACACGGGCTCGGCCATCGGGCCGCTGATGGTGGCGGCCATCGTCATTCCGTTTGGCCAGCATGCGATCGCCTGGTTCATGCTCGTGGCGCTGCTGGCCATCTGGGTGCTGCTGCGCATCACGCACTGGCGCCTGCACCATGCGCCGGCCAAGGTGGTGGCGGCCGGCCAGCACGCGCTGACGGCGCTGAACCGCTCGCAGGTCATCCGCGCGGTGACGGTGATCTGCGTGCTGATGTTCGCCAAGTTCGTCTACATCGCGGCCTTTGCCAACTACTTCACCTTCTATCTGATCGAGCGCTTCGCCCTGCCCGTGCAGCAGTCGCAGCTGTACCTGTTCGCCTTCCTGGCAGCCGTGGCGGCAGGCACCTTCGCGGGCGGCCCGGTGGGCGACCGCATAGGGCGCAAGGCCGTGATCTGGGTGTCCTTCCTGGGCGTGGCGCCGTTTGCGCTGCTGCTGCCGCATGCCGACCTGTTCTGGACGGCCGTGCTGTCCATCGTCATCGGCCTGGTCATGTCCTCGGCCTTTGCGGCGCTGGTGGTCTACGCCCAGGAGGCCGTGCCCGGCCGCGTGGGCCTGGTGTCGGGACTGATGTTCGGCCTCATGTTCGGCATCGGCGGCCTGGGCGCTGCCGGCATGGGCAACCTGGCCGACACCCACGGCATCGTCTGGGTGTACAGCCTGGTGGCCTACCTGCCGCTGCTGGGGCTGGCGACGGCCTTTCTGCCGGAGACGCGGGCGCGCCGCCGCTGAGGCATTCCGGCACTGCCCGCCACGCTCCTCGTCAATCCGGCTGTATGCCTGCCTGCCGGATCACGGCGGACCAGCGCGCCACCTCCTCGGCGATCTGGGTTCGCGCCTCGGCAGGCGTGGTGAAGGTGGGCATGGCGCCCTGGGCGACCAGGGCATCCTTCACTTCCTGCTGCCCCATCACCTCCTTGAGCGCGCCGCTGAGCCGGGCGACGATGGGCGCGGGCGTGCCCGCAGGTGCCAGCAGGCCGAACATCGACGTCACCTCGAAGCCCGACAGCCCGGCCTCGGCCGTGGTGGGAATGTCGGCGATGGAGGGCACGCGCTGCGCCGTGGTCACGGCCAGCGCGCGCAGGCGGCCGCCCTTGATGAAGCCCTGCGTGGCGGGCAGGGTGTCGAACACCACATCCACCTGGCCACCCATCAGATCGTTGAGCGCCGGCGTGCTGCCCTTGTAGGGCACGTGGGTCAGCGGCACGCCCGCCTGCCGCTTGAACAGCTCGGCCGCCAGATGCTGGGGCGAGCCATTGCCCGAGGAGCCGTAGTTCAGCCCGCCCGGCCGGCTTTTGGCCAGGGCGATGAACTCGCCCAGGCTGGCCGCCTTCACCGACGGGCCCACGGTCACCACCAGCGGCACGCGCCCCACCACGCCAATGGGCGCAAAGCTCTTGTCCATGGTGAAGCCCGCCGTGGACGCCATGAGCACGCTGTTGATGGAATGGCTGGTCAGCGCACCCAGCAGCAGTGTGTAGCCATCTGGTTTTTCCTTGGCCACGGCGGCGGCGCCCAGGTTGCCGGCCGCGCCCGCGCGGTTCTCCACCACCACCGGCTGGCCCAGCGCCAGCGAGAGCCTTTGCCCCACCACGCGCCCGATCACGTCGGTGGCGCCGCCGGGCGTGTAGGGAATGACGAGCTTGATGGGCCGGGCCGGATAACCGGCATTGGCAGCGGCGTTGGAAGCGGCGTCTGCAGCGGCGCGGGCTGCGGTCGGCAACGCCAGGCCTGCGCCCAGGGTCAGCAGTGCGGCGCCCAGCAGGGCGCGCCGGTTGGGCGGATGAGAACGGTGTGCGGCGGTCATGGATGTCTCCTTGTCTTTTGTCGGAAAAACATGTCCGGCACGCAGACCGGACACGGCCGCATGGTTGGTCAATTAGATTATTAATAATATAGGTGATAACGCCGATGATAATTTGAGGGCAGCGCCGCTATCCTGCCGTCAACCCGAGGCAGCGCCTGCCTCCGCTCCCCAATCCAGACCCACGGACCGCCGCCATGACCGACCCCAAGACGCCCTCCCCGGCCCACGACATCACCCCCGCCGACGCCGAAAGCGGCATATCCAAGGGCCTGACCAACTACGGCGACCGGGGCTTTTCGCTGTTTCTGCGCAAGGCCTTCATCAAGGGCGCGGGCTATACGGACTCGGCGCTGCAGCGGCCCGTCATCGGCATTGCCAACACGGGCAGCAGCTACAACCCCTGCCACGGCAACGCGCCCCAGCTGATCGAGGCCGTCAAGCGCGGCGTGATGCTGGCCGGCGGCCTGCCCATGGACTTCCCCACCATCTCGGTGCACGAAAGCTTCTCGGCGCCGACCAGCATGTACCTGCGCAACCTCATGTCCATGGACACCGAGGAGATGATCCGCGCCCAGCCCATGGACGCCGTCGTGCTCATCGGCGGCTGCGACAAGACGGTGCCGGCCCAGCTGATGGGCGCGGCCTCGGCGGGCATCCCGGCCATCCAGCTGATCACCGGGTCGATGCTCACCGGCTCGCACCGCAGCGAGCGCGTGGGCGCCTGCACGGACTGCCGCCGCTACTGGGGCAAGTTCCGCGCCGAAGAGATCGACGCCCAGGAGATTGCCGACGTGAACAACCAGCTGGTGGCCAGCGTGGGCACCTGCTCGGTCATGGGCACGGCCAGCACCATGGCCTGCATTGCCGAGGCGCTGGGCATGACCGTGCCCGGCGGCGCCTCGCCCCCCGCCGTCACGGCCGACCGCATCCGCATCGCCGAGCAGACCGGCACCGAGGCCGTGCGCATGGCGCGCGAGCGCCTGACCATCGACAAAATCCTCACGCCCGCCGCCTTCGAGAACGCCATGCGCGTGCTGCTGGCCATCGGCGGCTCCACCAACGGCATCGTGCACCTGGCCGCCATCGCGGGGCGCATGGGCTATGACATCGACCTCCAGGCCCTGGACCGCATGGGCCGCGACACGCCCGTGCTGCTGGACCTCAAGCCCTCGGGCGATCACTACATGGAGGACTTCCACCACGCGGGCGGCATGGCCACGCTGCTGCGCGAGCTCAAGCCCCTGCTGAACCTGGACGCCCTCACCGTCACCGGCCGCACGCTGGGCGAGGAGATCGAGCGCGCCGGCCCCGGCTTTGCGCAGGACGTGGTGCGCCCGCGCTCCAACCCCATCTACCCGCAGGGCGGCATCGCCGTGCTGCGGGGCAACCTGGCACCGGGCGGCGCCATCATCAAGCAGTCGGCCGCCCATCCCCGGCTCATGGAGCACGAAGGCCGCGCCGTGGTCTTCGAGAACGCGGCCGACCTGGCCCACCGCATCGACAGCGACGATCTGGACGTGACCGCCGACGACATCCTCGTGCTCAAGAACATAGGCCCCAAGGGCGCGCCCGGCATGCCCGAGGCGGGCTACATTCCCATCCCGCGCAAGCTGGCGCGGGCCGGCGTCAAGGACATCGTGCGCATCTCCGACGGGCGCATGAGCGGCACGGCCTTCGGCACCATCGTGCTGCACGTCACGCCCGAATCGGCCGTGGGCGGCCCGCTGGCCCATGTGCACAACGGCGACCGCATCACGCTGTCGGTGGCGCGGCGCGAGCTCACGCTGCAGGTCAGCGACGAGGAACTGGCCCGCCGTGCCCGGCTCCACCCCGTGACCGAGCCCACGGCCGAGCGCGGCTACCGCAAGCTCTTTCTCACCACCGTGAACCAGGCCGACCAGGGCGTGGACTTCGACTTCCTGCGCTGCGCCACCGAACGCGGCACCATTCCCGGCCCGCGCGAATAGTCCATGCCAAGCAGCGCGGCATGTACCTCACGCCCGCCATGCCCAGTGAAGGCCATCAGTTCGGACAAAATGGCGTTTTTGTCCCAACCGCCTGTCTTGATGGTCGCTGCCGCCTCACTGCCGATTTCCCTGGATGCCGAACCCGCCCCCGCAGCCGACGCCCTGGGCGCCATGGTGGCCGCGCTGGAAGAGGACGTGGTCTTCGGCCGGCTGCACCCGCGCGAGCGCCTGGTCGAAGACGACCTCATGGCCCGCTTCGACGTCAAGCGCCACATCGCCCGCGAGGCCCTGGCCGCGCTGGACCGCATGGGCCTCATCGAGCGCCGCAAGAACGTCGGCGCCCTGGTGCGCTCCTTCTCCACCCAGGAAGTGCAGGAGCTGTACGAGCTGCGCGGCATGCTCGAAGTCGAGGCCGCCCGCAAGATCCCCCTGCCCGTTCCCCCTGAAAGCCTGGACCGCCTGACCGCCATCCAGCAGCAGCACGACGCCGCCGTGGCCGAAGGCAATGCGCGCCTGGTGTTCCGCATCAACCTGGCCTTTCACCAGGAACTGTTCGCGCTGGCGGGCAACGACACGCTGCACAAGGCCATCACCGAATACGCGCGCCAGACCCACCCCATCCGCTTCGCCTCCCTGGTCTCCGCCGACTACCGCGAGCGCGCACGCCAGGAGCACTGGCAAATGATCGAAGCCCTGCGCGCCCAGGACCGCGACGCCCTGGTCCGCCTGTGCGCCGAGCACCTGCTGCCCTCGCGCGATGCGTATCTGAATGCGCAGTTGCAGCGGTTGTAGGTGAAGTCCTTAGCTGGACGGGCAGTGCGGCCCCTCAGTCCCGAGCCGCCCCCAACCTCCCCCGGTACGCCGCAGGCGTTTCCCCGAACGTGCGCCGGAACAGCCCGATGAAGGCGCTGGCCGTGGCGTAGCCCAGGTCCAGCGCGATGTTCGTTACCGGCGCGCCGGCGGCCAGCATCTCCAGCGAGCGCATCAGCCGCGCGCGCTGGCGCCAGGCGGTGAAGCTGAAGCCCGTCTCTGAGACGAAGCGCCGGCTCAGCGTGCGCGAGCTGACTGCGGCCCAGCGTGCCCAGGCCTCCAGGTCGCGGGCATCGGCCGGGTCGGCGATCAGCGTGCGGGCGATGCGCTGCAGGCGCGGGTCGGCGGGCAGGGGCAGGCCCAGTGGCTCGACGGGCAGGGTGCGGATCTCGTCCAGGATCACGGCCATCACATGGTCCCGGGCCTGGGCCGCCGAAGGGCCTGGTTGCACAGGCTGCGTGGTGGGCACGCCTTGCTGCCATCCCCAGCCGGCGGCGCGCAGTACGGCCTCGCGCAGCAGACCCGAGGTGCGGATGGCGCAGGGCCGCTGCGGCAGGTCGGCGCAGGCCGATTCCGCCACGTAGACGCTCCAGCCGTGGAAGGGACCATGGGAGCGGCCCGAATGCAGCTGGTGCGGCGGCAGCCACACGGCATGGATGGCGGGCACCACCCAGACCGCGTCTTCCACGCCCACCGACAGCAGCCCGCGCAGCGAGCCGAACAGCTGGCCGCGCGCGTGCCGGTGCGGCTCGGAGGCCAGCTCCTCGTCCTGGCTTCCCACCGCCGCGATCAGCACGGGGCCATCGGCACGGTTCACATGGCTGACGAGTTCAAGAATGGCATCGGGCATGGCGTCTTTGAGCTATTTGTTGGCCGATCCAGTCTACAGCCGCCAACGCCTTTGTTCTTACGCTTGTGCCATGCACACAGACAACACCGCCCTTGTTGACTCGCCAGGCCCGTCCATCGACCTGGATTCGCTCTATGCCCCACCGGCAGAAAGAATCCAGAAGGCCGTGCGCGACCGCCTGTCCGACTTCCACGAGGCCTATCTGCGCCAGGCCAGCTTCTTTTGCCTGGCCACGGCCGGCGAACGCGGCCTGGATGCCTCGCCGCGCGGCGGGCCGCCCGGCTTCGTGCAGGTGCTGGACGAGCGCACCGTGGCATTTGCCGACTGGCCCGGCAACAACCGCATCGAATCCCTGCGCAACATGCAGGCCGATGACCGCCTGGCCATGCTCTTCCTGTTCCCGGGGCTGGACATCTTCCTGCGCATCAACGGGCGCGGCCGCATCTCCACCGACCCCCATCTGCTGCAGGAGCTGAGCGAAGGCAGGGGCACGCCCAAGACCGCCACCGTGGTCCTGGTCGACGAGGTGCTGCTGCACTGCGGCAAGGCCATCCACCGCTCCAGCCTCTGGAACCCGTCCAGCCAGCTGGACCGCGCCGCCCTGCCCTCCGTGGGCCAGATGATGGCCGCCCTCACGCAGTTGGCCGATGCAACGGCGCCCGCCATGGATGCCGCCCAACAGGAACAGGCCAACGCCCACTACGCCCATGCGGTCAGGCACGACCTGTACTGATGCCCTGCTTTTTCCCAGGAACCATGACATGCTGATCGATACCTCCCGCTTTCCCCTGGTCTACCTGCGCGAACGCATGCGCCAGCTGTGCCGGGGCATGGTCGTCATCACGGGCGACCGCGCCGTGCCCGCCGCCCTGCGCCTGGCCGTGCAGGGCATGGGCAAGGCGCTGGGGATGCGGGTTGCTTTTGTGCAGGGCGAAGATGAGGCGCAGGCGTGTTCGCGGGAACTGCTGGCCAGCGCCTGAGCAGGCGCCGGCACCTTCAGCGCGCACTTGGCCCGGTGCACGCTGCGGCGCTAAGCCGCCGAATCCCGCAAGGCCTGCGCCACGCGCGCCTCATCGGCTGCCTTCTCGGCCTCGCGCAGCCGCCGTTGGGCCAGATTGCGATACGTGCTGCCTGCCGAGATCGCCTTGCTTCTGGAGCAGTCGCCCGTGAACAGGGCGCTGTGGCGAATCATCTTCAAGGCCTCGGCCACCACGTCCAGCCGCTGGCAGCCCTCCGGCGTCTCCAGCCACTTCAAGGCCATCTGCGCCGTGGCCGTGATCTCGGCGCAGCCCTCATCCACCAGTTTGTGGATCTCGGTGATGTCGCGCGTCAGCCGCTCGATCCTGGCGGCTGCGGTCTTGGCCTGTTCCTTGGTCTGCTTCATGGCTGCGCCCTCCGTGCGAAAGGATGCAAAGAGTGCGCCAGCTGAAGGAATGACAGGGTATGGAAAAGATCGGCCGAAGTGAATGCAGCCATGGGAAAGCCTGCGATACCAGCGAACTGGGCGCAGACCAAAGGGTGAGAAACGGTGTTCATCGTTCCGTGCTCCGGTAAGGGACAGAACTCGCTTTCGGGGAGGCTCAACCGCTGTGTAGTGGTGTTCTTACGCACCAGCCCCTGGACGGGGGGCCGACGCAGATGATAGAGGCTTCCGAGGCCAAACTACGCGATCACGCCGCTCAACTCCCGGGGCAGCGACCTGTCCAACCCCGCCTGCAACTGGGACATGCGCCTGAACAGCGCTTCGCAGACCTCACTGGCTGCGTTCGTGATGTTTGCCCTGTTCATGTGGCACGAACAACAGGCACAAACGAACAAATCCGGAAATGCCAGGCGGGATGCCGCAGCCCGCGCTCAAGTCTCCCGGGGCTTGGTATCCGGCTCCGCGTCAGCCTGCGGGGGCGGCGCACTGACCACGTGCGGCAGCATCACGAGGATGACGATGGCCAGCAGCGTGGCCAGCAGCGCGACGGCTTCGCGCCCCAGGCCGCAGGCCACGCCGATGGCGGCCGTCATCCAGATGCCGGCCGCCGTGGTCAGGCCTTGTACCTGTTCCTCGGAGTGGCGCTTGATGATGGCGCCCGCGCCCAGGAAGCCCACGCCGGCCACCACGCCCTGGATCACGCGGCTCATGTCGGCAATGTCCATGCCGCCGCGCTCGGGCACCAGCACGAACAGCGCCGCGCCCATGGCCACCAGCATGTGGGTGCGCAGGCCGGCGGCCTTGCCCTTGTGTTCACGCTCGTAGCCGACGATGCCGCCCAGCAGGGCCGCCAGCAGCAGGCGCACCATGACGCGCGTGACCTCGGCCGCATCGGGCAGGCTGGAGAATTCCTCGGCCAGGGTGCTGGTCACTTCCTCCCACATGGCGCGTTCCTTTCCTCGGGTTGTGCGTCAGGACTCAGGAAGCGAGCATGGCGTGGCGTGCAGCGCGCCCAGGCCATCGCCCTTCGCCATTGGCTGTCAGCCAAGCGCGCCCGGCTCAGGCGCCTGCGGGCTTGTCCTGGTCCTTGAGCGGTGCAGGCTGTGCAGCGGGCTCTGCGGTGCCGGCGGGCGCGCTGGCGGACTCCGGTTCCGGCGCGGCGGCCGGTGCAGGTGCTGGCTCAGGAGCAGGCACCAGGCTCAGCATGTGCTGGGCCAGCGTCTCGTACAGCGGCCGGGCCAGCATGCGTGAGACCAGGCTGGCCAGCATGGCAGCGGCCATGAGGCTGAGCACCATGGAGTGGCCGTCCACCATCTCCATCACGATGATGAAGGCCGTCAGCGGCGCCTGCGTCACGGCGGCCAGGAAGGCGGCCATGCCCATGGCGATGAGGGCGGGCGCGATGTCTGCGCCCATCAGGCTGGCCACGTTGTGGCCCACGCCTGCGCCAATCGACAGCGAGGGCGCGAAGATGCCGCCCGGCACGCCCACCCAGGCCGACAGCCAGGTGGCGATGAACTTCAGGGTGACGTAGAACGAGGGCACGTCGGCCTGGCCCGCCAGCATGTGCTTGACGGCTTCCGAGCCCGCGCCGAAGGTGGCGCCGCCCGTGACCATGCCGATGACGGCGATCACCAGCGCAATCGCCGCCGCGAAGCGGATGGGAAACCGCGCGCGCAGCTGGTTGAGCCGCTCGGGCGCGCGGGTCAGCGAAGCGGCCAGCAGCTTGGCGAAGAGGCCGCCCAGCACGCCGCAGGCCAGGGTCACGCACAGGCCGGGCAGCAGCGCGTCCCAGGCCAGGCGCGGCACCTGGATGCGCCCGAAATAGCTGAGGTTGCCGAAGGCCGACACGCCCATCAGACCGGCCAGCACGATGGCCGCGATGATCAGGCCGCTGGAGCGCGACTCCAGCTTGCGCGACAGCTCCTCGATGGCGAAGACCACGCCCGCCAGCGGCGCGTTGAAGGCCGCCGCAATGCCGGCCGCGCCGCCGGCCACCAGCAGCGCATGGTGGCTGATGCCCGAATGTGGCCCGAACCAGCGCCGCGCATGGTGCATGACACCGGCGGCCACCTGCACCGACGGCCCCTCGCGCCCGATCGACAGCCCCGCCGCAAAGCCCGCGCTGGCCAGGACCATCTTGGCGAAGGACAGCCACAGCGACACGAAGCGCCCGCGCTGCGCGGGGTCCAGCGCCGGGTCCAGCGTGGCGATCACCTGCGGAATGCCCGAGCCCGCCGCGCCCGGCGCCCAGCGCCGCGTGAGCCACACGGCGCCGGCCGTGACGGCGGGCATCCACAGCAGCACGGCCCAGCCGCCCTGCCAGTGGTAGATGCTCTCGAAGAGTTCAAAGCCCGCGTCGGCCATCAGCGTGAAGGCCACCACGCACAGCCCGGCGGCGGCCGCATAGGCCAGCACGATGGTGCGGTCCAGCCAGCGCCTGCCGTCCCGGAATTCCTGGTTCAGGTTGTGGAGGAAGTCGGGTTCTTGCTGCATCGCGTGAAGGAATCGCGTCAAGGGACCGCGAAAAGAGGCTGGGCGAAAGCCGTTCATTGTGCCCAAGCTGACCGGCCGCGTATGTCGCCGGCGGCAATGCCTACTTCACCGCTGCGTTGATGGCCGGTTGTGGCGGGGTCGGCGTGGTGTCCGTCCGCTGCCCGTCATCATTGGCCTCCAGACTCTGTGATCCCCCACCCGGAAGGAACCGCTCGGTTAGGGCGCCGCCGTCCAGGGATTGATGGTCTGCAGCCCACCGGCCTCGAACGGACTGGTGTCGCGCGTTGCCACCATCAGCCCATGCGCCATGGCGGTGGCCGCGATATAGCCATCGGCCTTGGCGATGGCCTTGCCCTGCGTCTTCGCGCTTGCCATCAGATCGGCATAGGCCTTTGCCGCGTCCAGGTCAAAGGCCAGGATACGGCCGGCGAAGGCCGGCAACACCTCATGCTCCAATCGCTCCTGGTAGATCGTGCGGCGCCTTCCCTCAGTCATCGCTGCAATGCCGTAGCGCAGTTCTGCCACGGTGATGGCAGACAGATGAAGCGTTTCAATGGCCTGGGCGTCCATCCAGGCAAGCACCCTGGAGTCGGGCGCAAGCCTCCAGAGCTCCGAAATGACGTTGGTATCGACAACGATCATTCAAAGTCCATGGGCTCGGCCGGCGCCCTGTCGCGCAGGCGGTTGAAGCCCTCGGCTTCGGAGTCGGTCAGTCCTCCTGCCTCGCGGGCAATGGACGCCAGCATGGAGCCGAGCCTGACACGCTCTGCCGGCCGGACGGCGGCTTCCAGAATGTCGCGGATTTCCGCCTCCGTGCTGCGCCCATGGTGGGCCGCGCGTGCCCGCAAGGCCCGGTGCACGGCATCGGGCAGGTTTCTCACAGTCACATTGGCCATGGCACAGCCTTTCATGGAGTTCACCGGCAATGATATCAATTCAATGCTTTTGATATCAAATCCGGTCATCCGCACGGCGTTTGAGGCTTCGTGATCGACAAGGCCACGCCGCCGGGCTCAGGCCGGCGCGTGGATGCCCATGGCGGCGATGTCGGCCGCCGCCGTGTCCAGCAGCCAGCGGCGGAATTCCGCAAAACCGGGCCGGGGCCGCCGGTCGCCTGGCACGCACAGGAAGTAGCCGCGCTGCAACGTGACCGGCAGATCGAAAGGCACCACGACGGTGCCGGCCCGCAGTTCCTCGCGCACCAGGCAGCGCTGCACCAGGGCCAGCCCCATGTCCGCAATCACCGCCTGGATCAGGATGGACACCTGATCGAACGCCGTGGCGAGGTTGGGCGCCTTGCGGCCGGCGCCGGCCGCGCGCAGCCACTGCGTCCAGTTGCCCGGGGCGGTGGTGTGATAGAGCAGCGGCTCGGTGGCCAGGTCGCCGGGCTTGCGCCAGGCGCCCTGCGCCAGCCGCTGGGCCATGCGCGCCGGATGGCAGATGGGCACCATCTCGCGGCCGATCACGTAGTCACAACTGCAGTGCGGCCAGTCCTCGGGCCCCAGGCCGGTGAGCACGGCGGCATCGGGCGTGGGGCCGGTGAAATCCTCGCTCTTGCGATAGGGCACGAAGTTCACGCGGATGCCCGGATGCAGCTGCTGGAATGCGCGCAGGCGCGGAATCAGCCAGGCGCTGGCAAAGGTGGGTACCACGGCCAGGTTCAGTGGCCGGTCGGCCGCGCCCAGGCGCAGGCGGGCGCTGGCTTCCTCGATGGCTGCCAGCGGCTCGCGCACGGCGTCCAGCAGCTCCCGGCCCACGGGCGTGAGGTGCAGGGAATGCGCGTTGCGCTTGATCAGGGCCAGGCAGTAGTGCTGCTCCAGCCGCGCCACGGCACGGCTGACCGCGCTCTGGGTGACGCACAGCTCGGCCGCCGCGCGCGAGAAACTGCCCAGCCGCGCCGCCGTGGCAAAGGCATGGAGTTCGGACATCGAGGGCGAATGCAGGCGCATGGGATACGGCCCCTGAAGAGGCGTTGGCGGACAGCGGAACGGCGCGCCCGAAGCCGGTGCGAGCATGCACAACAGTCATGCTAGCGGCCAAATTGTCGTTTGGAAGCACAGGCCATGCCACCGACACTTTGTCGTCATGAACACGCCCATATCCCTTCGCTCGCCGCTTGGCGCACCTTCCCGTGCACGCCGCAGCACCGTCCTCGCGCTTGCCGCCATCGCCGCTTTCGCCACACTGGGCGCCACGGCGGCGCGGGCCGAGTTTCCCGACCGGCCCATTCGCCTCATCGTGCCCTTTGCGGCCAGCGGGTCCACCGACCTGGCCGCACGCCTGATCGGCGAATACGCGGCCCGCGAGCTGGGCCAGGCCATCGTGGTGGAAAACCGCGCCGGCGCGGGCGGCTCGCTGGGCATGGAGCAGGTGGCCAAGTCGCGCCCCGACGGCTACACCCTGGGCATGGCCACCATGAGCACGCACGGCTCCAACGCCGCCGCCTACGGCACCCGCCTCAAGTACGACCCGGTCAAGGATTTCGCACCGGTCAGCAACGTGGCGACCGTGCCCAGCGTGCTGGCCGTGAATGCCAGGTTCCCCGCCAGGACCATGGCCGAACTGCTGGCCATGGCGAAGAAGGAACCAGGCAAGATCACCTTCGCCTCGCCCGGGATGGGCTCGCTGGGGCATGCCAACGTCGAATACTTCTCCAGCCTGGCCAAGATCCAGCTGCTGCACGTGCCCTACAAGGGATCGGGCATGGCGCTCAACGACGCCGTGGCCGGCCAGGTGGATGCGATCACGGACAACCTGCCCTCGGCCCTCACCCACATCCAGGCCGGCCGGCTGCGCGCGCTGGCCGTGCTCTCGGACAAGCGCTCCCCCGCCCTGCCTGATGTACCCACCTATGGCGAGCTGGGCTTTCCGCAGATGGGCAACGGCGGCTGGTTCGGCATCGTCGCGCCGGCCGGCACGCCGGCACCGGTGGTGCGACGGCTCAACCAGGCCATCCATGCGGCCATGAAGCAGCCGGACTTCATCAAGAAGATGGAGGACGCGGGCGCCACCCTCATCCCCAACACGCCGCAGCAGTTCCAGACCCAGATCGAGCAGGCCGTGGCCCGCTACGCCGCCGTGGCCAAGGTCGCCAAGATCAGCGCGGAGTGAGGTGAAGATGCAGGACACCATCCAGGACCAGGCCATGTTCGTGCTGCACCCGCCCGAGGGCGCCGCCATACCGCTGGTGTGCGATTCGCCGCACAGCGGCGTGCGCTACCCCGGCGATTTCGGCCACGCCGTGCCGCGCTCCGTGCTGCGCGCGGCCGAGGACACCCACGTCGAGGCCCTGTGGGGCGCCGCCCCCGCGCTGGGCGCCACCCTGGTGGAGGCGCTGTTCCCGCGCAGCTACCTGGACCTGAATCGCACGCTCGATGACATAGACCCGGCCCTGCTGGCCACGCCCTGGTCCGTGCCGCTGTCGCCCAGCGAGAAAACGCGCATCGGCTCGGGCCTGATCTGGCGCACCGTGAAGAACCAGCCCATCTACGACCGCCTGCTGCCCGTGGACGAGGTGCAGCAGCGCATTGCGCGCTGCTACCAGCCCTACCACCAGGCACTGGCCCAGGCCGTGGAGGACACGCAGCACCGCTTTGGAGCGGTGTGGCACCTGAACCTGCACTCCATGCCCAACAACGCCTACGAGCGCCTGCAGATCCGCAGCGAACGGCCACTGGCCGACTTCGTGCTCGGCGACCGCGACGGCAGCACCTGCGAGCCGGCCTTCGTCGCCCTGGTGGAGGAATACCTGCGCGGCTGCGGCTATACCGTGGCGCGCAACGACCCCTACAAGGGCGTGCAGCTGATCGCCAGGATCGGCCAGCCCGCGCTGCAGCGGCACAGCATGCAGATCGAGATCCGCCGCCCCATCTACATGGACGAGGACACGCGCGAGCGCAATGCCGGCTTCGAGGGCGTGCGCCAGGACATCACGGGCCTGCTCCAGACCATGGCCGCGTACTTCGAGAGCCATCAGTCCGTCCTGCCTTCCACCGCCCAGGCATGAGCCCCTCCTTCCACTTTCCCATGCGCCCCTCCATGAACAAGCTCCCTCACCGCCCCCTGCGCAGCCTGGCCGCGCTGTCCGCCCTGGCCGCCTGCCTGGCCCTGCCCTCAGGCGCATCCGCCATGACACCGGCCGAAGCCACGGCGGCCGTGCAGTCCCTGCTCGGCTCGGCACAGTACAAGGCCATGGCGGCCTATCTGGACCAGGACCACGACCGCATCGTCGAACAGAACATCGCCCTGCAGCAGGTGCCTGCCCCCACCTTCGAGGAAGGCGCCAAGGCCAAACTGTTTGCCCAGCTCATGCAGGAGGCCGGGCTGGCCACCACCATCGACGAGGCTGGCAACGTGCTGGCCTTGTGGAAGGGCCGGGACAGCAAGGACGGCAAGGGTGATGTGCACGTGGTCGGCGCCCATCTGGACACCGTCTTCGGCCGCGATGTGGACCTCAGCATCCAGCGCGAGGGCACGCGGCTCATCGCTCCCGGCATCCTGGACGACTCGCGCGGCCTGGCCGCCCTGCTGGCCATCGTGCGCGCCATGAAGCACGCCGGCGTGCAAACGCATGACGATCTGCTCTTCGTCGCCACCGTGGGCGAGGAAGGCATGGGCGATCTGCGCGGCGTCAAGCAGCTGTTCCTGCGCAGCGAATACAAGGACCGCATCCGCTCGGCCGTGATGGTCGACACCGGCTCGCCTGACCAGGTGGTCGCCCAGGCCGCAGGCAGCAAGCGCTACGAGGTGCACTACAAGGGCCCGGGCGGCCACAGCTACCGCGCCTTCGGCATCGTCAGCCCCATGTATGCGATGGGTGCGGCCATGGGCGAGATCGGGCGACTGAAAACGCCCAAGGGCACGACCTACAGCATCGGCCTGGTCGGCGGCGGCACCTCGATCAACTCCATTCCCGACGATGCCTGGATGCAGGTGGACATGCGCTCGGCCTCGCAGCCCGACCTGGCCGCGCTGGAAGCCGAATTCCTCAAGCTCATCGCCGCCCCCGTGGCGGCCGAGAACCAGGCGCGCTCCACGCATTCGGGCAGCATCAGCATGCAGTACAAGCTGGTGGGCGACCGCCCCGCAGGCAGCACGGCGGCGGACCAGCGCATCGTGCAGATCGCGCTGGCCGCCTCGGGCTCCCAAGGCTGGCCCGCGCGCGTGGCCAGCGCCAGCACCGACGCCAACCTGCCCATGAGCCTGAACATCCCGGCCGTCACCGTGGCCTCGGGCGTGGGCAGCCTCAACCATTCCACCAAGGAGTATCTGGACATCGAAAAGGGCCAGAGCGTGCGCGCCCTGCAGGTCACGCTGATCTCCATCCTGGACGCGGGCCGCATGGTGACGGGCGGGCGTTGATCGGGCGTTGAGCGGGCAGGCCTGAGGCGCGCTGCTGTGGCTGTGGCGGCAAGTCCGCTCAGTCCACCACGAAGAGCCTGGCGCCCTTGGGCGAGCGCGAGCGGTGCGGCTCGGCGTTGTCTGCCACCTGGTAGCTCATGCCGGGCGTCAGCGTGAAGCGGCGGCCGTCCGCCAGCTCGGTCTCCAGCTCGCCTTCCAGGCACAGCAGCACATGGCCCTTGGTGCACCAGTGGTCGGAGACATAGCCGGGCGTGTACTCCACCGTGCGCACGCGGATGTTGCCAAAGTTCTGCGTGCGCCAGAACGCCTGGCCGGCCTCGGCCGAATGCTCGGCGGGCGCCACGGCGGCCCAGTCGGTGGTGTTGAAGGGGATGTTGTCCATCTGCATGGCGGTATTCCTTGATGAAGGGGGTGTACAGCTTGGGGGCCGGCTTCGGCAGCAGCCTCGGCCTCAGCCGCCGCGCCGCAGCAGGTAGATATCCATGATCCAGCCATGCCGCTCGCGCGCGGCGGCGCGGGCCTGCGCGATGCGCGGGGCGGCCTCGGCCAGCGGGCCGCTGTCCAGCATCTGGCGGTCCATGCCCAGGTAGGCGCCCCACCAGATATGCAGGCCTTGGGAGGGCAGCTCGGTGAAGCTGCACTGCCCGTCCAGCATCACCAAGGCCGTGTCCACGCCGGGCGGCCAGCCCTGCTCGCGCAGTTGGCGGCCCGTGGTGACCACGAAGGGCTGGCCTATGCCGTTGAGCGCAATCGCATGCGCGGCGCACAGCACCTGCATGGAGCTGATGCCCGCCACCACGCGCACGCTGTGCGGCGCCGGCTGCATGCGCGCGGCAATGCGCAAGGTGCTGTCGTACAGCGCAGGATCGCCCCAGACCAGCAGGGCCACGCGCAGGGGCTGGCCGGGGGTGCGCGGCTGCAGACCCTCGTCCAGGGCGCGGGCGATGGCCGCCTGCCAGCAGCGCGTGATGGCCGCGTGCCATTCATCGACCTGGGCCAGGTAGTCGCCGCCCGTGGACCGGCGCACGGGCATGTCGAAGCCTTCGATGCGCGGGCCGGAGGAGGCGAGCACGGCATCGCACAGGTCGCGGCGCAGGGCGGCGAGTTCGGCCTTGTCCTCGCCCTTGTGCGGCAGCAGGATCAGGTCGGCGGCCTGCATGGCGGCCTGGGCTTCGCGCGTGAGGTGGTCGGGATTGCCCGTGCCGATGCCGATCAGGCTCAGCGCCACGGGCGGCAGGGCCGCGTTCATGGGGCAGGGTTCCCGAGGGGCACGTTGCTCACGGGGTCGCTCACGGTATCCCTTGCGGTATCCAGCGCTGCGTTCCCACGCACGTCGGTGGCGGGAAAGCGCGGCTCGGTGCCCAGCGGGCGGTAGCGGCGGTCGTAGTCGGCCGCGTAGAGGCGGCTTTCGCCGAAGTCCTCGGCCTGCAGGCTGCGCCCCACCAGGATCAGGGCCGTGCGCTCCATGTGGGTGGCCACGGCCTCGGCCAGGCCGCCGACCGTGGTGCGCACCACGGTTTCATCGGGCCAGCTGGCGCGCCAGACGATGGCCACGGGGCAGTCGGCGCCGTAGTGCGGCAGCAGCTCGGACTGCACCTTGGCGGCCACATGGATGGACAGATGGATGGCCAGCACGGCGCCCGTGGCCGCGAAGGCGGCCAGGTTCTCGCCCTCGGGCATGGCCGTGGCGCGGCCCGAGGTGCGTGTCAGCACCACGGACTGGCACAGGCCGGGCAGGGTCAGCTCCGCGCCCAGCGTGGCGGCGGCGGCCGCGAACGAGGGCACGCCGGGCGTGACGGTGTAGGCAATGCCGGCCTCGCGCAGGCGGCGCAGCTGCTCGCCCATGGCCGACCAGACGGACAGGTCGCCCGAGTGCAGGCGCGCCACGTCTTCGCCACGCGCCTCGGCGGCCTGGATCTCGGCCACGATGTCGTCCAGGCTCATGGACGCGGTGTTGACGATGCGCGCGCCCGGCGGGCAGTGCGCCAGCAGCTCGCGCGGTATCAGCGAGCCTGCGTACAGGCAGACCGGGCAGGCCGCCATGAGGTCGCGCCCGCGCACGGTGATCAGGTCGGCGGCGCCGGGGCCGGCGCCGATGAAATGCACGGTCATGCCGTTGCTCCTTGGTTCTTGGCCTGGCTGGCGTGGGCCAGGCAACAGTTCAGAGGTCCGCCCTGGCCCACGGCCAGGGCCAGGGTGGCGCTGCCATCGTCCGCCACCAGGCGGGTCACGCTCAAGGCGGAGTTCGGGCCTGCGGCGGCCAGCGCCGCCGCCTCGGCCACGCTGCCCGTGCCATAGCGCGCCAGCATGCGCGGCGACTGCGTGACCACGGGCTGGCCCGGCAGTTGCCCGGGCGGCACGCGGACCAGGATGGCCGATGGCACGACCGCCGCCATCCAGGCGGCCAGCGCCGGGTGGCCGGCCTTGGTGTCCAGCACGGCCACGGCGCAGATGGGCTGGGGCGCGCAGGCGCCTGCGTCTGCGCTTTCCGGCAGGTGCGCCTGCGCCCGCTGCCACAGCGCCTGCAGCGCATGGGGCAGTGCGTCCGTGTGCAGGCCCAGGCCCAGCACGCCGCAGCGGTGGGGGATGGCTTCGTCCGGGGTCACCGCTGCCAGCTCCACTGCACCAGCGGCCGCGCAGCCTTCCAGCTGCGCATGCGGCCCAGCGGCTCGGCGCTGGAAATCTCCAGCCGCAGCAGCTGGCCGCCGTGCTCGGCCTGCAGTTGCACCAGCAGGGCCTCGGTCTCCAGCGTCACGGCGTTGACGACCAGGCGGCAGCCCGCAGGCATGAGGCCCTGCAGGCATTCGAACAGGGCCGCGTCAAAGCCACCGCCTACAAACACGGCCTGGGGCCGGGCCAGCGCCTGCAGCCCGGCCAGCGCCTCGGGCGCCACGCCCTGAACCACGCGCAGGCGCGCCTGCAGTCCGAAACGCCGGGCGTTGAGCCGGATGTTGTCCGCGCGCGCCGCATGCTGTTCCAGGCTGATGGCCGAGCCACCGGCCAGGCACCACTCCACGGCCACCGAGCCCGAGCCGCCGCCCACATCCCACAGGCATTCGCCATGGCGCGGCGCCAGGGCGGCCAGGGTCAGCGCGCGGGCCGGGGCCTTGGTGATCTGGCCGTCGTTGGCGTACCAGTGGTTGGGCCGGCCCGGCACCAGCGGCAGGGCCGCGCCGCCTTGGGCCAGCACAGCCACGGCCACGGGTGCGCGGGCAGGGTCGGCGGCCAGGGCCTGGGCGGCCTCGGCGGCGCGCCATGCGCGGCGGCGCTCGCGCGGGCCGCCCACGGATTCCATGGCCTCCAGGCGGCTGTCGCCCCAACCTTCCTGCACCAGCCAGTCCGCCAGCGCGGCCACGGCGGCGCCATCGCGCAGCAGCACCAGCGACTGGCGGCCTGGCGACAGGTGCGGCCGCAGCTGCTCCACGTGGCCGGCGTGCAGGCCCAGGCAGACCGTGTCTTCCAGCTTCCAGCCCAGGCGGGACGCCAGCAGCGAAAATGTCGAGGGTTGGGCGTGGCAGCGCCACTCCTGCGGCGCCAGATGCGCCGCCAGGCTGCCGCCCGCCCCGAACCAGAACGGATCGCCCGACGCCAGCACCACCGTAGGCCGGCCACGGCAGGCCAGCACGGGCGCCACGTCAAAGGGCACGGGCCAGGGACGGCCCCGCTCGCCGGCCTGGGCCAGCGCCAGGTGGCGCGGCCCACCGAAGACGGTCTCGGCCGCGTCCAGCGCGCGCAGCGCGGCGGGCGAGAGGCCGTCCAGGCCGTCTTCGTTCAGGCCCACCAATGTCAACCAGGGATCAGTCATGCCCCATGTTCTCCTGCTGGGCGGCACCAGCGGCGCCAGCCAGCTGGCCCAGGCCCTGCACCGCGCCGGCATTGCCGCCGTGTTCTCGTATGCGGGCGTCACGCAGTCGCCCGTGGCCCAGCCCCTGCCCACGCGCGCGGGCGGGTTTGGCGGTGCCCAGGGCCTGGCGCAGTTCCTGCGCGAGCAGGCCATCAGCCATGTGGTCGATGCCACCCACCCGTTTGCCGCGCAGATGAGCCGCAATGCCTGCGAGGCCTGCGCCGCCACCGGCACGCCGCTGCTGGCGCTGGAGCGCGAGCCCTGGCAGCCCGGTCCCGGCGATGTCTGGATCGACGTGCCCGACATGCAAGCCGCCGCCGCCGCCCTGCCCCAGGCAGCCGCCCGGGTGTTTCTGGCCGTGGGCCGCAAGCAGCTTGCGGCCTTTGCGGGTCAGCCGCAGCACCACTATCTGCTGCGCCTGGTCGATGCGCCCGAGCCCGGCAGCCTGCCCCTGCCCCACACCACGGTGGTGCTGGGGCGCGGGCCTTTCAGCGCGGCCGATGACGAGGCCTTGCTGCGCCTGCATGGAATGCAGTGGCTGGTGGCCAAGAACGCGGGCGGCGAGGCCACGCGCGGCAAGCTCGACGCCGCACGCGCCCTGGGCCTGCCCGTGGTGATGGTGCAGCGCCCGGCGCTGCCGCAGCGCCAGCGCACCGGGTCGGTGGCTGCGGTGCTGCACTGGATTGCTCATGGCGTGCTGCCGCCCGCACCACCCGCACCGCCATCCATGCCGTAGTGGCGCGGCGTGTAGACCCAGCTTCCCACGCGGCGCGTGGCGCTGTTGCCCACCAGGACCACGGTGCGCATGTCGGCCATGTCGGGCGTGGCCTCGGCCAGCGTGCACACGCGCAATTGCTCCTCGGGCGTGGACACGGCCCGCGCAAACACCAGAAGGCGCTGCGGCTCGCAACGGGTGCGCAGCAGCTCCAGCAGGCGCACAAAGCCTTCGGGCCGGCTCTTGGAGCGCGGGTTGTAGAAGGCCATGGCGAAGTCGGCCTCGGCCGCCAGCTCCACGCGCCGCGCGATCACCGGCCAGGGCTTGAGGTTGTCCGAGAGATTGATGCAGCAAAAGTCATGGCCCAGCGGCGCACCGGCCCGCGCGGCGGCCGCCAGCATGGCGGTGATGCCGGGCAGCACCTGGATATCGAGCGCCTGCCAGGCGGCGGCCTGCGCCGCATCGGCGGATTCAATGGCCTCGAACACGGCCGACGCCATGGCGAACACGCCCGGGTCGCCCGAGGACACCACGACCACCTGGCGGCCCTGCGCGGCCAGCGCCAGCGCCTGGCGCGCGCGCTCCAGCTCCACGCGGTTGTCCGAGGCATGCCAGGCCACGGCCTGGCCCTGACCCGCCTGCGCCAGCAGGGCCTGCGCGCGGGACACATAGGGCAGGTAGCCGACCACATCGTCGGCCCCATGCAAAGCGGCTGCGGCTTCGGGCGTGATCTGGGCCAGCGCGCCCGGGCCCAGCCCCACCACCGTCAGGCGGCGGGGGCTCACCATGCGGCCTCCGGCCGGCGGCCCTGGCCGTGCACGAGCACGATGGCGAAATAGGGGCAGGCGTCGTCGGACACATCGCCCAGGCGCGCGACCTGCTCGCTGTCCGTGGTGCCGTTCTGCACCAGCCAGGCGGCGTCAAGCCGGCCCGTGCGCTGCAGGGCGCGGCGGATGCGCGGCAGGTTGCGGCCGACCTTCATGACGACCAGCGCCTCGGCCGTCTGCATGCGGCGCACCAGCTCGTCTTCGGACAGGGTGCCGGTCATCACGCTGAGCACATCGTCGCCCCAGGTGATGGGCTCGCCCGTGGCGTGCCAGCAGCCCACCATGCCGGGGATGCCGGGCACCACGTCCAGCGGCACCTGGCCGCGTTCGCGCAGCCGGGTGTAGAGATGCATGAAGGAGCCGTAGAGGAAGGGGTCGCCCTCGCACAGCACCACCACCTGCTGCTCCTGCGCCAGCGCCTCCAGGCGCAGGCACCAGTCGTCGTAGAAGCGCGCCAGCAGGTCCACATAGGCGGGGCTGTCCACGGGCAGCTCGGTGGTCACCGGGTACTCCATGGCGTGCTCGGCGGCGCCTTGGGCCAGCAGGCCGTCCACCAGCTGGCGGGCCTTGCCGGGCCGGCCCTTCTTGCGGAAGAACGCCACCTGGCGGGCGCCGCGCACCAGGCGGTCCGCCTTGACGCTCATCAGTTCCGGATCACCCGGGCCCAGGCCCACGCAGACAATGCCGGGCCCGCCCTGGCTGGGACGCGGCTGCCTACTCGACATGGCTGGCCAGTGCGTTGATGGCGGCCACGGTGATGGCCGAGCCGCCCAGGCGGCCGTGCACGGCCATGCAGGGCACGGGCAGGTCCTGCATCAGCGCCTGCTTGGATTCCATGGCGCCCACGAAGCCCACGGGGCAGCCGATGATGGCGGCCGGCCGGGGGCAGGCCGGGTCCTGCAGCATGTTGAGCAGGTGGAACAGGGCCGTGGGCGCATTGCCGATGGCCACCACAGCCCCGGCCAGGTGCGGGCGCCACAGCTCCAGCGCGGCGGCGCTGCGCGTGTTGCCCATGTCGCGGGCCAGCGCGGGCACGCGCTCGTCCGGCAGCGTGCAGATGATGGGGTTGGCGGCGGGCAGGCGCGAGCGCGTGATGCCCTCGCTGACCATGCGCACATCGCAGAGAACGGGTGCGCCCTTTTGCAAAGCCTGCGCGGCGGCCTCGGCCATGCCGGGCGAAAAGGCCACATGCGGGGCCAGCTCTACCAGGCCGGCGGCGTGGATCATGCGCACCACCACGCGTTCCTCGACAGGCGTGAAGCGTTCCAGCGCCGCCTCGCGGCGGATGGTGGCAAAGGACTGCCGGTAGATCTCGGCGCCATCGGTTTCGTAGCGGTGCAGCATTATTCTTTTGAAAACAGCAATCCCGGATTGTCTCGCACCGAGGCCAGGGTCCGCTGCTCCTGCGCCCTATCCCCGGCACGGCCGTGGCGCACTACGGAATAGACAGGGCCTTCGCCTTCGTCTTCACCTTCTGCCCGCAGCACCACCGTGGCCGGCGCCTGCCGCGCGCAGCCCTTGGCGCATCCGGCCACATGCAGGTGCGCGCCGCGGGGCACCTGCGGCGCCAGCTCCAGCGCCAGGGCCTGCGTGGGACCCAGGGCCTGGGTGCAGCCCGGCGCGCCGGTACAGGCGGATACACGCAGGCGCGGGTCATGGGCGTGGGTGATCCAGTCAGGGGCGTTGTCCAGCCCCGCCGCCGCCCACCAGCGGGGCAATGCCGCGCCGGCCAGCGCCGCGCCGGCCCCGGCGTCTTCCACCAGCAGCATGCGCCAGGGCGTGACACGCAAAACGGCCTGGTCGGGCAGCGCGCGCAGCAGCCGCGCCAGCGCCGCAGCCGGCAGGCGGCCCAGCGGCGCGCCCAGCAGCCAGCCCAGGCCGGGCACGGCACCCGGCGCAGGACCGTCGCCGTGCAGTGCAGGCTCTGCCGCCACCCAGGCCAGGCCCGGTGGCGGCTGCAGCGCCGCTGCCACGGCGGCCATGCGGCCGGGCGGAAGGCCCTGGGCACGGCGCCGGGCAGCGTGGTCGGCAAACCAGCGTGCCAGCGCCAGGCCCGCGGCCACGGCCTGGCGGGCATCGGCCACGGCCAGCGCCTGCTGCCGCCCATCGGGCTGCACCTGCCAGCCGGTGGAGGTGCGCTGCAGCCGGATATCGGCAGACACGCCCGCCAGCCGGCCCGGCGCGCCTTCCACCGACCAGCCGAACTTGGCTGGCAGGCCCGCCAGGTCCTCGGCCGCATCCAGCGCCTGCTGCAGGGCCTGGCCCAGCGCATGGACCGACTCCTGCGGCCGGCACAGCGGGTCGATCACCAGATTGCGGCGGCGCTCACGGCCTGCGTCGGCGTCCAGCAGGCCCACGGCCGCCAGGGCGCGCAGCACGGCGGCGTGCCGCCCGGGCGCAATGCCGCGCAACTGCACATTGGCGCGGCTGGACAGCTCCAGCGCGCCGTTGCCATGCACCCGTGCCAGCCGCGCCAGCCGCCGCGCCTGGGCCACCGTCAGGCGGCCCAGCGGCGGGCGCACGCGCAGCACCAGCCCATCGCCGGAGGCCATGGGCTGCCAGGCGCCGGGGCACCAGCCTTGGATGTGGGGAGGGGTATGCATGGGTTCGGGGCCCCGACTGTAGCGCCGGCGCACCCTGCGTCCCAGGTGCAAGACCCGCATGCGTTCATGAAATACGGGCTTTCTTGATCCAGCCCGCCCGGGAAGCGGACCGGTGACGCCTGGTCCCCTCCTAGCTTGAATTTGTCAATTCCAGTTGAAATTTAACAATTTATCCCAGGTCTTTATCAAATTAATCATTTGTTTTTGATAAAAACTGATAGCCATCAAATTCTCTGGAAAGCGCCATGAATCTCAGCTCCTGGACCGTCAAAACCAAGCTCTATGCCGCCTTCACCGCCCTGGCCCTGCTGGCCACGCTGATTTCCGCATCGGCACTGCAGGCGCTCAACGAAGCGAACCGCAACCTGACCCAGTACGTGGAAGGCGTCAACGCCCGGGCGCAATTGGCCGACCAGGTGCGCTCGGCCGTGGACCGGCGCGCCGTCGCGGCGCGCAATCTGGTGCTGGTCACCACGCCCGCCGACGTGCAGCTGGAAACCACGGCGGTCAACGCCGCCCATGCCGATGTCAAGGCCCGGCTGGACCAGCTCAAGGCCCTGGTGGCCGCGCCGGGGGTGGGCGAGGATGCCCGCGCCCTGGTCGCCCGCATCGACCAGGTCGAGCAGCGCTACGGCCCGGTGGCCATGGACATCGTCTCGCTGGCGCTGCGCCAGGACAAGGAGGCCGCCATCGCCAAGATGAACAGTGAATGCCGGCCCCTGCTGGCCCAGCTGATCGCCGCCACCGACGAGTACAGCGAGCTGACACGCCAGCGCGCCAGGCACATGATTGCGCAGGCCACCCAGTCCTATGTGGAGCACCGCAACATGCTGATCGGCGTGAGCACCGTGGCCTTTGTGCTGGCGCTGCTCATGGGCCGGCTGATCGCACGCGGCCTGACGCGCGCGCTGGGGGCCGAGCCCGCCCAGCTCGGTGAAGTCGCCCGCCAGATCGCCGACGGCAACCTCGACCCGGGACTGGTGCGCAGCGAAGCGCCCGCAGGCAGCGTGCAGGCCTCGCTCAACGCCATGCACCAGAGCCTGGCCAGCGTGGTCAGCGATGTGCGCGACAACGCCGACAGCGTGGCCCTGGCCAGCGAGGAGATCGCCAAGGGCAACGCCGACCTGAGCCGGCGCACCGAGCAACAGGCCAGCGCGCTGCAGCAGACGGCGGCCTCCATGGACGAGCTGTCCTCCACCGTGCAGCAGAACGCGGACAACGCACGCCAGGTCAACCAGCTCGCGCGCGGCGCCAGCCAGGTCGCGGCCAAGGGCGGCAGCGTGGTGCAGGAGGTCGTGGGCGCCATGCAGGACATCCATGCCAGCTCGCGCCAGATCGGCGACATCGTGGGCGTGATCGACTCCATCGCCTTCCAGACCAACATCCTCGCCCTCAACGCCGCCGTGGAGGCCGCGCGTGCCGGGGAGCAGGGCAAGGGCTTTGCCGTGGTCGCCGCCGAAGTGCGCACCCTGGCCCAGCGCAGCGCGCAGGCAGCCCGCGAGATCAAGCAGCTCATCAGCGACAGCGCCACGCGCGTCAGCCAGGGCGCGGAGCTGGCCGACCAGGCAGGCACCACCATGGCCGAGGTGCTGCAATCCATACAGCGCGTGACCGACCTCATGGGCGAGATCAGCAGCGCCAGCGACGAGCAAAGCACCGGCGTGGCCCAGGTCGGGCAGGCCCTGAGCCAGATGGACCAGGTCACGCAGCAAAACGCCGCCCTGGTGGAGGAAAGCGCGGCGGCGGCCTCCAGCCTCAAGTCCCAGGCCCAGCGCCTGGTGCAGGCCGTGGCCATCTTCCGCCTGGGCCATCAGGGCGTTGCGCCCAAGCAGGCGGGTTTTCAGGCGCCGCTGCCGGCGTCCGTGCCCACACGCGCGGCCACGGCATCTGCGCTGGCCCCGGCCAGGCCTGCGCCGGAACAACCCTCAGCCGGTGCGCGCCCTGCACGACCTGTACGTCTCGCTGCGGCCAAACCGTCTGCCGAATCGCAGGACTGGACCAGCTTCTGAGGCCGGGAATCCGCACGCATGCGCCGCCGCCGCTCCTGCACCGCGCCCCTGGACAAGGCTGCGCAGGTGCGCGAACTGGAAGAGTTCTTCCGCGGGCACAACCCCATCGACCTCGCTGCGGCCGAGTGGCACACGCGCATGGAACAGGGCCTGTCCGCCGAAGAAGAGGCCGAATTCACCGAATGGCTGGCAGCCAGCACGGCGCACGAGGCCGCCTTGCGCCACCTGGGCCAGAGCCTGGCAGCCGGGCGGTCGACTTCCCCCGAACAGCTGGCACGCCTGCGCGCGGAGCAGGCACGCCGGCGCTCGCAGTCGGCGCCTCATGCACACCCGGATGCGGCCGCGCAGCGCCCGGGCCGGAGCTGGTCCCGCCTGCTGCCGCGCACTGCCCTGGCGGTGTTGTGCTGCACGGTGGCCCTGGCCCTGGCCCTGGCCCTGGCCGTGGCCGTGGGCATGGGCTGGCACCCGTGGGAGCAGCAGCCCACCTTCACCAGCAGTCACCAGACCCCACGCGGCCAGGCCAAGACCATCACCCTGCCGGATGGCACCGCACTGGCCCTGGATGCCGAGACCCAGACGCAGGTGGCTCTGTTCCGGGACCGGCGCGAGGTGCGCATCACGCAAGGACAGATCCTGTTCGCCGTCGCGCCCGACAGCGCCAGGCCCTTCCACGTGCTGGCCGGCCCGGCGCGCGTCACCGCACGGAGTACGCGGTTTTCCGTGCGCTATCGCGCCACCGGCCTGGAGGCCGGCAGCGTGCAGGTCGCCGTGCAGCAAGGCCATGCGCGCGTGGCCGGTGCGCAAGGCGCGGCAACGCCTGCCGACCTGATCGCAGGCCAGGCCCTGAGCGTGTCGCCCACAGGCACCCTCGGCCCGGTGGCAGCTGTGGCGCCCGGCAGCATCGCGCTGTGGCGCAAGGGCCTGATCCGCTTCGAAAACACGACCCTGGCCGACGCCCTGGTCGAGCTGGAGCGCTACGGGCCGACCGGACTGGTGGTGCACGACCCGGCCGTGGCGGCCCTGCGCATCGGCGGCACCTACCAGGCCAGCCGCCCCGCCGAGTTCGCACACATGCTGGCCCAGATCCTGCCCGTCACTCTGGTGGCCGGGCCCGATGGCCGGACCGAGATTGCCCCTGCGCCTTGAGCATGGAGACTGGGTGAACGGGGCAGCGCGGCGGGCAACCGAACAGCTCGACCGTCAGCTTCCCCGCAACCGGCGCCGGTGTTCGATCACCGTGCCCAGCAGAACCAGCCGGTTCCTGTCGCTGCGCAGCACGGCATGGTCTTCGTTGAGCGGTACCAGATCAAAGACCTCGGAGCCGTCCTCTCCCACACCGCGCACGCGGTACTTTCTGAGCAGCACCTGTCGCCTGCCATTCCTGGCCAGCACATGGTCGCCGGGCCGGGGACTGGCCTGGGGATCGACCAGCACGCGGTCGCCCTCGCGCAGTTCGGGCGACATGGCATCGCCCTCCAACGCAAGAAAAAACGCACCGGGCGAAGCGTTGTCCTTGCCGAATTCGATGTCCAGGGTTTCAGCGGGATCGGGAAATGCGCCGTCCTCCGCCAGGGCGGCAGCCTGGGCATGCGAGAGAACGGGGTATTGGCGCAGCTCTTTGGGAAACCTGGGCAGGTTGGTGCCGGGCGTATCCCCATCTCGAAGCAGGGGCGGCAAATCGGAAACCATCTTCACCAGCCTGGGACTGATCTCGAAAAGCGACACCTTCAAGCCCTTGGCATACGCAATGCCTGCCTCCAGGCTGATGGGCCGGTTGCCGCTTTGGTGCTGGGAGACCATGGAGGAGCCGCCAGGAATGCCGGCCTTCTCTGCGAAATCGGCCTTGCTTTTCACGGTAGAGAGCAGGCGCTTCAGGTTCGCCGCCTCTTGCTCGGTGGTCCAAACTTTCATGTAGCAATGCTAATAATCGAAATTATTAGCAAGGCTTTTCATTTTTCGATAGCTATGCTAAATTTTTCCTATGAAAAATGCGGCCAGCAAAACCCTGTTCCACCGTTTCATCCCTGGCCTGCGCTTCCACTCGTTCTGGTACTACCAGGCACGCGGCTCCACAGGCAGGGTGCGCTGGGCGCAGCTGCCCATGGTCTCCGACGCCTGTGCGCAGGCCGATCCCCATGGCGCATGGTGGTGTGCGCAGCGGTGCGCCGCCGTTTTGGGGCAGCGGCCATGGCGGTCCATGCAACTGCCGCCCGGCCTGCCTGCGCAGCCGGATGCCCGCCAAATGGCGCATGTCCTGCAGCAATGGCTGCCGGGCTGGAGCGCTGCACCGGCCAGCGTGCAGGTCTGTGCCCACGCGCTTGAGGACGGCGGCAGCGCGCTGCTGCAGCTGCATGTCCGGGCCAGGAGCGCGCCCAGCATTCTTTGGGCATGGGTGGTTGGGGTGGAGGTCCAGGCGCGCCAATCCCTTCAGGGGCTGGCGCCTGCGCCAGGCAGCCTGCAAGCCGGGCACCTGTCCCCGCGAGCCCTGCTGATCGTTCCCTTCGGCCAGGACATGCCCTGGGCCACCGGCCATACCGCCCGGGTTCGCCTGCATGCACGGGGACCTCAACTGCGCGGCGGGCCGCATGAAGTGGTTGCGCAGGATGGCTGCTGGTTTGAAGACAGTGGCCTGGATGCCGTGTTGCTGAAGCCGGTCTTGCGCGTTCAGGATGAGCGCGTATCCCTGTGAAGAGCCAGATGGGGCCAGATGGCGCAAGCGATTTCCTATAACGATGGAACGCGGTGGATGCACTCCGACTCACACCGTCCGCCGCTGTTGCCACAGCACCAGGCGTTGCACGCTTGTCGCGCAGCGCCGCCCCCTCATTCATTCAATCGTTTCAAGGAGTTCCCATGCATCTTCAACGCACCGTCCTTTTTGCAGGCATGGCTGCCAGCCTCTTTCTGGCGGCGGGCAGGGCCACGGCCGCAGAAGGTCCTGCCACGGCCCAGGCCCCCCAGGCCAAGGCCCAGACCGCCAAGCCGGCGGGCGACACCGTGCAGTCGCAGCTGGAGGCCTCCACCTGGGTGCCCGATGGCAAAGCCGATGCGCCGCGCGTGATCTATACCTTCACCGACCCCAACTGCAAGTACTGCCACAAGTTCTGGGAGGCCGCGCGTCCCTGGGTGGACGCAGGCAAGGTGCAGCTGCGCCACATCCTGGTGGGCGTGATCCGGGACGACAGCCCCGCCAAGGCCGCCGCCATCCTGCAGGCCCCGGACCGCGCGGCCGCACTGATGGAGCACGAGAAGAAGTCCGCCCAGGGCGGCATAGCGCCCGCCTTCAGCGTCAGCCCCGACGTGCGCAAGACGCTGGAGGCCCACCGCAAGCTGATGATGTCCCTGGGCTTCCGTGGCACGCCGGGCATCGTGGTGATCGACAGCCAGGGCGGCACCAAGAGCTATGGCGGCATGCCGCGCGATGCCGCCTTGCCCGAGCTGTTCGGGGCGCTGTGAACGGGCGGCCGTGAACGGGACGCCAGGTGATGCCCACACCTCGGCAGCCACGAGTAGCATGGCCGGCAGGATCACCACTGCGGAGAACGCCACCATGCTCAAGCTCTACGGTTTTTCCAGGGTCAATGCCGGCGCACGCGGCCGCACGCGCGATCTGCGCGTGCTGTGGGCACTCGAAGAGATGCAGCTGCCCTTCGAGATCGCGGGCATGGACCATCCCGCGCACGACCTGAACACCGAGACCTACCGCCGGCTCAGCCCCTTCGAGCAGATTCCTGCGCTGGACGATGACGGGCAGGTGATTTCGGAGTCGGCCGCCATCGTGCTGCATCTGGCCAGGAAGTGCGGCCGGCTGATGCCCTCCGATGCAACCGGCGAGGCCCAGGTGCTGCGCTGGTGCTTTGCAGCCATGAACACGGTGGAGCCGCCGCTGCTCAGCCTGATGGTGCTGGACTGGACGGCCGATGGCAGCTGCGGCAAGCACCGCGAATTCCTGGTGGGCTGGGCGCATCGCATGCTGGGCAACCTGGAGCGCTGGCTGGACGGGCGCCGCTTCATTGCCACCGACGAATTCACGGTGGCCGACATCCTGATGGCGCATGTGCTCGCCTGCATCCCGGACAGCACGCTGACCGCGCCCTGCCCCGCCGTGGTGGCCTACCGCGACAGATGCCTGGCCCGGCCCGCCTGGCAGCGGACCCTGGCGGCCTACAACGCGCGGGTGGAGGCGGCGTAGCCGGGGCTCAGGGCTGCTCGGTGCTCAGGGCTGCTGGAAGGCCGCCACAGGCTGGGACTGCGGTGGTGGCGGCGCAGTCCAGCTGCCGCCCAGCACGCGGAACAGCTGGGCCAGCGCCAACTGCCGCTGGGTCACGGTATCGATGTAGGCGCTTTCGTTGGCGAAGGCGCTGCGCTGTGCGTCCAGGTAGCGCAGATGGTCGTCCACCCCCGCCTGGTAACGGGCCTGCGCCAGCCGCAGGCTTTCGCGGCTGCTGTCGCGCAGCGCCAGGCGCGCGGCTTCCTCGCGGCGCAGCGTGTCGGTGGCGGCCAGGGCGTCGGCCACTTCGCGGAAGGCGGTCTGGATGGCCTGCTCGTAGGCGGCCACGGCCATGTCCTTGCGCAGCACGGCCAGGTCGAGGTTGGCGCGGTTGCGCCCCCCGTCGAAGAGGGGCAGCGTGACCTGGGGAGTGAACGACCAGGCGCGCTGGCCCGAGCGGAACAGGTCGGACAGATCGGCGCTGGACGATCCCAGAAAACCGGTGAGCGAGATGCGCGGGAAGAAGGCCGCACGCGCCGCGCCGATGTCCGCGCTGCGCGCGCGCAGCCGGTGCTCGGCCGCCTGGATGTCGGGGCGGTGGATGAGCAGTTCGGACGGCGTGCCGGCCGACAGGTCCTGCAGCAGCATGGGCAGGTCGGACGGCTGTGCCGGCCCTGCGGACCCTGCGGACCCTGCGGACTGTGCGGACAGGTACGGCCCCAGATCCTCCACGCCCGTCAGCAGCAGCAGGGCGTTGCCGGCCTGGCGCAGATCGCGTTCGCTGCGCTCCACGTCGGCGCGGGCCTGGGCGGCCAGGCCCACGGCATCCTGGTGGTCAAGGGCCGTGGCCGTGCCCGCCTTGCGCCGCTGCGCGGTCAAGCGCAGCGAGGCTTCCCGGCTCTGCAGCGTGCTCTGCGCCAGTTGCAGGCGGCGCTGGGCCCCGTCGCGGGACAGGTAGGCCTGCACCACTTCGGCACCCAGGCTGATGCGGGCGGCGCGCGCGGCCTCTTCGGTGGCCAGGTACTCGCCCAGGGCGGCTTCGGACAGGTTGCGCACGCGGCCGAACAGGTCCAGCTCGAAGGCGGCCAGCCCCAGGCCGGCCTGCCAGCTGCCCTGCACCTGCGGCTGGCCCGTGGCATTCATGTCGCCCGGCAGGCGCTGTCGCGTGCCGCCGCCCTGCAGGCCCACGCCCGGCAGGCGGTCGGCACGCTGCACCTGGTACAGGGCGCGTGCCGCCTCCACGTTGAGCAAGGTCTGGCGCAGGTCGCGGTTGTGGGCCTGGGCCAGGTCCACCAGCTGGCGCAGCCGGCGGTCGGCGATGAAGCTGTTCCAGTCCAGCGTGGCCGCCGACGAGGACAGCACGGGCGCCGCATCCTGCTGCGGCCACTGCGTGGGAATGGGCGCCTGGGGACGCTGGTGGACCGGGGCGAGGGAGCAGCCCGCCAGCACCAGGCTGGCGGCCAGGGCGCAGAGAGCGCGGGGAAAGACGTGCAAGGACATGGCTCTTACTCGGTAGGGGTTGCCGGGGCCTGCAGGGCAGGAGGTGCGCCGGCCGGCGCCTTGCGCCGCAGCAGGGACAGCACCCAGACGAAGAAGACGGGAACGAAGACCACCCCCAGCAGCGTGGCCGACAGCATGCCGCCGATCACGCCGAAGCCGATGGCGGCCTGGCTGGAGGCGCCCGCGCCCGAGGCCAGCGCCAGCGGCACCACGCCCAGGATGAAGGCCAGCGAGGTCATGACGATGGGCCGAAAGCGCAGCCGCGCCGCCTGCAGCGCGGCCTGCGCCAGGCTGTGCCCCTGCGCATGCAGGTCCCTGGCGAACTCCACGATCAGGATGGCGTTCTTGGCCGCCAGGCCGATGATGGTGATCAGGCCCACCTTGAAGTACACGTCGTTGGACAGGCCCACGGCCGAGGTGGCAAGCACCGATCCCAGTGCACCGATGGGCACGATCAGCATCACGGCGGCAGGAATGCTCCAGCTCTCGTACAGGGCCACCAGCAGCAGGAACACCACCACGATAGCCAGCGCGAACAGCTTGGGCGCCTGGGCACCGGCGGCTTTTTCCTGGAAGGACAGGGCCGTCCACTCGTAGCCTATGCCGCGCGGCATCTCGGCCATGATGCGTTCCAGCTCGGCCATGGCCTCGCCCGTGGTGTGGCCGGGCCTGGCATCGCCCGAGATGCGGAAGGCCGGATAGCCGTTGTAGCGCGAGATCTGCACCGGCCCGCTTTCCCAGCGCACCGTGGCAAAGGCCGACAGCGGCACCTGCTGCCCGCCGGCGTTGGGCACGTGCAGGCGCAGGATGTCCTCGGGCCGCGCGCGGGCCTGCGCATCGGCCTGCACCACCACGCGCTGCAGGCGGCCCGCGTTGGGAAATTCGTTGATCACGGCCGAGCCGTAGGCGGTGGACAGGGCCGTGTTGATGGCGCTGAAATCCACGCCCTGGGCCTGCGCCTTGCGCCGGTCGATGTCCAGCCGCAGCTGCGGCGCATCCTCCAGGTTTTCCATCATGGCGTAGGCAATGACGGGCGAGGCATTGGCCTTGGCCAGCAGCCGGTCGCGCGCGGCGATCAGCGCCTCGCGGCCCAGGTTGGCGCGGTCCTGCAGGCGCAGCGCGAAGCCGCCGGAGTTGCCCAGGCCGTCGATGGGTGGCGGGTCCACGGCCATGACGGTGCCGTCGGACAGGCGGGCAAAGCGCTGGTTGAAGGCCTGCACCTCGTCCCACGACGCCTGCCCGGCGCCGCGCACCGACCAGTCCTTGAGCGTGACGAAGGCCAGGGCCGCGTTCTGCCCCATGCCCGAGAAGCTGTAGCCCATCAGGAACTCGGCCTGGGCCGTGGCGGGACGGCCCTGGATGTAGTCCTCCATGTCCTTGACCATGGCCTTGGTGCGCTCCGTGGTAGCGCCCGGCGGCAGCTGCACGCCGACGATGTAGTAGCCCATGTCCTCGTAGGGCACGAAGGATTCGGGCATGCGCGTGTACGCCACGCCCAGCCCGGCCACGATGGCGGCATACACCAGCATGCAGCGCCCGGCGCGGCGCACCAGCCGCTGGTTGAGCAGGTCGAAGCGCTCGGTCAGCGCCGCGAAGCGGCGGTTGAACCAGCCGAAGAAGCCCTTGCGCTCGGCGTGGTGGCCCTTGGCAACGGGCTTGAGCAGCGTGGCGCACAGCGCCGGCGTGAAGGTCAGCGCCAGCAGTCCCGAAAACAGGATGGACACGGCCAGGGACAGCGAGAACTGCCGGTAGATCACGCCCACCGAGCCGCTCATGAAGGCCAGCGGCAGGAACACCGCCACCAGCACCAGGGTGATGCCGACGATGGCGCCCGAGACCTGCTGCATGGCCTTGACCGTGGCGGCCAGCGGCGACAGCCCCTCCTCGGCCATGAGGCGCTCCACGTTCTCGACCACCACGATGGCGTCGTCCACCAGGATGCCGATGGCCAGCACCATGCCGAACATGGTCATCATGTTCACCGAGAAGCCCAGCGCATACATCACGCCCAGGGTGCCGGCCAGGCAGACGGGCACGACGATGGTGGGAATCAGCGTGTAGCGCAGGTTCTGCAGGAACAGCCACATCACCAGGAACACCAGCGCCACGGCCTCCACCAGGGTCTGGATGACCTTGCCGATGGCCACTTCCACGAAGCGCGAGGTGTCATAGGGCACGGCGTACTGGATGCCGGCGGGGAAGTTCTGCGACAGCTCGGCCAGGCGCGCCTTGACGGCCTTGGCGGTCTGCATGGCGTTGGCGCCGGGCGCCAGCTGCACGGCGGCGGCCACGCCCTGGCGGCCGTCCTCGCGCGAGGAAAAGCTGTAGTCCAGCTGGCCGACCTCCAGCCGCGCCACATCGGCCAGGCGCACGGCCGAGCCATCGGCCCTGGCACGCAGCACGATCTGGCCGAACTCCTCGGGCGAGGCCAGCGTGCCCTTGACGGCAATGGTGGCGCTCAGCTCCTGGCCCGGCCCCGCAGGCGTGGCGCCAAAGCTGCCGGCCGGCACCTGCGCGTTCTGGGCGGCGATGGCCGCGTTCACGTCCGCCACCGACAGGCCGTAGCCCAGCAGCTTGTTCGGATCGACCCAGACGCGCATGGCCACATCGGCCGCGAAGAACTGCACCTTGCCCACGCCGGGCACGCGGCGGATCTCGTTGTTGATGTGGCGCACGGCGTAGTCGGACAGGGCCACCTCGCTGTTGCCGCTGCCGCCGCTGCCGTCCTTGTAGGTCAGCGAGTAGATCATCAAGAAGTTGGCGCTGGCCTGCTCGACCTGCAGGCCCATCTGCATCACGGACGCGGGCAGGCGCGCCTCGGCCTTCTTGATGCGGTTTTGCACCTCCACCTGGGCCAGCGCCGGCTCGGTGCCCGGGGCGAAGGTGGCCGTGATCTCGGCCAGGCCCGTGGAGCCGCTGGAGGAGTCGAAGTACAGCAGCCCCTTGGTGCCGTTGAGCTCCTCCTCGATGACGCTGGTCACCGACTCCATCACCGTGGTGGCGGAGGCGCCCGGGTAGTTGGCGGTGATCGAGATCTGCGGCGGTGCCACGTTGGGAAACTGGGAGACGGGCAGCGCCGGTATGGCCAGCAGCCCGGCGAGCATGATGAAGATGGCCACCACCCAGGCGAAGTTGGGGCGGTTGATGAAGAACTTGGACATGGTCTATTCCTTGGGCAGGCGCCGGCTCAGTCGCTGGACGTGGCGGAGCTGCCGGAGGCGCTGAAGGTGCCGGACAGCCCCGCCGTAGGGGAGGCCGCGGCATCGGAAAGGGCCGTGACCTGAACCCGCGCCCCGGGCTGCAGGCCTGCCATGCGGCCCACCACCACGCGCTCGCCGCCCTTGAGGCCTGCGCTGATCTGCCACTGCGCGCCATGCATGGCCGCGGTCTGCACGGGGCGCATCTGCAGCGTGTCCTGGCCGTCCACCACCAGCACGTGGGCCTGCCCGTCGGTGCTGCGCTGCACGGCCCGCTGCGGCACCAGGATGGCGGCAGGGTCCACGCCCTGGCCCACGGTCACGCGCACATACATGCCGGGCAGCAGCATGCCGTCGCGGTTGTCGAAGCGCCCGCGCAGCGCCATCTGGCCCGTGCCGCGATCCACCGTCACATCCGAGAACAGCAGCCGCCCCGTGCGCTGCAGGCCCGTGCCGTCCACCTTCAGGGAGACCGGCGTGCCGTCCTTGCCCGCCGTCTGTGCCAGGCGGCCCTCGGCCAGGGCCGCGCGCAGGCGCTGGGCGTCGGCCACGGGCTGCTGGAAGTCGGCATAGACCGGGTCGAGCTGCTGGACCAGCGCCATGGGCGTGGCCTCGCCCTGGCCCACCAGGGCGCCCTCGGTGACCAGCGCACGGCCGATGCGACCCGCGATCGGCGCCCTGACCGTGGCGTACTCCAGGTTCAGGGCGGCCGCCTGCACCTCGGCCTGGGCGGACTGCCGCGCGGCCTGGGCCGCCTGCAGGCGGGCCTGCATGGCCTCGAAGTCCTGGCGGCTGACCGCCTCCTGCGCCACCAGCGGCGCGTTGCGGCCGACCACGGCACGCGCATCGAGCAGGGCCGCCTCGGCACTGGCCAGCTGGCCCTGGGCGCGGGACAGGGCGGCGCGCAGGGGCGCCGGGTCGATCTGGAACAGCACCTGGCCGGCCCGGACGTCCGCACCTTCCTCGAAATGGCGGCGCAGCACGATGCCGGCCACCCGGGCGCGCACCTCGGCCACGCGCACGGGCTCAATGCGGCCCGGCAGCTCGCTGGACAGGGCCAGCGGCGCGGCCTGCACGGTGACGGCCTGCACCACGGGCAGCGCATCGGCCGCTGGGGCCGGAGCCTCGTTGCGGCCGCAGCCCGCTGCCAGGGCAGCCAGCACCAGGGCCGCCAGCGGCAGGCCACGTCGTTTGTTCAGACGCATGCTCATGTTCACAACCTGATTGAGTTCGATACGAAGGCCGCGATGGTACATATCAGAATCAAATGAGTCAACATCGATTCATTTGATGCTTTAAAACATCAACAGATAAAATCCATGCACTTTCCAAGGAGGCATGACAAGCGATGACGAGCACCAAGCAAGAGGACGAAGGCAAGCTGCTGGGCGCACTGGCACTGGCGCTGCTGGACGATCCCAAGGCCAATCTGCAGGAGCTGGCACGCGCCATCGGCATCAGCAAGGCCACGCTCTACCGCTTCTGCCCCACGCGCGACCAGCTGATCGACCGGCTCATCGGGCATGCGGCCGACACCCTGTCGCGCGCCATGCACGCGGCCGAGCTGGAGCGGCACGCGCCGCTGGAGGCGCTGCGCCGCCTCACCGCCCACTGCCAGGACCACCAGACGCTGCTGCTGTTCCTGATGTATTTCTGGCGCTCCGACATCTCGGTGGTCGGCCAGATAGAGAGCGAATGGGTGGCGGCCATGGATGCCTTTTTCCTGCGCGGCCAGCAGGCCGGCGTGTTCCGCATCGACATCACGGCAGCGGCGATGACCGAGCTGTGGCTTTCCATGGCCGTGGGCCTGCTGGATGCGGAGCGGCGCGGCCGTGTGGCGCGGGCCAGCGTGGCGGCCGTGATGGAGCAGTCCTTCCTGCACGGCGCCCTGCAGCCCGGCGCACCGGCTGCGTAGCAAGCCGGGCGCCGATGGGGGAAACCGAGGTCATGAATGATGGTCATGACTGCATATGCGCTAGCATCAGCCATGCGTTTGATCGTTCTGGACACCAATGTGTTTGTCTCCGCCCTACGCTCTGGCGGGGGCGCATCGCGCGAAGTGCTGCGCCGCGTACTCCAAGGGCAGGCCATGCCTTTGTTTGGCAATGCCCTGTGGCAGGAGTACGAAGACCTGCTTGGCCGCGACGTCTGGACTGACGCCACGACGGCCGACGAACGCCGGCAGGTGCTGGCCGCGCTGGCGCATGCCGGACGCTGGGTCAACGTTTACTACGGTTGGCGCCCCAATCTGCCAGACGAGGGAGACAACCACCTGATCGAGCTGGCCGTGGCGGGCAATGCCGAAGTCATCGTGACCCACAATGTGCGCGACCTGAGCCGCGGGGAACTGGCCTGGCCGCAGTTGCGCATTCTGACGCCCGCCCAATACCTGGATCTGGAGGAACAGCCATGAGCACCCTGACCATCCGTTTGCCCGACGACACGGCGCAGCGCCTGAAATCGCTGGCCCGCAACCGGGGACTGAGCATCAACAAGCTGGTCGAAGAGTTGAGCACGCAGGCCATCACGGCGTTTGACATGGAAACGCGCTTTCGCACACTGGCCGCCAGTGGCGATGCCAAGCAGGCACTGGACATCCTGGCACGCCTGGACGGCCAGGAACCGCGTTGAGGCCGAGGCTGCATGCTCGAACGCACCCACCTCGCCATCGTCCGTGAAGTCGAAAAACAGGGCTCGCTGACCGCAGCGGCTGGCGTGCTGTGCGTGACGCAGTCGGCCTTGAGCCACAGCATGAAGAAGCTGGAGCAGCAGCTGGGCACGGACATCTGGCTGCGCGAGGGCCGCAGCCTGCGCCTGACGCAGGCCGGCCAGTACCTGCTGGCCGTGGCCCAGCGCGTGCTGCCCCAGCTGGACCTGGCCGAGGAGCGGCTGCGCCAGTTCGCCCAGGGCGAGCGCGGCGCGCTGCGCATCGGCATGGAGTGCCATCCCTGCTACCAGTGGCTGCTCAAGATCGTCGCGCCCTATCTGGCGAGCTGGCCCGATGTGGATGTGGATGTGAAGCAGAAATTCCAGTTCGGCGGCATCGGCGCGCTGTTCGGCTACGAGATCGACCTGCTGGTCACGCCCGACCCGCTGTTCAAGCCCGGCCTGCAGTTCGTGCCCGTGTTCGACTACGAGCAGGTGCTGGTGGTCTCCAGCAGCCATGCCCTGGCCGGCGCCGATTTCGTGGAGGCGGCGCAACTGGCGCCCGAGGTGCTGATCACCTACCCCGTGCCCACGGACCGGCTGGACATCTACAACCAGTTCCTCATGCCCGCCGGCATCTCGCCGCGCCGCCAGAAGGCCATAGAGACCACGGACATCATGATGCAGATGGTCGCCAGCGGCCGGGGCGTGGCTGCCCTGCCGCGCTGGCTGGTGCAGGAGTACGCGGGCAAGCTGGACGTGGTGCCCGTGCGCCTGGGCGCGCAGGGCATTGCCAAGCAGATCTTCCTGGGTGCGCGCGAAGCGGACCTGCAGACCGACTATCTGCAGGCCTTCATCGAGCTGGCGCGCCAGCCGCTGGCCGCCGGCACGCCCGCTGCGGCTCAAGCCGCCTGAGCCTACGCCAGAAAGTCCTGGGCAAAGCGCTGCAGCACCCCGCCCGCCTCGTACACCGACACCTCCTCGGCCGTGTCCAGCCGGCAGGTCACGGGCACGCGCAGTGTCTGGCCGTTGCGGCGTTCGACCACCAGCGTGAGTTGGGCACCCGGCGTGCGCTCGCCTTCCACGCCGTAGATCTCCGTGCCGTCCAGCCCCAGGGTCTTGCGGCTGGTGCCCCGCAGGAACTGCAGCGGCAGCACGCCCATGCCGATGAGGTTGGTGCGATGGATGCGCTCGAAGCCTTCGGCCACCACAGCCTCCACACCCGCCAGGCGCACGCCCTTGGCCGCCCAGTCGCGGCTGGAGCCCTGGCCGTAGTCGGCGCCCGCGATGATGACCAGCGGCTGGCGCCGGTCCAGGTAGGTTTCCATGGC
>JAITUC010000001.1 GCA_031286585.1 Delftia acidovorans
ATCACCGGTTTTGTCTTCGCCTGTAGCGCGCCTGCACCTGGCCGCGCCACCTCCTTCCACGGCCCGGCCCGTAGCGCCCGTCGTGGCCTTGCACCGTCACCGGTCGGACCGGTGCAACCGCATCGCCCACTTTCTGTACAATCCGCGCCCTTGCGCGCCGGTCACCCCTTGCCGCCTCTCTCTGCGCGCGTCAGCACAGCTTCAGTCACTTCCGACAAATGCCGTCGTCAGCCCCCTATGGTGAGGCTGCACGGGTTTCGCCGGGACAAGGGCGCTCATTCCGGCGCCTGAAGGATGACCGGGCACAGCCCGGGAAACGCCCCGCACCTCGCTTACCGGCGAAGGCGGGACGGAGGTCGCCGTGGTGAGACGGTGGCTGCAGGAAAACGCCAGCAAGGACGAAGGCGTGCCTGCGTCGGGATGCGTAGCGGTTCGGTGCCTGTTTGGCATCACGCGCAACCCGGTTTGCCTGTGAGCAAGCGCTAACCGGTCGGCGTCAACCACGCCGGCTGCCAGTCAAGGGTCCGCGATACCCCGCGAGCCCGGATAAAAACAAGCTGCAGGGGAGTCCCCATGAGCGTCAACACGCCAACACTGATCACCTTCGTGATCTACATCGCAGCCATGGTTCTGATCGGCCTGGCCGCCTACCGTTCGACCAACAACTTCTCCGACTACATCCTCGGTGGCCGCAGCCTCGGCAGCTTCGTTACCGCGCTGTCGGCCGGTGCCTCGGACATGAGCGGCTGGCTGCTGATGGGCCTGCCGGGCGCCATCTACCTGTCGGGCATCTCGGAGAGCTGGATCGCCATCGGCCTGATCTGTGGCGCCTACCTGAACTGGCTGTTCGTCGCCGGCCGCCTGCGTGTGCACACCGAGCACAACGGCAACGCCCTGACCCTGCCGGACTACTTCAGCACCCGCTTCGAGGACAACAGCCGCCTGCTGCGCGTCATCTCCGCGCTGGTGATCCTGGTGTTCTTCACCATCTACTGCGCCTCCGGCATCGTTGCCGGTGCCCGCCTGTTCGAAAGCACCTTCGGCATGTCCTACGAGACCGCGCTGTGGGCCGGTGCCGCCGCGACCATCGCCTACACCTTCGTCGGTGGCTTCCTGGCGGTGAGCTGGACCGACACCGTGCAGGCCTCGCTGATGATCTTCGCGCTGATCCTTACCCCGATCATCGTGCTGTTCGCCACCGGTGGCGTGGAGCCGACCTTCGCGGCCATCGAGCTGAAGGACGCGGCCAATTTCGACATGTTCAAGGGCGCTTCCCTCGTCGGCATTCTCTCGCTGATGGCCTGGGGCCTGGGCTACTTCGGCCAGCCGCACATCCTGGTGCGCTTCATGGCGGCCTCGTCGGTGCAGACCATTCCATCGGCCCGCCGCATCAGCATGACCTGGATGATCCTGTGCCTGGCCGGCGCCGTGGCCGTGGGCTTCATCGGCATCCCCTACTTCGCGGCCCATCCCGAGGGCGCCGCCGCCGTGAATGCGAATGCCGAGACGGTGTTCATGGAAATCACCAAGCAGCTGTTCAACCCCTGGATCTCGGGCGCGCTGCTGGCGGCCATCCTGGCGGCCGTGATGAGCACGCTGTCGTGCCAGCTGCTGGTGTGCTCCAGCGCGCTGACCGAGGACATCTACCGCACCTTCCTGCGCAAGAACGCCAGCCAGATCGAGCTGGTCTGGATCGGCCGCGCCATGGTGCTGCTGGTGGCCGTGATCGCCATCGCCATCGCCAGCAACCCCGACTCCAAGGTGCTGGGCATGGTCAGCTATGCCTGGGCCGGCTTCGGCGCCGCCTTCGGTCCGGTGATCATCCTGTCGCTGTTCTGGGGTCGCATGACGCGCGGCGGCGCGCTGGCCGGCATCATCACCGGCGCCGTGACGGTGCTGGTGTGGAAGCAGTTCGGCTGGCTGGGCCTGTACGAGATCATCCCCGGCTTCATCCTGGCCTGGCTGGCCACGGTGGTCGTCAGCCGCATGGGCCCTGCGCCCTCGCAGAGCATCCTGAAGGCACATGCGGCGGTGGAGAGCGAGTTCGAGCGGATAGGTGCACGCTGAGTCGCGATGAGCTGACACGCTCTGCCTGAACCGCAACGCCCGATGACGCCAGCGCGCATCGGGCGTTTGTCATTTCAGCGCCCATGGCATCGCCAAACCAGATGCACCTCAACGCACATGACGAGCGCTTTGTACGTGGTCGCCACAAGGGGAGTGGTCACTACAATCCATGGGCTCTTTTTTTCATCGCCGGGCCGCCCCAGGATGAAAGGCTGCCACCGCTGCAGGGGGCAGCGGTCCTTGCACAGCAAGGGAGCGTGGGGGCCATTTTTCAACACACAACAAGTGAGACTGCCGCTATGCAAATGATCCGCCGCACCCTTCTTTCGACCTGCGTGGCCGCCATGGCGGCTGCCTCGGCTGGCGCCGTCCTGGCCCAGGCCAAGGAGGTCAAGGTGGGCTACGCCCTGGCCGTGAATTCGCACTACGGCGCGGCCGCCCAGGCCTGGGCCGATGCGGTGGAAAAAGGCACGAACGGCGCCTACAAGTTCAAGCAGTTCCCCGCGTCCGCCCTGGGCGGCGAGCGCGAGCTGATCGAGGGCCTGCAGCTGGGCACGGTGGAGGCGGCCATCGTCTCCACGGGCGCCATCAGCAACTTCGTGCCCGATGTGGGCGTGGTGGACATTCCCTTCCTGTTCCGCGACACGCAGCATGCGCGCGCCGTGCTGGACGGCGCCTTCGGCCAGGAACTGCTGGCCAAGTTCAGCAAGCGCGGCCTGGTCGCGCTGGCCTGGGGCGAGCAGGGCTTTCGCCACCTGTCCAACAACAAGCATGCCGTCAACGGCGTGGCCGACCTCAAGGGCCTGAAGATCCGCGTGACCGAGAACCCCGTGCACATCACGGCCTTCCGCACGCTGGGCGCATCGCCCACGCCCATGTCCTGGCCCGAGGTGATCGGTGCGCTGCAGCAGGGCACGATCGACGGCCAGGAGAACCCGATCTCGGTGCTGGCCTCGGCCAAGCTGTGGCAGGTGCAAAAGCACCTGACGCTGACGGCCCATGTGTACGCTCCCATGGCCCTGCTGGTGTCGCCCTCGTTCTGGGGCAGCTTGAACGACAGCCAGAAGGCGGCCTTCACGCAGGGCGCCAAGTCGGGCGCCATCGCTTCGCGCGTGTTCGTGGACACGGTGGAGAAGAAGGGCGTGGAAGAGGCCAGGAGCCACGGCATGCAGGTGGTGGAGAAGGTAGACCAGGCCGCCTTCCGTACGGCACTGGAGCCGGCCTACAAGGAATACGCGAAGAAGTTCGGCCAGAAGACGCTGGACACCATCGCCAACGCCAAGTAATCCTCCCTGCCACGGGCGGCCTGCCCGTGGCACCGGGCCGCCGCTGCGGCCAAGCCCCATGGCCGCGCACGGCGCCCGCGCCGATGATCTGACCTCCGAGACGGCAGCCCGGCCCTTGCGCCTCTCTCCTCCTGCCCTCGCCCACTCCTATGCTCAACCGAATCGAACGCGCCCTTGTGGCCTGCAACCGCTGGCTGCTGATCGTGCTGTTGCTGGCCATGGCCTGCATCGTGTTTGCCAATGTGGTGCTGCGCTACACCACGGGCGACTCCATTGTCTGGGCCGAGGAAGTGGCCCGCCACATGATGATCTGGGTCACCTTCCTGGGCGCGGGCCTGGTGCTGCGCTTCGGCGGCCATGTGGCCATCGACAACCTGCACCGCTCGGTGAGCACGCGCAAGGCGCAGTGGCTGCGCCGTGTGGTGGTGCTGGGCGTGGGCCTGTTCTGCGCGGTGATGGCGGTGGCCTCGTCGCAGTACGTCTGGGCCACGCGCTTTCAGACCACGGCGGCCACGGACATTCCGATCTCCTTCGTCTACGCGGCCATGCCCGTGGGCTTCGTGCTGATGCTGGTGCATCTGCTGTTCATTGCGCGCGGCTACGTGGCTGATGGCTCCTTCGCCGAATCCGACGAAATGGATGCCGACGCAGCCGCGTCGATCTGATCCACCAGGCAGACACATCATGGGTATCACGCTTTTCATCGCCATCATCGTCTTGCTCGCGCTGGGCTTTCCGGTAGCCTTCGCGCTGGCGATCTCCGCCGCGCTGGCCGTCTTCGTGGGCGGCCGCTATCCGCAGCTCATAGTGTTCAAGGAGATGTTCACGGGCATAGACAGCTTTCCGCTGATGGCCGTGCCCTTCTTCATCCTGGCGGCCGAGCTGATGTCGGGCGGGGCGCTCACGCATGTGCTGCTGCGCTTTGCCGCGCAGTTCGTGGGCCATCTGCGCGGTGGCCTGGGCTATGCCAATGTGCTGTCGCTGACGCTGTTCTCTGGCATTTCGGGCTCGGCCCTGGCCGATGCGGCCGGCCCCGGCTCGATGATGGTCAAGATGATGGACAAGGCCGGCTACGCGCGCTCCTACGCGGCGGCGCTGACGGCCAGCACGGCCATCGTGGGCCCCATCATTCCGCCGTCGGTGAGCATGATCATCTACGCGCTGCAGGATGAAAACGTCTCCGTGGGCGGCCTGTTCATGGCCGGTTTCATCCCCGGCATCCTGATCGCGCTGGCCATGGCCGCCGTGAACTGGTGGGTGTGCAGGAAGCGCGACTACCGCTCCACCGAGCCGCGCCCCGACGGCCGCACGATGTGGATCAACAGCGTCAAGGCGATTCCCGCGCTGATGCTGATCGTGCTCATCGTGGTGGGCATCCGCTTCGGCATCTTCACGCCCACCGAGGCTTCGGTGGTCGCCGTGTTCTACGCCCTGGTCTGCGGCAAGTGGGTGTACCGCACGCTGCAGTGGTCGGCGCTGCCGGGCATCCTGGCGCGCTCGGCCATGCTGACAGCGTCCGTGCTGCTGGTGATGGCGACCTCGGCCGCCTTCGCCTGGGTGCTGACGGTGGAGGGCATTCCGCAGTACCTGTCCGAGCTGATCGTGAGCTGGGAGCTGTCGCCCACCCTGTTCCTGATCGCGGTGAACATCCTGCTGCTGGTGTTCGGCATCTTCATGGAGCCGCTGCCCGGCGTGATGATCCTGGTGCCCATCCTGGCGCCCATCGCGTTCAGCCTGGGTATCGACCCGACGCACTTCGCCATGGTGGTGATCGTGAACCTGACGCTGGGCATGATCACGCCGCCCGTGGGCGGGCTGCTGTTCGTGACCTCGGTGGCCACGCGCGTGTCCATCACCGACCTCACGCGCGAGATGCCGCTGTTCCTGCTGGCGCACTTCGTGGTGCTGTGCCTGCTGACCTTCATCCCCGCGCTGTCCACCTGGTTGCCGCATACGCTGGGCTTCCAGTGACGACAAGGGCCTCCGAGTGAGGCCCTTTTTCTTGGCGCGCAACCTGTCTCAGAACAGCAGATCGGCCATGCGCCGGGCCATTTCCTTCAGGTGCGGCAGTCCCTCCAGCGCCTGCGCCAGCGGCATGCGCGCCTCGGGCGCATGCACGGCCAGCGTGGCGCGGCACTGGCCCTTGGCGTCGCGCACGGGCACGGCCACGGCGATCATGCCGCGCATGAATTCCTCGCGGTCGCAGGAGTGGCCTTCGCGCACGATGCGCGCGCACTCCTCGGCCAGCGCCTCGGGCGTGGTCAGGGTGTTGGCCGTGCAGGCGGTGAGTTCCACGCTGTCCAGGATGGCGGCACGCCGGGCCGCAGGCATGTGGGCCAGGAACAGCTTGCCGCTGGCCGTGGCGTGGATGGGCACCATCGATCCGGCCTCCAGCTGGATGCGCAGCGGCCAGTGGGTTTCGACACGGTCCAGGTAGCGCACGCGCGTGCCGTCCAGCACGGTGAGGTTGCAGGTCTCGCCCAGCCGCGCCACCAGTTGGGACAGCAGCTCGTGGCGCAGGGCCTGGCGCGGATCGGACTGCAGCGCTCGCACGGCCAGGCTCAGCAGCTTGGGGCCCGGGGAGAAGCTGCGGTCGCCCTCATGGCGCAGCAGCCATTGCCGCGCCTCCAGGTTGGCGCACAGCCGCGAGGCCGTGGCCTTGGGCAGGTTGAGCGCGGCGGCAATGTCCATGAGGCCCGGCGGGGCCTCGGCCTGGGTCACGAAATCGAGCACGGCCAGGGAGCGATCGGAAACCGAGTTCGCTTCGTCCTGCCGTGCAGGGGTGGGGTCCGGGGCAGCGCTGGCAAGGGATGGCGGCATGGGGCGGTGTCGTGTGGAAGGCCAAAAACGCTTTCGATCATGCCTGATCGCCAGGAGGCAGCAAGGGTTTGCGCGGGGTTGCGGTCCAGGGTGGCAACGAATAAGTTTCATCAAAAGGAACAAATAGTTCCTTAAAAAGAAACTCAAAAAGGAGCTACTCCATGCCGGACCCCATCGACAGCTATGACTACGTGATCGTGGGAGCAGGCTCTGCCGGCTGCGTGCTGGCCGCTCGCCTGTCCGAGGACCCGGCCACGCGGGTGCTGCTGCTGGAGGCCGGCCCGCCGGACCGCTCGCCCTGGATCCACCTGCCCATCGGCTACGGCAAGACCATGTGGAGCCCCGTCTACAACTGGAAGTTCGAGACCGACCCGGACCCCAACATGAACGGCCGGCGCATCTACTGGCCGCGCGGCCGCACGCTGGGCGGCAGCAGCGCCATCAATGGCCTGATATATGTGCGCGGCCAGCGCGAGGACTACGACCACTGGGCCGCGCTGGGCAATGCGGGCTGGTCGTATGAAGAGGTGCTGCCGTATTTCGTGAAGTCCGAAGGCAATGCGCGCGGCGCCTTCCCGGGCCATGGCGCGGACGGGCCGCTCAAGGTCTCGGACATCGGCGCGCGGCATCCGCTGATCGAGGCCTTCATTGCCGGTGCAGGCCAGGTCGGCGTGCCCCGCACCGAGGACTTCAACGGCTGCGACCAGGAGGGCGCCGGCTACTACCAGCTCACCACCCACAAGGGCCTGCGCTGCAGCACGGCCAAGGCCTATCTGGGCGAGGCCCGGCGCCGCCCCAATCTGCGCATTGAAACCGACGCCATGGCCACGCAGCTGGTAGTGTGCGGCCGGCGCGCCACCGGCATCCGCTACCGGCAAGGCGGGCAGGAGCGCCAGGCCCAGGCACGGGCCGAGGTGATTCTGTCGGCAGGCGCCATCCAGTCGCCGCAGTTGCTGCAGCTGTCGGGCATAGGCCCGGCCGCGCTGTCGCAGTCCCTGGGGATTCCCGTGGTGCACGATCTGCCGGGCGTGGGCAAGAACCTGCAGGACCATCTGCAGATCCGCCTGGGCTACGAATGCAGCCAGCCCATCACCACCAATGACCAGCTCAACTCCTGGGTGGGCAGGACCAAGCTGGGGCTGGAGTGGCTGCTGTTCCGCTCGGGCGCGCTGGCCGTGGGCATCAACCAGGGCGGCTGCTTCATGCGCGCGCTCAGGGACGAGCAGGGCCGGCCCGTGGCGGCCACGCCCGATATCCAGTTCCACGTCTCCACGCTGTCGGCCGACATGGCGGGCGGCCAGGTCCATCCGTACTCGGGCTTCACCATGTCGGTCTGCCAGCTGCGGCCCGAGTCACGCGGGCAGTTGCGCATCCGCTCGCGCGACGCCTTCGAGCCGCCGTCCATCCAGCCCAACTACCTGGCCACCGACCTGGACCGCCGCACCAACGTGGCGGCCGTGCGCGCGGCACGCGCCATTGCCGACACGCCGGCCATGCGCCCCTTCGTGAAGCGCGAGGTCAAGCCCGGCCCCCATGCGCACAGCGATGCGGAACTGCTGGAGTTCTGCCGCAACCACGGCGCCACCATCTTCCACCCCAGCGGCACCTGCCGCATGGGCAGCGACGCCCTGGCCGTGGTCGATGCGCGGCTGCGCGTGCACGGCATGGCCGGCCTGCGCGTGGTCGATTGCTCGGTCATGCCCACCCTGGTCTCGGGCAACACCAACGCGCCCGTGGTGATGATGGCCGAGAAGGCCGCCGACATGGTTCGCGAAGACAGGCACGGAGAGACAGGGCAGCTCAAGGTCGCATGACTGCCCGTTCCTGCATCCCGGCAATGCGACAGACAACCAGGAGACAGCATGACGACGGCAACCGATCCCAGGGTCATCCGCAAGGTGGTGACCTCCGCGCTCATCGGCGCAACCATCGAGTGGTATGACTTCTTCCTGTACGGCGTGGTCGCCGGCATCGTGTTCAGCAAGCTGTACTTTCCCAGCGACGATCCGCTGATCTCCACGCTGCTGGCCTACACCACCTTTGCCGTGGGCTTCGTCACGCGGCCGCTGGGCGGGGTGATCTTCGGGCACTTCGGCGATCGCGTGGGGCGCAAGAGCATCCTCGTGGTCACGCTGATGATCATGGGCGTGTCCACCTTCCTGATCGGCCTGCTGCCCACGCATGCGCAGATCGGCGTGGCCGCGCCCATCCTGCTGCTGCTGTTGCGCGTGGCCCAGGGCATAGGCCTGGGCGGCGAATGGGGCGGCGCCGTGCTCATGGCCTACGAGTACGCGCCCAGGGAAAAGCGCGGCTTCTACGCCTCCCTGCCCCAGGTGGGCCTGGCGATCGGCCTGTTCATGGCCTCGGGCGTGGTGGCCCTGCTGTCCTGGCTGTGCACCGAAGAGCAATTCATGGCCTGGGGCTGGCGCATCGCCTTCCTGATCTCGGGACTCATGGTGGCCGTGGGCATGTACATCCGCCTGCATGTGAAGGAGACGCCCGAGTTCGCGGCCGTCAAGGCACGCAATGCCGAGACCGCGATTCCCTTCATGGACATGATGCGGCGCTACCCCGGCAATGTGCTCAAGGGCATGGGCGCACGCTATATCGACGGCGTTTTCTTCAACGTCTTCGGCGTGTTCTCGATCAGCTACCTGACCTCCACCCTGCAGATCAGCCGCACCGATGCATTGATCGGCGTGATGATCGCGGCCGTGGTGATGTGTTTGACGATTCCGCTGTTCGGCCGCCTGTCCGACCGCCTGGGCCGTAGCCGAGTGTATCTGTGGGGATCGCTGATCACCGCAGTCTCGGCATTCCCCGCCTTCTGGCTCATGGCCCATAGCGGCGGCAATGTGCTGCTGATATGGATCGCCATCGTCGTGCCCTTCGGCATTCTCTACGCGGCGGTCTACGGTCCCGAGGCCGCCCTCTTCTGCGACCTGTTTGACGCCAAGGTGCGCTATACCGGCATTTCCTTCGTCTACCAGTTCTCGGGCATTTTCGCGTCCGGCATCACGCCCATCATTGCGACGGCGCTGGTCAAGACGGCGGGCGGCAGCCCCTGGCTGGTGTGCCTGTATGTGGTGTTTGCGGGAGCGGTATCGGCCTGGTGCGCCTGGGCGATCGGGCGGGAGGGACGCAGGCATGACAGCTTTGCCAACATGAACCCCTTGGCCAGATAGTCATACACTCTTGCGCCAGTCCATACTGAACCGTGACCCCAAGATCAAGAGCAAAGCTGCCCAACGGGCAGCTTTCTGCATTGGCCAGGAGATTGCAGCCACCGGGTCTCCGTGGAGCCGTCTTGGTTTAGGATGGCGCCAATCCGCATGGCAGAAGATTTCTGCAGATTTCACCCCCCCCATATCGCAACCGCATGCCAGTCAGGCATGCATGCACTTTCAGGCTTCACCTTGGCTGCATGATCTATAAAAACATACAAATACTGCGATTCATTGCCGCCTTTCTCGTGGTTCTGCACCACACGCTTCCTCCCAATGTGCATCCGGCCCACTACGCCAACATTCCGGCGTGGATCACCGAGATTTCCGTCTACGGCTTCGCCGGTGTCGATATCTTCTTCGTCATCAGCGGCTTCATCATGGCCGAGACCACGCGCCCCATGCAGCCCGGAGCGGGCTCGGCATCCAGCTTTGTCTTCCGGCGCTTTCTGAGAATCTACAGCGGCTACTGGCCCGCCTTCCTGCTGGTGCTTTTTCTCAGCATCTGGCTTGGCATCTTCAACGGGCCCGAAATCAGCCGCTGGAAGTCATTTCTGTTGCTGCCCCAGGAGTTCTATCTGCTCAATGTATCCTGGACGCTGACCTATGAGCTGTATTTCTATCTGTTGATTGGTGCCATGCTCTGCTTCACAAGAAAGGGGGCCGTTCCGGTATTTCTTGGGTTACTGGTTTCATTTGTGGTGATCGTAGCCGTGCAATTCAACCTGGGGGTTTATCGATCGGCAACACCCAGGGAAAACAATTTCCTCTTCAATATTTTTCTGACATCTCCGCTGATCATCGAATTCATTGCCGGTTTTCTACTGAGCGAGTGGATTCACAGAAAGCCTCGGCAGTCGATTGCAGCCTGGTCTCTATTCACCGTCATTGCACTGTGCGCGAGCATCTGGGCACAGAAATACGGCGGTCTCCAGGGTGTTGGCATGGCCGCCTTTCTCTACTATCCGGAACGGGTCATGCTGTTTGGCAGCGCCTCCGTGGGGCTGGTGGCACTGGCCGCATTGCTGCCCTCGTCCGGCAGCCAGTTGAGCCGCTTCTTTTGCACGCTGGGCGATGCCTCCTATGCGCTGTACCTGCTGCACATTCCCTTGCTAGTGATTCTCTACGGCCTGCTGTTTCCCAAGATCCCGGGCCTGCTGTGGATAGGGGGCGGAAAGCTTTCGCTGCTGGTCTATCTGGTGTCGGTCGTGGCCTGTTCCTTGCTCTACTTCAAATTCATCGAGAATCCGCTGCATAAAATCTCGAGAAAAGCGTCTGACAGGCTGCTGCTCGGCGCCGCATCCTCCAGGACATGTGCCGTTTGAGATGCTCCGCCATCTGGGTCCCTCAAGCGGTCATTACATCCTTCCGCCAAAGCCTCCGGGATTTTCCAAGAGATCTCCCGAAACCGGTGGCTTTCGTTGAAAATCCATTCCCGGTGAAATTATTCAAAAACTTCGCCGTTCACCCAAAGAGAGGGACTCATGTTCAAAAAAGTACTGGCTGCGGCCACCTTGCTGGGCTGCGGCCTGGCGCACGCATTCATGCCCAGCAATGGCACCTGGGTCGTGACCTCCGAGCTCAACGGCAAGCCGGGCCGCGGGCTGGCCATCGATGCGCAGAACGGCACCCTGGTCATGCAGATGTATGCCTATGAACCCAGCGGCCAGCCCAGCTTCTACATGACCTCGGGCGCACTGACCAACAACCGATTTTCAGCGCCGCTGATGCGCTACAAGGGTGGCCGCTATCTGGGCAGCGGCCCGCTGTCGGGTGCCGAAGACCGGAATATGGGCCAGGTCAGCATGCGATTCACCAGCGGCGTTTCGGGATTCATCACGCTGCCCGGCGAGCAGGAAGTGGCGATTTCGCGTTTCAACTTCGGTTACCCCGCCGTGGCATCCAGCCTGCGGGGCATCTGGACCATGACCTCGATCGGTTCCGAGGGGCTTCAGACCCTGGGCGTGGAATTGACACGCCAGACCAGCGCCACCTCCAACGGCAACGGCCTCATGACCAGCGGGGACGGCCTGTTCGGCTGCGAGCACCAGATCCGCGGCGCACTGGCGGGCGAAACGCTGTGTGTGTGGATCAACAGCTCTGGCCAGATCCTGCGCAGCTACCGCTTCGTCTACAGCGTCAATGATGGCGAGGGCACGTCCAGCACCAATGGCAACCGCCCCAACCAGCGCCTGGTCATCAAGCGGCTGACCACTCCCCAAGACGTGGGCACGGGCATCGTCTACGAGAATTCGGTGCCTGCAGAGCCTGTGTACACCGCGCTGCACGAGCACATCGAGAACCTGTCCTTCAACGCCACCCCTCTGCCCGCAGAGCAGGAGTGATGCCCCCGCTGCCGGCGACCTCTCAGGGCAGCGCCGGCAGTTGCTCCGCATGCCGCAGGTCCACATGCGCCTGCAGGAAGTCGAGCACGGCGCGCGTGCGCGGGGGCAGGCGGTCGGGCTTGCCCAGGTAGACGGCGTGGATAGGCTCCAGGTCGCCCGTGTTGAATTCCTCCAGCACGGGCACCAGCCGGCCGGCGAGCACGTCGGCCCAGGCGTGGTACAGCGACAGGCGGGCCAGGCCCGTGCCATGCAGCGCCAGCTCGCGCATCACATCGCCGTCGTTGACGCGCACCACCTCCCCGATATCGACGGCCACGCGCAGGCCGTCCACCAGGAACGGCCAGTGCGGTATGGCGCGCTGGTAGCTCCAGCCCAGGCGCACATGCTGGCCCAGCTCGTCGGGATGCCGGGGCCTGCCCATGCGGGCCAGGTACTCCGGCGAAGCCAGGATGACCTGCCGCGTGTGGCCCAGCAGCCGTGCGACCATGTCCGAGGGCGGAAGCTGACCCCAGCGCACGGCGATGTCGGTGCCAGCCTCGACCAGGTCCACGATCTGGTCCGTGAAGCTCAGTTCCAGGCTCAGGCCGGGATGGCGCTGCAGCAATTGCGGCACCAGGGGCACGAGCAGCATTTTTCCGGTCGATGAGCTGGTGTTGATGCGCACCAGGCCGCGCGGTTCGCTGCGCACGGCCACGCAGGCCTCCAGTTCCTCCAGGTCGGCCAGCACGCGCTTGCCGCGCTCGAACAGCTGGCAGCCTTCGGGCGTGAGATGCAGGCGCCGCGTGCTGCGCTGCAGCAGCTGCACGCCCAGGCGCGCCTCCAGCCGCGACATGCTCTTGCTGACGGCCGAGGGCGAGATGCCCAGGTGGCGCGCAGCGGCCGAGAGGCTGCCGCGCTCGGCGACAAGGATCAGCATTTCCAGCTCGGCAAAGCGGTTGGCCTCGGTGCTGCCTGTATCGATGGCCGTGAGTGGGGCAAGTGCGGGCATGGCGTCTCCTGAAAAGAGGTCATCTATTCCACATGGGAACAGATCCGTTTCCATTATTCCATCTACACAAAGGTATGTTGCAGTGCGACATTACTGGACATCAAACCAAGGATCACAAGGAATCCGTCCATGCCTCTTTCCCTACTCGCCCTGGCGGCCGGTGCCTTTGGCATCGGCACCACGGAATTCATCATCATGGGCCTGCTGACCCAGGTCAGCCAGGATCTCCACATCAGCATTCCCACGGCGGGCTCGCTGATTTCGGGCTACGCCATCGGCGTGGCCGTGGGCGCGCCCGTGCTCACGCTGCTGACGCGCCAATGGCCGCGCAAGCGCCTGCTGCTGGCGCTGATGCTGATCTTCATTGCCGGCAACCTGGCCGCCGCGTTCGCGCCCAGCTATGAATGGCTGATGTCGGCGCGCGTGCTGACCTCGCTGACCCACGGCACCTTCTTCGGCGTGGGCGCCGTGGTGGCCACGGGCCTGGTGCCGGTGGACAAGAAGGCGTCGGCGATTGCGCTGATGTTCTCGGGCCTGACCCTGGCCACCCTGCTGGGCGTGCCTGCCGGCGCCTGGATCGGCCAGATGTTCGGCTGGCGCAGCGCCTTCCTGGCCGTGGCCGTGATCGGCGTGCTGGCCTTTGCCATCCTGGCCGCCTTCGTGCCGCGCGACCAGGGCCGCCCCGAGGTCACGCCGCTGGCGCAGGAACTGGCCGTGCTGGCCAACGGACAGGTCTGGCTGGGCCTGGGCATCACGGCCTTCGGCTTTGCGGGCGTGTTCGCGCTCTACACCTATGTGGAGCCGCTGCTGACCCAGGTGACCCGCATGGGCGACAGCCTGGTGGCGCTGACCCTGCTGCTGTTCGGCGCAGGCCTGGCCGCAGGCAATCTGCTGGGCGGCAAGCTGGCCGACCGGGGCGTGATGCGCGCCCTGGTGTGGAGCATCGCTGCACTGATGGTGGTGCTGGCGGCAGGCCGCTGGGCCTTCGGCCATCAGGCCGTGGCCATGGGCTATGTGATCGTGCTGGGCATCGTGGCCTTCGCCACGGTGGCGCCCATGCAGATGCGCGTGCTGGACCAGGCCGGCCCCCAGGGCGCCAACCTGGTCTCCAGCCTGAACATTGCGGCCTTCAACCTGGGCAATGCCCTGGGTGCCTGGGTCGGCGGCCTGGCCCTGGCCGGCGGCCTGGGCCTGGTCCACCTGGGCTGGGCCGCCGCCGCGCTGACGGCTGTGGGGCTGGTGCTGGTCTTCTGGAGCAGCCGCCTGCCCGCATGCTCCGCACGCAGCGCAGGCGTGGCCTGCGCCTGAGGCTCAGCGGGCCAGCACGGGCTTGAGCGCCTTGCCCGTGTGCGTGCCCGCAGCCACCAGATCCTCGGGCGTGCCGGCCGCGATGATGCGGCCGCCGTCCTTGCCGCCTTCGGGGCCGAGGTCGATGATCCAGTCGGCCTCGGCGATCACGTCCAGGTCATGCTCGATGACGACCACGCTGTGGCCCGCATCGACCAGGCGGTGCAGCACGCGGATGAGCTTGTCCACATCGGCCATGTGCAGGCCCACCGTGGGTTCGTCCAGCACATAGAGCGTGTGCGGCGCCTTGTTGCCGCGCCGGGTCACGTCGTCGCGCACCTTGGTCAGCTCGGTGACGAGCTTGATGCGCTGGGCCTCGCCGCCCGACAGCGTGGGCGAGGGCTGGCCCAGCGTGAGATAGCCCAGGCCCACGTCCTTGAGCAGCTGCAGCGGATGGGCGATGCTGGGCATGCTGGCGAAGAACTCCACGGCCTCGTCCACCTCCATCTGCAGCACGTCGCCAATGCTCTTGCCGCGCCAGGAGACGGCCAGGGTCTCGGGATTGAAGCGCGCGCCGTGGCAGACCTCGCAGGGCACCTTCACGTCGGGCAGGAAGCTCATCTCGATGGTGCGCATGCCCTGGCCCTCGCAGGCCGGGCAGCGGCCTTCGCCGGTGTTGAACGAGAAGCGCCCGGCCGCGTAGCCGCGCGCCTTGGCCTCCAGCGTTTCGGCATAGAGCTTGCGGATGGTGTCCCAGAAGCCGATGTAGGTGGCCGGGCAGCTGCGCGGCGTCTTGCCGATGGGGGTCTGGTCGACCTCGAGCACGCGGTCTATGCCCTCGAAGCCCTGCAGGCCCTTGCAGCCGGACAGCGGCGGCGCCTTGCCGGCGTCCATGGCATCGCGCCCGGCCTTGGTGGCCCGCTGGCCCACCCAGGCGGCCACATTGGCCAGCATCACGTCGCGCGCCAGCGTGGACTTGCCCGAGCCGCTGACGCCGGTGACGGCCACCAGCCGCTTGAGCGGCACGCGCGCATCCACGTTCTGCAGGTTGTGCAAGTGGGCACCGCGCACGGTGAGCCAGCCCAGTGCGTCGGACGCGGGCTCGGCCGCCGCCTCGGCAGCGGCAGGCGCGGCCTTCTTTTTGGATTTGGATACCTTCACAGGCGCGGGTTCCGGCACGGGTGCGGCCACTGCCGCAAGCTCGGCGGCCGCCTGCGGCGGCTGGCCTTCTCCCACCCAGCGGCGCGGCCGGAACGGGTGGCGCATGGCGTGCAGCAGGTAGCGGCCCGTGACCGAGTCCTCGGCCGCCATGATGTCGGCCGCCGTGCCCTGGGCCACGAGGCGGCCGCCGCGTATGCCGGCGCTGGGGCCGATGTCGATGATGTGGTCGGCGCGGCGGATGGTGTCCTCGTCATGCTCGACCACGACCAGGGTGTTGCCCTTGTCGCCCAGCTTGTGCAGGGCGTTGAGCAAGATATGGTTGTCGCGGGCATGCAGGCCAATGGTGGGCTCGTCCAGCACATAGCACACGCCCTGCAGGTTGCTGCCCAGCTGGGCGGCCAGGCGGATGCGCTGGGCCTCGCCGCCCGACAGCGTGGGTGCGCCACGGTCCAGCGTGAGATAGCCCAGGCCCACTTCCTCGAGGAATTCGAGGCGGCTCTGGATCTCGGGGATGAGGTCGCGCGCGATGTCGGCCTCGCGGCCCGACATGGCCAGCGCCTGCACCCAGTGACGCACGTCGTTGACCGACAGCTGGGCGATCTCGGCAATGCCCACGCCATGGAAGCGCACGGCGCGCGCCGTGGCATTCAGGCGCGTGCCCTGGCAGGTGGGGCAGGTGACTTCGGCCAGGTCCTCGATTTCCTGGCCTTCGAACTTGACCTCGCGGCCCCGGTTGTCCTCGGCCATCTGCGTGTCGTCGTAGACCTTGCGCTGGTCCTTGGTGAGCTTGACGCCCGTGCCCACGCAGTCGGGGCACCAGCCGTGCTTGCTGTTGTAGGAGAACAGGCGCGGGTCCAGCTCGGCATAGCTGGTGGCGCAGACGGGGCAGGCGCGCTGGGTGGAGAACACCTGCAGGCTGCCGATGCCGGCCGTGCTCCGGCCGCCGGCCATGGCGTCGGCCAGATTGTCCAGGCCGGACAGCACATGCAGCACGCCCTTGCCTGTTTCCAGCGCCTGGGCCAGGTGAGCGCGCAGCTCGCGCTCGCTGGCCGCCGTCACGGTGACGCTGGCCACGGGCAGCTCGATGGTGTGCTCCTTGAAGCGGTCGATGCGCGGGAATCCCGTGGTGGGCAGGAACTCGCCGTCCACGCGCAGATGCGTGTAGCCGCGCGGGCGTGCCCAGTCGGCCAGCTCGGTGTAGACGCCCTTGCGGTTGACCACCAGCGGCGCCAGCAGGCCGATGGTCTGGCCCCGGAACTGCGTGAGCAATTGGGCCGCGATGCTTTCCGCCGTCTGCGGCTGCACGGCGGCGCCATCGTGGATGCAGTGCTGCGTGCCCAGCTTGACGTAGAGCAGGCGCAGGAAGTGCCAGACCTCGGTGGTCGTGCCCACGGTGGACTTGCGCCCGCCGCGCGACAGGCGCTGCTCGATGGCCACGGTGGGCGGAATGCCGTAGACCGCATCCACCTCGGGCCGGCCCGCGGGCTGGACGATGGAGCGCGCATAGGCGTTGAGCGATTCCAGGTAGCGGCGCTGGCCTTCGTTGAACAGGATGTCGAAGGCCAGCGTGGACTTGCCCGAGCCCGAGACGCCCGTCACCACGTTAAACTTGCCGCGCGGAATCTCCACCGACAGCTGCTTGAGGTTGTGCTCCTTGGCGTTGACGATCTCTATGGCATTCCTGGCCGCGGCGCCCGACATGGCATGCGCCTTGCGCTGGCTCTTGTAGAGCATGGGGGCGACCTCGCGCACCGCCTCGCCGCCCACGCCCATGGCCAGGTCGTACTCGCGCAGCGCCTGGGCCGTGTGCGATCCAGGAATCTGGCGCACTTCCTCGGGCGTGCCCTGGGCCACGATGGCGCCGCCGCCGTCCCCTCCTTCGGGGCCGAGGTCGATCAGCCAGTCGCTGGCGCGGATCACGTCGAGGTTGTGCTCGATGACGATCAGCGAGTGCCCGGCCTCCAGCAGCTTGCGCAGCGCGCGCATGAGCTTGGCGATGTCATCGAAGTGCAGGCCCGTGGTGGGCTCGTCGAACAGGAACAAGGTGCCCTTCTTGGCCAGCGCCTGCTTCGACTTGGCCTGGGCCTTGGCGGCCTCGGCCAGGAAGCCCGCGAGCTTGAGGCGCTGGGCCTCGCCGCCCGACAGCGTGGGCACGGGCTGGCCCAGCTTCACGTATTCCAGGCCCACATCGACGATGGGCTGCAGGGCGCGGATGACCTCGCGGTCCTGGGCGAACAGCAGGGCCGCCTCGGCTACGGTGAGCTCCAGCACATCGGCCACGTTGAGCTTGCGCGGCTGCAGCTCGCCGGCTGCATGGCGCTCGATGCCGACTTCCAGGATCTCGGGGCGGTAGCGCGTGCCGTTGCAGTCGGGGCAGCGCAGGTAGACGTCGGAGAGGAACTGCATCTCCACATGCTCGAAGCCTGAGCCGCCGCAGGTGGGGCAGCGGCCGTCGCCGCTGTTGAAGCTGAACTTGGCGGCCGTGTAGCCGCGCTGGCGCGACAGCGGCGCAATGGCGAACAGCTCGCGGATGGAATCCCAGGCGCCCACGTAGCTGGCCGGGTTGGAGCGCGCTGTCTTGCCGATGGGCGACTGGTCCACGAACATCACGTCGCTCAGGTGGTCGGCGCCCAGCAGGCGCTCGAAGGCGCCGGCCGCATCCGTGGGCTTGCCGAAATGGCGCATCAGCGCGGGCACCAGCACGTCCTGGATCAGGGTGGACTTGCCCGAGCCGCTGACGCCGGTGATGGTGACCAGGCGCTGCAGCGGAAAGTCCACGTCGATGCTGCGCAGGTTGTGCTCGCGCGCGCCTTCGAGGATGAGGCGTGGCGTGGATTCGGTCACCATGCGCTTGAGGCCGAAGCCCACCTGCTTGCGCCCGCCCAGGTAGGCGCCGGTCAGCGTGTCGGCATGGCGCAGGTCGTCGGGAGTGCCGTCGAACACGATCTGGCCGCCGCGTGCGCCGGGGCCGGGGCCCATGTCGATCATGCGGTCGGCCGCGAACATCACGGCCGGGTCGTGCTCGACCACGACCAGGGTGTTGCCCGCATCGCGCAGGCGCTGCATGGCCTCGGTGATGCGTTCCATATCGCGCGGGTGCAGGCCGATGCTGGGCTCGTCGAGCACGAACAGGGTGTTCACCAGCGAGGTGCCCAGGGCCGTGGTCAGGTTGATGCGCTGCACCTCGCCGCCCGACAGCGTGCGGCTCTGGCGGTCCAGCGTGAGATAGCCGATGCCCACGTCGCACAGGTACTGCACGCGCGCCATGATTTCGGCGTGCAGCATCTTGAGCGCCTGGGCCTCGCCGTCGTGCAATGGGGCATCGGCGGCCGGCGCCAGCTGCTGGAAGAAGTCGCGCAGCCGCACCAGGGGCAGCTGCATCAGGTCGTGCAGGCACAGGCCCGGCAGCGCGTCCAGCTGCTCGCGGCTCCAGGCCACGCCCTTTGGCATGAAGCGGCGGTAGCGGCCTTCGTCGCCGGGCGGCAGCACGGCATCGGCGGCCTGCTTGCCGCCCAGGCGCCACAGCAGGCTTTCGGTCTTCAGCCGCGCGCCGCCGCAGGTGGGGCATTCGGTATAGCTGCGGTACTTGGACAGCAGCACCCGGATGTGCATCTTGTAGGCCTTGCTCTCCAGGTATTCGAAGAAGCGCTTGATGCCGTACCAGGTCTGGGTCCACTTGCCGTTCCAGTGGGGCGAGCCGTCCAGCACCCAGCTCTTTTGCGCTTCGGTGAGCTTGGCCCAGGCCGTGTCGCGCGGAATGCCTTCGGCCTCGGCATGGCGCATCAGGTCGTCCTGGATCTCTTTCCAGGCCGGCGTCTGCACGGGCTTGATGGCACCCGTGCGCAAGGTGAGCTTGTCGTTGGGAATGACCAGCCCCCAGTCCACGCCGATCACGCGGCCAAAGCCCCGGCAGGCCTCGCAGGCACCCACGGCGGAGTTGAAGGAGAACAGCGAGGGAATCGGTTCCTGGTAGCTCAGGCCGCTTTCGGGACAGTGCAGTCCCAGCGAGAACTTCCACAGCTGGGGTTCGGTGGGCTGGTCACCTGCAGCTTCCACAGCGGATTCGGGCAGCACATAGACCGTCATGTGGCCGCTGCCGCGCTTGAGCGCGACCTCGATGGCCTCGTAGACACGGGCCCGCTCCACATTGCCCAGGCGGAAGCGGTCGGCCACCACATCCAGCAGCTTGACCTTGAGCGGCGCAGCCGCCTTGGCCTTCTTGCCCTTGGCGTCTGCGGCAGGCTCCACGGCGCCGGCCTTCTCGGCCTCGCGCTCGGCCTGGACCTTGGTGAAGCCGCTGGCCGACAGCCATTGCTCCACCTCGGCAGCCGTGGTGTTGGCGGGCAGCTCCACGGGGAAGGTGATGGCGATGCGCGGATCACCGGCCTGCCGGCAACGCTCGGCCAGTTCCTCCAGCACGCTGTCCGGCGTGTCGTGGCGCACGGGTACGGCGGTGTCGCGGTCGAACAGCTGGGCCGCACGCGCGAACAGCAGCTTGAGGTGGTCGTTGAGCTCGGTCATCGTGCCCACGGTGGAGCGCGAGTTGCGGACGGGATTGGTCTGGTCGATGGCGATGGCCGGCGGCACCCCCTCCACACGGTCCACGGCCGGCTTGTCCATGCGGTCCAGGAACTGGCGCGCATAGGCCGAGAAGGTCTCGACATAGCGGCGCTGGCCTTCGGCATACAGGGTATCGAACACCAGGCTGGACTTGCCCGAGCCGCTGGGCCCCGTGACCACGGTCAGCTCGCCGGTACGGATGTCGAGATCCAGGTTCTGGAGATTGTGCTGGCGTGCGCCGCGAATTCGAATCAGACCGTGCGTCATGGGTGTTCTGTGGTCAGTGGGAGCCAAACATTCTAGGCAGTCCATGCGTCAGGCATCAGACGCTTCTCAATACCTGTATTTTCATACAGGTTAAACAAAAAGACACCCCCTCAACGCATCCACGCGACCATAAAAAACCCCGGAACCAGTCCGGGGCTCGTGCCTCTTGCCGAGGGCTTACTTGGCCATCTGCACGGAGGCAGGCATGGCCTGCTCGCCCGGCACGCCCTTCACCTGGGTGACGGCCAGCAGCGAGACGACGACAAAGGCCAGGCAACCGGCCGCGATGATCCTCATGGTTTTTTCCTTGATCAGGCTTTGAAAAGACGCGCCCAGACAAAAAGGCCCCGCACCTTTCGGTACGAGGCCTGATGGCAGGCAGGTGCTGATTGGAACAGACCTGCTTTGCTCGCGGCTTACGCCGCGCCGCGATCAGAAGGCGTGACGCACGCCCAGCGCGAAAGAGGAGAAGTCCGCGCCCTTCACACCGGTCATGTAGTTGGCGCCGGCCTTGTTGTCCACCTTGGTGTAGTAGCCGTAGACCTTGGTGCGCTTGCTCAGGTTGTAGTTGTAGCCCAGGGTCCACTGGTTGGCGCCGGAGTCGGCAATGTTGCTCCACTTATTGGCGTGGCCCAGGTTCACGTGGAACTCGGAAGCGCCCAGGGTGTACATGCCCGACAGACGGAAGTTGTTGCGCGTGCCGCGGATCTGCTCGTCGTTGCGCTGGTAGTAGCCACCGACCACGAACTGGCCGAAGGTGTAGGCAGCGCGGAAGGCGGCCTGCTTGTCTTCGTCCACCTGGCTGTAGCCGGCGCCCAGGGCCAGGGGGCCCACGTCGTAGTTGACGGCCAGGTCATAGCCGTTCTTGCGGGCGGGCGTGGCCTTCTCGTGCATGGAGACCGAGCCTTCGACCGTCAGGCCACCGATGTTGGGGGTGGTGTAGGAGATCTTGTTGGCGGTGCCCAGGCCGCTGGCGAACCAGACGGGATCGAAGTACAGCGCGTCGGACGAGGTACCCGTGTCATGGTTGTGCATGCTCACGTAGTCGGCCGTGGCGAAGTACGAACCGGGGAAGAAGTTGCCCATGCGGATCTTGCCGAAGCTGCCCGACAGGTTCACTTCGCTCTGACGGCCGAAGGTCAGAGCGCCCGTGGAGGAGGAACCCATGCCGGTGTCGGAAGCGAAACCGCTTTCCAGCACGAAGCCGGCCTTCAGGCCACCGCCCAGATCTTCGACACCGCGCATGCCCCAACGCGAGGAGTTGTTCTCCATCTTGTTGACGGTCTGGTCACCGATCTTTTCGCGTTCGACGGTCGTGTTGATACGGCCATAAATCGTCACGCTGCTTTGCGCCATCACGGTGGTGGAACCCAGCACGGCCAGCACGGCCAGAGCAACGCGGTTCATCTTGATCATCTCGGCATCTCCTTGGGATTGTTGAGTGGGTATTCTTGAAATCTCAGGGCCGACTCCGGCTCCAGATCAGTGCCATTTGCGGCTGCTGCGGATTCTAGGTGCGGGCATGTCAAAAAATGTATGCCCGCCTCTGAAAATGCGCCATCTGATGCTTTGCTGCCACAGGCATGACATGGAAAACCATTAGAAGCACCCAAAGAAAAAGCCCACGGCAAACCGCCATGGGCTTTCATCAATGCAGAGCCGCAAAACCCCGCCGGATACTGCGCATACCGCATGCAACCGGCGCGGCCCAACTCAGAGACGCCGAGCAAGAGCCGCCTCGCGGCGATGGCGTCGTCCCCCTCCCGCGAAGCGAGAGAGGGGGAAGGCGCGTCAGCGCCTCAGGGGGAGCCCTCAATCATTAGCGTAGATATCCACATCCTTGGTCTCGCGCAGGAACAGCGTGCCGATGATGGCCGTGGCGCCTGCGATGACGATGGGGTACCAGAGGCCGCTGTACATGTTGCCGGTCTGGGCCACGATGGCGAAGGACATGGTGGGCAGCAGGCCGCCGAACCATCCATTGCCGATGTGATACGGCAGGCTCATGGAGGTATAGCGGATGCGTGTGGGGAACAGCTCCACCAGCATGGCGGCGATGGGTCCGTAGACCATGGTCACGAGGATGACCAGGTAGGTCAGGATGGCGACCATCATCACCTTGTTCATCTTCGCGGGGTCGGCCTTGGTGGGATAGCCGTCCTCGGCCAGCACCTTGGCCACGGTCTTCTTGAACTCGGCGTCCTTGGCCTTGGCTTCCTCGGGGCTCAGGCCCTTGATGGAGAACGAGGGGATCTCGGTGCTGCCGATGCGGATGAAGGCCGTCTTGCCGGGCGCTGCGTCCTCGGAGTCATAGCTGACCGAGCCTGCGGCCAGCAGCTGCTTGGCCACGTCGCAGGAACTGGTGAACTTGGAGGTGCCTGTGGGATTGAACTGGAACGAGCACTCCTTGGGATCGGCGACGATGACCACCTTGCTCTTGGCCTGTGCCGCAGCCAGATCGGGGTTGGCCGCTTCGGTCAGCGCCTTGAACACGGGGAAGTAGGTCACCACGGCCAGTACGCAGCCCAGCATGATGATGGGCTTGCGGCCTATCTTGTCGGACAGCGAACCGAAGATCACGAAGAACGGCGTGCCGATGATCAGCGCCGCCGCGATCATGAGGTTGGCCGTCACCGCATCGACCTTGAGCTGCTGCGTCAGGAAGAACAGCGCATAGAACTGCCCCGTGTACCAGACCACGGCCTGGCCGGCGGTCAGGCCGATCAGCGCCAGGATCACGATCTTGAGGTTGCGCCATTGGCCGAAGGACTCGGACAGCGGGGCCTTGGAGACCTTGCCTTCGGCCTTCATCTTCTGGAAGGCCGGCGACTCGGACAGTGTCATGCGGATCCACACCGAGATGCCCAGCAGCACGATGGACAGCAGGAAGGGAATGCGCCAGCCCCAGTCCGCAAAGGCCTGCTCGCCGATGGAGGTGCGCACGCCCAGGATCACCAGCAGCGACAGGAACAGGCCCAGCGTTGCCGTGGTCTGGATCCACGAGGTGTAGGCACCGCGCTTGCCGTGCGGCGCGTGCTCGGCCACGTAGGTGGCCGCACCGCCGTACTCGCCGCCCAGCGCCAGGCCCTGCAGCATGCGCAGGCCGATGAGGATCACCGGCGCCGCCACGCCGATGCTGGCGTAGGTGGGCAGGATGCCGACGATGAAGGTGGACAGGCCCATGATCAGGATGGTCACGAGGAAGGTGTACTTGCGCCCGATCATGTCGCCCAGGCGCCCGAACACCAGCGCGCCGAAGGGCCGCACGATGAAGCCGGCCGCGAAGGCCAGCAGCGCGAAGATGAAGGCCGATCCCGCATCGAGCCCGCTGAAGAACTGCTTGGCGATGATGGCCGCCAGCGATCCGTAGAGATAGAAGTCGTACCACTCGAAAACCGTGCCCAGCGACGAGGCAAAGATCACCTTGCGTTCTTCCGGAGTCATGGGCCGCGGGGTCGCCTTGACCCCCGCGCCTTGCGATGCGTTGATAGCCATGTCTGTCTCCTTGATTTATTGAATATTTAGCGGGCTTGCCATAGGCCCGCCGATTCACTATCCGCCTGCCTGCTGACGCGAATCTGACTCACCTCTTACAGAAATTGACGGCGAACTGAACGATTTCTTACTAACTCAGCAGCAACCCTGATGCCGTCTTTTTCCATGTGAAAAGCACCGTAAAAACCCTGGCAAACCATGCTGCACTGCGTAAGCACTCGGTCAGAAGCGCTTTCCAGAATGCGCCGCAAGGCTGCAGATCCATGGGGCTGCCGCCGCGATTCCAACTTCAGGAGACAAACCATGATCGATCCGGTGGTAGACAAGATTCAGCGCCATCCCAAATACCAGGAGCTGCGTGCCAGACGCAATCGCCTGGGCCTTTTTCTGACGCTGCTGATGCTGGTCGTTTATTACGGCTATATCGCGCTGATTGCCTTCGACAAATCCTTTCTGGCCCAGCCCATTGGCGCGGGCGTGACCTCCCTGGGCATTCCGATTGCCATGGGCGTGATCGTCTTCTCGGTGATCGTCACCGGCCTCTACGTGCGCCGCGCCAATGGCGAGTACGACAAGCTCACCCAGGACATCCTGAAGGACGCCACGAAATGAAGAATTCCGCACAACGCATGCTGCTGGCGCCCGCCGTGGCGCTGGCACTGACGGGGCCCGTGCTGGCCGCCGGCGGCGATGTCGGCGTGGCCGCCAAGCAGGCCACCAACTGGACCGCCATCATTCTTTTCACGGCCTTCGTCGTGGCCACGCTGTGGATCACCAAATGGGCCGCGGGCCGCACCAAGTCGGCCGCCGACTTCTATACGGCCGGTGGCGGCATCACGGGCTTCCAGAACGGCCTGGCGATTGCGGGCGACTACATGTCGGCCGCTTCCTTCCTGGGCATTTCGGCCTCGGTCATGGCCAGCGGCTATGACGGCCTGATCTACTCCATCGGCTTCCTGGTGGGCTGGCCCATCCTGACCTTCCTGCTGGCCGAGCGCCTGCGCAACCTGGGCAAGTTCACCTTCGCCGACGTGGCAGGCTACCGTTTCTCCCAGACACCGTTCCGCGCCTTCGCGGCCAGCGGCACGCTGGTGGTGGTGGCCTTCTACCTGATCGCGCAGATGGTGGGCGCGGGCCAGTTGATCAAGCTGCTGTTCGGCCTGGACTACTGGATCGCCGTGGTGCTGGTGGGCGGCCTGATGATGATCTACGTGCTGTTCGGCGGCATGACGGCCACGACCTGGGTGCAGATCATCAAGGCCTGCATGCTGCTGGCCGGCGTGACCTTCATGGGCTTCATGGTGCTGGCCAAGTACGGCTTCAGCCCCGAGGCGCTGTTCGCCGAAGGCGTGCGCGTGCGCACCGAGATCGCCGCCAACAACGGCGCCGACCCCTCGGCCGCCGCCAAGGCGGGCCTGGCCATCATGGGCCCGGGCGGCTTCATCAAGGACCCGATCTCGGCCATCAGCTTCGGCATGGCGCTGATGTTCGGCACGCTGGGCCTGCCCCACATCCTGATGCGCTTCTTCACCGTGCCCGATGCCAAGGAAGCGCGCAAGAGCGTGTTCTGGGCCACGACCTGGATCGGCTACTTCTACGTGCTGATCTTCATCATCGGCTTCGGCGCCATCACCCTGGTGCTGACCAACCCCGAGATGGCCGATACGGTCAAGGGCGTGATCCACGGCGGCGCGGGCACGGCCAACATGGCGGCCGTGCTGGTGGCCAAGAGCGTGGGCGGCGACGTGTTCTACGGCTTCATCTCGGCCGTGGCCTTCGCCACCATCCTGGCCGTGGTCGCGGGCCTGACGCTGTCGGGCGCCTCGGCCGTGTCGCATGACCTCTACGCCACCGTGATCAAGAAGGGCAAGGCCGACAGCGCCGCCGAGCTGCGCGTCTCGCGCATCACCACGCTGACGCTGGGCGCCATCGCCGTGCTGCTGGGCATCGTGTTCGAGAAGCAGAACATCGCCTTCATGGTGTCGCTGGCCTTCGCGGTCGCGGCCTCGGCCAACTTCCCCCCGCTGCTGCTGTCGGTGCTGTGGAAGGACTGCACCACCAAGGGCGCGGTGATCGGCGGCTTCATGGGCCTGATCTCCTCGGTGGGCCTGACCGTGGTCTCGCCCCCGGTGTGGGAGGCCACGCTGGGCAACCCCGCAGGCTCGGCCTGGTTCCCCTACGCCTCGCCCGCGCTGTTCTCCATGACCATCGGCTTCTTGGGCGTGTGGCTGTTCTCGGTGCTCGACAAGAGTGCCCAGGCCGCCAAGGAACGCGCCATCTTCCCCGCGCAGCAGGTGCGCTCGGAGACAGGCCTGGGCGCCTCGGGGGCCTCGGGCCACTGAGCTGCGCAAGCTGCCATCATGAAAAGCCGGGCCATGCGCCCGGCTTTTTCGTTGCCGCAGCAGCAGCCGCGCTCAGATTGATCGGCTGGAGAAGGCGCCTGATCGGATATGCGATGGCCGGCGCCGTCCAGGCCTCTAGACTTGCGGGGTCTGCACAGCTTCGCCTGTGCAGCACGGCTTCCCTCTTCAACGCACAGGACAGATCCGACATGCAACTCATCAGCCAAAGCTTCCAGGACGGCCAGGCGATTCCCGGCGAATTCGCGTTCGCGGTGCCCGATGCGGCCACGCACGTGGCGCTGTCGTCCAACCGCAACCCGCACCTGGCCTGGAGCGGCGCGCCCGCAGGCACGCAGTCCTTCGTCGTGGTCTGCCATGACCCGGACGTGCCCAGCCGCGGCGACGATGTGAACCAGGAAGGCCGCGAAGTGCCGGCCAGCCTGCCGCGCGTGGACTTCTTCCACTGGCTGCTGCTGGACATTCCGGCCACCACCACCGAGATCGCCGCAGGCGCCCAGTCCGAGGGCGTCACGCCGCGCGGCAAGAGCGGCCCGGCAGCCCCCGGCGGCCTGCGCCACGGCATCAACGACTACACGGGCTGGTTCGCGGGCGACGAGCAGATGAAGGGCGACTACTTCGGCTACGACGGCCCCTGCCCTCCGTGGAACGACAGCATCGTCCACCACTACGTCTTCACCGTCTATGCGCTGGCCACGCCCACGCTGGCGGTCTCGGGCGAGCTGACCGGCGCCAATGTGCGCGCGGCGCTGCAAGCCGGCCAGGTGCTGGGCAAGGCCAGCATCACCGGCCTGTACAGCCTGAACCCTGCGGTCTCCGCCGCTTGAGCGAACGCCTTTCCGGGCGCCCTACGTCGCGCCGGCCAGCCTGCGCAGCTTGATGAAGGCCAGCGCCGCCATCACGGCGTCGTTGAGCGCGTCGTGGGCCTCGCGCCGGGGCAGGCCCAGGTCGGCCATCAGCGTGGCAAAGCGCAGGTCGATCTCGGGCGCCTGCTGCTGCCAGGGCAGCAATTGCCGGAAGCGGTGGTCGTAGTAGAGGGCCGAGACCTCGATGCGCTCGTTGGGCAGGCCCGTGCCCAGCCAGGGGCGCAGCCCGCGCTCGATCATGGCCACGTCGAATTCCAGGTAGTAGCCGACCAGCGGGCGGCTGCCGATGAAGCGCAGCAGCTGCGCCAGCGCGTCCTCGATGGCCAGGCCCCGGGCCAGGTCCCGCTCGCGCAGGCGGTGGATGCGCACGCTGTCGCCAGGCACGCTGCGCGAGGGGCGCACCAGCAGTTCCAGGCGCTCGCTGGACAGGATGCGCTCGCCCACGATGCGCACGGCGCCGATGGAGATGATCTGGTCGCAGCGCACATCCAGGCCCGTGGTCTCGCAGTCCAGCGCCACCCATTCGCCGGGCGGCGGCGCGTCGAAGAGAAAGGCATAGGCCGGGTCCGCCAGCCTGCGCCGCTGCCAGTTGCGCCGCAGGCCCGCCACCCAGCGCTGCAAGGGCACCGCGCTCATACGGCATCCAGCCGCAGGCGCTGGCGAAGCAACTCGCGGAAGCGCCGCACCACGGCCAGCGTGTCCTTGAGCAGGTCGCGCTCCAGGCTGCTCAGGCGGGCCGGGTCCACATGACCGGTGACGGGGCGGCCCAGGTCGATCTCTGCCAGTCCCGCCTGCAGGCGCAGGCCCATGAGGAAATGCAGGCCCTGGAGCAGCTCCTGGCCCTGGGCGCCGTCGAGCACGCCCCTGTCCACCAGGGCCGCGATGCGCTCGGCCGTGCCGGTGGCGGCGATGCGCTGGGACAGCGCCAGGCTGCGCACGCCATGCACGATGGGGAAGATGCCGGCCTTCTTGAGGTGCACGGGCGCGCCCTCGCCGCCGCGCCCCAGCAACCGCTCCCACCAGCTGCCCGGCTCGTGCGCGAAGGCATCGACGGCCGAGGCGAAGCGCGCCACCTGGGCATCGCTGTCCAGGGCCAGCGCCATCAGGTCGCGCCGCGCCGTGGCCAGCAGCGCGGCATCGCCCGCCACGGCATGGGCGTCCAGGAAGATCGCCAGGTGCATGAGGCCCTCGGGGCCGGGCAGGATCAGCCATTCGCGCACCTGCCTGCCGAAGCTGGCCACCGTGCCGCGCCATTGCGGGTTGCTGAGCATGATGCCGCCCGGGCATTCGGGGTAGCCGAAGCGCTGCAGCTGCGCGGAAAAGCGCGCGCAGATGGCATCGAGGTCCCGGGGCGGCGCATAGCCGTCGCGCAGCAGCAGGCCGTTGTCCTGGTCGGTCTTGAGCAACTGCTCGCCGCGCCCCTCGCTGCCCATGACGAAGAGGCAGCTGTGGGCCACCAGGTCCGGGGGCGCCAGCATCTGCCAGGCACGCTCGAACAGGCGCGCATTGAGCTGCTGCACCAGCCGCGCCATCAGGGCCACCCGCGTGCCGCCCCGGTGCAGCGCGGCCACCAGGCGCGTGATCTGGGCGGCGGCCTGCTCCAGCGCCTGCAGGTCGGCGGCCTGCTCGATCTGCACGGTGATCAGGTGGGAGTGGTTGGCCAGGAAACTGAACAGGTCCAACGCCTCCAGGATGCCCAGCACCTGGCCCTGTGCATCCAGCACGGCCAGCCGGTGCACGCGCGCGCGCAGCAGCACGACCAGGGCGTCGCCCAGCTGGTCGTCGGCGCGCACGGTGACCACGGGCTGGCTGGCGAATTCGCCCACGGCCAGCCGGTCCAGCGGGCGGCCGTCGAGGATGGCGCGCTGCAGCGTGGTGCCCGTGAAAATGCCCAGGCCGCCCTGCGGCAGTCCTGAGACCAGCACGCTGGTCGTGCGCTCGGCATGGAACAGGCGCACCACGGAGACGATGTCGGTGGCCGCATCCACGACATGGGCGGCACGCAGGTAGGCCTGGTCCACGCGCGCCAGCGTCAGCGACTGCAATTCATGCCGGTCGGCGCGCTGGGCCAATGTGCCCAGCTTGTGGCCCAGGTCGGAGAACAGCAGGGCGCCAAAGGCCGTGTTGCGCGCGATCAGCTCGCCCACGGTTTCGCGCGCAAGCTGGTAGGCGATGAGTTCCTCGGCCACGGTGAAGCGGCTGCCCGTGCGGCCGGCCACGAGGGCGCGGCCGTCGAAGCTGTCGTCGGGGCCGTAGCTGGCCAGCACCTCGTCGCCCTCGGTCTGCACCACATGGCCCTTGATGATGACGAACAGGTGGGAGGGCACCGAGCCCGCGTCCAGCACCACGGCACCCTCGGGGAAGTAGGCGATGTCCACGCCCTCGCGCACCAGCGCCTGCTCGTCGGGCGTGAGGCAGTCGAAGGGCGAAGCGGCGAAGTTGAAGGCGTTGGGCATGGGGCGGGGCCGTTGTTCCAGCCCCGCCATTCAAACCTTCAGTCCTTGCTCCACGCTTGCAGCCGCGTCCCAGTGGTTGTCGAACCAGCCATCGCCTTGCAGGTAGGAGCGCAGCATGGGCAGGCTGTCCAGGCCCCAGAAGAGGCGGCCATCGACTTCCCAGGCCGGCACGCCGAACAGGCCTTGCGCGGCCGCGGCGTCGGTGTTCTCGCGCAGCAGGCGCCTGGCCTTGTCCGCCGCATCCGTGCGCAGCTGCGGCGCCAGCGTGGCGCGCAGTACGTCGAGCCGCGCGGGGTCCAGCGCGTCGGCACCGCCCAGCCAGACATGGCGCAGCACCGCGTCCGCCACAAAGCGGTTGATGGTGCCGTCATCGCTGCACTCCAGCGCCAGGCGCAGCAGTGGCAGCGGATTGAACGGATGGCGGGCCGGCATGTCCAGCCCCACGCCCGAGGCGTGGCCCAGCCAGCTCACATGGCGGTAGGTCCATTCGCGCTTGCCTGCGATGCCGGCCGGTCCCGGGTTGGCGTGGCGCTGCAGCAGCGCGCCCAGCAGCACGGGGCGGTACTGCATGTGGTGGCTGATGCCCTGCAGCGCCTGCGGCAGTTGCGCGAACGCCAGCCAGGCATAGGGCGAGATGAAGTCGAGATGGAAGGTGATCTGCTTCATGGCGGGTGCGTCGTGATGGGGATCTAGGGTGCTGTGACCGCGATACCTGCGCGCTCCAGCAGCGCGTTCCAGATAGCCAGGCGCTGCGGCGCATCGGACTTGGACCAGGCGCGGATCTCGTCGATGGTGCGAAAGCACCCTTCGCAATGGCTGCGGTCCGGCGTCATGCGGCAGACCGAGATGCAGGGCGAAGGCACGGGCTCCTCTTCGGCACGCGGAGCGTATGCGGCACGGGCCTTCTGGGCCAGCATTTCCTTGGGGCCCATCATGCTGCCACCTCCTGCACCACGTCGGCCCAGGGCGCGCCGGCCAGCAGTTGCAATGCGGCCGGCGTGGCCGCGAACACCGCATGCGGATGGCCTGCTGCCGCCCAGACGGTGTCGAAACGCTGCAGTTCCCGGTCCACCAGGGTCACGGGCGTGTTGGCATGGGCCACGGGGCTGACGCCGCCGATGGAAAAGCCCGTCTGCGCCTTGACGAAGTCGGCGTCGGCACGGCCCACGGGGCCGACCAGGGCAGCGACTTTCTTCTCGTCCACGCGGCGGTCGCCCGAGGCCACGACCAGCACGGCCACGCCGTCGCTGCGGCGGCGGAAGATGATGCTCTTGGCCACCTGGCCCACGAGGATGCCCAGTTGGTCGGCCGCTTCCTGGGCCGTGCGCGCGGCGCCGTCCAGCATGCGCGGTCCCTCGCCGTGGCCGGCCTGCTGCAGGAAGGCCGCCACGCGCTGCACGCCTTCGGGAAGATGGTGGAGTTCAGATCCGCACATGCTCACACCGCCTCGCATGCAGCCGCGCTGGCGCGTTTCGTCAAAAGAGCCTTGGCCACGCGCGACTGCGTGGGGCGGCCCAGGTGGTCGCTGATGAACTGGCCGGCGTCGATGAGCTTGTCCAGGTCGATGCCGGTCTCGATGCCCATGCCCTGCAGCATGTAGACCACGTCCTCGGTGGCCACATTGCCCGTGGCGCCCTTGGCGTAGGGGCAGCCGCCCAGGCCCGCCACCGAGGTGTCGAACTGCCACACGCCCAGCGACAGCGCGGCCAGCGTGTTGGACACGGCCTGGCCGTAGGTGTCGTGGAAGTGGCCCGAGACATCGTCGATGGCGAAGTGCTGCAGCGTGGCCTCGATGGCCTTGCGCACCTTGACGGGCGTTCCCACGCCGATGGTGTCGGCCACGCCCACATGCTGCACGCCGATGCCCTTCATGAGGCCGGCCAGGTAGGCCACGCGCTCGGGGGCGATCTCGCCTTCGTAGGGGCAGCCCACGGTGCAGCTCATGGCGCCGCGCACGTAGATGCCCTGGGCGCGTGCGGCTTCGGCCACGGGGGCGAAGCGCTCGATGCTTTCGGCAATGGAGCAGTTGATGTTCTTCTGGCTGAAGGCCTCGCTGGCCGCGCCGAAGACCACGATCTCGTCGGGCCACAGTTCGCGCGGCGCCGACAGCGCGGCCTCTAGGCCCTTCATGTTGGGCGTGAGCACGCTGTAGCGCACGCCGGGGCGGCGGACGATGCCGGCCATGACTTCGGCGTTGTCGGCCATCTGCGGCACCCATTTGGGGCTGACATAGCTGGTGACCTCGATCTCCTTGAGGCCGGCCTCCTGCAGGCGGTGCACCAGTTCGATCTTGACGGCGGCGGGCACGGGCTGCTTTTCATTCTGCAGGCCGTCGCGGGGGCCTACATCGACGAGTTTGACGCGGGAAGGAATGCTCATGGGGTTCTCACCGGATAACGGAAGGAAGGAGGCGCTGGATGCGGCGGGTACAGCCGCTATTGTCCCGCTTGGCAGGCCGGGGCACCACCCCATATCCTGCCGGGCCATGCACAACGGCTGCCAGCGCCCTCTTCAGCCGGGCAGGGCTGCCATTTCCTCGCGCAGCATCTCCACCATGCGCGCGGCGGCCGGTGACAGGCGGCGCCCGCTCAGGCGCACCAGGCCGATGGGCCGCCGCAGCACCGGCCGTGCCAGCGGGCGCGCCACCACTTCCGGACGCTGCACCACCTGCGCGGCAAGCAGCGGCAGCGCGCTCACGCCCAGATCGGCAGCCACCATGGCCGCGATGGTGGCCAGGTGCTCCACGGCGTACTGGGGCGCAAAGCGTATGCCGTGGGTCAGCAGGGCCTCGTCGGCGTACTGGCGCACGCTGGTGCCGGCGGGCATGGAGATGTGGGGCAGATGGGCCACGTCGGCCCAGCCCAGATCGCCGCGCCCGCGTGCCAGCGCATGGCCGCGGCCCAGCAGCAGCACGAAGCGGTCGGAGGCCAGGGGCAGGTAGTCCAGGTCGGCATAGGCGGGGTTGGCCGCCGTGAGCGCGAAGTCCACGCGGCCCGCGCGCACCATGTCGAAGGCCGGCCCGGCCAGGCTGTCGAACAGCTCCAGGTGCACGCCCGGATGCTCGGCCGCGAAGCGCGCCAGCACGCGGGGCAGCAGGCCCGCCGCCAGCGAAGGCAGGGCCGCCAGCGCCAGCCGGCCCACCTGCACCTGGGCCACCTCCTGCACGCGGCGCACGGTCTCGTCCATCTGGTGGCGCAGGATGCGCGCCTGCTCGGCGAAGACCTCGCCGGCCTGGGTCAGCTCCACGGCGCGCGTGGTGCGCTCGAACAGCCGCGCGCCCAGCATCTCTTCCAGCCGCGCCAGCGTGCCCGAGACGGCCGACTGCGACAGGTGCATCTGCAGCGCCGTGCGCCGGAAGCTCAGCGAATCGGCCAGTGCCAGGAAGACATCGACCTCGCGGGCCGACCAATTGATCTTCATGGCCGATCAGTTTATCGAAAAATGCGTCTTTACCGTTCAATGACGGCTGCCTAGACTGCGCTCCAAATCCATGAAATCAGCAGGAGACAGCATGCACAGCAGCTCGCCGCGCAACGCGCGCACGGTGGTCGTCGGGGGAGGCACCATGGGTGCCGATGTGGCCGTGGTCCTGGCCCGGGGTGGCGCCAGCGTGACCGTGGTCGATCCCGGCGCGGCACGGCGCGAGCTGCTGCGGCAGCACATTGCCATCGAGCTGGCCACGGCCGGCTTTGCCCGGTGCGCGTCCCAGGTCTCGGTCTGCGCGGCGCTGGAGGATGTGGCCTGGGACGGCGTGGCCCTGGTGGTGGAATGCATCACCGAGCGGCTGGACGCCAAGCAGGCGCTGTTCGCCGAGCTGCAGGCGCATGCGCCGGCCGACGCGGTGCTGGCCAGCAACAGCTCGGGCTTTCCCATCAGCGCCATCGCCAGCGGCCTGCCCACGGCGCAGCGCATGCTGGGCCTGCACTTCTTCATGCCCGCCCATTTGGTGCCACTGGTGGAAGTGGTGCTGGGAGAGCGCAGCGACCCGGCCCTGGGCCAATGGCTGCACGGCTTCATGCGCGGCTGCGGCAGCGTGCCCGTGCTGGTGAAGAAGGACAAGCCCGGCTTTCTGGCCAACCGCATGCAGCATGCGCTGTCACGCGAGGCCTTCGCCCTCATCGACGAGGGCATTGCCTCGCCCGAGGACGTGGATGCCGCCGTGCGCTTCGGCTTCGGCTTCCGCTTCCTGGCGGCCGGCCCCGTGCTGCAGCGTGACCATGCGGGCATCGAGGTGCACTGCGCGGCAGCCGCCACCATGTACCCCACGCTGTCCAACACCGATGTACCGGCCCAGGCCCTGCGCGATCGCGTGGCGCGTGGCGATCTGGGCATGAAGTCCGGCAAGGGCTTCTTCGACTGGCCCGAAGACCGCCGGCTGGCGGAGCGTGCCCGCTACGACGCGCTGCTGCGCCAGGGCCTGGCCCTGCTGGCCAGCGAGCTGCCGGTGCCGGGCAGCGAGGAAGGCACGCCATGAGCACGCAAGTCACTGCATCGCAGTGGAACGACCCGCTGATCGTCACCGTGGCCCCCAATGGCGCCTACAAGCAGCCGGCCGACCACCCTGCCCTGCCGATCACACCGCAGGCGCTGGCCGCCACGGCGCGCGCCTGCCTGGATGCCGGCGCGGCCATGATCCACATGCACATCCGCGACGCCCAGGGGCGCCACAACCTGGATGTGGACGGCTACCGCGAAGCCTGGCGCGTGGTGCGCGAGGCCGTGGGCACGGACCTGGTGGTGCAGATCACCAGCGAGGCCGCCGGCGTCTACCACGCGCCCGAGCAGATCGCCATGGTGCAGGCGCTGCGGCCCGAGGCCGTCTCCATCGGCCTGCGCGAGATCGACCAGCCCGAGATCGGCGATGCGGGACTGGCGCACTTTTTCGCGGGCCTGGTGCGCGACCAGGTCATGGTGCAGGTCATCCTCTACGACGTGGCCGACCTGCGCCGCTGGCAGGCGCTGCGCGCCCGGGGCGTGGTGCCCGAGGCGCCCTGGTTCCTGCTCTTCGTGCTGGGCCGCTACAGCGCGGGCCAGACCTCGCGGCCGCAGGACCTGCTGCCCTTTCTTGCGGCGCATGACGGCGGCGAGCCCTGGGCCGTGTGCGCCTTCGGCGCCACGGAAAACACCTGCATCGCGGCGGCCGCCGCCTTCGGCGGCCATGCGCGCGTGGGCTTCGAGAACAACTTGCTGGCCAAGGACGGCCGCACCGCGCCCGACAACGCCGCCCTGGTCCGCCAGGCCGTGGTGTCCGCCCAGGCGCTGGGCCGCCCCCTGGCCACGGCCGACGACATACGCCAGCGCTTCACACCGGGCTGAGTCCCAGCATTCCCAGAGCCCGCACAAGACGGGCCTTCCATTCCAACCACAGGCAGGAGACACAACCATGCAACAGCCCACCCGCGGCACGCGGCGCGACGCCATCGCCCACATCAAGGCAGTCACCGCATTCACGGCGCTTCCCCTGGCCTTCATGGCCCTGGGCCTGGCGGGCCAGGCCTCGGCCCAGACCCCGGCATTCCCCAGCAAGACCATCCGCTTCGTCGTGCCCTATCCGCCCGGAGGCCCTACCGACCTGATGGCGCGCATGCTGCAGCCCGAGCTGCAGCAGCGCCTGGGCGTGACCGTCATCGTGGAGAACAAGAGCGGCGCGGGCGGCAACCTGGGCAGCGCCGAGGTGGCCCGCCAGGCGCCCGCCGACGGCCACACCCTGCTGCTGGCCGCCAGCGGCCCCATGGCCGTGAATTCCTCGCTGTACAAGAGCATGCCCTTCAACCCGCTCAAAGACCTGGAGCCCGTGGTGCAGCTGTCGGCCTTCCCGCTGGTGCTGGAAGTGCACCCCTCGCTGGGCGTCAAGACCGTGACCGAACTGCTGGCCCTGGCCAAAACGGGCAAGACGCTGAGCTTTGCCTCGGCCGGCAATGGCACGCCCCAGCACCTGGCGGGCGAGCTGTTCAACTCCATGGAGCAGGTCAAGTTGGGCCATGTGCCCTACCGGGGCGCGGGACCGGCGCTCAACGACCTGATCGGCGGCCAGGTGGGCGTGATGTTCGACATCGTGGGCAGCTCGCTGCAGCACATCCAGGGCGGCCGCCTGATACCGCTGGCGGTCACCTCGGCCGAGCGCAGCAAGGTGCTGCCCGACGTGCCCACCATGGCCCAGGCCGGCGTGCCCGGCTACCAGATCACGGGCTGGCATGGCATTGCCGTGCGCGCGGGCACGCCGCCCGCCGCCATCGACAAACTCAATGCCACGGTCAACGCCATCTTCAAGGACCCGGCCTTCCGCACGCGCTGGGAGGCCATGGGCACACCGGCCGTGGGCGGCACGGCGGCCGAATTCGGCGCCTTGATCAAGAGCGACTCCCAGCGCCTGGGCGCGCTGGTGCGCAGCACCGGCGTGACGCTGGACTGAGCACCTCCCTCAGTAGCCGCGCTGCAGGTCCACGCGGCCGCTCACGGCCTCGCCCCGGCTGAGCGCCGCGACCTTGCCCACGATCTGCTCCACGCTGTCGCGCGCCAGGGTGCGCGCCGAAGTGTGGGGCGTGAGCGTGATGCGTGGATGCCGCCAGAAGGCATGGCCCTCGGGCAGCGGCTCGCAGCGGAACACGTCCAGCAGTGCGCCCGTGACGTGGCCCCCGTCGATGGCGGCAATGAGGTCCTCATCCGCCACATGGCCGCCGCGTCCCACGTTGATCACATAGGCGCCCGGCTGCAGCAGGGCCAGGCTGCGCGCGTCGATGATGCTGTCGGTCTCGGGGGTCAGCGGCAGCAGGTTGACGAGGATGCGGGTGGCGCGCAGGAAGGCATCGAAGTCCTGCGGGCCGCAGAAGCCGCGCACGCCGTCGATGGCATGCGGCGTGCGGCTCCAGCCGTTGACGGGAAAATCGAACACCGTGAGCGCGCGCGCCACGCGCTCGCCCATGCGGCCCAGCCCCATGACGCCCACGGGGAAGTCCACGCGCCGGGGATTGGGCCGGTGCTGCCACAGGCCGGCGGCCATGTCGGCCTCGTAGCCGTCCAGGCCCCGGAAGAAGCGGATCACGGCCTGGCTGACGTATTCGGCCATCTGCACGGCCATGCCCGCATCCTCCAGGCGGTAGACGGGCAGCCCGGCCGGCAGGCGCAGCGGCAGCAGCGCATCGACGCCCGCGCCGATGTTGAACACGGCCTTGAGGCCCGGCTGCTCGTCGATGAAGCGCTGGGGCGGCGCCCAGACCAGGGCGTAGTCGGCCTGCGGCGCGCCCGGTGCCCAGATGTCCACCTCGGCGCCCGGCAGGGCCGCGCGCAGTCCTTGCAGCCAGGCGTCGGGCCTGGTGTCTTCGCAGCAGAAAGTCACTCGCATGGTGCCGCCAAGCCTAACGGCCTGGCGGCGCCCATGCGCGACTTTTGCGCAAAACTGTCTTGCCTGCGGCCTCAGTTCTCCAGGCGCAGCAGCTCGGAGCCTTCGGTCACCTGGTCGCCGGGCGCATACAGCAGCTCGGCCACCACGCCGTCGCCGGGCGCGGCGATGGTGTGCTCCATCTTCATGGCCTCCATCACGGCCAGCGGCTGGCCCTTGCTGACCTTGTCGCCGGCCTTGACGGCAAAGGAGACCACCTTGCCCGGCATGGGCGCGGTCAGGCGGCCGCCCTCGGAATGCACCTCGCCCGCATGGACCAGCGGATCGGCCAGGCCCAGCACGGCCGCGCCCTGGGGCGCGAACACATGGCATTGCTCGCCCAGCACATGGACCTGGGCGCGCAGGCGCTGGCCCGCGAATTGCACGTCGAAGGCGCCGTCGCCGGCCTGTTGCCAGGACAGCAGACCCTCGGCCAGTGACTCGCCCTCACCCACGGACAGCTGCAGAGCGCCGTCATGCAGGTAGCGCAGGCGCGCGGGCACGGCGGCCTCGCCCTGGAGGAAGTCCCAGCGCCGCTCGGCCACGCCGTGCGAGCGCCAGCCGTCGCGGCGGCTGAAGGGGTCGGTGGTTTCCTGCGCGCGCTCGGCCTGCAGCACCTGGGCCACGGCGGCGGCCACGGCCTGGGCCTGCGGCAGGCGCTGCTGGTGGAACAGGTGCTGCTTTTCGCGCTCGATCAGCGCCGTGTCCAGCCTGGCGGTTGCAAAGGACTCACTGGCGATGACCTGGCGCAGGAACTGCACATTGGTGGCCAGGCCCACGATGCGTGTCTCGGCCAGGGCGGCATCGAGCCGCGCCAGCGCCTGCTCGCGCGTGTCGCCATGCACGATGAGCTTGGCGATCATGGAGTCGTAGAAGGGGCTGATGGCATCGCCCTCGCGCACGCCGTCGTCCACGCGCACGTCGCCGACACGGAAGCTGGCGCAGTCGGGCTTGCGGTAGACATGCAGGGTGCCGGTGGCGGGAAGGAAGCCGTTGTCGGGGTTCTCGGCGCAGATGCGCGCCTCGATGGCGTGGCCGGTGATGCGCAGCTCGTCCTGGCGCTTGGGCAGGGGCAGGCCGCTGGCCACGCGCAGCTGCCAGTCCACCAGGTCCTCGCCCGTGATGGCCTCGGTCACCGGGTGCTCGACCTGCAGGCGGGTGTTCATTTCCATGAAGTAGAACTTCATGGCCTCGGGCTGGTCGTAGCCGCCGGGCTGCTCGACGATGAATTCCACCGTGCCCGCGCCCACGTAGTTCACGGCCTGGGCGGCGGCCACGGCGGCCTCGCCCATCTTCTGGCGCAGCGCAGGCGTCATGCCGGGCGCGGGGGACTCTTCCAGCACCTTCTGGTGGCGGCGCTGCACCGAGCAGTCGCGCTCGAACAGGTAGACGCAGTTGCCCTGGGTGTCGCCAAAGACCTGGATCTCGATGTGGCGCGGGCGCAGAACGTATTTCTCGACCAGCACGGCGTCGTCGCCAAAGCTGTTGATGGCCTCGCGCTGGCAGCTGGCCAGGGCCGCGGCGAAGTCCTCGCTGCGTTCGACCAGGCGCATGCCCTTGCCGCCGCCGCCCGCGCTGGCCTTGATCAGCACCGGGTAGCCGATGCGGTCGGCCTCGCGCTGCAGCAGCTGCGGGTCCTGGTCGGCGCCGTGGTAGCCGGGCACCAGGGGCACGCCGGCCTTTTCCATGAGTTGCTTGGAGGCGGCCTTCAGGCCCATGGCGCGGATGGCCGAGGGCGGCGGGCCGATGAAGACCAGGCCGGCATCGGCGCAGGCCTGGGCGAACTCCTCGTTCTCGCTGAGAAAGCCGTAGCCCGGGTGGATGGCCTCGGCGCCCGTGGCCTTGGCGGCCTCCAGGATGCGTTCCCAGCGCAGATAGCTGTCCTTGGGTGCGCTGCCGCCGATGTGCACGGCCTCGTCGCAGGCCTGCACATGCTTGGCGCGGGCATCGGCGTCCGAGTACACGGCCACGGTGCGCACGCCCATGCGGCGGGCGGAAGCCGCGACGCGGCAGGCGATTTCACCGCGGTTGGCGATCAGGATCTTCTTGAACATGCGTTATCTCCAGTGTTTTCTCTGCAGCCCCGGTCATCAGGCGACCGGCGGCTATGGTTCTTGATTCGTCGCGGGCGCCCCGCCGAACAGCGCGCGCAGCCGCTGCACCACGGCCTTGAGAAAGCGCCACAGCGCCCAGGTCAGCAGCCACAGGGCAATGACCACGACCAGCAGCACGGCGCCGAAGGCCAGCGGGTGCGAGAGCGCCAGCCAGATCGCGCCCACCGAGGCCCCGTCTTCCACCAGGCTGGCGCCCACGTTGGAAAACGGCTCGGGCGAGGTATTGATGGCAGCGCGCGCCGTGCTCTTGGCCACCTGGCTGGACAGGGCCAGCGAGCCGCCCATGAGGGCCGCCATGGTGGCCATGGTCGCGCTGTCGGCGCCGAAGACGCCGGCCGCCAGCGCCGCGCCCGCGGGGATGCGGATCACGCTTTGCAGCAGGTCCCAGACCGAGTCCACGCCGGGGATCTTGTCGGCGAAGAACTCCACGAACAGCAGCGCGCCGCTGGCGAACAGCAGGGCCGGGTGCTCCAGCACATGCAGCCCGCCCGGCAGCGCCACCCAGCCCAGCGCGCCCAGCAGCCCGGTCACGAAGACCACGGCGTAGAGCCTAAAGCCGCTGGCCCAGCCCAGCGCCGCCGCCAGCGCCAGCAGGCCGGCCATGTCCATGCCGCTGGCGGCCTGGCCCACGCGCTCGGCCACCTCGCCGGCCGCCTCGCTGACCGTGTGGTGCACGGCAGGGCCCGGGTACAGGCCCACGGACTGCAGCCACTGGACGAGGGAGTCGGTCAGGGTGCTCATGGCATAGGCTCGGTGAGGGTTCGGCGGACAGGCAGCCTGCGCGTATCAGGCCAGCCAGGCCGGCTTGCGCTTTTGCAGGAAGGCCTGCACGCCCTCCTTGCCTTCGCTGCTGGCCCGGATGTCGGCGATGCCTTCGACGGTGGCGGCGATCAGCTGCTCGTTGATCTCGCGCTCGGCCACCTCGATCACCAGGCGCTTGCAGGCGCGGGCGGCCTCGGGGCCGGCGCTGACCAGGTGCTTGAGCAGGCCGTCCACGGCGTTGTCCAGCTCGTCGGCGGGCACGACGCGGTGCACGAAGCCGATGCGCAGGGCCTCGGCCGCGTCGAAGCGTTCGCCGGTCAGGAAGTAGCGGTGGGCGGCGCGCGCGCCCATGGCGCGGATCACGTAGGGGCTGATGGTGGCGGGGATCAGGCCGATCTTGACCTCGGACAGGCAAAAGCCGGCGCCCTCGGCGGCCACGGCCATGTCGCAGGCGGCGACCAGGCCCATGCCGCCCGCGTAGACATCGCCCTGCACGCGCGCGATGGTGGGCTGCGGGCATTCGTAGATCACGCGCAGCATCTCGGCCAGCAGGCCGGCGTCCTCGCGGTTCTCGTCGCGCGAGTAGTCGGCCATGCGGCGCATCCAGTTGAGGTTGGCGCCCGCGCAGAAGGCCGGCCCCTCGGCGGCCAGCACCACGGCGCGCACGTCGCTGCGCTTGCCCACGGTGCGGAAGGCCTGGGTGATGTCGGCGATGACCTCGTCGCTGAAGGCGTTGCGCACCTCCGGCTGGGTCAGCGTGATGGTGGCCAGGGGGCCCTGGAATTCGAGGGTCAGTGCGGTGGTTTTCATGGGATGCCTCGCTGCAAAGGAAGGGGAGCCGCCGTCACATGCGGAACACGCCGAAACGCGTGTCCTCTATGGGAGCGTTGCGCGTGGCCGCCAGGCCCAGCGCCAGCACGCGGCGCGTGTCGGCGGGGTCGATGACGCCATCGTCCCACAGGCGTGCCGTCGCGTAATAGGGGTGGCCCTGATCCTCGTACTGCTGGCGGATGGGCGCCTTGAAGGCCTCTTCCTCCTCGGCCGTCCACTGGCCGCCCTTGGCCTCGATGCCGTCGCGCTTGACGGTGGCCAGCACGCTGGCCGCCTGCTCGCCGCCCATGACCGAGATGCGCGCGTTGGGCCACATCCACAGGAAGCGCGGCGAGTAGGCGCGGCCGCACATGCCGTAGTTTCCCGCGCCGAAGGAGCCGCCGATGATGATGGTGAACTTCGGGACCGCCGCCGTGGCCACGGCCGTGACCAGCTTGGCGCCGTGGCGGGCAATGCCCTCGTTCTCGTACTTGCGGCCCACCATGAAGCCCGTGATGTTCTGCAGGAAGACCAGCGGGATCTTGCGCTGGCAGCACAGCTCGATGAAGTGCGCGCCCTTGACGGCCGACTCGCTGAACAGGATGCCGTTGTTGGCGATGATGCCCACCTGCATGCCCTCGATGCGCGCAAAGCCGCAGACCAGGGTTGCGCCGAAGCGGGCCTTGAACTCGTCGAAGCGGCTGCCGTCCACCACGCGGGCGATGATCTCGCGCACGTCGAAGGGCTTGCGCGTGTCCACCGGGATCACGCCGTACAGCTCGCCGCCGTCGAACAGCGGCGCCTCGGGCGGCAGGTCGCCGGCCGCAGTCTGCTTGCCGTGGTTGAGGTTGGCCACGGACTGGCGCGCCAGCGCCAGCGCATGGGTGTCGTTGTGGGCCAGGTGGTCGGCCACGCCCGACAGGCGCGTGTGCACGTCGCCGCCGCCCAGGTCCTCGGCGCTGACCACCTCGCCCGTGGCGGCCTTCACCAGCGGCGGGCCGCCCAGGAAGATGGTGCCCTGGTTCTTGACGATGATGGATTCGTCGCTCATGGCCGGCACATAGGCTCCGCCGGCCGTGCACGAGCCCATGACCACGGCGATCTGGGCAATGCCCTGGGCGCTCATGTTGGCCTGGTTGAAGAAGATGCGGCCGAAGTGCTCGCGGTCGGGAAACACGTCGTCCTGGTTGGGCAGGTTGGCGCCGCCCGAGTCCACCAGGTAGATGCAGGGCAGCCGGTTCTGCGCGGCGATCTCCTGGGCGCGCAGGTGCTTCTTCACCGTCATCGGGTAGTAGGTGCCGCCCTTCACCGTGGCGTCGTTGCAGACGATCATGCAGTCCACGCCGCTGACGCGGCCGATGCCGGCGATCAGGCCCGCGCCGGGCGCGTCGTTGCGGTACATGTTGAGCGCGGCCAGCGGCGCGATCTCCAGGAAGGGCGTGCCCGGGTCCAGCAGCATGGCCACGCGATCGCGCGGCAGCAGCTTGCCGCGCGCCACGTGCTTGGCGCGCGCGGCCTCGCCGCCGCCCTCGGCGACCTTGGCCACCTGGGCCTGCAGGTCTTCGACCACGGCGCGCATGGCGGCGGCATTGGCCAGGAAGTCCGCCGAACGCGGATTGAGTTGGGTGCCCAGAATGCTCATGTGTGGCCTCTTCTTGTGTTTGCCCGATGCGGGCGCTTGGTTTTTTCGAATGTGCTGCAAAGAACGGCGGCCCGGGCTGGGGAAAATGCCGTATGCACACCGTTGAAATCGTCTTGCTCGTTTTGCTGCTGGGGGCACTGACCGGCATTGCCGCGCGCTATGTGCGCGCCATCCCGCTGCCGCTGATACAGATCGCCCTGGGAGCGCTGATCGCCTGGCCGCAAAAGGGCCTGCACATCGCCTTCGATCCCGAGCTGTTCCTGCTGCTGTTCATCCCGCCGCTGCTGTTCGCCGACGGCTGGCGCATCCCCAAGCGCGAGTTCTTCTCGCTGTACCGCCCCATCCTGCGCCTGGCGCTGGGCCTGGTGCTGTTCACGGTGGTGGGGCTGGGCTGGCTGATCCACTGGCTGGTGCCCGGCATGCCGCTGACCGTGGCCTTCGCGCTGGCCGCCGTGGTCTCGCCCACCGATGCCGTGGCCGTCTCGGCCATCACGCGCAACCTGGGCATGCCCGAGAAGACCATGCACATCCTCGAAGGCGAGTCCCTGCTCAACGATGCCTCGGGCCTGGTGGCGCTGAAGTTCGCCATTGCCGCCACGCTGACCGGCCTGTTCTCGTGGACCGAGGTGGCCAAGGAATTCATGTGGATGGCCCTGGGCGGCCTGGGCGTGGGAACGCTGATCGGCTGGGGCTTTTCCTATGCGCGCAGCACCATCACGCGCCGCCTGGGCGACGTGGCGGCCACGCAGATGGTGCTGCTGCTGATCCTGCTGCCGTTCGCGGCCTACATCGTGGGCGAGAAGATCGGCGTGTCGGGCATCCTGTCGGCCGTGGCCGCGGGCATCGCCACCAACTTCGCCGACCTGGAGCGCAGCAGCTACATCAGCGAGCGGCTGCAGACCGAGGGCACCTGGAGCATGGTCGAGGCCTCGTTCAACGGCGCCATCTTCCTGCTGCTGGGCCTGCAACTGCCCTCCATCATCGGCGTGACGCTGCACGATGCGGGCAGCGAGTGGTGGGTGCTGGTGGGCTATGTGGTGATCATCTCCAGCGCGCTGCTGCTGATGCGCTGGATCTGGCTGACCCTGGGCGTGCAGCGCAGCCTGGCTCGCGCCCACTTCCAGGGAAAGATGGCCGAGCGCCCTTCCCACCTGCTGAACCTGGCCACCACCATGGCCGGCATACGCGGCGCCGTGACGCTGGCCGGCGCGCTGTCCGTGCCCATGCTGCTGAACAACGGCCAGCCCTTTCCGGGCCGCGAGATGCTGATCTTCCTGGCCACCGGCACCATCTTGTTCACCCTGGTGCTGGGCAGCATCGCCCTGCCGCTGATCCTGCGCCGCATGCCCCAGCCCGGCGAGTCGCCCACGGTGCGCGAGGAACGCCTGGCGCGCGTGGCCGCCTGCCAGTCCGCCATCGGCGGGCTGACGCTGAGCGAGGAAGAGATCCAGGGCCATACGCCCGAATGGGTGGCCATGCACCAGGAGGTCATGGGCCACCTGACGCAGGAGTACCGCAACCGCGTCCAGCTGCTGGACGACGGCAGCGGCACGGCCTCCAGCATCGAGATCCAGCGCGAGGCGCCCGAAGTCGTGCGCCAGCGCAAGCTGCGCTACCTGCTGGAGATCGAGCTGCGGCTGCGCTGCATCCATCAGGAGCGCGACACGCTCTACGCCGAGCGCCAGGCCCATCGCATCAACGACGAGTCGCTGCGCCGCCTGGTCAGCGAGCTGGACATGCAGGAGGTCTCGCTGCGCAAGCGCCTGGTCGTGGCGCGCCGTGCTGCGGCCTCGGCCGGTGCCGCGCCCGAGGGCGGCACGCCCTAGGCGGCACGCGGTGGACAGCTGGCGGCAGCGCATGAAAGCAGCCTTCAGGCGGTCCTGGCCGGGCGCAGATCCAGCATGGCGATCATCTCGTCGCGGATCTTGAACTTCTGGATCTTGCCGGTCACCGTCATCGGGAAGGCCTCGACGAAGCGGATGTAGCGCGGCACCTTGTAGTGGGCGATCTGGCCCTTGCAGAAGTCGCGCACGCCGTCCTCGGACAGCGCCTGGCCGGGCTTGACGATGATCCAGGCGCACAGCTCCTCGCCGTAGCGCGCATCGGGCACGCCGACCACCTGCACGTCCTGCACCTGGGGATGGCGGTAGAGGAATTCCTCGATCTCGCGCGGGTAGATGTTCTCGCCGCCGCGGATCACCATGTCCTTGATGCGGCCGACGATGTTCACATAGCCCTGTTCGTCCATGGTGGCCAGGTCGCCCGTGTGCATCCAGGCCTCGTCGTCGATGGCCTCGCGCGTGCGGGCCTCGTCGCCCCAGTAGCCATGCATGACCGAGTAGCCGCGCGTGCACAGCTCGCCCGAGACGCCGGGCGCCACGACCTCGCCCGTGGCCGGGTCGACGATCTTGACCTCCAGGTGCGGCTGCACCTTGCCCACGGTGGACACGCGCCGCTCCAGCGGCGTGTCCGCATCGCTCTGGCAGCTGACGGGGCTGGTCTCGGTCATGCCGTAGGCGATGGTGATCTCGGAAAGGTGCATGTCGCTGACCACGCGCTTCATCACCTCGATCGGGCAGGGCGATCCGGCCATGATGCCGGTGCGCAGCGTGCTCAGGTCGAACTCCTTGAAGCGCGGGTGGTCCAGCTCGGCGATGAACATGGTGGGCACGCCGTGCAGGCCCGTGCAGCGCTCGGCCTGCACGGTCTCCAGCACCAGCAGCGGGTCGAATCCGTCGTTGGGGTAGATGATGGCCGAGCCATGCGTGAAGCAGGCCAGGTTGCCCAGCACCATGCCGAAGCAGTGGTACAGCGGCACGGGAATGCACAGCCTGTCCTCGGGCGTGAGCCGCATGCACTCGCCGATGAAGAAGCCGTTGTTCAGGATGTTGCGATGGGTCAGCGTGGCGCCCTTGGGGAAGCCCGTGGTGCCGCTGGTGAACTGGATGTTGATGGGGTCGGTGTTCTTCAGCGTGGCGGCCACGGCGTCGATGCGCGCATCCTGCGCATCGCCGCGCGCCAGCAGGTCGGAAAAGCGCAGCATGCCGGGCTGCTCGGCGCCCTGCCCCGCCACGTCGATCCAGACCACGCTGCGCAGTCCGGGCAGGCGCGCCGCCTGCAGGTGGCCCGGCTCGGCCGTGGCCAGCTCGGGCGCCAGTTCGCGCAGCATGCCCAGGTAGTCGCTGGTCTTGAACTGCGCCATGGTCACCAGGGCCTTGCAGCCGACCTTGTTGAGCGCGTATTCCACCTCGGAGGTGCGGTAGGCCGGGTTGATGTTGACCAGCACCAGGCCGACCTGGGCCGTGGCCAGCTGCATCAGCACCCATTCGGCGTTGTTGTGCGACCAGATGCCGACGCGGTCGCCCTTGCCCAGCCCCAGGCCCAGCAGCGCGCTGGCCAGGCGGCGCGCCTCGGTGTGCAGGCCGGCGTAGCTGTAGCGCAGGCCCTGGTGGCGGCTGACCAGGGCATCGCGCCCGGGCTGGCGGGCCGCCATGTCGGCAAAGAAGTCGCCGATGGTCTGCTCGATCAGCGGCACATCGGTGCGGCCTTGGGCATGGCTGGAAGCGAGCGGGGCGTTCTGGGCGGGCATGCGTTGTCTCCTGTGTCGTCGGCGGCGCCTGGGACGGGCAAGGCAGTGGCCTGCCCCGTCACGGCAGCTATTGCGTGGCAGCATAAGGGCCAACCCCGAGCAGAACAGGCCACGAAGGTTGCAATAATTGCCAGCATGTTCACCCCTTCGCTGGTCAAGATCCCCCTGCCACAGGCCGCCGCCACCATGGCCTCGGCCCACCCTGCCGTGACGCCCATGGCCTTTGTCCAGGCCATCCTGCTGGCCTATGAGCGCCGCGGCATCAGCGCCCTGGACGCACTGGAAAAGGCACAAATCACGCCAGATTCGGTCAACGATGCCACACAGTGCATCACGGCACTGCAGATGGAGGCGCTGTCCGATGCCGCCATGCGCGAGCTCGACGACGAGGCCCTGGGCTGGTTCTCGCGCCGCCTGCCCTGGGGCAGCTACGGCATGCTGGCACGCGCCAGCATGGGCAGCGAGCAGCTGGGCCTGGCGCTGGCGCGCTGGTGCCGCCACCACGGCCTGCTGGCCGAGGACATCCGCCTCACGCTGACGCAGGAAGACGGCGTTGCCACGCTGGCCATCGAGGAGCTGTCCACGCTGGGCGCCATGCGCGAGTTCTGCCTGCTGTCGGTGCTGCGCAATATCCACGGCCTGGCCAGCTGGTTCATCGACGAGCCGCTGCCGCTGCTGCGCGCCCGCTTCCCCTTCGAGCCTCCGCCGCATGCAGGCGTCTACGGACTGCTGTTTCCGCCCGGCGAGGTGGAATTCGGCGCGGCCCGGGCCTGCCTGCAGTTCGACGAGCGCTTTCTGAGCATGCCGCTGACGCGTGACGAAGCCGCGCTGCAGCGCATGCTGCAGCGCGCCCTGCCGCTGCAGGTGCGCCCCTACCGGCGCGAGCGCCAACTGGTGCAGCGCGTGCGCCAGCTGCTGGCCGCCGACGCAGAATGCCTGCAGACCGCCGACACGCTGGCGCGCCAGCTGCACCTGTCCCAGCGCAGCCTGCACCGCCAGCTCAAGGAGGAAGGCGCCTCGCTGCAGGCCCTCAAGGACGAGGTGCGGCGCGAACGCGCCATCGGCCTGCTGCTGCGCACCAGCCGCCCCATCAAGCGCATCGCCCAGTCCTGCGGGTTTCTCAACGACAAGAGCTTCATCCGCGCCTTCCGGCTGTGGACAGGGCTGTCACCCTCCGAATTCCGCAAGAGCGCGCGAGCCCGGCCCGAATGAGGGCCGCGCGCATCCTGGCGCGTTTTGCATCCTGCGCGACAGCCGCCGTCCGCGCATCTGGCCTAGGCTTTGCGCATGCACCATCTCCACCACTGCGTCAGCGCGCGCTCCTTCCGCGCGCTGTGGATGCTCGAGGAACTGCAGCTTCCCTACACGCTGCACATGCTGCCGTTTCCGCCGCGCGTGCTGCAGCGCAGCTACCTGGAGCTCAACCCGCTGGGCACGGTGCCGCTGCTGCGCCACGGCGAGGCCAGGCTGACCGAGTCGGCCGCCATCTGCGAATACCTGGCCGCCCTGCATCCCGGGGCCGGCCTGTCCGTGCAGCCGCAGGAGGCGGACTTCGCGGCCTATCTCAACTGGCTGCACATGAGCGATGCCACGCTGACCTTCCCGCAGACACTGGTGCTGCGCTATGCGCACTTCGAGCCGGCCGAACGGCGCCAGCCCCAGGTGGCCCAGGACTACCAGCGCTGGTTCCTCGCGCGGCTGCGCGCCGTGGAGCAGGCCGTGGAGCAGCGCGACTGGGTCGCGGCAGACCGCTTCACCGCTGCCGACGTGGCCGTGGGCTATGCGCTGATGCTGTCGGCGCACCTGGAGATGGAGCTGCAATGGGGGCCTGCCACCCAGGCCTACTGGCAGCGCCTGCAGCGGCGGCCCGCCTTCCAGCGGGCGCTGCAGGCCGAGCAGCAGGCCGCGCGTGCACAGGCCGTGGACGAGACGCCTTCGCCGCGGCTGCGCTAGGGCCGGCTCAAGCTCAAGCGCTGGCGCTGGCCTGCCCGATGGCGCGCAGCATGGCCGGCAGCTCGCCCATGTCGCCGAACACGCAGCTGGCGCCGGCTTCGAGCAGTTGCTCGGCCGATGCGTGGCCCTGGTCGGCCGGGAAGTAGCCCCAGACCGTGGCGCCTGCGGCCACGCCGGCGGTGACGCCAGTCACCGTGTCCTCGATGACCAGGCAGCGCGCCGGCTCCACGCCCAGAGCGGCGGCGGCGGCCAGGTACACATCGGGAAAGGGCTTGCTGCGCGGCAGCTCATGGCCGCTGAAGACGCGGCCCTCGAAATACGGTGCCATGCCGACCTGGGCCAGTTGCATCTCCACCTTGGCGCGGTCCGCGCCCGAGGCGCAGGCGATGCGGCCGGCGCACAGCGCATGGGATTCGCTGACGGCGGACAGCGCGCCGTCTATGGCCACCAGCTCGGCACGCAGCGCGGCGTTGCGGCGCTCGTAGAAGGCAGCCATCCATGCATCGGTCAGCGGCTTGCCGGTGCGCGCCTCGATCAGCGCGGCCTGGCTGCGCACGGTCTTGCCGATGAATTCGCGCAGGCATTCCTCGGTGCTGATGGGCCAGCCCGATTCATTGAGCATGGTGCACAGCACGCGGTTGGTGATGGATTCACTGTCGACGAGCACGCCGTCACAGTCGAAGAGCACGGCCTCGAAAGCAGTCATGGATGGATTCTCGGAACAAACTGAGCAAGGGCGCCCTGGGGCGCCCTTGCTGCGGAAAATGGCCGGATTATGCGCCGGCCACGCATGCCTGTGCCCTGCTCAGGGGAAGGAGGCACCGGCCAGCGGATGCACCATGCGCTTGACATTGCGCACCGAGATGGAATGGAACTGGCCATCGTCGGTGACCACATCGCCAAATGCGAAGAAGCCTTCGGCCGCGTTGCGGTTGAACTGTTCCAGGCGCTGCGCGAGGCTGGCGTTGTTGGACACGGATTCGAGGCGGTACTCGATGGCGCCCTGCTGGTCGCCGCTCTTTTCGTACAGTTGCACGCCTTCGGTATTGCCGCGCAGCACCAGGGCGCCGCGCAGCAGGTGGCCCTTGGCCCCCATCTCGTCCAGGCGCTGCTTCAGCGCCGTGCCGTTGGCCATGCCGAAGGGCGCGGCCAGGGCGAACACCGCGTACTCGAAGGCCGGCGCCTTGGAGTCCTTGACGTAGAGGTTGAACATCTCGTTGCCCGAGATCAGCGGGCCCATGTAGCGGAAACCCCGGCCGCTCATCTCGGCCAGTTGCTGCGTGAAGCCGGACGTGTCCAGCGCACCCACGGCGGGGCGCGTCTCGTAGCTGTAGGTGGCGGCGGCGCTGCTGCTGCGCACATAGAGGTTGCGCAGGTCCTGCGTGCTGCTGGGGAACGCCATGCCCGACTTGTAGAGGTAGCCTTGCGCACCCTGCGCATTGAGCTGGGCCACCAGGGCCGAGACGCCCGCCACATCGGGCACCATGCGGTAGTCCAGGCGCGTGCCGGCGTGGGCCGTGTCGGTGACGTAGAAGTCACCGATGGGAACGGGGAAGGTGGCGCCGCCCACCGCCAGGCTGTAGGTGAACGCATAGCCCTGGCTGCCCAGCGAGTTCATGGCCGACAGGGCCGCGTCGAAGTTCTCCGCACCGGTCTCCATGCGGTACTGGCCGGTCACCGGCGTGGGCGTGCCGCCGGGGTTGCCGGGCGTACCGGGGTTGCCAGGATTTCCGCCATTGCCGGGATCTCCGCCGCCCGGTTCTCCCGATCCACCACCACCGCCGCCGCCACAGGCGGCCAGGGCTCCCAGAAGCATCAATGCCGCGCTGCGGCGCGTGAGCTGTACCATCTTCATGACTATCTCCCCTTCTCGTTGAATACATGCCCGTTCCATTGCGGAATCTCAGGGCATCGGCGGCGATTTTGGGGAGTTGGCCGACATCCGGTCACCCCCCGGCCGGGGGGTAATCGTTACGATGTGCGCAAGGTGTATCCGGGCGCGCCCTGGCGCTCCAGCCCTTTCGACATGCCTTCGCGCAGACCATGCACAGCCACCCCCTCCTCACCGATTCCTCCTGTCTCCAATCGGGGCGCTATGCCCTGGTGATCGACGACCACCCGCTGACCGCCATGGGCGTGTCCGAGTTCCTGAAACAATTCGGCCTGTCCGAAGTCCATGCCGTGGCCGATGCGGGCGAAGGCCTGCAGTGCATGGCCGGCAGGGGATCGCCGCACCTGGCCATCGTGGATTTCTGGCTGGGTGCCAGCGCAGGCACGGACGTGGTGCGCGAAATCCGCACGCTGGCGCCCGCCTGCCGCGTGCTCATGACCAGCGGCGACACGCATGGCGCGATTGCCCTGAAGGCACGCGCGGCGGGGGCCCATGGCTTTGTACTGAAGTCGCAGCCGCCGCAGGTGCTGGAGCAGGCCCTGGCGGCCCTGCTGCGCGGCGAGACCTGGTTCCCAGCCGCCCCGCTGTCGCCACAGGCGCCGGGCGGCGCCCATGCCATCCGCATGACGGCGGCCGAGCTGGGCCTTACCCCGCGCCAGGCCCAGGTGCTGGACCTGGTGCTGCGCGGCCTGCCCAATCCCAGCATTGCGCAGTTGCTGCACCTGTCGCCGCACACGGTGAAGGAGCATGTGGCGGGCGCACTGCAGCGCCTGGGCGTGCACAGCCGCATCGACGCCATCACGCGCATGCAGGGCATTGCGCTGGAACTGCCGCCCTCCGTCCCCCCGACCGATACGGTTCAGGCGCCGGCCACGGCCAGCCTGCGCTGAAGCAAGGCCAGCAGCGCCAGCGGGTCCACTGGCTTGCGCAGCAGCAGGTAGCCCAGTTCCTGCGCCTCCCGCTCCAGCGCCGGTGACGGCTCGCCACTGAGCAGGGCGCCCGCCGCCTGAGGCGCTTGCGCCAGCACGTTCTGCAGCAGCGCAAAGCCGTTCTCGCCCTGGGCCAGATGGTGGTCGCACAGCACGAAATCGGGATGCTGCCCCGCCGCCAGCCAGTCGGCCACCTCGCGGCCCGTGGCGGCCACATCCACCTGCAACCCCCAATCGCGCAGCAGGCCGGCCAGGGCCCGCGCCACCTGCGCATCGTCATCGACCACCCAGCACCGGCCCTGTAGCAGGGGCGGCCGGGACTGTACCTGTCCCTGCGGTTCATCAGACGGTCCCTCGGACTGCGGCAAGGCCGCCTGCACATTCAGGCTGGACGGCAGTTGCAGCCAGAAGCAGGAACCCCGCCCGGGCGTGGACAGCAGGCCGTGGTCCACGCCCATGCGCCGCGCGGCTGCGGCCACGACGGCCAGGCCCAGGCCCTGGCTGCTCACGCCGGGCAGGCGGTCGGTGGCGGACTGCACAGCGTGCTCCGGGACCCGGACAGCCTGCCCGGACCGTGCGCGGAAGTGGGGCGCAAAGACATGGGGCCGGTCTTCGGCCGCAATGCCCAGGCCCGTGTCCCAGACCTCGATGCGCCAGCCCCCGCCATGCACGCGGGCGGCCAGCAGCACGCCGCCACGCTGGGTGTAGCGCAGGGCGTTGTGCAGCAGGTTGAACACCATCTGGCGCAGCAGGGCCTCGTCGGCACGCACCAGGCTGTCCATGCCGCGCGCCACGCGCCAGCGCAGCACCAGCCCGCGCTGGCGTGCCTCGGCCGCGAACAGGCGCGTGGCATCGCCCAGCAGAATGCGCAGGTCCATCACCTGGGCGCGCAGTTCCCAGGTGCCGTTTTCCAGCCGCGACAGGTCCAGCAGGTCGTTGCACATGGTTCCCAGCGACTGGGCGCAGGCCTGGGCATCGTCGAGCACCCCCGCCAGTGCGCCGTCGGCATTGCGCTGGCGGGCGGTTTCCACCAGCAGGCCCAGCGCGTGCAGCGGCTGGCGCAGGTCATGGCTGGCTGCCGAGAGGAAGCGGCTCTTGGCCTCCAGCGCCTGTTCGGCCTGCTCCTTGGCGGCCAGGTAGCGCTCGGCCAGCAGCTGGCGGTCACGCTCCTGCGCCCATTGCTGCAGCATGAGCTGGCGCGCACCCCAGGCATGGCGCGCGATGGTGGCGCCATACAGCATGAGCAGCGGCAGCAGGTACAGGCCCCTGTTCGGGAAGTACCAGACCACGGCCAGCAGCATGGCGCCGTACAGCACGCCGAAGAAGCGCTTGAATACGGCAGAGGCCGGCGCCAGGAAGGTGGCGGCCGAGGCCACGACGCCGCACAGCACCAGGTAGATGAAAAGCCGGAATTCATGGCCGCTGCCATGGGTCAGCGGTATCGCCAGCGCCCAGGAACCGGCGTTGAGCAGGGCCATGCGGCCCATCACGCGCTCCCAGCGCTGCAGCCGCGCCGGCAACTCGGCCGACGGCACGGCAGCACCCAGGTCCCGGCGCAACTGGCGCCGCAAACCGACGAAGACGCAGGCCATGAACGCCATGCCCAGCCACCACAGCAGCAGCGGCGCCTGGAAGGCGCCCGTTTCGTGCCGCTGCAGCCAGACCACGATGCCGGGGATGATGAGGGCCGCCGCCTCGGACGAGCCCCGCGATGCGATGGACAGCAGCAGCCGCTGGCGCTGCTGCAGTTTCCACAGCGGCTCCGCAGGGCCGCCGCCGTGCTCAGAACTGGTCGCCATCCACGTAGAGCCAGCGCCCGGCTTCGCGCACGAAACGGCTGCGCTCATGCAGGCGCACAGCGCGGCCGCCCACGCGGTAGCGCGCGACGAATTCCACCTCGGCGCGGTCATCGCCCGTGCTGCGGAAGTCCTTGATGGCCAGGCCCAGCCAGCGTGCGGCGGGGTCGAAATCCAGCGTGGCCGGACGCTGGCCGGCATGCCAGGTGGCCAGCAGATAGGCCGCGTCCTTGCGCACGAAGGCGCTGTAGCGCGAGCGCATCAGCGCCTGGGCGTCGGGCGCGGGGCAGTCGTCGAAATGGTCCAGGTAGCGGCCGCAGCAGGCATCGAAGGCCAGGGGCCGGCCCTTGGCATCCTGGAGGCCGCAGGGGCAGGCCGGGGAGGTGGCGACAGCGCTCATAGAGGCTGGCCCTGCGGAACTTGCGGGAGGACGGCGCGGGAGCAGGAATGCATGTCAGTCACGGCCGCCTTGCTGCGACCGGGTTCTTGATGGAGGACAGGCGGGCCATGATACTGACCGCGGGCCCTCGGGCCTGTAAGGAGAGGCCATGTTTTCAATGTCGGTCCCGTGGTGGGAGTTCGTGGTGCGCGGCATCGCCGTGTACCTGTTTTTGCTGGTGTTCCTGCGCCTGACGGGGCGGCGCCAGACGGGGCAGTACGCGCCGTTCGACCTGGTGCTGCTGCTCATCCTGTCGAATGCAGTGCAGAACTCCATGAATGCCGGGGACAACTCGCTGATCGGCGGCATGGTCTCGGCCTCCACGCTGATCCTGTGCCATCTGCTGCTGTCCTGGCTGACCTTTCGCTTCCCGGCGCTGGAGCGGCTGGTGGACGGCAAGGCCCAGGCCCTGATCAGCAATGGCCACCTGAACAAGGACCTGATGCGCGAGGAGCGCATCACGCGCGACGACATCGAGGCCGCGCTGCGCGCAGGCGGCTGCCTGCACCTCAGAGAGGTGGAGCGCGCCACGCTGGAGACCGACGGCAGCATCACCGTCGTCCTGCGCCGCCGCGACAGCGAGAACGACGGCGATCCGCCGGTGTGACCCCTGCCCGGCAGGCTCCGTCAGTCGATCTGTGCCAGGAAGCGCTCGATGGCCAGGTTCACGGGTTCGGGATGGGTGAGGTTGGCGGCATGGCCGGCACCCGGCACCTCCACCCACTGCGCCCTGGGCAAGGCCTTGGCCATGGCGCGTGCACGGTCGGGCGCGATGGCGGTGTCGTCCGTGCCATGGATGACCAGGGCCGGCACATGGATGTCGGGCAGGCGCGGGCTGATGTCATCGCGCTGGGCCAGCGCCAGAAAGCTCTGGCCCAGGTTGATGGGCGTGGCCTTCTTCCATTTGGCACGCCAGGCGGCCGCACCGCTCCAGCCGTGGCCCAGGATGGCGTGCTCCACCGTGGTGGCCATGTCGTCGCTGAGGCCGTGCTCCATCCAGGCGCGCAGCAGGGCTTCGTGGTGGGGCATCTGCTCGGGGTCTTCCAGCATGGCCTGGGTGTCGATCAGCACCAGCGCGCGCACTACCTGGGGATGGATGAGTGCACAGCGCAGCGACAGGTAGCCGCCCTGCGACATGCCCACCAGCACGGCGCGCTCCACACCCAGGTGCTGGAGCAAGGCAGCCAGGTCGTCGGCCGAGTCGTAGTAGTCGAAGGGTGCGCACTGCACGGGGTCTGCCGTCTGGCCATGGCCGCGCTCGTCCCAGCTGATGCAGCGAAAGCGCCCCTGCAATGCCTGGACCTGGGGCGCAAACATGGTGTGGTCCATGAGCAGCCCATGCGAAAACACCAGGACCGGGCCTCTCCCGCCCGTGTCCTCGTAGTACAGGTTCTGGCCGTTGACGGAAGCGATGGGCATGTCGGGATCTCCTGCGAAGGTGGTCACAAACCTGCCGGAACCCGGCGCCCGCCTCTCTCGGGCACCGTCCCGGCCATGCTCCATGCTAAGCCCTGCGGGTGTCAGGGCCATCCGGCCCGACCCGCAGCGTGGGGAATTGGCCTTCAGGCCAGGGCGCGCTGGATGAGGATCTTCTGCACGTCGCTCGTTCCCTCGTAGATCTGGCAGACGCGCACGTCGCGGTAGATGCGCTCGACGGGAAAATCGTTGACCACGCCATAGCCGCCCAGGGTCTGGATGGCGGCGCTGCACACGCGCTCGGCCATTTCGCTGGCGAACAGCTTGGCCATGGCCGCTTCCTTGAGGCAGGGCATGCCGGCATCGCGCAGGCTGGCCGCATGCCAGATCAGCTGGCGCGCGGCCTCGATCTGCGTGGCGCAGTCGGCCAGGCGAAAGCCCACGGCCTGGTGGTTGAAGATGGGCTGGCCGAAGCTCTCGCGCTCCTTGGAGTACTGCAGCGCGCACTCGAAGGCGGCACGCGCCATGCCCACGCTCTGCGCGGCAATGCCGATGCGCCCGCCTTCCAGCGCCGACAGCGCGATCTTGTAGCCCTCGCCCTCGGCGCCGATGAGGTTGGCCGCGGGAACACGGCAGCCCTCGAACTGGATCTGGGCCGTGTCCGAGCTGTGCTGGCCCAGCTTGTCCTCCAGCCGCAGCACCTGGTAGCCCGGTGCGGAGGTGGGAACGATGAAGGCGCTCATGCCGCGCTTGCCCGCAGCCTTGTCGGTGACGGCGATGACGATGGCCACGTCGCCGTTCTTGCCGCTGGTGATGAATTGCTTGACGCCGTTGATCACGTAGTCGCTGCCGTCGCGCGTGGCCGTGGTGCGCAGCGCCGAGGCGTCCGAGCCCACATGCGGCTCGGTCAGGCAGAAGGCGCCCAGCATCTCGCCGCGCGCCAGCGGCGCCAGCCATTGCTGCTTTTGCGCCTCGCTGCCATAGCGCATGAGGATGGCGTTGACCGGGCAGTTGGTGACGCTGATCACCGTGCTGGTGCCACCATCGCCGGCCGCGATTTCCTCCAGCACCAGGGCCAGGCTCAGGTAGTCGAGGCCGGCGCCGCCGTACTCCTCGGGCACGCAGATGCCGTAGGCGCCCAGCGCCGCCAGGCCCTGGTGCACGTTCTTGGGAAAGTGGTGTTCCTTGTCCCAGCGTGCGGCATGGGGCGTGATTTCGGTGCGCACGAAGTCGCGCACCGCATCACGGATCATTTCCTGGTCTGCGTTGAGCAGCATGTCTTGTCTCCTGATTCTTGTTTCGTTGTCCGTTGTCCGTTGCGCTGGTCGGGTCTGCCGCAGGGTCTACCAGGCGATGCGCTGCCCGTCATGCCGCAGCATGCGGCCCCGGTCGGCCGGCGTGACGCCAGCCAGCGTGCGCACCAGGCCCTGCACGCTTTGCTCGACGGTGAGGGTGGCGGCCGCGCCCCCCATGTCGGTCTGCACCCAGCCAGGGTCCAGCGCGACCACGGTGGCGCCCGGCCATTGCGGCTGGGCGCTGGCCACGACCATGTTGAGCGCAGCCTTGCTGACGCGGTAGAGCCAGGCGTCGGATTCGGCGTCGGCCAGCAGCGACATCTGGCTGGAGAACAGGCCGAACACGCCGCCCGCCGCCTCGACCATCGGCGCCACCTGGGGCAGCGCCTGCATGGCGCCCAGCACATTGGTGTGCATGACGCGGTCGAACTGCTCGCGCGTGGGCGGCGTGGCCGAGCCTTGGGCATCCCACACTCCGGCCACGTACAGCGCCAGCTCGATTTTCTCGCCGTCGAGCTGCCAGGCCAGGCCGCTGACGCTGGCCGGGTCGGCCACATCCACCAGCAGCACCTTGGCGCCCGTGGCCTCGACGCGCTCGCGGTCGGCCTCGCTGCGCACCGTGGCGACCACGCTGCGGCCCTGGGCCGCATAGGCCTCCACCAAGGCAAAACCAAGCCCGCGCGAGGCTCCCAACACCAGAGTGACTGCCATGTCTTTCGACCTTTCAAATGGAATGCGGTCAGCGGCCCTGCTCGTCCGCGATCTGTTTTTCGTAGCGCTCGACCATGGCCTCCTGCGTCTCGGTGGGCGCAGGCAGGCCGATCTGCTGGTGGACCATCTGGTTCACCGAGGGCATGACGTTGCGCGGCACCTGGGACTCGGGCTTCCAGAGCCGGGCGCGCATCAGGGCCTTGGCGCAGTGCAGATAGGCCTCCTGCACCTGGATCTCCAGAACGATCTTGGGCCGGAAGCCTTCGCTGGCGAACAGCGCCGTGTAATGGGCCTCGTCGCGCAGCTTGGCCACGCCGTTGACGCGCAGGGTCTCGTCGAAACCCGGCACCATGAACAGCAGGCCGATGCGCGGATCGGCGATCAGGTTGCTGAAGCTGTCCAGGCGGTTGTTGCCGCCCGAATCGGGAATCAGCAGCGTCTGGTTGTCAGGCGCCTTGATGAAGCCCGGCTTGCCGCCGCGCGGCGAGGCATCCATCAGCGAGCCCGCCCCGCCCCCCGTGGCCACGATGCACAGCGGCGACAGCGCGATGAAGCGCAGGCAGTGCCGGTCCAGGTCCACCTGCTGCTTGAGCAAGGCCCTTTCGGCCGGCATGGCATACAGACTGCGCAACTGTTCTTCGCTGGTGATCATGGTGTGGAGGACTCGATGAGGCAGGCAGGCGGTGCGCCCGAAGGTCCTGAGCTTAGACGAGTTCTATCGCCATGGCTGTTCCCTCGCCGCCGCCTATGCACAGCGTGGCCAGGCCGCGCTTGCCGCCGCGCGCCTGCAGGGCGTGCAGCAGCGTGACCAGGATGCGCGCGCCGCTGGCGCCGATGGGGTGGCCCAGCGCACAGGCGCCGCCGTTGACGTTGACCTTGTCGCGCGGCACGCCCAGTTCGGCCATCAGGGCCATGGGCACGACGGCAAAGGCTTCGTTGACTTCCCACAGGTCCACATCCGCCGCCGTCCAGCCGGCCTTCTTGAGGGCCTTCTGCGTGGCGCCCACGGGGGCCGTGGTGAACCATTCGGGCTCCTGGGCATGCGTGGCATGGGCCACGATGCGCGCCAGCGGCCTGCAGCCCAGTTCCCTGGCCGTGGACTCGCGCATCAGCACCAGGGCGGCGGCGCCGTCGTTGATGCTGGAGCTGGACGCGGCCGTGATCGTGCCGTCCTTCTTGAAGGCGGGCTTGAGGCTGGAAATCTTGTCCAGCTTGGCCTTGGCCGGGCCTTCGTCGATGCTGACCGTGACGTCGCCCTTGCGCGTGGAGACGGTGACGGGCGTGATCTCGGCGGCGAAGGCGCCGCTTTCCGTGGCGGCCTGGGCGCGCTTGACGCTTTCGATGGCGTAGGCGTCCTGCTGCTCGCGCGTGAAGTGGTATTTGGCGGCGCAGTCCTCGCCAAAGGTGCCCATGGAGCGGCCAGGCTCGTAGGCGTCTTCCAGGCCGTCGAGCATCATGTGGTCATAGACCTTGTCGTGGCCCATGCGGTAGCCGCCACGGCCCTTCTTGAGCAGGTAGGGCGCATTGGTCATGCTTTCCATGCCGCCCGAGACCACGACATCGCGGCTGCCCGCCACCAGCTGGTCGTGCGCCAGGATGGTGGCCTCCATGCCGGCACCGCACATCTTGGACAGGGTCACGGCACCCGTGCTGCGCGGCAGGCCGCCCTTGAAACCGGCCTGGCGTGCGGGCGCCTGGCCCTGGCCCGCCATCAGGCAGTTGCCGAACAGCACCTCGTCCACTTTCTCGGGCGCCACGCCCGCGCGCTGCACGGCCGCCTTGATGGCAGCGCCGCCCATATCATGGGCCGCGAGGTCGGCGAAGTCGCCCTGGAAGGCGCCCATGGGGGTGCGGGCTGCGCCGACGATGACGATGGGGTCTTGCATGCTGGTCTCCTGGGTTGTCGTGATGGTGAAGGAAAGGGAAAACGGGTCAGGCCAGCCATCGGCTGCGCTCGTAGGGGAAGACATCGTGGACATGGCCGTCGCGGATGCGCTGCTGGTGCGCCTGCCAGAAGGCGGGATCGAGCAGGTCGGCATGGTGGCGCATGAAGACTTCGCGCACGGCCGGGTTGCCCAGCAGAAAGGGCGCGAAGGTTTCCGGGAACACATCGCGCGGGCCCACGGGGTACCAGACCTCGCCGCTGAGCTCGTCCTCCTCGTTGCGCGGCGCGGGCACCTGGCGGAAATGGCAGTCGGTCAGGTATTCGATTTCGTCGTAGTCGTAGAACACCACCTTGCCGCCGCGCGTGATGCCGAAGTTCTTCCACAGCATGTCGCCCGGGAAGATGTTGGCCGCGACCAGATCCTTGATGGCATTGCCGTACTCGATCACGGCGCTCTCCAGCCGCTGCCGCGGTGCCGGCAGGTCCAGCCCGTCATCGAAGCACTCCTGCAGCAGCATGTTCAGCGGCACCATGCGCCGCTCTATGTAGAGGTGGGAGATGATGACCTCCTGCCGGCCATCGCCGTCGCGGTCGCTGATCTCGACCTGGCTGGGCGCATGCTCCAGGATCTCGGCGATCAGCGCATCCGAAAAGCGCTCGCGCGGGAAGGCGACCAGGCTGTACTCCAGCGTGTCGGCCATGCGCCCCACGCGGTCGTGCTGCTTGACCAGGCGGTACTTGGCCTTGACCTGCTCACGCGTGATCTCCTTGGGCGCGGCGAAGCGGTCCTTGATGAGCTTGAACACATAGGGAAAGCTGGGCAGGTCGAACACCAGCATGACCATGCCCTTGATGCCGGGTGCGATGCGGAACTGGTCGCGCGAATGCCGCAGGTGGTGCAGGAAGTCTCGGTAGAACAGCGTCTTGCCCTGCTTGGCCAGGCCCAGGGCGTTGTACAGCTCGGCGCGCGGCTTGCGCGGCATGAGGCTGCGCAGGAACTGCACGTAGGCGCTGGGCACGTCGGTATCGACCATGAAATAGGCGCGCGCAAAGCTGAACAGGCCGTGGAAGTCCTTCTCGCCGAACAGGGCCGCGTGCAGCACGAGCCGGCCGTTGTCGCCGTGCAGGATGGGCACGGCCCAGGACAGCTCGGCAAAGCCGTTGATAATCTTGCCGACGATGTAGGCGCCCTTGTTGCGGAAAAACAGGCTGGACAGCACCTGGATCTGGAAGTTGGCGTACAGGCGCATGGCCTGCAGCTGCGGCTCCAGGCGCTCGGCCAGGCGGGCGATATCGCGCTCCAGGTCCTCGAAGGGGCGCTGCAGCGCGAATTGCTCCACGACTTCGCGCAGCGTCTGCGGCAGCGTCTCGCGCGTGGGATAGAAGGCCAGGTAGGCCGGGCGCGCAGCCGGCTCCTGGTTCTCTATGTATTCCGTGCTGACGGCAGGCCGCACGAAGATGAAGTCGTTGTGGAAATGCGTGCGGTGCAGGATCTTGGTGGTGACCGAGTTGAAGAAGGTCTCGGCCAGCTCGGGCTGCAGGTGGTTGACCATGAGCCCGATGTAGTGGCGCTTGATCTGCTGCCAGACCGGCATGGGCTGGGAGCCGGCCGCAAATTCCTTTTCAAGCCGACGCACGCATTCGCGCACGCGCAGGTCGTAGAACTCGATGCGCTCGCGCTGTGCACGCTGCTGGCCCAGCCAGTCGGCGGTTTCGAAGCGGTGCTTGGCGCGGGCGGATTCGGCGCGGAACAGGCGGTAATGGCGATTGAAGCCATCCATCATCGCCCGCGCGATGTCATGGGCAAGCAGGGTGTCCTGGGCAGGCATCGGCATGAAGTCTCCCGGGGTCCCGCGTGCCATGGCCGATCAGTCGCGCTGGCGGCTGGCGACCAGCTCGACAGCCTGGGCATGGATGTTGGCGATGCCGCCGACACCGGGCACGGTCATCTGCAGATTGGTGATCAGGCCGTCCTTGAGGCCATAGCACCAGCCGTGCAGCGTGACCTTCTGGCCGCGCGCCCAGGCATCCTGCATCACCGTGCTCTGCGCCACGTTGATCACCTGCTCGATGGCGTTGAGTTCGCACAGCGCATCGTGGCGCCATTGCGGGGACAGGCTGGCCAGCAGCGCCTGGTGCTTGTCACGCACATCCTTCACATGGCGGATCCAGTTGTCGGCCAGGCCCACGCGCACATCTTCCAGGGCCGCCAGCACGCCGCCGCAGCCATAGTGGCCCACGACCATCAGGTGCTCGACCTTGAGCTGGTCCACCGCGTACTGGATGGTGGACAGGCAGTTCAGGTCGCTGGGCACGACCACATTGGCCACGTTGCGGTGCACGAACACCTCGCCGGGCTCCAGGCCCGTGATCTGGTTCGCAGGGACGCGGCTGTCGGAACAGCCGATCCACATGTAGCGGGGTTTTTGCTGCGCCATCAGCCCGGTGAAGAAACCGGGCCGGTCACGCTCCACCTGCTGGGCCCATTCGCGGTTGTGGACAAACAGCTCTTCGATGGAGGTTGTGCTCATAAACAATCCTTTTGTTGTGGGTCAAACTCAAGAACGGCGCAGCAGGCAGGCAGAAGATCAGCAGGTCTCTGCGAACAGCTCGCGGCCGATCAGCATGCGACGGATCTCGCTGGTGCCGGCGCCGATCTCGTAGAGTTTCGCATCCCGCCAGAGGCGACCCAGTGGGTATTCGTTGATATACCCATTACCTCCATAGATTTGAACGCCTTCTCCGGCCATCCATGTCGCCTTCTCCGCGCACCACAGGATGACGCTGGCACAGTCCTTGCGAACCTGGCGAACATGCTCCGTTCCCAGAAGATCGAGGTTTTTGGCGACCGTATAGGCAAAGGAGCGGCCCGCTTGCAGCACGGTGTACATGTCGGCCACCTTGCCCTGGATGAGCTGGAACTCGCCAATGCTCTGGCCGAACTGCTTGCGGTCATGGATGTAGGGAACGACGTTGTCCATCACCGATTGCATGATGCCCAGCGGCCCGCCGGTCAGCACGGCACGCTCGTAGTCCAGGCCGCTCATCAGCACCTTGGCGCCGTTGTTCAGGCCGCCCAGCACGTTCTCGGCCGGTACCTCGACGTTCTCGAACACCAGCTCACCCGTATGGCTGCCGCGCATGCCCAGCTTGTCCAGCTTCTGGGCAATGGAAAAGCCCTTCATGCCCTTCTCGATCAGGAAGGCGGTCACGCCGCGAGCGTTCAGCTCGGGCTCGGTCTTGGCGTAGACCACCAGGGTGTCGGCGTCGGGACCATTGGTGATCCACATCTTGGTGCCGTTGAGCAGGAAGTAGCCGCCCTTGTCCTCGGCCTTGAGCTTCATGCTGATCACGTCCGAGCCGGCGCCGGGCTCGCTCATGGCCAGCGCGCCCACGTGCTCGCCGCTGATGAGCTTGGGCAGGTACTTGGCCTTTTGCGCCTCGTTGCCGTTGCGGTTGATCTGGTTCACGCAGAGATTGCTGTGCGCTCCATAGGACAGGCCCACCGAGGCACTGGCACGCGAGATTTCCTCCATCGCCACCATGTGGGCAAGGTAGCCCATGTTGGCGCCGCCGTACTGCTCGGACACGGTGATGCCCAGCACGCCCAGATCGCCAAACTTGCGCCACAGGTCCATGGGGAACTGGTCGTCGCGGTCGATCTCGCCGGCGCGCGGTGCAATCTCGGCCTGTGCGAACTCGCGCACGGCATCGCGCAGCGCGTCGATATCCTCGCCCAGTTGGAAGTTCAGGCCCGGCAGGTTGGAAAGGCTCATCTCGTGTCTCCTGTGGAAATTTGGTGAAAGAATGCCGCCCGGCTCAGTCGGCCAGATCGCGGCCCTGCACGCACATCAGCGTGCAGCCCATGGTGGCAATCAGTTTTTCGCGGCCTTCGTCGATGGCATAGGCCCGCCCCTCGGTCACGGTGATCGTGCGGCCCGGCTTGATCACCCGGCCTTCCATGCGAAAGCGCTGTCCCTTGGCGGGGGCCAGCAGATTGATCTTGAATTCGATGGTGAGCACGGCAGCATCGACCGGCATCAGGGTCAGCCCTGCATAGCCGCAGGCGGAATCCAGGGCCGTGGAAACCATGCCGGCATGCAAGAAGCCATGCTGCTGCGTCAGCTCGGGCGCCCAGGCCAGGCAGACATCGACGGCGCCGGGCTCCAGCAGGGACAGCTCGGCGCCCAGGGTGTGCATGGCGCCCTGGCGTGCAAAACTGTCTCGCACACGGCGGGCAAAGTCGCTGTTGGCAGGTTCCAGGCGGAGCGCGGTCAAGGCAGGCCTCACAAATTACGTTTACGTAAACGTCAATTATGAAGCATTTTTCCCTTCCAGGCGTTTCAACAGAGTACGGGCCTCGGATTCCTGGTCGCGCACCTCGGCCAGGTTGGCCTGCAGATCCGCCAGCCGGTCCTCCAGCTGGCGGCGGTGGGCGGCCAGAACCTCAAGGAACTTGCGCAGCTGGGCGCCAGTGTCGCGGGGACTGTCGTAGAGATCGATGATCTCCTTGGCCTCGTTCAGAGACAGCCCCAGGCGCTTGGCGCGCAAGGTCAGGCGCAGTCGGGTGCGATCACGCGGACTGTAGACACGATTGCGCCCGCCAGGTCCGGCGCGCTCGGGCTCAAGCAGGCCCATGTCCTCATAGAAGCGGATGGCCCGGGTCGTGAGATCGAACTCCTTGGCAAGATCGCTGATGGTGTAGGTGGTCGGCATGGCTGGAGAGTCCGCCAGCATCCACGGCCGGCGGCCATGGGAATGCGACGTTGACGTTAACGTCAATGCTAGCGGAATTAGCTGCCTGCAACCGAGCCAGGTACGGTATTGAGAGCTGGCTCCAGATGTCGGAGCCAAGGACAGAAGGGAATAGAAAAAGAGAGCGCGTCAGCGCTCTCTTTTTTTGGGATGTTCGTTTTGGCTGTTTCTTCGATTTTCTACAGCCCCAATGCAAAAAACCCCGTAGCTTTGGGCTACGGGGTTTCTTGGGCTGTAAGAGCCTGACGATGACCTACTTTCACACGGGAACCCGCACTATCATCGGCGCAAAGTCGTTTCA
>JAITUC010000044.1 GCA_031286585.1 Delftia acidovorans
CCTGAGCGAATACCTCTACGAGCCCGACAGCTTCGTGCCCCTGGCCAAGCTGGAGTCGGAATGGAGGAACGAGGAACACCGCAGCGCACAGGCAGAAGCGGACACAGCCAGCTTTGCCACCTACTACTACCACTGCGACCAGATCGGCGCCCCCCAGGAACTCACCGACGAAGCCGGCCGCATCGTCTGGGCTGCCAGCTACAAGGTCTGGGGCCAGACCCAGCAGTTGCAGTACCTGCGCACTGGCACGGACGATGCAGCGGTGTTCACCCACGACCAGCGCCCGCTGGCCCTGGCCACCCAGGGTGAGGTACAAAGCCTTGCGCTGGTGGAGCAACCGCTACGGTTTCAGGGACAGTACTTTGACGGCGAGACGGGGCTGCACTACAACCGGTTCAGGTATTACGATCCTGTGGTGGGGAGGTTTGTGCATCAGGATCCGATTGGGTTGTTTGGTGGAAATAATTTATTTATTTATGCAAACAATCCTCTCGAATGGATAGATCCGTATGGCTTAGCAAAACGCAGTGGACCTGGTATTCGGGAAAAACTTTATCCAACAAGAATTCGCAAACGCCGAAGAAATGCCCTAGAGAAACAACAGACAGACACCAACGGAAATATCCCTTGCGCTATTTGTGGGTGCTTATTAAACACAAGCAATACTTCTGTTCAACATGATCCAGCACTGGTTGAAACACATAATACACAAGGATATAATACGGCTCAAAAAACCAGAAATGATCTATATAATACAACTGCAACGAGTCTGGTGTGCCTTCCTTGCCAAAAGTCTGAGGGAGGGACCATGAGTCACACCCAGCAATATCGCACAGATACAGGCCCAAACTTTAAACCAAGAAAATCAAGGAAGAAAAAAGATGATGGATGCGCAAATTAAAACTGAGGAAGCAAAAGAAGCGATATTATCCTTCGATATTAGAAGGAGTGTTATTTTGTGCGCTTATATTAAAGAATGGGGAATGCCGGAATACAGATTGAAGATGGGTAAAAACAACACCCATTCAGCAGTGGAATTATACTTCTTCCCAGCAAAAGAAAAAAAATATCCAGCTAGATTCGCAACGGTAGGACTTTCAAATTTCACAAGAAAAAATGGAAAACGCATCTGCACAGAATTCATGTTGGCCTTGGAGAGTGGACTGGGAAATGAGAGTATTGACAGAGTCTTTACGTATTTTTGCGACATAATAGCTCACAACATTGAGAATGTAGAAAGCTCTGAGCCTCCACGGGTCATGAGTGAAAGCGCCTTAGCCCCCGAAAGATGGACAACCAAGGCCATACTAATTGATGAACTACGAGGAGAAAGCGAGGAGCTCGAAGAAATAATAATAGGATCCGAAAAAGTTAGCCTACTTTGGGTCATTCCAATTAATGAGAATGAAGAGAAGATTATTCTCAACAAAGGCATCGATGCTTTCGATGAATATATAGAGAACCTCCCTTACTCCATAATAAATCCGGTTCGACCAAGCTAGCGTCCCCAGGAACTCACCGACGAAAACGGCCGCATCGTCGGGCCGACAGCTACAAGGTCTGGGTCAAACCCAGCAGTTGCAGTACCTGCGCATAGGCACTAAGGATGCGGCGGTGTCTACTCACGACCAGGGCCTCCTGGCTTTGGCTTATAAGGAACATCATGGAAAGCGCGGATTTCGTAAAAATCATCAAAGACGCAGCCTTGAAAGCATTTTCCAATTTAAGAGATTCTCACCCAGAAGAGGATTTTTGTGCATTTGGCCTATACTCTGACGAGGGCGCTATGACTGTTTGCCCATCAGCAAACACCACCTCGTTCTTAGAGAAGAAAATTAAAGAAGACCCAGAAGACCCTCAATATTACAAATGGAGTACAGCCGAATGGAAATACGAATTCTCAGGACATGAATGGTTTACCGATGTTTCTGCCGAAATATCAAAATTTCATAACACAAAACACAGCAATAAAGATTTTATAAAATTTCAGAATAATCTTTTCGAATCATGTGTAGCTGCACTTGAGCAATTAAAATTCGAAAATTTTTTCAGCAACTGTATATTGGTTTTTTCCGTAACAGACTATACCAATGATAAAAAGGAAATTTCATGGATCTCGCGCCTTAACAGCCCGCAAGAAGCATCTAATTTCAAAAAATGGATTGATAAGCAAGACGAATAAATAAAATTTCCAACTGATTGATGTCGTAGAATAGATTTCTATAGAGTAAAAGGCTTGAATATTTAGAGAATTCGGAAAACACTAATGGAGTACATTCCATAAATACTCTATCTATTTTGAATGGGTATGGCTCCAGTCCGCGCGTTACGCTACGACGCGCTTGGCCGGCGCATCGACAAGCAAGATTCCTTCGGGCGCACCACCTTCCTCTACGGCGAGCTGCTCGCCGGAGAGATATGTGGCTCCCTCCCTGATCGAATACCTCTATGGGTCCGACAGCTTCGTGCTCCTGGCCCAGCCACAGCTAACCCTACTCTTGATTTCTTGATCGACTAGGTTGGATTTTCAAAATACCGGATTTTGACATTATCAAAAAATGTGAAATATCAAATTTTATATTTTTAATAACTTCAGAAAATGAAAGACCTATGACAACCATATCGGATTATCCAGCGGATGTGCAAGAGATTCTCATTTTCATGAGAGATAAAAACTTCTCAGCGGCATATATAAAAATAATGATAGCCATACAGAAATCATCAAAAATATACATAAAGCCCTGGAAATATATACCAATCAAGATGTCAGAATTCCATATTACTTTCTGCCAGACATATTCAATTCCGCTCTGGGCGAAATTAAAACACCCACGCCACCAAATCAGTTAGAAAACTTCGCAATGCATCGTGACTCGGAAAATTATTACGAAAAAATAAGAACAAACAACAAGCATCTGATCATTGACTTGAACCTGGATGATGATGATTACGATTTTCTGACAAATATCTTCTATGAGGATCTTGTGACTTGTGCAAAATCCAGACTTTTCTCAGAAGAAAAAATCAATTTCTTCGAAAAGTTATTCAAAATATATGAGTCATCAGGATTTCCCTGCGGCTGGAAAGGAGGAAACAATCCGAATAATAGTGATTTTGTAATTTTCTCTAAAACTGATATCTAGCCATTTGAACAATCAATAACCATGGCCAGCACGATCGACACCATCATTACCTTAATGTCAGGCAGGTATCATCGCGACACTCCTTTGGAAGAAGCAACAATCAAGGACACATCAAGAAGGATAGATCTGCCTTGCGACTATACCCAATGGATGCATTGGTCCAATGGAGGAGAAGGTGATTTCGGTGCTCTATATTTATTTTTCTGGCCGCTGAACGAAATTGATCAACTCAACAGAGAATTTTGCATTCAGAAGTATCTTGGCGCCAAGGCTTTGTGCTTTGCCACGGACGGCGGAGGAGTTGGCTATGTTTTCAGGTCTCTCTCCAACGACTGTTCTGTTTGGTCCGTTCCCTTGGGAGATCTGGACTGGAACGCTGCAAGTAAATTAGGCGACAATTTCAGCGCGGCGTTGGTTGATTCCCTAAATTCCACAAAGTCAGAGATAGTCGAAGAAAAATCAAGCAAGTCGAAGCAATAGATTTCTTCAGCAGCCGTCGACCCGAATCAGCGCAATCCAATAATATTCATGCCCTCAATCTTCAGCTCGTTGAAGAAACCATACGCTTGCTGGCTGCCGCATTCTTTCATCAAGATTCGGCAAATCCGCTCTGGAGAACGACGATATTTATGCCGAAGCTAATCGTGTCTGCATCAGGATCTATCCATTGAATTTCGGAGCCTGGGGTTACGAGATGGACGTTTACATCGGAGACAAAAAGTCTGATCTGACCATGCATGGCGAACTGCCTGAAGATTTCTGCAAGAATCCGCACGGCCCCAAACTTCATCTGTTTGAAGTCATGTGATTTTTGCCTCGACCATGCAAACCATTCCCGAACTCGCCAGCCCTCAATCCTGGCAATCCGCCACGCACTCCCGCCGCGAAGACATCCGTCACGCCATTCTTGAGCGGCTACCTGGCAACTTCGAGCCCGTCAAGCCCTTCGTCTACGCAGAAACTGCCGAAGGCGCGGCATTGGATCTGCCCTGTTTCCATGACGCGCAGCATGAGACCACGCTGACCCTGGTCCTGGGCGGCGATTTCACCTACGGCGCAACGACGCAGCGGCTGGCGAAGTTGCGCGGTTAGATTCCTGCGGAGGATTGGTCCTTGATTGCGCCGGTGGTCCATACAGCGCATGAGGCAGGTCCCGTGCATGTGCCCGCATTTCTGATGGGCCGCTTCCCCACATTCGAGTGGGTGCTGGACGAGCATGTGGAGCTGTGCGAAGGTCTGGAGCGGCCCGATTTCTCCAGCGAGGATGGCCCCTTTCCCGCCTATGTCACGCAAGAGGAAGCGCAGCGCTTTCTGGCCGCCACGGGCTATCGCCTGCCTTGGGACCATGAGTGGGAGTACGTTGCGAAGGCAGGCTCGGAGCGGCTGTATGTGTGCGGGGATGCGGTTCCCCAGCGCGATCTGTCCGGGGACGTGTGCCTGACGCAGTTTGGCAATGGCCGGCTCAACCGCGCGGCCGCCAATCCCTGGGGAATGGCGGCGTTGGCGGTGGCCACGTTCACCCGGCTGCAGGCCAGGCCGCACGAGTGGCGCATCCGCGGCGGTGCGGCGGCGTTCTATCCGTTTCAGCATCCCATGCAGCAGGCCATGCTGCTGACGGAGCTTCAGCTGCCGCTGGCCAACATGCCCGGGCAGATGGCGGGTCTGCGCCTGTGCCTCGATGTTCCCGCCATATAGGCATACATGGCAGTATGGGGCCAATCCGTGCACAGCCGTCGTTCTGGCGCACCTGGCACAGCAATGTTCTGGTCGCGTCATTTTTCGGCTCTAGGATGGCGGGCCATGCGCAATCCCCACTCCCTTTGGACGGCAGCAGCCCTGGGCCTGGCAGCGGGCCTGGGCATCGGCCCGGCCCACGCGGCTCGCCCCATGATCACGGACGATGCCCGTATCGTCGATGCCAAGTCCTGCCAGCTGGAAAGCTGGGTCAAGTCCAAAAAGGACAGTACGGAGTTCTGGGCCCAGCCGGCCTGCAATTTCACGGGCAATCTGGAGGTGACGCTGGGCGCGGCACGCACGCGCGAGGACGGCAACAGCCGGACCACGGATGTGGTGATCCAGGGCAAGACCCTGTTCAAGGAGCTGCAGCCCAATGGCTGGGGCTGGGGCCTGACCGTGGGCAATGCCCGGCATCCGAACGACGAGGGCCAGGGCCGGGGAGATTTGTACGCCTATGTGCCCGTCACATTCTCGCTGCGCGATGACCGGTTGTTCTTCCACACCAACGTGGGCTGGTTGCGCACGGCGCAGACGCACAGCAACCGCATGACCTGGGGCCTGGCCACCGAGGCCCAACTGAGCCAGAGCACCTGGCTGATTGCCGAGACATTCGGCCAGAACCAGGGCAAGCCCTCCTACCAGATGGGCCTGCGCTACTGGCTGGTGCCTGGACATGTGCAGATCGATGCCACCTACGGCAACCGCGCAGGCAGTGGCACGCAGGAGCGGTGGTTTTCCATCGGCTTGCGGCTGCTGTCATCGCCGTTTCTGCCCTGAGTCCTGCCCCCTGCGCTCGCGGCGCTCCGAACCCGTCCGGACCGTCTGATCACCAGGGGGCGTGAAGCGCCAGCACCCCGGCCCAGGGCCTGTTGGCGGGACTGGGCTGAAGGGCCAGCGCGCTGGCCACCGCCCAGGCTTGTCGTGGATGGTGTTGGTTTGCCCTAGATGCCTCTTGCCGCCCAGCGCTCAGGCCGCATCCTCGATACGCACCGGCTCGCCCACGAAGGCCAGCGCCTGGCCAGCCTCCGCCCAGGGCCGCCTGTCGGCCGCCTTGCCAGGCCGCAGCACAAAGCCCTCGCCTTCCGCATGCGTGGTGCTGCCGGCGGGCGGCAGCGGCAGGCCCATGCGCTCATGTGCCTGGGCCACCAGGGTGCGGGCGTAGATTTCCGCGGCCATGCTGCGCAGGCGCGGCTTGTAGACCTTGCCCACGTTGGTGGTGGGCAGCGCGTCGATGATGCGCACATGGCGCGGGCGCGCGGGCGCTTCGTCCACGCCGGCTGCGGCAAAGGCCAGCAGTTCGGTTTCATCGGCCTGGGCGCCGGGGTGGAGGGCGACAAAGGCCACGGGCACCTCGCCCGCATAGGCGTCGGGCGCGCCCACGGCGGCGCAGGCCTTGACGGCCGGATGGCGCTCCAGCGCCTGCTCGATCACCTGCGGATCGATGTTGTGGCCGCTGCGGATGATGACGTCCTTGGAGCGCCCGCGCAGCCGCAACAGGCCGTCGTCGCCGACCGAGCCCAGGTCACCCGTGATCAGCCAGCCGTCATCGGTGAGGTAGCTGGACGGCGCTATGCCGCCCAGGTAGCCGGAAAACAGGTTGGGCGACTGGAACACCACCATGCCGGTTTCGCCGGGCGCGGCCTCCTGCCCCGATGGCCGGCCGTCCGGCCCCATGCGGCGCACGGCCAGGCGCGCAAACGGCAGGCGCAGGCCCACATGGCCGGCCGCCGCGTGCAGGCCGGGCGGCGTGATGGTGGAGATGCCCGTCATCTCGGTCATGCCCAGGCTCTCGTGCACATGAAAGCCGCTGTGCGCCTTGAAGCGCGCCGCCACCTCGGGCGACAGCGGCGCGGCGCCCGTGCGGAAGTAGCGGATGGAGGACACATCGGCACCCTGCAGCGGCACCTCCACCAGCGCCGCCAGCACGGTGGGTACGGCCGACATCAGCGTGGGCTTCCACTGTGCCGCCATGCGCCAGAAGCCGGCAATCACGGCCTTGTTGCGGAACAGCCCCGTGGTCGGAATGATGACGTGGGCCCCGGCCGAGAAGCAGGCCAGCGAGCCCGGCAGCACCCCCGCCACATGGAACAGCGGGTAGCCGTTGATGGTGCGGTCGGCCCTGTTAAGGCCCTGCATCTGCACGCTGGCCCAGGCGGTGTAGACCTGGGCGCCATGCGTCTGCACGGCAATCTTGGGCGCGCCCGTGGTGCCGCCCGTGTGAAAGAAGGCGGCGACATCGCCGGCCCGGATCCGGCGTCCGCTCACCAGCCGGTCGGCCGGCTGCGCGGCCAGGGCGGCATGCAGATCGCTGGCGGGCCAGCGCTGTCCATTCGCCTGGAGAGCCCGGCCTTCATGCGATACCCAGAGCACATGCGCCAGGTCCGCATCCAGCGACGCCACTTTCTCGCGGATACCGGCATCGTCCTCATCCGCCCAGGCGATCAGGAAGCGCGCGCCCGTGGTCTTGATCAGTGCGGAGATCTTTTCCGCACTCAGCAGCGGATTGATGGGCTGCACGATGCCCGCCGCCTCGCCGCCCCACAGCGCAAAGTGGTACTCCATGCAGCCGGGCAGCAGGATGGCCACCGTGTCGCTGGCGCCCATGCCCAGCGCATGCAGGGCGTTGGCCGTCTGGTGGATCTTGCCCAGCAGTTCGGCATAGCTCAGGTGCCGGGCATCATCCACGCTGCCGGCCTGGGGCAGAAAGCTCAGCGCCCTGCCCTGGCCGTGCTCACGCGCGGAGTTGCAAAAGAGGTCATAGACCGTTTCCGCCGTGATCAGCCCGGCCATGGGCTGGCTTTCGATGGCCTGCACATCGGCCAGGGAACGCACGGCCCGCAGGGGCCGGAACATGGATTGCGCGGGGACAGGACTCAGGGCCATGGACTCACTCCGCTCCCAGGCCGTTGGCGCGCACCACCTCGCCCCAGCGCGTGTAGTCGCTGCGGATCAGGGCCTCGGTGTCCTGGGGGTTGAGGTAGGCGGCCGTCACGCCGATCTTCTCGAAACGGTCGCGCACCTCGTCGGTGGCCAGCAGCTGGCGCGAGGTGGCGCTGAGTTTGTCGATGATGGCGCGCGGCGTGTCCCTGGGTGCCACCAGGCCACCCCAGGACGATGCCTCATAGCCGCCAAAGCCCTGCTCGGCCATGGTCTGCACGCCATCCAGCGCCTTCACGCGCTGGGGCGTGCCCACGGCCAGTGCCCTCAGGCGGCCGCTGCGGATATGGGGCAGCGCAGACACCATGTCCGCATAGATCACCGGCACCACGCCGCCCAGCGTGTCGTTCATGGCGGGCGCGCTGCCCTTGTAGGCCACGTGCTGCATGGTGTGGAGCTTGGCGGATTTCATCAGCTCCATGCTCAGGTGGCCCGAGCTGCCCGCGCCGGAGCTGGTGTAGTCCAGCGTGGCGGGCTGCGCCTTGGCGTACTGGAACAGCGATTTGAGGTCGGTCACCTTGGGCAGAGACTGCGCATTGACCGCAATCACATTGGGCAGGTCATAGATCTTGGTGACCGGGGCGAAGTCCGTGGCCGGGTGGAACTTGACGTTCTTGAAGAAATGCGGCGCCATGATGGTGGGCGTGACCATCATCATCAGCGTGTAGCCGTCAGGCGCTGCTGTGCGGAACTGGCCCGCCGCCACCGCGCCAGACGCACCGGGCTTGTTCTCTATCACCACCGGCTGGCCCAGTTGCCGCGCCAGCGCCTCGGCATAGACGCGCGCCGCACCATCGGTGGGCCCGCCCGGCGGGAAGGGAACGACCAGGCGAATCGGCCTGTCGGGCCAGGCGCCGGTATCGGCATTGGCCTGCGCCGCGCCGCACAGCGCTGCGAAAGCGGCCACGCCGATGGCGCCCAGCGCCATGCCCTTGGTCAACGCCTGTCTTTTTGTGATGTCTGCCATCTTGTCTCCTTGAATGTCTATGTGTTCTGGCTGCCCCATTCTGCCCAGCGCACCCTCTTTGACAATGGCGGCTGCGGTTGACATCATGTCAAACAATATTGACACCCCCTCAGGCCGCAACGCATGGATCTCCTGGCATTCAACATCCTCGTCCAGATCATCGAGCACGGAAACCTGAGCCAGGCGGCAAAATTCTTGAACATGTCGCGGGCCAACGTGAGCTACCACCTGGCCCGGCTGGAGAAGTCCCTGGGCGCGTCGCTGCTGCGCAGAACGCCCCAGGGCGTGGAGGCCACCGAGGTCGGACAGCGCATCTACCGCCATGCGCGCAACATCCTCAACGAGACCGAGCTGGTGCGCGAGCTGGCCCAAAGCAGCACGGACGACATCTCGGGAAAGATCGGGCTGAGCGTGCCCACCGGCTACGGCCACCTGGTCATGGCGCCGTGGCTGATCGAGTTCAAGCGCGCCCATCCGCAGGTGGTGCTGGACATCCGCCTGGAAAACTTCATCGACAACCTGCTCAAGGACAGCGTGGACATCGCCATCCGCGTCATGTCCAACCCGCCACCCATGCTGGTGGCGCGCGACATGGGGCCGGTGCGCTACAGCCTGTGCGCCTCCAGCGACTGGCTGCGCAGCCACCGCCTGCCGGAGACCCCGTCCGAGCTGTCGCGCACGCCGCTCATCACATCGGGCGGCGAAAGCGGCAAGGTGCGCCTGCAGATCGCACGGAACGGCCAGCCACTGGAGGAGCTGGACATCACGCCCACGCTGATGTCGCGCAGCTACCCTTTCCTGTGCGACTGCATCACTGGCGGCCTGGGCGTGGGGCTGGTGCCCGACTACATGGTGCGCCGCCAGGTGGAAGATGGCCGCGTCGTGCTGGCCATGCAGGACTATGAGTTCAGCATCAACCAGGGCCGCATGTTCATGCTGTACATGCCCAACCGCTTCCAGTCCGGCGCCGCCCGGGCCTTGATCGACTTTCTGAGCGACAGGATGGGCCTTGCGCGCATCATCCGGCCGGGTGATCTGCCGGACGCTGCGCAGGCCTTGAAATCGCCGGAATGATGCTGGAACAAAGTTTGTAGACGACTGGTCGGTTTTTACGTTAGACTTCGATCCCATGAAGAAACCCGCACAGGAAACACGCCAGCACATCCTTGATGTGGCCAAGGCGTTGATGACCCAGAAAGGCTACACGGCCGTCGGCCTGGCCGAGGTCGTCGCCGCTGCGGGCGTGCCCAAGGGGTCGTTCTACTACTACTTCAAGTCCAAGGAAGAGTTCGGCCAGGCCCTGCTGCAGGAGTACTTCGACGAGTACCTGGCCAAGATCGATGCGCTCATGGAGACGCCCGATCCGGCCATCTCCCGGCTGATGACCTACTTCCGCCATTGGACGCAGAACCAGTGCTCGTCCCATGCAGGAGGCCAGTGCCTCGTGGTCAAGCTGGGTCCCGAGGTCTGCGACCTGTCCGACGACATGCGCTCGGTGCTGCGCACCGGCACCGACTCCATCATCACCCGGCTGACCGACTGCGTGCGCGCCGGCCAGGCCGACGGCTCCATCACCTCCACCATGGATGCGGCCACGCTGGCCGAATCGCTGTACCAGCTGTGGCTGGGCGCCTCCCTGCTGTCCAAGCTGGGCCGGCATGAGGAGCCATTTGCCGCAGCCCTTGTGTCCACGAAGCGGCTGCTGGGCTGAGCAGGCCTGGCCGCCGCTTTTTATTTGCCTTGCTTGTAGACGACTGGTCAACTTCAAACCCTTCACTTCTTACCCATCCCTTTTTCCCTCTTCCTTTTTGTTCAACCACCACCACTGCACACCATGACCGACCATAGCCTTCACACCGATCTGTTCTCCCCCACCCGACTGGGCGGCCTGTCCCTCGCCAACCGCTTCGTCATGGCCCCGCTGACCCGCAGCCGTGCCGGCGACGATGGCGTGCCGACCGAACTGCACGCCGCCTACTACGCCCAGCGCGCCAGCGCCGGCCTGTTGATCAGCGAAGCCGTCAACATCTCCGCACAGGGCCGTGGCTACAACCTGACGCCCGGCATCTGGACCGAGGAACAGGTCGCCGGCTGGAAGAAGGTCACCGACGCCGTTCATGCGGCCGGCGGCAAGATCGTGGCCCAGCTGTGGCACGTGGGCCGCTACTCGCACGTGGACCTGCAGCCCGGTGGAGCGGCCCCTGTCGCCCCCTCTGCCATCAAGGCCGAAGGCGTCACCTTCACGCCCAGCGGCGTGGCCGAGGTGTCCATGCCCCGTGCCCTGGAAACCAGCGAAATCCCCGGCATCGTCGAGCAATACCGCCATGCGGCCGAATGCGCCAAGCGTGCAGGCTTTGACGGCGTGGAAGTGCACTCGGCCAACGGCTACCTGCTCGACCAGTTCCTGCGCGACTCCACCAACCACCGCAGCGACGCCTACGGCGGCAGCATCGAAAACCGCGCCCGCCTGACGCTGGAAGTCACCGACACCGTGGCCAAGGTCTGGGGCGCCGACCGCGTGGGCATCCGCCTGTCGCCCGTCACGCCCAACGCCGGCAACACGCCGCTGGACAGCGATGTGATGGCGCTCTACGGCTACCTCATCCCCCAGCTCAACCGTTTCGGCCTGGCCTACCTGCACTTCGTGGAAGGCGCTACCGGCGGCTCGCGCGAACTGCCGCCCGGCGTGGACCTGGACGCGCTGCGCAAGCTCTTTGACGGCGCCTACATGGGCAACAACGGCTATGACCTGGCACTGGCCATGGACCGCCGCGCCAAGGGCCTGGTCGATGCCGTGGCCATCGGCCGCCCCTTCATCGCCAACCCCGACCTGGTGGCCCGCCTGCGCCATGGCAAGGAACTGGCCGTGGCGCCGCACGAGGCCTACTACGGCGGCGGCGCCCAGGGCTACACCGATTGGCCTGCATTGGCGTAACTCCCCCTGAGCGGCTTACGCCGCTTCCCCCGTTGCACGGCGCCCTCTCTCGCTTTGCGGGAGGGGGGCGTCCGGGCAGCCGGCGACACCCTCGGTGCGGGGCTGCCCTTCCTCGGTGTCCCTCGACTTGGGCTGCACCAGTTTCATGCGCCACGCCATCTACGGCACACTGGCTGATCTGCGTCCTCATCGAATGACCCATCGAAAGACCAAGCCATGCAACTGCTGATCGTGGGCGCCACGGGGCTGGTGGGCAGCCAGGTGCTGCAACAGGCCCTGGCCGACAGCCGCATCACCCGCGTCGTGGCCCCGGTACGCCGGGCGCTGCCGGCGCATCCCAGGCTGCTCGCCCCCATCGTCGATTTCGAGCAACTGCCCGAAGACGCCGTCTGGTGGCGCGCCGACGCCCTGGTCTGCACCCTGGGCACCACCATCAGAACCGCCGGCAGCCAGCCGGCTTTTCGGCGTGTGGACCATGACTATCCGCTGCTGGCCGCACAGATGGCGCGGCGCCATGGCACAGCCACCTATGTACTGAACTCGGCCATGGGCGCCGACGCCGGCTCGCGCATCTTCTACAACCGCGTCAAGGGCGAACTCGAGCGCGACCTGCAGGCGCAAGGCTTTGCCTCCCTCACCTTCGTGCGCCCCGGCCTGATCAGCGGCCCGCGCACCGAGCACCGCGCGGGCGAGCGCTTCATGGTCGGCGTTCTTGGCGCCCTGGGCCCGCTGCTGCCCCGGCGCTGGCGGCTCAACCCCGCGCACCGCATCGCCCAGGCCTTGATAGAGGCTGCTGTCAACGCCAGGCCCGGCGTCCATATCGTGGGTTCCGAGGCGCTGGCCGAATGAACCCGGCGCCTGCACGCGCAAAAAACAGAACCCTTCAGGAACCCCTGCATGAACCCGCATATCGCCCCGGTCGATCTCGCCAAGTCCTACCGGCTGATCAACCACGGCCCCACCGTCCTGGTCTCGGCCCGCCATGGCGGCGTGGACAACGTCATGGCCGCGGCCTGGTGCTGCGCGCTGGACTTTGCCCCCCCGAAGCTCACCGTGGTGCTGGACAAGGCCACGGCCACGCGCGCCCTGGTCGAACACAGCGGCATGTTCGTGATCCAGGTGCCCACCGCCGCGCAGTTGCGGCTCACGCACGAGGTCGGCACGCGCAGCCTTTCCACCGACGCCGGCAAGCTCGCCGGCAGCGGCGTGCAGCTATTCGGCATGCAAGGGTTCGACCTGCCCTTCGTGGACGGCTGCGCCGGCTGGCTGGCCTGCAGGCTGATCCCCGAGCCCCACAACCAACAGGCCTACGACCTGTTCATCGGCGAGATCGTCGGCGCCTGGTCCGACACCCGTGTGTTCAGCGGCGGCCACTGGCACTTCGAGGACGCTGACCCGGCGCTGCGCAGCCTGCACTACGTGGCAGGTGGGCAGTTCTATGCGATCGGGCAGGCGTTGAATGTGCAGGACGAGGTGCAGGACGGACCGCCCTGAAACTCGCCAACATCGGTATGGCTGTATTGCACAATCCAGCCATGCTCTCGGCCACCGCCTCTTCCCTTGCATCTTCCCTTGCCTCTTCGCGAGCAGTACCCACGCGCGAAACCTATTCCGAGCTGCAGCAGGCCTACGAGCACTTCAACCAGCGCCTGTTCGACGACGCCCTGCCCCATTGCCTGATCACGCTGCAGCGCGAGAAACGCACCTGCGGCTATTTCTCTGCCGCGCGTTTTGCCTCGCTGGATGGCAGCACCACGGACGAGATTGCGCTCAACCCTGCCTACTTCGCGGCCGTGCCCATCATCGAGACGCTGCAGACCCTGGTACACGAGATGACGCACCTGTGGCAGCACCACTTCGGCAAGCCGGGCCGCGCGCGCTATCACAACGAGGAATGGGCGGACAAGCTGGAATCACTGGGCCTCATGCCCTCGTCCACGGGCCGGCCCGGCGGGCGGCGCACGGGCGACATGATGGCCGACTATGCGATCGCAGGCGGCCCGTTCCTGGCCGCCTGCGACGCCTTGCTGACCACGCGCTTCCAGCTCAGCTGGTACGACCGCTTTCCCGCCATCGAGCATGTGGTCACGGGCCAGTGGAGCATGGCCACGCAGATCCAGGGCATGCAGGGCACCCAGCCGCCCATGTCCGCCGTGCCCGCCCTGGCCGAGGCCGTGCGGCCCGTGGGCACCTCCGTGGCGGTGCCCGGCTCCACCACGGGCGAGATGACCGTGCAGCCGGCCAACAAGTCGCTGCGCGTCAAGTACCGCTGCGGCGGCTGCGCGGCCCCCGTCAATGTCTGGGGCAAGCCGGGGCTCAGGCTGATCTGCGGGGAATGCCAGCAGGATTTTGCTGCGCAGTAGCCGGGGAGTCCTTGCCCGCAGGGGACAGTGGGGGATTTTTGTATCGCAGTGTGTACGTTGACCGGGCCCGTACACAGCCACACGCAAGGCAGCGACGGCCAGGCGGGCCGCCGACACAATCGCGCCAGCCTCTGGGCCATTCACTCAACGATTCAAGGAATCCCCATGTCCTCCAGCGAACAAGTGCTCTACACCGGCAAGACCCACACCACAGGCGGACGCGATGGCGCCGCGCGCAGCGATGACGGCCGACTGTCCGTGGCGCTCAGCTCACCCGGCAGCGCGGGCACAGGCACCAATCCCGAGCAGTTGCTGGGCGCGGGCTGGTCGGCCTGTTTCATCGGCGCCCTGGGCCTGGCCGCGCGTGCTGCCCATGTGGCGCTGCCGGCCCATACAGCGGTCGATGCCGAGATCGACCTCACCCGTGGCGACAGCGGCTACCAGCTGCGCGCCCGCCTGCGCATCAGCCTGCCGGGGCTGGCGCCCGAGCTGGCTCGCGCCCTGGTGGACGAGGCGCATGGCAGCTGCCCCTATTCCAAGGCGCTGAGTGCCGGAATTCCCATCGAGCTGTCGCTGAACTGAAGCTGCGACACTTTGCGCCATGGAGCCTGCCCCCAATACCCCAACGCCGAAACCAACGCAGCCACCTCCCCACTCGAGCGCCTGGCAGCGCCTGCTGCCGCGCACGCTGTTCGGGCGCGTGACCCTGGTCATCGTCCTGGGGCTGGCCCTGGCCCAGCTGCTGGCCTTTGCCGCCATACGCTACGAGCGCGGCCAGGCGCTGCAGGCGCTCATGATGGACAGCGTGGAGCGCGAGATCGCCACCACCGTGGCCCTGCTGGACCGACTGCCTGCGGCCGAGCGCCCGGCCTGGCTGCCACGGCTGGAACGGCGCAATTACCGCCTGGAGCTGGCCGGCCCCGTGGACACGCCGCCGCCCACCGACGCCGCGCTGCGCGGCTTTGCCGATGCGCTGACCGCCGCGCTGCAGCCCTACCCGGTCAAGGCGCTGGGCCAGGCGGTCGAACCCGGGGCTGGGGCGGGCTCACCCAGCGTCCCGGCCATACGCATGCAGGTGCAGTTGGGCGACGGCAGCGCCCTATACATCGTTGCGCGCCGCGTGGCCATGCCGGTGTCGGGCTGGGTGGCCTGGGCGCTGCTGGCGCAGTTGCTGATTCTGGTGCTGTGCGCCTGGCAAGCCGTGCGCCTGGTCACGCGGCCGCTGGCGCGGCTGGCGGCGGCGGCCGACAGCCTGGGTGCGGACCTGCGCTCGCCCCCGCTGCAGGAACAAGGCCCGGCCGAGGTCCGCCAGGCGGCCCTGGCCTTCAACGCCATGCAGCAGCGCATTGCCGCCCATACCCAGGAGCGCGTCGAGATCCTGGCCGCCATCTCGCATGACCTGCAGACTCCGCTCACGCGCATGCGCCTGCGCACCGAACTCATGGACGATGCCGTAGAGCGCGACAAATTCCAGCAGGACCTGGAGGCCATGCGCAGCTTGGTGCACGAGGGCATAGGCTATGCGCGCAGCCTGCACGGCACCGGCGAGACCCCGCGCCGCCTGGACCTGGACGCCCTGCTGCACAGCATGGTCAGCGACTACGCGGACACAGGCATGCGCGTGCAATTGCAGGGCCGGGCCGGTGCGCCCGTGCTGACGCGGCCCCAGGCGCTGCGGCGCATCCTGGGCAATCTGATCGACAACGCCTTGAAGTTCGGCAGCCAGGTCCAGGTGCAGGTGCACACGGAAACACTGGCCGATGGCGTGGCCAGCCAGCCTGCGGCCCACGGCGGCCGCCTGTGCGTGACCGTGCTGGACGATGGCCCTGGCATTCCGGCTGAACATCTGCAGGCCGTGTTCAAACCCTTCTTCCGGGTGGAAGGCTCGCGCAGCCGGGATACCGGGGGCACGGGGCTGGGCCTGTCCATTGCCTCGCAGCTGGCCGCCGCCATGGGTGCCGAACTCACGCTGGCCAACCGTCCCGAAGGCGGGCTCGCGGCCTGCCTGCGACTGCCGCCCCCTTCCCCGCTTGCAAACAAAGCTTGAACAGAGCTTGGACAGAACTTCAACAGGACTTGCGCATGACCGAAGCCACCGCAGACCACATCCTGCTGGTCGATGACGACCGCGACATCCGCGACCTGCTCAGCGCCTATCTGGTGAAAAACGGCCTGCGCGTGACGGCCGTGCCCACGGGCCGGCACATGCGCATTGCGCTGGAGCAATCAGGCCCCTTCGATCTGGTCATCCTCGACCTCATGCTGCCCGGGGAAGACGGCCTGGCCCTGTGCCGCGACCTGCGCGCAGGCCGGCACAAGGCCCTGCCCGTGCTGATGCTGACGGCGCGTGGCGACGAGGCCGACCGCATCCTCGGCCTGGAAATGGGTGCCGACGACTACCTGCCCAAGCCTTTTGCCGCACGCGAACTGCTGGCGCGCCTGCGCTCCGTGCTGCGGCGCACGCGCATGCTGCCGCCCAATATGCGCAGCAGCGAGGAAGCGCGCTGGCTGGCCTTTGGCGACTGGCGCCTGGACACGGCAGACCGCCATCTGCTGGATGCGAACGATGTGGTCGTGCCCCTGAGCGGTGCCGAATACCGGCTGCTGCGCGTCTTCCTGGACCACCCGCAGCGCGTGCTCAACCGCGACCAGCTGCTGACCATCACCCAGGGCCGCGAGGCCGAGCTGTTCGAGCGCTCCATCGACCTCATGGTCAGCCGCCTGCGCCGCTGCCTGCGTGACGATGCGCGCGAGCCACGCTACATCAAGACCGTGCGCAGCGAGGGCTATGTGTTCTCGGCCCAGGTGCAGGCCTGCCATGACTAGCCACCGCTGCCTGCTGCGCCGCTGGCTCATGTCTCTGGTGTTCTGCGCTGGCGGCATGGCCAGCGAATTGCGGTTTCCCCTGGCCGGCCATTGCCCGCTGCCTGCCCGCACCCAGGGCTGGCGCAGGCCCGACAGCCGCACGTCGCACGTCGCACGACGAGGGCCCGGCCGCCTGAGCTGCAGTTCCGCAGCTCTGGTTTTTGGGCCTTTGGGCCTTTGGGCCTTTGGGCCTTTGGTCTTGGGTGCGGGCTTTGTATTGCCGTGTATCCGGACACGGGCCCTGCTACACAGGCATGCAACAAGGGCACCTGGCGACACATGCCGCATACATGCGGGCTTTCTACTGAAGGCACGCGAACACAGGTTCAGCCCGGGGTTCGCGGCCACCGCACTTCAGACGAAAGACCTTCCATGACCACAGATCGCACCTTCTCCGGCCGTCGCCATTTTCTGGGCCGCTCGGCCCTGGCGCTGGCCGCCGCGCCGCTGGGCACCCTGCTCGCCAGCCCGGCCATGGCCGCGCAGTCCGCAATGGCAAGTATTGCAAGTTCCACTGCAAGCAGCAGCTTCGGCCCCTTGCGGCAGATCGACGCCGGCGACCTGAGCACCGGCTACGCCGAACTGGGCCCCGCCACGGGAGAACCCGTCATCCTGCTGCATGGCTGGCCCTACGACATCCACACCTATGCCGAGGTGGCGCCGCTGCTGGCGGCCCAGGGCTATCGCGTCATCGTTCCCTACCTGCGCGGCTACGGCAGCACGCGCTTTCTGTCTGCCGACACGCCGCGCAATGGCCAGCAAAGCGTGGTCGCCCTGGACATCATTGCGCTGATGGATGCGCTGAACATAGAGCGTGCCACCGTGGGCGGCTGCGACTGGGGCGCACGCACGGCCTGCATCCTCGCGGCGCTGTGGCCCCAGCGCTTCAAGGCACTGGTATCCGTCAGCGGCTATCTGGTGGGCAATGCCCGGCTGGGCGGCCAGCCCCTGCCGCCTGCGGCCGAATTCTCATGGTGGTACCAGTTCTACTTCGCCACCGAGCGCGGCCGCGCGGGCTATGAAGCCGACCGCAATGCCTTTGCGCGCTTCATCTGGCGGCAGGCATCGCCGCAATGGCGCTTTGACGAAGCCACCTTTGCGCGATCGGCTGCCGCCTTCGACAACCCCGACCATGTGGCCATCGTCATCCACAACTACCGCTGGCGCCTGGGCCTGGCCGAAGGCGAGGCGCGCTGCAGCGCGCTGGAGGAACGCCTCGCGCCCGGCCCGCGCATTGCCCTGCCCACCATCACGCTGGAAGGCGACGCCAACGGCGCTCCCCACCCGGAGCCTTCCAGCTATGCGCGCAAGTTCAGCGGCCCCTACCAGCACCGCACGCTGAAAGGCGGCATCGGCCACAACCTGCCCCAGGAAGCACCCCAGGCCTTTGCCCAGGCCATCCTGGATGCAGGCAGGCTCTGAGGCAGCACCCGAGCGGCGTCATCGAACGGTCAAGTGGCGCCACAAGCAGCCTCTCAAGCGGCGGCCTGCTGGCGTGGCAACTACAGCACCAAAAGTGCGAGAGAGATACCTACTTCTGCTCGTATCCCTCGCACGCGCTGCCCATGCGGGGACGGCTGGTGCTGGTGCATTGAGGCCGCATCGCTGCACGGCAAAGGCCCAAAGGGCCTGCGCCTTCAATGCAGCAGCGTGGCCACCAAAGTCACCTCGGGCACGCCTGCCAGCGCCTTGGACAGCGGGCACTGGGACTTGGCCTCCTGGGCGATTTTCTGGAACTGCGCATCGTCGATGCCGGGCACCTTGGCCTGCAGCGTGAGGGCGATGCGGTCGATCTTGAAGCCTTCGCCATCCTTGGCAAGCCGCACCTTGGCCGTGGTGTCCAGCATCTCGGTGGCGATGCCAGCCTTCTCGCAGGCAAAGGCAAAGGCCATGGTGAAACAGGCCGCATGCGCGGCGCCCACGATCTCCTCGGGATTCGTTCCCTTGCGGTCATCCCCGAAGCGGCTGCCGAAGCCGTAGGGATGGTCCTTGAGCGCGCCGGTCTCCGTGCTGATGCGGCCCTGGCCGGTCTTGCCTGCACCTTCCCAATGGACGGAAGCGGTTTTCTCGGACATGTGTTTCTCCTGTGCGTTGGTTGGACAAGCCGCCATCACAGCACAGGCGCCATAGTGCAAGGCGTGGTCCCGGGGCGCGCCAGCCCCTGCGCGCACGTCCTACAGTAAAAACGACGGATACCGCCGCATGCAGCATTCACCTTATTCCGGCCCGCGTACCGGGGACTGCGTGTAGGCCAATGCAACTGCCGCCGCAAAAAATGCCACTTGCCTGCTTCCTTTGCATGTTCAACAATGCAGTCTCAAATTGAGGGCGAGGAATTCAAAGAATGAAATATTCGTATGTTGCGATATCGCTGGCTCTGCTTTACATCTATCTATTCAACCGACTGACATCCGTACTTTCAGAAGAAGACAAGAAAAAATTCCTGACCCAAGGGGTGAGCAAATACATCGTGATGGCTTGCGCCGCCCCCATGTTAGCCATACCGTTTTTCAACGATCAGACTGTCAAATTCGCATTGCTCGCCTTTGTGCTGATCTCTTCAGCATTGCTTGAACCCATCAATCATAGAAAACTGCTGGCATCAGGGCTGCCTGCAAGCTTCCTGAGAAAAATGCGTCTCCTGGGGTTCATCTCAATGCCTGCCACCATCTTCTTTTTGCTGGAATATTGGCATTGAAGATGCAGCCGCTCGGCAAACAATCGGCCGCGCCTGCCACTACTGCCGGAACGTGCCCCTGGGCTTGACCATCTGCCGAAGATTCTTGAGCTTTCGCGGAGCACGCTCAGTCCACATAATCTCCGCACCGTCCGCCAACTCCTCGTAGATGGGAAGGACCTCGGTAATACCCAGCAACTCCCATTGGACAGGCACGCCATCCGTTCCACCCTTGTACGGCTTCGCATTTTCACTGGCGAACGCCAAGCCTTTTTCATAGGCCTCGTCCAATGTGCCGGCGCGCACAAGCACCGTGTTCTCCCAAGACACAAAGCGGTCTTCTTCGTCGTCCCGACGCTCATCGTTCAGCTCCACGAATCGAAGCAGGTAGGACACCACATACCAGCCGACGGGGGAAAGGTTCTTGTCGTGTTTCATGACTACAAGGAGTTATGGACATAAATCTCCGGCCTGTGCTGCGCAGGCGGCCATCGATCATAGGCACCGCTTACGGCAAAGTTCACCCTACAAACACCTGCCGCGTATCCGTTCGCCCCACGATCACCGCCGCCAGCACCGCCGCCCCGGCCGCAACCCCAAAATTCGCCAGATAGGCCGCCTGGGCCGAAGTCTCCAGCAAGGCCGCGAACAGCGATCCGCCAATGGCCAGGGTGGCCGCCACGGCAATGGCCTCGCACAGCTGCAGGGCCGAGCTGTTGGCGCCCTGCTCGCCGGGCGCGGACATGGACAGCGTGAGCACCGACAGGCTTGCCGAGAGCAGGCCCATGCCCAGCCCCGACACGATCCAGCCCGCCACCGCCACCCACACGGGCACGGCCGGCCAGGCCACCGATGCCGTCAGCAGCACGCCCGCCAGTACCGCGCTGGTGCCCACGCGCAGGAAGCGGTGACGGCTCCAGCCGTTGCGGCTGTGTCCCTGGTACCAGGAAGCGGAACACCAGCCCAGCGCACCCGCGCTCAGCACCAGCCCCGCCATGGGCGCTGAAAGCCCGTGCTCGCGCGCCAGCACCAGCGGCAGGAACGCCTCGGCCCCGAAGAATGCTGCAAACACCAGCCCGCGCAAGGCGATCACGCTGGGCAGCCCGCGCCCGGCGCGCAGCGTGCCGGCCGGCAAGAGTTTCCAGGTGCAGGCCAGCGACAAGGCCGCGGCCACCGCCACCGCCCCCATGGCGCCCGCCGATTGCCTTTGCCCGCCCACATACAGAAGGCAGATGCCCGTGGCCGCGCCCGAGGCCCACAGCCCGCGCCGCACGCCGCCCTGCATGCCCCGTCCATGGCCGCCCAGGCCCTGGAGCGCCGGGCGCAGCATCGCCCCGGCCGGCAAGGCCAGCAGGGGCACGCCCAGGAACACCCAGCGCCAGCCCAGGTGCTCCACCACCAGGCCGCTCAACGCCGGCCCCACCAGCGCGGGCACCACCCAGGCCGTGGCAAACGCCGCAAAAATGCGCCGCCGCAGTGCCTCGGGATACCGCCGGCCCACCAGCACGTACAGCGCCACCGACATGCCACCGGCCCCCAGCCCCTGAACCAGCCGCCCCGCCAGAAACACCGGCATGGAAGGCGCAAAGCCCGCCAGCAGCAACCCCGCCACAAAACACGCCATGCCAGACCACAGCGGCGCCGCCGGCATGGCTGTGGCCACAGCCAGGGCCTCAAAGGCAATCAAGGCCACCAGCGAGACGATGCCGATCGTCGTCAGGCGGTAGGGGGAGGACAGGATGGACCAGTTCTCGGTGGTCGTCGGCCGGACCTGATCGTCCAGCGTGAGGGAATCTTGAGGGGGCATGGATGCTTCTTGGTTGCAGGGTCTGCGCCGGCCATGGCGCAGTGCCATGGCGACGAGAAGCCTGGAGCATGCAACCTCAAGTGCGGTTGAGATCAAGGGGGTCCTGCCCCCAAGCACCTCCTACCGCTCGATCACACGCCAATACTGCCCAGAGGAGCGGCTGGTGGCCGGCAGCATGACGGCGATGCCATTGTTCTTGGCGGTGTCCAGCACGACGGCATCCGACAGGAAGCGGTTGTAGAGATGGAACTGGCCCGGCAGGTCGCTGGGCGCACAGCGCCATTGCTGGCCGCTGAAGCGTGGGGAGTCTCCCGCCGACGCCGTCATCTTCAGCTCAAGATGCGATTTCCCGGCCACGCTGGTGACATCGAGCGCCATGGTGCCCGGTCCGAACGCCGCATTCTGGACAAGCCAGTAGCCCTGGCCGGTGCGCATGAACCTCCATCTGTCGGCGCCCACAATCATGGCCGGGACGGAAATCTGCAACGGCTCGACGTTGAACAGCCCCGGGGGAGACACCAGGCCCGTTCCCTGCAGCAGCGCCACCGCATTGCGCCTTTCACTCCAATACAGGTTCTGCAGCGCGACCCACTGGCGGTCCTTGAGCATGGGGCATTGGTCGTACAGGTAGTCGCCGCTCTCGTAGCGCAGAAAGTCCGCATCGCTCAGCCGCTGGGCCGATATCGCATGCGTCTCGGCGGAGATGCGTGCCAGTTCCCGCATGGCGGCGGTCATGGCGATCAGGGGCGCAGACGAGCCACGCACCGGCCTCACCGGCAAGATGCGACGAGCATTTGCAAGGTCGGAGGCCACGGCCCGCCAGCGCAATGCCAGGGTGCTGAATTCCGTTGCCATCGCCTGCGGCGCGGGCCCGAGGCGGACCACCGCATTTGCCGGTGGCGGCTGCCTGGCATGGTGCGCGGCAGCCACGCGAAGCAGCGAGGCATGACTTTCCAGCTGCGCCACGATGGGCGCAGCCGCCGCAATGGCCGCATCCATCTCAGATTCGACGGCTGCGACGCCTGCATTCCACCGGGCCTCGTCCAGCGGCGCGTCGGGGGTCAGCGAAACGGCATCCAGCTGATCGCACAGCTGCTGCAAGCGCCCCACGGCCTGCCCCAGTTTTTGCACCGTATCGGCCAGCCCGTCGATACGTGCACGCAGCGTGCCCCAAGCGGCCGATGCCGCCTTCAGCGAAGGGAACGACTGCAGGCTCTCCAGGTTCCTTGCCAGCGTCATGCGGCCGCTGGCATCGTCCAGATCAAGCCCGGTCAGGAACGAGAACTCGGCGATATCGGTCCATACCTGCCGTGCGACTGGCTCATGCGCCGGCTCGGCTTCGGCGCGGCAGCTCGATGCCAGGGCGCCACCGCAGCACAGCGCCGTGGCAGCGGCGGGCAGCCACAGAAGCCGGGTCATCTGGCGGCAGTGCCGGCCATCAACAGGCGCAGGGCCCGAGGCGCTGCCGGCATCTGTCGGGGCTCCACCACTTCGATCAGCCACGTGGTGAACGGCGTCGGGCAGACATCTCCCAGGTGCTGCGAGAACTCGATCTGGTCGCCGGCGTAGGTGAAGTTGATCTTCAGGGGCGAGCAGAAAAGCCTCTCGTCCCCGTTGCCCGTGCTGTCGTGAAAGGCGCTGCCGGTCACCATGTCGATATCGATGCGCTGGGCCGAGGCATCGGCAAACTCCAGCCAGGCCTGCACCGAAGAAAGGCGGATGCGGCGGTAGCTGGCCAGTGCCGGATGGCTGGTGGCAATGGACAGGCTGATGGGCTGCCCATGCGCCAGCTGCTGCAGCAGCGCGGCGTCAGTGACCCGCAATTCCCGCCGCAGATCCCCTTGGGTCCTCGCATTGGCCGCCCGCGCGCTGGCGTGGTCTGCCAGCAGGGTGGCGTGTGCATCTGCCATGGCAGCGGCCGTTCCCGGCATCGACAGACGGTGGCCGGGCTGCTTGCCGGTCTCGTAGGCCTGTGCGGCGCGGACTCCGAAGCAGTCCACGAAGAAACCGCGGCGCGCGCTTTCCGCCCTGAGGGTGATTTCCCCCTGCAACTGCGCGCTGCGCTCCAGCTCCGTCAGCGCCTGCTGCTCCAGCGCCTGCAGGCGCTGGCGCTTGCGGATCACCGCAACATATTCCAGCTTGAGCGTGGCAAGCTCACGGGCAATGGCATTCTTGGATGCGCTTTGCTCTGCCAGCAGGCGGCCATAGACGGCCACCTTCTGCACCTGTGTCTTGAGGGTGTTGGCGGCGTTGCGCACGGCCGCCTCGGTGCCTTCCGCGGCAAGCACCAGATCCAGCCGGTTGACGGCATCGTTCTCCAGCACCGTCCAGGCGGCCTTGGCTTCATTGGCATCCGGCATGAGCGCAAGTGCACGCATGGTGTCGCCCAGCTCCCGGGAAATCCCCTCGACATCCAGCCCACCCAGCGGCCCACGGATCACCGGCAGCACCGCATTCAACGCGCCCTTGGCGGGATCCACCAGATTCTTGAGCGTGCTGGAGTTGTGCCTGGCCCATTGCAGCGGAATGGCAAACGACTGGCCCAGGGCCTTCAGCGCCTTGAGCGGGCCGTCTATGCTGCCGCCGAGCGTCTTGGCCTGCCCGTACAAATCCTTCAGGCCGAGCACGCCTTTCTGACCGGTCTCGGTCAGCGCCTTCGGGTCGGGCGGCACGCCCACGCACAGGGCCGCCACGCTGCTTGCGACCGCAATCACGCCAAAGGCGATTTCCAGGCTCATCTTCACGGTGCGCACGATCTGGGCAACGTCGCTCGCCAGCTTCAGCCGCATGGCGGCAAGTTCCGCTTCAAGCTCCTCCTGGCGCACCGTGCGTGCGGCGCGGTCAAGGGCCTCGATCTGCTGAATCAACCGCTGCTCCAGCTCGGTGCAACGTGCCTCCAGCGTCTTGAGGTCCAGGGTGTCCCGGTCGGCAAACGCCTGCGCGACGCTGCCCACGGCACCTGCCAGCTCGCCGCTGGCGCGCAGGCTGCGCAGGTGGGCCTCCATGGCCGCCATCACCTCCTGCCGGGCCTTGGCCAGCGACAGGTAGCTGCCGGCGCTCAGATCAGGAATCGGCCTTGCCAGCCCCTCAGCGCCCATGACCGGCAGCAGGCGCTGCAGCGACCCCGCCGCCTGGATCAACTCGCCAAACCCGGACTCGACCCCTGACCAGCGCGTGATCCAGGCCAGCGCCTCATGGCACAGCGCCAGCTCGGCCGCGCTGTGGCCGGGCCTGCCCGCCATGCCGGCGCTCAGGGCAAACAGCGCGGCCAGCACCCTGTGCATCGGCTCGCCATGCTCCAGCAAGCCGGGCGGCACGGGAGTGTGCTTCACCACAGCCCGGTTGTCCTGCCACAGGAAATTGCTGAACTGCGGCCGTGCCACCGTGTCCCAGGCCTCCTCCAGCGCATAAGGGGTGTCGCGCGTGGGGCCACCGTACAGCGTGAACCGGCCCTCCACGGTTTCCACAAAAATGCGCACCCTGCTGAGCTCGTTGCCCTCGTCATGCAGCATGCGCAGAACCGTCGTGCCTTCGGAAACAATGCGGCGGGCAACCACCGTCAGCCGCCGCACCGAACCGTCAAGCCGCCTGTCGAACCCCTCGGGCACCACCACGGTATCGGCATGGATGTCCAGCGCCTGCAGGCCGGCCGCGTCGGCCTCGTCCAGCGACACCTTCAGGTCCACCACCAGATCGGCCACGATGCCGAAGGGATTGAAGCTGCCGTCCGGCGCGCGGCCACCGCTGCAGACCAGCGGCCCTGGCGGCACCAGGCCCTCGGCACGGTAGTGATCGATCAAGGTGCGCAATTCAATGGGAGTCATTGCTGAAGTCATGGCGGGTGGTTCCAGGTAAGGCGCTGCACCTGTGCAGCGGTGAGACAAAGGCCGCAGCAGACCGCTCAGGCTGCCTTCTTGCTGGCCAGGTCCACCAGTTGGTCCACGCTCTCCGCCTTCTTCGGCGTACCGCCAAAACGGCGGAAATGGTCTGCCTGTTCGGCGACACGCGCCCAGCCCTTCTTGGCCGTGCCCAGCACAACCGTCAGGCTGAACCAGTTTTCCCCTTGCAGGGACTTGCGGCCGGTGGTGCTCAAGACCTTGTGTATGTTGCCCAGATCGGCAGAAATCGCGCGCCATGCATCGCCCAGCGTCTTGAGCTTGGGACCCAGGTCTTCAATGCTCTTGCTGATGCTGTCAAAGCGATCATTGCTGCGGTTGTAGTAGCCGATGAAGCGCTCATTCGTCGCCATCGTGGCCTGGATGGTTCTCACCTCATCCATTTTCTCGGCAATCTTCCTGCGCGTGACCGCAAGGTCCGCACCCACACCGATATCCACACCCGCCAGAATCAGCGGCCCGAAAAGCGGAATCGCCAGATAGGCCGGAGACGTGGACAGCACGATGACTTCATCCTTTTCCTTGCGGCGCAGGGCCTTCAAGTCGTTCTCCAGCTTCTCCACGGCGGCCTTCAGCTTCTGGTTGGCAGCACCTTCGGCGCCCAGCGTGGTCGTGAACTTCTGCTTTTGTCCATTGAATGCAGTCTTGCAGGCATTCAGGCGCATCAGTATTCCGTTGCCGTTGTCCAGAATGGAGTTCTGCAGCGCGAAGGCACGCACCGATCGCGCATTGGCGTCTTCAATCAGCTGCTCCAGCGCGCTGCTGAAATTGCGCTTGATCTGCTCCGACCGCCCGCTGGGCGTATCGCTTTCCCAAGCCTTGACCAGGGCCTTCCATTTCGCTTCCACCGCCGGCTCCGCCGATGGGGTGGACGCCCCCTCCAGATCGAAACGGTCCACCAGCTCGATCAACCGCTCATAGGTGGTTGCCGCCACATCGTTGTACTGAACGATATCGTCGGCAAGGGTCAGCATCTTGTCCTGCACATCGGCCTTGAACTTCTGGCCGACACCCTTGAGCGTGACGAACAGCTCCACCGCTTCGGAAAACTCCGGCCTGAAAGCATCCTGCTTCTGCATGCCCAGCATGGCGCGCATCAGCTCCGTGGTGGTCGGGTTGTCGGTGACAGCAGACTCGAAGAACGTCGTCAGCCCGATCCAGTCCTCTGAACTGAGAACGGAGATGCCCTTGTAGATATCGGCAGACGGGGTGAAGGCATTCGTTGAGTTTGCAGGGTCGGACATGGCGAAGGCTCCTGACGGTGAATGGCCGGATTCGGCCTCGAATCGGTGTGTAAACAAGCGGCGGCGTTGAAAAAATGACCGCACCGCAGTCATCGCCCGCCCTGCTTTTGCGCTCCAGTCGACCGGATGCTAGGTAGCCGCCATGGCCCTGTATGTCCCCCAAACAAGTGACACAAATTCATACAGCACTGGGGATAAGGACAGCAGCGGGACTGCTGTCTGACACCCAATGGCGCCTGCCCCCTGCGCGACCCATGGCAATGAATACGTTCAATCCATTGCTCCAAATGACAAGGCAAGAAATTTCGTAGGTCAGGCATACACCACCTGCTATGCAATCAATAGCGCATTGCACACATTCATCGCCAGCCAGAAGAAATCCTCAGTGTCAATTTCTCTTGATTTCACCGCACCCATTGGCACAGGAATTCGCCTCACCCATAAATGTTGCAAAATGTTCGGCAATTTGCACGATGGAGGCGCAGGAGTGGCAAGAAAACGAAAGACCAGCGCGGCAGAAGACCTCATGGATCTGGTCGCCCTGCTGCCCTGGTGGGCAGGCATTGCATTGGCACTCGCCAGCTACATGGTGCTGCACTCCATCGCCATCCGTCCCCTGCCTGCAGCACAAAGCCCGCAGCAAATCGGCCAATTGGCCACCACGGCCATATGGCAGGGCTTGGCTACCGGTGGCCAGTACATCCTTCCCCTCATCTGCCTGGCCGGCGCGGCCATTTCCGCCGTGCGCAAGCGCCGCCGCAGCCGGTTGTTCGAAACCACCTCAGCCAGCTCCAGCGCGGATGCGCTGCAGAACATGTCATGGCGGGAATTCGAAACGCTGGTGGGTGAGGGATTCCGGCGGCGCGGCTACGGTGTCAAGGAAACCGGTGGCGGCGGGCCCGATGGTGGCGTGGACCTGGTCCTCTCGAAGAATGGCGAAAAGACACTGGTGCAATGCAAGCAGTGGAAAGCCTTCAAGGTGGGTGTTTCCACGGTGCGCGAGCTTTATGGCGTCATGGCAGCTGATGGGGCCGCTGCCGGCTTTGTGGTGACCTCTGGTCGGTTCACTCAGGAAGCTGTGGCGTTTGCTGCAGGGAGGAATATCCACCTCATGGACGGCGCCTCGCTAATGAAATTGCTCAAGGAGGCAAAGGCCCAGACAGGAGCGGCTTCAGCCATCAAAACTCGGACTTCTGCACCTTTGGCGAACCCTGTGCCTGTGGCCGAGCCCGTGAAGACGGAGCCTGCTTTTGACACAGTGCGACCGGCTCCCGCCCCAATACCCGGCTGTCCTCAATGCGGGAAAGCAATGGTTCAGCGGGTTGCCAAGCGAGGGCCTGCGGCTGGGAAGGCATTTTGGGGGTGCTCGGCGTTTGGTGCGGGGTGTCGGGGGACTCGGGCGATGGTTGGGAATGGGAATTGATTTTGTAGATGGTCTGCTTTCGACCAACAGGAGAACTTCATTGGGCCGCCGTTAAGCAGTCATTGTGAAGGTATAGAAAGAACGCCGACTAAATTTGTATGGTGTCAGGGGCCAGTGCAATGTATTATCCCTCATCGTTTACTACTAAAATCACCTCTGCATGTTTGATCTTGATAAATTGAAAAAAAAGGAACAAATTCATGGTTTTCGCAAACAGAAGATGGGACAGAGTTATTTCTTTGTGGTACCGATAAGGCGCCCAGTATCGCGACTCTTGAAGACGCGAAGATAATAATTTCTGAATATTTCTTAATAAAGAAGAAATCGATTGCGCTACTGGAGTCTTTTATGAAAGACAGTGGGGAATGGTTTCTCAACTCGATAGTTGTTGATTCATTTCAATCCGAGAAAGACGCTGACTTTCGCGTGGAACTTGGTTTTGAGGCAGACAGAAATAAAAACGAATATAGTTACACAGGGTTTACTGTCTACTTTATGCTTAATAAGAAGGGGCGGCATCTTGGATTGACATCGCACCCTTTCAAATTCTCAGTTGAATTCTCGTAATAATCCCAACTGTTCATTGAGTCAGCGTAGATGACTGGACTGCCAATTCAAATGGTTAACGACTGATTTCCATTAGCCTGATTGGCTGCTACTGGCCGATCCGCGACTGTCCCAGACCGTCCCTGAGCCGCCGTTCAGCTAGAAGCTCTAAAGCTGTCATTCAGCCATGATGTCCAGAAATCCTTCGATTCCCAGCTGCCCCATGTCTCATGGATGCCGCAAGTCGTACCATTTCACAAACATACGACCCATTGCAAATAGGCCTGCTCAGTGCGTAGGCTATAGTGATCGTACGAATTCGCTCACGGACCTGATCCAGCAACCGTTTGGCGCGACACAGGAGGGCGGCGGGTTTCATGGCTGAATTTAGCACTGCATATTTACACAGCATGCATAACGCAAAGCTAGGCTTCAAACCCCTTGCCGATTTTTTTTACCAATTTAGACCGAACACGCAGATATGGCTTGTGGGTTGGCGCGGTCTACACGGACAGGAGTACATGAGGAGCAGCGGGAGTGCCGTTCCCCAGTTGGCTGACCGCCGTGCCGCCTAACCCTTCCATCGAGAGGACGTCGCCTCTCATGTCAACGTTTGTCATTATAGGAAATTACATGAAAAGAGTGAGTATCAAAGGGGTTGCCATTGGAATATTCTGCGATCTATTTCTCAGTCTTATTTTGGGAATCGGGCTGACGATTGCTTTCGTTGATAGTTCACTGATAAATCAGCCTCCAGAAAGGCTTGAGGCGGCATTACTCAAACTTGGCAATTCAACTCTATATCTAATCACCTGTCTTGTTTTGGGAATTCTGGTCACTGTATTCAGTGGATATATTGCAGCACGCATTGCAAAACAAGCTCAATATATAAACTCCGGGCTAGTGGGGCTGGCAGGCTTAATTATTGGTATATTTATGGCCGACGGACTACCGCTCTGGTATAGCATCATATCATTCCTATCAATAATTCCCGCCGCCCTTCTTGGCGGTTACTTTGCAAGAGTTAGCCATTCACCGCAACTGACCGCCTTTGGTCGCGGCTGAGCTCAGCCGTTGAGCATCCGATTTTATTAGCGCCAATGACAGTTCCTGGCCGACTGCGACTGTCCCCGACCGACCCACAGCAGCAAATTAGATAAAAGCAGACGCTGCTTTGCGGCTTAACTCAAGATTATTTTTCCACATCTATGGACCTCTCGGAACTTTGGAAGTCTACGCCGGCAGTAAGCGCGGCAGTCGTTGCAGTTGCTGGCGCGCTATACAAAGCGATGAAGACACTGCTCGAGTTCAATGACGAATATCTCAGTAAGCGGAAATTCAAGCGGCACTCATTTCTGCGTGGCGAAGCTGAGCAGCACCGAGAATTAACGGCATTTATCGAAGCCGCTAGGCATGAGGCTGTCTTTCGTTCAACATTCGGCAGACCTGCCTCACCACGAATGGCGGCAGCTGTCATGGCCGCCTACCAATCTGGGCACTTCTCACTGGAAGAGCTGCGAGCCAGCTTCCTCTACTCGAAGATTGAGGATGATGGTTCGCTTGTAGTGACCCCTGGGAAGTCCGGGGGGCTGATACTGGGTTTTACGATTTTTTTATCGTTGCGATGGCTGGTTATTCTGCTGTTGTGGTGGTCTCCCTCCTAAGTCTCAAGAGCGTTCTCTCTTCAATAGCAGCATTGATTGTGCTTGTATTGACCTTTGGCTTGTTTTGGTTTTTTGGGCGGGATGCGAGATCGGTTCTCTTGGCCAAGAAAGTCGAGCGAAAACTGGTAAAACTCTCGACTGAGAAACCGAACCTGCCTCCATTGAGGGAGCAGCCTACAACTGCAGTCCATATTAAACGTTGAGTGACTTCTTATTATTTCTTCCACTAGCAGCTCTTGGCCGAGAGCAGTCCTCAAGAGACTGACTGTCCACCTGCTCCAAACCCCGCTAGCAGCCCCATACCACGCAGAAAGGCCACGCATATCATGCGTGGCCTCCCAGCGCAGCACCCAGTCAATCCATCCCCCTCACCACCCCGCGCTCACTCACTCCCCCGATCACCCCCTCAAGCGCCTCTTCCTGCGCCTGAATAAACGCAAGCAATTGCCCAGGAGTCACTGGCTCCAAGGCATGCCCCGGGTAGGCGCCAATGATCAAACTGGAAATCAGCCCCAACTGATCCTGCACGCGCCGCAGGCTGTTGTACTCCGGCTCGGAAAGTTGAAAGTACAGCATGGCAACTCCTCAATGAGCACGCTTGTCGGCTGATGCAAAGGAATGCCCATGCGCTCGAAGCACGGGGCCACGCAAAGGATTGGGAGAGGGTTCGGGCATTGATACGCCCGCAAGGAAAGCAGCCATAAGGCCTCCTGTGAGTACGTCCAACTGCTTTCGGGAGTGTGGCGGGACCGCCTGTGAAGGTGTGTTCAGCACCTGGACGTGATGATACAGCGCCCTGGCGCAGCGCCCGCATCCTGACTGTTGTCCGCCCGCCGCCGCTCAGCCAGCGAGGCTCCGCGCTCAAAGACCCCAGCGCACTCGAAACACAAGGAAGGCACCCACGCAAACGCATAGCCAGACGCCCACCACCAGGGCGACTCCGGCACGGCTTCGGGGCTTGCGGCCCTGCGCCTGCATCCAGACCTCGGCCTGCTGGCGGCTGTCGGCCAACACGGCCGGGGGAAGCAGCCGCACGGTGAGCCAGATCAGCGCGGGCAGCAGCAGGACGTCATCCACATAGCCCAGCACGGGGATGAAGTCGGGGATCAGGTCGATGGGGCTCAGGGCGTAGGCGACCACAAAGGCGCCCAGGGCCTTGGCATACCAGGGCGTCTGGGGGCTCTTGCAGGCAAACCACAGGGTGACGCCATCGCGCTTGATGCGTCGTGCCCAGGCCTTCAATCTTTCACCGGCTGTCATGGATGTGCGAGGTTGTGAACGGGCTGGATGATGGCGGCTGGCCGTTGCGGTTGGGGCTGCGCCGCCGTGCCCCCGCAGCACTCGATGATAGGGACCGCCAGCCCGTTGCGTGCGGTTTCCTTGCACCGGATCTTCACGACGGTATCGCCACGGTGCCGCGCCTGCGGCAGCAAAGGCCCGCAGCACGGCTGTGCTGGCTGGCCTACGTCCACCGGGCAAATGGCGGCCCTGACTGACAAGGCTTTATCACCGCCCTCTTCCCCATTCCAAGACCCATATCGCCTGTACGCAAGGCATGCATCTAGGAATAATCTGAAAATAATCAATCCCCTGCCTTTCTGCTTGACTTCCAGATACCCAAGAAATCAAATAGCAGGACTACCCCAAAGGAATACCCGGGCCACTGATTGACATTGGCCTTGGGGATGATTGCGAATGCGCAATTCCCACTCTGATACCTGATCGGGCCTGATTCATCACAGGCCTGATGGGAGGCCTGCGTTCGTGATTTTTCTGGCATTTGGAAAACCGCCATTTCCTCATTCATTCCATTAACCATTCGCATGCAGGCCATGGCAACATCCACCGATCTCACCCGCCCGTATATCAGCTATGAAAAGGCCTTTAACAGGCAGATCACCCGCGCCATGGACAGCCAGCAGGTGGACGTGGTGGTGCTCACGCCGCAAGAGTTCGTAGGCGTCCTGCAAGACAAGTCACGCAATGACCCGCGCCTGGAGGCCAGCCTGCGCGCCATCCTGACCCAAAGCGCCTTGGGCAAGTATTGGACGCAGACGGCCAGCCCCAATGCCGGCAAACCCTGGACCATTCCCGCCTCCATGCTGGCCAATGACACGTACCTGTTCACCAGAACGCTGATTGCATTGCGCCTTGCCGGTGCGCGCACCTATGTCAAGGCGACGCCCAAAGGCACCTATATCATCATCACGGGCCGAGCCGGGTTTCGCGGCAATCTGCTGCAGGGCACGCGCTTTCTCACCACCAATCCCCGCATGGTCCAGATGGGTCTGGGCATGCGCGGCCTTCAGGGCGTTGCCAGAGGGGGCTTCATCCTGAGCTTGGTCGTGGGTATCGGCGTGGAGACATTGGATTTCATCTTCAACGACGAGAAGACCATGCATGACCTGGTGGGAGGGATTGGAGTGGAGGCGGTCAAGGCTGGGTTGGCGACGATGGTTGGCCTGACGGCCGGTGCCGTATTCACCAGCATAACAACGATAGCCGTATTCCCTTTAGCAGCAATGGCGGCAGCGATACTAATTACTGGAATAGGCGTCAATTATCTTGATAAGAAAATGGAAATCAAACAACAAGTGATTTCTGCATTTAGAAAGCTTTCGAATGATGTACCGCAAGGCATCTACTTCGTCAATACTCAATCGTCAGAGTGGGAGGAAATTCCTCATGGAGATTATTCGCACAATGAAGAAAAAATTGGAAAAACATCCGCGCCCAGCAATTCCGATCTACTGTGCAGGATCAACCGACAAAAGTAACAACCAAGAATATACAATGCAAGACCGCATCAAGCAGAACAGAAAAAATACTATCTGGATCATTCCTTTTTCCATTGCGCTACTCATTTTCAATGTGTACCTTATACACGAATGTATCATACCGGATATTAGAGATATCTTTGCTCTCTCGCCAGTCGTCAGAGTAACACCACTATTTACTCTAGTAATGACCTTCTGGGCAATTCCATTGACAATGGTAGTGGCAGTTATTGCCAACGCAATTCCTTTGAAAAAGCAAGTACTTAAAATTTTTGAATATATTTCCATATTTTCCGTTGGCGTCAATGTGATTTCTATAGCTATCGCATTTCTTATCATAGCGCCTTTGCATTACTACACCATGCCCAAACTAGGCTATACCCGCTGCAACATTCTGAAAGACCACCCCACCATTTATTTTACAGACTGGGTAAAGAATCCCGCCTGGTGTGTGCGTGGCAAAAGCCGCGAATGGGTCAATGAGCAAGCCCGCCTAGACAGTAGCACCGCGCTAAATCCATAAACAGAAAAGTGCAGATCATAAGGCCTACACCCTTATTGTCCTATCCGCGTAATGTCGTTGCATGCGTTAAGAACAACTCTTCGCTGAATACCTAAGCATCATTCCTTTTCAACGCAAATGCTGAGCCAAGCGCTTTGCCATGACCGTTCGCCGTGGAGCTTTAGCAAATGGTGGTCATGTGCTTTTTCTATGCATACAGAGGTACTGAATCTTAATGACAACGTCAAAATGACAGAAGATTTTCACTGCAACAGTGAAACGAAAAAATAAACTTCCCAAGCAGAATAGTCAGGCAATTTTCCGTACGCTTTTCATCGAATAATTTATTAATCAGTCAGATGAAAGATAGAAGCCTCAGTCTAATCCGCAAATCTTTGATATGGAGTATCCCGTCTTTTTTACTGATGCTTATCATATCAATTTGGAGTATAAAATATTCTCTTCTTGAAACAATATATGATTTGAGAAATCTATCTCCAACAATAAGAATAACGCCATCCGATTTGGTTGCACTATGCGCACCAATCATATCAGTTTCAGGAATTACCATCATGATACAAAAGGCAATTCCATGCAAGGCAGACATAACAAAAATTCCGGAGCGGATTTTAAAAACTTCTATGTTTTCCGGTATTTTACTTATGCTCTTTTGTCTTTTTATTATTACTCCTTTGCAGCACTATGCCATGCCAAAACTAGGCTATACCCGTTGCAATATATTAAAAGGCCACCCAAATATTTATTATTCAGATTGGGTGAAAAACCCAGAATGGTGTGTGCGTGGAAAAAGCCGGGAATGGGTCAAAGAGCAAGCCCGTCTTGCCCAATGACTAGATGATTTTCCCCGGGTAAGTAAAGAGGGGTCGAATGGCCTACCGGCCCAGGAACAGGCGGGTGGCGCGCAGGCCCAGGGGCGTCCAGTGCAGGCCCGGTGACATGGCCTGTACCAGCAACTCATGCTGGGCCGCTGGATCGAGCGTGGGGTAGCGCTGCTCGAAGAGCATCAGGTCGGTGTCCAGCTCCTGCGCGCTGCGGCCCGGGTCAGGTCGCGCGCCACGGGATGTGCGCAGGCGCTCGGCCACGCGAAAGCTCATGCGCCGCGCCGGTTTGCCGGGCTCGGCCACGGATTCGAAGGAGGCGCCATCCGCACTGGCCGGCCCCCGCAGCCAGTCATGAATGACTTGCAGCTCATAGGGAGAGAAAACACCGAACATCTCTGCCCGCTCGCCCTGCAGCAGCTGCCAGAAGCGGCTTTCCTCCGCAGGCCGGTTGCGTTGTATCCAGCGTGCCTGCTCCAGCGCGTCCAGGAAGGCAGGCATGTCCTGCGGACGGGACAGCCAGTCATTGACGCTGCGGCCGGCGACCTTGCAGAAGTCCGAGTGCGCGCCATGCCCGGAAGGCGATTTGCGCGCCAGAATGCGCACCACCTCAGCTTCGATGTCGAACGACCGGATCACGTCCAGCGTGCTGGTGCCCGTGTCTGCCAGCCGGGCGCCTGCGCGTACGCGGCGCCAGTATTCGCCCCCGTCGTCAATACGCGGTGCGTTCTCCCAGGCGGCAATGCAGGCACGCCGGGCATGGCCGGTGTCGGCGTTGTCCACGGTGACATGCAGCGTGAAGTAGTAGGGGTCTATTCCCAGTTCATTGAGTTCGTAGGCGGTGATGAGCAGGTGCAGCGGCAATTGCTCATAGCCCAGGTTGAATCCCACGATCTCGGGCAGGAACTGCTGCGCATTCCAGCCCAGCGCCAGCTGTACCAGCCCCTGCCGGTACAGGTCGTCGGGCAGGTCCTCCACGGGATCAAGTCCATACCTGGCCAGCAGTTCCCGGTAGAGCTTGACGTGGTTCTTGTCGGCCATGCCGTCGCCCAGTTCTTCCACATAGGTGGTGACCAGATCCGACATGCGCGAGTTGCCAGCATGCGCGCACAGGCCGTACAGCCAGGAACCGTCCACCAGCTTGGTAGGCGCCACATTGCGCAGGAAGTACAGCGCATGGGCGCGGTTGCCGAAGTAGCGGCGTGCCGCACCCGCCTTGCGCTCTGCCAGGTAGGCCTGGTACTGGGCGTGCACTTTCTCGACATTGGCCCGCATCCAGTCGGTCAGGTGCTCCGGGTTATCCGGCAGGCCATCGGCATCGGCAGAGGTCTCGGCGATCACGCCATGCAGGAAGTCCGCAGCAGCCTGGCGCTCCTGTTCGGTGGGCAGATGGTTGGCCAGGCGCTCGTAGAGCGGCACATGCAGGAAAGAAGGCTCAAGCGTGGCTGCGCCAGCGGCCAGTTCCGTACGTGGGAGGTCCAGCAGTTCTGTGTTCATGGTGGGGCATTGGTCCGTAATGCCTTCAGGATGCGGTGTGGCCCTCGGTACAGCCATCGGGCCAACGCCTTCCTGTGCGTCGTAATACGCCTACCCTTGGCGCAGGCGCCCGGGCCGGCACGCCGTCGCCCTGGCGCCCACGCTCATGGCAGTGAAACAGGAACCGGCCCGGCCTTCCCGGCGAGCATCGGCTGGTACTGGGCGCCGGCCTGCTGGGCCTGCTTCGTGCTCTTGGCCAATCCCTCGAATGTCTCCACAAGGTTGCGAAGGTAGGAGCCTGCCTGCTCGACCGACCAGTGCCTGAGCGTGTAGAGCCAGATTTCCTCCAGATCGGCTTCGGCCAGCGGCGACAGTCGGTAGGGCCTAGCCATGCTTTGCGTGCATGCGGCTCAAAAACGCTTCGCTGTCAAACGGGCGCGGCTCGCCGGACTGACGGCCAGCGTTCAGAGCCTCTTGCAGTGCCTTCACCCTGATTTCGTGCTTTTCCAGCAGCCGCAACCCGGCTCTGACCACATCACTGGCTGTGCCATAGCGCCCGCCTTGGACTTGGGCATCAATGAATTCCGTGAAGTGCGGCCCCAGGGCCACGGATGTGTTTCGGCTCATGGCATTCTCCAGACGATGTACCAATCTATCCAAAATTTTGATTTTCTGGAGACGGGCTTTGGGAGGGCTATGCCGGAGCCAGATATTTTTGAAGCATGCGAATCAATTCTTTCTTTCCGACTTCTCTATATGATGGAAAGATTTTTTATCCACATTGCATCAGAATATCGAAACCATGACATCAATTGAAAAGCAATTTTCCCAATGGGTTGACAAAACGCTGTCCGGCGATCTGCCAGACGGGATTGCGGCATTCCACTTCAATCTGTATGACTCGCCCACGTCGCACGAACTCCAGATTGTGGGCTGCCCGACCTACGACCCCCAAGACCCGGACTGGGCGTGCGATGACATATTCATGTCCGAAGACCCTCACTTCGAGTTGCCGCACGAAGCGGTGGGAAGCGAGTGGGAGAAAGGACTTGCTGCTGCCAGGAAGCTGCTTGGCTCCTACGTGGCCTCGGAGGCGGCGGGAGCCCTTCGACTGCGCCAGTCGCAAGCGGTGAGCGCCGGTTTTGTGGATGGAGAGCTCCACCTCATCTGGGCGCGAGATGCGTAATTGATGCATTCTGCTGGCAGCCAATAGGTTTCATCCGAAAACTGGCGCCCAGGGCCTGCATGCAAGGCATTCTGTATATGTATCCGCTTTTGCTGACGGCGCAGTCCTACATTGCCGTTGGTCTTTGTCGTGAATAGTGGCTCTGTTCTCAACAAGGATTGACCCAAAGAAGCCAATGAAATAGCTATATTCGATTGAATATTTCTTGGTCACAATCATTTGTGCAGAAGTATTTTCGATAGCCATTTCCAATAGCGACTCGCCGTTCCCAGTCCACGCGCACGCAATGCCGCCTGCCCTGCCGGGCAGCAGCTACCGTTGCCTTGCGCCGCCGTGGACCTCAACCCAGAAGCAGAGGTGGCTGTGGACTTTCTCAGAAGCATCTTTCATCAGGCTCCGGAAATCGCGCTGTTTGCGGCCTTGGCGCTCGGTTACTGGGTGGGCAAGTTCAGGTTCGGGTCATTCCAGCTGGGGGGCGTGGCGGGGTCGCTGCTGGCGGCGGTGCTGATCAGCCAGGTGGGGGTGACCATCGATTCGGGCATCAAGGCGGTGCTGTTTGCGCTGTTCATCTATGCCGTGGGCTTCGAGAGCGGGCCGCAGTTCTTCCGCTCGCTGGGGCGGCAGTCGGTCAAGGAGATCCTGATGGCCGTGGTGGTGGCCATCTCGGGACTGATCACGGTGGTGGTGATCGCCCGGGTGTTCCATCTGGACAAGGGGCTGGCGGCAGGGCTGGCAGCGGGCGGGCTGACGCAGTCGGCCATCATCGGCACGGCGGGCTCGGCCATTGAAAAGCTGGGGCTGGCGCCCGACGAGGTGCAGCGCATGCAGGCCAATGTGGCCATCGGCTATGCGGTGACCTATATCTTCGGCTCCTTCGGCGCCATCATCATGTGCGTGAACGTGCTGCAGTGGCTGACGGGCCGCAAGATCCGCGAGGACGCGATCCAGGCCGAGCAGGAGCTGCTCAAGGGCGTGCGCGTGTACGGAGCCGGCGAGTCACCGGCCGTGCCGGATCTGGTGGGCCGCATTTTTCGCGTGGGCCAGGCAGGCCGCACCGTGGCCGAGCTGGAGGCCAGCGCCACCGCCAATGGCGGCACGGTGACGGTGGAGCGCATACAGCGCAAGAACGCGATGGTGGGCGTGGACGGCAGCCTGGCGCTGGAGGCCGGCGACATCATCCTGCTGGTGGGCCGGCGCGCGGCCGTGGTGGCGCTGGGCGCCTCGGTGGGCGAGGAGCTGCAGGGCGCCGAGGGCATGGACGTGGTGATGGTGCGGCGCGACGTGGCCATCTCCAACAACGAGTACCTGAACCGCAGCGTGAAGGACATCCTGGACAGCCTGTCGCAGGAGTTCAAGCACGGCGTGTACGCGGTGGCGCTGATGCGCGCGGGCACGCCGGTGCCGATTGCGCCGGCCACCATGGTCATGCCGGGCGACGTGGTGACGCTGTTCGGCACGCCGCAGGATGTGCAGAAGGCCGCGCAGTCGGTGGGCCCCATCATCGTGCCCAGCGACAAGACGGACTTTGTCTTCCACGGGCTGGGCATCACGGTGGGCCTGCTGATCGGGCTGCTGGTGCTGCGCCTGGGCTCCATTCCCATCACGCTGGGCAGCGGCGGCGGCGCCCTGCTGGCGGGCCTGCTGTTCGGCTGGTGGCGCAGCCGCAAGCACACCTTCGGCAACATGCCCACGGCGGCCTCCACGCTGCTGCGCGACCTGGGCCTGGCCGGCTTCGTGGCCATGGTGGGCCTGCAGTCCGGCCAGCAGGCGGTGACCACGGTGATGCAGCAGGGCCTGACTCTGTTCCTGCTGGGCGTGGTGGTGACCATCGTGCCGCTGCTGATCGCCATGCTGTTCGGCAAGTACGTGCTGCGCTATGACAACGTGGCCGTGTTCGCGGGCTCGCTGTCGGGCGCGCGCAGCGCCAACCCGGCGTTCGGCGAGATTCTGGACAAGGCCGGCAACTCGATTCCCACGGCACCGTTTGCGATCACCTATGCGCTGGCCAATGTGTTCCTCACATTGCTGGGCCCGCTGGTCATCGCCTTCGCCTGACCACCCCTGATCTCTTCCCAAGGACCACCAAGGACCATCACAAGGAGCTGCGCAATGAGCAAGGATTATCGGAGTCTGGCGAATTTGAGCCCGTTCGAACTCAAGGACGAACTGATCAAGGTGGCCTCGGGCAAGGCCAACCGCCTCATGCTCAATGCGGGGCGCGGCAATCCCAACTTCCTGGCGACCACGCCGCGCCGGGCCTTCTTCCGGCTGGGGCTGTTCGCGGCGGCGGAGTCGGAGCTGTCGTATTCCTACATGACGGTGGGCGTGGGCGGGCTGGCCAAGCTCGACGGCATCGAGGGCCGCTTCGAACGCTACATCGCCGAGCACCGCGACCAGGAGGGGGTGAAGTTCCTGGGCAAGTCGCTCAGCTATGTGCGCGACCAGCTGGGGCTGGACCCCGCCGCCTTCCTGCATGAGATGGTGGACGGCATCCTGGGCTGCAACTACCCCGTGCCGCCGCGCATGCTCACCGTGAGCGAGCAGATCGTGCGCCAGTACATCGTCCGCGAGATGGCAGGCGGCGCCGTGCCGCCCGAGTCGGTGGACCTGTTCGCGGTCGAGGGCGGCACGGCGGCCATGGCCTATATCTTCGAGAGCCTGCGCATCAGCGGCCTGCTCAAGGCCGGCGACAAGGTGGCCATCGGCATGCCGGTGTTCACGCCGTATATCGAGATCCCCGAGCTGGCCCAGTACGACCTCAAGGAAGTGCCCATACACGCCGACCCCGACAACGGCTGGCAGTACTCCGACGCCGAGCTGGACAAGCTCAAGGACCCGGGCGTCAAGATCTTCTTCTGCGTGAACCCCAGCAACCCGCCGTCCGTGAAGATGGACCAGCGCAGCCTGGACCGCATACGCGCCATCGTGGCCGGGCAGCGGCCCGACCTGCTGATCCTGACCGACGATGTCTACGGCACCTTTGCCGATGAATTCCAGTCCCTTTTCTCGGTCTGCCCCCAGAACACGCTGCTGGTGTATTCGTTCTCCAAGTATTTCGGGGCCACGGGCTGGCGCCTGGGCGTGATCGCAGCGCACAAGGACAACGTGTTCGACCATGCGCTGGCGCAGCTCCCCGAATCGGCCAAGAAGGCGCTGGACCACCGCTACCGCTCGCTGCTGCCCGATGTGCGCTCTCTCAAGTTCATCGACCGCCTGGTGGCCGACAGCCGCGTGGTGGCGCTGAACCACACGGCCGGCCTGTCCACCCCGCAGCAGGTGCAGATGGTGCTGTTCTCGCTGTTCGCGCTCATGGATGAAGCGGACGCCTACAAGCAGGCCCTCAAGCAGCTGATCCGCCGCCGCGAGGCCACGCTGTACCGCGAGCTGGGCATGCCCCCGCTGGAAAATCCCAACTCGGTCAACTACTACACGCTGATCGACCTGCAGAACGTCACCTGCCGGCTCTACGGCGAGGCCTTCTCGCAGTGGGCCGTGCAGCAGTCGTCCACGGGCGACATGCTGTTCCGCGTGGCGGACGAGACCGGCATCGTGCTGCTGCCGGGCCGGGGCTTCGGCTCTGACCGGCCTTCCGGCCGGGCCTCGCTGGCCAACCTCAACGAATACGAGTACGCCGCCATAGGCCGCGCCCTGCGCCGGCTGGCCGACGAGCTGTACGAGCAGTACAAGGCGCTGGGCAAGGAGTAGGCCCTGCGCCAGGGCCCGCACGGCTCACCGCAGCTGTCGGGCCTTGACCACCAGCAGCGCCCCGGCCATCAGGCCCACGCCGGCCAGTTGCACGGCGTCCAGCGCGCGCCCGTAGACGGCCCAGTCCAGCACGATGGCCGTCAGCGGATAGACGTACTGCAGCACGGCAATGCGGCCCAGCGTGAGGCGGGCCATGCCCGCAAAGAGAATGGCGTAGGCCAGGCCCGTGTGCAGCACACCCAGCCCTGCCAGCCAGGCCCAGGACGACGGGGCCTGGGGCCCGCCGTGGACCAGCGGCACCCACAGCAGCAGCACCGTGCCCACCGCACACTGCCACCAGGCCAGCGCGAACGGCGTGACCACCTTCTCGGTCTTGGCCAGGATGGTCACCGCCGCGTAGCACAGCGAGCCGGCCAGGCACATGAGCAGGCCGGACACGTAGCCCGGCCCCCAGGCAACTGCCCCACTCCCGCCCAGCAATCCCGTGGTCAGCACCAGCCCCAGCAGCGCCGCCAGCATGGCCGCCGCCTGCCGTGGCGCCACGGCCTCGCGCAGCACCAGGGCCCCGAAGAGCATGATCCACACCGGCTGGATGTGGAACACGATGGTGGCCACGCCGATGGAGGTCAGCGGTATGGCCGCAAAGAACAGCGCCCAGTTCAGCACCATGAGGAGGCCCGTGGCCGCCACCACCGCCCAGCTTGTGCCGCGCACGCGCAGCTCCCGCACGCGGCCGGTGGCCATGCCCCAGGCCAGCAGCGCCAGGGCACCGAAGGCGCAGCGAAACAGCACGGTGACCAGCGGATGCTGCCCGGCCTCCTGCACGAACACGCCCACGGTGCCCAGCAGCACGCCGCCCGCGACCATCAGCCACTGGCCGCGTGTCTCCTGCGCTGTGGAAGCGGCTTGCGCGGGCGCGGGAGCGGGCGCGGTGGAGGCTACGGATGCGGCCTGTAAGGAATGGGTTCTGTCTTGCATGGCCACGATCGTCTCGTGGCAGGAATTTCTCGTAAAGCAAATAGTTCGCAGGTTTAATATTCGATTTTCGAATCCATGGAGCGTGCCGTGAACCACCCCGACCTGCAGATCGACTGGCTGCGCGCCCTGGTGGCCGTGGTGGATGCGGGCTCGCTGTCGGCTGCCGCGCCGCTGCTGCACCGATCACAGGCCGCAGTGAGCATGCAGATCAAGAAGCTGGAGACAGCGCTGGGCCAGCCCGTGCTGCTGCGCGGCCCGCGCCATCTGCAGCTGACACCCGCAGGCGCGGAACTGCTGGGCTATGCGCGGCGCATGCTGGAGCTGCAGGCCCAGGCGCAGGCTGCGCTGTTCGGCCCCGACCTGTCCGGGCGCGTGCGGCTGGGCGTGCCGGACGACTACGCATCCACCTATCTGACGCCCGTGCTGCGCAGCTTTGCAGGCCGCTACCAGGGCGTGGAGATCGAGCTGACCTGCGAGCAGTCCACCGCACTCATCCCGCAGGTGGTGCGCGGCACGCTGGACCTGGCCCTGGTCTCGCGCGACAGGCCCCAGCGCGGGCGCCTGCTGTTCCACGAGCCCCTGGTCTGGGTGGGCGCGCCGCAGCACGAGGTGTGGAGGAAGAATCCCCTGCCGATTGCCGTCTACGAGGCGGCCAGCCTGGCGCGCACGGCCGCGCTGTCCAGCCTGACGGCCCAGCGGCGCGCGCACCGCGTGGTCTATCACAGCTCCAGCCTGGCCGGCCAGCTGGCCGCCGTGGAAAGCGGGCTGGCGGTGGCGGTGTTCACGCGCTGCAGCGTGCCTGCGCACCTGCAGGTGCTGCAGAACCTGCCGGCCGGCTTCGAGTTGCCGCCGCTGGTGTCCATGGAGGTGTCGGCCCTGCGCAGCAAGGCCTCGCAGGGCTCGGCGGCCGTGGACGCCATGTATGGGCAGTTGATTGCGACGCTGGGCGGTGGTCGGCCCTAGAGCGGCGCAGTCCACAACCCCGCGTCGCCAGCCCGGGCATGCCATGCCCGGAATCTGGCTCTGTAGTCTTGCCAGGGCTCGGCGAGCACGGGGCGCGGGTCCCCGCTGAGGTCATAGGCCATGCCTTCGGTCCACCATGCGGGCCGCAGCAGCATGCTGGCAACGCCGAGTTGCTCGCTCTGCACCTGGTGGATGAGTTCATGGCGCAGGTAGTAGGCGGTCCACGCCCTGGGGCCTATGACCGTGCCCAGGCCCGTCAGGTTCATGGCAGAGCGCGCGCCCAGGCCGAAGCTGTCCGCACAGGCCTGGGTGGCGCAGAACACCACCCGGGGCCGGTGCGGAGCCGTGCCCAGGCGCGCCGCCAGGAATCCACGGGCCTCCTCCACCATGGCGTTGGCCTGCTCCAGCCGCGAGACATCATCCACGCAGACCCGGTCCGCCGTGCAGGACACGCCGGCCAGCCCGGGGGCCATCACGCGCACGGGTTTGACCAGACACCAGGCCAGGGCCGGCACCACCAGCGTGAAGAGAGCAAGCAGTCGCTTGAGGGAAGGGATCCTGGGCTTCATGGATTGGCTGGGGTTGATTGGCTGCACAAGGATTGTCGTGGGCTGCGGCCGTACTCAGTCATCAAAATCCCACAGCTCATGCAGATCCAGCCGCAGGCGGCTGTCGCCCTCCAGCGCCTCGCTGCGGGCCAGGCGTTCGGCCAGCAGCGCTTCGGCCAGGGTGCGGCGCACGGCCAGCAGCTCGGTCAGGCCCGATTCACCGGCGCGGTAGGCGCGCAGTGCGCGGTCAGCGGCGCCCTGCTGCAGCGTGGCGGCGCGGGCCTGGGCCTGGGCGGCGGCGCGCTTGCCGGCCAGCAGGCTCCAGAGCACGTCGAACTCCGCGCCCAGGCGGCGCTCGGCCGCCAGGCGGCGGGACAGCGCGGCGTCGGCATCGGCAAGGGCCTGGTCGGCCAGGGCCTGGCGATGCACCGAGCCCAGGGGCACGGACAGGCTGACGCCCGCGATGCGCTCGCTGCCGCCCCGCTCGCTGGTGGCAAACACGCCCACGGTGGGGTCGGGCCGCCGCTCCAGGTCGGCTCGGCGGGCCTGGCGCAGGGCCAGGGTTTCCTCGGCCTGGGCCAGCAGGTACTCGTGGCTGTGCTCTATGTAGCGCAGGCGCAGCTGGGCCGGTGGCAGCAGTGGCAGCGGTGGCAGGTCCGGCAGCGGCGGCGCGGCGGCCTCCCCCTCCTTCGCCAAGGCAGCCTCCAGGCCCGGAAAGCGCGCCTGCAGGTCCGCCTGGGCCGCCTGGTACGCGGCCTGGGCCGTTGCCAGCGCGGCCTGCATGCGCGCGTGCTCGGCTGCGGCCAGTTCGGCGTCCAGCCGGGCCGCATCGCCTGCGCGCAGCCGGCGTTCGGTGACGCGGGCCAGTTCGGCGGCAGCGTCGGCATTGTCCCGGGCGGTCCGCTGCGCCTGGCCTGCGCGCTGTGCGGCAAACCACAGCGCCAGCAACTGGCGTGCGGCTTCGTGCCGCACATCCTGGGCCGCCACGCGCGATGCGGCCCGGGTCGCCTCGGCAAGCTCGGCATCGGACTCGGCCTTGCCACCCAGGCGCAGCGGGCGTTCGATGGCGATCTGCCCCTCCGTAAAGCGCTGGCCCGAGCCGTCGTGCACCCAGCGGCGCTGGCCGATGGCGCGCACCAGGGTCTCATGCGGGCCGGCGCGCAGGGCCTGGGCGCGCGCCGCAGCGCTGCGTTGCGCGGCATCGGCCGCCTGCACGGCAGGAGAGCGGGCCACGGCCTCGCGCACGGCGGCCTCGGGTGGCAGGTAGCTTTGGGCCTGGACCTGGGCGGCGCCGGCACACAGCAAGGCGGCGGCCCAGGCATGCAGCAGGTGTTTCATGGGCATGTTCCTGAAAGAGGGTCCGGCAAGGCCTTGCGCCCTGCAATGGGGAGGGGTGGTGTGGGAGCGGATGGCGTTCACGACCGGGCCTCCCTCTGGCGGCGTGGCAGGCCGAAACGCTCGAACAGCAAGGGCAGCAGCAGCAGGGTCAGCGCCGTGGAGCTGACCAGCCCGCCCGCCACCACGATGGCCAGCGGCCGCTGGATCTCCGAGCCCGGCCCGCTGGCCAGCAGCAGCGGCACCATGCCCAGCGCGGTGATGCAGGCCGTCATCAGCACGGGCCGCAGCCGGTCGCGCACGCCGTGCCGCACCACCTGGGACAGGGGCTGGCCCGCAGCCAGCAGGTTGTTGAAGTGCGATACCAGCACCACGCCGTTGAGCACCGCAATGCCCAGCAGCGCGATGAAGCCCACGGAGGCAGGCACCGACAGGTACTCGCCCGCCGCACTCAGCGCCACCATGCCGCCCACCAGCGCGAACGGGATGTTGGCAATGACCAGCAGCGCCTGCCTGGGCGAGCGGAAGGTCAGCACCAGCAGCACGAAGATGGCGCCCAGCGCCAGCGGCACCACCAGCGCCAGCCGTGCGGCGGCGCGCTGCTGGTTCTCGAACTGGCCGCCCCAGACGATGCGCATGTCCTTGAGGCCGGCATCGCCAGCGACGGCCGCCTGGGCATCGCGCACAAAGCTGGCCAGGTCGCGCCCTTCGACGTTGACCTGCACCACGGCGAAGCGTGCGCCGTTTTCGTGGTCCACGCGCACAGGACCGTCGCGGGCCGCCAGCGTGGCCAGGGAGGTCAACGGCCAGCTGCTGCCGTCCGCCGCCGTCACCAGCAGCCCGGCCAGGCCTTCGGGCGACTGGCGCAGCGCCGTGCCGCCGCGCAGGATGAGCGGCGTGCGCGCCACGCCTTCGGGCACGATGCCAATGCGTTCGCCTTCCACCAGGGCGCGCAGTTGCGCCTGCAGGCCATCGCCACTGAGACCGGACTGGCCCAGCGCCGCGCGGTTGAGCGCCACCTGCAGGTATTGCACGCCGCTGTTGCTGGGCGCGATGACTTCGGAGGCCCCTGCCACGGCGCGCATGCGCGCGGCCACGGCCTGGGCGGCAGCGTCCAGCCGCGCCAGGTCGGGATCGAAGATCTTGATGGCCACGTCGCCGCGCGTGCCGGTCAGCATTTCGGAGACGCGCATTTCTATGGGCTGGGTGAAGCCGTAGATGAGCCCCGGAAAGCCCTGCATGACGCGGCGTATGGCCTCGGCGATGTCTTCCTTGCTGCCGCGCCACTCGTCGCGCGGGCGCAGCACCAGGAAGGTGTCGGTCTCGTTCAGGCCCATGGGGTCCAGGCCCAGGTCGTCCGAGCCCGTGCGCGCGACGATGGAGCGGATCTCGGGCACCTGCTCCAGCAGCGCGCGCTGCACGCGCCCATCCATGTCCAGCGAAGCGGCCAGCGAGATGGAGGGCGTCTTTTGCAGCTGCACGATCATGTCGCCCTCATCCATGGTGGGCATGAAGGTCTTGCCCACGGACAGGTAGAGCACGGCCGCCCCGGCCAGCGATGCCCCGGCAATGCCGAAGACCGCAGGCCGGTGGGCCAGGCTCCAGCGCTGCATGTGCTCGAAGCCCCGGGCCACGCGCCGCATCAGCCAGGGTTCATCGCCGCCATGCGGGCGCAGCAGCAGCGAGGCCAGCGCAGGCACGACGGTGAAGGCGATGAGCACCGAGGCCCCCAGCGCCAGCACGATGGTCAGCGCCACCGGCGCGAACAGCTTGCCCTCCAGCCCCTGCAGCGTGAGCAGCGGCAGGAACACGATGGCGATGATGGACACGCCGGCCAGCATGGGCACGGAGACCGCCGAGACCGCCTGGCGGATCAGCACGGCCCGGTCCTGCGGCGGGGAACTGCCCGCCGTGTCGGTAGTCGTTCCGCCCGCCGGCTCATTCGCCAGCGCGGTCTCTATGTTCTCCACCACCACCACCGCAGCATCCACCAGCATGCCCAGGGCGATGGCCAGGCCGCCCAGGCTCATCAGGTTGGCCGTCAGGCCTGCATAGCGCATCAGCAGGAAGGTGGCCAGCATGGACAGAGGCAGCGTGGCCGCCACCACCAGGGCCGCACGCAGCCCCCCCAGAAACAGGTAGAGCGTGACCAGCACCAGCACGCTGGCCTCGACCAGAGCGCGCACCACGGTACCCGCCGCGCGCGAGACCAGGTCGCCCCGGTTGTAGAAGACCTGGGTGCTCATGCCCTTGGGCAGCCGGGGAGCCAGCTCGTCCAGCCGCGCCTGCACGGCATCCACCAGGCTGCGCGCATCCACCCCGCGCAGTCCCAGCACCAGGCCCTGGACGGCTTCGCCATGCCCGTCGCGGCTCACGGCGCCGTTGCGCGTGGCCTCGCCCAGGCGCACGGTGGCCACGTCGCCCACGGTGGCGGCAACGCGCCCTTCCCGGGCGGGCGCCACGACGATGGCGCGCAGGTCGTCCAGCCCGCGCACGCCGCCTTCCACGCGCACCACCCAGTGCTCTTCCCCGCGGTCCAGCCGACCTGCGCCGTCGTTGCGGTTGTTCGCCTCCAGCGCCTGGCGCAGCTGGTCCAGGGTCACGCCGCGCGCCCGCAGCCGGGCGGGGTCGGGGATCACCTCGTAGCCGCGCACCGTGCCGCCCAGGGCATTCACGTCGGCCACGCCGGCCACGGTGCGCAGCGCAGGGCGTATCACCCAGTCCAGCACATGGCGGCGCTCGGCCAGCGACCAGTCTTCTCCATCCACGGTGAACATGAACATCTCGCCCAGCGGCGTGGTGATGGGGGCAAGCCCGCCTTCGGCCGTGGCGGGCAGGTCGCGCTGCAGGCCGGCCAGCCGCTCGGACACCTGCTGGCGCGCCCAGTACACGTCCGTGCCCTCGCTGAAATCCACCGTCACGTCGCTGATGCCGTACTTGGACACCGAGCGCACCATGGTCTTGTGCGGCAGGCCCAGCAGTTCCTGCTCGATGGGCGTGGAGACGCGCTGCTCCACCTCCTCGGGCGTCATGCCGGGCACCTTAAGGATCACCTTGACCTGGGTGGGCGAGATGTCCGGGAAGGCATCGATGGGCAGGTGCACATAGGCCCAGGCACCGGCCAGGGCCAGCGCGCAGGCGGCCATCAGCACCAGCACGCGCTGGCGCAGCGAAAAATCGATGAGGCGCGCCAGCATCACTCACCCCCGCCCAGCAGGCCCTTGAGCGCGGCAATGCCCGTCACGGCAATGCGCGCATTGGGCGGCAGCGTGCCGCGCACCACGGCCGTGGCCTCGTCGCTGGCCTCCACGGACAGCGGCATGAAGCGCACCCCCTTCCCGGTGGCGACAAAGACGCCGGCGCGGTTGTTCCAATGCGCCAGCGCCGCAGCGGGCACGCGCAGGCGTGTACCGCCAGAGCCACCGGCAGACTCACCGGAAGGCACGGCGTCCGCACCGGCCAGGGCCAGCAAGGCGGTCACGCTTTCGCCCACGCGAAGGTCTCCAGAGCGTTCCAGCGCAACACGCACCCGCATGCCGGCCGATCCATCACCGACCGGGGCCATGCCGGCCACCCTGCCCTGCGCACCGCGCGCCGCCACCTGAACGCGGTCGCCCACGCCGGGCAGCGGCACCTCGCGGCCCAGCAGCAGGTCCAGCTCCAGCGCCTTGGGGTCGGCCATGCGCAGCAGCGGCGCCGAGGCCTCCACGCGCGCGCCCGGCACTGCCAGCACCTCGGTCACCAGGCCTGCGCGGGGCGCCACCAGGTGCACCTCATTGCCCACGAACTGCAGACCGCTGGCGGCCAGTTCGGCGCGCCGCGCCTGGGCCATGGCCGCGGCCTCGGCGGCGCGGGCCTGCGTGGCCTGCCAGCGGCTGGCGGCGATGATGCCGTCCTCATGCAGCGCCTGGTCGCGCGCCAAGGCCTGGCGTGCCAGGCGCGACTGGGACTCGGCCTCCAGCAGCGCACGCCGCGCCTCATACAGCTGCGGGCTGGTGAACACCGCCACGGGCTGGCCGGTGCGCACCGTCTGGCCCAGGGCCACGAGCACGCGCGGCACCGCGCCTGCATAGGGGGCGGCCACCACGGCCTGGGCATCGGGCCGCAGCACGACGCGCGCGTGGGCCGAGACCTCGATGCGCTCTGCCGACTGAACGGGTTCGAAACGCACGCCCAGCGCCTGTGCCTGTTCGGCGGACAAGGCAACGGATGTGGGCGTGGATGCCGATGCGGATGGGGGATTGGACGGGCTTGCGGGTGCGGCCTGGGCCTGGGCGGCCATGCCGACGGCTGGCAGCGCAAGTGCGCCGGCCAGCAGCCATGGTGAAAACATCATTCCTGACTCCGGGAAAAAGACGAACGCCGTCCACGCGCAGGCTGTTCGCGGCACGCGGGCGAAGAAGGACGAAGGCGGGCCTGCGGACCAGGCCGGGGAGGTCAGGAAGCCAGGGGCGGAGCCTGGGCGGGGGAAGGCCGAATCACGCGCCCGCGCCAGCGCGGACTCAGGCGCATGGGCTGCAGCGGCAAGGCGGGCCGGGGCGCGATGCAGCGCATGCGCGCGGCACGCAGGCCCAGGGTGAGCAGGACCAGGCCGACCACGGCCAGCAAGGGCATGGGCAGCAGATCCAGCGGCTGTATGGCGTCCTGCACATCGACCTCGAAAGGCTCGACATGGTCTTCATCCATATCGGCAAAGGAGCCGTGGGCCACGAACAGGTGGAAATGCGAGTCGGCCACGCGCGACGGCGCCGCGTGGATGTGCAGGCCGGCCTGGTTCGGAGTGCCGAAATGGCTGTGCAGCAGCGGTATCAGCAGCTGCGCCACCATGATGAGCAGCAGCAAGGCGCTCCGCATGGATAGGCTCCGGATGGCATGCAACATGGCCTGGGATTGTAGTACCGGGCTTGCGCAATGGGTTCAATCCCGTACGGCGTGGTGGGCGGCAGGCCCGCAAGCCGCAGCCGCCGCGTGCCGGGCGGAGCACTGGCGGCGCGGGGCGGTTAAAGTTGCGGGGCTGCTGCGTCCTCCTGCATCCTCTTGCGCCCTCTTTTCCATCCCGGAGCAAGCTTTCATGATCATCCGGCCCCGCCCCCACTGGCTGCGCATGCTCTTCGTGCTGCGCGGCTCCGTGCTGCCCGACATCCTGCCGCAGTTGATTGCCGCCACCCTGTTCGCCGTGCTGGTCACGGCATTGCACGGCCAGCTGTTCGCCTGGAAGGTGCCGCTGAACTTCGTGCCGTTTTCGCTGATCGGGCTGACGCTGGCCATCTTCCTGGGCTTTCGCAACAGCACCAGCTACGCGCGCTACTGGGAGGCTCGCACGCTGTGGGGCACCCTGCTCAACGAGACACGCTCCCTGGTGCGCCAGGCCCGGACCTTGACCGACGCACCGCAGCACGCCCCGGCCCTGGCCATGGTTCTGGCGGCCTTCGTGCATGCGCTGCGCCACCAGTTGCGCGGCACCGACGCCGCGGCCGACATGCGCCGCCTGCTGCCTTCCGCCGACTGCGAGCGCCTGGCCACGGCGCGCTTCAAGCCGGTCGTGCTGCTGCTCATGGCCGGCGAATGGCTGCAGGCGCGCCGCCACGACGGCAGCCTGCAGCCCGTACTGGTGCCCGCCATGGAGGCGCCCCTGTGCAAGCTGGGCGAGGCGCTGGGCGGCTGCGAGCGCATTGCGGGCACGCCCATCCCCTTCACCTATTCGGTGATCATCCACCGCACCATCTATCTGTACTGCCTGCTGCTGCCCTTTGGCCTGGTGGACTCCATCGGCTTCATGACGCCGGTGATCGTGGCCTTCATCGCCTACACCTTCTTTGCGCTGGAGGCGCTGGGTGCCGAGCTGGAGGAGCCCTTCGGCACGGCGCCCAACGACCTGGCGCTGGACGCCATGTCGCAGATGATCGAGGCCACGCTGCGCGAGCTGACCGGCGAGGTGCTGCCCCCTGCGCCGCAGCACAAGGATGTGCTGTTCCTGACCTGACCCAGCCTGCCCGCCCGCATCACGGAAAAAGGACAAGCGCCATGACGGAGACAAGCAAGGTCAAGGGACCGGCCTCGTATTTCCCTTCCATAGAGAAGACCTACGGCCAGCCGATTGCGCACTGGATGGATCTGCTGCAGCAGCAGGACACCCGCAAGCACATGGAACTGGTGGGCTGGCTCAAGGCCCGGCACCAGATGGGGCACGGCCATGCGAATGCGCTGGTGGCCGTGTTCCTGGCGCAGGCCTGACCTGCAACCAGCAACCCATCAGCCGACGGCCGTGCCGAAAGCCTGGCGCACGGCGGCACCCGCTTCGTCAAACAGGCGGCGTGATGCCGGCGCCAGCCCCAGCATGTGCATGCAGGCGTGCACCATGCCGGGCAGGCGCACGGCCTGCACCGCCACACCGGCCTGCGCCAGCCGCTGCGCATAGGCTTCGGCCTCGTCGCGCAGCGGGTCGTATTCGCAGCTGATCACCGTGGCAGGCGGCAGGCCGGCCAGGTGGTCCGCGCGCAGCGGAGAGACGAGTTCGTGCCGCCCCGATGCCGCATCGCCCAAGTACGCGCCATAGCAGTACTCCATGGCCGCACGCGTGAGGTAGTGGCCCTCGCCGAACCGCTGGAACGATTCCGAATCCATGGCCGTGTCCAGTGCCGGGTACAGCAGCAGCTGGTGGGCAATGGCCGGTGCGCCCGCCGCTCCCCAGCCTTGCTTTTCCTGCGCCAGCAGGCAGGCGGCGGCCGCAAGGTTGCCGCCCGCGCTGTCTCCGGCCACGCCGATGCGCCGGCTGTCCAGGCCCAGCGCGCCGGCCTGCTCGAAGGTCCAGGCAATGGCATCGCAGAAGTCATGCAGCGGCACGGGAAAGCGGTGCTCGGGCGCCAGCCGGTAATCCACCGAAACCACGACGGCGCCCGTTGCCACGGCCAGCGCGCGGCAGGGGTTGTCGTAGACCTCCAGCGAACCCAGGCACCAGCCGCCGCCGTGGGCGAAGACCAGGGCGGGCTGGAGCGTGGGTGTGTCCGAGACCTGCGGCCGGTAGATGCGCACGCGCAGCGGCGTACCGTCGCGCGCCGGCAGCGTGAAGTCTTCGGTGCGTGCCACGGTCTCGGCCGGGCCATGCAGGGCGCGCAGCCCGGCGTCGGTGGCCTCGCGCAGCGCTGCCAGCGTGGGCGGCGTGGGCGTGGCCACGGCCTGGGTTGCCCGCGCCAGCTCGGCGAGATAGCGCGCAATGTCAGCATCCAGGCCCGTGGTCACAGCGTCCTTTGCAGGAAAGGCAGCAGTTCGGCGATGAAGGGCTCGGCAGCTTCCTCCATGATGAAGTGGCCGCAGCCGGGCACGATCACGCCCGACAGGTCGTCGGCATGGCCGCGCAGCGTGGCCAGCGGCGCATCGGCCGTGGCGTGCTCGGCGCCAATGGCCAGCACGGGCATGCTCAGCGGGCGCAGCGCGCGCTCGCGGTTCTGGCGGATGGTCTCGGGAATGGCGCGGTAGTAGGCAAAGCCGCCGCGCAGGCCACCGGGCGCCGCATAGGCATCCACATAGACATCCACGGCCACGCGGTCGCGCCGCAGCGACCAGCGGTTGAACATGAATTCCAGGTAGGCACGCTCGCGGCCCGCGATCAGGGTCTCGGGCAGGTCGGCCAGCTGGTTGAACATGAAGTGCCACAGGAAGATGTTCTGCTCGGGCGGCGCAAAGATGCTGGGCTCGGGCGCCAGGCCGGGGATCACGGCCTCGGTCAGCGCCAGGGACTGCACGGCCTGCGGCTGGTCGCTGGCCAGCGCATAGGCCACCCACATGCCCACGTCGTGGCCGGCGACCTGGTAGCGCTCATGGCCCAGCGCCAGCATGGTGCGGTGCAGGGTCAGCGCGATGGAGCCCGTGTCGTAGCCGGTGTCGGGCCGGTCGGAAAAGCCCGTGCCCGGCGGATCGACGGCAATGGCCTGGAAGCCCTGCGCAGCCAGCGCCTGCATGACGTGGCGCCAGGCATACCAGGTCTGGGGCCAGCCCGGGATCAGCAGCACGGGCGCGCCCTGCCCGGCCGTGATGCAGTGGATGCGGCGGCCGTCGATGCGCACGTAGTCGTGCGAGAACTCGTGGGCCTGGTCTTCCTGCCTGCGCAGGGCGCTCGATGTGAAAGCGTTCATTGTTTGATTCTTTTTGAGGTTCTTTGGCTGCGGGCGTGCTCAGGCGATACCGAGCATGGCGTTGATCTGGCGCTGGTCCACGGGGGCGCCGGCGAAGTCGTCGAAGATCTTGTCGGTCACGCGGATGATGTGGCGGTTGATGAAGTCCACGCCCTCGCGCGCACCGTCTTCCTGGTCCTTGAGGCAGCACTCCCATTCCAGCGAGGCCCAGCCCTGGTAGTCGTACTGGGCGAACTTGGAGAAGATGGCCTTGAAGTCCACCTGCCCGTCACCCAGCGAACGGAAGCGCCCTGCCCGCTCCAGCCACGAGGAATAGCCGCCGTAGATGCCCTGGCGCCCGCTGGGCAGGAACTCCGCATCCTTCACATGGAACATGCGGATGTGCTCGCGGTAGATGTCGATGTAGTCGAGGTAGTTGAGCTGCTGCAGCACGAAGTGGCTGGGATCGAACAGGATCTTGCAGCGCGCGTGCCGGCCCACCAGTTCATGGAAGCGCTCGAAGCTGGTGCCGTCGTGCAGGTCTTCGCTGGGGTGGATTTCGTAGCACAGGTTCACGCCCTGCTCTTCGCACGCGTCGAGGATGGGGCGCCAGCGGCGCGCCAGCTCCTCGAAGGCGGTCTCGATGAGCCCGGCCGGGCGCTGGGGAAACGGGAACAGGTAGGGCCAGGCCCAGGCGCTGGAGCGCGCCATGCTGGCGTTCTGGCGGCGCGGCTACGAGGGCACGTCCATGGCCGACCTGGTGCAGGCGCTGGGCATTGCGTCAGCGCGCATCTATGCGGCCTTCGGCAGCAAGCAGGACCTGTTCCGCGAGGCCGTGCAGCGCTACGAGGCCGGTGATGGCGGCTTTGCCGACCGCGCCATGGCCCAGGAGCCGCGCGTGCGCGACGCCCTGGCCCGCGTGCTGCGCGACGCCGTGACCACCTATACGGACGATGCCCATCCGCTGGGCTGCATGGTGGTCACCGCCGCCACCAATTGCGCCGAGGAAAACGAGGAGGTCGCCGCCTGGCTGGCCGGTCACCGGCGCCTGCGCACGCAGTCCCTGATCGACCGGCTTCAACGCGCGCTGGATGAAGGCGAGTTGCGCGCCGGCACCGATGTGCAGGCGCTGGGGATTTCTATGCCACGCAATTGCACGGCATCTCCGTGCAGGCCCGTGACGGCGTGCCGCGCGAGCGGCTGCTGGCTGCGGTGCAGACCGCCTTGCTGCTGCTGGACACGGCGCTGGCGCCCGCAGGCAAGGCGGACTGAGCAGGCCGCGCCGCCAAGACATGCGCGGACCCGTCAGACGCGGCGCTTTCAGGCGCCGTGCTTTTGCAGCTCGGCGCGCAACTGGATCACGCTGGGCGTGACGATGGGGATGAAGGCCGATTCGCGCCAACGGCGGGCAAAGCCGCCGTCCGCATCCAGGCTGTAGGCGCGGCCACCGGCCGTCTGCAGCTCCAGCTGCATGGCCTGCTGCACGCAGTCATGCAGGGCCAGGCGCAGCGCGAACAGGCGTGCGGGCGCTTCCACGAAATCGCCGGCCTCGACACCGGCCTTGAGCGCGGCCACCGCCTGCTCCAGATGCCTGCGGGTATCGTCCAGCGGCTGCTGCAGCACATGCCCGCCCTGCCCCATGCGCGACGCGGCCTGCGCACAGGCCGCACGCGCCAGCCCGATGGACAGGCCGCATTGCATGCCCAGGAAGGCCGGACGCACCCGGGGCAGAAAGCCACCGGCGCGCTCGGCCAGCAAATCGTCTTCGGTGATGGCCACGTCCTTGAGTTGCAAGGCGGCGGTGTTGGTGCCGCGCAGGGCCATCAACTCCAGATCCGGCGAGCGCTCGAGGCCAGGGCGGTCGGACGGCAGGGCCACGATCATGGGCGGCGCGCCGTCGTCACGCGCCACGGCAATGGCGGCCAGGAAACGCGACCCGCGCAGGTTGGTGCACCAGGGCACGCTGCCGTTGAGCCGCCAGCCACCGCCGTCCCGGGCCGTGGCGCGGATGTTGAGTGCCTCCAGCCCGCTCAGGAACTTCATGATGTTGGACAGGCCCGAGGCGCCGGCCGCCTCGCCCGCCAGCAGTGCAGGCAGCCAGCGCTCGCGCAGCGCGGCATTGGCGGTATGGGCCAGCATTTCGATCAGCACGCGCTGGCCCCAGAAGGCAAAGGCGGCGGACATGGAGTGCGCGGACACCTGGGCAATCGCCTCGATGGCCTCACCCGCCCTGCCGCCGTGCCCGCCCCATGACGAGGCCACGCCGTGGCCCAGCAGCCCGGCCCCCGCCAGGTACGGCACGACGGCGGCCGTGGCGTCACCGTCGCCGGCATCCAGGGCCTCGGCACGTGCGTCCAGCCATTGGCGGACTGCGTCGGTCAGCAGGGGGGAATTGGGCATGGGATCGGGCATGGGGCTTGTCATCTTGCGGGTCACCATAAAAAAAGGGACCGCTGCGGGCACAGCGGTCCCTTGCCATCCTAGCGCAGCCCACAGGCTGCACGGATGACGCAGCGCAAGCTCAGTGCGCCGCCTTGCCGGGGCGCGTTTCCTCACGCAGGGCCTTGACCTTGTCGCTCAGGCCGGCCCAGGGCTGCAGGCCGTACTGGCTGCGCATGGTGTTGAGCAGCGTGGCGATCTGCTCGTCGCTGAGGTTGTGGCGGAAGGCGGGCATGGTGCCCAGCTGCGGACGCGCCGGCTGGGTGATGCCGTTGAGCACCACATGGATGGCATTGGTCGGCGAGTCGCTGTACAGGTTGGTGTTCAGCGACAGCTGGGGGCGCACGCCGAAGCTGCTGCCAGCCAGCACGCCGCTGGGGTCGGCGCGGTGGCAGGCCATGCAGGCGCCCTGGTACAGGCGGTAGCCCTGGGCGTCCACCGGCAGCTTGGCCACCTCGGTCTTTTCCTTCACCAGGGCCTGGGCGTCCCCTGCGCCAGCGGCTTCTGCCACGGGCTTGCGGTACGACATCAGGTAGGTGGCCATGGCGTTGATGTCCTCGGCCGACTGGTGGGACAGGCCTTCGATCACGGGCGCCATGGGGCCGGCGGCCACGCCGTGGCGCTCCGAGAAGCCGGTCTGCATGTAGCGCACCAGGTCCTCGCGCGTCCAGGGCAGCGGGGCCACGGCCTTGTCGTTGAGCGCAGGGGCGTCCCAGCCGTCGATGAAGGCGCCGGCCAGATGGTCTGCACCCCTTTTCTCTGCGCCGAACTGGTTGCGCGGCGAGTGGCAGGCAGCGCAGTGGCCCAGGCCTTCGACCAGGTAGGCGCCGCGAATCCACTCGCCCGACTGGTTGGCCGGCGCAGGCTGCTCGCCAGGCTCCAGGTACAGCGCATTCCACAGGGCCAAGCCACGGCGCACGTTGAACGGGAAGTTCAGCGCGGTCTTGGGCGCCTCATTGGAGACGGCCGGCTCGGTCATCAGGAAGGCGTACAGCGCCTTCATGTCCTCGTCGGTCACGCGGGTGAATGCCGTGTACGGGAAGGCGGGGTACAGGTAGTTGCCCTCGCGGTCCACGCCATGGCGCATGGCGCGCTCGAAGGCCTCGTACGACCAGCGGCCGATGCCGGTTTCGGCATCGGGCGTGATGTTGGTCGAGTAGATGGTGCCGAAGGGGCTGGGCATGGCCAGGCCGCCTGCGTTGCGCTGGCCGCCCGGTGCCGTGTGGCAGACCGCGCAGTCGCCCATGTGCGCCAGACGGCGCCCCTGGTCGATCTGCTGCTGGCTGAATTCCTGCACCGGGATCTGCTGCAGGGGAGCGATTTCGCTGCGGCCCGTGGCCAGCCAGAAGGCGGCACCGGCCACGGCGGCCAGGCCGACCACGCCGAGGGTGATTTTCTTGAGTGTGTGCATGTTCCAGTCCTCCGCTCTCAGTTCTGTGCCTTGTCGGCCGGGGCTGCATCGGCAGCCTTTGCCTTGAGTGCGGCCAGCACGCGTGCCGGGGTGAACGGCACTTCGCGCAGGCGCACGCCGGTGGCGTCGAACACGGCGTTGGAGACGGCGGCGGCGCTGGGCACGGAAGCCGATTCGCCCGCGCCCATGGGGTCTTCGCCCGGGCGCTCCACCAGTTGCACGTCGATCTCGGGCAGCTCGTCGAAGCGCAGGATGGGGTAGCCACCCCAGTCCAGCGAGGTCACGCCCTTGCTGTCGAAGGTCACGTACTCCTTGAGCACGCGGCTCGTGGACTGGATGATGTTGCCGTGCACCTGGTGGCGCACGCCGGCCGGGTTGACCATTTCGCCGCAGTCATGGGCCACGAAGACCTTGTCCACCTTGATCACGCCGGTCTCGCGGTCCACGGTCACGTCGCAGATCCAGGTGGCCCAGGCCGCGCCGTAGCCGGGGAACTTGCTGTGGTAGTAGCGGGCATAGGCAAAGCCACGGCCCTTGACCAGGCGCTGGTCGGCGGGCGCGGGGTTGCGGTGGGCCGGGCCATCCTGCCAGCCGGCCTGCTTGTGCGCAGCGTGCGTCAGCGCCACGGCGCGCGGGTCCTTCAGGTAGCGCAGGCGGTAGGCCAGCGGGTCTTCACCGGCCAGGTAGGCGCATTCGTCGATCCAGCACTCATGGGCAAAGACGTTGGGCAGGGCCGAGACGCCGCGCATCCACGAAGCGCGCACGATGGGCGCCGCATCCTGCGAGACCACGCGCATCTTGGGGTACTCGTACTGCGGGATGGCCGTACGGTCGCCCATCTGCAGCACCTTGGGCTTGTTGGGCACCTTGCCCGTCAGGATCAGGGCCAGGGCCGCCGCGTCGTTGGACGGGTAGCAGGTCTTGAGCTCGTAGCCCAGCACGGCATGGTTCTCGTCCAGGCCGCCGCGCACGCGGATCAGCTGGCCCGTGCCCTTGGGCTCCCAGGCGGCTTCCTGCTCGCGCATCAGCTGCACGCGCACCGGGCGGCCCACTGCCTGCGACAGCAGCACGGCGTCGGATGCCACGTCGTCAGCGCAGTTGCGGCCATAGCAGCCCGAGGCTTCCAGGCGCGTCACATTGATCTGGTCGGCCGCCATGCCGGTCAGCGTGGCGATGTCCTTGCGCACGTCGTGCGGATTCTGAGATCCGGTCCAGACCTGGATCTGGCTGGCGGACACATCGGCCACGGCGCAGGACGGACCGATGGAGGCATGCAGGTGGTAGGGCCAGACGTAGTCGGCCTCGATCACCTTTTTCGCACCCGAGAAGGCTTCGTCGATGCCCGCGTCCTCGCGCAGCATGCGGTCGGTCTTCTCGTGCTTGACCAGGGTGTCGTGCATGGCGTTCAGCGACAGGTCGGGCACGCCGGCCCAGTCCTTCCACTTCACCTCCAGCTGGCGCATGGCGGCAATGGCCTGCTCCTCGCGCTCGGCCACGATGCCCACGAAATCGCCCTGCACCACCACCTTGACGATGCCCGGCAGGTGGGCCACGGACTGCTCGTTCACCGAAATCAGGCTGCTGCCCAGCGGCGCCGACGCATCGGCACCGCCATAGGGCGGACGCACCACGCGGCCGTGCAGCATGCCCGGCACGCGCACATCGTGCACATAGGCCAGCGCGCCCAGCACCTTGGCCGGAATGTCCACGCGCTGCACGGACTTGCCGATGTAGTTGAAACCGCCGGTGCGCAGCGGCACTTCCTTGTCCAGCGCAATGTTCAGGTCCTGGCCCTGGGCCAGTTCGCCGTAGCCGATGCGTCGACCGCCCTTGGCCACCACCGCGCCCTTGGACGTGGTCAGTGCGGACACGGGCTGCTGCAGCTTCTGGGCAGCCAGGCCCAGCAGCAGCTGGCGCACCTGGGCAGCGGCCTTGCGCATGGGAATGGCATCCACCTGGATGGTGTTGCTGGCAATGGTGGGGCCCTGGTTGGGCGTGCGGCCCGTATGGCCCAGCACCATGGTGATGCGCTCGAACTCCACATCGAGCTCATCGGCCACCAGCTGCGCCAGCGAGGTACGGATGCCCGTGCCCAAATCCACGTGGCCGTGGTAGGCCGTGACGCTGCCGTCCGCCCCAATGGCGATGAAGCTGCCCACCCGGTCAATGGGGGGAATGGGGAAGGCGCCGGCCACGGCAGGCGCCGTACCCGTGCTTTCAGCCACCAGGCTGGCGGCCGCCACCGAGCTGACCATGACCATGCCGCCCAGCTTGAGCAGGTTGCGGCGCGTCAGTTGAAGGGGGTTGGATGCACTCATGCTGCACCTCCCTGGGCGATCAGCACGCGGGCGCGGGCTGCAGCCCGCATGATTTCCACATGCGTGCCGCAGCGGCACAGGTGGCCGGAAAGGGCCTGGGTGACTTCATCGTCGGTGGCCGTGGGCTTGTGGTCGAACAAGGCCACCAGGGCCATGACCATGCCATTGGTGCAATAGCCGCACTGGGCGGCCTGCTCGTCAATGAAGGCCTGCTGCACAGGGTGCAGCCGGTAGACGGCCTTGCCCGGGGCATCGGCTGCCGGCTTGCCGGCGGGCATTCCCGGCACGGCGGCCGGATGGGCAGCCTCCCAGTCACGCGCCACGCGGGCGTGCTCGGCCTGGGTCGCATCCTGGGACAGGCCTTCCAGCGTCGTGACCTTCATGCCCTGGACCACGCTCACGGGAACGGAGCAGGAACGGGCCACCTTGCCGTCGATCAGCACGGCGCATGCGCCGCATTCGCCGAGGCCGCAGCCGAACTTGGGGCCGTTGAGCTGCATGTCGTTGCGCAGCACATAAAGCAGCGGCGTCTCCGGGCTGACGCCCTGGATCTCGACCTCTTGTTGGTTGAGAGTGAATTTCATCGTGTGCAAACCTTGTGGTTGACAACAGGTGCAAACCACAGGTGCGCACTGAAAAATCAGGCGACGGGCTCGCCGCGGCCAAGCCCGAAAAAGAAAGCCCACCGCCGACGGGGTGGGCTGATTTCACGTGGTTTTCAGAGGCAACTCTGATAGGTGACTGCCTGTTGTATGCAAACGATTCTATGCCTCGGACTTGCCCATCACTGCCAGCTGGCAGCCATCCCTGGACCTGCACAGACCCGCAAACTCCGTGGCTTTTTGCTCACAAAACTCACTACATGAATCGGAAATATCCAAAAGAACACAGCGCTGCCAACCGATCCGGAGACCTGGACCAAAGCCAGAAAGATGTGCACCACCACAGTGCACAAGGGGCGGGGATCCCCGCATCAGGGCCCGGCCAAGTCTTGCAGCCATGCACGGCCGGGCATAAAGGCGGCAGACCGCCCAGGCAGCTGGTGCCTCGACGCACCCATCACACCAACCGAGCAAAACACTCGGCTTTTACCTGCATCAAATTCCAGTGAGAACGCTTGAAATTTTCGGCCACGCCATGCACAGCACCCGCGAGACACGCGCCCATCTGCAGCATTGATGGACACCAGGCGCAGGCCGGTGGCCCAGCCGTCAACGGGTGCCCGGCGTGATCTGGATGGTGCCAAGGCCCGAGCCCATGGCCTCACGCCGGCGAGGTGTCAGCCAGTGCACCCAAAGCCCCTTGAGCCAGCCCAGCGCAAATGCGCCTGCCAAGGCCAACGTGTCCCACTGCCCGGCCAACAGGGCTCCATATATCCAGTAAGGCATGCATCCCAGGCCGAGAAGGCAGGCCCACCGCCGCAGTGCGGCGGAACGGGATTGCGACAGCCAGACGGCAAGGACTGCGGGGAGTGCGAAGGCGATCTGATCGATGCTCATGGCTGCATCATACTGTATGAATAAACAGTTTTGCAGATGGGCACGATCGTCTTTTGCAAAGGATGTCACGGGACGACAGCACCTCCATCTTTCGCTTGCAGCCCGCTTCCCACCCCTGCCCCCGCGCCACGCCGTTGGAAAGCAGCGTACAGACTGGACCTCAAGAATTTCAGATATGCGGCGCAGTCTGATAACAGCATCCCCTTTCAATAAGTCCAAACTCCTTCGCTTGCGATCAAACACCCCGGTGAAGCACGGCGCCTCACTCCTGAAAGCGAGTGCATACAGGATTTTGAGGGACTCCGGAACATAGAGCGCCGCATAGCTTCCTGCTCTTTACCTGGCGTTTACCTACCAGTCTGAACGAAGTCGGGACAGCCAATGGCAGCCATAGGAGAAAATGATCGAAAGCATGCAAACTGGTTCTTAAAAAACCGTTAATATTCGCGCTTCAATCCATGAAAGGCAAACTACCGTGAACACCACATACAAAGAACTTCTGGCACAGCGCGAGGCACTCGAGGCCCAGATCCAGACAGCACGCAAGCAAGAAGTCAGTGATGTGATCGCCAAGATTCGCGGCCTGGTCCAGGATTACGACCTGACTGCCGACGATATCTTCACGGCACGCCGCGCGCCCTCCACCGTGGCTCCCAAGTTCCGCAATCCCGAGACAGGCGACACCTGGACCGGTCGTGGCAAGCCCCCCGCCTGGATCAAGGACAAGGATCGTGCCCAGTTCGCCATCTGAAGCCCTGGATAAACGCCTCCATGAAAAAAGCCTGCAGTTCTCTGCAGGCTTTTTTCATTCTGGAGGTACTTCCTGCCACAGCTGAATTCGCAGGCTTGGGCTTCCACGGCAAGACGCCACGCAGGTGAAAAAGGATGATCCATGGACATGCCCTTAAACATGCACCATGGATGGGTGCCGTGGTCCAATCTTCGAGCCTGATCTGAAGCCTTCAACGAATGACTGGCTGCAGATGCTGGCTCCAGATGCTCGGCCACCCATGAAAAAACAGACATCCACCCTGGACAGTGCACCCACACCATACCGTTCTGGAAAGTTCTCGACCGCTGCTGAATCGATAACCGCTGCAGAAGAGCCAAGCTCCTGTGCTTTGTCATTTTCAGGCGAGCAGGTTTTATTCATCTCGTCATGCGACGAACTGCACGCCCATCTACTCCCACACCTCCAAAGTTGGGGCCTGGCGATCACCGCCTGCCACCATCCCACGGCCATCCGCCAGGATCGCCTCCAGAAGTTCCAGGTTGTTGTGCTTTGCGGACCGAAAACGTCGTGGAATCCCAAGGATGAAAACCGTCTGGTGGCAGGAGCCGCAAGCATCATCGAATGCGAGGCTGAACACTCCATCCGACCCAAGGTGATCAACGCCCGCATCATCGAAGTTTCCTGGCGTTCGCTGCAGGGCGTCTTTGATGCACTGAAACTGGCCGTCCAGCCCCGGCCAGCGGGCAGCAAGCGCATTCCATCGGCTGATGACGCCACCTATTTTCAAAAAATCCCGGCAGCCATCAGAACGGCCTTTCTGGAGTCTGCACGTTCTTCGCTGGCGACCATCCAATCCAGCAAGAATCGCAAGGATGTGCAAAGGGAGCTGCACAATCTTTCCGGCTCTCTGCGATTCTTTGAACTGACTGAGCTGTCAATACGCTGCGCCGAACTGGAAAACGGCATCGACCATGATGGACTGGTGCACCACGGGCAATCGCTGCTGGCGCTGGAACTGCAGCTGGTCCAGCTCCTGGAAGAAGTCCAGACCTTGGACGGCAGATAAAGAACCGGCCGTCATTGAGATCTCGACGAGGTCACCCATCCACACTCGAGGGCATACTTCATCAGGTCGATGTCTCGTTCAATTCCAAGCTTGTGCATGGCCTTGACCTTCTGGGTACTGATGGTTTTCTTGCTTCTGTTGAGCTTGGCCGCGATCTCGTCGATACGCAAGCCAGCCGCATAAAGCCTCACCACCTCAGATTCCTTGGGACTGAGCACCCCCTGTGATTTTCCTTCGCCAGCCATGGCACCCGCATTCATCTTTTCCAGTCGCTCGGAAATGGCGGGAGAGAAGTATGTGCCTCCTGTGTAGGCTGCATGGATGGCTGGAACCAGATGCAGCACAGGGTCTGCCTTGCTTACGATGCTGATGTTCGATACCTTGCCCAGCGCCTGCAGGATGGCCGAATTGTCCAGCATGGTCAGAACCACCAGACCCAGGTTCGGAAATCTTCTGGATATATAGCCAAACAGATTCAAGCCGTCCCCGTATTGGCCCGCTGGCATGGAGTAGTCCGATACAAGCACATCAAAATCATCCTCATTCAGCTTTTTCACCAGATCGGTTGAATTTGAAACACTGGCCTTCAACAGGATTTCCAGTTCAGAAGACAGCTCATGCCTGATTCCGGAGATGATTCCAGGATGATCATCGGCCAGCAATACGGATATCTTCAAATCTTTTCTGTGATTCATATTGGAAAACATGATTTAGCGCCATCAAAAGAATAAACATGATTGTTCAGTGCGGCATCATTGCACTGCGGCTCATCAGATATCTCTCAGGTTCTCAAGCAGTTCAGTCAGCGCATCATCCACGGCGCGGAACTGCCGCACACTGACAAGAGATGACAATCGGTCCATATCTTCCACTCTCTCCTTCAACCCGGCCACTGCAAACGAGCCTTTCATGGCGTGAATTTCACGGTGAACCGCCCTCAGATCACCTTGCAGCAGATGTTGCCTCAATGCGGCCGATGAGCTTTCGGTTGCTGAAATCAGCACATCACGATAAGGCAATCTACCGGCCTGAACTTCGGCAGCTTCAGCGCCCCCCTTGCCAGACTTTGCTATATTTTTACTGATGAATTCCTTGATGGTTTTCAAGGAGGCGGGCTTGACAAGAATATCCAAGATGCCGAATTTTGCACATTTGGATTTTTCCTGCTTGCCTGCGTGTGCCGTTATTGCTCCCACAGGAATTCCCGGATAATTCTGCTGGATGCGCTGAGCAAGTGCGTAACCGCTCATGCCAGGCATTTGCAGATCCGTAAGAACAAGGTCATAGACATTCTGCGACATCATTTGCAAGGCGGATTCCCCGCCTTCGGCAGAATCCGCCTCGAAACCGATGATTTTCAGCTGGTCCAGAAGCAGCAGCCTGTTGACCGGGTGATCATCGACTATGAGGATCCTCGCGCAACCACCCGCGCCTTCATCGTCTGCAGGCATGGCATCGTCATCGTTCTGCCCCACCGAAGCAGGAACAGGCCGGGCGTGGTAGGCAGGCAAGGTCAATTCGAACATGCTGCCCTTTCCTGGCACGCTGAAGAACCGGATTTCTCCGCCCATGAGATGCGCCATACGCTGACACAGCGTCAAGCCCAGCCCCGTACCACCAAATTCCGCTGCTATATCCGAGCCCGCCTGCTTGAATGCGTCAAAGATGAAAGCATGCTGCGAAGGGTGAATGCCTATTCCGGTATCCGACACTTTGATCTTCAGCTCATCTACCCTGTCTGATGCAAATACATCAATCTTGCCAGCCTTGGTGAATTTCAAGGAATTGCTGAGAAGATTGTTCAGGATTTGTTTTATTCTCTCGCCATCCCCGATATATCCATCCTTCAGAGAATCATCAAGGATCAAGGAAAATCCTATCCCCGCCTCCGCAGCCAGCGGTTTGTAAATGTCGGCTACTTGCCGGATCACGGACTTGATATCAAATCTTGTCAATTCCACGCTCATCTGGCCAGACTCGATCTTCGAGAAGTCGAGGACATCATTCAGCAGGGCCAGAAGAGAATGGGACGAAGATGATATGGTGGCGAGCCTGGTTTGCTGCTCCTCCGGCAGCGAACTTCTTCCCAGGATTTCCAGATTGCCCAATATTGCGTTCAGTGGCGTACGTATCTCGTGGCTCATGGCGGCTAGAAAAGAAGATTTCTCCTGGTTTGCTTCTTCTGCCGCCTTTTTGGCATCTTCCAGATTTCTTTGCACTTGCTTGTGCGCCGTGATATCGGCAAATCCACACAGCAGGACATGCCGCCCCTGATATCTGGCCTTCACCATGATCATGGAAAGCTCTGCAATTATTCCGTTGCAAGAGACCACGATTTCGCTGACCACCGGAAAATATTCAGGCTTTTTTCCATCCAGATATTTCTCACCGTAGAATCTGAGAAAATATTCAATCAACCGCTCGCCAGTGGACTCATCATCCAGCACCAGGCTTTCTTTGTACTTGTACATCATGCTGTTTCCCAGCAGCATCTTCTTTTCCTTGAAGTCAAGAAGACCAAGTCCATAGGGAGCCATGGCAATGATGGTTCGACTGAGGTGCTCCGAATCGAATACATCCTTGGCCTTTTCATATACCGGAACAAATACGCTGGCATAGAAATAAATCAGGAAACACCATATGAAAATTATGAATATCAATGAAATCAGAAAATATACAAGAGACTTTCCGTTCAAATACACGGCATCTCTCCAGGAGAAAACCTGGAGAAATATCATGTTAGTATTCGATAGCCTAGAATAATAATAAAAGCGTCCATCCCTGTAGACGGCACCATACTTTCCAAAAATATATCGACTCATCAGACCGCCGCTGAACTTCGACGCCTCGATAGCAAGAAAATCACCTATTGCATCGCCGGCTTCTCCCCCACCCAATGCAATGTTTCCTTGCGAGTCAATAATGAAAAAGGAGTGTTTGTCTTCACCCTGTTGCATCAGGCTCTCAATATATTGAGTAGGCATGTCACTCACTACCGTAAGAAATGGCTTGCCTTCGTGGAAAGCCGAGACTACAATCTGAAATGACATTTCCCCAGTCAGAATGCTCTTACCCGGAGGCAACCATATGGGATGGCGCAGCTGGGCCGACGGAATGATGGGACGGCTGTCTTCAGGCAAAGTCGAAATCTGGTGCCTGAGTTTCAAGAGCATGTTTTCTCGTTCATGCTGGTTTAATTCCTGCGGAACAAGGACGCCTATGAACGATTTGTCCGGACTGAAGACATATGCAGATATTGCCCTGCCATTTTGAAGAAAGCTGGAGTTGGCCAAATATGCCAGTTCTACCAAAATATCTCTGTAAGGCTTGTGTATATTCTTGTCAGTCTTGTTCTCAAGCAATACCACAGGACTTACACCTGCTATTACAGCATCTGCCCCGCCAAAGACACCTGGATGAGATATATGCGGCTGCCCCCAAAGCAACTCTGATGCAATTATCCCGCGCATCATGATGACTTGCTTTGTCTCTATCTCCACCAGCACTCTGTTTCTCTTGCCTTGAAATACTGCTTTTCTTTCTTCGATGAAGTCGTTGAACTCAAACAGGGTCGCAAGCATTGCCACAACAATGACAAGAAGGGAGAAAACCAGGCCACCACCAAAAAGCAGTGTCTTGTTATATTTGGATAGAAGGTGGAGCTCTTCCTTTTCTCCAGCTTCTTTTCTATATATTTCCATCTGCGCATCAAGACACAACCGTCAGTCAGGCTGTGGATCCCCTCATGTAGTGACAGAAATTTCTGCAAGAAAGCTGCGAATGGCGTGGAACTCGGATCGTCTGCGGCAATGACGATGCATTTCCGCGCCTATTTCCTGACGTCAATCCATCCCATCTCAATTCCATAGCGAATGAGATCAATATCCTTGTGTATCCCCAGCTTGTTCATGACGGCCACCTTGTGCGTGCTGACCGTCTTGATACTGCGATAGAGTTTTTTTGCTATCTCGGACACCGTCAGGCCAGAGATGAAAAGAAGCAGAACCTCTTCCTCCCGTTTTGAAAGTTCTATCGTTGTACGCACCGCACCCAGCCATTCCCCTCCCAGAAGCCTTCTTGCACTGGGGGATATGAATTGGCCATCCGTGTATGCGGCGTAGATGGCAGGCAGCAGGCTTCCCAGGGAATCCGTTTTATGGACAATTCTGTAGATTCCTTGATTGGTGAGAGATTTGATGATTCCAATATTCTCTATCATTGTGAGCATGACGATCTTGACGCCCGGGAATCTTTTGCGAATGACATTCAGCATCACCAGACCATCGCCGTAGGTTCCACCTGGCATGGAATAATCGGTCACCAGTACATCGCACTCGTTGTTCCTCAGGAAGCTTATGATTTCCGTGGAGTTTTTCGCTCGACCTACAATCTCTATTTCATGCTTGTCCTCCAGAACACTTTCTATGCCTGCCAGAACTGCCGGATGGTCATCGGCAATTAATATCCGCAAGACGAAGTTTTTCATAACTCAAAATTGAAATAATTCGCACGAAGAACATTCCCATTCTAGGCAGCCGGCTACTAGGATTTAATTGGATTTGTCTGATTTTTTAAGCCAGATCCCTAAGATTTGTCTGATTTACAAGAGTGATTGGCGGAAAATCGGGCGCCAGTCCTAGGCTCCACTCCTAGAATTCAACAGGCGGTTGAATCAATGGTTGAATGAATGCGGGCTGGACGATGCAAGGACCTGAAGCAACCCGAGCCGCGGCAAGGCGCCAGACCTGTACGGGGTGAAATCACTGCGGTGCGGGGCCGGGGGCTGAAGAGATGGCGGAATCCCGGCACAATCGCGGGATGCGAATCCTCCACACCATGCTGCGCGTTGGCAACTTCCAGCGCTCCATCGATTTCTACACACAGGTTCTTGGCATGCAGCTGCTGCGAACCTCCGAGAACCCCGAGTACAAGTACTCCCTGGCCTTCCTGGGCTTCGAGGGCGGCAACCCGGGCCAGGCCGAGATCGAGCTGACCTACAACTGGGGCACCGAGGCCTATGACATGGGTTCGGCCTATGGCCACATCGCCATTGGCGTGCCAGACGCGTATGCCGCCTGCGAGAAGATCAAGGCCTCTGGCGGCAACGTGACGCGCGAGGCAGGTCCGGTCAAGGGCGGCACCACGGTGATTGCCTTTGTGACGGATCCGGACGGCTACAAGATCGAACTCATACAAGAAAAATCAAGGACTTACAAAGACGGCCGCCAATCAGAAGCCAATGGAGAGAATTCAGATCCATTGCGCAGCGCTTAAACGACAAAAGCCCCCTCGGCGCCGTGATGGCTGCCGAGGGGGCTTTTTTTCGTTCTGGGGCTCGAAGTCCTACGCTTTCACGCGGACGGGCACATCCGCCAGCGCGGTGTCACAGTCGGGCGGGCGCGGCGCATCTGGCGCGCCAGGAAAGAGCGGACGACCGCCAGCTCCACGACAGGGAGTGCTTGGGCCTGCATCTTCGGTGCGGCTTGTACGGGCGGCTCCAGCCAGCGGGCCACCGTCATGCAGGCATGGCGAGCGGCGTCAGCAACGGCATGGCCGAAGCCCACGACGGAAGACACAGCAGCGGCACAAGCCAGGATGGCGAAGGAAGCAATTCGAGAGCGGAACATATCGATTCTCCAGTTGGGGTTGCCGCGGCTCACGGCGGGAATCCCTGGCCATGGCGGGCAATCTGTCAGCTCTGTCCTGCGTCCGGGTGCTTGGGTAGCGCCGCCTCTGTCAGTTTGCCCAGTGCAGTAGCTCGTGCATTCATGGCATCGGTCTCGGCACTGAGGGCATCTCTGACCTCTTCACTGGCACGGCGGGCGCGGAGGCTGGCCATGCTCAGGTTCTGCTCGGCGCGGGCATATTCTTCAGCTGCTACGTCGATGGGAGACTGCGCTATGCGCGGCTTGGTGCCACAAGGCAGGGGCCGGGCATGCAGAGGCCAGGGATCCACCAGCCCGATGATCTCGCTCATTGCATCGTGCGCCGTGCCGCCATCCGGTGGCAGGTAGTGCTGCACCACAGAAAGCACCTCGCCCAGGACCTGCTCGGCCTTGCTGGGGTCGTTGATGCCCGCCAGCTTGTCGCGCAGACGGAAGCCCAGCAGCGGCCAGATCTTCTGCATTGCGTTCTCGCGCGCGATGCGGCGGCCGATTGCGGCGTCGAAGTTCTCGGGGCTGGCGCACGCGCTTTCACCGGTAACCGTGAAGCCGTTGCGCAGCACCAGCACACAGAAGGTCAGCAGGCCCAAGTTCTCGGGGATGTTGCCGAAGTCCAGCGGGTTCTGCGCATCGGGATGACGCGCGCCCTGCTCCGCTGTGAAGTAGTGCTCGCCGACGATCTCCCGCTGGATGTCATCCGGCGTCACGCGCGGCGCGGTCAGGCCCTTGGCCTGGATCTCGGCTTCGATGATCGCATCAGCTGCCGCCATTACCTTAGCTTGCGGCACGGCCGCGCCAGGCACTCGGGTGGCGCAATCGCAAGGCCCGGCCGGCATGGCGGGCTCGTTGTGCACGGCGCAGTCGGAGGCATGGCCGCAGCCATTGCTGCCGCAGGTGTGTTGTGTCATGGATTGCTTTCGGTGGTGGTGCCTGCGGCCGGCAGGCTCGGGAAAATGGGGCGGCGGCAGTTGGCCAGAGCCGCGACCAGCCGTGTCTCGTAGGCTTCGCGCCGCTCGATCTCTGCCTGGGCCGCCTGGGTGAACTGGTCCACCGTGGCGCCGGGCCTCAGCTGCTCAGTGGGCATGGCTGGGCGCTCGGGCACCGGCTCGTCGCATGCCACTGGCACGGGCACGTTCACCCGCTGCAGCTCGATGCGCGTCGGTGCGGTCTGGCAGCCGGCCAGGGCCAGCACGGCCGCCGCAAGCACGGGCCAAGGCCTGGAATATTTCCTGGAATAAATTCCGCTCACTTTTGCGCCCTCCCCTGCAGCCACCTGTCCACACGGTGCTGGGCGCTCGCGCAGGCATCGCCGGGCACGGCCGGCGGCGCGGCCAGGATCTCGTCGGCGCGTTGCTCGTGCTTCCGGGCCTGGGCGGCGGCGATAGCTCGGGCGGCTTCGCCCTCCTTCTTGCGCCGGGCGGCCAGCTCGCGCAGGTCATCGACCGCATCGCTGCAGGCGGCGGCCAGGTCGCGAGCTCCGTCCCGCTGCTGGGTCATCTCGGCCACACTGGCGCGCGCGGCAGTGGCGGCGTCACGCTGGCCCAGGTAGGCCCTGGCCAGCAGCAGGTTGCCGAGCAGGCTGGCCAGGAGCGCAAGGGCAGCAGCCGCGAGCAGCTTTGGGGTGATGCTGGTCATCGCCCGCCCCTCCACCAGTACCACCACATTGCGATCCAGAGAGCGTTCATGGCTGGGCCTCCATACATGCGGCGTGCCGCGCCTGTTGACGGGTCCAGACGCCGCGGCAAACCTTGTTGCCTGGCGTGCTGCAGTCGTAGCGCCAGCGCTTCGGGCGGCCGGCTGCATCCCACTGGTAAGGCTCCCAGCCCGGCCCCTCCCGTTTCGCACTGGTCATGAAGCGATAGCCCAGCAGGGCCTCGCAGGCCGGTGCGAACTGCCCGGCCAGCAGCCGCGTGCGCATGGGGCTGGCGCGCCAAGCACCGATCCCGTACTGGTAGGTGAAGTCCAGGTAGAGGTCGTATTCCGCCTGGTACAGGGCCACGCCCGGCAGGCTGGCGCGGAACATGGCCTCATCCTTGGAGGTGTGGCTGCGCACCATCTGCAGCGCGCGCTCGCGGGTGATCGGTGGGTCCGACAGCTGCACGGGCGTGCCGTCCTCGTAGACCGTGGAGCCGTGACCGATGGTCGGGCGATCGCCCTGCGTCGGGATGTGCGGGTCAGGCCGGAAGCCCTCCACGCCCAGCGTTGCCAGCAGGCCGGCAGCCGATACCGTGAGCGCGGCGACGGCGGTGCGCGGGGTCTTGCTCACAACGCACCCATGTCGGTTGTTGATTGCTCTGGCTCTTCACAGGCGGGCCGGAAGGGGATGCCAGTCTTGCGCATCAACTCCATGCGCAGCGCCCGCTCTGCCGCTTCGTCACGAGCCTTTGCCACCGAGCGTCGATCGGCCTCCCGCCTGTAGTACCAGTTAACCAAGGTTCCGAGAAGCGCAATGCAAATGCCCAGCAAGCCGATGGCCTGGGAAGAGGCGAGCCAGCCGAGAAAGCCGACGACAGCCCCGCCGCCGGTGGTGCGACTGCCTGCCGTTGCGAGCGTGTCGAGGGTTTCAGTTTTCATAGCCCCGATGATTCCGGGGCCGGGCCACGCTGGCGAACCCTACACGGGGGCCCGCGGCCAGCCGGCCGCGACATCGATCTGGGACAGCGCCAGGGCGTCGTCGGCCACAGCGTCGATCTGGTCCTCGATGCGCTGGCGCGTGCCCGTCAGCAGGCCGTGCACCTGGCGGTATGCGTCATCCTTGGCCCGGATGCGCTCGGCCAGCACCAGGCGGTCGAGACCACGCGCCAGCGCTGCAGCGTCGATCCATGGCGTGGCCGCTGCTGGGTCGGATTCAAGCGCCCTCGCCTCCTCCGTCTGCACGGGCCAACTCTCGCGCTCGCTCAGCGGGTAGCCTGCGGCGATCACCTGGATGCGGCGCCGGTACTCTGCGGCCAGAGCCCCGCGCAGGCCCGCCGCGATCTCGGCTGCCGGCCGCAGCTCGGCAGGTAGCGGCACGCCGCCGGCCGCCAGCCACGCGCGATACTCGATGGCGTCGGGATTCGGCGGCAGGGCCGGCCCAGGATCGACGAGCGGGATTGTCGTGCGCACGCCGTCGCGGAAGCGATACACAAAGTTCTCGCTCGTCAACTGGTATTGCGTCATAGATACCTGCCCCCCGTCGCCTCAGTGCCCGCAGTGCTGCCGGGAAGGTAAGACGCGCCTGCGCCTGCAGTGAACATAATTGCGTTCCCAGAAACGGCATAGCGTGATCCCGTCGCAGATCCGCTATATGAGTTAGCGACGAGTCGGACTAGGGCTGTGTTTTCCGCAAAAGCGAATACGGAAAACGCTGGCGTTCCCGTGAGAGTCACAGTTGCAGACGAGGCCTCAATCGATCCGCCTTCGGACGCATAGATATGGGCATAGGCGCCGCCGACAATCGAATAGGGTGTTGTGTTCTGCGTGACCGATGCGCGCGCAGTGATGTAGACATGGATACCGCCTGCAGACATGGCCCCATACACAAGTCCTTTGAGCGTGAGCGCCGTCCTCGCGCCGCTGGCAAAGACTCCGTAACCTGCCGTGGCCTGCAGCCGCAGATATTGGATCGTGTAGTTGCCGCAGTTTGTTGCGTTGATGCAAGTCGCTGCCGTCGATAGCACGACATTGCCAGGAGTTGCCGAATTACCCTCTATGACAATCTCGCCCGCACCCACAAATGGCTTTAGCGAAAGCGGCGAAGTATACGTTCCATCCCCCAGCTTCAATGTGACTGTGAACCCGTTCAGGTCGGCGGTAGTCGCAACATCAATAGCTTTCTGAATCGTGAGAAACGCCCCGCCTGCCGTATTGCTCAGCCCGGTGTTGCTGTCGCTGCCATCGGTGCGGACGTAGTAGGTGCGCGCGGCGGTGAGTAGCTCACGTACGCCGGGCAGCGTGTCGCCCGTGGGCAGCTCGCGGATGCTGCCGCTGACGTTGACCAGGGGACGCCGAGAAGCCATGTCAGGCCAGCACGATGGGGAGCTGCGACTGGAAGTTCACCGAGGTCGCGCTCGTGGCATAGCCGATGTTCTGGACCACGTTCCCGGTTGCAGAGGGAACCGTTGCGGCGCCCTTCCCGGCCGTCGTCTGCAGAAAGACAGGGCCCGGCGTCTGCGCGGTGACCTGGGTGTTGGTGCCCTCGAAATAGACCGTGGCTGCAGCAGCGCTGGCAACTGCGGCGAGCACGAATCCATGCGCCTCCTTGCCCGTGATGGTTGCGTCAGCCTTGCGCGCGGCAAAGGCGCCCGCGTTGCTCCAGATGTTGACGTAGTCGCCAGCGGCCAGGGCCTCGCTCGCGGTGATGGATGCTGTGTCGGCACCGATGCCCACGGGCATCAGGCTCATGTCCAGACGGCCTGTGCTGTCCAGTGCAGGGATGTCGCCATCGTTGCTGGCCCCCGTGGAGACCACAACGCCGGAGACGCGGGTCAGGATGCCGTTGATGAGGCGGATGAAAGTCTTGGCAGCCATGGTGGCCTCCTATGCAAGGGTGATGGGTGGGTTGATGTCGATGAGGACGCGGGTGGCGGATAGGGCCTCCCCGATGACTTGGGAGAACAGCGCGCCTGGCGGCAAAGCCTGGGCCAGTTGGCCGGACAGCCCGACCAGCACCGGGCCGGGCGTCCAGGTCCAGCCGGCGTGCTCCAGCACAAAGCCGGTCTGCACCACGGCGTCGTCGCCGGGGCTGTAGGCATCGGCCACCACGCCGAGGACGGCGCCACGGTGCGCGGGATTTGTCGCGTCGGCGGCTATCAGCTCGCCCAGGGCGTTGCAGGCCACCACGCTGTGGCCGCTGATGGGCAGCGGGCCGACCTTGACCGTGATGGCGTCGCCGGCTGGGCCGACAGGACCGCGCTTGCCCTCCGGCCCAGGAATGCCCCGCGTCACGACGACAGCGGGCGGCGCCGGCTGCTGAACCACATGGGTCTTGCCGCCCTCGCGCGTCACCACGACACAGGTCTGCCGCTCAATGACGGCGGCCGAGGGTTCGGACGAGACGACGGTGGTCACCGGGTGCTCTCCGGGTACAGGGCGAAGCGCAGCTCGTACTGCCGCTCCACATCACCGCTGGGGCGCGTGACCTCGATCTGGCCGATGCACGTAGTCCAGCCGGGCGCAACGGGGCCGTACACAAAGGCGGCGGTCTGCTCTGCCGTCATCAGCAGGCGCAGCCATGCGCCGTCGAGCTCAATCCCGCCGTTCGCAGTGCTCAGTTCCAGCAGCACCTCCGGGTCATCGATCTCGCGCCGCAGCTGCATGCGGGCCGAGCAGCCGGTGTAGTCCTCGGGCACCTTGTCGGCATCCGGCACTGGCTCGCCGCTGCAGGCCTTCACCAGCTGGCCACACTCCTCCCGCACTGGATACGGAACGGTCACGCGCTCCAACGGTGCGCGGAAGGTCGCGCCCTGGTAGATGGTGAAGTCGAGGCAGGCCGGGGTTGTCATGCCCCGCAGTTTCCCGGCGGGCGCGCTCGGGGGCGAACCCTAGCCGGGGGCGCGGTCAGTTGTCCTTGAACGCCAGGGTGTTAATGCCGCTAAGCGACATGGAGGCGGCCTGCCCGCTGATCGCGGCGTTGGTGTTGGCCAGCGCGGCCAGGGTGCTCTGGAAGTTGCGCATGCTGTCCGCCTGCCCCATCTGGGCCTTGAGCTGCATGTCGGCGTAGCTGATCTGAACGTCCGCCCTGGTCTTGTAGTAGGTGTACTGGGTCTGTGCATACGAGGTGGCCGCCTGCGTCTCTGCCTGGAAGGCGAGCAGTTGCTGGCGGTCCCCCTCCAGCTGCGTGCGTGCCACCTCCCCTTTGGCGGACACCTCCGCGCTGTATGCGCGCCATCGGATCTCGTACTGGCGGGCGCGGGCGTCGTTGGTCAGGGCCGTAGCGCGCACCGCTTCGCTGGCTGCGTCGATCTTGGTCTTCCAGACCTGGGCGGCCTGACCTTCCGCGCGCACCTGGGCGTCGTAGATCTGGACCTTCATCTGCTCCCCGTCCAGCGCGGCACGGTAGCCTTGGAATTCCAATCCCTTGGCCTGGACCTGGGCGCTATACGCCTGCACCTGGGCGCTGAAGCGGTCGATCTTCACGCGCTCCAACTGGGCCTGCGACACCACGGCATCGATGCGGGCACGGTAGACATTGGCCAGAGCCTGCATGCCATCGATGCGGGCGCGGTAGACGTTGACCTTGGCCATATCCACCTGGGTCAGGGCCTGGAGGGCGTCGATCTGGGCCTTGTAGACGTCGATCAGCGCGGTGGCGGCGCGCAGACGCACCTCGTAGACGCCAGCCTCTGCTTTCCAGGCATCGAGCCGCGCGGAATAAGCCTTCACCTGGACGTTATAGGTTTCCACCAGCAGCCCGGCCACGCTGCGGGCATGCTCCAGGGCCTGGCCGTTGATCTGGATGAGGTTGCCGTGGAAGCCCAGCATGGCCGACAGCACGCTGCCGCGCAGCGCCTGGGATGTCGTGATGGCGAACTGCAGGTTCTGCTGCTCCAGCTCGGCCTGCCTGGCCACCAGCTCGACGTTGGCGCGTGCGTTGTTGTCGGCGGCGGCCTGGCGCGCCTTGGCGGCCACCGACAGCAGCGCACCAGTGGGCAGCGTGAAGCCGCGATCAGCAGCGTCCGCCCAGGCCGCGTCGCGCGTGCGCCGGTACTCGCCCAGGTTCCGGTCCTTGGCGCGTTCCATCACCGCACGCTCCACATCCGGCGTGAAGCCCGAGCCGCCCGCCATCAGCTGGGCCAGCTTGGACTCCATGGCGGCCATGCCGGCCTGGTAGCCAGGGCAGTATTTGGCCAGCAGCGCATCGACCTGGCCGTCCAGCATGCTGACCATGGCCGGGCTGGCCCCGTAGTAGGTCTGCTCCATCTTGCCGGCCAGGTCCGTGGGCGCCACGGCGCTGAAGATCGGCGCCTCGGCGTCGAACGTGGGCAGCACGATGTTGGGCGCAGTGGGTGCCTGGCGGTCCACGATGGTGGGCTCGCTGGGCGGCGGGTTCGTCAGCTGGTCCGGCGCGTCGGGGAAAGCCATGGAGGTGAAGACCATGGGCATCTCACCCTGGAACGCCTCCATGCTGCTGGGCATGGACGGCATCACCAGAGTGGGCGCCGTGACCGTGCTGGTGGGCGCGCCGTTGATGTCGATAGCGCCGATGTCCTGGTACTCGGGTGCATCTCCTGGCCGTGCCGGCAGGTCAAACACCACATCCGACAGGCCCGGCACTTGCCGGATCACAGGGAGGTCCAGCGGCTGATCCAGCGTCGGGGCATCCACGCTCGGGGAAACGAAGCCGACGCCAGTGATCGAGTTGGTGGCGGCAGCCAGTGCGGCCTGTGCGTCGGTCAGCAGGCCGGCGGAATAGCCCCTGGCGTCGTCAATGAGTTCTTCTGCGGTTGCCATCAGATCCTCCGTGTCTTGCTCACAACCTCGGCCTCGAGGTCGTCAATGGTCAGTGGCCCACGGCCGGACAGCTCCAGGGCGTAGTACCGGGCATCCATCCCCTTGCCAAACTTCTGGCGGTAGTTCTGGGCGCTGGAACCGCGTGGCGTGTCGTAGGGGTAGCGCTCCTGGCACTTCTCGCCCACGGCCACGGTGAAGCGGCTGCAGGGCGGCATGCGGCCGCCGACATAGCAGCTGACCCAGGCCTTGCGCTGGGCCGAGCCGAAATCGGTGGTGCCGGTGTGCAGGTGCCAGGCAATGGGCTGGCCGGCGTCCGTGTCGCCGCCCAGGAAATACAGGCCATCGGCGGCCATGGCCACGTAGCGGCCGCGCCAGCGCACGATGCGCGTGAATGGGAAGGCGGTGTAGCGCGTGACCTCGTTGTTGCCCGTCTCCAGGCTTGTGCGCAGGTTGATGGCATAGGCCTCGTAGGAGACTGGCACCACCACCGTGGCCTCCAGCCGTGCCCGCGCCAGGGGCATGAACAGCACCGCCTCAACCCAGCCATTCGCAACCATGGCCGGGGCGCGCAGCACGAATTCGGCGGTGGCTTCGCCCTGGGCCTCCAGCAGCAAGCGCGCGACCGGGGCCACCATGCTGATCTCGGCCAGCACCTCGGTGGTCGCCTCGGCATGCATGGTAGGCACAGGGCCCTGCATGGTGATCACGCCGCCCGTCACGATCTCGGCGCGGATGGCATGCGCCTGCAGGGTGATCTGGGCCAGGGCGTCAACCATGGCCTCCAGGTGCATGCTGGCTGCCGGGCTGGTGAGCTCGAAGCGCGCGATGGCCGCAACGTCTGCCTCCAGAGCCATCCTGGCTGAAGGCGCAGACAGTGCCGCCTGGGCGCCGGTCTCCATGTGCAGCGATGCAGCCGGCATGACCAGCTCGACGCGGCTGGAGACGTCGTTCGCCTCCATGAGCATCTGCGCGCGCGGGCCGGTCAGCTCGATGTGCACGCCCGTGGCCAGGAACAGGCCGGCACGCGGCAGGCGGGCCACCGGGCGCTGGGTGAAGCCGGAATCGACCCACTGCCCAATCCCTGGCGCCATCTCGCCGGAAAAGGCGGCATAGGGCCGGTCAGCCCAGAGCGTGTCCAGCGGCACCATGATGGTGTTGATGGACAGCAGGCCGCCCGACAGCATGTTCATGGTGCCGACGGGCGGGTACATCTGGGCGCTGATCAGCGCGTAGGCTGGCGGCGGCAGGCCGGTGGCCAGGCGCCCGGAAGGCGCCCGCATCTCCCCACGGAACCTCGCGTAGGGGCGATCAGCCCATAGCGCAGTGGCCGGGCGCATCGCGCCGTGAAATCGCGTGCGCAGCGCCGACAGCTCGCCCGTGGACGCGGCCATCTCGGCCCGGAAGACGGCATAGGGCCGGTCGGACAGCATGCCCTGGGGCGGGCGCATGGAAGCGACAATGCGGGCATTGCTGGCGTTCAGGGTCTCCAGCTTCGGGCTGGAAACCTGGTCGCCGCCCGAATAGAGCGAGGCATCCAGGTAGACCGGGCGCGTGCTGGGCTGGGTGCTGGTGTAGAGCAGCGTCCCGTTCTTGCGGTACTGGACGCGGGTGCCGATGCGCTCGATGCGCAGCACGTCCGTGGGCTCGAAGTTGCCGGCGGCGAACTTCTCGACGCCCTGCTCCACGACCTTCAAGCTGCGGCGGGTGGAATAGAAGCCGTGCTCAATGTCCGTCCACAGCTGGCCCTCCGGGTTCTGCGAGAAGCCGGCTGCCACACCAACGCCGGCCAGGCTGAACTCGGCATAGCCGCTGGCCACAATGAACTTCTCCGAGCGCGCGCCAGCGTTCCAGCCCAGGCCGAAGTCGTGCACGAGGCCTGCAGGCCGGTAGTCCACCGCGGCGCGCGCGAGCTGCTCGGGCACGGCGGCGTGCTGGATGGTGGTAGTGACGTCCTTGCAGACGCGCGTGCGCACCAGCGTGGGGGGCACGGCATCGGCGTACTCCCATGTGACGGTCAGCTTGCCATCCTTGTACGTGATGACCTTGACCAGGCCGCCCGTCGTGCCTCCCTGCGGCTTTGTCACGATCTCGCAAACGCGAGTGGTCTTGACCTCCGTCCATGCCGCGCGGGCCGGGCTGTACGGGACTGCTGCCTGAGCCTGTATCTCAGGCTGGTAGGAGATGAAGGTGCGTTTTTTCAGGTCGTTGGCCATCACAGCACCTCGAAGACGCCGACCAGCTCAGTCCAGAATGTCGGCAATTGCCCGCCCGCATCTGAGCCAAAGGCGAAGCGGTGCCACTCCTGCTCGACATACATGCCATGCCAAAGCGCGGGCGTGATGGGTACGATGAAGGCGGCCCGCGCAGGACTTGGGAAGCTGCCCCATTCGTCCGGCTGCTCCCAATAGCACCACACCATGTATTCGGTATCTGGGTCAATGCCAGACAGTTCGCTGATGTCGTATGGCTCGCCAGAGAGCAGAAAGCTGCCCGTGGCATTGGATGCATATCGATAAGCGCGAGGCTCCTCAGGCGGCAGGCGGATATGGCGCAACGACGAGGGACTCAGGTCGTAGTAGCCCTCATAGGCTGGGTTGTCGATATCCGGCTCTGGGCGGTAGCCATAGGTGATGCCCTCGGCATCGATATAGGAGGCCTTGTAGAGCGCAACCCCCAGATATGCGATGCTGCCATCGTTACTGACCGCATGGACATGCACCTGGGCCTGCCAGGAGTTGGGGCTGCCTGGGGGCGTGTATTGCACTTCCGTGCGACTGCAATAGGCGTACCCAGCCAGCTCGGCCATATGCGCCCCGCTTAGAACGTGGGCAGCGCGAAGCTGTATTCGTCAACGTCTTGCGTTGCGCCGGACACCATCGGGATATTGGTGATGTTGCCCTCGGCGCCGGACTGGGCGATGCGGCCCTGCAGGCGCGGCTCCGTGGTGGATTCCGCGCCGGTGTCACTGGCTCCGACGTGGCGGTAGTAGCCCGGCGTGCCGCTGGCCAGCACCGTGCCGCGCAGCACGTCTGCGGGCACCTTGGCGATCACGCCGCCCACTGCGGTGGTGTCCAGCGAGAAGCCCGCGCCGGCGCCGTCCTTGTCGATGACGCACAGCAGCGTGCCCGTGGCAGCCGCATCGGCCGTGGCGGGCTCCGGGCCGCTGTAGATGTAGATCTTGCCGCCAGCCAAGGCGGCGCGGGCGGAGCCAGTGGCCAGCATGTAGTTGCGCAGGCCGGTGGAAACTTTGAATGTCATGGCAGTCCTCGCTCAATTCATGATCCAGAGGGCGCCGGCCATGAAGCCGCCAAACTCCTCGTCGTCACCAATCCCGTCTGGATCGGCGTAGTGCCCGTAATCGCGCTGCTGACCAAACGCGCTGTTGAAAGCCGCCTTGTGTGTGGTCTCGGCAGAGCGCCCGTGGACATGGATCACATCAAACCAGGACAGCCCCCCTTCGGTCGAACCCTGGAGGGGGGGAATCAGCTCCCCTGTGGCGATTGGCGGCTCCAGGTCACCCACAAACCGAATGCCCCCCTGCGTGCGGTTCAGGCAGGCCGACCAATGCCCGCCCGGGTGCGCTGGAATGCTGTTGCCCGGCATCAGGCTCGGGGTGATGAGCCGGGCCGCAAATTCCTGCTGCATGGCCAGGGCCGCGCCCTCGTTGCCGCAGGGCGACGTGCCGCGCGGGATGCTGGGCAGCAGCACCACGTCGTCGGGCGGCGTGATCAGGTTGGCAGCCGGGTCCGGCCCAAGCTCTGCCACGTCGGGCGCGTAGAGAATGGTCCTGGCCGGCAGCCCGTGAATGCGCAGGTGGTGGTTCGGGTAGACCGTGCTCAGGTAGCGCCGCGTGGCTCCCGTCGTCTGCCATGCCACCGTGCCAGTCCCCGGGATCGTGGAGCGCTGGTAGCTGCTCGGCACGGCCGCCGCGCGCTGGTAGGTCCGCGTGATGAAGTTCAGGAACCGCAGGTCCGCCACGTCGATCATGGTCACGCAGGTGGCCGGCATGCGTTCGGTGCTGACCATCTGCGCTCGCGCCAGCCCGATCTCGAATGCATCGCTGCCGGTGTTCATGGTCGTGCGCGGCATGAAGATGCGTCCACCATAAGGCGCGAATGTGCCATCGGCTTGGATAAAGGACCGGGCCTGGTCCTGCCCGGCCATCAGGAACTCGGTCAGGATGTCGAATCCGTCCCACTCCCAGCGCTCGTTGTGTGCCAGGCACAGGCGCTGCACGATGGCCTGGCTGTCGTGCTTGCGCACGGTGTAGTAGGCGTGCACCCCCTCGGCCCTGAAGCGCGCGGTCAGGGCGCTTTCCAGATATGGTTCGTCGATGTGGTCATGGAAGCGCCGGCCGCTGGACGTGCCTGCCGGGCCTGGGATGCCCTCCAGCAGCGAGCCGCCCTGCGCGTGCTGGCAGCCCGCAATCAGGTGGCGGAAGGTGTTGCTGCCCACGGGGTCGGAGGGAAAGCCCGGGCCGTCGTCCGTGATGCCCTGGCCGGGGCGCCAGTACACCTCCACCTCGGCCACCAGCAGATCGTCGTCAGCCAGGCCCTGGGCCGCGTCCAGCGCCGTGGTGCGCGGCGTGGCCACATAGTAGGCGGCGTCCACGCGGTAGCGCTTCGTCGCGCTGTAGGGCTCGTCGCGCAGCACCTGCAGGCTGGCCGTGAAATCGTTGGGGTCGGTCTCGTTGGTCGATGTGACCGTGATGCCGACCTCCACCAGGCCGGGCAGGTAGGTGAAAGCCGGCTCGTACTGCTCAGGCGTGGACACGGCGCGCCAGGCACGGGGACTGCCGGCATCTGCCCCTGTCTCGGTGGAGCACGCCACCAGCACGCCGTTGATCATGTAGGCCCGGCCGAAAGCCTGGTCGCTCTGGGAGCCGCGCGGCAGCCGGTATTCGCGCACCCGCATGTATTCCCAGGTGTCGCCATTGGGGTCTGGCCGGAACGAGCCGTCCGCCTCGCGCCCCGGCGCCGTGATGTCGTAGTAGCCGGGCGTCTCGCCCAGCGTGGCGTAGAAATTGTTGAACTGCGCCCCGGGCATCAGGGCCTTGCCGTCCACGAGGTAGTAGACGAAGCCATTGGTCTCGCCGGGCTTGACCCACACCCAGACCCAGGCCTCGACCTTCTCGTGCGCCACGGTTGCCGCGCGCGTGCCGGTCTTGTTGAACTGCCAGGTCCAGTGTTCGGTTGCGACCATCTCCGAGGTGTCGGGCACAGCAACCCAGGCCGGGTAATCGGGCAGGAAGACCCGGGCCACGCTGGTGGGCAGGTCGGCATAGGCGATGGGGTTCTGCTCGTACAGCTCCGGGTACTTCTGGCCGTTCTGGTACTCGCCCAGCGGCCAGATGGTGAAGCGGCCGTGGGTGTCGGAGTGCACCACGTAGTCGCGCTTGGCCCCGCTGGGCAGCGTCACCGTCTGCACGGCTGCGCGCCGGTACCAGACGTTGGGACCTTGCTGCCGGCTGGCCCCGACCTGCACGCCGCCTGCGCGCGAATAGCTGCAGGTCTTGATGTCGAAGCCCTCATCGCCCATCAGTGGGTCTGTCTGCCGGTCGCCGCCCATCTTGAGCAGGAAGTTGGAGCGGTAGCTGTAGGCCGTGGTCCCCGGGCCGCGCTGCGGCGCGTTCGTGGCCAGGCCGTAGTTGGTGCCGATGGCCGATGTCATCAGCCACGCGCCCTTGTTCTCCTTCCACCACGAATGCTCGAAGAGCTTCTGGTCCTGCCACGACCACTTCGAGTAGAACCATCCCTTCTCGGCCACGGTGCCGCTGGACGGCGTGAGCGTGGTCAGCCGCCGGGGCGACACCACAGGCCACTGCGGGCCGTCGTCCTTGGGCTCGATGTTCGTGCTGTACCGGGCCTTGGCCTCACCCTTGCGCGACAGCGCCACGGCATGCCCGGCTGCGAAGTCGCTGGGCTCCTCGCCTGGGATCTCCACGCCGTCGCTGTCAGTGGGCCGCACGCCGACCTCGCCCTGCGAGCCGATGCCGTCCGGGTAGATGCGGAAGTCGTCGTTCACCCAGAACTCGTAGCCGGCCGTGCCGCCCTGGATCTCGATCACCTCGTCCTGCCCGTGCAGCGTGACGCGGATGCGGTAGCCCTCGACCTCGTAGCGCTGGGTGATGTACTCGAAGCCTGCAGCGCGCAGCGTGCGGACACGGCCACGGGCGAACGGCACGAACTGCGCCGCCTCGGCCGACGTGACCAGCAGTCGCTCGGCCATTACTGGGCGGGGATCGAGAAAGAGAAGACGTCGATGGTGACGGGCTGGCCCACCTGGATGGCCACGGTGCTGAACTTCGCATCGCCGCCGCCCACCGCAATGGCGCCATCGATGCGCACCAGCGTGGTGGAGACCGAGCCGTCATCAACGGCGTTGGCGCGGAAGCGGAACCAGCCCGCATTGCCCGCGGCCAGGCCCACAAGCTTCCAGGTCGCCCCTGAAGGCTTGGCCACACCGCCGCCCGTGGCCGCATCCAGCACCAGGCCGTTCGTGGGGTCGCCAGCGTTCCAGGCAGCGCCATTGAGCGTGGCTCGGCCCAGCAGCGTGCCGGTGGGCGCCGCATCAGCGGTCAGCGGCTGGGGGCCGGTGTAGACCTCGATCACGCCGCCATTGATTGCGCCGGCAAAGCCGACCTGGCCGGCCATGGCGTTGCGCAGGCCGGTAGAGAGTTTGACGGTCATGGAGATACCTCGCGTCGTTGGTTGAAAGGGGTGCCGCCCGCGTGCAGGCAGGCAAGGAAACGGGTCTGACCGTCGATCTCGAGCACGGCCGCGCCAGCCTGCAGGCCGGGCGCCACGCTCACGCGCGAGGCGGTCAGGTTGGTGAATTCGGGGAACTGGCACAGGCCGCGCTGAGACCAGATGAGCGTCCGCTTGCCGTCCAGCGCCCAGGGCTGGCCCGGCACCGTGCCGTAGCTGGCCAGCAGGACCAGGCCCTCGGGCGTGTAGGCATGCATGGCGCGGTCGGTGGCCACCACCAGGCCGGCGTCGTTCGGCGCCAGGGCCAGGGCTTTGCCGGGCACCATGAAGAAGCCTTCCGAGAGATTCCACAGGTGCGCCGCCAGAGGTTCGCTGCGCCAAACGACTGTCTTGTCGTCCTCTGGCAGATACTGGGCGGCATAGATGCGGCCGCGCCATTCCGTGATCACGTCCACGCCCTCGGGCAGCGGGTCCAGCCCATCGGTCAGCAGCTCCTGGCCCAGGGCCTCGGGCGGCTGCGCCCAGACTGAGGCCGGGCCGGCATCGCCAAAGGCAAGCTGAAATGCGGTGCTGTCGGCCGGCGCCACATACACGCGCGTCACGCAGCCGGGCAGCTGCTCGATGCCACTGATCTGCAGCGCAGCGCCCTGCTCCACCGTGACCTCAGCGGCGGTGCTGGCCGGCGTCTCCCGGCCGTCTGGCAGGATGAAGGTGGCGCAGACGCGGTACTGGCCCGCCGGCAGCTGGCCGCCCTCGCCCACCTGGACGCGCGGCTCGGCCGGCATGGGCAGGCGCCAGGGCAGCGCCTCGCCCTCGGCGGTGATGATCCCGGCCCCGTCACCGGCGACATACAGCACATGGTCGTTGATCTCGGTCCAGTACGCATCGCGGCCCAGGCCCTGCGCCAGGGGGCGCACGGTCATGTCGTCCAGGACTTGGCGCAGCTCGCCGCCGTCGATCACGTACAGACGGCTGAAATCGCGGGTGGAGTAGATGCCCGTGGGCGTGCATGCCATCGCCAGCGTGCGCCCGACGCGGACCTTCACCCCGCCCGATTCCGTCACATCGACGTTGTCGGCACGGGTGAACCACGACAACCCGAGCCGCAGCGGGTCGGTGACGTTGTTGATTCCCTTGAATGCACGGATAGCGGCCATGCCATGGACTTTGGCAAGGCGCGCCCTCCGAGTCACACCCTGCCCGGAGCGTCACCCCACGCTTGCGGCCATCTCCCGCATTTGCTGCCTCAAGGCCTTGGGTGATGTGTCCGCGATGCGGTCGGTGCGATCCTTGTTCATCTCGCGCACGCGCTTCATCACGTCGGGGATCTTGACCACGATGGGCTGCTCGGGGTTGTTCTTGTTCCAATCGGCCAGTCGGTCGCGCACGCGCTGCAGGCCGGCTTCATCCTTCTCGAAGACAGCCTGGGCCCATTGCGCCTTGATGTCCGAAGAGGTCTGGGTATAGAAGCTCTTGGACCGCTGCATGAAGCTGTTGGCCTCCTGAACCTCGGCCACGCTCTTGGGCTGGAAGCCGATGGCCTTGGCCGCCGCCTCTGCCAGCGTGGTGTCGATCACCTTGTAGCCCTTCTGGTCGCGGTACATGCCGGTGGCGGCCATGTCCAGGCCCTTCGCCGCGTTGCGCACCGCCGTGGGCGACACCTCCAGCGCCGCGCGACCCACAGCCGAAACATCGGCCTTCATCACCCCTCCCATCAGTTCACGCACCGCCGAAAAACCGCGCTTGGCCAAGTCACCAGCCGGCCCTGCGACCTCCAGAAGATCTCGCTCTCGATCTTGCTTGGTCAGCCACAGCCCCGTGCCGGGCAGCAGGTTGCCCATGCCCAAGCGTCCCGACACGTCAATGGGCGCGCCAGGTAGTCCGGAAACACCCTGCTCCAAGAACTCAGCTAACTCCTTGCCGACGATGCTGGCCAAAGCCTGTTTGCGCCACTGCTTCGCACTCACGTTGTAGCCCATCATCTGCCCCAGGCCATCTGCCACGTCCTCAACATCCTCCATGAAAGGCACGCCGCCGGCGCCGCCCATCAGCAGCAGCATGGCCAGGGCCCAGCCCACCGCGCGCTTGCCCTCCGGGCCGCCCTGCGTCCACATGCGCTGCATCAGCTCCAGGTAGCTGACGGAATAGGTCTTGAAGGTGAACAGCGTGCCGCCGACGGCGCCGCGTGCCCACTGGGGCTTGTTGGCCTTCGAGTAGACGAACTGGGTCTCCAGCACGGCCTTGCGCGCGAAGGCGCCGGGGTCGGGCATGCCCTGGGCCTTGGCGATCCGGAATGCAGCGATGAAGGTGGAGCGCCGGTTGAACTGCTCGGCCAGGGCGAAGGGCTGGCCCCATGCCACCTTGGCGCGTTCCCAGGCATTGCCCGCCGCCGCGCGCGCATCCCCGGCCCGCGTGCCGTCGCCCGAGCGCAGGCCGCCAGCGCCGCGCGCCTGGGCCATGAGCTGGTGCACCTCCTGGGGCGACACCACGCCGTCGTCCTCGGCCGATTTCAGGGCATGGGCCAGATCCGTCTCGTACTTCATGCCGCGCGTGCCCATGTCCTTCAGCGCTCGAGTCATCTGGCTGCTGGCCGCGCGGATGCCGCCGAACTGGCTGAGCCATGGCAGCGTGACGGCAAAGGGCTGGGTCATGTTGACGAAGGCCGAGGCCAGCGAGCCACCCAGGTATTGGGCGAACAGCATGCCGCGCACGGCCTGCCCCTCTTCCTGTGGGTCACGGATGTAGCTGTGCAGTCCCATGGCCAGGTCCTTCAACTCGCCCTGGTCCTTCGGGATGTCGTTGATCGCACGGTCCATCGTGCCGGCATTCAGGCCTGCCGCGCCCTGGCGCGCGTTGCTGTAGACGAAGTTGGCCACCACGCGGCCCACGTCCTGGCTGTAGCCCTCGATGCCCTTGCGCTGGATCAGGCGCTTGAGCGCGCTGTGGTTGTTCTTGGTCAGCTTCAGGTACTCGTCATAGACCTTGCGCGTTGCCGCATCGGCCTCCTTGCCCACCACCATGTCCTTGAAGATCTCCAGCGTCTCGGGCGTGATGCCCGCGAACAGCTTGAAGGACTGCTGGCTCATCGTGCCCTGGGTGATCACGGCGCCGGGGAAGGCCTGGGCCATCTGGATCTTGGCCAGGTTGGCATCCTTCATGGTTTCGTACATGCCGAAGTACTGGCGGTTGCCGTCCTGGTCCACCACGTCCAGCGTGTACCGGCCGAAGCGCGACAGCGGCGCATACCCGGCGTCCTGCAGATCCTTGGCCGTGGCCGCACGGTCTACCACCAGATTGTTCAGCTGCATCAGGCGGTCGGCCAGCTCGGGCTTGGCTTTGGCATCGTGCTGCAGCGTGGTGGTCAGCAGCTCCAGGGCGTCGGCCAACTTGGGCGCATCCAGCACCAGGTCCCGCATCCCGGCGTACTCGTCGCCCAGGGCGCGCATCATGTCGGCGCGCGCCGTCATGTCGATGGAGCGGTCGATGGCCGCGCGCGCTTCGCGGTACAGGGCAATCTGGTTGGCATTGGCCCCGAACATCGTCTGCAGTTCGGCATCGGTCCAGACCGTGCCGGCCTTCAGCATCTTGCTCTCGAAGCGGGAATTCACATTGGCTTCGTACTGGGCCAGCGGCATGCCGCGCCAGGCGCCCAGGATGCGGTCATCCAGCCGCCCGGCGCGCAGCAGCAGCTGGGCCTTGTCGTCGGCGGGCAGGTTCCCGTATTTCTTGGCCAGCTCGTCCACCAGCACAGCCTTGCCATCCACGTCCCGACCCCAGAGCAACGTGCCCTCGAAGAGCGGCTTGGCCACGGCCTTGTTGTCGGCCGCCGATACGGGGGTCTTGCGGTTCTTGCCCACCAGGTCGCCGATGGTGTCGACGCGCGGCAGCAGGCGCGGCGCGCGGTCGGCTGCATCGTTGGCCAGCATAGACACGTCATCGATGTTCTGCTGCGCAGTCTCGTATACGGGCTTGAAGGCTGGCACGCGCTCGGCAAGGTGCCGCATGGTGCCGATGGTCTTGTCCCAGACAGAGATCTTGCCCGGGTGGGACATCGTCTTCTGGAGCTGATCCAGAGCGCTGTCCTTGATCTCCGAAAGCCGCGAGCGGCTGAAGCTCAGTTCGTCGTCGGCATCGCCTTGGCGAGGATTGCCTTGATCTGCGCGCTCGCCTCCGCGTCGTCCTTCTTCAGCGATTCGATCTCGGAGTCGCTGAGCCGGCTCGAATCGCGCGAGGTATCGGGCCTCCGACTCTGTGAGCGCGTCGAAGCCGTAGCCTGTGGCTGAGCGGAATTGGTCTTCGAGGTCACCATGTTTTTGCCGGAGAGATACGAGGGTTTCAGGAGAAGGCTGGATTTTTGCACTGTACTGCTTGCCGGTCAACGCAACCACGCCCACCACGTTGCCGCCACCCTCGCGGATGTGGCTGGCCAGGGCCGCGAATGTGCCGCCTTGGGTGAGGGTGTCATCCACCAGCAGGTAGTCGCCAGGCTCCACGGCGCCCGCGAAATCGACAGGTGCAAAGATGCGGTCCAGCCCATCAAGGCCGGTGCGCCGCGCGCGATTCGCCTGCACGATGCCTGTCGCGGCATCGAGGCCCAGACGCATCGCCAGCACTTCGGCCACGGCGCGCGGAATCTTGTTGCGACCCGAGGCCTCTTCGGCAGCCACCGGCAGCACGCTCGGCCGCGCGCCGCCCAATGCAGCCGCCACCTTGGCCACCATCTCGGGTGTGACGAGGTCCACGGCCAGCCGCGTGGCTGCCGCGACATTTCCGCCTTTGGCCGCCGCGTAGTCTGGATGCTTCGATGCGCTGCCCAGCGTGCTGCCGATGATTGCGTCCGGCGTGGTGGCCGGCGAGTCGGAGCGGCTGAACACAGGCTCGATACGGTCTGTCTCGGCGCGCTGCCCACGCTCCACGAAATCGCGCGCCGGCAGGATGTAGCCCTGGATGATGTCGGCGTCCGAGAGCTTCAGACCCCTGAACCCAGGCACGTTGGCCCGCAGCCAGTTGCGGATCGCCGCCACGGCGCGTCGCACGAAATGCAGCTGCGGCGTCTTCTCGGCCATCTCGGCCAGCACTTCCTCGGCCGCGTGGCGGCGGCTCAGGTCCGTGACCCCGCGCAGGCCGTACTCCTTGATCTTGGCGGCCACCTCGGCCTGGCGCATGGTGGCGACCAGGTTGAGGATCTTGTCCAAGTCCCGCCCGAACAGCCCGCGCAGGCCGTGGTGGCCCAGCACCTCGTGGTGCAGCACGCGGGCCGCGTCGGCGGGCGTATTCAGCTTGCTGGCCAGCAGATAGGCCTTGCCGCGCCAGTAGAAGCCCTCGGGCGCGCCCGTGGCGCCACCGCTGCGCTGGCGCAAATCCGCGCGCCGAGCCGCCTCGGGCACAGCGGGGTCATTCATGTCGAACGCCACAACCACCTCGGGGCCGTTGCTCCAGCCCTTGCGGATGGCGTCCACGGTCTGGCGCACCTGGCTCACAGCCTGAGCGCGCGCAGCTTCTGAATGCGCCACCGGCTCGGGCCGCATGATGCGTAGCAGGTTGGCCATCTGGTCATCGGTCAGGCCCTGGCCCTCGGCCTCGCCGCGCCGGAATGGCAACTCCTCGGTGCGCTCCACAGGCCCGGCCTTCAACTCGCTGGCGGTCGGCTGGGTGGCATGCGTGCGATCGCGCAGGCCCGGAACATCCTCCCAGCCCGACCCCTGCTTCTCCACCTGGCGCACCGTCACGCTCCAGGCGCCATCGGCATTTGCAGGCGTGTAAGAGACGACGCGATCGAACCCGCCGCCATAGCTCTTCAAGATGTTGCCTGGGGTGAAGTAGTTCGCGCGAGCGGCTTCCTCGGCGGCGGCCTTCTTGGCCAGGATGCCGCGCGGCGGCCGGGGCGCTGGTGCAGCGGCGTCGGCCTGCTTCGGGCCGAACACCTCATGCAATTTGCGCGGATAGGCGATCGGGTACTTCGCGCCACCGTCCGACGTGCGATCACCGGCAGCAGCCCCCAGTGCTTTGCGGATGCCGTTTCGAGGCACGGCCATGTGGTCCACCAAGAACTGCCCGACAGCGGCTTGCTCTACGTAGGTATGGTTCGGCGCCAAGCCGAAAAGGTCACGCAGTTCCACGTCGGTGGGCTTCTCGCCGCGCTTGAGCTTTTCCGCCACCGTGCCGGCAAGGGCTTGGCGCTTTGTTTCCGCGTCGGTACGCGCGCGGTCCATCGACAGGAAGCCAGCGAGTGACTTGGCGGCTTCGTCCACAGTCGAGGAAAGGGCACTGGACTGGCCGCTGACGCTGGCCGTCCATTTCCCAGACCCCAGCGCGCCCTTGCCGGGCTTGAACTGAGTGTCCGCAGGAAGGCTGTACTCCTTTATCACCTGCTGCTGCATAGCACTCTCGGTCAGGCCGATCTGCGCCTCGCTGGGAGCTGGCAGGTCGTTGACAGGACTCGTGGCAGCTTCTTTGGCCGCGACATCGATGCGACCCGCTCCGGCACTCCGCGCGCTTTCTGGCACCTGCTCCCGATAGTCCAAGGCATCCAGGCCGCGCGCCATGTTTTCAGAAGGCTTCACCGATTTTTCATTGGCATCCACCCATGCCAGCGCCTGCTCACGATCCAGGAACTCGCCCTGTGGCGAAACGAAGCCTGTTTCGGCAAAGCCCCCGGCCTGCGCCGCGTGCTTCTCGGCCACGATGAAATGCATCGAGTTGGGCTTCCCAACATACACAACGCCATCGTTGCCAAGGTTTGCCACTGCCAGACCCTTGATCGGGACATCTTCGCCGCGCGATTGGTACTGGACGCCAGCGGGCGTGCGCAGAGTACGTGGTGCAGGTGCTGCAGCAGCAGCGGACATGGCGGCGGCCAGCTTCTCGCGCACCTTGGGCGCCAGGTCCGCCCATGCCCGCGTGTGGGCCCCGGCGCGCGCTGGGGCGTTCAGGCCCTTCGCTGCCTTCGCTACCGCCTGGCGCTCGGCCGCCGGCATGCTGGTCCAGCGCTCACTGGCGGCCAGCAGCTGCGCGCGCCGCGCGTCGTTCCCTTCCTTGGCGATGGCCACGGCCTGCTGCTGGCCCGCCGTGGGCGCTGGCGCAGCAGCAGGAGCTACACCGGCAGCCTGTTCGCTGGCGCCACTTCGGCCAGGTACAGCAGATTGCACGCGGGCAGCAGGCTGTCCGGCACCACCACCTCGCGGTCCAGCAGGCTGCGCATCTGGCGCGCGTCCTGCCGGCTGACTGCCCCCAGCCTCCGCAGCAGCCGTAGGGCCTGCTGTGCGTTCATCTGCCAGCCGTACTGCAGGTGCGGTTGAATCATTGGACTCTCCCTGCGGCGCAATGGCGTCCGCGATCTTGCGTTGCAGATCCACATTCAGCCGCTCCCAGGTCGCGCCCGGGAGCGCCTTGCGGATGACCGGCTTCAGGCCCTCAATCCTTCCTGCCAGGGCCTTGCGCTCTGCGGTGGGCATGCTGGCCCAGGCCGCGCGACCGGCGTCGATGCGCTGGGCAGGAGTTTGGACTGGCGCTTGAGCCTGCGGGCCTGGCGCTGCACCCGCTTGCGCGCCATCGTGCTGAGACGAGGTGGTGCCATCGGTCAGCTCCTGCGCAGGGCCAGGACCTGCAACCGGCGCTCCTTGCGCTCCTGCTGCCGGCGAAGATTCCGCGCGCGGCGGCTGGGCTTGATCGGCTTGTGTGCCATCGATGCTTCCTTGCTGGAGGGTGGATGTGGGATCAGGCGCTGGCGCAGCAGCCTGCTGGTCGCGCTCGGCGCGGCGCCGGGCCAGCTCGCGCGCCAGCTGCAGGCGCACGTTCTTTGCCTGGGCAGAGCGAAATGCGTTGGACAGGTCTTCATCCGTCCAGGTGGCCATGGCGCCGCCCTCGATCTCGCCTGTGGTGGGGTCTGCGGTGACTTGGCGCTCGGAGGCCTTCTTCTTGGCTGGCGCGCGCGCAGCAGCCTCTGCGGCCTGGGCCAGAGCATCAGCCTGCTGCGTCTGGGCTGCCGCGCCGGAATCCACGGCCAGGGCAGCAGCTGCGGACAGCGAGCCGGCGGCAGGGTCCAGACCCATGGCCTCGGACGGTCGCGGCGCGCCGATGGCAGCATCTATGCGAGCGGCATCAAGCTGCGGCGCAGGCGTGATGCCCTGCTCCCGCAGCCGGGCCTCATCGATGACCGGCTCTTGCTGAGCGGCCAGCTGCCGCATGAATTCATCCCGCACCTTGGATAGGCCCGACGGCGCTTGGCCATCGGCCTGGCCCTCACTGGCCTGCTGGAACAGATCCGGGTTGAACGCCTGGTGCAGCGAATCCGCCGCGGCCTTCCGGTCTTCGGGGGTCAGAGACTCATCCTGGGACCGCGCCAGAGCATCCCGGTATTGCTGCTGGCTCTCGGGCCGCACCATCTGGTCGATGGCAGCGCCATAGGTTGCAACGTCTGGCAGACCAACGGGCTCTGCGCCAGCCGCAGGCGGCTGGGCTGAAGCATCACCATGACGACCAGCCAGCAGCGACGTGCCAGCGCCCGTAATACCACCCAGGGCCGCGCCCATGCCGGCAGCAGCTGCCACGCCTTTGGATGGGTCAATGGTTGGATCGAATGGCAGGGCCGCGCGCTGGCCCTCGTACTGAGTGACGCCTTCCTCAACCGCTTCCTGAGCCGCCTCGCTGGCCCCTGTCTTCGCCGCACGGGCAACAGTGCCGCCGGCAAAACCCTTGCCACCGGCCAGGAGACGCTCGGCACCAAACGCTCCGCTGACCCCGCCCACAATGGCCGGGATGACGCTGGCACCGCGCCCGGCAGACACAGCCTGATCCTCGGTGGCGCCGGCATTCTTGGAGAGGTCGTAGGCTGTGCCCGCTGCATCCCCGCCTGCCATCGCCGCACCTGCCGCAACGCCGCCGGCCTGAGCTGCGCGCTCGACCCCCTTCGCGCCGAGTCCCGCCGCGCGTCCAAGGGCGCCAGCACCCTTCACCGCCGCACCGGGCCCCACGAACGAGCCAGCCGCCTGGGCCGCCGCAAGCACGGGGTTGCGGACGATGTACCCACCCACCGCGCCCAGCTCATCCATCACGCCATCGGCGCTGTCCACCTCTTGCTTGAAGCGTTGCTTTTCGGCTTGAACGACGGGGCTCTGCTTGGCTTCGCCGGCCTGGATGATGTTCTTGTCGATCCAGCCGGAGACCGCGTTGCCAGGCTTGATGAAGTTGGCGGCGGAAGAGATCCCGCCGGCAGCAGCGTTAGCGACTTCGATGACGGTGTCGTTTACGGCCTCGAGAGCCTTGCGCGCAGGAGGCCCTGACAGAGCACCCTTTTCCCAATCGGTCTGCTGCTCAGTGGGGGCAGATAGGGCGCCCTTGTCCCAGTCGATGTTTGCCATCCCCCCACTCTCTCGGAGCAGGCGGGTGGGCGTCGAACCCTACAGGGGTCGCAAAAAAGCCCGCTGATGCGGGCTGATGTTGTTGGGGGCTACTCGCCAGATTCCTTGCGCCGTGCGGCGGCCTCCGCCTCCAAGCGCGCTATGCGCTCAGACAGCTCCTTGTAGACATTGTCCGGCGGGCGTCCCGGTGCGGCACCAATGCCGGCCATTTCCGTCATCACCCAGTTCAGCAGTTCATCTGGGGTTTTGCCCATCCGCTCAGCCATTTCTCTAAAACGCCTACCAGTCTCCTCGTCGGGGCGAAATGTGACATCGACCATCCCTTTTCCATCCGGCGTCATCGTCATCTCTGTCGCGTGACGGTGAGTCGAACCATCAGCAAGCCACTGGGTGTTGACCTGAAGTGCAACCGCCAAACGCTCGATCACCTTACGCCTGGGGGTGGCGCGCCCTCCTTCGTACCGGGCCAGTTGCGTGGGCTTCATATCCACCCTGCGCGCCAACTCCGATTGAGAAAGCCCCAACCCTTCGCGCGCGGCGATCAGCCGATCTTTGAACTCTTTTTCGTTCATATTAGTTCATGTGGTACAAATACAACTTGCAAATAGTTCACTCAGTACACTACATTCAATCCGTACACAACAGTACAAAGGAGTGAATTCTATGTGCATTGACGATACACGTTTCGCTGGCAGGCTCGTCCAGCCGGCCCGCGCTCGCAAGGAGTGCTCACATGAACGGTAACGAGGCCCTCGCAAAGCGCCTGATCATGGCGCGCGCCTGGGCGGGCATGTCTCAAAACGATCTTGCGCGACGCGCTGGCATCGCGCAGACGCAACTCAGCAGGTACGAGACCGCAAGGAGTCAGCCGCGACGTGCGGCCTTGGATCGCCTTGCCGCAGAGCTGGGGATCTCGCCCGCCTGGCTTGCCCTCGGCGGCTGCGATGCGCATCGCGGCAACCCTGCTCAACCCACCCAGCAATCGCCCATCGATCTGGCCATTGTTTCAACGCAGGCCCTTCTTGTTGAAGTCGCGCGCCGCTGTTCGTAATTCTTACCCCAGGAGCTTCCTCATGAGCAACATCGTCACCATCGCCGGCGTGCAGTCGGCCCGCATCACGTACAAGGACCGCCCGGTCTGCACCACCCAGCAGCTCGCGCAGTTCTATGGCTGCACCGAGAAGAATATCGGCGACAACTACGCGAACAATCGCGATCGTTTCGAGGAGGGAAAGCATTTCGTGTTTCTTGAAGGAGAGGCTCTCAAGCACTTCAAACAAGGGATCCCCGATCAAATCGGGGATCCTCTGAAGTTCACCGCACGCCTGATGCTCTGGACTGAACTGGGATCCGCCCGGCACGCCAAGATGCTTTCCACCGAAAAGGCCTGGGATGTGTTCGAGGAGCTGGAGGAAGCCTACTTCTCTCGGGCGCTGCATATGGTCGGCCAGCAACCATCAGCCCTGCGCGATCAGGTGGACGCCAGCATCCTGCTGCTGCGCGCAGCGGCCGAAGACTTGAAGTTCGCGCCGTCCGCCCTGCTGGGTGGCTACCAGAAGCTGGAGAGCCATGTAGGCGTCACAGGGCTGCTGCCGGCATACGCAATTGATGCGCCTACAACGTCCAGCAACGGGTCAAGCGAAGAGACGAAGTCGCTGCAGGAGCTTCTAAGTATCCACGACGTGGGAATGGGCGCTGCCGCCTTCAATCGACTGCTGATGCAGCGCGGCTTTGTGGAGGAGCGCGAGCGCCCTTCGACAAAGGGTTCGGGCGTCAGGAAATTCAAGGTCTGCGCGAATCTGGTTTTCGGCAAGAACCTCACCACCCCAAACAATCCGCGCGAGACCCAGCCGCACTGGTACGTCAGCAAGTTCGCCGAACTGCTGGACCTGGTGTTGCCAACCAAGCGCGGCCCGGCTACGTGAGCAGAAAAGGGAAGAGCCCTGGCGACTGGTACTCACAAGGGCTCTCGGGCGAATCAATCGAGCGATCAAAGGATTCAGGCATGAATGTTACAACAAAGCCTCGCGCACGCAAAGCTCCTGCAACCGCGCGGCCAACCTTCGAGCAGATGATGGCGCTGGCCCTGGCTAAGGCAGAAGATGACCTGGGCCGCCTCGTCAGCACCCGCTGCGCCGATGAGCACTGGAAAGATGCCGATTCGGACGTGGACTATGCCGTGGAGCTCGCGCTTTCACACATCCGAGCGATGAAGGATCGCAACTTCGAGGATGCAGCCGAGTTCTGCTTCATATGGGGCTACGCTGGCGCGGCCATCAACCTGGCAGCGAAAGCGTTCAGCCGCACAGACTGCGCCTACAGCCGATTCCTCCGTGATACGGTGCACATGTTCGCCCAGGTCGGCGAGCTGGTGGAATTCTCGGGTTGACCGGCGACGCCTTCCCTTGCAAAAAGGTGCATATCTGCACTTTTTCCAGAACGACTCTTGGCGAAAAGGTGGTGATCACCACCTTTTGTCCGCTGCCGTGCAGGTAGCTTAGAAATTGGTCTTGAAACTCTGCGAATCTGTAGAGTTGCTCGCTGCCGCGCAGGCAGCTCGGAAATTGATCTGCGGATCCGCAGAACATATTTCAGCGTTCGCTGCCGCGCAGGTAATTCCGGGGATCACCGGAATTGGCCCGCCTCGCCGCGACCTGCGCAAACCGGCTCAGCCACATGGCTGGGCACCTTCCTGGGCCTCGCAACGCCTGAGACTCTATCCCCCCACTCTCAAGGAGAGGTGCGGGTGAGGTCGAACCCTAGCCGGGGGCGTGAAAAAACCCCGACATGCGGGGCTTGTGCGTGAGGCCGAGGCGCCCGGCTACTCGCGGCCCAGCTCGGCCAGCGTGTCCTGCAGCGTCTTGATCAGCCGCTCAACATCCTCGGGAGGCATATCGACCCAGGTGGTCGTCACGGGTAGGCCTGCCGATGTCTTGGCCGTGTGCTTGAGGCCGATGAGCGTCTTTCCGCCCACGACGCTTGTGCGCACGGTGGTGAACTGAAGGAGGGGCGTGGGAGTCATGGCGCAATGGTGGCATGGAAAGCCCACTCATGGCTGACTGTCGTTCAAATCTCGAAAGGCTTCCGGTCTCGGCCCTCGATCCACCGAGGAGCCCGACCACGGCCCGTCCAAGTCTCGCCGGTCTTGGGATTCCGATACCGCGCGTTTGGGGGCGTGTTCAGTGCGAAGAGATCGCCGACTTTGAGATCGTGGTGCTTCACTAGAGCCCGTGCTGCATCAATCGCATCGAGCCTCATGGCTCCATAGTACTCAGCGATCTTGGCGTCCAATGCTGCTCGCTCCCGCATAAGAGCTTTGTACTTCGAGGACATGTGTTCAGTGCTCCGGCCAGAAATGTGCACCGTTCCGGGTCTGGGTTGCAGAGGGAAATTCCCTCCTCTCCCTGAACCGGGGCTCACCCTGCGGAGGGGCAAGCGACGTGCCCAGCTTGGGCAGCCCAGAAACGACGAAGCCCGCAAGAGCGGGCTTTCTGAGCTGAAAGGTGCTACATCGCTTCAGCCTCAGGGCTTCGTCCTGTGATGTGCTCTACCGACTTGAGGATCTCAGCAATCAGCACAGCCTGCTCTTGCTCACTTTTTCGTCGCTCTCTAGCTTCCCGAGCGAGCATAAAAGCGTTGAACTCCACGACATGCGCGCCACCCGCTGTGTCGCCTTCCACGTCAAATTCAAGCTCAAGCTGTTTGTGGTCCATCTTCACCCCTTTGGCCAACCAAAGATTCTACCTCAAAAAGTCCCTTCTTGACCAGCTTGCCGACAACCAAGGCCTCAAGCTCAGGCAATGACTGTAAACTTTTTCCCAATTTTGGCAAGGCCCGTTGTGGAACTATCGATATGGCTTTTCCATCTTTTTTTCGAGAATCCGGCTTCATTTGAAAAATTGATAGATAGCGTGAAGGGGCTACTCCTTCAAACGGGAGAATCCTCACATGAGCCAAATCTTGCTCACTCTCTGTCAACGCATCACTGTGCAGCTTGAGAGCCAAGCTCTTTCTATATGGCTCAATATAATAAACTTCACTTATACCACTTGCGACTATATGCCTTGCACACCCGTGACAAGGATAGGTCGTCACAAATATTTTCCCATTCGAAATTTTGTCTCCACCAAGTCGCATTGCATTCAAAATGGCATGCATCTCTGCGTGAATTGCTCTTGAAAACTCGATCAATCCTTGCAGTCTTTTGTCCTTCAATATTTTCTCTACAGCCTCGTCAAACTTATCATTATCAATAAGATCTGAGCCAAGCGTCTCTATTAAAGCCTCTGCAAGATTCCTTTTCTCTTCATCATTAAAGCATTTCGCGCCTTTATTGTAACACCGAAGATCGCCTTTCCCGCCAGCGTCATTCTCTCTGTCGAACTGATAAAGTCCGCCAAAAGCCTTAGGCACATCATTCCAACCTACAGATAAAATTTCTCCGTTTTTATCAGTAACGGCTGCTCCAACTTGACGCGAAAGACATGCAGAGGAACTTGCAGCCGAAGCCGCGGCATACATTGCTGACTCCTCACGCGTGGGAGTAACAATTTTCGAACCTAGGATCAAATCCAAATATCTATCGACTTTTGTTTGAAGATTTATGTTTGAATTTGTCTCCATACGCAGAAAGAAATCACTTTGCGGGAAAGTATCTCCCACCGTTTGACCATTCTCCCCGCCTCCTTTCGCATCCCGCTCCATTAAAGCATGAATTTTCTCAGCGGGATATCCTAATTCACGCATATTATTCTCACGCGCAGACACTGGAGAAAACACTCCAACCACAAAAAGCACTTCTTTATAAACTTCACGAAGCAAATCAAGCTCTGCTTGATTTTTGATCGAGTTAATCACATGGCAAACTCGTCGGGCTACAAATTTATTTCCCGCCAAATTCTTTCCTTTGGCTTGGCGATCGACGCGTATTTGAGCGATTGCCAACTCTGCCAGCACAGAGACACCTAAATCCCCTCGCATTTTGTCACCAAAATCAATTAACTTCTCAATTCGAGCGACTTTTGGGGTGCGGGGAATAGCAGAAGCGCCATCACAGCGGATGGCGAAGTCCTGGATAAATTTACTTAACCGAATTTCCCTACAGTCATAGTCATACTTATGGGACAAAGCATGCCTGATCGCTTCTGACACATCATGCAGCGGCGATCCTATTGGCCCACAAAGGGCTATTACCAACTCATGCGTATGGGTGGATTTCAATAGCTCGCGTGTATCCTTGCCATCCTCATGATGGTCAATCATGGCGTCTGGCGAAGCGGTCTGAAGCGCTGTGTTCATCGTCTTTTCCTTTACCCTATGATACACAATCTTACGTTTAATCCAGCTACTTGAATTTTCCTTTTGCCTCAAGAAATCCCTAAGTCTGTATGCAAACACAGCGGCGCGTCAGCCATGAAGAAGGATGAGGTCTGCTAAAGTCTTTATGAGGAGAGGACGCAATGCGCCAAGTAATCTATTGGGCCTATGCTGCCATTGCGACATTGGCATTCACTGGTAGCCCTGTCCTGGCCGCTGACTACGCAACTTGCCTTCTGGACAAGTTCCCCGGGGTCAAGAACGCGCCGGCTCCGTCCCCTCCCTCCTGAGTTCCCCAGCACGGTGGTACACCTCGCCCCTCATACAGGTAGCCTACTGGTACATTGCCAGCAGGAGGTTCCACCTATGAGCGCCCCGGACATCAGAGCGATGGAAGACATGCTGGACCATCTTCGAGCGAAGAAGGCCTTCGCAGAGGCGCAGCTGCAGGCCTCCAGCATTGCCGATCCCGACCTCGAACTGGATCTGCGTCGTATCGAAGGACGGATCGAGGAATTAGAGGAAATGCTTAGGGAAGCTAGGCATTGAGCCAATCCTCCACCTGCTACATTCACTTTCAGGAGGAACATCCATGAGCAGTGTGGCTACGGCGGAATGCGTTGAACAGTATTGGCGCGAGGTTCGAATGCTGCGCGCTGAAGAGGCCAGAAACATCCATCAGCTTGCGGCTCTGGAGGCCCAGAAGCAAGAGCAGGATAAGCGCCTCAGAGAGATCCGCGAGAGCATCCGAAAAGTGCAGCAGGTCATCGAAGAGACGTGTCGGTGAAAGCGCGCTCCACGCTCCTGGTCCTTTGCTTGGCTGCCGCAGGCCCCGCCCTGGCCGGCAACATGGCCACCTGCCTGCTGGACAAGCTCCCCGGCGTAAAGAACGCTCCAGCCCACGCCGCCGCGCTGAACCTGTGCTCCCAGCAGCACCCTGACAAGTTCCTCGAGGTCCGCCGCGGCTCGGGCCGTGGCATGCAGCTCCCGAGTCTCCGGGAACTGCTCCGAGCTCAGTGGACCCACGGCAGCCGAGGCTGAGCCAGAGCCTCCAGCACCGCGCGCTCCTCGGCGAACACGGGCTTTTCTTTGCGGCGCTCGTTCATGAGCTTGGAGCCGACCTGGCCCTTGATCTGGGACGGCAGCTCCCGACGCTCCAGGTCGAACAAGCGCTCCGTGATCGATCGCTCGGCACGCGAGAGCCGTTCTGCAACCTCATCGAAGGCGTTGATGAAACGAATGCGGACGACGCGCGCCTTGTCGCCGGTGAAGCTCATCGCCAGCTCTGAGAGGCCTTTCTGCGTCATGCGGTACATCGGGCGTCGATCTCCATTTTTATCAATGAAATCAACGGGCTCAAAATTGAGCCGGTAGTGTTTGGCGATCTCGGGATGAGTGCTCAGGCGCATCTGGTCGATGGTCCGCAGCACGTTCTTATGGAGCTTGCCGAAGGCCAGCGCCACGGCGCGCGAGTCCGTGACCAGCCCACCGTGTTCGCGGGAGATGAAGGCCGTGAGGTCTTGAATTGCATTCATTGCTCAGCCCTCCACGCCCATGAGGCGCTTGATCTCGGACACAGGCCAGGCCAGCCGGCCGTTCACACGCAGGGGCTTGATGGGGCCCTTGCCGGTGCAGGACCACCAGTTCAGGGTTCCTGGGCTGCGGTTCAGGTGGCGCGCGGCCTCGGCTGTTGGGAGAGCGCTGCGCATCTCCTGATCCAGCGGGGTTAGGGAAAGCTTGGCGGTCATGTTGACCTCGCAGGTTCGTTGAACATGACAAGGCATTCTTTGCATGTGCACGCGCAGGGCAAACTCTGGACGGGGGGCAGGCCCGCAAAGACGAAGCCCGCGCGAAGCGGGCTCCTCAAGGGGTGTGTGGAAAATTCCGCCTACCCAAATAAGCTCAGGCGCCACTCGCCGCAGGCAGGCGTCCAGCCATAGATCCGAGGCGGTTTGCGCAGGTGGCGGCAAGGCGGGCGAGCACTGCGGGCTCGACGCTCATGCTGGTTTCGATGGCGTCATAGAAGCGATCCATCGGCATGACATACGCGTTGCTGTCGATCTTCTTGGCTTGCGCTACCAAGCCTCGCGTGTTGACATCGAAGCTCAGCATGAAGCGATCGGCCTGCCAGTTCTGACCCGTCATGACGGCATCGAAGATCGCGCGGGAGACGTGGGGCATGACTTCAGCCACCAGCGACAGGGCGCTGTTGACGCGCTCGGGAGACCAGCCGGCCGGCTGGGCTGGCTCCTCGACAATGTTCGGCGCGTAGCCCTGTGGCAACTTGGCGATCAGGTACTGCCGCGCCTCCATGTGCCGTGCCGCCGGCAACTCCAGGTAGCTGTTCACCCGGAACTTCTTCTGGAAGCGCGCCCAGGTCTCCGCGTGCTTCTGGATTCCAGCGTCCACGATGGCCTGCACGATCTCGCGCAGGTCCTGTGCCTGGGCGGGACTGATGCGGTCATAGTCCAGATCCATCTGGCCGGATCGCGCGCCAGGCGCTGCCTGGGCCAGGAACACGCGGATGACCTGGAGATGGAAGGCTGCGCTGATCCAGGCCGCGTAGGCGATGACAAGCTCGCGGCAGGCGTAGGTACCGCCGAACTTTCCACGGACTGCTCGTGCAGGAGCGTAATTCTGCGAATCTGCAGATTTAGAAATCTCGTCCACAAGGGCCTGCGTTTCCTCGCGGCGCATGAAGAAAGACGGCTGATGTCTTTCTTCGCCGCCCGCAGCCCTGTGCAGGTCGTTCAGGGAAAACAGGCCACCTACTTGGCGAACGCTTGTAGATCCGATGATCAGTGCAATAGAATCCGACATGTCGACTCCTTGAATGTTTGCTTGGTTTTTGACATCCAACGCCCCGAAGCTCCTACCTTCCGGGGCGTTTCCTTTTTCAGCCTCGCGAGGCATGACCTGCCTCCTTGGCCTCGCGTGTTGCAACGCCTTCACGCAGCATCGCGACGATCTGCGAATTGAACGAGCGACCCTCCGCCAACGCGGTGGCGTGCACCTGCTGGTGCAGGCCTCGGGGAAGACGAAGAGCGGTCTTCTGCCAGTCGATTTGAGATTGATTCGTAGCCATACACTCCTTAGACAAGTCACCGTGACTTGATGGCTGCAGTTTACGTCACCGTGACTCCTTGTCAAGTGTGAATTTGCGTCACGGTGACTTTAGATATACTTCACCCATGGTCACCAAAACCTCCAGCACCGGGCGCGACTCGGACAAGTTCATGCTTCGGCTACCTGATGGGGTGCGCGAACGTATTGCAGAAGCTGCGAAGGCCAACAACCGGACCATGAACGCAGAGCTGGTCGCGCGTATCCTCAAGACTCTTGACGATAGCCCGGTGCCGTCTGTTGAGCAGGACAGGAAGATCTTTGCGCTTCCGCCCATGACCGAAGAGGCGCTCGAAGCAATGAAGCGCATCGAGTGGAAACTCGAAACCCTTGCCCAAGGATTGCAAGGAGAGCCGAGGTTCTCGCTTCCGCCAGCGGATATGCGCCTAATTGAAGAGCAAACAAAGAAGGCACCGCCCCGAGCTGCGCGCAAAAAGTAGCGTCTCACGTCTGCTAAAGTGCCTCTACAGGAGAGGCATATGGGATCTTTCAGCGCCATTCACTGGCTCATCGCACTGCTTGTCATCGCGCCCGTTGCGGCTTTGATGGTCGTCCCGGCTTGGCGCATCCTGCAGCGCGCCGGGCACAGCGGTGCTTGGGCACTGCTCATGCTTGTGCCCGTGCTGGGCTTCGTGGTGTTGTGGGTGCTGGCCTTCTCGAAGTGGCCAAACGACAAGGATGGGAAGACCAGCACCAGCGTTCCCGGGATCATCCTGGGCATCGTGCTGGTGCCGCTGTCCATCGGATCGGTCGTGATGCTGTCTTCGGCGGGGATGCGCGTGGCGGGACCAGTGGGTCAAGCAGCGACGACCCCTTCACAGTCCGAGCCGCTACCGAAGACCATGACCTATGAAGAAGCCTACGGGCTCCCTCCCGCGAAGCGGAGTCAGCCAGAGGCTGAGGACGAATGGTGGAAAAAGAATGCCACTCCGATCACCCAATCTGACTGGGAGAAAGGTGTATTGACACCACCCCCCAGCAGATAGGCGTCGGTCAGGCGCGCGGGACCCACTTCCCGCCATCCCAGACTGCAGTTTTTCCATTGACTGTGGACGTCGTGCCGATCGGCCGCGATGCGGGGTCCGACAGAGGCGCGGTCTTGGGGTCAACCGCCCCCTGCCCCGGTGCAATCACCCGATATTCCCCCGTAGCCTCATCGGTGAGCAAGCCGTATCCAGGAAGCTTGTTCCCTGCTGCGTCCATGCCACCCTGGACTACGGATGTCTTCCATCGCGGCGCCTTGTCTTTGCCCTGGAGGGTTGCTAGCGACTGCTGGGCCTGCTGTTTCTGCTGAGGCGTTGAGTTCGGATCCAGGAACGTGTTGCGCAGCTGTTCCTCTTGCTGCTGGGCCCGCGACTTGAACCCGCGCGCCGCGATCTCCGAATCAGCAGTGCGGCGCTCGGTGTCCAGGCGCTGCTGGGCGACGTTGAAGCCGCGCGCGGTGTTGAACATGTCGGCCGCGATGCGGTCGCGCTCCAGTTGCTGCTGGCCGGTGGCGAAACCCAGGCGGGTGTCGTAGCGCTGGGCCTCCTGCAGGCGTGCCAGGTCGCCGCGATCTGCTGCGCGAAGGTGGCTGGCACGGCGGAAGCCGCGCGCCTCCCCGGAGCCCATGATGGCCACTCGCTGGATTGGGGATGTGGGCGGGGGCGCCATTGCGGCCTGCACGCGGCCCATCGATTCGGCCTGCTGCTGACCTGCCAGGTTGTTGGCTGCATTCTGGTTGCGCCAGGACGGAAGCCCGCGCGGCTGGTCGCCCAGGGCCGCAGCCTGCGCGCTGTCGGCGTAGCTGTTCCCGCGGCGGTATACGCCCGGCATCACCTCGGACGGTGCGGCGGCATCCGGCGGTCCCATGCCGGCACCAGAGCCGGCAAGAGCCGTGCCGCTGGTGGAACTGCTGCCAGGAGATGCTGCAGGGATTGTGGAGCTGGTCGTGCGGAGGGATGGCAGACCACCGGCAGGCCGGTCGGCCTCGTAGGCCGCGCCCAGGCCGACGGCGCCCGCAGCTGGCACGCCAAGGGGCGCCGCAGTGGACGAAGCCCGGCTCGCAAAACCTGCTGCACGTCCAGCGCCCAGCGCCGCGTTGGCGCCGATGCCCGCGTCCACGGCGCGCGCCACAGCGCCAGATGCGCCGGCCGCGCCACCGCCCAGGGCGTTGAGGGTATTGGTCACATTCCGGCCCAGCTCCGAATTCATCGGGTTGTCCTGGGAGCCGTCGGGTGCAGGCGCCGGGCGCTGACCGCCGAGGGGGATCTGGTCTTCGGGCCGGCCACCATTGGCGAAGAACACCTTGGGCTTGAATCCGCGCGGCACCCAGGCCTCTTCAGCTGCTGGTGTGTGGGTGGCATCCACGGCTGCCTGCAGCGCGCCCGCGCCGCCCATGGCGTGCACGGTATCGGGTGGCAGGACAAACTCGCCCGGCTTCACCATGGCAGGGATGGAGTCGGGCGCCTGGTTCTGGGCCTGGGCCAGCGCCGCGCTCTGCTGCTGGCTGCGCGGACGGAAGCCCAGCTTGGGCTGCGGTGCCGGCGGCGCCTTCTTGTCAGGATGAAAGCCGAACATGGCGGACCTTTCAGAGAATGATGGATTCGGTGACGTGCGGCACGTCTTCGCGCGTCTCCCGGCGCAGGTCGGAATCAGGACGGCGGCCGAAATACTTGGTGAACTCGCGCTCGGACAGCTCGGCGCGTGTGGGGTCGAAGGCCTCGGAGTCGGGCTGGGAGAAGCCGCGATACAGCGCCCAGAGCACCAGCTTGTCGTGGCTGAAGGCGTGGATCTCGGGCACGTCGGCCCCCGAGCGCATCTCGGTCAATGGCAGCCGGTAGCCTTCCAGCATGATCTGGCCGTCGCGCGGCGGGGCCGGTACCAGACGGATAGAGCCTTCGGTCTGCACGGCCCAGCGGACGCGGTCCAGGCGCTTGTGTCGCCACCCGGGCTGATTGCGATCCAGCCATTCCGTGGAGACCAGGTCCAGTTGCTGCGGCTCGCTCGCGCCGTCGCATGCATAGGACAGGTGCGTGATCTCGTACAGCGCGGGATGCAGCTGGTATGTGCTCTGCCCTTCCTTCGCGGCGATGCGGCACATGCCTGGCTGGCTGGATTCCAGCAGGAGCCGCCCGCGCACGGCGGCCTCGGCCACCGCGTCGTTCAACCACATGGTGATCTTCTTGTCGGTCCACCGATAGGTCTCGACCTCATCATCGGCCGCGACCCGGAACCGCGCGATCAGGTCTTTGAGGTTCATGTCAGCGCGCCCCGAACTGCTCGATCAGGTTGGCCACCTCGGCGCGCATCTTGGTCTCACCCTTGCGCGCGTCCAGCTTGACCTCGTACTTTGCGGCGTACTCGGCCAGGGCGCCCTTGTCCATGCCTTCGATGGTCAGCAGCATGGCCTCGGTGGCCGCGCGCTCTTGCTGCTGCAGCTGCTCTGCCTGCTGCTGGGCGGCCTGGGCCTGCTGGAGCGCAGCATCGTCCTGCGTCTGCGTGGTGTCAGGCTGTTGCGCCTGCTGGTCCTGCTCGCCCTGCTGGTCGGCAGGCTGCAGCTGCTCTGCCTGCTGCTGATCGACGGGGGCACGGCGGAATTCCACGAAGCGCAGCAGCTTGCGCGCGACGGCCTCTGGCACCAGCTTGGTATCGCCAGGCTGCCAATGGGTGGCAGCGTGACGGTCGTGATAGGGCTTCTTGCCCGTGTATTCCAGCTTGTCGAACTTCATGATTCGCTCCGTTCATGTGAAACAAGCCGGACAGGCCGGCTTGCTGCATGGTTCATCGCCGCGAGCGCGGCTTCGATCAGGCCACGCCTTCGGGGACGCCCAGCACCACCACGTCCAGCGCGCTGGCCTTGGCGTTGTCCGCGCCGCCAACGGTCAGGATCAGGTAGGCATCCTTGGTCAGCGTGATGACCGGGTTGGCAGTGGCGTTGCGCAGGCGCGCCGTGGCGGCCAGGTTCACGGCCGCGCCGAAATAATCGTCGTCCTGGGGCACGGCCGGCACATCAACGCCGTCGGCATACTCGAAGCCGATCTTGGCGGTGACGGATGCCGTCATGCCAACGGCAACGACGACCAGGCTGTCGATCAGCTTGAAGCCAGCGGGCAGCAGGCCCAGGCGGATCTTCGTGCCCTGAATGGCCGGCGTCAGGATGTCGCCACCAAGGGCCGCGCCGGCTGCATTGGTGGCCAGGGTGTAATGCAGGGCGCTCAGGTTGCCCCACGGAGTCGCACCCAGCTGGTTGCTGGAGGACTGCACTTTGGTGATGGTTGCCATGTTGGCCTCCGATGAAATGGTGAAGAACTCAGCGGAGGACAGGCGATCAGCTGACCGCCCGTCCTGGGGCGCGTCAGTTGCGCTCGCCGATGATGCGCACGGCGGTGTCGATGGCCGTCGCGCCGTGGTCGGTGAAGTGCTTCTGGCCGTTGCCCTGCGACACCAGCCAGCGGATCTTGAACACGCCCATGATGGCGCCGATCAACAGCTCCAGCTTGTCGCCGTGGTCGAAGTCCTTCTCGCTCCAGAAGAAGGGCATGCCGCCATGCTTGGACTTGCCGAAGGCCTGGGCCAACGACTGGCCACCCAGCAGGATCGCGCGGTCCACCGCGTGGGTCGTTCCGAACGAGGCAGGCACCACGCAAGTGCTTTCGGTTTCGGTCGTGTACGAGCCGCAGTAGCGCACCGTGTCGCCGGCATAGAAGCGGATCGGCTTGGGCATCTTGCAGATCAGGATGCCGTTCCACAGGCCCACTTCACCCAGGAACAGGGGGTGGTTGTTGGCCTTGGCAGCACGGGCCAGGGCATTCGCCTGGAACTGGCGGAAGCCGGGGTCCTGGGCAAAAGCGTGATACTGCGCGGGCGAGACCAGCAGAACGCGCAGCGGCGAATCCTCGGCCACCTTGTCCTCGGGAATCTTGATGGCGGGCGGCGGCAGTGCAATGGACTCCATCACCGTTCGGATGCTGTCCACCACATCCATGCCGAGCACGTCGGTGGATGCAATGTCCAGCTCGCCCGCGTTGGCCGCCACCGTCTTGATGGCATCACCATCGGCGACGAAGTGGCGATTGCGGGTTGGCGCCTTCACTTCATTGATGGCGAATTCCGCGAAGTCCGGATGGGCTTCGGTCGGCAGTCGCCATTCAATGTTGTTGTGGAAGCCGCGCGCGCCCGCCAGGTGGGTCAGCATCAGCTGGTCTTGGTAGCCATTCATCAGCGACAGCGCAATGGGGCGCCCAATCTTGCGGAATTCCACAGGGGAATTCATGTCCGTCATCGTGTCGCCCAGGTCCACGGGGAAGCGGACCTGGTTCACGCGCACGCGGCCGTTGTCCAGCTCGATGCCCGTGCCCTTGCCCTCAGCCATACGGCTGCCCATGATGGGATAGGCGTTGGTGGGCTGCACGAAGTGGAACTCCACCTCGGAGCCTTTGCCGCGCGTCAGGTCCACCGTGCGCACGATGGGCATGTCGGTGGAGGTCTGCTTGCTCAGCACGGCGCTGACATGGGCCTCGCCCTGGGGGACAGTGCCCACCATGCGGTTCAGCGTCGAATTGCGCTGCATGGACTGAGCGAACAGCCCGGCAGCCTGGACGAATTGGGCATTCGGCGAACCGGTTGCCACATTGGTTTTTCCGGACATATGTCCTCCGTCTTGGGGAGAGGGCTGCCTCATCACGAGGTGGCCCGGGTTTCAAAAAATATTCAGCAGTTCACGCCAAGCTGTTCATCAAGGCATCGATCTTTGCCGGGGACATGCCGCTCATCACGTTGAGCAGGGCCGCGGGGTTGTTGGCCAGTGCCTGCGCGCGCTCCGCTTCGCTTGCTCCGGCCGCCGCGCCCGTCAGCTCGGACAGGCTCACCGGCACGGACTGCTCGGCATCAGCCTTCGCCTTGGCCACGGCCGCGTCCACGGCATTGGCAGGAGCAGCGGCGCTGGCCGATGGAGCAGCGGCGGGCCGGTCGCCCTTGAAAGTGCTGAAGACTTCCACGATCTCGGCAGCGGAACCGTTCTGCAGGACATTGGCCACGGCTGCGCGCGTGAAAGCAGGCTGGGCATCCACCCACTGCTTGAACTCGGCAGAGTCGGCAATTTCGTCCGCGTCGGCGTGGGCCGCATAGATCGCGTTTTCGTGCGCCTGCTGGGCGCTGAGCTGTTCGCGCTGCTGGAGCGGCTGCATGGCCTGGGCCAAGCGCGCGTCCACCAGTGCTGCAGCACGCTGGTCCACCAGCGCGGCCACACCCTTGGCGATCCCCTCCTCCGAGAAGTCGCCGAACAGAGTCATGTCCACGCCTTGGGAGGCGGCGGCCTGGGCAATGGCCAGGTTCTTGTCGGCCGAAGTCGGCGCCGCGCCAGCTTGTTCGCGGGCCGTGGCGTCCGCCTGGGCCTGAGCGAGATTGGTTTGCTGGCTGCGGTTCAGCTGGTCGATCTGCGCCTTCAAGGTGGCGTTCTCGCTCTCCAGCGAATCACCGCGCGCCTTGAACTGGTCACGCTCGGAACGAGCCTGGGCCAGCTTTTCAAAGGGGATCGTGTAGCTGCCCGACTTGCTGGCAATGGGCGCACCGGCCGGCTCGTCATCCTGAGCGGGCGTCGCGCCTGCAGCAGATGCAGGAGCAGGGGTTGCTGCAACAGCGGGGGCTGCAGCAGGAGCGGGAGAAGGCGCTGCAGCGGCTTGCTCAGCACCAGGGGTGGCGGTTGCGGGAGTGGCAGTGCTCGCGGCGTTGCTGGCCTCGGCGGTCTGGGCCGCATCCGTGTCCAGATCCAGTTGGCCTGCAAAGGCGGATTCGAGCAGTTGCTCAGGTGACATCGGCATGTAGGTGCTCCACATCCCCGGCTATCCGGCCGGGCCTGTTTGAGGGGGCACGCAGATTCGAGGATCAGGCCGGGGCCGAAGCCCCGACCATCACGCTCTCCAGCTGCGGGAGGTGCCGACCCATCACGGGCAGGCTTCTCGTCTCTGGCTTTCGCCTTCAACGTGGATCACAGTGTCGGGTGCCGCGCGCGCCGCATCCAACTCTGGACGGAGTGAGTCGCTACAGGTTGTCGGCAGGGGTGGCGGTCTCGATCCCCTGCATGCCGCGCGCCGGCTCCTGCGGGATGGGCGGGAATCCGGGGCTGGTGTTCTCGCGCACCTGGCCAATGTCGCCGGCCGCGCCCGGCCCGCCAGCCTGCGGCGCTGGGCCAGAAGGCACCACGCCCGGCACTGGAAAGTCCGGATCGTCGCCACCGGGGTTGGGCTTTCGGTAGCCCGCGCCCTGCATGATGGCGTCCGCAATGGGCGCGATGGCAGGGTTCATGGCGACCTGGGCCCCGCCCTGCATCGCCGAGAAGGCGGCCTGCACGCCCACCTGCACGGCATCGGCCATCACCTTCTTGATCTGGGCGTCCGTCAGGCGCTCTTTCATCTCCAGCTCGCGCGCCTTCAACTCGTGGCCGGCCTTCAGCAGCGCAGCCTGGACCTCCTGCTGCACCCGCTGCTCGATTTGCTCCGGCGTCTGCTGGCCAGTCGCCGCGCGGATGGCCTCCACCACCTGCTTCTTGCGGGGCAGGTCCATTAGGTCGATCAGGAACGGCAGCGCGACCACCTGGATATGCTCGGGCAAGGATTTCACTGACTCGGACAGCGAGCTGAGCTGCTGGCTTCGGAAACTGCTGGTGCTCGGCACGTCCTCCAGAGCGACCTTCATGCGCGTGCGCAGAACGTCGTTGGAGCGATAGGCCAGGCCTGTGACGGGGTCCTCTTCGGCCTTGTTCAGCACCACGGTGCGCGGCGGGTTGAGCACGTCGCCCTCGATCACGATGGTCTGCTCCTCGTCGCCCATGTCCTCGATGATCAGGGACATCAGCAACTCGCCGACCATGGTGCGCCCGTCCTTGGTGTTGTCCATCAAGTCAGCCATGCCGATCTGGGACTGCTCAACCTGGGTGGTTTCCTGCAGTCCGCTGCGCGCGGTGCCGGCCTGGCCCTGCATGGCGGGCGTCACCGGGCTGACCCGGCCCAGCGCGCGCCGACTGTCTTCCATCAACTGCAGGTGCTGGGCGTTGAGCTGGAAATCACGGTCCACCTCAAAAATCCCCCCATCCTTCATGTGCTCGGCGTCAAGCACGATGTCGGCGTCAGGGCGGGCCAACTGCTGGCGGATCTGAGCGCTTGTCATCTCCGTGGCGCCCTTGGTGCGCCGGACCCGCGTCGAGGCCATGCCCCAACGCAGCTTTGCCATGGTGCTGTTCAGGTTGTCCTGGGGGAACAGCATGTCGCGCACCAGGCCGAACGGCATGCCCGTCTGGTCCTCCCGATAACCCCAGAACGGCACATAGGGGAAATGCTGGTGTGGGTATGGCGTGGGGCCGTCGTGCAGGCAGATGGGGCCGATCCAGTAGGACCGACGCAGCCGCGTGACGGTCTCGCGCGACAGCTTGCCCGCGCCCGATGCCACGGCCAGGCGGTGCTGCTGGTTGGACTCATCGAACTCGACCACGCGGCCGCCGCGCAGGCGCAGCACGAGCGCCGATACCCAGCGCCGGTACCAAAGTTCGCACAGGCTGAGCTCGTCGGTCTCCGAGCGGTACCAGGCATGCTCGCGCGGTGTCCAGGCCCGAGACACATCCAGTCCCGGCACCAGGCCCGTGGAATATCCGCCTTCGCCCAGGTAGCCACCGTATCCGCCAGGGCCTGATGCAGAGTCCGCACGCATTATTAGTTCGCGGTGCTTGGGGAATGCCGCCGCGACCCGGTCTTTGCGGATGAAGCGCTCCCGAAGCAGCCAGTGGGCGTCGGACAGATCAGCCTCCTGCGCCCGGATGTCCCACCAGATTTCATTGCGGTGCACATACCGGCAGCGGTAGGGGTAGGCAAACGGATCGCTGGCCCGCGCGACCTCCACCCAGCCCAAGCCCACGCTCACCTGCGGCTTGAAGGCGTCGCTGATCGCGCGATCTGCCCGGCTGTGCCGTTCGGCTTGGTTCAGGCGGAAGTTGAGCGCATCGGCCACATCCTGGCCGCCCGGGTCGCCGTCCGGCGTCACGCGCCAGTCGGTCCGCGTCTTGGCCTCATGGCCGCACACGACCGTAATCGCCGGGCCGATGATGTTCTCCTTGGCCGGCGGGATGCCGAAGCGCTTCATGCGCGCGAGCAGTTCGCTGCCCAGCTGGTTGCCGTCGGCATAGTCGGCTTCCATGTCCGCCTGCCGGCGCCACGGGGGCTGCTCCAGGATGTCATCGATGATGCGGGCATATTCATGCGGTGTCAGGGCCGCGCCCAGGTCTGCAGTGCTTGGGGGTTTTGCATAGTTCATGGCAGTGCCTCACGCGCGCCAGTCCGGCGCATCCTCTTCCTCTTCGGGCTCAGCGCGCGCGCCGTACCCATCGTCATTGGGGTTGAACAGCCCGCTTTCCTTGGCCTGCGCCCACTGCCGAAGCGCGTCCGCGCCTTCCGTGCAGCCGTTGGACTTGTCGGGCTCATCGATGAACTTGTTCAGCGCCCGGCTGAATTTCTTGCTGTAGCCGCGCAGGCGCTCCAGGCCGAAGGCACAGGCCTCCTTGTCGAACCAGGCGCCGCGCAGGTGCTTGCGCACCAGGTTGACGCCCGTCTGCAGCTCTGTGATCCGCGGCACCACCGTGAATTTCTGGCCAGGCATGAGGGCCTGCAGCTGCTGCTTGGTGGATCGGTTGGTGTCGCCCAATCGCTTGTGATTCGCGTCGTGCGGCAGGAAGTGCGCGCCGAACACGTAGCCGAGGCCCTGCAGGTGGCGCACGTAGTGCCGCAGGTCTTCCTCGTGCTCCTCGTAGTAATTGATGAAGCGGTCCTCGCCGCGCAGGGACTGCATGAACCAGATGGCCGTCCCGTCCGCGCGCCCGATGTCCCAGAAGGTGTAGACCGGGAGATCCAGCTCGGGCACCGACGTGATGCCCCCGCGCTTCGTGAGCACAACCATGGCCTTGGCGTAGTACCGGCCCGCGCTCGACTGCTGGAATGCCTCGGCCGGCGTGGAGGGGTACTCCTGCCACATGCGCTCAGGCGCGCCGGGGAAGTCCGCTTCCTGGGTGGCCACATACCAGGCCCGCTGCTCCAGATCGATGGCGCACTGCATCTCGACCTCGACCTGGTCGAAATAGTCGTGCTGCTCGCGCGTCACATGGACCAGGCCCGAGTCCATGCGGTAGTTGGGTTCCTGCCACCATGCATAGAAGTGGAAGCGGTAGTCGCGCGGGCTCAGCTTCTTGTGCGTGTAGTGCAGGGCCTCTGCCCGCTGGGACAGGTGGTAGAACTCGCCGTTGGCGCCCTCGGCCGTGCTCTCGATCACCAGGATGCCCGTGGTGGGCACGGCTGGGATAGAGCCGGTCATCACCTCCTTGGCCTTGTGCGGGAAGCGGGCCGAGATCTTGCCCAGCTCGGAGACGTGCAGCCTGTGAATGGTGCCCGAGCGCATCGACGTGGCCACGCGCACGCTGCTGTTGTTGTGGGCGAAAAGCAGTTCCACAGCGCTGTCGCGCGCCAAGGGGAAGCGGTCGCGGATCTCCTCGGGCAGGTTCTCGTAGGCGTACTTCACCTTGTCCCGGAAGATGGCCTCGGCAGCCTCTCGGTCGTGCGCGATGATGCCGCAGCGCTGATCCGCATTAAAAAGCGCGTGGTCCAGCCACAGGATGGCGATCAGGGTGGTGAAGCCCAGCTGCCGCGCCTTCAGGATGATGTTGCGGTGCCAGAGCCGGCTGATGAACCGTTTCTGCGCGCGATTCGGCCGGAAGGGCATGGTGAAGGTGTCGGCCTCTTCCCCGTCCTTGGAATCGCCCTTGACCATGATCTTGTACAGGCAGCCGGAGAATAGGCGCCATTCGGGATCGCGCAAGCACCGCTCCAGCTCCTCTGGCGTGTCGGGGAGCCGGTTCAGGGGAGCACTGTGGACGCGCGCGGCCACAGCCTCAATCCTCCTCGTCCGTCGGGTCTTGCTTCACCTGTAGTGTGGAGCCCGCACGCGGGCCGGTGCGCTCCGGGTCATCGGCAATCGGTGCGAAGCCGTTGCCGTTCTCCTTGGAGATGCGATGCAGCAGCGCGGCCAGCGGATCGGACTTCTGCTGGTTGTCCTTCTCATACAAGCCCAGGTACTTCCACAGCTTCTCGGCAAAGGCCTCCTTACTGTGCGTCAGCACCTGCAGGCCTTCCTTCGTGCGCTTTACGCCCGCATACAGCTGGACAGCAGCCGGGCTCAGGAAGCGCGTGTCCTTGATGACCTCGCGCGCATATCCATCGCCAACGCATGCGGTGCAGTCCGGGTGTGGCGGGCGGTGGGGGTTGAAGCCGATGCCGCCTTCTTCATCGAAGTCCTCAGGCGCCTTGCCTTCGGCGCGCCATGTCTCGCGGGCATGGTTCATCTCGCTGACGGTGCGCTGGTAGCGGAAGTTCTCGCCCCAGCAATGCCGGCAGCATGCGACCTTCGTCTCGATCAGCTCACGGGCATCGGCTGTAGCGATCAGCCAGGCCTGCTGGAGCATGGCATCGGCAGTGATCTGCGTGCGCTCCTGCTGCTGCTTTCGGGCTTCCGCAATCGCGACTTGGATGTGAGGTTTTGACAGGTTCTCCGAGGCGATCTGCCGGGCTGTCTTGGCGCTGTAGCCGGCCCGGATCGCTGCCTGGGTGCCATTCAGGTCAACCAGGAATTCATCGATGAACTTCGATTCCCTCGCGGTCAGCGCTTGCGTGTCCGTGCGCTTGTCGGCTGCCCTTTTGGCCGGAGCCTTCTTCAATGCCGGTTTCGTGGAGGCGCTCAGAGGCTTCTGGGCCGCTGGGCGCTTCGCAGGAACGGCAGAGCCTGCGACCTTCTTCACGGCTGCAGGCTTCTTGGGGACTGGTTTCTTTGGAGGCTCGGACTTGCCGGCAGGACGTTGGGCCATGACCGGAAGTTTTCCGGCATGGCCTAGGGCCGTCGAACCCTAGCCGGGGTGGAGCATCACCTCAACGACTACCTGCCGCATTTCAGACCAGCAGCTGGTCCTGCATCAGCAGATCGCCCTGGCGCGGGTCAGCCTTGCGCTGCACCTTCAACGCTTCCACCTTGCGCTCAAGCGCTCTTCGCTTTGCCACCTCCTCCAGCAGCTGGTCCTGCAATTCCGTGACGCGTGCCAGGGCCGTGTGCTCGAGCGCAATGCCGGCATAGGCTTGGCCCAGCATCCCACCCTCGGTCCTGCTGAAGTGGACGACATGCTCTCCGATCTCCAGGATGGAGCGCCCATCGGTCAGGTGGGTGACCGTCACCGCCCGTGCTGGCCCGTGCTGGTGCACAGGTCGATAGCACTGCTTCACCGCCGAAATCATCCCCTCGCCGCGCAGCACCTTGATGCGGTCGTCCACTGTGGTGAGGTTCAGGCCCGTCATCTTGTGGATGCGGTCTCGCGTGGGCTCCTCGCCTGCCTCGTGCAGCTGGCGGATCGCTTCGTATACCTGCGTTAGCGTGGGCACGGCCTCGACCGCGCCAGTGTCCGGATTGCCGCCGGCTGTCTTGTGGATTGTGCTGGTTTGGCTCATGCGTTTTCACTCCAGAGAGGGGTGGCAGCGGCGCGTGCGCCACGACCGGTGAGGTGCGACCAGTTCTGGCCCAAACGAACTGCACGAACCGTGGAGCTGGCAACGCCAAGAAGAGGCGCCAGCTTCAATGAGGACAGTTGGCTATCCAGGATTTGGCGCACCATTTCATTGGTCAGCACTGCCAATGGCGACTTTTCTCCAGCCATATCCGTCCCATGCCTGCGCCTGTCCGCAGCATTGCCCTTGGCTGTGTCCCAGCGCAAATTGCTCAGGGCCGGATTTGCCCTGTCACCGTCTTCGTGGCAAGCCTCCATGTCAGGCGAAGGGCGCGGTCCCACAAAGGCTTCCAAGACCAGGACATGAACGTCCAGCTTTCTGGCGACCCCGTCTCTGCAGAGACCAACGAACCGATACCCGGCGCTCGTTCGATCAATCGGCGTGGCCTTCATCCGCCCTTTTCGGGCTCGACCAATGCTGTCTATCCTTGGCAGCGATCGAACGCGACCGAGGGTCGATATCTCGTAGAAACCTTCATACCCTGCGATGGGCTTCCATTGCTCGGTCATGCGCGAAGTCCTTCAATCGAGAATTCGGAAGGCATGGCCAATTTCTGCGGCCATTGCCCCGTGCTGATGATTTGTTTCTGCGTCTGCGCCACCCAAACGCATTCGCGCGCTTTGCGCTCCTGCTTCGAGAACATGGCGCCCTGATCAAAAATCGAATGGCATCCACGTCGGCCGGGCTGGCAGGCGCACAGCGGAAAGCTGTCTAGGTCCGACGCCTTGATTCCGACGCCTTTCCCGGTGTTGGCGTGCGCGCACTGGCTGATCCCTGCGATTCCGCAATGAATGCAAGGCAGGGCCGCAACCAGGCGCCGGTATTCCTCGCTGCGCAGCGGGCGATCCTTCTGCACAGCCTGGCCAGTGGCTGCGCCCATCACCACGATGCTGGTGCACGCCATGCCGGCAGTGGCGCGGGCGCTGTCCATGGCTCGGGCTGCGCGCTGCGCCAGGCGCTCCTCTCGGTCTTGCGCTGGTGCGACGGCGGGCCGGCGGCCGAAGCCGCGGCTGGGCCATGTGCTCCGGTTCTGGATCATCGGATGTCGCCCTCCACATCCACCTGCACCAGGAAGCCGTGGTCACCCATCACGCACACACGTGTGGGGCCGTACTGCTCCAGGCGGCAGCAGCGGTTTTCCGACCAGACGGAGAAGCGGTAGCGGCCCAGGCTATCGGGTCCTTCGATGCGCTCGCGCATTGCGGCGCCACGCCACAAGGGCGGGTGCTGGGGCATGGCGCGCACGGGCCCGCGCTGGCCACGGCGCGGAAGGTCGGGGCGGAAATCAAGCATGTGCACCGCCCTCCCCTGCGCCGGCGTCGAAGTCCTTCACCTCCAGGCCCAACACGCGCGCCACAAAGCTCTCCAACCGGGCACCGCGCGACTGCTTCCAGCCCGGCAGCCGATGCACGGCATCGCAGGTGCACAGCTGCGGCAGCGCCAGACGCATGTAGCCGGCCCAGCTGCCGCATGGTGGCGCGGGGTTCTCGGCTGGGTTCTCGACGTGGTGGCCCAGGCTGCGCAGGTGTGCCGCCGCACGGTTGAAGGCCGGGTAGTTGAACTCGGGCAGGCCGGACATCGGGCCGGCGATGTAGATGCGCTTCATGGCCGGGCCCTCCGGAAGGACCACGCGATCATGGCTGCATCGCGCTGGTGCTGATTGCTGCGGCCGGCCCAGCCGGTCAGGCGGCTGAAGGTGGCGGCGTCGATCTTGGCTCCACGGGCGCCGCCGGCCTTCGCGCTGGGCGGCATGCCGAAGCAGGCAATGCCGAGGCTGGCGCACAGGGTCTCGATCAGCACGCACCAAGCATCGATCTCACCCACGTTGCGCGCCATCTTGGCCCGCGCCGCGGCACTGCCCTGGCCGGTCCAGGTCCTACGGGCTTTGCGGCTGTCCTCGAAGATCACCAGCGTGGGCGCCCTGCCCTGCAGCGTCTGCAGGATCTGCGCTGGCGCAATCTCCTCCAGCGTCTGCAACTGGCCGTCCACGATCCATGCGAGGCCCGTGTGCTTGCCGGGGTCCATGCCCAGCACCGTGATCGGGCCCTGGTGGCCAGCCGGTACCGTCACGCGCGGGGCGGCGGGCGCCAGGCGAGCGCCTGCAGCTGCTGCACCACCTGCTGCTCGATGTCCACGAACAGCCGGGACTCGTCCCTGTCCAGCTCCCTGGCCCTGGCCTTGACGTACTCCCACCACCCGGGTTGCTGGGCCAGCTTGACGAGGTGCGCCACGGCTTCCCCGCTGAGATTGATTGGTTGTTGCTGCCATTGGTGTTCAGACGACGATGAATTCATGGGAGTCGCTGCCGTGGCTGTTGACCAGCAGCTCGCGCAGGCGGCGTTCAGTGGCGCGGTGCGCGCGGATGAAGGTGCGGGCCGGGATCACCTCCAGCACCTGGCCGTAGGCCTCGCCGAACTCAACCAGGTGGCCCAGTTGCACGGCGTTCAGGCGCATCTCCTGGCCGTGGCCGTGCTTGCGGCCCAGGTCCACCACGGCCGCCACGGCATCGGCAAACAGGCTCTGGGCCTCGGGCTCGGTGAAGACGCCCATGCCCAGCAGCGTTTCGGACAGGTTCGCGGCGTCGGCCAGGTCGCGCCAGTGCTGCACCGTGGGAACGGCGTAGCCGACGGCATGCACGGCTGCCAGGACTGCAGCGGCCAGCGGCTCGCGCTTGCGCTGGTGCAGCGGCTGCCGCTCGCTGGCCGACAGCTCCTGTGCGAGGGTGTAGGCATAGGGCAGCGTCAGGTAGGCGCGGGTCGCGGCCGGATGGATGGCGGTCATGCGCACCTCCCGCGATAGCTTTCCCACTGGAACGGCAGCACGTCGCCGCCGTCCTCGCGCAGACGGTCCATGACACGCTCGCCAAGGAATGCAGCCACTTCGCCGATGGGCAGGTTCGACAGGAACAGCGTGGGCTTGCGACGCTCGTAGCGCTCGTTGAGCACGTCGAACAGCAGGTTCTTTTCGAAGTCGCTGCCGAACTGCACACCTACCTCGTCCAGGATCAACAGATCCGGGAACACCATGGCGGCAATGGCCTCGCCCTCAGACTCGCCGCTACGCTTGGACCAGGTGTCCTTGATGCGGCGGACAGCGCGCGCCACAGTCGTGAACAACACCGACGCGCCATGCGTGTGCATCACCTGCATGCCGATGCCGATGGCAAGGTGCGTCTTGCCTGTGCCAACGTTGCCCACAAAGATGGCGCCGCTGCCCTTGCGCTGCACGTCATCGAAGCCGGCCGCATAGTCCTTGGCGAACTGCAGCGCCGCCTGCTGCTCCGGCGTTTCCGCGATGTAGGTCCGCAGGCGGCAGCTCTGGAACCGCTCGGGGATCGCGGCGGTGCCCAGGCGCTTCTCCCAGTCTTCGCGCGCCTGGCGCTTCTGCTCGTCCTGGGCCTGGGCCAGTTCCTTGGCCTTGGCCTCCTCGGCGCACAGGTTGCACTTCGTCCAAATGTCGCCCAGATGGCAGCTGCTCAGGAACAGGCCATGCGTGCTGCAGGTGCTCTCGCGGGTGAGGGGCGGGCGGTGGATTCGGGATGCGAGGAGGTCCATCAGATCTTCCTCGCTTGGCCGTAGTCCACGCCGCCGAAGTTGTCGGGGGTCGGCGTCTTCGCGCCCTTCACGGCCCGGCCAGCAAAGTCCGAAGGCTTGAGCCAATCGGCCTGCAGCCCCTGCGTGCCACGGAAGCACCAGATCTGCAGGAAGTCCTCCAGCGACAGCTTGGCCTTGTCCGCCTCGTTGACCGCCATGCGCAGGACCGTTTCCGACACCGGCGCGTTCTTGCCGTTTCGCAGCGTCAGCCAATCGGACCAAGTCTGCTCGGTCACGCCATCAGGGCGAGTGATGGCGTTCGCAGCCGTGCGCGCGCCTTTCCCCTTTCCTTGTTTATTCTTTGTAGGTTCTTTGTAGGTTATGGCGGCAGGATTTGCCGGGGTCCCCGGCAGATCTTGCCGGGGGGTGTTGCAGATATTGCCGGGGTCCCCGGCAGAATCTGCCGGGGTTTGATGGGGCGGCAAATCCTGCCGGGGTGCAGAATCTGCCGGGGTTTCCGGTGCGCAGGAGCGCATGATCATTTGGTCATATTCGGTCAGGCGCGGGCGCTTGGACAGGCATTCGTAAACAGCCGCGCGCAGCACCTTCAGATTGATCTGGTACTCGGAGCTCCAGCCAGTTCGCTGAATGCGCTGCACCAGCCCCTGCTCTTCCATGGCGGCCACGTGGCCACGCACAGCGCGGACCGACAGGCCACACTTGTCCGCCAAGGTCTGGATGGACGGGAAGCAGTTGCCCGCGTCGTTGGCGTTGTCGCACAGGGCCAGGAACACCAGGCGCGGGCCTGACTGCAGTTCCGTGCGCCACGCGAGGGTCGTGTAATCGGAGCTCATTGCGCCGCACCCTCCTGCGCCAGGCGTGCTTGGTGCTGGCCCCACAGGCCGGCAATCCACGTCACGCCCTTGCTCGTGAACTTGGCCTGGGTGTATGCATGGTCGCTGTGCTGCGCATGGCCTGCCTTCACCACGAATCGGCCTGCGCCCAGGTGCTGGGCCAGCGGCGTCAGCCGGCCGCCCAGGTGGTACATGACCTTCTGGTCCAGCAGGAACTCGCGGAAGCGCTCCTCGTTCGCGCGCAGGAGCTTGCAGACCTGGCGGAAGCCCATGGCGCCGGTCTCGGCCGCCACGAATCGATCCACGAACTCCGCCTTGGGCGCGGCCAGGGCCAGAGCCTCGGCCGTGCGCAGCTCGGACTCTTTGGCATCAGCCCAGGCGCGCGCGGCGGCCACCGGGTTGGAGAAATCAGGCAGCGTGGGGGCGGCCTGGGACTCCAGCTCCTGCCAGCGCTTCACCACCTTCATGCGCGCCACGGCGTCATAGCCGAGCAGCAGGGTCAGGCAGGTGTCGCGGTCCAGTTCGTACTGCGGGTAGCGCTGGCCGTTGGCGCCCGCGTAAGTCGTTGTTTCGCAAACAGGCTTCAAATCTGAAGCCTGCAGGTCGTCCAGCAACGTGCGGATGTCGCGCATCACGTTGCCGTGGTCTCGGCCCGTCAGCTCGGCGATTTCGCGGCTGCTCATTGTCAGCACGGCGGCGGAAATTGCAGTGATCGCGTTCATCGGGCAGGCCCTCCGAATTCGGGGGCCCCAAAGGGTCCTATGAGTGCATGCAGTCGGCTGGCAGACTGCTCCTCATGCATCAACTTCTCAGCCACCATCTGCCGATAGCTGCGCTCCCAGGTCATCACGTAGATGGCGTCGCGCAGCACCGTCGAGGTGTCCGTGCCCTTCAACACGCAGTTGCGACGGAACTGCTCAGCGGTGGCTTCGTCCACCTTGGTTTTGAGCTGGAAGTCCAGCTTGCCCAGCGGTCCGGCAATGCCGCGCGCGAACATGGGCGAGCCAGCCTCTTCGTCCAGTTGGTCCTGGACACGCGCCAGCACACGCTCGGCCTGCTCGGCGTTGAGGTCGGCGAGAGCTGTCTGGATCGCCCGGAAGGCAGCCGCTTCAGCCCGGCTCAGCTTTTCGTGGGTGTCTCGCATGCGGGACTACTCCTTGGGATCTGTGGGTGGGGAAAATTCGGGGAATCAGCGGTCGGAGCCCGACCACCAGCGCAGGGCGATGTCCTTCGCGTGGCGCAGGCGATTGCGCGAGCGACGCAAGTCCATCAAGGCGGCCTGCGCCATGCCGCGAAGACGGCGGCCGTCCGCACTCGCCTGGGCGCCGCAGTCGCAGGGCCCGGCCGGCATTGCGGGCTCGTTGTGCACGGCGCAGTCGGATGTGTGCAGGACCGTCAAGGCGTTCATGCCAGTGCGGGCCAGGTCAGCGATCGACTGCTGGGTTTCCAGCATGGCCTGCCGGGCCAGCAGTTCGGCCTGGGCGCGCTCAAGCTCTTTCGCAGCAAAGGCGGCGGCATCGTCGATCCACAGCGCCATCCTTTTTGCGCGTGCATCAGCGTCTGCCTCGATGCGGTCCAGCGTTGCCGTGCTGGCCTTGAGCAGCCGACCGCTTCGAGCAATGGACATCCGCTTCTGGAACGGCAGCGGGCCCGACCGCTTGGACATGCGGGGGCTATGCATGGCCTTGCTCCTGGGGGGTGGACTGAGCAAGCTCAGGCCAGATGTCCTGCCAGTCGTTGGGGCGCAGGTCTCGCCGTGAAACCGCCCCTTGCGTAGCCAACTCGATAGCTACCGCCGATTTCTCTGGCACAACGCGCTTCCCTGAGGCCCAACGGGACACATCGGGCCGGTGCGCACCGATCCGATCAGCAAGCTCGCCTATCGACCCACGCCCCTTTTTGGAGATGTACTCATGGAGGTTCATGAGCAAATTATTAGCGACACGCTACATATCGTCAATAGCGCCTCGCGCTTTGCCAAAAGTAGCGTTTTGCTAAACCATCGCCCGATGGATCCGATCGAAGTGACACGCCGCCGACGCCTTGCCATCCTTGTCGATGAAGCTGGGTCTCAGGCCGCGCTCGCTGAAAAAATAGGCAAGGCCCCAGCCCAGATTAGTCAGTGGATACGTGCATTGCCGGATTCGAAAACAGGGAAGCCTCGCTCAATGAGCAAGGAGGCTGCACGCGAAGTCGAGGCGCGCGTAGGAAGACCTTCTGGCTGGATGGACCAACCGATTTCACAGGATGCGGCGCTGATAGAGATGGCTGCTGCTTCCCACCCATCTATACCGTTCTGGCATGCGCCCGATGCAGTTCGAGTCCCTCTGTTGGCCAACTGTGCCAGCATGGGACCTGGTGAGGCGTTGCTAGAGTCCGACGTGATCGTTGGAGACCTCGCCTTGTCACCACATTGGATTAATCAGCACATCCGCCCGCAGAACCCCTGCGAGCTTCGGTTTATTCATGCTTATGGCGACAGCATGGCGCCTACGTTCACCGACGGGGATGTACTCCTAGTCGACACTGGGCCGGGAGCCAAAGACCCGCACTCTCGGGAAGGCGTTTATGTACTCCAGGTCGGAGACAAGAATTACGTTAAGCGCGTGAGTCCGACGTTTGATGGAAAACTACAGGTCACAAGCGACAACCCGAGCTCAAAGATTGTCCAGATATTGAATGGCGACCACCAAGTTGTCGTTGTGGGACGCGTTGTATGGGCTTGGAATGGCAGGCGTCTATGATCACTTCTCCAACACATGGAGAGGATCATGCAGAGAACCAGTTCACGCAAGATAGGCGCCGTTTTACTCACAGCATCCACCACAGCCCATGCGGACCGTTACGGTGTTGATGAATCAATGTCGAGCAGCGAAACGCCATTCACTGACTTTGTTTGGGGCGCTCTAATCATTGGTGTCATCTATCTCATCTGGAAAAAGTTCTTCGGCTGAGGGTTGCACGACTTCACGGTACAACTTACTGCACTGAAGCTACTTCTGAGTTGCCACCTTCTGGTGCTGGCGAGCAACAAACGACGCAACCCCGTTCTGCTCATGCTGACGCCTCTGCCCGCCTTAAGCGGGCTTTTTCATGGCCGTCACGCGACAGGCTGACGCGACAGACTAAATAACTGTACAAAACCACAGCACTCATGCATACTAGAACTGTGTTTTTACCCAGTCGCAAGGATGCACATGACCACTACCGCCCTCAGCTCGTTCCGCGTCACCCTACAGGACTGCGATGGCATCGAGCACGACATCAAGACCAAGGCCGAAGCCCGCTTCTGCAAGGTGATTGAACGAAGCTTCCCAAACCAGGAGGCCATGGCCCGGGCCTACAAGCTCTTCAACGATGCGGCCGAGGGCGGCGTGATAAGTAAAGCTGACGAAAAAACAGCGACTTCCTGGCTGAAGGCCGCAGAAGCCGCTCATCAAGCCGGGCTGCAGGGCATTGCTGTAGAAGAGGCATTCTTCGAAGTTCGATTTCCCTGACCTATACGCCTGCGCATGGACCGCCCCTGCTCCCAAGCGCGCAATCAACGACATCAGTAACTCAAAAAATTAGCGATGCGCTATTGACTTAAATAGTAGCGATGCGCTAATCTTCGTTCAACGCCTCAGTCACCGCACATGCGGACTGGCTGGGAAGTTGGGCACCACGGCATCGACCGGGCAAGCCCCGGTCTTTCAAAAGTTGCAGCCGATGCTTGCCCCACCTGCGGGGCACTCCGGCACACGCATCAGCGGGCATGGGCCGCTGCTCTGCTCTGGCAGTCCTGCCAGGCCACAGTCCGCCAAAGCGCGGTAGACGGGCAGTTTGGTGAGGCAAACAGGATTGCCAAGATCAGAAACATGTTGAGGTTTACAGGGACACCAAGAACAGCAAGCCCTGCGCGAAAGCGCTGACAGCTCGGAAAGCACGAGCAATACCCATCCCGGACCAGGTCCGGGAAAAAAACGCAGCGTCTTGGCACTAGGGCGCTGCGTTTTTTTATGGAGGTCACATGGAACCAGTGAACGAAGTGCTGCGCGCACACAGCGCTGACGAGATGGTTTGCAAAGTCTGGATGGCTGCAATGGAACAGTCGCTGACCGGCATCTTGCAGGCACCGGCGCAAGCCACAGACGGCTGGTTCGAAATGGTCTACCCAAAGTTAGACCTGGCGCTCGATATGGCGGACACCATCACAGAGGCTTTCATTGCGCGCTTTCGCACTGAAGCGCCCGCGTCGCCGCATCCCCTACCACCCGGCGACACCCCAGCCAAATGACAACGCCCTCCCCGAGCGCATCGGGGCGAAACAAAAGCGGCTTCCCAGGGAGGCCGTTTCTGTTTCCGCCACCACCAAAGACCACCATGCCCCGCCCTGCCAAGAACCCCGCCCCGAAGGCCAACGAGCTGGCCGAGGTTGCCCGCCTCGTGAATGCTGACCAGGAGCCATTCCAAAAGGGCGACTTGGTATTCCTGAAGCACGAGAAGCTCTTCCTGCCATCGCCACCGGAATTCGGCCAGCCCGCCGTTGTGACGCGGCTCGTGAAACCGAATGGCGAGACATCGCCCCTCATCTCGGATGCAATGCGGTGGAAGGACTTCGCCTATCTGGCTAAAGACCCAGCCACCGGGAAATACGTCGAATACATCGGCGATTCCTGCCGCTTCCGGTGCGCCACTCCCGAGGAGCTGGCCGCATTCGATCCTCCGTCCGGCGCATAGCCGACACCCTTTTCCGCCACCACCACAGGAGAGACCACCGTGACCCATCCCAACTCCCTCGCCCATCTTGGCGCTGCCACAGCCCTGGGCACCAGTGCACTACAGCGCGCAGCAGACGCGGCCGCGCGCACCCAGTTCGTCGCAATTCAGGCGCCGCAGAGCCAGGTCGAAGCGGTTCTTGCACGGGTCGATGCCGGCATGGGGGACTTGCAGGACACCATCAAACGCATCACTGGCCGTCTGGAGCCGGTGCTTTCGGGGCCACTTGTCACCGCCGAGGGCGGCGCGCAGCAGGCTGAGCCCGCGTGCTCCGTTCCGTTGGTGTGCCGGCTCAACGCCCTGGCCACCGGACTGCGCAAGGACTGCGCTGCCCTGCAGGACCTGGAGCGGCGCCTGGCGCTGTGATGGGGATGGCGAACACCTTCGGGGCGCGCCTCATTCTCGCCAGGAACGAGAAGGGCCTGAGCCAGTTCACCTTAGCCGAGCGGGCCGGCATGGCCCAAACCCAGTTGTCGCGCTACGAAACGGACAAAGTTCGCCCACGCCTTCGCATCGTCAACACATTGGCGGCGGCGCTTTCGGTCGATCCGGACTGGCTGCTGAATGGCGACGAGGGAGACGCCAGCGACGACAGCGAAGGCACCGTGCGTTCCCAGTTTCGCGTGCCAGCGCCTATCCACGAAGCCATCGCGCGTTTAGCCAAGGCCTCAGGCCGCAGCGTCAACGCCGAGATCGTCCACCGACTGGCCCAGACCCTGGGCGAGGACTTCGCAGCAGAGCAGCCAGCTGCGCAGCCGGTGCTGAGCGAGATGCTGGCCCAGATGCGCGAGCAGACCGGGCTGCTGCGGGATCTGGTCGGTCTGGCGCGCGATGCCTCTTCGCAGCCGGATGACTTTCGTATGTGACAACACCCCGGCACGGCGCCGGGGCCATCATTGAAGCGGCGGCGTGGAGCCTTCGGGCGAAGCTGGAAACAGCGAGGACACGCGGTGGTGCCCTGCAACCCCCAGACCTGCAGGGCCTCGAAAGCTGCTGGGAGCCGGAATCAAGCCCGGCCCGTTTCAATGATGGCAAATCGTGACAGGCATTTGCCCGCCTGCAAGCAGTGAAAGTCTTGCCAAACCGTTTGAGGGAAAGCCGGGGCGAACACCGCAGCCATCCACATACAACCCGCGCAAGCGGGCCATGCAGAGGCCTTCTCAGCCGCAGCAGGTGGAAGCCCTGCACCTTTTACTTTCCGTTCACATTCGCCGGGCCGAGTGCAGGGTATCGTGGACGCAATCAGTTTCCCGCCGAGCCTGGGCACCCTCCTCCCTCCCTCTCTAATTCCCAGGCACGCCTTTCAGGCATCGGCACTTTCCAGCCAGGCCCTGCAGCTTCACCAGTTGCAGGGCCTTTTTTTTGGCCCGTGAGGCCGCAATCAGGAGCCCCCATGGAAATCAAGATCGAATTGGACCTGCCCGCAATCGTCGCCCAGGCCGTCAGCGCCGAGCGCATCCAACCCATCGTGGACAAGGCCATCGCGGAGGCAGTGAAGGATGCAATCAACGATGCCACCGGCTATCGCAGCAAGTTCCGCGATGCCATGAAGGAGCAGCTCAGCGAAGCCATGCCGCATGGCCTGCAGATTGATGACGTTGCCAAGTTCCAGCAGGTGCTCAACGCGGCAGTTTCCAGCGCTGTCCAAGGCGAGAACGCGAAATCTGTGCAGACGGCCATCACGTCTGCCGTGGGCAGCTTCATGCCGGATCTTCCCGCAAGCATCAAGCTCTCGGTCTTGCTGCAAAGGGCGCGCGACGGATTTCACAAGGAATCTCACGAAGCCTTCTTTGCCGAACTTGAAATGAGTGAGTACAGCGGCGGCGGCGGATGGCTTTATTTGGACGGCGAAGAATCAACACACGGGAAGTACTCTGCCTCCATGCAACTCGCCTTCACCAGGGAGGGACAAGTCTACTCACTCAGGCTGGACGACAAGGTAGTGACTCCGATGAGCGTGCCAAACGCAGTTGGCGAATTTGACGCCATCCTGCTCGCACTTTACGTCGGGCGCACCACCCTGGAAATCGATATGGATGAGCACGACGTTAAGTCTGCCGCCAGCGAGCAATACGACTGAGACACCTTTTCGTGGGGTCGCCTTGTGCGGCATTTGGCCCGCCCCGCAGCAATGTGGGGCGGGCGCTTTTTTGGAATCCACCATGAGAACCAGATTCACCCGGCTGCGCGGCGACCGCGGCCAAGCCGCCTATGAGCCGCGCTCTCTTGCCGAATGGAAAGAAGAAGAGCGCCTGTTGGCCGAGGCTGCAGCCCAGCGCCGACAGCAGCAAGCCACCAACCCCACGATCCCGCCCTCTGGCGGGATTGCTGTTTCTGGAGAGCCCAAATGCAACGAGTGACCCCCACTGAATCCTTCAACCCTGACCCGGATGCGCGCTTTCTGCGCCAGGCGTCCCGCCCTGGCCCTGTGGTCGAGCCGGGCCCGGCGCCCACGCCCGGCCGCTGGCTGCTGCTGTGCTTGGTCGGGCTCGTGGCCCTGGCGCTCAGCGCCTGCGCGGATGCCGGCGCGGCCCAGGAACCCGCGGCCAGCGCCGCCGATGTGCAGCGTGCGCACAGCGCCGCTCAGGCCTGCCCGCCCGGCCATGCCGTGGTCTGGATCGGCCCGCAATCCATGGAATGCCTGCGCGAGGTGCCATGACCAAGCTGCTGGGATTTTTCCTTTGGTCGGCCTACTCGGCCTTCTGCATTGCTGCTGCGGTCGCCATCTCCGGAGCGCCCCTTTTCTGAACTTGGAGCATCAGCTCATGAGCCAATCCACAGACCCCATCGAAGGCGTGCGCGTCACCCACGAGATCACGTCCAACCACCACGCCCATGCCATGACGCATGTAGCTGAGCCGATCATCGAAATCCTGAGCGCCTACGGCCAGCGCAATGGCAACACGTTTGCCCTGTATGGCGGCCTGTACGCCATGGGATGCGCGCTAGCCAGCGTCGGCGAGAACCTGGAGCCCGGCGTGGATCTGCGTCAGCAGCTCGAACCGATGCTCGCCGGCTACCAGGCGATGCGCGAGTCCCAGGCGAAGGCGCAGCCCCGCTGATCGCCATGCCGAATCCCGAGAAGCTCAACCTCTCGCAGATCTGCGCGGCCTTCGCGCCAGTGCTGCAGCTCAACGCGGCGAATCTCGCTGCACTGGGCGTGCCCTTCGAGAAGGACCGCAGCGCGGTGCTGATGAATTCCCGCGACCTGCCCCGCCTGGCCGATGCCCTGATCGACCAGCTCTATGCCAAGCGCGACGAGTTCCTGGCCGGGCCCGCGCCGCGCGCGCCAGCCATCCCTGCGCCCGCCATCCAGCACCTGCCAGCCGACGACACCGAAGGCGGCGCCCTGTAACCCACCGTTTGGAGAACCCCATGTCGCAAACACCGGCAGATCTCTACGCGCAAGAAATGATCATGCGTGCCAAGGCCAAGGCCAAGGCCACCGAGGCCGCCGCGCTGCGCCTTGAAGCAAAGGGCGAGAAACGCGCTGTTGAAGCCTACAACCTGCGACAGCGCGCGAAAGCGCTTTCGGGCGAAGCGGCCCAATTGCGCATTGAGGCCAAGGCTGTCCACAAGCAGGCCGTGAAGGGCATCGAGACACAGGCCGAGCAGATGGTGAAGCGCATGCCGCCGGAGTTCGGCGGCTGGGGGATTCTCAAGACCCGCGCCTATACCAAGCTGCTGGACCTGCTGGTCTCCCAGGCCCGGCGCGTGCAGCCTAACCTAGCCCTGGCCACCCAGGCCCACAGCCTGCTGCTGGACCACGCGGCATGGACCGAAGCCGAGGCCAACCGCCTGGGCTGCCTGCCCAAGAACCCCAAATCCCTGGCCTGAACACCATGCTCAAGAACCTGATCATTTACCGAATCGCCGATTCCTGGGCTCCTGACCTGCAGGCGCTCGAAGAAGCCCTGGGCAAGAGCTCGTTCGCCGAATGCGGTGCCACGCAGGAGCGCAGCGCCGGCTGGGTGCCGCCGCGCGGCGAGCCCCATGGCCCGCTGGCCGAGTCCGTGGCCAGCCAGTGGGTGATGCGCTTCATGACCGAGGCCAAGATGCTGCC
>JAITUC010000007.1 GCA_031286585.1 Delftia acidovorans
GCACTCCTTCCAGGGCATGGTGATCGCTCCTTGGCTGCTGTTGGCTCCAGCTGCCAAGCTTGGATCTGTTACCCATGTCCTTGTACTGATGTGTCACCTATGAGTGTGAGTCGTACCGGGCGCGCTTCTTTGCCTACTTTCTTGCCGCGCGGCAAGAAAGTAGGTCGGCCGCCGGGCCGAAACCCGGCCTCGAAAAACAACCACCCGGCAGGGTCAAAAAACGACCCTGCCAGGGTCAAAAATCAAACAGCAAGCCGCCGCAAAAACCCATCAACAACCCGCAACGCATACCGACTCGCCACCACCCGCACAAACTCCGCAAAGTCCACATGCGCACTGTCATCCGCCCGATCCGAAATCGTGCGCATGGCCGCAAACGGCACGCCATAGTCCAGGCAGGCCTGCGCCACGGCGGCACCTTCCATCTCCACCGCCAGCACCTCATGCCCAGCAGCCCGCAGACTCTGCGCCAAGGCCAGCGAAGCCCCCGCCGTGCCCACGAACTGGTCACCGCTGGCAATCAGCCCCTGGTGCGCGCGCGGCGGCGTAGTGGCGTGGGCGGCGCGCAGGTCATCGCCCGCGTCGGCCACGCAGGCCTGGGCGGCGGCCAGCAGGGCGGCCGTCATTTCGGGGTCGCAGGGCAGGCGCGTGCGGCCGTAGCCGGGCATTTCCCAGCGCGGGAAGATGGGCGAGGCGTCCAGGTCGTGCTGCAGGTATTCGTCGGCCACGACCACGTCGCCCACGCGCACGCCTTCGCCCAGGCCACCGGCGACGCCGGTGAAGGCGATGCGGCGCACGCCGAAGCGCTCGATCAGCGCCGTGGCCGTGGTGGCGGCCGCCACCTTGCCTATGCCAGACAGCGCGCAGACCACGTCGTGCCCATGCAGGCGCCCGCGCCAGAACATGCGGCCAGCGTGGGCCGTGCCCTGGGCGTCGGACATGGCATGGACCAGGCCTTCCTGTTCCTGCGGCAGGGCACTGAGGATGGCGATGGTCATGGTGGCTTCTCTTTCAACGGCACAGGCAAAAAGCAAAGGCGGCCCGGGGGCCGCCTGCGGGGCGAAAGCGCCTATTGTGCCGTGACCCTGCGCCCGGCCCGGCTCAGATGGCGATGGCCGTGGCCTGGTTGAGCACGGCGCGCACCACGCTGTAGACCGTGAGGGCCGAGGTCTTGGGGTTGGCCTGCAGCGGCTTGCCGCGCATGGTCAGCTCCATGGTGCCGAAGGCGCCGCGCGCCGCGACGTGGTGCACGTTTTCGTCCACGGCCGGGTCGGCGTACAGGCGCACCGTGGTGCGGTCCAGGCCCATGCCAGCCAGCGACAGGGTGGCGGCCACGTTGGCGTTCTTGGGGTAGAGCTGGGCGGCCTCGCGTGCGCTGCCTTCGAAGATGCAGAAGGCTTGCTTGAGGCTGGCGAGGTCGCAGCGTTTTTCAGCGGGCGTGCCGGTCCAGGCCAGGGGCGGCTTGCGGCCGGTGTAGACCACTTCGTCCAGGCCGCCGATGCGGGCTGCGGCCAGCGCGTCCACACCGCCGATGGCGCCCGAGAGCAATTGCACCTGGGTGCCTCCGGCCTCGGCCGCGGCCTGCACGGCCTCGGCCATGCCGGGGGCGCTGAGTGCGCCGATGGAGGCCACGACGGCAGGGATGCCGCGCTGCAGGGCGGGCAGCACATGCTCTTCGATGGCGGTATGGCCTGCGCATTCGACGATGAGGTCGGGCCGGTCCTCGGCCGCCAGCGCAGGCAGTGCGCGCGCCTGGGGCGCATGCCGCGCCAGGGTGGCGCGCACGGCGTCCGTCACTTCGGGCACAAGCACCCAGCCCACCTGCACCGTGGCATGGCCCTTGAGCAGTTCGAGCACGCTGGCGCCAATCGCACCGCAGCCAATCACAGCAATATTCATCGTCATTTCTTTCTGAGCAAGAACGCCCTGAAGGATGGTGGGGACACCAGTTCCTCAGCGCAGAAAACCAGGGTGCTGGGTGCGCAGGTGGCCCGTCAGTTCGACGGCGGCCTCGCGCACCTGTTCCACCCAGTGCGCCATGCGCCCGGGTGCGATTTCGGTAAAGGCCACGGCCATGCCCAGGCCCGCGATGATGCGGCCCTGCGCATCGCGCACGGGCGCGGCAATGCTGGAGACGCCGGGCTCGTAGAAGCCCTCGCCCATGGCGTAGCCGCGCTCGCGGTCCTGCAGCAGCAGCTGCTGCAGTTGCTGCACGTCGCGCGGCGTGCTTTCCGAGAATTGCTGCAGCTCGCTGCCGCCGAAGAGCTGGCGCAGCTGTTCCGCGTCCATGTCCTGCAGCAGGGCGCGGCCCAGCACGGTGGCATGGGCCGGCAGGCGCGAGCCCACGCGCACGGCGCCCTGGAAGGCGCCGGCCGGCGCAATGCGCGCCACGTAGACCACGGAGGTGCCGTCCAGCAACGCCAGGTTGGTGGTGAAGCCCAGGCGCTCGCACAGCGCCTGCAGCACGGGCTCGGCCAGTTGGGCCAGCGGCTGGGTGGACAGGTAGTCGTAGCCCAGGCGCAGCACGGACAGGCCCAGCCGGTACTCGGTGCCCGAGCGTTGCAGGTACCCCATGTTCTCCAGCGTCGTCAGCATCCGGAACACCGTGGAACGCGGCAGCGCCAGGGTGCGCGCCAGGTCGGGCGCGCTCCACACGGGCTGCGAAGGCGTGAAGCAGGCCAGCAGGCGCAGGCCGCGCTCCAGCGCGGGGACGGTGTAGCGGTCGTTGTCGTTCGAGAGGGTTTCGGAGGTGTCGCTCATCGCAATTCGGGCCGGTAGGCCATCAGGTCAGCAGGGTGGCCAGCCTCTGTGCGACATCCGCAGGTTGTTCGACGACAGAGGCATGGCCGGCTGCCGCAAGCGTAACGTACCGGGCGCCCAGCCTTTGGGCCCAGGCTGCGCAAGCGGCAGGCGGCGTGACCACGTCGTGCTCGCCCACCCAGACCTCGACCGGCATGGCCAGTTGCCCCGCCGCCTGCCCCAGGTCGCTGCCGCACAGCAGCTCCACGGCCTGGGCGTAGCCTGCGGCATGCAGGCGCGCCGTGTTCCAGCGCACCCATTGGCGCACGGGCTCGGGCGCGGCGGGCGAGACCAGGCGCTGGTCGATGGCGGCGGCCAGCCCTTCGACACCTTTCTCCTGCAGTGCCGCAAGACGGCCCTGGCGTACCTTGGCCTGCTGCTCGCCCATGCCGGGTGCGCCGTAGCCGCCAGCGGGGCTGATCAGCACCAGTTGCTGCACGCGGGCAGCGCCCGCCTGCACCGCCCAGGGCGTGCCCATGAGCGCACCCAGCGAGTGGCCGACCAGCAGGCAGCGGCGCACGCCCAGCGCCTGCAGCGACTGCTCCAGCACGCGGGCATAGTCGGCGCCCGTGGGCGCGGCGGGTGCCAGCGGCGTGGAGCGGCCGTAGCCGGGCGCATCCCAGGCCAGCACGCGCGTGCGCGGCGCCAGCTCCAGGGCCACCTCCATCCAGGACGCGGCGCCCGAGCTGATGCCGTGCAGCATCACCACGGCAAAGTCCGAGGCCGTGTCGCCCGCCTCGCGCCAGGCGACCTGGGCGCCACCGGGCAGGGCGATGAGGTGTTCGGGGAACTGCGCCTGAAGGCGCTGCTCCATGCGCTGCAGCGTCTGCGCGGTCATGGCAGGCCCGTTGCTCAACGCTTGATCTTGGCCAGAGGATGCTCGGGGGGATAGGTGGGCGTGATGGGCTTCTTGGCACCCAGCATCACGCACATCAGCGCGTCCTCGTCGCCGATGTTGATTTCCTCGCGGTACACGCCGGGCGGCACGGAGACCACGTCGCGGTCGGTGAGGATGGTCTCGAAGCGCTGGCCGTCCTTCTCCAGCACGAGCTTGAGCTTGCCGCGGATCAGGAAGAAGACTTCCTCCACATCGGTGTGCAGGTGCGAGGGGCCTTCATTGCCGGCCGGTATGACCATGGTGGAGAAGGTGAAGTTCTCGGAAGGGATGGTGTTGCTGTCCGCAGCCACGCCCGTGCCGCCCGTGCCGATGTAGCGCATCTGGCCACGGCGGTACTTGGGGTCGAAGTCGGCCTGGAACTTCAGCGCGTCGAAGTCGTACTTGCGCGTGGAAAACCGCGCCACGCGCGACTCCATCCATTGTTCGAAGCTGGAGCCTTCGGGCTGGTCCCAGGTGCGGGGCGTGTTCTGAGCGGATTCGGACATGTGTCTCTCCATCAACGTCGGTGGATCATGGCGGGGAAGGCGCCATTTGTTTTATCCATGAATCACAGTTCATGGGGTAAAACAATTATAGAAAGATTGGTCGCACGCAACAAGGGCCACATGCGCAGCGGCATGTGGCCCCTTTGCTGCCCAGTCTGTTGAGGGAACAGCGATGCAGTGCCTCAGGCAGCCACGCTGCGCCGCCCAGGCCTGAAGCCCGCATGGCTTGCCGGCCAGACCACGGACAGGCAGGCCAGCGCCAACACCGCCAGCGTCCAGGGCAAGGCGGAGGCACCCCGCCAGCCCAGCAGCAGTCCGCCGGCCACGCCGCCACTCGCCACGGCCAGGTTGAAGACAGTCACCAGCATGGACTGGGCCACGTCGGCGCCCTCGCCCGCCGCGTCGGCCAGCGCGGTCTGAAGCAGCGTGGGTGCGCCGCCAAAGCTCAGCCCCCAGGCCGCCACCCCGATCAGAACGGCCACGGCCGACTGCCCGGCCAGGCCCAGCACCAGCGCAGACACGGCAAACAAGGCCAGGCTCAGCACGGTGAGCGCGCGCAGCCAGCGGTCCACCAGCAGGCCCGTGAGCCAGATACCGGCAATGGCCGCAAGGCCGAACAGCAGCAGCACCCCATCCACCCTTTGCCCCAGCCCTGCGGAGACCAGGAAAGGCGCGATGAAGGTGTAGAGCATGTTGTGGGCCAGCATCCAGCCGAACAGCGCCAGCAGCACGGGACGCACGCCGGGCACGCGCAGGATGCGCGCCACGGGCTGGCGCTGGTGCGCCGTCTGCCCGGCGTAATCCGGCACGCCCAGCCGCACCCAGACCAGCAGCAGCAGGCACAGTGCCGACAGCGCCCAGAACACGCCGCGCCAGTCGAACAGGCAGCCCAGCCAGGCGCCCAGCGGCACGCCGGCCGCCAGGGCCAGCGGCTGGCCCACGCCCGCCACGGCCAGTGCGCGCCCCTGCAGATGCGGTGGCACCATGCGCCGCGCATAGCCGGCCACCAGCCCCCAGATCACGCCGGCAGCCATGCCTGCGGCAAAGCGGGCGGCCAGGGTCAGGCCGTAGTGGCCGGACAGCGCGGTGAGGCTGTTGAACAGCAGCAACCCGCCCACCGCCGCCATGAACAGCGGCCGGCGCCTGAGCCCGCGCGTGGCGGCCACGACGGGAATGGCGGCCAGCACCGAACCCAGCGCGTACAGCGTGACCATCTGGCCGGCCATGGCTTCGGACACTGCCAGCCCCGTGCCGATCTGCGGCAGCAGGCCGGCCGGCAGGGTCTCGGTCATGATGGCCAGAAAGCCTGCCATCGCCAGGGCCAGCAGCCTGCCCAGCGGCAGGCCTGTGTCGCCGGAGGTGTCCATGGGCTGGTCCATTGCCTTTTCCTCGCTGCGCATCTCAGGCATGGGACACCAGGTGGGAGGCCGCCATGTCCTTGTCGCCATGCCCTGCGGCCAGCGCACGCTCGAAACGGCGCAGCCCGGCCTGTGCGCCGTCCAGCAGCAGGCCTGCGCCGGCAGCGGCATCGGCCACCAGCTGCGCGTCCTTGACGGCATTGGCCACGGTGAAGCTGGCGTCGTAGCGGCCCGACAACATGGCAGCGGCCTTGGCCTGGAAGAAGCCGCTGTCCATGGGGCCGCCCGTGACGGCATCGACCACCAGGGCCGGGTCCACTTCCAGGCCCTTGGCCAGCGCCAGGCTTTCGGCCAGGCCATGCGTGAGTGCGAAGGCCCAGTGGTTGAGCGCCAGCTTGAGCCGGCTGGCGGCACCTGCCTGCTGCGCAATCCACAGGCTGCGTTTGCCAATGGCATCGAACACCGGCTGCACCTCGCCGCGCTGCGCCAGCGGGCCTGCGGCCAGGATCACCAGCTGGCCCTGCTCGGCCGGCTGGCGCGTGCCCTGCACGGGGCAGTCGTAGAACACCAGGCCCTGCCGCTCTGCGAACTGTGCCAGCGGCGCGATGGCATCCACACCCACCGTGCTCAGCTGCAGCCACAGCGTGCCCGGCTGCAGCGCAGGCGCTGCGGCCTGCATGGCCTGCAGGACGGCCGGGCCATCCTTGAGCACGGTGACGACGATGCGGGCGCCACGCACGGCGTCGGCCGCATCGCCGCAGACCTGCACGCCGTCATGCGCAAGGGCCTGGGCCTTGGCGGCCGTCCGGTTCCAGGCGCGGACGGTGAAGCCCTTGCGTTGCAGGTTGCGGGCGACGGGCGCGCCGATCAGGCCGGTGCCGAGGACGGCAATCACGGATTGGACATGTGAACTCATGGGAACTCCTGGTGATGAACGTGAAGGAAAACAAGATCCGAATAATTGGAACGATCATTCCAATTCAAGCCAAATGAAAACCCGCAGCTGCACGGCATGGCGTACAAAAGCGGGAGGGGGCGGGAGCAGGCTGCGGGTGCGGGGTCAGCGGGCCTGCAGGGCCATGTCGACCACGTCGACCACGTCCATCAGGCATTGGCGGCGCTGCAGCGCGCTGCTGCCCTTGCCCAGCACGCGCAGACCCTGCACGGTGTTGACGATGAAGCGCGCCAGGGCGCGGGGCTTCTTGCCGTCGGTGATGTCGCCTTCCTGCTGGCCGCGCAGGATGAGTTTTTCCAGGGCCTTTTGCAGGCGCTGGAAGTTGCCAGCCACCATCTGGGCCACGGCCTCGTCATGGCCGGCCAACTCCAGCGAGGCATTGGCCACCAGGCAGCCACGGCGCTCGGTATCGCTCAATTCGTCCTGCACGATGCGCAGCAGCAGCTGCCGTACCAGGCCCCGGGCCTGGCCGGGGCCAGCGAGCAGTTCCACGTTGGAAGTGGTCACGGCCTCATAGCGGCGCAGCGCATGCTGGAAAAGCCCCTGCTTGTTCTCGAAGGTGCCGTACAGGCTGCTGCGCGACAGGCCCGTGCCGTCCACCAGGTCCTGCACCGAGGTGGCCGCGTAGCCGCGCTGCCAGAAGACCCGCATGGCGGCGTCGGCGATGTCATCGGGGTCGAAGTCTTTGCTGCGCATGGCGGCTCATTGAATTGGAACGATCATTCCATTCAATGTAGATGGCGGCTGTCCGGCTGTCAAGGATCCGCCGAAAGGCCTTCACTCGCAGGGAATTTCCAGCCCCACCTCCACGCGGTCCAGCGCGACGATGGTCTTGAACCATTTCATGGCGTTGAGCGCGTCGATGCTGGTGCGCTCGGTCATGACCCCCAAGATGGGCCCGGCGCGGACCACGTCGCGGGAACAAGGCGAACTGGCGCGGTCCGGGTTCTCGCTGGCCTGCCGCAACGCGGTGGCGGTGAAGGTGGCGGGGGCAGCGCCGGTGCCAGGACCGGTGCCAGGTGGGGCGGGGGTGTTCTGAGGAACCGATCCCTCTCAAAGCAAAGAGGCGCCGAAGCGCCTCTTTGCAAACACGGCAAGCCGCCCGCGTTACTTGCTGTCGCGCAGCTCCCGGCGCAGGATCTTGCCCACCGGCGTCTTGGGCAGTTCGGTGCGGAACTCGATCACGCGGGGACGCTTGTAGCCCGTGAGGTTGTCGTGGCAGAAGTCGCGCACGGCCTGTTCGGTGAGGCTGTCGTCCTTGCGCACGATGACCAGCTTGACGGCCTCGCCGGACTTCTCGTCGGGCACGCCGACCACGGCGCATTCGAGCACGCCGGGGCAGTTGGAGACCACGTCTTCCACTTCGTTGGGATAGACGTTGAAGCCGCTGACCAGGACCATGTCCTTCTTGCGGTCCACGATCTTGAAGTAGCCGCGCTCGTCCATGGTGCCGATGTCGCCGGTGCGGAAATAGCCGTCGGCGGTGAAGACCTTGGCGGTTTCGTCGGGGCGCTGCCAGTAGGCGGCCATGACCTGCGGGCCCTTGATGGCCAGTTCGCCGCGCGCGCCCAGTTCGGTCACGTCGTTGCCGTCGTCATCGACCAGCTTGAGATAGGTGCTGGGCAGGGGCACGCCGATGGTGCCCGAGAACTCGGTGGAGGTGACCGGATTGCAGCTGACCGTGGGGCTGGTTTCCGACAGGCCATAGCCTTCGCAGATGGGGCAGCCGGTCTTTTGCAGCCACAGCTGGGCCACGGCGCTTTGCACGGCCATGCCGCCGCCCACCGAGACCTTCAGGTGCGACCAGTCCACGGTGTTGAAGTCCGGGTGGTTGGCCAGGCCGTTGAACAGCGTGCTCACGGCGGGGAAGCTGTGAAAGCGCTGCGTGGACAGTTCCTTGAGCGTGGCCTTGAGGTCGCGCGGATTGGGAATCAGGATGGTCTTTCCGCCCGTGCGCATGGACAGCATCATGTTCACCGTGAAAGCGAAGATGTGGTACAGCGGCAGCGCGCAGATGCTGGTGGGCTGCTCGCCGGCCGGCACCTTGCCCATGGCGGGCTGGTTCCAGGCCTCGGACTGCAGCACGTTGGCGATGATGTTGCTGTGCAGCAGCACGGCGCCCTTGCTCACGCCCGTGGTGCCGCCCGTGTACTGCAGCAGGGCCATGTCGGAGGCCTGCAGCTGCGGCGCCTGGAAGGGCGAGCGCATGCCCTTGGACAGCGCGTCGTTGAACCGCACGGCCCCCGGCAGCGAAAACGGCGGCACCAGCTTCTTGACCTTGCGCACCACGTAATTGACGATGGCGCCCTTGAGCATGCCCAGCTGGTCGCCCATGGTGCACAGCACCACGTGCTGCACGGGGGTGGCAGCCTTGCAGGCCTCGAAGGTGTGCGCGAAGTTCTCGATGATGACGATGGCCTTGGCACCCGAGTCCTTGAGCTGGTGCTCCAGCTCGCGCGCCGTGTACAGCGGGTTGACGTTGACCACCACGAAACCGGCACGCAGCACGGCGGCCACGGCCACGGGGTACTGGGGAATGTTGGGCATCATCAGCGCCACGCGGTCGCCGCGGGCCAGGCCCAGGCTCTGCAGATAGGCGGCGAAGGCGCGACTTTGCGCATCAACCTGCGAGTAGGTCAGCTCCTTGCCCATGAATGAATACGCAACGCGGTCCGCGTAGCGGCTGAAGGCCTCCTCCATCAGGGCCACCAGCGAAGGGTATTGGGAGGGATCGATGTCGGCGGGCACACCTGCCGGATAGGCACCCAGCCATGGGCGGTCACTCATGCTGCTCGTCTCCTGGTTTCTCGATTGAACGTGCATTCTCATAAAAAGCACGGTCGTTCGATACTGTGATAACCCTAGTATTACCCCTAGGGTCACCATTGCGTTGCTCCAGGTCAAAGCTCGCCAGGCCGAACAGGCCCCCGATCACAGCCCCGCTCAATCCCAGGCGGGAGCCAGTCCGTCAGGGTTGACCTGGCGGTCGCCGCGTTCCAGCGCGGCGATGCGCTGCATGTCTTCGGCGCCCAGCACCAGCTGGCAGCTGTCCAGGTTGGCCTGCAGGTGGGCGCGCCGGGTGGACGAGGGAATGACGGCATGGCCCATGGCCATGGCCCAGGCCAGCGCCACCTGGGCGGGCGTGGCGCCGTGGGCGGCGGCGATGTCGGCCAGCACGGGATCGGCCAGCAGCTTGCCGTAGCCCAGCGTCATGTACGAGGTGGTGTGAATGCCCTGCTGGCGCGCGAAATCGGTGACGGCGCGGTTTTGCAGATAGGGGCTCAGCTCGATCTGGTTGGTGGCGATGTTCGCGGCGCCCACGGCGGCGATGGACTGCTGCAGCAGCGCGATGTTGAAGTTGGACACGCCGATGTGGCGCGTCAGCCCCTGCTCCCTGGCGCGCATGAGCGCGCCCAGGCTGTCCTCCAGCGGCACGCTGCGGGAGGGCCAGTGGATCAGCGTCAGTTCCACATGGTCGGTGCGCAGGGCTTCAAGGCTGCGCTCCAGGCTGGGGATCAGCGCGTCGGCAGACAGGTTCTCGGTCCAGATCTTGGTGGTGAGGAACAACTGATCGCGCGGCACGGCGCTGGCGGCGATGGCGGCACCCACATCGGCCTCGTTGCCGTAGATCTGGGCGGTGTCGATGGCACGGTAGCCCACCTCCAGGGCCTGGCCCACGGAGTGGCGCACCACCTCGCCCTTGAGGCGGAAGGTGCCCAGGCCGAACGCGGGCACCACGGAAGCGGGAGAGGAAGTCGATGTCATTGCAGGTCTTTCAAAAAAGCAGAAAGGGCGCGGAACAACGCCCCGAAGACCGCAGTCTGGCGGGTCAACGCTTGCAGATAAAGCCTGGTATCAGCAGAAAATATTTGACGCTGCAGCAACAATTGCACCAAGCTGGCGCCCCATGAAAACCACCCTGGACGAATTGCAGGCCTTTCGCGCCGTGATCGACTGCGGCAGCATCACGGCTGCGGCCGAGCAGTTGGGACAGACCACCTCGGGCATCAGCCGCAGCCTGTCGCGCCTGGAGAAAAAGCTGGCCACCACCCTGGTGCGGCGCACCACGCGCAGCCTGGAACTGACCGAGGAAGGCGCACGCTTTCTGGCCCGCACGCGCGAGGTGCTGCAGGCCCTGGACGCGGCCGAGGAGGAACTGGCCGCGCGGCGCCAGGCGCCGGCCGGGCTGCTGCGCGTCAACGCGGCCTCGCCCTTCATGCTGCATGCCATCGTGCCGCTGGTCGGCGAGTTCCGCGCGCTCTATCCGCTGATCACGCTGGAACTGAACACCGATGACCTGCACATCGACCTGCTGGCCCAGCGCACCGACATCGCCATCCGCATCGGCGAGCTGCGCGACTCCACGCTGCATGCGCGGCTGCTGTGCCACAGCGTGCTGCGCGTGCTGGCCAGCCCCGCCTACCTGCAGGCCCATGGCCCCGTGGCGAGCGTGGCCGCGCTGGCGCGCCACCAGCGCATTGGCAACAGCCAGGTGCCCGGCCTGAACCACTGGCCGCTGCGCACGCCCGAGGGCGGCGACCGCTGGGATGCCGCTCCCCAGCTCACGGCCTCCAGCGGCGAGACCATGCGCCAGCTGGCCCTGGCAGGCCAGGGCGTGGTCTGCCTGGCCGACTTCATGACCGTGCGCGATCGCGCCCAGGGCGAGCTGGTGCAGGTGCTGGCGCGCGAGACCGTGCAGCAGCGCCAGCCCATCCACGCCGTCTACTACCGCAACACGGCGCTGGCCGCGCGCATCACGGCCTTCCTGGACTTTCTCGCGCAGCGCATGGCGGCGGGCTGACCGGGGCACTGGCGACCGCTACAGGGCTACCACGCGCGCTTGCGCGCCCACGGCGCATGCATATGCGCTTTGCTTCGTTGCCCCAAAGGGAGCGGCTGCCCAGAATGGCCGGCTCATCCCTGAAGCCGGGCGACCACGCGGCCGGCCGGGGACGGAGAAGACCGCCTTGCCCCCACTGATCGATAGCTTTGCCGACATGGCGCCCTTCATGGCCCTGCGGCGCGACCTGCATGCCCATCCCGAGCTGGGTTTCGAGGAACACCGCACCTCGGCCATCGTGGCCGAACGCCTGACCTCCTGGGGCGTGGAGGTGCACACCGGCCTGGCCGGCACGGGCGTAGTCGGCGTGGTGCACGGCAGGCACACGGACGCACGCCCCGGCGCGCGCACCATCGGCCTGCGCGCTGACATGGATGCACTGCCGCTGCAGGAAGAAAACCAGTTTGCCCACCGCTCGCAGCATGCAGGCCGCATGCACGCCTGCGGCCATGACGGCCACACCACCATGCTGCTGGCCGCGGCCTGGCACCTGGCACGCACGCGCGACTTCGCGGGCACGGTGCACCTGATCTTTCAGCCGGCCGAAGAGATGGGCAAGGCCGGCGCACGCAGGATGATCGACGAAGGCCTGTTCGAGCGCTTTCCCTGCGATGCGGTCTTCGCCCTGCACAACTTCGCGCTGGACCGCGTGGGCAGCTTCGCGCTCAACCCGGGCGCGCTCATGGCCTCCAGCAACACCTTCCGCATCGTGCTGCACGGGCAGGGCACGCATGCCTCGCTGCCGCACACGGGCACCGATCCAGTGGCCGCCACCATTGACCTGGCCCAGCAGCTGCAGACCCTGGTAGCGCGCCATGTGGATTCGCGCGAACGCGCGCTGCTGGCGGTGACGCAGATCCAGGGCTCGGACGCGCCCAACGTGATTCCCGACAGCGCCTGGGTGGGCGGCACGGTGCGCACCTTCTCCGTGCCGGCGCTGGACATCCTCGAAGCCGCCCTGCGCCGCCAGGCCGAGCACACGGCCCTGGCCCATGGCTGCAGGGCCGAGATCCATTTCCGGCGCGCCTCGCCGCCCCTGGTCAACCACGCGGCCGAGGCCGCCTTCGCAGCCGCCGTGATGCGCGAGATCGCGGGCGAGGACGCCGTGGACACGCAGTTCCCCGGTGTGCTGGCGGCCGAGGACTTCGCCCACATGCTGCAGGCGCGGCCCGGCTGCTACGCCTTCATCGGCAACGGCCAGGGCGATCACCGCCTGCCCGGCCATGGCGACGGCCCCTGCCTGATCCACAACCGCTCCTACGACTTCAACGACGACATCCTCGCCACCGGTGCCCACTACTTCGTGCGGCTGGTGGAGCGGTGGCTTGCCGTCCCCCAGGAAACCTCCCCATGAAAACCCATCATCCTTCTCCCGTCACCCGCCGCGTTCTGCTGGCAGCAGGCCTGGCCCTGGGACTGGCACCGGCCGTGCATGCCGAACGCGTGATCCGCATCGTCGTGCCCTTCGGCGCAGGCGCCACGCAGGACACGGTGGCACGCACCTTCAGCAATGAACTGGGCCAGGTCCTGGGCGCCACCGTGGTGGTGGAGAACCGCGCGGGCGCAGGGGGCAGCGTGGGCACGGCCCAGGTGGCCAAGTCCGCGCCGGACGGCAACACGCTGGTGCTGGCCGCGGCCAGCCACAACCTGGCCAGCCACCTCTACGCCAAGCTGCCCTATGACCCGCTCAAGGATTTCGTGGGCGTGTCCTTCCTGGGCCGAACGGGCTATGTGGTGGGCGTGCCGGCCGCCTCGGGCGTGCAGACCCTGGGCGAGCTGCTGCAGCGCGCCAGGGCCCAGCCCGGCCAGCTCAACTATGCGTCGGCCGGCAATGGCAGCGCCTCGCACCTGGCCTCGGCCTCGCTGGCCGCGCAGGCGGGCATCAAGCTGCAGCACATCCCCATGAAGTCCACGGGCGACGCCACGACCGAGCTGCTGGCCGGCCGCGTGCAACTGGTCACGGGCGCCACCATCGGCATGCTGGCCTTCCAGAAGGATCCGCGCGTGAAGCTGCTGGCCTACTCGGGCCAGCAGCGCTCGCGCTTCCTGCCCGACCTGCCCACGGTGGCGGAGTCCGGCGTGCCCGGCTATGCCTTCGACTCCTGGCTGGGCCTGCTGGCACCGGCCGGCACGCCGCCCGCCGAAGTGGAGCGCATCAACGCCGCCGTGCGCAAGGTGCTGGCCGAGCCCGTGGTCCAGGAGCGCCTGGCCCGCGTGGGCGTGGAGGCCGCCACCCTGCCGGCCGCCGAATTCCAGCGCCTGCTCAAGGACGACTGGGAAGCGTCCGGGCGCATCGTCAAGGCGGCCGACGTGCGCATCGAATAGTCAGCCCAGCCGTCACAGCAGCTTGGTGCCCAGCGGCACCTCGCGGTCGGGCACGCACAGCGCGACCTCGCCGTTCTCGTTGTGGAATCCCGTGACCAGGCATTCCGAGCGCATGGGACCGATCTGCTTGCTGGGAAAGTTCAGCACGGCCACCACCTGGCGGCCGATCAGTTCCTCGGGCCGGTACAGCGCCGTGATCTGGGCACTGGACTTGCGCCGGCCCAGTTCGGGGCCGAAATCGACCTGCAGCACATAGGCGGGGCGGCGCGCCTCCTTGAACACCTGGGCGTCCACGATGCGGCCCACGCGCAGCTCCACCTTGAGGAAGTCGTCAAAACCAATCGTTTCGTGCAATGCGGATGAATTCGTCATGCGGCCATGATGCCGCGCGGCCGGGGCCGGCTTTGTCGAGCAACGCTTGCAGTGCGGGATAGTGGCGGGTTCAATAATGCGCAGCGGCCTGCGCCAGCCGTGCCATCGCTTCCTGCTGAGGCAAATGCGCGAGGGCCTTCGCTGCTGGCAGATGCACAGCGCAGAAATAGGCCAGTCCCTGCGGATGGGACAGCATGCCGGCCTGCTCGGCGCAATGGTCGGCAAAGCACAGCCAGCCTCCGCGCAGCGGGCCGGCTTCCTGCGTCGGGTTCTTGTTGCAGACGCTGCAAAAGGCTGGTTGCATGGCTGGCGAATCACAGGTGACGAACAAGCCGCCAGTTCGCAGCATCCAAGAAAAAGGCCGGCATCGCGTCCGATGCAGGCCGGGTGCGGGGCCCTCGACAGGCCCCGCAGCGGTTCGCGCCAGGATTACTTGGCGGCGACCACGCGCACCATTTCCAGGCACTTGTTCGAGTAGCCCCACTCGTTGTCGTACCAGGACACGACCTTCACGAAGGTCTTGTCCAGGGCGATGCCGGCTTCTGCATCGAACACCGAGGTGCAGGACTCGCCGCGGAAGTCCGTGGCCACGACCTTGTCTTCGGTGTAGCCGAGCACGCCCTTGAGCGCGCCTTGCGACTGGGCCTTCATTTCGGCACAGATCTCCTCGTAGCTGGCTTCGCTGTTGAGTTCCACCGTCAGGTCCACCACCGACACGTCGGAGGTGGGCACGCGGAAGGACATGCCGGTCAGCTTCTTGTTGAGCTCGGGAATCACCACGCCCACGGCCTTGGCAGCGCCCGTGCTGGAGGGAATGATGTTTTCCAGGATGCCGCGGCCGCCGCGCCAGTCCTTGTTGCTGGGGCCGTCCACGGTCTTTTGCGTGGCGGTGGCAGCGTGCACGGTGGTCATCAGGCCGCGCTTGATGCCCCACTTGTCGTTGAGCACCTTGGCCACGGGAGCCAGGCAGTTGGTGGTGCACGAGGCGTTGGAGATCACGTCCTGGCCGGCGTAGGTCTTGCAGTTCACGCCGAAGACGAACATCGGGGTGCTGTCCTTGGAAGGCGCGGACATGATGACCTTCTTGGCGCCGGCAGCCAGGTGCTTGCGTGCGGTCTCGTCGGTCAGGAACAGGCCGGTGGCCTCGATCACGATGTCGGCGCCGACTTCGTTCCACTTCAGGTTGGCGGGGTCGCGCTCCTGCGTCAGGCGGATGGTCTTGCCGTTGACGATCAGGTTGGAGCCCTCCACCGAGACCTCGCCCTTGAAGCGGCCGTGCACGCTGTCGTACTTGAGCATGTAGGCCAGGTAGTCGGGCTCGAGCAGGTCGTTGATGCCCACGACTTCGATGTCGCTGAAGTTCTGCACGGCAGCGCGGAACACCATGCGGCCGATGCGGCCGAAGCCGTTGATACCAATTTTGATCGTCATAAATATCTCCAGGTTAATGAAATGAATGAACAGCCTCGTCCACCGTTGTGAGACGTTGACCAGAAAAGAGGGAGGGCAACGGCCGGCACACAGTCATGGCCTGAACCGCTTGGTGAGCCGCTGCAACCAGCCTTGGGGGGCAGCAGCAGGTAAAGCACAAGAGGCACCTTGTGCAGGCATCCTGGCGCGCAATTGTGCGATGGCTTTCTCAGCATTCAGATGCCTGAGCGCCTGCGCTTCGGGCAGATGCAGGGCACAAAAGTACTCAAGCCCTTGGGGATGTGAGAGCATTTCGGCTGTCGCGGGTTCGTGGTCCGCAAACGTAAGCCAGTCGCCCTTCCGATCCGCTGGCTCATCGATGGCGTACATGCCGCACACACTGCAGCAGGCGGGCTTCATTCAGCGCTCCTCCGCCATGACGCCCAACAACGGGATGAATAGGCGTGGCGCCTCGTGCAGCACTGTCTTGGCATACAGGTTGTGGATCACCGCCGCTTCGTAGGGGACCAGCGCCGAGGCGTTGTACATCGGTGCAATTTCCGCGATGCTTTTGTAGACACTGGGTGTGCCCCCAGGTCCTGCGGCTCTGACAGTCCGGTCCATGTAGCGCAGTTGCCCCAGCGCGTTGCGGAACGCGTAGATGGCATGACCGCCAACGAGCTGGTTTCCGTTCATGACACGTACCGCCAGCATGAGAACACTGCCATCGCGGGGGAGCAAGCGCGCAACATCGCTTGCTGCATTCACCCTACTCACGGCACCGACCCGCGCACCCAGTTTCTGAAGATATCCCATGCCTGTGGCAAGGTTGGGAATCACCCAGAGCCCGCTCATGGGCATATTGAGAGCCTTGGCCAAATCCTCAACGCTTACCAAAAGCCGACCGTTTCTCGCATGATGCAGTTGCCTCAGAGCTTTGGCAGATGCTACCCAGAAACAATTGGGGCCTCCGGTATCTGCGACAAAACGCGCTGCGGTGACGCCTCTGGTGGTTCTTAACAGGCTGACGGCCTTTCCGACTGGAAAGATGGCAACGAACCGCAAGGCGTCTGTCCCCACCCCGCTCAACGTTCCCTGCTTCACACCATCGCCCAGGCGAAGCAGATCCACAAAACCACCACCAAAGGTCATCAGGGCCTTGGTTGCAGAGGCAGCGACCATGGATGAGACCGAGTACTGGGAGCTCTCGACCCATTGATCCAGAATTTGATCGCTTTCCTGGCGCTGGCGGTCGAACCAATCAGCGGCATCTGTAAAAACCCACATCTTCGCCCCCAAAAAAATGACCTTATTCCCAGTACAACGCTCTTGATAATTCGGATTTATTTATGGATTTCCATACCAAAATCAGCAAGAGCCCAAAAACTTCACCCGTTCAAATCATTCCTCATCGACAAAGCCAACACGGACTTCCTTACAAACACCTTTGTTTTCAACAGAAACTTGGACATTCCGAAAATCCTCATTACTGCATTTCATATCCAGCATCTACTCGCCCCCCAATACTTGTGGAGTAATTTCATGGATACAGGACTGCTTCTTGAAACGCGCCCCATAGTATCCAAAAAGGTCGGCTACCGGAGCTGAACTTCCATAAATCACGAAGCTGAATGGCACCCCTTCACCATCGCGACCTTTCCAAGAGTATTGCGGGCTTCTACACTCTCCCACAAGCTCAACAGCACGAAGATGCTCTGGTGCACCAAGGCGGAAGAAAATTGAGTAGCGACCAACGCCACCGACCTCGAAAGTGGACCATGCAAAGGCCCAGAACAATAAGAATGCAGCCACCAAGCCGAGCAAAACGAGACATATCACCTTGATGGCTTTTCTGTCTTCCATTTCGTTCGTCCATGGTGGCTGCCATTGCACTGGTTACGAAGGGTCGGACTGTCCGCTTAACGCTTGAGTGCGACCTGCACGGTGTCGGCCACGTTCTCGGCCGTGAAGCCGAAGTGCTTGAACAGCACAGGCGCGGGGGCCGATTCGCCGTAGGTGTCGATGCCGACGACGGCGGCGCAGCCGTACTTCCACCAGAAGTCGGTCACGCCCATTTCCACGGCGATGCGCGGCAGGTTGGCCGGCAGCACCTGGCTCTTGTACCTGGCATCCTGCTTGTCGAAGGTGGTGGTGCTGGGCATGGACACCACGCGCACGGCGATCTTGCGCTCGGCCAGCAGCTTCTGGGCTGCCAGGGCCAGCTGCACTTCGGAGCCGGTGGCGATGATGACGGCCTGTGCCTTCTTGTTCAGGCCGACGGCCTTGGGCTCGGACAGCACGTAGGCGCCGCAGGCGATGTCGTCCAGCGCATCTTCGGTCTTGGCTGCGTAGGCCAGGTTCTGGCGCGACAGCAGCAGGGCCGTGGGCTTGTTCTTCTGGCTCAGGGCCACGGTCCAGGCGACGGCGGTTTCCGTGGTGTCGGCAGGACGCCAGACATCCAGGCCCGGGATCAGGCGCAGCGAGGCGGCGTGCTCGATGGACTGGTGGGTGGGGCCGTCTTCGCCCAGACCGATGGAGTCGTGCGTGAAGACGTGGACCACGCGCTGCTTCATCAGCGCGGCCATGCGGATGGCGTTGCGGCTGTAGTCGCTGAAGGTCAGGAAGGTGCCTGCGTAGGGGATGTAGCCGCCATGCAGGGCGATGCCGTTCATGATGGCGGCCATGCCGAACTCGCGCACGCCGTAGTTGATGTGGCGGCCGATCTTGCCGTCTTCGGTCAGGACCACGGCACCCTTGTCGTCCACGCGCAGCGAAGGCGTGCTCTTGGTGTTGGTCAGGTTGGAGCCGGTCAGGTCGGCCGAGCCGCCCAGCAGTTCGGGCAGGGCTGCGGTCAGGCCTTCCAGGGCCAGCTGGCTGGCCTTGCGGCTGGCCACGGTGGCGCCGGCGTCATGCGCGTCGGAGGCGATCTGCGCGGCGATCTCGCCGAAGTTGGCGGGCAGGTCGCCGGCCATGCGGCGCTTGAAGTCGGCAGCCAGTTCGGGGAAGGCCTTGGCGTAGGCGGCGAACTTCTTGTTCCAGGCCGCTTCGGCCTTGGCGCCGGCAGCCTTGGCATCCCAGTCGCCGTAGACGCTGGCGGGGATGTCGAAGGGACCGTGCTCCCAGCCCAGGGCCGCGCGGGTCAGCGCGATTTCCTCGGCGCCCAGGGGCTCGCCGTGGGCCTTGGCCGTGTCCTGGCGGTTGGGCGAGCCCTTGCCGATGTGGGTCTTGCAGCAGATCAGCGTGGGCTTGGCGCTGCTCTTCCTGGCGGCGGCAATGGCGGCGTCCAGGGCCTCGACGTTATGGCCATCCACGTCGCGGATCACGTTCCAGCCATAGGCTTCGAAGCGTGCGGGCGTGTTGTCGATGAACCAGGGAGCGACCTTGCCGTCGATGGAGATGCCGTTGTCGTCGTACAGGGCCACCAGCTTGCCCAGCTTCCAGGCGCCGGCCAGGGCCGCGGCCTCGTGGCTGATGCCTTCCATCAGGCAGCCGTCACCCAGGAACACGTAGGTGTGGTGGTCGACGATGGCGTGGCCGGGACGGTTGAATTCGGCGGCCAGCAGCTTTTCGGCCAGCGCGAAGCCCACGGCATTGGTGATGCCCTGGCCCAGCGGGCCGGTGGTGGTTTCCACGCCGGGGGTGATGCCCACTTCAGGGTGGCCCGCCGTCTTGCTGTGCAGCTGGCGGAAGTTCTTGAGTTCGTCGATCGGCAGCGCGTAGCCCGTGAGGTGCAGCAGCGCGTAGATCAGCATGGAGCCGTGGCCGTTGGAGAGGATGAAGCGGTCACGGTCAGCCCATTGCGGGTTGACGGGGTTGTGCTTGAGGTGACGGCTCCACAGTGCCACGGCCATGTCGGCCATGCCCATGGGGGCGCCGGGGTGGCCGGAGTTGGCTTGTTGAACGGCATCCATTGCGAGTGCGCGGATCGCATTCGCCATTTGTTGAGTGTTGGCCATCAGGGCGCTCCGTGAAGGAGGGGGTAATCAGAGTAAGCCGACTATTTTAAAGGACTGGGGTTTTCGGCTCCCGCGCACGGGGCAATGGCCGCTGGCAATGGTCTACAGTTGCCCTCCATGACCGCCCTGCCCATCCCGCCGTTCCCCGCCGCCAAGGCGCTTTCCCTCACCGAACAGCCGCCTGCCATGCTGCTGGCCGCAGGCCGTGGCGAGCGCATGCGGCCGCTGACCGACACCACCCCCAAGCCCCTGCTGCAGGTGCAGGGCCAGCCGCTGCTGCAGCACCACATGCAGGCGCTGGCCCGGGCCGGCGTGCGCCGCGCCGTGGTCAACACGGGCTGGCTGGGCGCGCAGATTCCGGCGCGATTCGGCCTCCAGTTCGTGCCTGAAGCCGGCGGCGAGCCGCTGCAGCTGGCCTATTCGCCCGAGCCCGAGCAGGCGCTGGAGACTGCCGGCGGCATTGCGCGCGCGCTGCCGCTGCTGGGCGAGGTGTTCTGGCTGGCGGCCGGCGACGTCTACGCGCCCGACTTCGATTTTCCGTTCGAGGCCGCCCGGGAATTCGCGGCCAGCGGCCGCCTGGCCCATCTGTGGCTGGTACCCAACCCCGAGCACCATCCGCGTGGCGACTTCGGCGTGGACGAGTTGGGCCTGGCCTGCGACTGGCCCGAGGGCGATGCCCGCCCGCGCCAGACCTACGGCACCATTGCGCTGCTGCGCGCCGAGCTGTTTGCCCAGCCCTGGTGCGACATCCCGCCCGGCAACCCCGAGGGATGGCGCGTGCCGCTGGTATTGCTGCTGCGCCGTGCCATGGCAGCCGGCCAGGTGGGGGCCAGCCCGTACACGGGCCGCTGGACCGACGTGGGCACGCCCGAGCGGCTGGAACGCCTGAACGCGCCGGGCTGATACACCGCGCGTCGGTGAGTGCGGCCCGGCGATCGGCTGCTTGGCGGCTTGGCGCCCTGCCCTCCTGCGCCTGCAGGCAGCGGCAGGCGCTTCGTGATAGCGTCGCCGGTTCGGCGCAGCGGCGCGCCAGAAAGCCTTTCGATGAGTGTGATCCAGTATGTGATGTTCCTGGCCCTGGTGGGCCTGGCCACGTTTTGCCAGAACCTGACGGGCTTTGCCTTCGGACTGATCTTCGTGGGCGTGGCCGGAGCCACGCACCTGATGGGCATTGGCGATGCGGCCAACGTGGCCTGCCTGCTGTCCGTGGTCAACGGCGTGGCCTACCTGCGCGCCCATCGCCAGGTGCCGCAGTGGTCCCTGCTCAAGCCCATGCTGATCAGCAGCGTCATCGGCGTGATCGGCGGCGTGCTGCTGCTGCAGTGGCTCAGCGGCAATGCGCTGAGCGGGCTGCGCATGCTGCTGGGGCTGGCCATCGTGGCCTGCGCGCTGTTGCTGCTGCTGCAAAAGCAGGTCAATGCGCAGGTGTCGGGGCCTGTGTCGCTGTGGGTGGCCGGTGTGGCATCGGGGGTGCTGGGCGGGCTGTTTGCCACGCCGGGCCCGCCCATGGTCTACCACCTGTACCGCCAGCCGCTGGACCGCCTGGTGGTGCGCCAGTGCCTGTTCTCCATGTTCCTCACCTGCGCGCTGCTGCGCCTGGCGATGGTGGCCTGGGAGGGCGAGATCACGGGCAGCGTGCTGCTGGCGGCGGCCCTGGCCTTTCCCGTGGTGACGGTGGTGACCTGGCTGCACATGCGCCATCCGCCCGCCCTGCCCAAGCGGCTGGTGGAATGGATGGTCTGCCTGCTGCTGGTGCTGTCGGGCACCAGCCTGCTGGTGTCGGGCTGGAACGCCAGCCACCCCCAGCCCGTGGTGCCCGATGACGAGATGGCCATGGCCGTACCCCAGCGGTCACCGGCTGCGGCGGCGGCCCCCGCGCCGCGCTGAAAGCAAAAAAGCCCGCCAGGCGGACCGGCGGGCTTTTTTTAGGGGCGGGAAACGATCAGTTCACGACCTGCTGCAGCGAACCGGCAGCGTACTTGGCGGCCATCTGATCCAGCGTGTAGCCCTTGATCTTGGCGCCCTGGCCTTCGCAGCCGAACTCGATGTAGCGGGCCTTGCAGATCTGCTTGGCGGCTTCGCGGGCAGGCTTGAGCCATTCGCGGGCATCGAACTTCTCGGGGTTCTCGGCCAGGAACTTGCGCACGGCACCGGTCATCGCCAGGCGGATGTCGGTGTCGATGTTGATCTTGCGCACGCCGTGCTTGATGGCTTCCTGGATTTCCTCGACGGGCACGCCGTAGGTTTCCTTCATGGCGCCGCCGTACTGGCGGATGATCTCCAGCAATTCCTGGGGCACGGAGGAGGAGCCGTGCATGACCAGGTGGGTGTTGGGCAGGCGGGCGTGGATTTCCTTGACGCGCTGGATGGACAGGATGTCGCCCGTGGGCTTGCGCGTGAACTTGTAGGCGCCGTGGCTGGTGCCGATGGCAATGGCCAGCGCGTCCAGCTGCGTGGCCTTGACGAACTGGGCCGCTTCCTCGGGGTCGGTCAGCAGGGCCGAATGGTCGAGCACGCCTTCGGCGCCCACGCCGTCTTCCTCGCCAGCCATGCCGGTTTCCAGCGAACCCAGGCAGCCGAGTTCGCCTTCGACGGTGGCGCCCAGCCTGTGGGCCATTTCCACGACCTTGCGGGTCACGTCCACGTTGTACTCGAAGGAGGAAGGCGTCTTGCCGTCTTCCATCAGCGAGCCGTCCATCATCACCGAGCCGAAGCCCAGGTTCAGCGCGCCCTGGCAGATGGCGGGCGAGGTGCCGTGGTCCTGGTGCATGACCAGGGGAATGTGGGGATACTGCTCGGCGGCGGCCTGGATCAGGTGCTTGATGAAGGGCTCGCCGGCGTACTTGCGGGCGCCTGCGCTGGCCTGCAGGATGACGGGCGCGCCCACTTCGTCGGCGGCCGACATCACGGCTTGCACCTGCTCCAGGTTGTTGACGTTGAAGGCGGGAAGACCGTAGCCGTTTTCGGCAGCGTGGTCCAGCAGTTCGCGCATCGAAACGAGAGGCATGTGTAGGGTCCGTATCAAGTTGTTGAGAGGGGGATGCCCCTGCCGCATGGCAGCCGCCGCTGCGTCATGGGTGCGCTGCGGGGCCACGGCCGGGGAATCGCGGCAGTAACCGCTTGGTAACTGGCGATTTTAACCAGCTGCCGCCAACCCTGTCCCAGGCATTCCCATGCGGTAGCAGGTCGTGAAGCCTTCGGGCGGCGCGGCCTCGCCAAAGCTTCCCTGATGGGCGCGCAGCACGCGCGCCACGATCTCGTGGCCCAGATGCAGGCTGTCCACGGGCGCCGCCGCGCGCTCGGCGCCATCGCGTCGGCCGTCGTCGCAGACCTGCAGCCAGACCTCGCCATCCGGCCCCTGTCCGGCCTGGACTTCGATCTGCGTGCCGTGCGGCGTGTGCTTGAGGGCGTTTTCCACCAGATTGCGCAGCGCCAGTTCCAGCAGCACGGCATTGCCCATCACGCCCAGCGCGTCAGGCGCCTGCACGGACAGGCTGCAGTCGCGCTGCCAGGCCGCCTGCGCATGGGCGGCCACCACCTGGCGGGCCAGCGCGGCCAGGTCCACGGGCACGGGCGGCTCGGCCAGCATGGCGCGGCCGGCGCGCGCCAGTGCCAGCAGCTGGCTGAGCACATGGCCGGCATGCAGCGCGTCCCGGCCTATCTGCGCCAGCGCCTGGCGCTGGGCCGGGGCGTCCATGGCGCCGGCCGGCGCGTCGCCCAGGGCGCGCGCCTGCAAGGCGATGGAGGCCAGCGGCGTGCGCAGTTCATGGGCCACCTCGTTGGCCAGGCTGCGCTCGCGCTCCAGCGCCTCCTGCTGGCGGTCCAGCAAGGTGTTGATGGAGTTGACCACGGGCATGAATTCCCGCAGCGCGTGGCGGTGCGAGACGCGCTCGGCCTGGGCCAGGTCCAGGCGCTCCACCTCGCGCGAGAGCTCGTTGAGCGGCCGCATGCCCCGGCGAATGGCCAGCCCCAGCGCCAGCGCCACCACGGGCAGCAGCCACAGGCCGGGCTCGATCATCTGGCCCGCGATGTCGTCGGCCAGTTCGTCGCGCTCCTGCAGCTCGATCATCACGCTGACCTTGCGCGCGTGGTCGCGGCTCCACTGGGTGAAGCTGCGCCAGGCGCGGCGCTCGGGGCCCAGGCGCAGGGTGGCAAAGCCCTGCTCGGTGTCGAAGGAGGGCTCGGGCGCATCGCCGGTGCGCGAGATGAGCCGGCCCGTGCCATCCCACAGGGCCACGCTCAGCGACTGCTGGTAGTCGTGGGCCATGAGGCCCGGCGGCTCGTGCACGGGCGTGGCCTGGCCGTGGTCCACGGCGCCTTCCACATGGAGATTGAGCACCAGCGCAGCGACACCGGCCAGGTGTCCGTCGGTGAGCTCGTCGGCCTCATGCACGCCGGTCTGGTAGCCCAGCGCCACGAAGCTGGCCCAGACGAGGACCAGCGCGCCCAGCATCCAGGCCATCAGATGCCAGATCAGCGAGGGGCGGCGGTCCGGCGCGGTGCTCATGTGGTCTCCACGGGCATGAAGTAGCCCACGCCGCGCATGGTGACGATGCTGGCATTGCCCAGCTTCTTGCGCAGGTGGTGGATGTGGACTTCGACGGCATTGCTCTCCACGGCCGTGCCCCAGCTGTAGAGATGCTCTTCGATCTGCTGGCGCGAGAGCACGCGCCCGCGCGCCTGCAGCAGCACCCAGAGCACGGAGAACTCGCGCGGCGACATCTCCACCAGCCGGCCTTCGCGGCGCACGGTGCGCGCGGCCGGATCGACCTCCAGCTCGCCATGGCGGATCACGGGCGCCGCCTGCCCGCCTGCGCGGCGCAGCATGGCGCGCAGCCGCGCCTCCAGCTCGTCGATGTCGAAGGGCTTGACCAGGTAGTCGTCGGCACCCAGGTCCAGCCCGGCGATGCGCTCGCGCACCTGGTCGCGCGCGGTGAGGATGAGCACGGGCGTGTTGGGGTCCGGCAGGGCCTGGCTGTCGCCACCCGGGCGGCGCGGGCCCCGCAGGCGGCGCAGGATTTCGCTGCCATCGCCATCGGGAAGGCCCAGATCCAGCAGCACGGCGTCAAAGCGCTCCATCTCCAGCGCATGCCAGGCCTCGGCCACGGTGGTGCAGACATCGACCGCATAGCGGCGCTGTTCCAGATTGGCCTGCAGGCCTGCGGCAATGCCCGCGTTGTCTTCGACGACCAGTATTCGCATGCGCGCATTGTGCAATGGCCGCTGCCGGCTGCGCCGCCAGACGCCGGCCGCAGGCCGGCGCATGCGTTAAGACGGGTTTAAGCCGCGCTTCTCATGCTGCCGGCCATGCCGACATCTGAACCCCGAGATTTCTCCGCAGCCCCCGCGCAGGGCCCCTCCTTCAAACGCACCCTGCTGTGGACCCTGGCGGCCCTGGCCATGGTCCTGGCCTGGGACGCCAGCGCCCTGGACCTGGCCATGGCCAGCTGGTTTGGCGACGCCGACGGCTTCGCGCTGCGCTCGGACTGGTTTTTAGTGAACGTTGCCCATGAGGGCGCGCGCCGCCTGGCCTGGCTGTTCGTGCTGGGGCTGACGCTGTGCGTGTGGCGCCCCGTGGGCCCGCTGCGCCTGCTGCCCCATGGACGGCGCGTGCAGCTGGTGGCGGGCATCCTGCTGTCGCTGGCCCTGATCTCGCTGCTCAAGTACACCAGCGCGACCAGCTGCCCCTGGGACCTGGCCGAGTTCGGCGGCGTGGCGCGCCATGTCTCGCACTGGGCCCTGGGCCTGGCCGATGGCGGGCCGGGCCGCTGCTTTCCCGCAGGCCATGCCTCGGCAGGCTTTGCCTTTCTGGCCGGCTATTTCGCGCTGCGCCGGCATGCACCGCGCGCAGCCCGGATCTGGCTGGCCGTCGCGCTGGCCGCTGGCCTGTCGATGGGCCTGGCCCAGCAGATGCGCGGCGCCCATTTCATGAGCCACACGCTGTGGACCGGCTGGCTGTGCTGGACGGCGGGCTGGCTCCTCGACCTGGCGGTCACGCGTGCGTTGCGGACCCGGGACAGCACGCCTGACTCCCTGTGGCCTGCCGCCAGCCTGCCACCTTCCACTCCCTGATCGAGCTTTGCCATGCTGCCCCTGGACTCCGCCCTGTTCACGTTGCTGAACGCCAATGCGCAAACGCCGGCCATCTCGATCGATGCGGCGCGCGCCATCTCCTCCTGGCTTCCCTCGCTGTGCGCCCTTCCCGTGATGGCCGGGCTGCTGCGCGGCTCGCCTGCGCTGCGCCGTACCCTGGTGCTGGCCCTGCTGTCCATGCTGGCGGCCTGGGCCGTGGCACGGCTGATCCGCTGGGGCTTTCCGGTGCCGCGTCCGGCCCAGCTGGGCATGGGCGTGCAATGGGTGGACCACGCGCTGCGGTCCAGCTTTCCGAGCATGCACGCCACGGGCGCCTTTGCCCTTGCGCAGGCACTGACCCTGGGCTGCACACGCCACCGCCGCTGGGTCGTGGTGTCAGTCTGGTCGCTGGCCCTGGGCATGGCCTGGAGCCGCGTGCACCTGGGCGTGCACTTCCCGTCCGACGTTCTGGCCGGCGCCATCGTGGGCATCTGCAGCGCCACCCTGGTCTGGCATGCCGCGCTGTGGCGCCGCCGTGCCTTCATGCCCAATCTGCTCTCATACAACGCACGAACCCACTCAGGCAGCTCCCAATAGAGCATGGCGAAGGCATAGCGCACCGCACATAAAACTGGCGCTCCCCAAAACGAGGGACACCGAGCAAGGGCCGCCCCGCCGCGAGGGTGTCGTCCCCCCGCGTAGCGAGAGGGGGAAGGCGCGAAGCGCCTCAGGGGGTTAGTTCACACGACATATCTTCAGCATGTTGGTGCCGCCAGGCTGGCCCATGGGCTCGCCGCAGGTGATGGCGTAGACATCGCCGCTTTGCACGATGTTGCGCGCGCGCAGATGGCCTTCGGCCTGGTCCAGCGCGGTGTCGCGGTCGGCGCTGGTGTCCATGAGCAGGGGACGCACATTGCGGTACATGGCCATCTTGCGCTGCGTGGAGATCTTGGGCGTGAGCGCGTAGATGGGGATGTGGATGCGGTGGCGGCTCATCCACAGCGCGGTGGAGCCGCTGTCCGTCATGGCGACGATGGCCTTGGCACCCAGGTGGTGGGCCGTGAACAGCGCGCCGATGGCGATCGACTGGTCGATGCGCGAGAACTGGCGGCCGGTGAACTCGGCATCGCTGTCCGGGTCCTCTGCCGCTTCCGCGGCGGCGCAGATCTTGGCCATTTCCTGCACGGTCTCCAGCGGGTACCTGCCGGCGGCGGTCTCGGCGCTGAGCATGACGGCGTCCGTGCCGTCCAGCACGGCGTTGGCCACGTCGCTGACCTCGGCGCGCGTGGGCACGGGGTTGGTGATCATGCTCTCCATCATCTGCGTGGCAGTGATCACGAACTTGTCCATGTCGCGCGCCATGCGGATCATCTTCTTTTGCAGCGCGGGCACGGCCGCGTTGCCCACTTCCACGGCCAGATCGCCACGGGCGACCATGATGCCGTCGGAGACGTGCAGGATTTCCTCCAGGCGCGGAATGGCCTCGGCGCGCTCGATCTTGGCGATCAGGCCGGGCTTGTGGCCGTACTGGGCCGCAGCCACGTTGCACAGCTGGCGCGCCATCTCCATGTCGGTGGCGTTCTTGGGAAAGCTCACGGCCACATAGTCGGCCTGGAAGCTCATGGCGGTCTTGATGTCCTCCATGTCCTTGGCCGTCAGCGCGGGCGCCGTCAGGCCGCCGCCCTGCTTGTTGATGCCCTTGTTGTTGGACAGCTCGCCACCCAGCTTGACGGTGGTGTGCACCTCGTCGCCGCGCACGTGGTCCACGGTGAGAACGATCAGGCCGTCGTTGAGCAGCAGCACGTCGCCGGGCTTCACGTCACGCGGCAGTTCCTTGTAGTCCAGGCCCACGCCGCCCAGGTCGCCGGGTGCGGTGCGCGATGCGTCGAGCACGAAGCGCGCGCCGGGCTCCAGCATGACCTTTCCTTCGGCGAACTTGCCGACACGGATCTTGGGGCCCTGCAGGTCGGCCATGATGGCCACCTCGCGGCCTGCGCGCTGGGCGGCCTCGCGCACCATGGTGGCGCGGTCGATGTGGTCCTGCGCCTTGCCGTGGCTGAAATTCAGGCGCACCACGTTGACGCCTTCGCGCACCATCTGTTCCAGCAGTTGCGGGTCGCTGGAAGCGGGGCCCAGGGTGGCGACGATCTTGGTGGCACGGCGGACTTGCATGAAATGTCTCTCGCTCAGGGTTTGTAATCGGGTTTCAATTCTCACACGAATGCGGTTACATGAAGGCAACATTCCGGCATGTGCCCAGGGGCTGGAAGCCAGGCCCCAAGCACGCCGCAGATCGCGCAGGCGCAGCACGCAGCCCATCGCAAAGCACCGTGGCGCCTGGCCTTCGCCACTATGGGTTTTGATGCTGCAGCGCAGCATCGCCGGTGCAGGCGCGTTGCCATGCCTGCCGCCTGTGAAAGCAGTTTTGCCCGGGACGTTCGCAATGCCCTCCGCCCGCGTGTCGAACCGGCGACAGCCTCGCGCCCATCCTGGCGTTTGAATGCCCTGCGCGCCTTGTTCGACAAACCAACGACAGGAGACAGACATGGGACATGCTCACGACCATGGACACACGCACGACGACGCCCCGCTGATGGAGGATCTGCTCAGGAACGCCCCCAGCAACTGGGGCCGCTGGGGACCCGACGACGAGGTCGGGGCGCTGAACTTCCTCACGCCCGCCGAAGTGCTGCGCGGCGTGTCCCACATCCGCTCGGGCGAGACCTTCACGCTGCAGCGGCTGATCGGCGACCCGCGCGGCGATCCTGTCTGGCCCGGCCGCACACCGGCCGAGCGCACCATGGTGTTTGACGAGTCCAGCTGGGACGGCCCCGATGCGCCCCGGTTCCCCGGCGGCCTGCACTATGCCGATGACAAGCTGGACGCCTTCCTGCAGGGATCGACCCAGTACGACGCGCTGGGCCATGTCTGGTACGGCGGGCGCATCTGGAACGGCTATGACGCACGCACCACCATCGGCGGGCTGGACAAGGCCAGCGTGGAGGCGCTGGGCGCGCGCGGCATCGTGGGGCGCGGCGTGCTGCTGGACATGGCGCGCCACCGCGGCAAGGCGGCGCTGGAGCGTGCCGAGACCTTCACGCACGAAGACCTGATGGCCTGCGCCAAGGCCCAGGGACACACCATAGAAAAGCACGACATCCTGATCGTGCGCACCAATTTCCTGTCGGGCTTCTACGAAGACCAGGCGAGCTTCTACAACGACTTCTGCGAGCCCGGCCTGACCTACTCGCCCGAGCTCGTGGAATGGTTCCATGCGATGGAGATCCCCAACCTGGTCACCGACACCATCGCCAACGAAGTCACCATGGACCCCGTGCACGGCGTGGCCCTGCCGCTGCACTGCGCGCTGATGCGCAACCTGGGCGTGACGCTGACCGAGATCTGCGACCTGGAAGCCCTGGCCGACAGCTGCGCGCGCGACGGCCGCTACACCTTTCTGTATGTGGCCGCGCCGCTGAAGATCCACCGCGCCACGGGTTCGCCCGTCAATCCCGTGGTGATCAAATGAGCGCTGCCCCATCGCACGACAGGCCCTGGCTGGGCCTTTACGCGCCGGGCCAGCCGGCCGACATGCAGCCGCAGTTCAGCAGCATGCTCGACCTGTTCGAAGCCTCGCTGGCTGCGGCACCCGGCTGCGCCATCGTGCGCTACTTCGACGGCGGGCTGAACCTGCGTGAACTCGACCATGCCGCCAGCGCGCTGGCCCATGCGCTGCAGGCGCGGGGCTTTGCGGCCGGCGACCGGCTGGCCCTCTATACGCAGAACAATCCGGCCTTTGTCATCGGCCTGGTCGCGGCCTGGAAGCTGGGCGGAATCGCCGTGCCGGTCAATCCCATGAACCGGCAGCGCGAGCTGCACTACATCCTGCAGAACGCGGGCGCCCAGGCCCTGCTGTGCCTGGACCAGCTGTACCTGGAGGTGGCCCGCGAAGTGCATGCGGCCGGCGGCCTGCCGCTGGCCACCGTGGTCACCACATCGGCGCTGGACTGGCAGGCACGCAACGATGCGCGCGTGCTCGGCGACGGTCCGCGCCTGCCCGTGGCCGATGGCACGCTGGACCTGCTTGCACTGGTGCAGGCCGGCGGCCAGCCCACGCCGCTGGCGCGCCGGCCCACGGCGGGCGATACGGCCGTGATCACCTACACCTCGGGCACCACGGGCCAGCCCAAGGGCGCCATGAACACGCATGGCAACCTGGCCTTCAACGCCCAGACCTACCGCGACTGGATAGGCATCACGGCGGACGACAGCGTGCTGGGCCTGGCGCCGCTGTTCCACATCACCGGCCTGGTCGGCCATGTGGCCCTGGCCCTGCTGGTGCCCTGCCCGCTGGTGCTCAGCCACCGCTTCCATCCCGAGACCATGCTCGAATCCATGCGCGAGCACCGGCCCAGCTTCACCATCGGCGCCATCACCGCCTTCGTGGCGCTGATGAACCACCCGGGCGTCTCGCGCGAGGATTTCCGCAGCTTCAAGGCCTTGTACTCGGGCGGCGCGCCCATTGCACCGGCCGTGATCCAGGCCTTCGAGCAGCTGTCGGGCCTGGCCATCCACAACGCCTTCGGCATGACCGAGACCTGCTCGCCCACGCACTTCGTGCCGCTGGGCGCGCGGGCGCCGGTGGACCCGGCCTCGGGGGCGCTGTCCATCGGCGTGCCGGTCTATGGCACGGTGGTGCGCATCATCGACGACCAGCACCGCGAAGCCGCGCCGGGCGAGATCGGCGAGATCGTCTCGGCCGGCCCGCAGATCATGTCCGGCTACTGGAACCTGCCCGAGGCCACGGACGCCGCCATGTTCGAGGGCGGGCTGCGCACGGGCGACGTGGGCTTCATGGACGAGCGCGGCTGGTTCTACCTGGTGGACCGCAAGAAGGACATGATCAACGCCGCCGGCTACAAGGTCTGGCCGCGCGAGGTCGAGGACGTGCTCTATACCCACCCCGCCGTGCGCGAGGCCGCCGTCATCGGCGTGCCAGACGACTACCGGGGCGAGACCGTCAAGGCCGTGGTCTCGCTGAAAGCGGGCCGGCAGGCCGCGCCCGAGGAACTCATCGCCCATTGCAAGGCACACATGGCCGCCTACAAGGTGCCGCGCATCGTCGAGCTGCGCGAGGAACTGCCCAAGACCGTGACCGGCAAGATTCTGCGCAGGCAGCTGCGCTGAGCTGCGGTTTCAGGCCCCAGGCCTCACACCAGCCCGTGCGAGAGCAGGTAGGTGATGGCATGGGCCACCATGGCCGCCTCCAGGCCATAGCGCCAGAACAGAAAGCCGCCCACGGCGCCGTGGACGATTTCGAACAGCAGCAGCTGCAGCACCAGCGCGTCCGACAGGCCTCCCCAGGTACCCCAGGCCAGCGCCAGCTGCAGCAAGCCCCAGAGCAGGGCCGACAGCATCACCGACCACCAGCCCAGCATCCAGCCCGGGCGGCGGTCGGTGCGCCCGCTCAGACGCCACAGCAGCCACATCACCAGCGTCATGCCGCCCAGGCGCATCACCAGCTCGGCCGTGATGCCCGCGTACAGGATCTTGGCGCCCAGCGGCATGGCGTAGACGGGGTCGATCAGGGTCAGGTCGTCGGGCCAGGCCAGGGCCAGGGTCACCAGCCAGGCCGCGCCGACCACGCCGCCGGCCAGCCCCGGCAGCGTCAGGTAGCGCACGGCGCGCTGGGGCGAACGCCCGGCCACCCAGGTGGTCAGCAGCGGAGCGGACAGGCCCAGCCTCGGCCCCAGCCACACCCCGACGCCCACGGGCAGGGCCAGCAGCGCGGCCATCACGCCAATGCCGGCAAGCGGCGTGGCCAGCGGCTCCACGGGCAGGCCCAGCAGGCGCATCCATTCGGGCAGCACGAACCAGGCCATGGCCGCCACGCCGGGCAGGCCCAGCAGCCAGAGCACCGTGAAGATGCGCCAGCTCAGCCGTGGCAGCGCGGGTGGGGCATAGGCCGATGGGGCGGGCATGAGGGTGGACACGGGGCCGGTGGAGGGCAGGCTGGCGTTGTCAGTCACGCATCAAGGCTTCTATCTCGTCGGGCTCCACGGGCACGCCGCGCGTGATCAGTTCGCAGCCCGTCTCGGTGACGATGGCATCGTCCTCGATGCGGATGCCGATGTTGTGGAACTGCTCGGGTACGCCGGCCGCAGGGCGCACGTAGATGCCCGGCTCGATGGTGGTGCACATGCCCGGGCGCAGGATGCGGCTGGGGCGGTTGGTGATGGTCTCGCCCGACAGCGGGTCCTTGCGCTCGTGCGACTGGCCCAGCTCCGAGGGCTCCACATAGCTGCCGCAGTCATGCACGTCCATGCCCAGCCAGTGGCCCGTGCGGTGCATGTAGAACTGGAAGAAGGCGCGCTGCTCGATCACGTCCTGGGCGTTGCCATACACCTTTCTGTCCAGCAGGCCCAGATCCAGCATGCCCTGCGCCAGCACGGCCACGGTGGCGTCGTGCGGATCGTTGAAGCGCGCGCCGGCGCGCGTGGCCGCCACGGCGGCCTTCTGGCTGTCCAGCACCAGCTCGTAGAGCGCGCGCTGCGGGCCGGTGAAGCGGCCATCGGCAGGGAAGGTGCGCGTGATGTCGCTGGCGTAGCCGTCGAGCTCGCAGCCCGCATCGATCAGCACCAGCTCGCCTGCATGCACGGGCGCCTTGTCGGCCTGGTAGTGCAGCACGCAGGCATTGGCGCCGGCCGCCACGATGGAGCCGTAGGCCACGTACTGCGAGCCCTGCTGGCGGAATTCATGCAGCAGTTCGGCGTCGAGGTGGTATTCGCGCACCTCCTGGCCTGCGCGCAGCATGCGTGCCGAGCGCTGCATGGCGCGGATATGGGCCTGGGCGCTGATGGCGGCGGCGCGGCGCATGATGTCCTGCTCATGCGCGTCCTTGACCAGGCGCATCTCGTCCAGCAGCGTGCACAGGTCGCCCTGCTCGGCCGGGCACAGCGCGCCGAAGCGCACGCGCGCGCGCACCTGGCCCAGCCAGCCTTCCACGCGCACGGCCAGGCCTTCATGCGTGGCGAACGGATACCAGAGGCGGCCCCGGTTCTCCAGCAGGCGGGGCAGGCGCGTATCGATCTCGGCGCTGGAGAACGCCTGGCTCACGCCCAGCGTGGCCACGGCGGCCTGGGGGCCCAGGCGGATGCCGTCCCAGATTTCGCGCTCCAGGTCCTTGGGCTGGCAGAACAGCACGCTGGTGCCGTCGGCGGTCAGCACCAGGCAGGCATTGGGCTCGGCAAAACCGGTCAGGTAGTAGAAGTAGCTGTCGTGGCGGTACAGGTAGCCGGTGTCCCGGTTGCGCTGGCGCTCGGGAGCGGTAGGAATGATGGCGATGCCGCCAGCGCCCAACTGGGCGGCCAAGCGTGCGCGGCGTTGGGCGTAAACAGATGTCATACAGCTATCGTACTGCCGTCCGGGGTTCTCCACAGTCCCCCGAACAGGGGAACTTGGGGGCCGGACAGCAGGCGTCAGGCTGGATTCAGTGCAGGCGCCGTCACTGTCCCAGGACGCGCCGGTTCCAGGGTGCCTTCATCAGAACGCGCGCCAATCCGCAAAAGCCCGTGGCACCGGCCACGATCAGGCCGCAGCCCACGAAGGCCGACAGCAGGTGCCACCACGGAGACACCGTGGCGCCTAGCACGGCGCCCAGCAGCGCCAGCCCGCCCGCGCCCAGTTGCACCTGGCGCTGCAGCTCCAGCGGCTGGCGGCTGTCGCGCAGCACGGGCAGGCCCTGTGCCTTCCAGGCATCCAGGCCGCCCTCGAGCACATGGCCGGCACAGCCGGGCGGCAAGGCGGCCGCCAGGGCCTGGGCGTTGAGCCGCGTGCGGTGGCCGGAGCGGCAGTGAAAGACCACGGCGGCGGGCGCGCCGGCCAGGGCACCCGCCGCCAGGCGGTCCATGGGCATGCTGCGGGCGCCGCCTATGCGTTCACGCGCATGTTCGTCCGGCGCACGGATGTCGATGAGCCAGGCGCCCTGCTCCTGCATCTGGCGGGCGGTTTGGGAGGAAACGGAGGAAAGGGACATGGATCAGCTCCTTGGAAACATAGGATTTCAGGCGCAGTAGATGCTCTTGAGCGTGGCCACCAGCTTCTGCACATCGGGATTGGCGATGCGGTAGTGCAGCGTCTGCGACTCGCGGCGGTAGGCGACCAGGCCCTCTTCGCGCATGCGGGCCAGGTGCTGGGACAGGGCCGACTGGCTCAGCGGGATCTGCAGCAGCAATTCGCCCACCGACAGCTCGCCATGCTCGATCAGCAGGCACAGCACCAGCAGGCGCTTCTCGTTGCCCACGGCGCGCAGCAGCGCGGCGGCACGTGCAGCGCCCTGCTGCAAAAAGGCCTGTTCGGGAGAGAGCGTCGGTTCGGTCATGGTTGATCAAGAACAATCTAATTTAGCAAATTCTAATATAATTGCAAACAGGCTGCACACCGAGCCATCGAACCAGGAGTGCCTTCATGACATCACCGCTGCGCATCGCACCGTTCTTCGACGCCAACACCCACACCGTGACCTACCTGGCCTGGGACGCGGACACGGCCGAGGCCGCCGTCATCGACCCCGTGCTCGACTACGACCACGCCAGCGGCGAGGCCCACACCAGCTCGGCCGATGCCGTGCTGGCCGCCGCGCAGGCCCAGGGCCTGCAAGTGCGCTGGATCCTCGAAACCCATGCGCATGCCGACCACCTCAGCGCGGCTCCGTACCTGCGCGAGCGCACGGGCGCCCCGATTGCCGTGGGCGAGCACATCCGCGAGGTGCAGCGCATCTTCCGCCCCGTCTTCAACCTGCCCGCGCCCGGCGCCGACCAGCCCTTCGACCGGCTGCTGGCGGACGGCGACAGCCTGCCGCTGGGCGGGCTGCGCATCGAGGTGCTGCACACGCCCGGCCATACGCCGGCCTGCGTGTCCTACCGCATCGCGGATGCGGTCTTCGTGGGCGACACGCTGTTCATGCCCGACTACGGCACGGCGCGCGCAGACTTCCCCGGAGGCGATGCGCGCACGCTGTTCCGCTCCATCCAGCGCCTGCTGGCCCTGCCGCCTGCCACGCGCCTGTTCATGTGCCATGACTACAAGGCGCCGGGCCGCGACCGCCATGCCTGGGAAACCACGGTGGACGCGCAACGCGCCGGCAATGTGCATGTGCACACGGGCGTGGACGAGGCCAGCTTCGTGGCCATGCGCAATCGGCGAGACGCCACGCTGTCCGCACCCGCCCTGCTGCTGCCCGCCATCCAGGTCAACATGCATGCAGGCCATTGGCCCGCGGCCGAAGCCAATGGCGTGCACTACCTCAAAATCCCGCTGCGCATGAAGCACCGGCCCCAGGCAGCGGACGCGAAGCAGGCGTAGAGTCGTCCGTTCCGTCTCCCCCCGCGCCTCTTGCGGCAACTTCCAGGACAAAGGACTTTCCATGATCCACAGCGCCCACGCCACCAGCACGGACACCCCCTACCGCGTCACGCTCGGCGACCCCCAAGGCCACCGCTGGCATGTGGACGAACCGGCTGACAAGGGCGGCGGCGACACGGCGCCCAACCCGCTGCAGCTGCTGCTGTCGGCCCTGGGCGCCTGCACCACGGTCACGCTGCAGATGTACGCGGCGCGCAAGCAGTGGAAGCTGGAGCAGGTGGACGTGCAACTGCGCCTGAACCCCGAAGGCACGCCCGCCAGCGGCAACCTGATCGAACGCCAGATCACGCTGCAAGGCGCGCTGGACGACGAGCAGCGCCAGCGCCTTCTGCAGGTGGCCGAGGCCTGCCCCGTGCACAAGCTGCTGGCCGGCGAGGTACGCATCCAGACCGCGCTGCAGCTGCCTGCCTGAGCGCGGGCCGGGCCACCATGCAAAAAGCCCTGCAGCTGTCAGGCCGCAGGGCTTTTGGAGTGGATGGGGACATGGCCGGCGTCAGGCTTGGCCGACCTCGATCTCCCCGGTATCGACATAGAGCTCGAACTCGCGCTTGGCCAGCGACACCGTGATCGGCTGCTCGTCCTGGGTCCAGGACAGCACATAGCTTCCGATGGCCGTGGCCACCTGCACGCGGGTGCCGCGCGGAATGTCTTCCAGGGGGCCGTCGCCTACGCGGTGCTGCACATTGCCGGTGACCGTGGCTTCGAACTTCTCGGGGAATCGCTGGACCTCCACGGCGCTCTGGACCGCCTCTTCAGCGGCTTCGGCTTGCGTCTGTACGGATGTATTCATGGCGTTTTCTCCTGTAAGAGTGAGGCCGGCGCCCGCCAAAATGACGGGCGCCGGTCCGTTCCTCGAATGTAAACAATGTTCCTGAGAACGCGCTGTCAGCGAACAGGCCCAATCGATGCGAGCCGCGTTTGCCTGCTGCGCCGCGCTGCACGACACTGGGGGCCTCCCCCACGAAACAGGCCGATCCGACCATGTCCGACACGTCCCCATCCCGCTCCCAGCCCCAGCACCTGCCCACCCGCACCGCCGACGTGGGCGGCATTCCCATCCAGCGCGCCATTCCCCAGCGCGCGCTGCGCAAGGTCGGCGCCTGGTGCTTTCTCGACCATGCCGGTCCTGCCGACCCCGCGCCACCGGGCATGCAGGTCGGCCCGCATCCGCACATCGGCCTGCAGACCTTCACCTGGATGATCCGCGGCGAAGTGCTGCACCGCGACAGCCTGGGCCACACCCAGATCATCCGCCCGGGCCAGGTCAACCTGATGACGGCCGGCCACGGCATCGCCCATTCCGAGGAAAGCCAGACGCCCTCGCACATCCACGCCGCCCAGCTGTGGATTGCGCTGCCTGAATCGCACCGCAACGGTCCGCCACGCTTCCAGCACTACCCCGAGCTGCCCAGGACCACGGTGGGCGACTTCACGGCCACGGTGCTGGCCGGCGAGGCGCTGGGCCTGACGTCGCCCGCCGAGGTGCACACGCCCCTGATGAGCGTGGACCTGCATGCGGACAGCGCAGGCAATGGCAATGGCAGTGGCATTGGCAATGCCGTCGCCACGCTGCCGCTGCGCGCCGATTTCGAGCATGCCGTGCTCAGCCTGGAAGGCAGCGTGAGCGTGAACGGCCAGCCCCTGCCGGTGGAGGAACTGCTCTACCTGCCCGTGGGAACGGCCTCGGCCGCCATCGAGACCACGCCCGGCAGCCGCCTGCTGGTGATTGGCGGCGAACCCATGGATGAAGCCATCTTGCTGTGGTGGAACTTCGTGGCCCGCACCAGCGAAGAGATCGCCGAGGCCCGCGCGCAATGGGAAGCGGAGGCCGGTCAGGGTGCGCAGGCCCTGCCCGCAGGCGCGGCACGCCGCTTCGGGCCGCCGCTGGCATCGCCCCTGAAGCCGCTGCATGCGCCTTCGCTGGACGGCGTGGTGCTGCGCGCCTCGCGCTGAACGCGCCAGCTGCGGCTATCAACCTGCAGCTATGAGCCCGGCCCAACCAAAAGGCGCCCCGAATGGGGCGCCTTGCCGTTTCTGTTGCAGGAATTTCGAGGGTCAGGCCGGGCTGGCCGCATCCACCTCGGTGCCGTCTTCCACGCCGCGAACGCTCTCGCGGCCGTTCTTGTCCTTGAGCTTGCCCAGGTCGGTGTCCACGGCCCGCTTGAGCTTTTCAATGGCCGCGTTGAAGGCGTCCTTGACCTTTTCGGCCTCGGCGTTCACGGCGATCGGCGGGCGGCCATTGGCCCGGGTCTCCAGAACGCAGCGCTTGCCGGGAGCGCCCGAGGTCTTGAGCGCATCGACGCCGGTGAGGAACACCTCCACGCGCACCACATAGTCCTTCAATCTCGCCAGCTTGGCGTTGATCTCTTCCTGCGCCCATTGCGCCAAGGACTCGCCACCCTGGATCGAATCGTCGGCATGAACCTGAACTTGCATGCATATCCTCCTAGTCGCCAAAAGCCGCACCACCGGCGCGGCGGGGTTGTCGGGGCCATTGATGAACTGGCGAATCCATCGTAACGCCATGCGGGCCGCCTGCACAGCAAGTCGCACCCTGCGTCGTCAGGTTTTTCGCGCTGCAGCATCCGCAGCTCCCACCCTGCCTACAGGCTACACCCGCAGGCGGGGCGCCTGCACGAATGGACCGGAGAAAGCTTGAGATGCCTCAAGACAACTCTTGCATTCACCTACACCTATTTGCAGTGATGGCCCTGCGCCGGTCGCGGGCGTTCAACCCCTTCCTACATCGCCCCGTCGCGATTGGGCTTACAACTTGGGTATCAGGACTCCCCAAACGGCCCGCCCATCCATGAGCCCACTTGCTTCCCGCCGCCTCAAGATCGGCCTTTCGGCCTGTTTCTCCCATGCGGACCCGCAGCGTCCGCTGTTCACGGGCAAGACGCTGCAGTACGTGGAGCAATCGATAGCGCACTGGATCATGTCGGCCGGCGCCATGGTGGTGATGGTGCCCTGCCCCACGGGCGAGACCGCGCGCGGCGACGTGACGCTGGAGCACTATGCCGAGTGGCTGGACGGCGTGGTCATGCACGGCGGCGCCGATGTCTGGCCCGGCAGCTATGGCGAGGAGCCCATGCGTCCCGAATGGCTGGGCGACCGCGTGCGCGACCTCTACGACCTGGCCGTGGTCGAGGCGTTTTCCCAGGCCGGCAAGCCCATCTTCGGCGTCTGCCGCGGGCTGCAGCTGATCAACGTGGCCTTCGGCGGAACGCTCTACCAGGACATCGAGACCCAGGTTCCGGGCTCGCAGCTGCACCGCAATCCCACCGAGTACGACCGCCATTACCACGACATCGCCATCGTGCCCGGCAGCCGGCTGGAGGCGCTGTACCCCACGCTGGACCGCGCACGCGTGAACAGCATCCACCACCAGGGCATCAAGGACGTGGCGCCCGAGTTCGATGTGGAGGCCTGGAGCCTGCCCGACCGCATTCCCGAGGCCATCTTCCGCAAGCCCGGCACGCTCAAGAGCTATATCGCGGCCACCCAGTGGCACCCCGAATTCCAGTTCCGCAACCCGGATACCAGCACGCTGGATGACAGCGTGCTGCTGCGCGACTTCCTGGCCGCCTGCTCACGCGCCCGCGTGAGCCCGGCCGTCAGCCACAGCCCCTTCCAGATCCGCAACCGCGCAGCACGCCTGCTGCGCCGCGCCTTGCTTCGCAGGCATTGACGGCCCGGCGCCGCCAAGCGCCTGCGCGACCACCTGCTGCAACTGCCCGCGCAGCCACGCATGGGCGGGATCGGCCTGGTGGCGCGTGTGCCAGATCATGAACATTGGCAGCGGCGGGCAGTCCACGGGCACGGGGAAGCTGGCCAGCGATGACAGGGCCGTGCGGCCCAGCAGCGACGGCGCCGTCGCCAGCAGCGGCGTGCCGCGCACAAAGGCGGCCAGCGCCGCAAAGCCCGGCACGCGCACGGCAAATCGGCGCTCCAGCCCGCGGGCCTGCAGTTGCAGGTCCAGGTCCAGCGCCTGGCGGTCGGCATAGGCCACGGTGGCGTGGTCGGCCTGCAGATAGTCGGCCAGGCTGGCCGGCGGCTGTCGCACGGCGCTGTCATAGAAGACTGCGTACTCATCGCTGAACAGGCGCTTTTGCACGATGTCCGTGGCATCGGGCGGGCGCGGGCTGATGGCCAGCAGGCAGGCATCCGAGCGCAGCAGTTCGACATCCGGCGCGCCGCTGTCGATCACGCGCAGCATGGCGGCGGGAGCTTGCGTGCGCAGGCGCCGGGCCAGCGCAGGCAGCAGCAGTTCGCGCTGCAGGTCGTTGGCGGCAATGGTGATCTCGGCGCGCCAGTGCGCGGGGTCGAAGCTGGGCCCCCGCCCGAACTGCTGCATCTGCCGCAGCAGCTCGCGCGCCGGGGCCTGCAGCGCCAGCGCATGGGCCGTGGGCGCAATGCCCCGCCCCTGCCTGACGAACAGGCGATCGCCCGTGATGGCGCGCAGCTTGTCCAGCAGATGGCTGACGGCCGACTGCGTCACACCCAGGCGCTGCGCCGCCGCCGTGACGCTGCCGGTCTCCAGCACGGCCAGAAGCAATTGCAGCAGCCGGCCGTCCAGCTGCGATCCATCGATTTCTCTCATGCGTTCCATGATTGGCCGCCGCTTTATCTTTGGCAACGCGGGCCGGACACTGCCGCTGATCCAACGCAAATACCGGAGACAAAACATGGCCGATCAGCCGCAGATTCCCGGCACCACCCTGTTCGATGGCAGGCAGGCCCGCAAGGGCTATGCGCTCAACAGGATGTGCTTTTCCTTCAACGAGCTGGCCAGCCGCCAGGCCTTCCTGGCCGACGAGGAGGCCTATATGCGCCGCTACGGCCTGAACCAGCAGCAGGCCGATGCCGTGCGCGCGCGCAACGTGCTGCAGATGATCGCGGCCGGCGGCAACGCCTACTACCTGGCCAAGCTGGCCGGCATCTTTCACCTGGACATGCAGGACATAGGCGCCCAGCAGACCGGCATGACCAAGGCCGAATTCCAGGCCCTGCTGCGCTCGCACGCCTGAGCCTCGCCATAGACAGCACACAAGACGCAACCCAGGAGACATCCCATGGCACATCTCATCGGCGGCCTCGGCACCTCGCACATTCCCGCCATCGGCAACGCCATCCACAAGGGCCTGCAGAACGAGCCCTACTGGAAACCCTTCTTCGACGGCTTCCCGCCCATCCGCGAATGGCTGGCCGCCCAGCGCCCCGACGTGGTGGTGATGTTCTACAACGACCACGGCCTGAACTTCTTCCTCGACAAGATGCCCACCTTCGCCGTGGGCGCGGCCGAGCGCTACTGCAACGCCGACGAAGGCTGGGGCATTCCCACGCTGGCACCGCTGCGCGGCCACACGGAGCTGTCGTGGCACCTGATCGAGTCCCTGGTGGGCGAGGACTTCGACGTGGTCAGCTGCCAGGAGATGCTGGTGGACCACGCCTGCACGCTGCCGCTCAAGCTGTTCTGGCCCGAGGGAGACTGTCCGGTGGCCGTCGTGCCGGTGTGCATCAACACCGTGCAGTTCCCGCTGCCCTCGGCGCGCCGCTGCTATGCGCTGGGCCAGGCCGTGGGCCGCGCGATTGCGCGCTGGGACAGCGGCCAGCGCGTGGCCGTCATCGCCTCGGGCGGCCTGTCGCACCAGCTCGACGGCGAGCGCGCCGGCTTCATCAACAAGGCCTTCGACCTGCAGTTTCTCGACAGCCTGGCCACCAATCCCGAATGGGCCACGCAGTTCAGCGTGCATGAACTGGTGGAAAAGACCGGCACCCAGGGCGTGGAGCTGCTGATGTGGCTGGCCATGCGTGGCGCCCTGTCCAGCGCCGCGCCCGGCGTGCGGCGCGTGCACGGCAACTACCACATACCGATCTCCAACACGGCCACGGCAGTGCTGGCGCTGGAGGCGGTCTAGACGGAAAACACAAAGGCCGCCGGGCATGCCAGGCGGCCTTTGCGCGTTGCGGGGCCGTGCGGACCGGGGGTATCCCGGCCCTGCCTCTCAATGGTGGTGGCCGTGGCCGCCGTGCACGTGGCGGTGCTCGATTTCCTCGGGCTTGGCCGCGCGCACTTCGGTGACCTTGCAGGCGAAGTGCAGCGCCATGCCGGCCAGCGGGTGGTTGCCGTCCAGCAGCACCACGGGGCCCTTGATCTTGACCACGTGGTAGATCTGGGGCTCGCCCTGGTCATTGGTGCCGCGCAGCTGGCCGCCCACCTTCACGCCGGGCGGGAACTCGCCCTTGGGGATGGTGCGGGTCAGGCTCTCGTCGCGCGCGCCGAAGGCGTCCTCCACAGCCAGGTCCACGGTCAGCGTGTCGCCCACGGTCTTGCCGTCGAGGGCGGCTTCCACCTTGGCGAAGATGTTGTCGTAGCCGCCGTGCAGATAGGCCACGTCGCCCTTGTCGAGCAGCTTGCCCAGCTTGTCGGTGATCTTGTAGTTGATGGTGACGGCGGTGTCTTTGGTGATGTTCATGGCAAAGGCCTTGGAAAACCGCAGCGCAGAAGGCGCGCCGCGCAAAACCTCCATTGTCGGCGACGCGCGCTATTCCAGCGTCACGCCCGTGGCCTTGGCCACGCCGCGCCACTTCTCCACGTCGGCGCGGATCTGCTGGGCAAAGGCCTCGGGCCTATTGGCCACAGGCTCGGCGCCCAGGCCACGCAGCTGGCTGGCCACCTCGGGAGCGCGCACGGCCTGGGCGATGGCCGACTGCAGCGCATCCAGCACGGCGCGTGGCGTGCCCGCCGGCGCCAGCAGGCCGAACCAGCCCGAGACCTCGTAGCCCGGCACGCCGCTTTCGGCCACCGTGGGAATGTCGGGCGCTCCAGGCCAGCGCTGCGCCGTGGTCACTGCCAACGCGCGCAGCTTCCCGCTTCGCACGAAGGCGATGGTCGAGGGCAGGTTGTCGAACCCCACCTGGATCTGTCCGCCCATGAGGTCGGTGAGCATGGGCGAGGCGCCCTTGTAGGGCACATGGACCATGTCCACGCCTGCCATCATCTTGAGCAGCTCGGCACTCATGTGCGGCGAACCGCCGGGGCTGGTGGAGCCGAAGTTCACCTGCCCGGGCTTTGCCCTGGCCATGGCCAGCAGTTCGGCCAGGGTCTTCGCGGGAACGCCGGGATGGACCACGATGATGTTGGGCGTGCTGGCCACCACGGTGACGGGCGCGAAGTCCCGCACAGCGTCATAGGGCAGGGCTTTCTGCAATGCCGAATTGATGCCGTGCGAACTGGCCGTTCCCATGACCAGGGTGTAGCCATCGGGCGCGGCCTGGGCCACGGCCGCCGAGCCGATGGCGCCGCTGGCGCCCGCGCGGTTCTCCACCACGAAGGGCTGCCTGAGCCGCTCCGTCAACTGGGCCGCCGCGAGCCGCGCAATGATGTCCGTCGTACCGCCCGCCGGATAGGGAACGACGATGCGGACGGGTTTGGAGGGGTAGGCCTGGGCGCGGGCCTGCACAGGGGCCAGTGCCGCCCACGCGGCCAGGGCCAGCGCGGCAAGCGCTCGGAAGGGTTGCAATGCCATGTCTTTGTCTCCTCTTTTTCTTTGCCTGTGGTGCAAGGCGGCGAAGCTCAGCCCGGCGCCCGCTGGCGAAGCAGTGGCTGCAGTTCGACAGGGACTTCCAGCTCGAAGCCGAGGATGGCCGCCGACAGCGCCTTGCCGTAGTTGTCCACCGACAGGCTGCGCGACACGCCGCCGCCCAGCGCGCCATGGGCGACGAAGTTCAGTGCGTGCAGGTTCTGCGCCTCGTAGCGCAGCACCTCGCCCGTGATGGCCGTGCCATGGAAGGCCTTGAAGCGCCCGGCCGTCAGCTGCTCGCACAGCAGCGGATACAGCGCGGGCTCGTAGGCGAACACGGCGATGTTCGAGGTATTGCCCTTGTCGCCCGAGCGCGTATGCGCCACCTGTTCCAGTCGTACCTTGGCGGTCATGCCTGCCTCCCGTTCAGCTCGTGAAATAGTCGATGTGCGCGGGCACCTGCTCGCGCGCCACCAGGGCCGACCACACGCCGATCACCTCGCGCGTGCGCTCCTGGTGGGGCACGCGCTTGCCCGTGTGGGCAATGCCCGAGACGGCCATGCCATCCACCTCGCGCCCCACCTTGGCCGCCTGCTCACGCGTGCGGGTGCGCGCCGCCACGCGCACCGCCACTTCGTAGGGCTCGGGCGCCTGCTGCGGCGTGGCCGCGCCGTGCACGGCGTTCAGGCCCAGGAAGTCGATGCGGACCTCTTCGGCCTCCAGCTTCACGATGTCGAAGCGCTGCTGCAGGATGCGGCGCGCCAGCTGCGCGCGGCGCAGCGCGCCGGGGCCTGCGTAGAAGAACATGTCCTCGCCGATGAAGCCCTCGGTGCATCCCATGGAAACCTTGAGCGTGGGCGTGCGCGGCTTGCCGGTGAGGCCCGTCACGCGCACGCGGTCCGGCCCCGCCTGGACAATGCGCGCCTGGGTGAAATCGACCACCACGTCCGGCGTGATGTAGTGGGCGGGATCATGCACCTCGTAGAGCATCTGCTCCTTGACGGTCTGCACCGTGACCATGCCGCCCGTGCCCTGGACCTTGGTGAGGGTGACACCGCCATCGGCATCGACTTCGGCGATCGGGAAGGCCAGATTCCAGGGCTCGGGCACATCCTTGAGGCCCGGATCGGCGAAATAGCCCCCCGTGACCTGGGCGCCGCATTCCAGCAGATGGCCGATGCCGCTGCCCGCGCCCATGCGCTCGTGGTCCAGCGGGTCCCAGCCGAACTCGTACACCATGGGCGCGAGGAACAGCGAGGGATCGGCCACGCGCCCCGTCACGACGATCTGCGCCCCCTCCTTCAAGGCCTGCACGATGGGCTCGGCACCCAGGTAGGCCTCGGCCGAGATCAGCGTGCCGGCCAGCGTCTGCGTGGATGCGCCGGTTTCCAGGATGGTGGGCGCCAGCGAAAGCACCCGGTCGGTGATCAGGCTGCCGCCCACGGCCGCCACCTTGACGCCGTGGATGCCCAGTTCGTCCAGCAATTCGACGATGCGCCGTGCCGCGCCCTGCGGGTTGATCCAGCCCTGGTTGGAGATGATGCGCGTGCCCTGCCGCATGCAGGCCGGCAGCACGGCGCGCATGCGCTCGTCCAGGTAGGTGTCGTAGCCGGGAAAGGACGGGTCGCGCCGCGCACGCACCTGGGCGGCAGACACCGTGGCCTCGGCCATGGTCTCGAAGCAAAGGTAGTCGAGCGCGCCATGCTCTGCATTGAGGGCTGCGGGCTCGATGCGGTCGCCCCACCATGCGGCGCCCGCGCCTATGCGCAGGGTTCGGTTCTGGCTCATCGGTGTTGTCTCCGTTCTGGTCGTCGAAACCATTCTGTACAGTGGCTCTGCACGAGACAACGCATGCGCGGCCATAGCGCATGTGAACGAAATTCACAGGGGGACCGGGGGACGTTCATGGACCAGTTCGGACAGATGACGGTGTTCCTGCGCGTGGTCGAGGAGGGCAGCTTCTCGGGCGCCGGACGGCGCCTGCAGCTGGCGCCCTCCACGGTCAGCAAGCTCATCGCGCGCATGGAGGCGCGCCTGGGCGTGCGGCTGTTCGAGCGCATCGCCGGCGCCATCCGGCTCACGCAAGAGGGCGAGCGCTTTCGCGAGGCCAGCCAGCAAGTGGTGCAGGCCATGGAGGACGCCGAGGCCTCGGTCCGCGTGGCCGACGCCGAGATCTCGGGCACGGTGCGCATCCACACGGCGCTGACCACGGCCAAGTACCTGGTGGCGCCACGCCTGCCGCTGCTGCTGGACAGGCACCCGCGCCTGCACCTGGACTTCGTGCTGGGCACGGAACGCGGGGACTTCATCCGCCAGGGACTGGATGTGGCCATTCACAGCGGCCGACCCACGGAGCAGACGCTGATCGGCCGCCCCCTGATGCACAGGCCCTGGGTGATCGCGGCATCGCCGCAGTACCTGGAACGCTTCGGCCGACCTGAGCGGCCCGAGGATCTGCTGCGCCACCGCTGCCTGAATTTCACCATCCGCACGCAGTGGAATCGCTGGACCTTCCATGACGAGGGAGGCCTGAGGACCATCGACATCCCCAGCCATCTCGGCGCCAACCAGGGCGAGTTGCTGCACAGCTTTGCGCTGCTGGGGCTGGGCGTGGTGCGGCTGGCGCATTTCCACATCGCCGCCGACCTGGAGCGCGGCGCCCTCGTCCCCCTGCTGCAGTCCTACCAGGAGCGCAGCGAGGACGACCGTTTCTACCTGCTGTACCCGCGTGGCCGGTCATTGGCGCCGCGCGTGCGCGCGGTGGTGGACTTCCTGGCAGCGCAGTTCAGCTAGAGCCCTCGGCCCAGGCACTCGCGCGCGCATTCGAGCAGGCTGCGCGCCCAGCGCGCGCGGGCCGAGGTGTTCAGCCACAGCAGGCCGACCTTGCGCGCATCGGCGGGGCGGGAGCCGGCGCCATCCGCAGCAGCGCCCTGCTCGGGCAGTGCCAGCACGCTTACGTCGCGGCCCTGGGAGAGCACGGGGCCGATGTCGGGCACCAGGCCCACGCCCAGGCCCTGGTCCACCATCATGGCCACGGCCAGCACCGAGTTCAGTTCCATGCGCTCCAGCGGCGCAATGCCCTGGGCGCGCAGGTAGCGGTCGGCCAGCCGGCCACCGGCCAGGGAACGGTCGTAGCGCACCAGGGGCCGGGTGCGCAGCAGGGCCAGCGGGTCCTGCCGCGCATCCCGGTTGCGGCACAGCACGACCAAGGGCTCCTGGCGCAGCTCGGCCCAGCACACGGTCTTGGGCAGGTCGAACGAGGGCTGCAGGCAGATCAGCACGTCCAGTTCGGACTGGACCAGGGCCGTGTACAGCTCGGGCGTGAGGCCGGCGCGCACGCTGATGCGCACCTCGGCGTGGCGCGCCACGAAGGCCCGCATCACGGCGGGCACAAAGCCGTGCAGCGCCGTGTTCACGGTGCCCAGCCGCAGCTCGCCGCCGTCCGCGTCCGAGGCCACCCATTCGCGCAAGCCCTCGAAGTCCTGCAGCAACTGGCGGCCGCGCTCGAACAGCCGCTCGCCCGCCTCGGTGGCGCGCACGCTGCGGCCATGGCGCACCAGCAGCGGCGCACCCAGCTCGCCCTCCAGCACACGCATTTGCTGGGCAATGGCCGAAGGGCTCAGATCCAGCTGGCGAGCGGCCTCGGACATGGAGCCGGTGTCCACCACTCTCAAGAAATTGTGTATGTATCTCACGTCCATTTCACACATTTTCTTAAATCACAACGCAGATGCAACTGCTGTTTTCCCCGGCTCCGCTGCACCACACTGCGTGACAACGACTATTTCAGGAGACACCGCCATGGATTCCCGACATCCCCGTCACCCCCTTTTGTCACGCCGGTCGTGGCTGTCCACCGCCGCCGCTGCGCTGGCCGCCACCGCCCTGCCGGCCCTGGCCCAGAAGCGCGGCAGCCGCCTGGTGGTGCCGTTTGCGCCGGGCGGCGGCAACGATGTGTTTGCGCGGCAGATGGCGCATGGCCTCAACGAGTCCTTCGGCTACGGGATGATCGTGGAGAACAAGGCCGGCGCGGGCGGCAACCTGGGCACGGAAGCCGTGGTGCGCGCGGCCGGCGATGGCGGCACCTGGCTGCTGGGCCACACGGGCACGGTGTCCATCAATCCTTCGCTGTATCCGGGCCTCAAGTTCAATGCGGCCACCGACCTGCAGCCGGTGGCCATGTTCGCCTCGTCGGCCCTGCTGCTGGTGGTTCCGGCTTCCTCGCCCGTGCGCAGCGTGGCCGATCTGGCCGAGCAGATGCGCAAGCGCAGCGGCGAGATGAACTACGCCTCCAGCGGCTCGGGCACCGGCGGCCACCTGACGGGCGAGATGTTTGCCCACGCGCTGGGCGCCAAGGCCATCCATGTGCCGTACAAGGGCACGGCCCCGTCGCTGACCGACCTGGTGGGCGGCAATGTGGACTTCAGCTTTGGCGTGATTCCCGCGGCCATGGCCCTGGTCAAGGCCGGCAAGCTGCGCGCCCTGGCCGTGACCGGCGCCAAACGCCAGCCCCAGCTGCCCGACGTGCCCACGGTGGCCGAGTCCGGCGTGCGTGCGCTGGCCGACTTCGAGAGCTCGCTGACCTACGGCATCCTCGCTCCCAAGGGCACGCCTGCCGAGACGGTGCGCGCGCTGGGACGCGACATCCTCAAGGTGGCGTCTGCCGAGTCCTTCCAGTCGCGCCTGGGCATCGAGGGCGCCGTGCCGCTGCTGGGCGACGGCGCGCAATACGCGGCCCGCATCCAGGTGGAGAGCGCCAAGTGGGCCGCCGTGATCAAGGCCTCGGGCGCCACGGCCTGAGACCGGCAAGGACAGCATGTCATTGGTGAAGGACTATCTGGGGCCCGCCGACGGCGGCCACTGGTTTGCAGACGAGCGCTGGCTGGACGCGCTGCTGCGCTTCGAGAGCGCGCTGGCCCAGGCCCAGGCCGACTGCGGCCTGGTGCCCCGCCCGGCCGCCGAGGCCATAGCGCGCGCCTGTGCGCAGGCGCCGCTCACCTGCGAAGGCGTGGTCGCGCAGGCCCGCGCCAGCGGCGCGCTGGGCCTGGCCGTGGTGCGGCCGCTGCAGCAGTGGCTGCAGCTCCATGCTCCCGAAGGCCTGCCCTGGCTGCACTGGGGCGCGACCACGCAGGACGCCGTGGACACGGCGCAGGCCCTGCTCACGCAGCAGGCCCTGCAGGCGCTGCGGGCCGAGCTGGACGCGCTGCAGTCCGCACTGCAGGCCCTGGCCCGCACGCATGCGGCCACGCCCATGTTGGCGCGCAGCCTGCTGCAGCCCGCGCAGATCACCAGCTTCGGCTTCAAGTGCGCGCAGTCGGCTGCCGCCGTGGGGCGCAGCATCGAACAGTTTGAAAGGCTTGCCACCGCTGCGCTGTGCGTGCAATTGGGCGGCGCCGTGGGCAATGGCGCCGTGCTGGGAAGCCACCGCGCCGAGGTGGAGCAGGCACTGGCCCGGCGCCTGGGCCTGTCGGCCTGCGGCCGCAGCTGGCATACGCAGCGTGACGACTGGATGCGCCTGGCCATGGAAGCGGCTGTGTGCGGCGGCAGCCTGGCCAAGCTGGCCCGGGACTGGTCGCTGATGGCGCAGTACGAGGTGGGCGAGATCGCCGAGGCGCCGCGCGGCAGCACCTCCAGCGCCATGCCGCACAAGCGCAACCCCGTGCACCTGATGCAGGCCGTGGCCCAGGCCCAGGCCGTGCCCCCGCTCGCGGCCCTGTTGCTGGGCTGCATGGCCCAGGCCCATGAGCGCGCGCTGGGCGAGTGGCAGGCCGAGGTCGCGCACTGGCCCGACCTGTGGCGCCATGTGCATGGCGCCGCCGCCGCGCTGCGCCAGGCCGCGCAGTCGCTGCAGGTGCATCCGCAGCGCATGCTGGGCCATGTGCAGGGCCTGTACGGACTGGTGTTTTCAGAGGCCTGCGTGCACGCCATGGCGCCCTGGGCAGGCAAGCCCGAGGCCCTGGCTGCCGTGGAACTGCTGGCCCCGCAGGCGCTGGAGCAGGGGCGCGAGCTGCGCCTGCTGCTGGCGGAATGGGCCGCGCCCCGGCTGGACGCAGCGGCCCTGCAGGCGCTGCAAGATGCGCTGGCCCGGGCTTGCGACCCGGCACGCGCCGTGCAGGCATCGCATGATGCGTGCCTGGCGCTGCTGGCAGCGCCGCAGACCCACGCCAATGCCCATTCCCATGCTTGACACAGGAACCCCCGCCATGACCGAATCTTCCGCCGACGCCCTGCAGCGCGGCCTTGCCAACCGCCGCCGCGTGCTGGGCGATGAATGGGTGGACCAATCCGTGGCGCGCGCCAACGAACTGAATGTGGAGTTCCAGCGCATGATCACGGCCTATGCCTGGGACGGCATCTGGAGCCGCCCCGGCCTGGAGCGCCGCACGCGCCGCATCATGGTGCTGGCCATCACGGCGTCCATGGGCCGCTGGGAAGAGTTCGAGCTGCACATCCGCACGGGCCTGCTGGCCGACCCGGCCGATGCCGAGGCCGCGCCGCTGGATCTGGAGACCATCCGCGAAGTGCTGCTGCAGACCGCCGTCTATGCCGGCGTGCCCGCAGGCAACACCGGCATGGCCATCACGCTGAAGATCCTCAAGGAGCTGGGGCGCACGCCCGCGCCGGCCAGCTTTCATCCGCCCGCAGACACGGCCTGACGCGGCCTGACCGGAATCAGGCGGCCGGAGGCTGCTCCTCGGCCGCAGCGCCCGGATAGCGCGCAAAGCGCCGGTTCTCGGCGCCATGCACCGGGTCCTGCTCGGCCCAGGGCCATCCGCCGAACTGGGTGCGCCGGTAGTCCTGCATGGCCTGCATGATTTCCTGCTGCGTGTTCATCACGAAGGGGCCGTACTGGGCCACGCTCTCGCCAATGGGGCGGCCCTGCAGCACCAGGCATTCCACGGCGTCGGCGCCGCTGTTGTGCAGTTCCCAGTCCTGCGTGGCATCCACATGCAGGGCCGCATGCTGGGCCAGCGCCGTGGGCCCGACCTGCAGGGCCTGGCCCGCAAAGAAATACAGCATGCGCTGAGTGTCCGCGCCGGCTGCGCGCGGCAGCGTCCAGCGCGCACCGGGCTCCAGGCGCAGTGTCCAGATGGCCACGTCGCCCTCGGGTTGCGAGGCCCAGGATTCGGGCGGCGGCGGCAGGGCGGCCGCCGCGCCGGGCAGGCTGCCCGCGACCACGGTGACCACGGTCCTGCGGCCTGCGGCGTCTGCGTGCTCCAGGCGGGGAATGCGCTCGTTCCAGAACATGGTGAAGTGCGGCTCCACCATCTTGGAGTGCGCAGGCAGGTTCAGCCAGATCTGGAACAGCTCCAACGGATTGGGCGCGTCGCTGTTGAGCAGCGGGAACATCTCCGAATGCTGGATTCCCTTGCCGGCCGTGAGCCACTGCACGTCGCCACCGCCAAAGCGCGCGGCCGCACCCAGAGAATCGGAATGGTCGATCAGGCCCTTGCGCACCAGGGTCACGGTCTCGAAGCCGCGGTGCGGGTGGCCGGGAAAGCCCGGCACGCCGTCGCCGTGGTACATGGAAAAGCCGTCCTTGCGGCTGAAGTCGCTGCCCATCTGGCGGCCTTCCAGGTCCACGGCCTGCACGCCCAGCCGGCCATCGCTGGGCGGATAGGCATCGTCATGGTGGGCACAGAACAGGAAGGGGTCCATGGTGGGCCACAGCGGGCCCAGCGGCTGGCTCTGGAGGACGGGGGAGGTTGCTGCGGTCATCGTGGCTCCTGTGAGGCTGCGCCCGCAAGAAAAAAGGGGGCGCTGCATTCTCGGACAGATGCGGCCCCCGCGCCGGCTTTGAAAGTCACCATGGCTGGGACAGTGCGGCCCAGGAATGCAACGCCCGCCGGGTCAGTTGCGCGGCGGCGTCGCCAGGCCCTTTTGCACGGCGGGCCGCGCCACGAAGGCGGCCAGCACGCGCTGCAGCTCGGGAAAGCGCTCCCAGCCCAGCAGAGCAGCCGCGTTGTAGCCCTGCTCCACCACCATGTTGCGCACCCAGGGCCACAGGGCGATGTCGGCAATGGTGAACTGCTCGCCCATCACCCAGGCGCGGCCGGCCAGGCGGTGCTCCAGCACGCCCAGCAGGCGCACGGACTCGTTCACGTAGCGGTCGCGCGGGCGCTTGTCCTCGAAGTCCTTGCCCGCGAATTTGTGGAAGAACCCCAGCTGGCCGAACATGGGGCCGACCCCACCCATCTGGAACATCAGCCACTGCAGCGTTTCATAGCGCGCGGCCGGGTCGGCGGGCAGCAGCGGGCTGCCGGACTTCTCGGCCAGGTAGACCAGGATGGCGCCCGACTCGAACAGCGCCAGCGGCTTCCCGCCCGGGCCCTGCGGGTCCAGGATGGCCGGGATCTTGTTGTTGGGAAAGGTGTCCACGAACTCGGGCGAGAGCTGGTCATTGCTCTCGAAGCCCACGCGGTGCGCCTCATACGGCAGGCCCATTTCCTCCAGCGCGATCGACACCTTGACGCCGTTGGGCGTGGGCAGGGAATACAGCTGGATGCGGTCCGGCTGCGTGGCCGGCCACTTGCGCGTGACGGAAAAGGCGGAGAGCGGATTCTGTGGAGTCATGGAGCACCTTGAAGGCTGGACGGGTTCGCCAAGAAATCGATGGCCGCTGCATCGTAACGTTCGGCGCCCAGCCATGCCTGGCACGCCAAATAATGGCGGACCCGGCCCTGCCGCCGGGTCACAACAATCCACGGAGACCTGCATGACAAGACATTCCACCCGCCGCCACGCACTGGCCCTGCTCGGCACCACCGCCGCCGCCTGGGCAGCCCTGCCCCTGGTCGCCACGGCGGCCGGCTACCCCGAGCGCCCCGTGACCGTGGTCGTGCCCTACTCGCCCGGCGGCGGCGTGGACATCATCACGCGCCTGGTCACGCCGCCCATGGTCGAGCTGCTGGGCCAGTCCCTGGTGGTGGACAACAAGCCCGGCGGAGGCACCAACATCGGCATGGGCGCGGTGGCACGCGGCGCGGCCGACGGCTACCTGCTGCTGACGGCCTCCAACACGCTGACCACCAACAAGGCGCTGTACGCCAAGCTCAATTTCGATCCGCTCAAGGACCTCGTCCCGGTGGGCCGCATCGGCGAGGCGCCGCTGGTCGTGGTGGTCAACGCCAAGTCGCCCCACAAGAACCTGGCCGAGCTGATCGCCGCCGGCAAGGCCAAGGCCGGCGCGCTGTCCTATGGCACGGCTGGCGTGGGCAGTTCGGGCCACATGGCCAGCGCCCTGCTGGAGCGCGCAGGCGGCTTCCAGGCCGTGCACATCCCCTACAAGGGCGGCTCGGCCGCCGTGACCGACCTGCTGGGCGGGCGGCTGGACTTCATGGCCATCAACCCGCTGGAGGTGGCCGGCCACGTGGGCAGCGGCGCGCTGCGCGCCCTGGCGGTGCTCAACCAGAATGGCTCGCGCCTGTTGCCGGGCGTGCCCACGGCGCGCTCGATGGGCGTGGACGTGCAGGCCACCGTGTGGTGGGGCCTGGTGGCGCCGGCCGGCACGCCGCCGGCCGTGGTGCAGGCGCTGAACCAGGCTTTGAACAAAAGCCTGGCCCGGCCCGCCGTGCTGCAGAAGCTGGCCGACATTGGCGCATCGCCCATGGGCGGCACGCCGGCCGAGTTCGGCGCCTTCATTCAGGCCGAGAGCGCCGAGCTGGGCGAGGTGATCCGCGCGGCCAATATCCGCGCGGACTGAGGCGCGGACGAAGGCAAGGACAAAGGCGCGCCGCTGCGCTCAGCGCGGCGCGACAGGCTTCTGGACCAGGGCCACGCTCAGGCCGTCCGGCGTCACCGTGATGGCGCCGGGCTCCATGTTCAGCGAGTCCATCAGGGCCAGTTCCTTGTCCTGCAGCTGGTAGAGCACGAGCTGGCCCAGCGCCTGCTCGGCCAGCGCGCTGGCATAGGTGGTGAGCATGTCGCTCATTGCGGGCGCCAGGTCGTTGATGACCAGGCTGTTGACCTTGATCTGGTGGGCGCGCAGCGTGCGGTCCGTGGGCTCGTAGCGCAGCGCGAAGTCCAGGTTCAGATGGCCGCCATAGGCCTGCTTGAGCACGGGCCCCGACAGATCGGCCTGCAGCACCGCATTGAGTGCGTTGCGCTCGGGCAGCAATCCCAGCACCGGCGAATGCAGCTTGAGCTGCAGCATGCCGGCCACGGGGAACTGCCGGGGAAAGCGCTGGGCCACCACCTCCTGCAGCCTTTGCCGCGAAACCGAGACATTCCCAGGTCCGGACTTCCCCGAACATCCGGTCGCGGCCAGGCTCCAGCCCGCTGCCACGACCATCAACAAAAAGCGGCGATTCATCACGACAGCACAAGCCTCAGAAAGCCCGACACGAAACCCTGAAGCGCCATGCATGCCATACGCATGGCGCTATGTTTTTTGAGAGCGACATTGTCCCGCCAGGGGCTATTCCCTGTCCCTGCAGTGGGTGTTGCCCGGCCGCTGTGCGACGCCGCTTCGGGAACGAAACGACGGCCGCGTCAACAACGTCCACCAGGCACCCGGGCAGCTTGGCGACGGCAACCCGGCCAAGACCGGCCTTCCGGGCGGCCCGTTCACCGCCCCGCCATGCCGCGGCCTTGAGCGCGGTTTTTTATCTATTCATATATCCATTCATTGATTTGCATAAATCCTTGATTTTCAATAAATTAACCCCTTGTTTTATCCATTCATAAATTGATTCCCCATGGCCAATGAAGACCTCTCCCTGCAGGTGCTGGCAGCACTGCGCCGCCAGGGCGGTGCGCTGGCCGCGCGCGAGCTCCAGCAGATGCTGGGCGTGAGCCAGCCCACGGTGTCGCGCGCGCTGGCGCCGCTGATCCAGTCGGGCCAGGTGCGCAAGGTGGGGGCGGCGCGCACGCAGCGCTACGTGCTGCCGCGCCAGGTGGCAGGCGTGGGGGCCGAGGTGGCCATCATGCGCGTGGACACCGAAGGCCATGCATCGCCCTTCGGCCGCATGATCGCCCTGCACGGCGGCGGCTTCTGGGTGGATGAGGCCGACGGCCTCAGCGAGCAGCACGACGGCCTGCCCTGGTTCCTGGACGACATGCGGCCCCAGGGCTTCATCGGCCGCAGCTTTGCACACAGCCACCCCGAACTGCAGCTGGGCGGCGACCCGCGCCAGTGGGGCGAGGACGATGTGCTGCGCGCCCTGGCCCGCTTTGGCGAAGACCTGCCGGGCAACCTCATCGTGGGCGAAGCCGCCTTCGAGCGCTTCCACTCCCTGCCCGCGCGCACGCTGCGCGCCACCTCTGCGGCCGACTATCCGCGCCTGGCCATGCAGGCCATGCAGGGCACGCATCCGGGCTCGTCGGCGGGCGGCGAGCAGCCCAAGTTCTGCTGCATCACGGCCGGGCGCAGCGTCATCGTCAAGTTCTCACCGGCAGGCAACGCGCCGGCCGAGCAGCGCATACGCGACCTGCTGGTCTGCGAGCACCTGGCACTGCAGACCCTGGCCGAAGACGGCCTGCCCGCAGCGCGCACGCGGCTGTTCCTCGATGGCGGCCGCGCCTTCCTCGAATCGGAGCGCTTCGACCGCAGCCAGCCGGCACCGGGCGATGTACCGGACGATGTGCCAGTCTCGCAGGACCACCCGCGCAGCAACCCTGGACGCATCGGCATGGTGTCCCTGCAGGTGCTCAATGCCCAGTACGTGGGCGAGGTGGACAACTGGGCGGCCACGGCCAACCGCCTGGCCGCACGCGGCCTCATCACCGAGGCCGACGCGCGCAGCCTGCGCCTGCTCGAAGCCTACGGCCAGCTCATCGCCAACACGGACCGGCACTACGGCAACATCTCCTTCGTGCTGCCGCAGCCCCATGGCGACTGGGCACTGTCGCCCACCTACGACATGCTGCCCATGCTCTACATGCCCATCAACGGCGAGATCGTGGGGCGCGACTTCGGTGCCCAGCCCCAGCGACCCACGGCCGCCACGCTGGCCGAATGGCCGCATGCCCAGGCGCTGGCGCGCCGTTTCTGGCAAGCCGTGGCGCACGATGCGCGCATCTCCAGGGAATTTCGAAGCATTGCCGCACGAAATATTGAATCCATTGGTGCCTGATTTCCAGTCATCAGCAATGAAATCCGGTTTCCCATCTGTTGATAACTACGGTAAATCTTCTTGAAAACCCTGTGTACATCATCTTGAGAAACATTTGCACAAGCTGTGCCTCGGCAGCGCAAAACACGCCAACCGCAAAGGCAGTACGCCACCGCCTGCACAATCGAAGGCTTACCCATCCGACAAGAGCCTGGCCACCGATGACAAGCATTGCCCCCACACCCGCGCCAGACCCGCGCATCGCCGACGTGCTCAGCTACTGGCTGGGCTCCGCGCATCCTGACAACGCGGGCGCCCTGGCCTGCAAGAACCTGTGGTTCATCAAGTCCGATGCCACTGACGACCAGATACGCGAGCGCTTCGGCGCCCTGGTCGAAGATGCGCTGGCCGGCAGGCTGGACGGCTGGGCCGGCACGGCACTGGGGCGGCTGGCGCTGATCGTGTTGCTGGACCAGTTCACGCGCAACCTGTTCCGGGGCACGGCACGCAGCTTTGCAGGCGATCCGCAGGTGCTGCAGCTGGCGCTGGACGGCATCGCCCTGGGCCATGACCGGCATGCCGACCTGCCTGCCGTGGCGCGCATCTTCTGCTACCTTCCGCTGGAGCATGCGGAAGACCTGGCCCTGCAGGACCGCAGCGTGGCCGCCTTCCAGGCCCTGGTCGACCAGGCCGGTGACGCTGACGGCGAGGGCGTGCGCGAGTTCCTCGCCGGCACGCTGGACTACGCCTACCGGCACCGCGACGTCATCGTGCGCTACGGCCGCTTTCCGCACCGCAATGCCATCCTGGGCCGCCCCAGCACGGCCGAGGAACTGCAGTACCTGTCACAGCCAGGCGCAGGGTTCTGAGAACGCAGCCCGCCTGCGCCTGCCGCCCAACAAAAAAGGGAACGTGCCAACGTTCCCTTTTTGCCATCAAGGCCGTGCCCGCATTCAGGCCGGCTGCCCCTGCGGCTGGCGCTCGTCGCCCTTGCGCTCGCCATCGCGCATGCGCAGCGCCCAGCGCTCGATGGTGTAGAAAGACAGCGCCGACAGCGCCACCGAGATCGCCAGGCCCAGCGCCACCACCACGGGCCACGAGAATTCGGCGCGCAGATAGCGCACCACCGGGTAGTGCCACAGGTAGACGCCATAGGACAGGCGGCCCAGCTTCACCAGCGTGGGCGACGACAGCATGTCGAAGACCAGGCCCGAGCCCTGACTTGCCGCCACCAGCAGCACCACGGCCGCGCATTCCACCACGGTGATGCCCCAGACCATGGCGTCCTGGTTGTCCCATTGCAGCGCCATGAGCAGCGGCACGGCCAGCGGCACCCACATGGCGTGGTGCATGCGCGCCTTCAGTGCAGCGATGAAGTCGGGCCGCTCGATCATCACCGCCGCCAGCAGCGCACCGGCGAACAGGCCCGAGGCACGGGTGTCGAAGCGAAAGAAGATCTCATAGAAATGCTGGCCCTGGTCCACCCAGTACACGCGCCACAGCCAGCTCAGCGCCCACAGCAGGGCAATCGGGCGCCACAGGCGGCCCGGCCTGGAAAAGCGCAGCAGCAGCACCAGCAGCGGCGGCCAGATCAGGTAGAAATGCTCCTCCACCGACAGCGACCACATGTGCAGCAGCGTGTCCGGGCTGTCGAAGAAGGCGATGCCGTAGTCGGCCAGATAGAGGATGGAGACCAGCGCATCGGTGTAGATGTCGTTCAGGTCCGGCCACAGCAAGGGCGCGAAGATGCAGTACGCGCCCAGGAACAGGGCCAGCGCCGGCATCAGGCGATAGAAGCGGCGGCGGTAAAAGCGCCAGAAGCCGATGCGACCCTCGGATTCGTTCTCCATCAGCAGCAGCGAGGTGATCAGATAGCCGCTGAGCACGAAGAACAGGTCCACCCCGAAGAACGCGCCATCGAACAAAGGCGCATGGGAGTGCGACAAGATCACCAACAGGATCGCCACGCCCCGCAGCCCGTCAAGGGCGGGGTTGTAGTGCAGTTTGAAATCCTTGACCACCAAAACCGGACACCTTTCCAACACCGGGGCAGACGCCCCGGGCCATGAAAAAAACCCCACGAAAAATGGAGCACGCGGACATGGCGCAGCCGGCCCCCGAAGGGTCGTAACGCATGGTCCAGCGCGATAAGAGAGACGGCACGCCCCAAGGTTCCCGGCGGACGCCGTGGACAGCGGTCCGCGAGCCGCGGCTGCGGTGCACCTGGAGGATGCGGGCCGCCTCCACGGACGGCCCTGCGTGCACGAACATGCCCTGCAGTGCGGGGCAATGGCTGATGAATTTCAGCGAAATCCGATTTTAGCCATCACTGCCTGCGGGCCAAGTTCGATGGACATTCGGCCTGCAGGCCTGGTTACCCCGCCCCGCTGCTTGCCCACCTCTCATCGCACGCCGCGAGTATGGGCAGCGCATCTCGGCCGGAACGTAACAAAAAGCTACGAAAGACACTGCTGCCACCGGCCTCACCCCGCCCCGTGGAACCGCTGGCGCGCACAGGGCCGGGTGAAATGGATGCGGCGTCAACAATTTGGAACAAAACGCCACCAATCCCAATGAACACCAGCATCTTCCGCTATCTTTTTTAACAGGCAGACGGACAAGCGGAAGAGATCGCGTCCTGCAGACCACGGCGCGCGTCACTGTCTGCCTGCACCGGCTGCTGGTTCTTGGCCCGCAGATAGTGCTCGGTGAACAGCGCCAGGTAGCTCTCCAGCGCGCGGCCCGCGCGCCGGTCGCCCGCGTCGCCCGTCAGCTCCAGGCACAGGGCCGCCACCTCGCTGGTGCAGAAATGGTCTTCGCGCTGCGAGCGGCGCAGACGGTACTGCGACACCTGGTCCGGATGCAGGCTCAGCACCGGAAAGCGGTCCAGGTAAGGGCTCTTGCGGAACATCTTGCGCGCCTCGGGCCAGGTCGCGTCCAGCAGGATGAACAGCGGGCGCCGGCCTGGGTCCGGTTCAGTCCCGGCCTGGGTTCCGGCCCGGGGCACCGGCAGCGTATGCACCACGCGCTGCGGCGGCTCCACGAACTCGCCGGGAAACACCACATAGGGCTGCCACTGCGGATCATCGAGCAAGCCCAGCAGGCCCGCATCGGCCTCGGTGCGCGCCCAGCCGAAGGCATGCGTCTGCTCCACCACATCGGCGATCAGCCAGCCCGTGTTGCTGGGCTTGAGCGGCTCGGCATCGTGCATCAGCAGGCAAAAGCCCGCCCGCGTCGGCAGCATGGGACGCAGCGCGCAAAGGCAGTGCGAAGGCCGCAGCCGGCAACCTTCGCAGCGCTCACCACGCGGCCCGCCGCGCGATAGAAACGGCCGCGTGCTGCGCGCCAGCCGCTGCGTGCGCAGCCGCGACACCGCATGCGGCGCCACGCCGGAGTCCACGCCGCGCAGATAGGACAGCGGCACGCGGGCATCCTGCGCCGGAGCAGGTACAGCCGACATTTCCATGCTCATCCCACGCTTTCCAGCTCGAACAGCGGCAGCTCGGCGCGGCGGCTCAGCCACACGCCGCCGCCCAGCTCCTTGAAATGCTCGGCCAGCCCGCGCCGGTACAGATCGGCCCGGTGTCGGAACAGGCGCGGATCGGTCAGATCCTCATCGATCACGCCGCGTTCGTAATCCTCGCGCGCCACCGCCTCCACATACAGGCCGCCTCGGCTCAACCGCCCCAGATTGGCCAGCGCGCGCTTGAGATCCGGCGGGCTCAGATAAGGCAGCACGCCCTGGCAGATCACCAGATCGAAGGGCTCTGCAGGATCATGCGCCGCATAGTCCACCACCGAGCCGCGCTCCCAGCCGAAGCGCCCGCACAGATACTCGCTGAACTCCACGCCGTGGTAGCTGGCCCCGGGGAAGTGGCGCTGCACCGCCTCGCGCCACAGGCCGATGCCGCAACCCACATCCAGCACGCGGCGCACGGGCACGCGCACATAGCTCAGGTAGGAACAGACGAAAGCGCCCAGCCGGTTCACATGCTCGGTATCGACCACGCTGGTCTTCTTGTCGAAGTAGTAGCGCTGGTAGTACGCCTCGTCGAACCACTGGTCACTTGCTGATTGCACGCATTCTCCTTGGGAGTGAGCGCCCGGCGGGCGCGTTCGGGCGGGAGTATGGCGCAGAGGGGTTTGTATATGCCGGGATGCGGTATTCGCTCAGGCCTTGGGCGGCCGATGCAACAGGCACAGCTTGTTGCCATCCAGATCCCGCACATAGGCCAGGTACAGCCGGCCACCGGGCGAAGCCTCGCGCCAGCCGGGCGGGTCCTCGCAGGTCACGCCCCCGGCTGCCACTGCGGCGGCATGGGCCGCGTCGGCCTGCTCGGGCGACTGCGTCGCAAAGCCGATGGTCGCGCCATTGCCGTGGCAGGCAGCCTCGCCGTTGATCGGTGTGGAAATGGCGAACGTGCCGCCCGCGCTGCGGTAGAAATAGCGGTTCTTGTTGGCCATGCCCGGCGCAATGCCGAGCGCGCCCAGGAATGCGTCGTAGAACTGCCTGGATTTTTCGAGGTCGTTGACCCCGACCATGACGTGGCTGAACATGCCTGTGTCTCCTTGGTTGATGCGAACCGGGATGTTAGCGGCGGCACGCCGTCCTGCTGTCACCCATGCGCGCCAGCGACCATACTGTCGCCCCCGCCACAGCCGGCGGACATTGCACCGATACCGCGATACCGAAACCATGCGCCTTCTTCACACTTCCGACTGGCACCTGGGCCAGCACTTCATGGGCAAGAGCCGCCAGGCCGAGCACGCTGCGCTCATCGACTGGCTGCTGGAGCAGGTCGATGCCCAGGCGGTCGATGCCGTGCTCATCGCGGGCGATATCTTCGACACCGGCGCGCCGCCCAGCTATGCGCGCGAGCTGTACAGCCAACTGGTGGTGCGCCTGCATGCGGCGGGCGTGGCCCTGCTGCTGCTGGGCGGCAACCACGACTCCGTGGCCACGCTGGCGGAGAACCGCGAACTGCTGGCCTGCCTGGACACCACCGTGGTTGCCGCCGTGGGCCAGACGGCCAGCCACGTGGTGGAGCTGCCGCTGCGGCGCCGGCCGGGGCAGCCGGCCGCGCCCGGCTGCATCGTCTGCGCCCTGCCCTTCATGCGCCCGCGCGACCTGGTGCTGAGCCAGGCCGGCCAGAGCGCGGAGCAAAAGCAGCAGGCGCTGCAGGCCGCCATCGAGGCCTGTTACCGCCGCGTGCACGACGCCGCCACGGCGCGCCGTGATGCGCTGGCCGCCGCATCCGGCCAGCGCCTGCCCATCATTGCCACGGGCCATCTCACCACCGTGGGCGCCAGCAGCAGCGAGTCCGTGCGCGAGATCTACGTGGGATCGCTGGATGCCTTCCCCACCTCGGCCTTTCCGCCCGCCGACTACGTGGCCCTGGGCCACATCCACCAGCCGCAGAAAGTGGGCGGCCTGGAGCACATCCGCTACAGCGGCTCGCCCATTGCGCTGAGCTTTGACGAAGCCCGCCAGTCCAAGCAGATGCTGCTGGTGGACCTGGGCCCCGAAGGGCTCCAGGCCGTCACGCCGCTGCCCGTGCCCTGCTTTCAGCCCATGGCCTCGGTGGCTGGCAGCCTGAGCGCCTTGCCGGATCTGATGCGCGCCATCGCCCAAGCCGGCAGCCCTGCACGGCCCGTGTGGCTGGAAGTGGTGGTGGAGCAGGACGACTACCTGCCCCAGCTCACCGACCGCGTGCAGGCCCTGGCCGACGAGCTGCCCGTGGAGCTGCTGCGCGTGCGGCGCCAGCGCGGCCGGGCGGCGGCCGGCATGGCTGCCGCCGCTGGCGAGTCGCTGCACGAGATCAGCCCCGCCGACGTCTTCGAGCGCCGCCTGGCGCTGGAAACACTGGAGCCCGGCTTGGCCCGGGCCCTCACCCGGCGCTACCAGGAAGTGGTGGCCGAACTCGATGCGCCAAACACAGGCGCCGGCGAACACGGCGAGGAGGCCCGCGCATGAAGATCCTCACGCTGCGGCTCAAGAACCTCAACTCGCTCAAGGGCGAATGGCGCATCGACTTCACGCAGGCACCGTTCGCGGGCAACGGCCTGTTCGCCATCACCGGTGCCACGGGCGCGGGCAAGTCCACCCTGCTCGATGCCATCTGCCTGGCGCTGTACCACCAGACACCGAGGCTGAACAACATCTCGGCCTCGGCCAACGACCTCATGACGCGCCACACGGCCGACTGCCTGGCCGAGGTCGAATTCGAGGTCAAGGGGCAGGTCTACCGCGCCTTCTGGAGCCAGCGCCGCGCACGCGACAGGATCGATGGCGCACTGCAGGCGCCCAAGGTGGAACTGGCCCGGGGCGACGGCAGCATCCTCAGCAGCCAGACCCGCGACAAGCTGGAGCAGACCGCCGCCATCACCGGCCTGGACTTCGAGCGCTTCACCAAGTCCATGCTGCTGGCCCAGGGCGGCTTCGCGGCTTTTCTGCAAGCCAATGCCAATGAGCGCGCCGGCCTGCTGGAAGAGCTGACCGGCACCGAGATCTACGGCCTGATCTCGCAGAAAGTCTTCGAACGCGCCCGCGATGCGCGCCAGCGCCTGGACCAGCTCAAGGCCCAGGCCGATGGCGTGGAGTTGCTGACGCCCGAGGCGCGCGATGCCCTGCAGGCCCAGGCCGACAGCCTGGTGACGGAGCAAGCCACGCTGCAGACCGACTACCTGCGCACGCGGGCCCAGCACCAATGGCAGCAGCAACTGGCCCAGGCCACCCAGACACTGCAGGCCGCCCGCACCGGCTGCGCAGACGCCGCCCAGGCACTGGAGCAGGCCGCGCCCGAACTGGAAAGACTGGCCAACGACGAGCCTGCTCAAGCACTGCAACCGCTGCACCAGGCCTGGCAGCGCAGCACCTCCGCCTGCGATGAAAGCCGCCAGCAACTGCAGCAACTGCGCGAGCACGAACAGCAGACCCAGGCCCGGCTGCTGCTGCAGCACCGCCATGCCCAGGCCCTGTCCGCCCGACTGGCCCAGGCCGCGCAAGACACCCTGGCACGCCAGCAGGCCGAGCACCAAACGCTGGAGCAGTTCTGCACCCACCATGGCGCCCATGCCCTGCTGGGCGAGCGCCTGGGCAGCTGGCGCCAGCAGTTCAAGCTGCGCGCCAGCCAGCAACAGCAGGCCTCCAACCAGCAGCAGGCCCTGCGCAAGCTGGATGCCGAACAGGCCCGCATGGCGCAAAGCGCCGAAGCCGGCGCGGCCCAGGTCCAGGCCACCACCGACGCCCAGGCCCGCGCCAGCGCCGCACTCCGGCACGCGCAGGACGAACAGGCGCAGCGCCTTCAAGGCAGCGGCGGCATGGCCGAACTGCGCGCGCGCGAGCAGGCAGAGCAGGACCGCCTGCACCTGTGGCGCCAGGCAGAAACCCAGGCCGCGCAGCGCCGCGAACTTGCGCGCCAGCAAGCGGCGCTGGAGCAGGAATTGCGCGATGGAGAGGCACAGGCGCGGGCGCAGGACATGTCGCTGCAAACCCTGCGACAGCAGTACAAGAGCGTCAAGGAACAGGTCGCGGACAAGCAGACGCTGCTCCTCCAGGAGCAGCGCATCCAAAGCCTGTCCGAGCACCGCCAAGCCCTGCAGCCGGGCCAGCCCTGCCCGCTGTGCGGCGCGCACGAGCACCCGGCCGTGGCCGCCTACGAAGCGCTCGATGCCTCGGCCACCGAAGCCGCGCTGCGCCGCAAGCAGGAAGAACTCGATGCCCTGCAAACCCAGGGCGAAACGGCCCGCGCCACGCTGGCCGCCACCACGGCCGCGCAGGCTGCGCGCCAGCGCCAGGCCGACGAACTGGAACAGGACATCGCACGCTGGCACGACACATGGCACAGCCTCACGCACCCCCTGCAACTCGCGCCAGACAGTTGGCAGCTGGCCGACAACCTCGCCGCATCGGCCCAGGCCTGCGCCCGGCAGCTGGACACGCTCAAGCGCACCGTTCAGGCCGCCGAGCAAGGCGAGCAGGCCGTGCAACAGGCCAAGGACGCAGCCCAGCACAGCCGCCAGTCACTGCAGACCGCGCAAGGCCAGCTTGCGCTGCAACAACAGGCCTTGGCTGACCACAGCGCACGCCGCGAAGAACTGCGGCAATCCATCGCCGACCTGCAGGCCGAAGCCCAGGCGCTGAACGCGCAGTTGCAGACCTCGCTAGGTGAGGCCGGCCACACGCTGCCCGACGATGCCCAGCCCTGGCTTGAGGCGCGCGAAGCCGAATGGCAGCACTGGCAGCAGGCGCGGCACAACCTGCAGCAACTGGCCCAATCCATGGCCTTGCAGCGCAAGGAATGCGAAGCCGCCCAGGCCGATGCGCAGCGCTGGAACACGCAGTGGGAGGTGCAGAGAACAGCACAGCGCCATCCCGCCGATACGGCTGTGCCAGAGCCGCCTTCACTCCCCATGCCGCCCGTGGAACAGCTGCCGCAGGCCCTGTCCGGATGCGCCAGCGACATCGCCGCTCTCACGCGGCAGCAGGACGCCCTGCAAGGCCAGCAGCAGCAGGCCCAGGCCGCGCTGGCCCGCCAGCGCGAGGAAGCGGCCCAGGCCGAATCCGCATGGCAGGCCGCCCTGGCCGCCAGCCCCTTTGCCGACGAACCCGCCTATCTGCAGGCCCTGCTGCCCGCCCCCGAACGCCAGCGCCTGGCCACGCTGCGCCAGCAACTGCAGGCGGCACAACAGCGCGCGGCCGCCCTGCTGGAAGCCGCGCAGAGCCAGCATGCGCAGCTGCAGGACCAGGCCCTCACCGACCTGCCCCACGAGGACGTCCAGGCCCGCCTGCAAACGCTGGAAGACCGCCGCAACGCCCTCAGCGAACAACTGGGCGGCGCACGCACGCAACTGGCCGAAGACAAACGCCGCTGCCAGGGCCAGCAGGCCCTGTTCGAGCGCATCGCCACCCAGGCCAGCGACAGCGACCTCTGGCAACGCCTGGACGGACTCATCGGCTCGGCCAAGGGAGACAAATACCGGCGCTTCGCCCAGGGCCTCACCCTGGACCACCTGCTGCACCTGGCCAACCTCCACCTGGCGCGCCTGCATGGCCGCTACCTGCTGCGCCGCAAGCCCGAAGGCGAGCTGGAACTGGACATCGTCGACAGCTGGCAGGGCGACACCTCGCGCGACACGCGCACGCTATCGGGCGGCGAGGCCTTCCTCGTCAGCCTGGCCCTGGCCCTGGCGCTGTCCGACCTGGTCAGCCACAAGACCTCCATCGACTCCCTGTTCCTCGACGAAGGCTTCGGCACGCTCGATGCCGACACGCTGGAGATCGCCCTCGACGCACTCGACCGGCTCAACGACAGCGGCAAGATGATCGGCATCATCAGCCATGTGGAGGCGCTCAAGGAGCGCATCGCCGTGCAGGTGCGGGTGGAAAAAGGCGGTGGCGTGGGGCATTCGAGGTTGGTGGTTTCTTCGTGATGCGGAACTGTCACCAAACTGCCGCCCAACGCCTGCACCATCCTGCGGGCACGGCCTGCGTGGCCGCCGTTCACTCCTTTTCAAGGACCGTTCCATGCAAGTGCGCTTTCCCAATCCCTTCGGCCTGGCCCTGCCCGACGCCCAGGCGGTGCGTGAGTACTAGGCCGCGCAAGGCTTCTCCGACGCTTACGCGCAGTTCCTGATCACGCAGAACGGCCTGGACTTCGACCGGCTCGAAGCGGCGCCCGACCGCGAGGACTACCTGCAGGCCGACGACGAGACCGGCGACAACCATGCCTGGCTGCGCACCCTGCACCACTTCCGCGCAGGCTCGGAGCACTGCGACGTGGAGGACCACCAGCGCGAGAACCTGTTTGCCGCGCACTTCATGGTCATTGGCCATGACCCCGGCGGCAACCCCTTCGTGGAAGTGCTGCACGGCGCCTTCAAGGGCCGCATCGGCAGCCTGGACCATGAGCTGTTTGCAGGCTGCGAGGACCTGGAGCAGTTCCTCGAAGAAATGGAACTCAGCGGCTTTGCCGCCGCCAGCGTGGACGAGCAGACCGACATGCTTTGCGACGAAGACCAGGGCCTGATCTGGTTCCACGCCCGCAGCCTGGACAGCTTCGTGCAGCAATGCGTGTTCTGCGACGAGGACGGCTCGGGCTTCGTGGTGGACGAGCCGGGGCTGGAAGAGGATTGAGCCAAGGGGGCGTTGGCATGACCGCTGGCCTGGCGTTTGCGTGCAATCAATGCGGGTTTGATGCACCGTGAAATTCCAGCCAGCGCGGCAATCTGTCCCGGTCTGAGTTCGGCATCCATGGCGTGCAGCTGCCTGCAACCGGCCCATCAGGCATGCCAGAATGCCGGCGCCTTTGCGGTCATCGCCATTGCATCGGGATCAGGCAGTCCGGCCCCTTCGAATTCAGGACCACTAAATGCGCGCAACAAAGCTGACAACCCTGGTATTGGCAGCCTGCATTCCTCTGTGCAGCCTCGCCACGGAAATCATTTCTCAACCCGATGAACGCACCTTGCGCGAGGAATGCAGTGCCCACTCCCAAGCCGGAATGCGAGACTGCCTGGCGCGCAGGCTCGCAGACAGCCACAAGGCCTTGAAGCAGGCCGAGGAACAGGCAGCCAGCGCACTGGGGCAATGGGATGAGGATGCCAAATATGCCGCCCAGGCCAAGGCCAGGCTGTCCGCCTCCGGCAAGGAATTCACGCAGTACCGCGATGCCCAATGCAGCTGGCTTGCTTCTCTGGCTGGCGGCGCAGCCGGCAACGCGACGGAGATCAGGCGCCTGTCCTGTGCTGCCGCACTGAACTTCGGGCGGGCCGCGCAGCTGCGCGATGCCATATCCGAGCTGCCGTTGAAATAGCACGGAGCGCCCGATGCGGGCGCGCCTGAGGTGCGTGTCAGCGGAACTTCACCGGCTGCACCCCCCGGTGCTTGGGCCTGACCACCACGGTGCCCGCAATCTTGTCGTGCCAGCCCTGCTTGCGCGGGTCAAAGGCCACCCAGATCAGCCCCAGGCACAGCGGGATAATGGACACGAAATAGGCCAGGTAGCGAATGATGGCCTGCCGTGTGCTCATGTCCGCGCCGGTCTGCGCGTCCACGATCCTGGCGGCGATGAGCATCTTGCCCGGCGTGGCCTGTTTCTTGATCCAGAAGATGACGACGGCAATGGCAGGCAGCACCCATGAGATCAGGAAATCGGCCGGGCCGTGCAGCAGTTTTTCGGACTCCAGGTATTCCCAGCCATAGATGGAGATCAGGGCCGGAAGCATGAGCACGAGCAGGATCACGGTGTCGATCAGCGCGGCGCCGGTGCGGGCCCAGAAGCCCACGTATTCGAGATCGTCATCCTGCATGGTGCGCCCTGGTTGGCATATGAGGCTGCCAGTGTGCCACCGCGTTGCCCCGCCAGAAATGCCGCGCACGGCCAGGGCCTGCGCGGCAGGGTTGTGGCGGCGTACCGGTCGAACTATCGGTCGAATACCGCCTGCAGGTCCTTCTGCCCCGTCACGCCCGACTGCAGCGCCAGCATCAGCAGGATCCGCGCCTTGGGCGCGCGCAGGTCGTCGGCCATGACGGCGCCGACCTCGAACGAGGTCTTGCCGCCGCCCTCGAAGCCGTAGCTGGGCATGACGCGCCCGTTGTGCACGCGCGTGCTGACGACCACGGGCACGTTCTTGCCGATGGCGTACCTGGCGGCATCGAGCATGGCGACGTTCATGTTGCCCATGCCCAGGGCGTCGATGACGATGCCCTTGACGCCACGGTCCACCGCCTGGCGCACGGCCTGGCCGTTGGCGCCGCCGTACATGGGGAAGATCTCCACCTCGGGCATGGTCTGCGCCTGGATGGGCAGGTGCTGGCGGCGCGCGGGGGCGGAGGCGAAGCTCACGCGGTCCGGGTAGACCTCGCCCAGAAAGCCGAATTCACCCGAGCGGAAGGTCTCCACGTTGGCCGTGTGTGTCTTGGTGACGTAGCGCGCGGCATTGATCTGGTTGTTCATGGCCAGCATGGCGCCCTTGTCGCGCGCCTTGGGGTCCACGGCGATGCGCACGGCGTTGAGCAGGTTGCGCGGCCCGTCGAAGTCGGAAACCGAGGCATTGCGCTGCGCGCCGATGAGCACGACGGGCTTGGACGACTGCACGGTCAGGTCCAGCCAGAAGGCGGTTTCCTCCAGCGTGTCCGTGCCGTGCGAAACGATGGCGCCGGCCACCTCAGGGCGTGCCAGCGCGGCCTGTACGGCCTGGGTGAGCTGCACCCAGCGGGCCGGGTCCATGTAGTCGGAGGGCACGTTGGACAGGTTGTTGACCTGGATGCGCGCGTACTTGCCCACGTCGGGCACGGTGGCCAGCAGGTCATCGCCCGAGATCGCGGGCACGGGCGCGTTCTTGACCGGGTCGATCTTCATGGCGATGGTGCCGCCCGTGGCGATGAACTGGACCACGGGCTTGTCCTGAGCGGCGGCGCTGGTAGCAATCATGGGCAAGGTGCAGGCAGTGAGCAGGGCGAGGGCGGTGCGACGGAAGGCTTTCACGGGTGTTGTCTCCTTGTTGTGATGTCAAGGAGCATGCTAACCATGGCGTGCGGCCGTCCCGCGCTGCCGGCCCTGCGTGAAACCCTGATGGACAGGCGCGATCAGCGCGCATCAACGCGTCAAAGCGCCAGCGCGGCCTCGATGTCCGTGGACAGCTTGGCCGGCGCATCCTGCGGCGCATAGCGGCGGATGACCTGACCGTCGCGGCCCACGAGAAATTTGGTGAAGTTCCACTTGATGGCCTTGGTACCCAGCACGCCCGGCGCCTCGGCCGTGAGCCAGCGGTACAGCGGGTGGGCGTTGGCGCCGTTGACGTCGATCTTGCCCATGAGCGGAAAGCGCACGCCAAAGTTCAGGTCGCAGAAGCTGGCGATTTCCGATTCGCTGCCCTTTTCCTGGGAACCGAACTGGTTGCACGGGAAGCCCAGCACCACCAGGCCGCGCTCGCCATACTGCTCATGCAGCGCCTGCAGGCCGGCGTACTGCGGCGTGAAGCCGCAGGCACTGGCGGTGTTGACGATGAGCAGCACCTTGCCGCGGTAGTCCGACAGGGGGACGGCCTGGCCCGTGATGGAGGTGGCCTCGAAGTCGTAGGCCGAGCGGGGCGCGGCGGCGGTGTCATTCATGCGGGTGCTCCTGGAGTGGAACGCCCATGGTAGCGCCGGGACACCCGGGGGCGCGCTGGCCGGGCATGGGGATGCGGACTTGTCTCACAGACAGCAGGCGGCCAAAAACTTACCTTGGAAGGCAACAGGCGGGCACATCGGCCCACCTGGTCCCGTTTCGCTGGCAGGTGTTTACAAGCCGCATAGGCGCATGCCTGCCGTAGTTTCCGTCCCACGATGAAGAGACCACGTATGAACCCCAACAGCACTCCCACGAAGCAAGCCAAATCCAACGCCGGCAACGGCCACCTGGCGCTGGACCCCAAGGCCCTGGAGGCCGCCAAGCGCAGCCTGGACGATGGCGCCGTGACCCCGCACTTCGGGCCCTGGCGCGAGGACATCATCAAGCTGCTCAATGACTCGCTGGCCACCGAGCTGGTGTGCGTGATGCGCTACAAGCGCCACCACTTCACCGCCGTAGGCTTGGCTTCGCCCGCCATTGCCGACGAGTTCCTGGTGCATGCCAACGAGGAGATGGCCCATGCCGACAAGCTGGCCCAGCGCATCGTGCAGCTGGGCGGCGAGCCCGACTTCAATCCCCAGACCCTGGCCCAGCGCAGCCACGCCGACTACAACGGCGAGACGGACCTGAAGGCCATGATCCGCACCAACCTGATCGCCGAGCGCGTGGCCATCGAGGCCTACAGCCAGATGATCGACCTGATCGGCGACAAGGATCCGACCACGCGCCGGCTGATCGAGTCCATACTGGAGCAGGAGCAGGAGCATGCGGACGAGCTGTCCGACTGGCTGGAGAAATAAGCACTTCCCGCCAGTACCCGCCAGCCCGACAATACCGGGGCTTGGCCCATAGGCAAGGCACCCCGCGCAAGCGGGGTGCCGTTTTTTTGGGCATTCTCTCGGCTTCGCGGAATGGTCCCGCCCTATCGGCCCTGATGTCCTGTCATCAGGGCCGTCTTGCAATATGCGCTTTTCTTTCAAAGACTTGAAGCTGCCCGACGCTGTGCTCACAGCCTGGCAAAGGCTGCTGGCCAGCCGCATCGGCCAGCGCGTGGCGGCCCTGCCCTGGTGGCACCGCTGGCCCACGCGGCGCGAATGGCTGCTGTTCGCTGCGGCGCTGCCGCTGCTGTTCGCGCTGTATGTGCTGGCCCTGATCCCGTTCACGCCCGGCATCCGCGACATCCGCAAGGCCAAGCTGGAGCAACCCGCCCAAATCATGAGCGCGGATGGCAAGCAGCTCGCGCAGTTCAAGCGCAGCAACCGGCAATGGGTGAAGCTCGACGAGATGTCGCCCTCGGTGATCAAGGCGCTGATCGCCACGGAAGACCACCGCTTCTACGAACACCACGGCATGGACTGGCGGCGCACGCTGGGCTCGGTGGTGCACACGCTGCGCGGCGATCCGCAGGGCGGCTCCACCCTCACCCAGCAGCTGGCACGCAACCTGTACCCGACCGAGATCGGCCGCGCGCCCACGCTCAACCGCAAGCTCAAGGAGGCGATCACGGCCTTCAAGATCGAGGCGCTCTACACCAAGGACGAGATCCTCGAGACCTATCTGAACACCGTTCCCTTTCTCTACAACGCCTTCGGCATAGAGATGGCGGCGCGCACCTACTTCGACAAGCCGGCCGCGCGGCTGACGGTGCTGGAAAGCGCCACGCTGGTGGGCATGCTCAAGGGCACCAGCTACTACAACCCCGTGCTCAACCCCGACCGCGCGCTGTACCGCCGCAACACGGTGCTGTCGCAAATGGTCAAGCGCGGCGTGCTGCAGGAGGCCGAGTTCGCCCAGCTCAAGAAGCGCCCCATGCGCATCAACTTCGAGCGCCAGGAAGAGCCCCTGGGCATGGCACCCCACTTCGCGCAGCAGCTGCGCAAATGGCTGATCGATTGGGCCGACCGCAACGACTACAACATCTACACAGACGGCCTGGTGGTGCACACCACCATCGACTCGCGCCTGCAGAACTGGGCCAACCAGGCCGTGGCGCGCCAGACGCGCACGCTGCAGGGCGTGGCCAACGGCGCCTGGAGCCAGCGCGACGGCTGGAACGCTGCCAACCCCTTGGTGCAGCAGTTGGTGCGTGAAAGCCCCGCCTGGCGTGCCGCGCGCAAACGCGCGGACAGCAAAGGCAAGGACAAAGACAGCGAGGAAGACACCCTCAAGGCCCTGCTGGCCGACAAGGCCTTCATGAAGCAGCTGCGCGAGGACAAGACCCGCGTGCAGGCAGGCTTTGTGGCGCTGAACCCGGCCACCTCCGAAGTGCTGGCCTGGGTGGGCAGCCGCGACTTCACGCAGGACGCCTACGACCACGTGCAGCAGGCACGGCGCCAGCCCGGATCGACCTTCAAGCCCTTTGTCTATGGCGCCGCGCTGCAGCAGGGCGCCACCCCCGACGACAAGCGTGTGGACGGCCCCGTGGAAATCAGGCTGCCTGGCGGCGAAGTCTGGCGCCCCACCGACGCCACGCCACCCACGGGCCGCGAGATGACGCTGCGCGACGCCCTGGCCTACTCCAAGAACACCATCACGGCCGAAGTCATGCAGTCCGTGGGCCCTGCTCGCGTGGCGCGCCTGGCGCGCGCCCTGGGTGTGCGCCAGAGCCCGCTGGACGAAGTACCCGCCCTGGCCCTGGGCAGCAGCCCGGTGTCACTGCTGGAAATGGTCAACGCCTACGCCAGCCTGGCCCACGGGGGCCGCTGGCTGCCGCCCATGATGGTCACGCGCATCGAGGACGCCGAGGGCAAAGTCATCGCCGAATTCAGCCCGCCCAAGCCCGAGCGCGCGCTGGACGAGGACCACGCCTACGCCCTGGTGGACATGCTGCGCGCCGTGGTGGACAAAGGCACGGCCGTGGCCGTGCGCCAGCGCTACGGCATCCACGCCGACGTGGCCGGCAAGACCGGCACCACCCAGGGCAATGCCGACGGCTGGTTCATCCTCATGCACCCGGAAATCGTCACCGGCGCCTGGGCCGGCTTCAACGACCCGCGCATCACCCTGCGCAGCGACCGCTGGGGCCAGGGCTCGCGCAGCGCCCTGCCCATGGTGGGAGACTTCATGTCCCGCGCCCTGCGCAGCCCCGTCATCGACGCCAAGGCCCGCTTCGAGCCGCCCGAACAAAGCCACTGGTGGTCCGACATGGTCGGCCGCCTGCGCGAACGCATGCAGGGCTGGTGGCCTGACCAGCCGCCGCCCGCGCAGCCCGACCAACCCGCCATCCCTGAGCCCACACCGGCGCCGGAACCTGCACCTGAGCCCACGGAGCCAATCGGCCCAGGCCTGTCGCCCGGCGAGGAAATCATAGAAAGCACCCCCGCCCTGCCCGCCCCCAGCATCCCCCTCACCCAGGGCACGCTGGGCCCCACGGACCAGCGCGCAGTGCAGGAAGCCACCCCCGCCACGCCCGCCCTGCCCGGCGGCGAAGACGCCCCCGCAGGCACCGGCGTAGTGATCACGCCGATCCAACCCTGACCCTGCTGGTTGCGGGCTGTTGGCTGTTGGCTGTTGGCTGTCCTTCAGCCTTCCCCCTTCTGCCCACGCCTGCGTTGGGCGGGATGCGGGGTGGCAAGCCTGCCGAAGGACAGGCTTGCTTCGTTGTCTGACTTGCCGCAGTTGTTTGAACGGATTGCGCCGCAGGCGCAAGCAGTGAGTTCTGCGGCACACCCCGCATCCCGCCCAACGCAGGTCGCCCGTAGCGAAGCGGAGGGTCGTGGGCAGTGCGGGGCGCGCTTCTTTGCCTACCTTCTTGCCGCGCGGCAAGTAGGTCGGCCGCCGGGCCGAAACCCGGCTCCTGCCCGCCGCAAAGGCAAGCAGCAACAATCAGTCCATAAGATCAGCCCAGATCAGGCAAGAAAACAGGTCACCGCGAAGTCCGCGTATGACTCACATTGGCATCCACAGTCCCAAACACTGTCACGCCACTGGCACTGGACGCCTGGCTCCCCGCCACATCCCCAGGCACCCCGCCCGCGCAACCGGCAAGACCCACACTCAAGGCCACCAGCACCATCGCGGCCAGCTCACGCATGCCGTACTTCATCGCAATCTCCTTGAACTCCGGCGCAACCGGCCGGCACGGCCCATGTTAGCCGCGCCAACCCGCCGCGCCGTGAGCGAAGGTAATCACCCTTCCAGATAAAGCGCAGCCAGCCGCTCGCGTGCCGCGCTGTCGATGCCCAGCGCATCCCGCAGATACCCCTGCATTCCACCGAAGTCGGCCCGCACCAAGTCGGTGGCCGCCGCCAGGTAGGAAGCCTGCACGCGCCACAGCACATCCATCACCTCGGCCGGCATGGGTGCGAAGGTGGTGGCGGGACGCTGGTAGAGCTGGTTGGTCAGCAGGTAGTCCTGCATCACGGTGTCCTCGTCCACGCCCAGGGCGGTGAGCAGCAGGGCGGCAGCCCAGCCCGTGCGGTCCTTGCCAGCCGTGCAGTGGAAGACCAGCGGATCCTGGCTTTCCAGCAGCAGTTGGAACAGTTGGGCAAAGCGTGGCGCGTAGTCGTGCACGAAGCTGCGGTAGGTGTCCTGCATCAGCTCTTCGGCATGGGCGGCCGTGAGGTCGTTGCCTGCTGCAATCAGGGCGCTGGCGCGCTGCACCACGGTGGGCTCGACGATGAGCGCATGGCGGGCTATGCCCGGCCATTCGTAGGCCAGGTGGGCGCTTTCCATCTTGCCCCGGAAGTCCGCGCTGCGCGCGAGCTTCAGGCCCTGCAGCACGTCCAGGTCCGCCGCGCTGAGGCCGGCCAGGTGGTCGGCACGGAACAGCGTGCGCCAGCGCACGCGCCGGCCATCCAGGCCCGCGTAGCCGCCCAGGTCTCGGAAGTTGGAGGCGCCGTCCAGGCGGATGGAGCGCGACGGCGCCAGGGAAGAGGCAGCGGCGGCAGCCGCTGCCGGGGTGAGCATTTCGGTATCCATGCCCGCTAGATTAGCCCAAGCATGTGTTGCCCCCGTGTCAGGCTGGCGACCCGCTCCGGCAAGGCGCAAGAACGGGTCGCAGGATCGGGTCAGGGCAGGCGCCTTACGCCAGATGTTTCCCCACGATGCCGGCCAGCTCGAACATGTTGACGCTGTCCTTGCCGAAGACGGGGCGCAGCTTGTCGTCGGCGCGGATGACGCGCTTGTCCTTGGGGTCCTGCAGGTTCTGGGCCTTGACGTATTCCCACAGCTTCTTGACCACTTCGGTGCGCGCCACCGTGCCTTCGCCGATGACGGCGGCCAGGGCCGCGCTGGGCTGCAGCGTGCCGGCAGCCGGCTTGCGCGCGGTCTTGGTGGCCGTCTTTGCCGTGGTCTTGGCCGCGGCTTTCTTGGCCGGCGCCTTCTTGGCCGGCGCGCTCTTGGCGGCCGCCGTCTTGCGTGGCGGGTATTTGCTGTCGCGCTGCTCGAACTCGAAGTTGACCTTGCCGGCCGCGCCGTCCCAGACCAGGAAGGCCTTGAAGCTGCGGCGCGTGCGGTTGGAGACGAACTTGTCCAGCAGGTCGGTCTTGCCGGTCTGCAGCAGCTTTTGCATCTGCTCGCGCTCTATGGGCTGCTGCAGGATGATCTGGCCGCTCTTGAAATCGCAGCTGGGCGTGGCCTGGGCCAGCGTGGGCACGGCCTTGGCGCAGACGTAGTTGCTGCCGTGCTCGAAGACCGGGGCGCCGCACTTGGGGCAGGGGCCCAGCGATTGCTGGCTGGCGAAGTCCACCAGCTCGCCCGTGTCTTCGGAGGCCGCGTCGTCGCCGAAGTCGAATTCGAGCTTGTAGTTGCCGCCTTCCTCATCGTGCACGATGGTGACTTCGGCCACGAAGGGCCAGCCGGCCTTGGAGCGAAAGCCGTCCAGCGGGCCCAGGCGGCGGTCGCGCAGCAGTTGCTCGGCTTCGGCCGTCTCGAAGGTGCGGCCTGCAGGCGACTTGGTGAACGAGAAGCCGCAGCCCGCGCCCTGTCCGTCGCTGCCCGTGCAACCGTAGCGGCGGTAGTTCTCCTTGACCACGCCGCCGCAGTTGGGGCAGGGCGTGGACAGGGTGGCGTAGTCGCCGGGAATGGTGTCTCGGTCGTATTCCTTGGCCTTCTTGACCAGCTTTTCCGTCATGGACTGGATCTGCTGCATGAAGGCCTCGCGCGAGAGCTGGCCCTTTTCCATCTGGGCCAGTTTGTATTCCCACTCGCCGGTGAGGTCGGCGCGCGAGAGTTCTTCCACGCCCAGGCCGCGCAGCAGGGTCATGAGCTGGAAGGCCTTGGCCGTGGGAATCAGCTCGCGGCCTTCGCGCAGCATGTACTTTTCGGTCAGCAGGCCTTCGATGATGGCCGCGCGCGTGGCAGGCGTGCCCAGGCCCTTTTCCTGCATGGCCTCGCGCAGCTCGTCGTCCTCGACCTGCTTGCCGGCGCTTTCCATGGCGCCCAGCAGCGTGGCTTCGGAGTAGCGCGCGGGCGGCTTGGTCTTGAGGCCCTTGGGATCGACCTGGCCGGCGCGCGGCTGCTCGCCGGGCTGCACCGCGACCAGGGGCTGGCCCTTGTCGCCGTCCTTGCCGCCCTCGACCTCGTTGGCGGCCTCCTTGCCGTAGATGGCCAGCCAGCCGGGCTTGACCAGGATCTTGCCCTCGGTCTTGAAGCTGTGCTGCTCGACCTTGCTGATGCGCGTGGTCACCTGGTGCTCGGCGCTGGGGAAGAACACGGCCATGAAGCGGCGCACGACGAGGTCATAGAGCTTTTGCTCGGCCTCGGACAGGCCGCTGGGCGCCTGCGTGGTCGGGATGATGGCAAAGTGATCCGACACCTTGCTGTTGTCGAAGATGCGCTTGGTCGGGCGCACGTAGTTCTCGTCCAGCGCCTGCTGGGCAAAGGGCGCCAGGTGGCGCATGCCGCTGCCGGCCAGCATGGTGAAGGTCTGGTGCGCCACGGGCAGGTAATCCTCGGGCAGGGCGCGCGAGTCGGTACGCGGGTAGGTCAGGGCCTTGTGGCGCTCGTACAGGCTTTGCGCCAGCGCCAGCGTGGTCTTGGCCGAGAAGCCGAACTTGCCGTTGGCCTCGCGCTGCAGGCTGGTCAGGTCGAACAGCAGCGGGCTGGCCTGGGACGTGGGCTTGGACTCCTCGGTGACCTGGGCCGGCTTGCCGCGCACGGCGTCGGCGATGGCCTGGGCGTCGCGCTGGTTCCAGATGCGGTCGGCGCGGGCTTCGGCATCCTCGCTCTTCTTCCACTGCGGGTCGAACCACTTGCCCAGGTACTGGCCGGCCTGCGCATCGAAGGCGGCATGCACTTCCCAGTAGTCGCGGCTCACGAACTTGCGGATCTTTTCCTCGCGCTCCACCACCAGGGACAGCGTGGGCGTCTGCACGCGGCCCACGGTGGTCAGGAAGAAGCCGCCATCGCGCGAATTGAAGGCCGTCATGGCGCGCGTGCCGTTGATGCCCACCAGCCAGTCGGCCTCGGAGCGGCTGCGCGCGGCGCTGGCCAGTCCCAGCATCTGCGCGTCGCTGCGCAGGTTCTGGAAGCCGTCGCGGATGGCCTGCGGCGTCATGGACTGCAGCCACAGGCGCTTGACCGGCTTGCCCAGGCCCTTGCCGTCGGGCTTGGCGCCGGCGGCGTACTGCTCGATCAGGCGGAAGATCAGCTCACCCTCGCGGCCCGCGTCGCAGGCGTTGATGAGTTCGGTGACATCCTTGCGCTTGGCCAGCTTGACCACGGCATTGAGCCGGCTTTTGGTCTTGTCCACGGGCTTGAGGTCGAAGTACGGCGGAATCACCGGCAGGTTGGCAAAACTCCATTTGCCGCGCTTGACGTCGAATTCCTCGGGCGCCTGGATTTCCACCAGGTGGCCCACGGCGCTGGTCACGACGTAGTGCTCGCTCTCGAAGTATTCATCGTGTTTGTCGAATTTGCCCGCCACCGGAGTCAACGCGCGGACGATGTCCTGCGCGACCGAAGGCTTCTCAGCAATCACCAGGGTCTTTGTCATTGTGTGTACTCGTCATTCCCCGCAGGAGCTGCATGTCGCATGCCTGCGCTTCTACAATCCATGGCTCACGCGTGTACGTACGTGTACGCGCACGCGCATGTGTGCCTATTCAAGTTATCAGAGAAAACATGCCCCGCACAGCTTTGGCCCCTTCCGGCGGCCGCCGCATCCAGACCCGCCGCTCGGGTGTCCATGGCAAGGGCGTCTTCGCCGCGCAGGATCTTGCCGAAGGCGAGGTCCTTGTCGAGTACGTAGGGGAAATCGTCAGCTGGCAGGAAGCCCAGGACCGGCATCCGCACGACCCCAGCCAGCCCAACCATACCTTCTACTTCCACGTGGACGAAGACCGCGTGATCGACGCCAACTATGGCGGCAACTCCTCGCGCTGGATCAACCACAGCTGCGCTCCCAATTGCTACACCGATGAGCGCGATGGCCGGATTTTCATCGTCGCGCTGCGCAACATCGCCGCCGGCGAGGAGTTGAGCTACGACTACGGCCTGATCATCGACGAACCCTACACCAAGAAGCTGAAGGCCGAGTATCCGTGCTGGTGCGGTGCAGCCACCTGCCGCGGCACGCTGCTGGCGCCCAAGCGCGGCTGGCGCCCGCCCATGCCCGGCGATGCATTGCCGGCCAGCGCAAAGCCGGCATCGGAACCACCTGAAAAGACAAAGCGGGCCAAAAAGCAGCCGGTAAAAGCGGAAAAGCCTTTGGAAAAAGCCTACCCAAAGCCAAAGGGAAAATCCCGCAAATCCTCCGCAAAGGCCGGCGCATGATGGCCTCCTCCCCCATTCACTGGCCTGCGGAATCGCTGTGGCAGGCCATCGAGCCGCAGTTGCCGGGCTTTTCCGTGGAGATCGTGCCCAGCATCGGTTCGACCAATACCGAGCTGATGGCACGTGCCCGCGAGGGCCGCAACGAACCCGTGCTGCTGGTGACCGAAGTGCAGACCGCCGGCCGGGGCCGACTGGGCCGCCAGTGGACCAGCGGCGTGGGCGATTCGCTGACGTTCTCGCTGGGCATGCCGCTGGCGCCCGCCGACTGGTCCGGCCTGTCGCTGGCCGTGGGCCTGAGCGTGGCGCAAAGCCTGCAGCCGCAATTGCCCGCCCCGGGCTCGCAGCGCCCCCGCATCGGCCTCAAATGGCCCAACGACCTGTGGATCGACGGCGACCGCAAGCTCGGCGGCATCCTGATCGAGACGGCCAGCTTTGTCGGCAGCGCCGCGCATGAGCCCGGCACACCGCGCTACGTGGTCGTGGGCATCGGCCTGAACGTGCGCCCGCGTCCCGGCGACGGCATGCGCACGCCTCCGGCCAGCCTGCTGGAACTGGACGAGCGCCTGGACGCGCCCACCGCCCTGGCCTGCGTGCTGCCAAGCCTGGTCTCCGACATACAGAACTTTGCCACCCAGGGCTTCGCGCCGCTGGTGGAGCGCTTTGCCCAGCGCGACCTGCTGCGGGGCCGCGCCGTCAATCTCAGCGATGGCGAAAGCGGCACGGCCGAGGGCGTGGGCCCCGATGGCGCGCTGCTGGTGCGCACGGCGCGCGGCCTGCAGGCCATCACCAGCTCGGAAATCAGCGTGCGCCCGGCTGTTGTAGGCTAGGGCGGGTGACTCATCACTAGGGCCCAAGAAACGACATGCTGCGAATCGCCTTCCTGCTGCTGGTGCTGGCCAATGCCGGCTACTACCTCTGGAGCCACGGCCAGCTCCAGTCCCTGGGCCTGGCTCCGCCGTCCCAGACCGAGCCCGAGCGCCTGGGCCAGCAGGTGCGCCCGGAGGCGCTGAGCCTGCTGAGTGTGGACAACGCGCCGGCCCACTCCTCGGCGGCCCCGGCGCCGGCTGCTGCATCCCCTGCCGCACCCGCCACACCCGCGGCACCCGCCAGTGGCGAGGAACCCGCCGCACCGGCCCGGCCCGAGAAAGCCGCAGGCCAGCCCACCAGCTGCCTCGTGGCCACGGGCATCGAGGACCGCCATGCCGAAGCGCTGCGCCGTGGCCTGGTGGCCCAGGTCGCCAGCGACCAGTGGGATCTGAGCAGCACGCACCAGCCGGGCCGCTGGATGGTCTACATGGGCAAGTTCCCCGATGCCGAGTTCCTGGAGCGCAAGCGCGCGGAACTGCGTGCACGCAAGATCGACTTCGACCGCGCAGGCGGCGCTCTGGAGCCCGGCCTGTCGCTGGGCCGTTTCTCCTCCGAGGAAGCGGCCACGCGCGAGCTGACCAACGTTGCGCGCCAGGGCGTGCGCACGGCCCGCGTGGTGCAGGAGCGCCCCGACATCACCCTCTACACACTGCGCCTGCCCCAGGCCACGCCCGCGCTGCGCAGCCAGGTCGAGTCCATGGGCGGCAAGGCTTTCGAGGGCAAGCCGTTCAGGCCCTGTTGAGCCGCGCCAGGGCACGATGAAAAAAGGCCCGCGATCCTGTGATCGCGGGCCTTTTGCATTTCACTCTCGGGGGCTTCAGAGCGTGCGCGGATCGGTGGCCATCAGTTGCTCCACCAGCACCTTCAGGTCGGTGGTCAGGCGCAGGTAGCCGGCCTGGTCGAGATCCAGGGTCTGCTCGTTCATGTAGAGCTTGCGGTTGATCTCGATCTGGATGCTGTGGCGGTGCTCGGCGGGCTTGCCGTAGCGGCGCACCAGCTCCACTCCCTTGTAGGGATGGTTGTAGTCGACGCTGTAGCCGCGCTCGCGCAGGAAGGCGCAGATGCGTTCGGACAGCGCCGGGCTGGCCGTGCTGCCGTCCCGGTCGCCGATGACGAAGTCGGCATGAACCAGGCCCGGGTGCAGCGTGGCATGGCTGGCCGCGACGGAAGGCATGGAGTGGCAGTTGATATGGATGCTGTAGCCATGGCGCGCATGGGCGCCGTCAATGGCGCGCTCCACGGCCGCGTGGTAGGGCTTCCAGCAGCGCTCGATGCGCTGCAGCAGTTCAGCGGCGGGCAGCTGGCGGTCATAGATGGGCACGCCCTCATCGGTGAACTTCCAGATCAGGCCCTTGCCCAGGCGCACCTTCTGCAGCACGACCTGGTCGGTGGTGACGGGCAGCGGCCACTCGCCCTCGATCATGGTGGTGTCGATCTCGGTGGTGTCGCGGTTGGCGTCCAGGTAGATGCGCGGGAAATGCGCCTCCACCCAGCTCACGCCCAGGCCCGGCGCAAAGGCGTAGATCTTCTCCACATGCGTGTCCTCGGCCTGGCGCAGCGTGGCCAGCGGCAGGCAGGAGCCGAAGTCCGCCGGGTAGACCGTGCCGCTGTGCGGCGAGTCCAGCACCACGGCGCTGGAGCCGGCAACGCTGGTGACCATGGGCGGCGCGGCATCGGCCACGCCGGAGCCTGCCGCGCCGGGCAGGGATTGCAGGAAGTTCTGACTGATCAGTCGCAGGACGGGATGCATGAGATGTGTCTACTCGGTTGTGCAGACGCCACTCGCCGGGCGCACTCCATGAACAGGGCGCAGCCTCATATCAGGCACGCCCAGCAAGGGCCGTCCCGCAGCGAGGGCGTGGTCCCCCTCCCGCGAAGCGAGAGAGGGGGTAGCGGCAAAGCCGCTCAGGGGGAGCTTCAATCCAGCTGGATCTGGGCCGTGGCGGCAATCTTCTTCATCTTGGCGACTTCGCTGGCGATCTGCTTGGTGAAAGCGTCGCTGGTGGTGCCGGAGATGTACAGGCCCTGGGCCGCCATGCGCTTTTGCACGGCCGGGTCCTTGAGCGCGGCCACGATGGCCTTCTGCACGCGGGCGACCTGCTCGGGCGGCGTGCTCTTGGGAGCCACGAGGCCGAACCACGAAGGATCGTTCAGGTCGGCATGGCCGGCTTCGGCGTAGGTCTGCACATCGGGCAGCACGTCCAGGCGCTCGTGCCAGGACACGGCCAGGGCCTTGACCTTGCCGCCCTTGATGTGGGGCAGAGAGGAAGCCACCTGGTCGAAGTACACGGGCACCTGGCCGCCGAGCACATCGTTGATGGCCGGGCCTGCACCGCGGTAGGGAATGTGCTGCATCTCGGTGCCCGTGCTCTTCATGAACTGGGCGCCCCACATGTGGCCGATGGTGCCGTTGCCGGGCGTGGCGAAGCTGACCTTGCCAGGGTTGGCCTTCAGGTACTTCACGAACTCGGCGAAGTTGTTGGCGGGCACCAGCTTGGGGTTGATCACGATCACGCCGGGGGCCTTGACGATCTCGGTCACGCCGACGAAGTCGTTGATGGCGTCGTAGGGCAGCTTCTTGAACACGGCGGGGTTCACGCCGTGCGTGGACAGCGTGGCGATGCCGAAGGTCACGCCGTCGGTGGCACGCGCCACTTCGGCCATGCCGATGGAGCCGCCAGCGCCGGCCTTGTTCTCGATCACCACGGCCTGGCCGCCCAGCAGCTTGGGCAGCACGTCCTGCATGTTGCGCGGGACCATGTCGGTGGAACCACCAGCAGGGAACGGAACGACGATGCGCAGGGGACGGGAGGTGTCCTGGGCGAAGGACATTCCAGGAACGACAGAAGAAGCGGCGATGGAAGCAAGGAAATGACGTCGTTGCATAGGATCTTTCTTACAAACAAGTTCAGATTAAAAGAAATCTGCTCACAAAAAAAGCAAATACTGTGCCTGTTAATATTCCAAACAGGAATACTTTCATCATATCCCTGTCATGAGTTTGCGCCGCCTCAACCCGCCCATACATCTGCTGCGCGCTTTCTCCACCGTGGTGCGCTTCGGTGGCGTCTCGCGCGCGGCCGAGGCCTTGCACCTGACGCAAAGCGCAGTCAGCAAGCAGATCCAGGAGCTGGAGAAGTGGGTGGGCGTGCCGCTGTTCGAACGCGAGCGCAAGCGGCTGAGCCTGACGCCCGCGGGCGAGCGCTATGAACGCGCAGTGCGCGCCCTGCTGGGCCAGCTGGAGGCAGCCACCCTCGAACTCATCACCAGCGATGACAGCCGGGGCGCGCTGCACCTGTCATCGCTGCCGACTTTCGCGGCCAAGTGGCTGATCCCCAGGCTGCCCCAGTTTCAGCAGCGCTATCCACAGATCACGCTGCACTTTGTACCCTACGTACACAGCTACCAATTTGACAGTCCGGGGCTGGACTGCGCAATTTTGTTCGGCGACGGGCACTGGAACGGTGCACACGCCCACTACCTGGTGGGCCGCCAGGTGGCGCTGATCGCGCCACCGCGCGGCGCAGGCCCCGAGGCACGCATCACCACCCCCCAGGACGTGGCACGCTGCACACGGCTGCGCCATGTGACCATTCCCGATGCCTGGGCACGCTGGAGCGAGGCCCATGGCGTCAACGGCATCAGCCCATTTGCAGGCCCGCAGTTCGACCAGTTCCAGACCATCATCCGCGCCGTCATGGCCGGCATGGGCATCGCCCTGGTGCCGCGCTGCCTGGTGCAGGACGAGATCGCGGCCGGCCTGGTCAACGAGCCCCTGCCCCAGCACGGCTACCAGAGCGCCCTGGGGTACTGGCTGTGCTATCCGGCCGACCGCGCCAACCACGGCACCCTGGGGATCTTCCGCAACTGGCTGGTGGACCATGCCGCGCAGACGCCGGGACGGATCGCGGTGGCGCCTGTGGCACCCGGGGAATCCGCGGCAGCCGCGGAGGCCGCCCCACCTACGCCGCAGGCTTAGGTGGCGGCGGTGGCGGCGAACGCAGCGCCGTGAAGCGCACGCTGAAGCGCGCACCCGGGGGCTGCTGGCCCGGGTGCGCATCCTCCAGCACCACCTGGGCGCCATGCTGGCGCGCGATCTCCAGCACGATGGGCAGGCCCAGGCCCGAGCCATCGGCCTCCGAGCCCAGCACGCGGTAGAACGGCTGGAATACCAGCTCGCGCTCGGCCTCGGGCACGCCGGGTCCCGAATCATCCACCTGCAGCAACAGGACCTGGCCGAAGGGATCGGCCAGCACGCGCACCGTGACCACGCCGGGCCGGCTGCTGCTGGACGGCGTGTAGTTGATGGCGTTGTCCACGAGGTTGCGCACCAGCTCCGTCAGCAGCGTGGCATTGCCCTGCAGCCAGACGCCGGTGGCCGATGACTCGGCGCCGTCGTAGCCCAGGTCCACATGCTTGTCCATGGCGCGCGGCAGGCAGTCGCGCACCACGTCGGTGACGATGCGCACCAGGTTGCAGGGCTGCATGGCCAGGCCCCGCCCCACGCCGGCGCTTTCGGCGCGCGCCAGCGCCAGCAACTGGTTCACGGTGTGCGTGGCGCGGATGCTGGAGCGCGCAATCTGGGCCAGGGACTGCCGCAACTCCTCCGTGCTCACTCCCTCGCGCTGGGCCAGCTCGGCCTGCATGCGCAGCCCGGCCAGCGGTGTCTTGAGCTGGTGGGCCGCGTCGGCCAGAAAACGCTTTTGCGTGGCCAGCGAATCACCGAGACGGCCCAGCAGGTCGTTGACCGAGTCCACCAGCGGCACGACTTCCAGCGGCACGTCCTTGTGGTTGATGGGCGAGAGGTCCTCGGGCCGGCGCGCGCGGATGCGCTCCTCCAGCCGGTGCAGCGGCTTGATGCCGCGCGCCAGCGCCAGCCACACCAGCAAGGCGGCCAGCGGCAGGATGACGAACTGCGGCAGCATCACGCCCTTGATGATTTCCGTGGCCAGCACGCTGCGCTTTTCGCGCGTCTCGGCCACCTGGACCAGGGCCTGGGGCTCGTCGGGCAGGGGCATGCGCACCCAGACATGGGCCACGCGCAGGTCAATGCCGCGGAACTCCGCATCGCGCAACTGCACCGCTCCGCCGGTCGGCGCACCGCCGGGCGATAGATCGCCAGATGGCGGATCGTCGGACTCGGGCGGCAGCGGCAGATCGCGCTCGCCGGCCAGGTACTCGCCCTTGACGCCGAGCACCTGGAAATACACGGTGTCCGACTCGTCGGCGCGCAGGATCTCGCTGGCCGATTGCGGCAGGTTGAACAGCACCTTGCCCTGCTGCACCATCACCAGCTGCGCCAGCGCCTGGGCGTTGTACTCCAGCGCGCGGTCGAACGGCTTGTTGGCCAGGCCCTGGGCCACCAGCCAGGTCAGCGCCAGGCTCACGGGCCACAGCAGCAGCAGCGGCGTGAGCATCCAGTCGAGGATCTCGCCGAACAGTGAGCGCTGTTCACGCTGGAAGATTTTCATCGGCGGGCAGCCCTCACGACGGGTTCACGGCCCCGTGGCATCCGCCACTATGCGCAGGCAAGCCAACCCGGGCCTGACAGCCAGGGCAGCGGCCTCAGGAAGCGATCTTCTCAAGGCAGTAGCCCAGGCCGCGCACGGTGGCGATGCGGATGGGGCCGCGCTCTATCTTCTTGCGCAGGCGGTGGATATAGACCTCGATGGCGTTGTTGCTGACCTCGTCGCCCCATTCGCACAGGCGCTCGACCAACTGGTCCTTGCTGACCAGCCGGCCCGCACGCTGCAGCAGCACCTCCAGCAGGCCCAGCTCGCGCGCGGACAGCTCGACCATCTTGCCGTCGATGGTGGCCACGCGGCCGGCCTGGTCGTAGACCAGGGGGCCGTGCTTGATGGTGCTGCTGGCGCCACCCATGCCGCGCCGCGTGAGCGCGCGCACACGCGCCTCCAGCTCGGACAGCGCAAACGGCTTGGCCATGTAGTCGTCGGCGCCGTAGTCCAGCCCCTGCACGCGTTCCTCCACGCTGTCGGCCGCCGTGAGGATGAGCACCGGCAGCGCATCGCCCCGGCCGCGCAGCTTCTTGAGCACTTCGAGCCCATGCATCTTGGGCAGGCCCAGGTCCAGGATGAGCAGGTCGAACTCGCTGCTGGTCATCAGCGCGGTATCGGCCTCGCTGCCGTTGGCCACATGGCTGACCACGGCGCCGGAGCCGCGCAGGCTGCGCAGCAGGCCATCGGCCAGGACCTGGTCGTCTTCGGCAATCAGAATGCGCATGGGGTTGTCTCCTGAAATACAGACGCGCTCTGGATGTTGGAAATGCGCGCCTTTGATTTCCAGGATTCTAGGATGCGCCCCGCTCTACGGGCAGGGACCTTACCCGAGTGAGCCGCCGCCCGCATAGGCCTCCAGCCCCAGCGCCACCACGGTGGCGATGTCGTCGCCGACTTCCTCGCGGAACTCGGCCTCGGCCTGGGACACGGCGTCATGAAAGGCCTGCAGCCAGGCCAGGCCCGCAGGCGTGAAGCGGATGCGGCGTGCGCGCGCGTCGCGCTCGTCGCTTTCGCGCGTGACCAGGCCCCAGGCCTCGCACTGGGCCACCAGGTCGGCCATGGACTGCTTGGTCATGCCGGCGCGCTCGGCCAGGTCGGTGAGCCTGTCGCCGGCCAGCGACAGATGCCGCGTGATGTGGATGTGGGCCGCGCCCACCTTGTCGCGCGCCGCAAGATTGGACAGCGCCAGCGGCACCTCCACATCGCGCGCCATGAGCTGCAGCACACGCGCGTCGAACCGCCGCATGGCATGGCCGAGCAGGCGGCCCAGGTGGGTCTGGCGCCAGGCGTCGGCGGGCGGCGTGACGGGGGAAAGCTCACTCATGGATGCATTGTGGAGGCAAATCCAAAAAGTCAGGAAAACTGACTAAAAACACCAACAAAGCAAGCCAACAAGCCCATAAACTACTGTTCAAGCATCCAGCCTGAATGCAAATACAGAGCTGAAACCCCAGCCAACCCAGGAGTCCGCATGAACACCGCCGTCACCACCGCCAACAGTGAAAAAGCCAAGGCCCTGCAGGCCGCACTCGCCCAGATCGAAAAGCAATTCGGCAAGGGCACGATCATGCGCCTGGGTGAAGGCGAGGCCATCCAGGACATCCAGGTCGTCTCCACCGGCTCGCTGGGCCTGGACATCGCCCTGGGCGTGGGTGGCCTGCCCCGGGGCCGCGTGATCGAGATCTACGGCCCCGAATCCTCGGGCAAGACCACGCTGACGCTGCAGGTCATTGCCGAAATGCAAAAGCAGGGCGGCACCTGCGCCTTCATCGATGCAGAACACGCGCTGGACACCAGCTATGCCCAGAAGCTGGGCGTGAACCTCAACGAAGTGCTGATCAGCCAGCCCGACACCGGCGAGCAGGCCCTGGAGATCGTGGACAGCCTGGTGCGCTCGGGCGCCGTGGACATGATCGTCGTGGACTCGGTGGCCGCACTGACACCCCGCGCCGAAATCGAAGGCGAGATGGGCGACCAGCTGCCCGGCCTGCAGGCCCGCCTGATGAGCCAGGCGCTGCGCAAGCTGACCTCCACCATCAAGAAGACCAATTGCATGGTCATCTTCATCAACCAGATCCGCATGAAGATCGGCGTGATGTTCGGCAGCCCCGAAACCACCACGGGCGGCAATGCGCTGAAGTTCTACGCCTCGGTCCGCCTGGACATCCGCCGCACCGGCACCATCAAGAAGGGCGACGAGGCCATCGGCAACGAGACCAAGGTCAAGGTCGTCAAGAACAAGGTCTCGCCTCCGTTCAAGACCGCCGAGTTCGACATCCTCTTCGGCGAAGGCATCTCGCGCGAAGGTGAAATCCTGGACATGGGCGTCAACGCCAAGATCCTCGACAAATCGGGCGCCTGGTATGCCTACAACGGCGAGAAGATCGGCCAGGGACGTGACAACGCCCGCGAATTCCTGCGCGAGAACCGCGGCCTGGCCGTGGAGATCGAGAACAAGGTGCGCGAAGGCCTGGGCATCGCCCTGCTGCCCACGGCCGGCGGCGATGCCCCCGAGGCCAAGGCCGCCAAGGCGGGCAAGGCCAAGGCCGACAAGGACGGCGTGATCGAAGCCTGAGCGGCCTGCCCCCTCACTGCAGGCGCTGCCGTGCCTGCACACACTGTGTTTGCCATCTTGGCGCAGGCTCACGTCTGCGCCTTTTTTATTCAGGACGATTCAGGAGACGTTGCCGCATGGGATTCGCCAAGCTGTCGCTCAAGGGCCGGGCGCTCAAGCTGCTGGGCCAGCGCGAACATTCACGGCTGGAGCTGGAACGCAAGCTCGCCCCCCATGTGGAGGAAGGCGAAGACCTGGGCGCCATGCTCGATGCGCTGGAGCAGCGCGGCTTCATCAGTGCCCAGCGCGTGGCCGAGTCCGTGCTGCACCGCAAGGCCGCGCGCTTTGGCACGGCACGCGTGGTGCAGGAGCTGCGCAACAAGGGACTGGACGACGGCCTGGTGCGCGCCGCCACGGAGCAACTGCGCGCCACCGAACTGCAGCGGGCCCATGCCGTGTGGCGCCAGCGATTCGGCGCACCGCCGGCCACTCCGCAGGAACGCCTCAAGCAGATGCGCTTTCTGGCTGCGCGCGGTTTTGGCGGAGAAATTGCGAGCAAGGTGCTGCGGGGGCGCAGCGAAGACTGGGACGCAGGAGCAGAGGACGAAGGCTAGCCTGCGCGCCGGGTCGCGCCCCAGCACACCAGCGACCCCACCGTCACCAGCACCACGCCCTGCCAAAATCCCCAGCCTGGCTGCACCTGCAGCCAGGCACTGGCCAGCAGCGCGGAAAACACCGGCGTGAAGTACGACGCTGCAGCCATCACGGCCAGATGCCCGTGCTGTATGCCGTGCTCCCAGCAGCTGTAGCCCAGGGCCGTGAGCCCACCTACGGCCAGCAGCTGCAGCACCACGGTGCCCGACCAGTGCATGCCGCCCTCACCGCCCAGCCACAGCCACTTGATCCACAGCGCCAGCGCGGTCCAGATCAGGAACAGGCCCACGGCGTTGTGGCCGCCGCCCCAGCGCCGGGCGGCCAGCGAATAGCAGGGCCACAACAGGGCCGCGCCAAAAGCGAGTCCATACGCCAGCGGGTTGGACAGCATGTGGTGCGCCATGCCCCGCAGTTGCAGGGAGTCGCCGCCCAGCACGCGCGTCAGCCCCCACAGGCACAGCAGCACGCCAGGCCACAGCCACCAGCGCGCATGCTGCTGGCGCAGCAGCACGGCCAAAACGATGGTCAGACTGGGCCACAGGTAATTGATCAGCCCCAGCTCCAGCGCCTGGGCCCGGTCCTGAGCCAGGCCAATCGCCAGCGACAGGCAGATCTCGTAGACCGCAAACAGCAGGCCGCAGCCCCAGAAATAGGCCGGATGCATGGCCCGCCACTGCGCGGGCCTGGGCAGGCCGCGCACGGCGGCCACGCACAGGGCGCTGACCGTGTAAAGCATGGCTGCGCCGCCCACGGCACCCAGCGGCTCGGCCACCGAACGCATCAGCCCTACGGTGCAGCTCCAGCACACCACGGCCAGCAGCCCGATGGCGGTAGCCCGCCCGGCGGCCGCGGGGGAATTGCTCTGCACGGAAGACACGTTGATGGCTGCGCGCGGCAGATCAGTGCGGCTGCAGCAGCTGGCGCAGCGAGTGGTACAGCGCATCCGAGCCATGCGCAGTGTTGTCCGCATCGAACGAGAACTCGTTGCTGGACTGCGTGCCCGTCGCATCCTCGGGCCGGGCTTCCATGAAGAAGGACAGGAAGCGCGCGCCCTGGCGGCGGTGCATGGTCAGCACTTTCTCCAGCCGCTGCGGAGACAGGGCCACCAGCGGATGGAACTCCGTCACGCCATAGGCCGTGTGGCCATAGCGGCGCAGCATCTGGCCGACCAGCGGGCCATAGGTATCTTCGCCGTACAGGCTGACACCCAGGGACAGTCCCGGCATGCGCTGCAGGCTGCGCTCCACGGCATAGCGGTTAGCATCCCAGCTCGGATTCGCATGGGGGTTGAGCTGGTGGGCAAAGCGTGGAACCCGGCCCAGGCAGCCGTGGCCGATGTGCTCGGAAAAGCCCTGGATGTAGTCGGCCACCTGCTGCTCGCGGAAATCATTCCAGTCCGTGACCAGCGGGTTGTAGAACAGCGCCAGCCGGTCCTGCGGGCTGTCCACCCAGAATTCCACGCCGTCCGGCAGCTTGCCGAAGTCGGGCAAGGCCTCGGCGGCATGGGGCCTGGGATCACCCTGGTTGCGGTCCATCACGGCGATCTGGCGCGTGGCCAGCAAGCCCAGGCTGCGTCCACCGGCCTGCAGCACCACGTCGATGCGGTGCAGTCCCTCGCCCAGCGCCGGATAGCGGATGTCAGCACGCCAGCCCACATCGGGCGTGAGAAACCCGGGCTTGGCCTGTGCCACGTCCTGGCGGTGCATGTGCACGGGGGCTTGTGAATAGGGATGCCCGTCCACGAAGACGGCCACGGCCAGCTGCTTTTGCAGCTTCGCATCGGGCGCGTGGACCCAGCCGGACACGGGCACGATGCCGGCTGCATAGCTGTCGATGTGCTGGAAGAAGTTCTGCAGCGGCTCGCTGCGGATGTTGCGCGACGGCGGCTCGACCGCGTCGAAGCTGGCAAAGCCGGACTTCAGGTGGGCATTGAGCCGCGCGATGTCGCCATAGCGCTGGCGCAGGAATGCATGGAAGCCCGCCACGGAGGCCGGGCTGTAGTCGGTGACCGCATAGCCTTCGGCCGCGAATCCCATGCCGGCCTCGAATCCCGGGAACAGCTGGTGCGTCTCGCCCAGCACGGTGAGGGCGCGCAGCTGGTGCATGGCGGCATCGCCTGCGGCGCACATGCGCTCGGCCAGGGCATCGACCACCAGTTTGCGCACGCGCGTGACTTCGTTGTCCTGCCGCGCGACCGACCACGGAAAGATGCGCGCGCCCAGATAGCTGTCCAGCGGCAGCGGCCCCTTGGGTGTCCACGCAAGATTGGCGGGATCGGCGGCCAGGCGCTCCTCGGCCTTGGAGTGCACCTCGAAATGCGTGGCGAACAGATACAGCACCACGGGCCGGTGCGCCTGCGCCACCGTGCGCACCACGCGGTCCAGCGCCTCGCCGCGGACTTCCCAGGCCTGGCCATTCCACTGCACATAGCGCAGCAGCGGCACGCTGAGCGTATAGCCCAGGTCCAGTTCGCCCTGGGGCCGGCCCAGGCGCTGCAGCGTGGCTTTCACCATTTCTGCGGCCGAGCCCTGCGGACCCAGGCAACTGGCGGGTATCTGCTGAAATTCCTTGGGGAAGTCCTCGCGCAGCCCGTCCTGCACCAGACAGGCCTCCATATTACCCAGCAGCGGACTCAGCAGCAGGCGCGACGAAGACGGCAATGCCGGCCGCAGCTTCCAGGCAAACAGAACGACCAGCAGGCACAGTACAGCCAGGGCCAGGACATGGCCCCAGACCGGACTGCGCCGGCCCGGCAGGGACGCGGGCGGTGGCGTGGCCGGGCTCACAGGCCCAGCATGATCTGCAGGTTCTGCACGGCGGCGCCGCTGGCGCCCTTGCCCAGGTTGTCCAGGCGGGCAATCAGCACGGCCTGGCGGTACTGCTCATTGGCGAACACGCGCAGCTCCAGCTTGTTGGTGTCCGTCAGCGTGTCGGCGGCCAGCTTCATGTCCTCGGTCGGCGGCAGCACCGACACCCATTGCTCCGGCGTGTTGGTGGCCGCGTAGTGGGAGGCCAGCGCATCGTGCAGGTCGGCCGCCTTGGGCGCGCCCGGCAGCAGGTCCAGGTGCAGCGGCAGCTGCACCAGCATGCCCTGGCGGAAATTGCCCACGGCGGGGATGAACACCGGGCGGCGCGTCAGGCCGGTGTATTGCAGGATCTCGGGAATGTGCTTGTGCGTCAGGCCCAGCGCATAGGCCTCGTAAGGCGCGGCCGTGCCGGCCTCATAGGCTTCGATCATGCCGCGGCCGCCGCCCGAATAGCCGGACACCGAGGGCAGGCTCAGGCCGTGGTCGGCGGGGATGAGGCCCGCTGCGACCAGCGGGTGCAGCAGCGCGATGGCTCCCGTCGCATAGCAGCCGGGATTGGACACGCGCTTGGCAGTCTTGACCGCCTCGAGCTGGCCGGCACGCAGCTCCGGAAAGCCATACACCCAGTCGGGCGCCACGCGGTGGGCCGTGGATGCATCGATGATCTTGATGGCGCGGCCGGTCTCGGCCTCGATGGAGTCGACCATGGCCACGGTCTCGCGCGCGGCATCGTCATGCAGGCACAGGATGACCAAGTCCACGCCGGCGATCAGCGCACGCTTGGCGGCAGGATCCTTTCGCAGCTCGGGGGCAATGCTGACCAGCTCCACGCCGGACAGATCGACCAGACGCTCACGGATCTGCAGCCCTGTCGTGCCTGCTTCGCCATCGATAAAGACTTTTGCCATCGCTGTATTTCTCCTGCTGCGCGGCCCTCCTGGAGCCGCTGCGGCACCATTGCCGCGTTCCAGCTGCGGATTCTCACCGAAACCGGGTCCCCCTGCGCCCGTTGTCGCAAAACGGCGGGCGGCAGCGACCAAGGGCCTGCTGACACGCGCCTGTTACAAACAGCGGGCAGAGCCGTCTGCAGATCCTCTATAAGACAAAAGAGCTGCGGCGCCTGGAGGAAATGTCGGGAAACCGTCTTTCCCCTGACATATCAATGCATTGCACAGTTCCTGGCATGCTGCTTGGCCCGCAGGAAATTGTGGATTCTGCGCAGGGGGGCGTGTCGGATGGCGCAGTGCAGCATGGTACATTCGGCGATTGCCAGGTCACTCCGCCTTGAGGCAGCACCCCAGGGCTACCGGGTCAATCCCCCCCTATTTGTTTGAGAGAGACATCATGAAGATTCATGAATACCAAGGCAAGGACATCTTGCGTCAGTTTGGTGTGCCTGTACCTCGCGGTATCCCTGCGTTCACAGTGCAAGAGGCCGTCGAGGCCGCCCAGAAGCTCGGCGGCCCCGTGTGGGTCGTGAAGGCCCAGATCCACGCTGGTGGTCGCGGCAAGGGCGGCGGCGTGAAGGTCGCCAAGACCATCGACGACGTCAAGACACTGGCTGGCCAGATCCTGGGCATGCAGCTGGTCACGCACCAGACCGGCCCCGAAGGCCAGAAGGTCCGCCGCCTGTACATCGAAGACGGCGCCGACATCCAGAAGGAATACTACCTGTCGTGCGTGACCGATCGCGCCACGCAGAAGGTGGCCTTCATCGCTTCCAGCGAAGGCGGCATGGACATCGAGGAAGTGGCCCACTCCACTCCCGAGAAGATCATCACCATCTTCGTTGATCCCCTGGTCGGCCTGACCCAGGCCCAGGGCGAAGAACTGGCCAAGGGCATCGGCATGCCTGCCGACTCCACCGCCCAGTTCATCGACATCTGCCAGAAGCTCTACAAGTGCTACATGGACACGGATGCCTCGCTGGTCGAGATCAACCCGCTGAACCGTGACAGCAAGGGCAACGTGGTTGCCCTGGACGCGAAGTTCAACTTCGACGCCAACGCCCTGTTCCGCCTGCCCGAAATCGTGGCCCTGCGCGACCTGGACGAGGAAGATCCCGCTGAAGTCGAAGCCTCCAAGTTCGACCTGGCCTACATCTCGCTGGACGGCAACATCGGCTGCCTGGTCAACGGTGCAGGCCTGGCCATGGCCACCATGGACACTATCAAGCTGTTCGGCGGCGAGCCGGCCAACTTCCTGGACGTGGGCGGCGGCGCCACCCCCGAGAAGGTCACCGAAGCCTTCAAGATCATGCTCAAGAACCCCAAGGTCGAAGGCATTCTGGTCAACATCTTCGGCGGCATCATGAAGTGCGACACCATCGCCACCGGCGTGATCACCGCCTGCAAGGCCGTGAACCTGCAGGTGCCCCTGGTCGTGCGCATGAAGGGCACGAACGAAGAACTGGGCAAGAAGATGCTGGCCGAGTCCGGCCTGCCCATCATCAGCGCCGACACGATGGCCGAAGCGGCCACCAAGATCGTCGAAGCCGTCAAGTAAGCAGGCCCGGAGAAAACACCATGTCGATCTACATCAACAAAGACACCAAGGTCATCACCCAAGGCATCACGGGCAAGACGGGCCAGTTCCACACTGAAAAGTGCATTGAATACGCGAACGGCAAGAACTGCTTCGTGGCCGGCGTGAACCCCAAGAAGGCCGGCGAAAAGATCTTCGACGTGCCAATCTACGCCTCCGTCAAGGAAGCCGCGCAAGGCACGGGCGCCACGGTCTCCGTGATCTACGTCCCCCCCGCAGGCGCTGCCGCCGCGATCTGGGAAGCCGTGGAAGCCGACCTGGACCTGGCCATCTGCATCACCGAAGGCATCCCCGTCCGTGACATGCTGGAAGTGCGCAACAAGATGCGCGCCAAGGAAGCCGCAGGCGGCAAGCGCACCCTGCTGCTGGGCCCCAACTGCCCCGGCCTGATCACGCCCGACGAGATCAAGATCGGCATCATGCCCGGTCACATCCACAAGAAGGGCCGCATCGGCGTGGTCAGCCGCTCCGGCACGCTGACCTATGAAGCCGTGGCACAGCTGACCGAACTGGGCATTGGCCAGTCGTCGGCCGTGGGCATCGGCGGTGACCCGATCAACGGTCTCAAGCACATCGATGTGATGAAGGCCTTCAACGACGATCCCGACACCGACGCCGTCATCATGATCGGCGAAATCGGCGGTCCCGACGAAGCCGAAGCTGCCCGCTGGTGCAAGGACAACATGAAGAAGCCGATCGTCGGCTTCATCGCTGGTGTCACCGCCCCTCCCGGCAAGCGCATGGGCCACGCCGGCGCGCTGATCTCCGGCGGTGCCGACACGGCCGACGCCAAGCTGGCCATCATGGAAGAGTGCGGTTTCGTCATCACCCGCAATCCTTCCGAAATGGGTCGCCTGCTCAAGGGCCTGATCTAAGCGGCACCGGTTCTGCGTGACATCCTGGGGTTCGCCCCAGGAAAAAATTACGCAGAATTACGAATCGGTAAGGCGGCAAGTCCGCCCTACACTGACGACTCCAAAAAAGAAAAAGCGCCAGAGGCAACTGCCCTGGCGCTTTTCAACTCATAACAGCGGAGAAACCATGGAATACCTGCAAAGCGCCGATTTCTGGATCGGCCTGTTGAAGATCGTCTGGATCAACATCATCCTGTCTGGCGACAACGCCGTCGTCATCGCCCTCGCAGCACGCTCGCTGCCCCCCGCACAGCAAAAGAAGGCCGTCATGTTCGGCTCGGGCGCCGCCGTGGTGCTGCGGATCATCCTGACCGTGGTCGCGGCCAAGCTGCTGGAGCTGTCCTTCCTGCAGATCGTGGGCGGCTGCCTGCTGCTGTGGATCGGCCTGCAACTGCTGACCGGCGAAGAAGAGGATGAAGGCGAATCCAAGGGTCACGGCAGCATGATGGTCGCCATCCGCACCATCCTGATCGCCGACCTCGTGATGAGCCTGGACAACGTGATCGCCGTGGCCGCCACGGCGCAGGGCAACATGGTCCTGCTGATCCTGGGCCTGGCCATCAGCATCCCGCTGGTGATCTTCGGCTCCACGCTGATGATCAAGCTCATGGAGCGCTTCCCCGTCATCATCACGCTGGGCGCTGCCCTGATCGGCTGGGTCGGCGGAGAAACCATCGTCAACGACCGCCTGCTGCACGACTATGCCATCAGCCATCCCTGGCTGCACTATGTGGCGGCTGCCGCCGGTGCCGTGCTGGTCGTCGGCCTTGGCAAGCTCCTGCAGGCGCGCTCCGGCGCCAAGCACGCGGCACAGGCCTGATACGGCCGCAGGCGGCCCCTCGCCCCCTCCACAACGCACTGCCTCGGCAGTGCGTTTTTGCTTTGTGAGCGTCTATTCTTGATGTGGCGTCAAGCCGACGAGCTGCCGCGTCGACCCATTCTTGGCACTTGGGGGCACCGTTTTCATTTACGCTGTGCACCGGCCTTCACCAATGCATCTGCACACAGGGACTGATGGCAACACCGCCGCGCCCGCCCTTCGCCACCATGCCCAGCGCACCCAAGACCCCGGACCAGCCCTGCCGACAGGCAGTCCCTGCGCAACACTGCGCCATGGTTGCGCGCACCGATGTGGGCCGGCGCCGTGACAACAACGAGGATGCGGTCACCATCCACCCCAGCGCCCAGCCCTGGCCGATTGCGGTGCTGGCCGATGGCATGGGCGGCTACAACGCCGGCGAAGTCGCCAGCGCCATGGCCATCAGCCTGGTATCGGTGGCGCTGCAAAGCGTGGCCACCGAGGCGCCTGCAGCCAACACTCCGCAAGCCCGCCAGGAGTTGCAGCAGTCACTGGCCAATGCCTTGAACCTGGCCAACGCCGCCATCCTCACCGCCGCCCGGGAAACACCCGGCTGCCGCGGCATGGGCACCACCATCATTGCCGCAGCCCTGCTGCCAGGCCTGCTGATGCTCGCCCACCTTGGCGACTCGCGGGCCTACGGCTGGCGCGAGGGTCAACTGCTGCGACTGACCCGGGACCACACCTGGCTCCAGGAAGAAATCGATGCAGGCCGCATCCAGGACCACGAGGCCCGGCAATCCGGCCTGGGCCACCTGCTTACCCAGGCCCTGGGCGTCACCCAGGACGTCACGCCCGACTTCAACGAATGGCCGCTGCAGCCCGGCGACCGCATCCTGCTGTGCTCCGACGGCCTCACCGACATGCTCGATGACCAAGCCATCGCGGCCCTGTTCAACCAATCCAGCCCGCTGCCCGTCTTGCTGACCTCGCTGCTCGCCGCCGCCAACGAAGCCGGCGGAAACGACAACATCAGCGCGGCGCTGATCGAGATACAGGCCAGTTCGCCCTCCCCAGCCGTCACTTCCATCGAGTGAGACCGGCACAGCGATCGACGGCGGGGCCCGGCCGATGGACGCACTTGCGTGCACTGCAAGCCCGGGTTCCAATTGTCAAAAATGGTTGCAAACTCAACAATCAGACAAAGACAGCCCATAGTCTGTATCAAATACGATGGCAGACCTCGGCGCGCACAGGCCGCAGACATAATATTTGGATACACCCCAGCTCCGGATCACCCTGTGCATGGTGCAAGCCGGGCATAACAAAGGAACTTTGAGCATGCCGACCCTGGTCATCTCCATCGACGGCGCCGTCATCAAGGAAGTGCAGCTGGCCAAGGAGCGCACCACGCTGGGACGCCGCCCCTACAACGACATCGTGATCGACAACCTCGCCGTCAGCGGCGAGCACGCCGTTCTCAGCGTCGTCGACGGTGCCGTCATCATCGAAGACCTGCGCAGCACCAATGGCACCTATGTCAACGGCCAACCCATACTGCGCCAGACCCTGAACCACGGCGACCTGCTGGACATCGGCAAGTACAAGATCCGCTTCGTGCAACAGCAGGTCAGCGCGTCCTCCCGTTCGGCCCTGGCCGCCATCGCCGCCGCCGTCGAAGCCACCCGTCCGGCCCCTCTGGCAGAAGCAGATCTGCCCTCGCAGTTCAGCCAAGAAACGCCCTCGGGTTTCGACCACACCCTGCCCCCTTCGATGGCCGGACTGGCCACGCGCCAGGCCGCCATCCGCATGCTCAACGGCAACGCCGCCGGCCGTGAAGTTCCCCTGGTCAAAGTCGTCACCACGCTGGGCAAGCCCGGCGTGGCCGTCGCCTCCATCACCCAGAAGCACCACGGCTTCGTGCTGGCCCAGCTGGAAGGCGACTCCACCAGCCTCAAGCTCAACGGCCAGGAAATCGGCCGCCGTCCCACGCCTCTGCAGCATGGCGACACGGTGGAGCTGGCAGGTACGCAGATGCAGTTCCTGGTGGCGTGAGGGACCCTCTTGATCCACTGACAAGGTCCGCTATTGCTTCGTTGGCAAGCGCACCATCCTTGACAAAAATGTCACGCAAAATTGGATCGATTTGTCAGAGAATGTCGCCCAACCGTGTAAGTTGCAACCAAACAATACGCATGCGCAAACCTTGGCCTCAAGACGCGACTGGCACGGCTCTTGCTCGATAGAGCATGCAATCAACCCCTATGAGGAGAAGTTCATGAAGCGTTCCATCCAACAAGGTTTTACCTTGATCGAATTGATGATCGTTGTGGCGATCATCGGCATTTTGGCAGCCGTTGCGCTGCCGGCTTATCAGGATTACACGGTGCGTTCGCGTATCACTGAAGGTTTCAATCTGGCACAGCCTGCACGTCAGATGCTGGCAACAGATGGCGCCGCCAGCTTAGCTGATTACCAGTCCTTTACTGATACTTGGAACAAACAAGCAGGCAATACAGGCGCAAATTCGAAGTATGTTGCCTCGGTTCTGTTTGATAAAGCCGGTACTACTGCTACTGGCGATGCAGATGCTCACATCACTATCAAATATAATGCAACGACCGTTGGTAGCTTGGGCACCGGCGTTGACATTCTGCTGTACCCACGCATGCGCACTGGTAATGCAGCAGCAGCAGCGGTGCCACTGGCTACCGCATGGGGTGCGGGAGAATCTGGTGCGATTGATTGGGGCTGCATTTCCGCCACCGCAACTACTGCAACTAGCGCCGCCCGAAATCTCGGTATCACTGCTGTTCCTGCAAACACCAATGTGCTGGCAAAGTTCGCACCTGCAGAGTGCCGTTAATAATTAAGCATATCTCTTATGCTTGCTAAAAAAGGAGCGCATGGCGCTCCTTTTTATTTATGTGCCACACAACTAGAAAATGACTCTATTTCTCAGAGAGCCAGCCGCTTTTCGTGCGGCTTTATTGCATTTTTTATACAGCATGGCGGTCGCCACTGTTGTGACAGGCCTAGTTTTGTGGCTGTGGTTTCCTTACCCTTATAGAGATTTGGCGGGTGGCCGTGAATTGCTCTGGTTAATCATTGGCGTGGATGTAATTTGCGGCCCCCTATTGACCGCCATAATCTTCAATCCTCAAAAAAACAGGCGTGAATTGATGCTTGACCTGGGGCTGGTCGCGCTCATCCAGTTAGCCGCGCTGATCTATGGGCTGCACACCCTCAGCCAAGCCCGCCCCGTGTACCTCGTATTTGAGGTGGACCGTTTTCGGGTGGTCACCGTTGCTGACGTAGACAACAGGAGCCTCCGACCGGAACAAGGTGGCCTGCATGCTCTGCCTTGGACAGGCCCACGCATCATCGGTACACGAGCGCCCCGTGACAGCAAGGAGTATATCGACAGCCTAGACATGTCTCTGGGCGGAATTGACCCGTCAATGCGCCCCGACTGGTGGCAGCCTTACGAAAAAAACAAACCAGACGCGCTGAAAAGAGCTCAGAAGCTGGAGACGCTGCGCAGCAAGCACCCCAGCCAACAGGCATTGATCGACAAAGCCGTGCTCGAAAGTGGTATTTCTGAAGCTGCACTCGCATGGCTGCCTGTCACCAGCTTCCTCAGCACTGGCTGGGTGGCCTTGATCGACAATCAAACCGCCGAAGTAACAGCCTTTGCACCTATCGACGGATTCTGACAACGCCTGAAATAAACAGCCGATTAGTTACGTCCCAAAACTCCCCGACTTCCCCCCCCTCTTCGCCACCACACTCACCCCCTCCATCACCATTGACTTGTCCACCGCCTTGCACATGTCATAGACCGTGAGCAGCGCCACCTGCACAGCAGTCAGAGCCTCCATTTCGACCCCGGTAGGCCCCACCGTTTCCACAGTAGCCACGCAACGAACGGCAGATACATCTAGCAACGATTCGAAGTCCACAGCCACCCGCGTCAAAGCCAGCGGATGGCACAGCGGAATCAGGTCACTGGTCTTCTTGGCAGCCATGATGCCGGCGATGCGCGCAATACCCAGTACGTCACCCTTCTTGGCGGTGCCGCTCTGGATGATGGCCAGGGTGGCGGGCTGCATGGTAATGCGGCCTTCGGCGACCGCGATGCGGTGGGTGGCAGGCTTGGCGCCGACATCGACCATGTGGGCCTGGCCCTGGGCGTCGAAATGGGTGAGGGAAGACATGGAAACTCCTGAAAATGCACGGGCCGGTCTACGGCAGTCCTGACACGCTGGTCAGTCCTGCCATGAACGTTTGGCGAACCGAGGCATCATAGTGGGGTGTTTCACCGCCCCGTGCCTATGCACGGGCCCGGCCCCTTGGTTCTTACCTGCCCATGCGCCCATCACGCCTGAAGACACGTATCGCCGTCGGCCTGCAACTGCTGGCGGCCTCTCTCACCATCGCAACGCATGCACCCGCACAGGCCCAGTTGCGCCTGCCCACGCTGGGCGATGGCGCGGCCACGACGACCAGCGACGAGCGGCGCCTGGGTGACCGCATCATCCGCTCGCTGTACCGCGATCCGGACTACATCGACGATGCGGTACTGCAGGAATATGTGGAAGGCATCTGGCAGCACCTGGTCGATGCGGCACGCACGCGCGGCGAGCTGTCGGATGAGCTGGAAGAACGCTTTGCCTGGGAGATCCTGCTGGGGCGGGACCGATCGGTCAACGCCTTTGCGCTGCCCGGCGGCTATCTGGGGGTGCACCTGGGCCTGATCGGCGTGGTGAGCACACGCGACGAGCTGGCATCGGTGCTGGCGCATGAGTTGAGCCACGTCACCCAGCGCCACATTGCGCGGCTCATTGCCCAGCAGGGCAAGCAGACGCCGCTGATGATCGGCTCGATGATCCTGGGCGCGCTGGCCGCCAGCCGCAGCCCCGATGCCGCCATGGCGATGATGATGGGTGGCCAGGCGCTGGCCGTGCAGAACCAGCTGAACTTTTCGCGCGACATGGAGCGCGAGGCCGACCGCATGGGCTACGGGCTGATGGCGCCTGCAGGGTTCGCGCCACAGGGCTTTGTGACCATGTTCGACAAGCTGCAGCAGGCGAACCGCCTCAATGACAACGGCAGCTGGCCCTATCTGCGCAGCCATCCGCTGACCACCGAGCGCATGGCCGACATGCATTCGCGCCTGCCGCGCGGCGTTGCGCCTGCGCCAGCGCCCTCCCTGGAACACGTGATGATGGCCGCTCGGGCCCGCGTGCTGTCGCGACCCGGCGTGGATGTGCTGCGCCAGTGGGCCGAGCAGCCGCGCTCCACCAGCTTTGGCACCCAGCCCCCAACCCAGCAGGTGGCACAGCTGTATGCCGCCACGCTGAGCGCCGTGCAATTGCGCGATTGGGCCGAGGCGCGGGAAATGTCCGGGCGCCTTCAGGCGGCAACAGCAGCAGATCCCGGCGCCCAGCGGCAAGCCAGGCTGCTGCAGGCTGAATTGGAGCTCACGGCCGGCAAGCCCGGCGCCGCGTTGCAGGCATTGCCGCCTCTTTACCTGCCTGCAGCCGCACCTGCTCAGGCCAGTCCCACGGAATCCATCCCCGCCAAGGCAACGGAAAGCGGCCCCAGCCTGGCCACCGTCAATGTGGTCGAAAACCGCGCCGTGCGCAGGCCGGAATTGCTGATGCGCACCCAGATCCTGCTGCGCGAGCAAGGCGCCGCCAGCATGGCGGGCCCGCTGCAGACCTGGGTGACGGACCACCCGCGTGATGCCAGCGCCTGGCAGTTGATGGCCCAGGTGCAGCGCGCCCAGGGCCAGGAGTTGCGCGCGCTGCGCGCCGAGGCCGAGGCCCAGGTCGCGCACTACGACTACGCGGCGGCAGTTGACCGTTTCAAGGCCGCGCAGGACTTGGCCCGCAAGGGCGGGCCCAAGGTGGATTTCATCGAAGCCTCCATCGTGGACACGCGACTGCGTGCCGTGGAGGAGCTGCTAAGGGAACAGGCGCGCGAGAAGTGATTCGATGGCCAGGCCCAGCAGCGAGTAGATGAGCGCGCCCAGCATGGCCGCCCAGAAGCCCGCGACGTGAAAGCCGCTGAGCAGGCCCGAGGCTGCCCAGAACATCAGTCCGTTGACCACGAAGAGAAACAGCCCAACCGTCACGATGGTCACGGGCAGCGTCAGCACCACGAGGATGGGGCGCAGCACCGCATTGAGCAGGCCGATGACCAGCGCCGCGATCATGGCCGAGCTGAAGCTGTTGACCTGCACGCCACCATAGAGATAGGCCACGACCAGCAGGGCACCGGCGCTGAGCAGCCATTTGATCAGGATTTTCATGCGGGCAGCATAGCAGCAGCCGGCAAATCCGGGTTGAGTTGGCGCACTGGAAACCGTGGACCGGAGAGCCCCATGAAAAACGGCATCCCGGTTTCCGGGATGCCGTCCTGAAAGCGATCGCCTGACCAGAGCGGCCAGGCAGATGCCAGCCTTTAGATCATCGCTTCCTCGAACACCAGGCCCATCAGCGCGCCGATGGCCGCCAGCGTTCCCGGAAGATTCCAGCGGCGGCCCAGCGGGGCGGCAGGCGCCACGGCGGGAGCCGTGGCTTCCTGCTTGGGGCGGCGAGCATCGACGATCTGGGCCGTGCCGTGCTCCTGCTGGAGTTGGGCCACCAGTTCGGCCAGCGGGCCCTTGGCCAGCACCGGCGTGATCCTGCCGGCGCTGTCACCGAACACCGGCAGCAATTGGGCGAACAGCTTGTCCGCCCACTTGCCGCGCCAGCTTTCGCGCGCGCTGTGGCTCACCCATTTGCTGACCCGGTGGGTAATGCGCGGCGCGCAGGCCACCAGCAGCCAGTGCGAGGCCTGGGCCTGCGGCGAGGCGGCCAGGGCCTGTACCAGAGGCAGGGCGTAGGAAGCGTCATCCACGTAGACGATGATGGGGTTCAAAGCAAGTCCTTGTCGAACTGGGTTTGCGGGAGTGGGAGAGGCAGGCGGCCGGGGCCGCCCTTGCCATGGATTGTCGCGAATCGGCGCGGGCGGCCCATCGGGCCAACCCGGCGCCCACCTCAACTTTTCAGCGGATCAGGCTCCGTGGGCACCGGCCTTGGGAGCAGGACGGCGCGAAGCGATGTACTTGCCGAGTGCCAGCACCAGCAGAGCGCCCGCCACGCTCGCGCCATACTTGAGCGCGTCGGTCTGGGGCAGCTTGACCATCCAGTCCCACTTCTCGGTATTGGCGAAGACGGGGTCGGTCACCAGCATGCCGCCGGCAATCCAGCCCAGCAGCATGCCGCCGGCCACGATGATGATGGGGAAGCGCTCCATCAGCTTGATCACGAGCTGCGAGCCCCAGACGATGATGGGGATCGAAATCAGCAGGCCCAGCACGACCAGCAGCATCTGGTGCTCGCCCGAGCTCTGGGCGGCGCCGGCAATGGCGATCACGTTGTCCACGCTCATCACCAGGTCGGCAACGATGATGGTCTTGATGGCGGCCAGCAGCTTGTCGCTGCCCTGGATGTTGTCGTGGCCGTCTTCATCAGGGGCAATCAGCTTGATGCCGATCCACACCAGCAGCAGTGCGCCGACGAACTTCAGGAAGGGCAGCGCCAGCAAGGTCATCGCGAAGGCGATCAGGATGACGCGCAGGATGATGGCACCCGCCGTGCCCCAGATGATGCCCTTCTTGCGTTGCTCGGGCGGCAGCTTGCGGCAGGCCAGCGCGATCACGACCGCGTTGTCCCCGCCCAGCAGGATGTCGATGATGATGATTTGGCCCAGGGCCACCCAGAACGGGGCGTGAGTCAGAAAGTCCAAGTCCATAAGGTCCTCGCTGTTGAGTAAGGCCGGCGAGAACTCCTCCCTCCTGGAGAAACACCCACCGGCACAGAAAGACCGATGCAACGCCGCAGCGCCTACCCGGGCAAGGACATGCCTGGCTCAGGGGAGAACACATTGATCGACCGTCATCAGGTCCATCAAAGGTCTTGCTCGGCTGCGGCATGCACCGCAACCCGGAAGGCCGGAAGCTTGCGCTTCGTATTGACGACCATTCCGATGCCGGCACCGTGGCTTTGCAAAAACCACCCCCGCCGGCAGAGAGCTACTCCCCTTCGAACCTGCGGATTGCAACACAAAGCCGCCGCAGCACGCAAGTGAAAAAACCCTTCATTTCCACGGAAAGCACAAGTCGCGGGCCCACCAGAATATTTACCCGCTTACCTCGAATGCTTCACTATCCATAGCAACCCTGAAACCAACGGAGTGTTGCAGCCATGCCCGGCCGTGCGCGGGCAGGCGCCTTATCATCGCTGTCCCTTCCCCCTGCCCGTCCATGACCGCACTGCACATCACCGACATCGAAGCCGCCATCAACTACTGGCGCGAACGCCATCCGTCCCCGGACGGCGTGCTGCTGCAGCCCGAAGTAAGGGCTCTGGCCGAGGTGTATGCGCTGATGATCTTCTGGCATGAGAGCGAAGTCCAGGTGGAGGGCTTTCCCTCGCACGCCATGGCGGCCTGGCTGGCCTGGTATGACACCACGCCCGATACGCCCTGCATCGCCATCTGCTCCACCAGCCAGGGCGACGAAAGATGCAAGGGTTGCGGCCGCAGCTTTGACGAAGTGCAGCTGTGGACCGCGATGGAGCCGGCGCAAAAGCGGATGGTCTGGCGCAGGATCACGGCAGAGGGCGACTCCTGGCGTTTCACCCGGTATGCGGAGCGTGCTGCCGAGCGCACGGACACATCGCGCGACTCTGGCTGATTGCTGGTTGATTACCGGCTGATCTGCCGGATACCGCACCGGACCAGTGCGATGTTGCAGACGGCCTAACATCGGCCGCCATGCTGCAGACCGCCGCTTACCGCCACAGCCAACTCCGCCTCCGCCTTTGCGTGCGCCTCACGGCACGTGATGCGGGCGAGAAGCGCGTGCCGGCCGGCAAGACCTGGCCCGCCACGGCCACGCGCCTGCGCGAGCGTGACGCAGCACGGCTGAACATCGGCCCCCGACAGGCCGCACGGTCTTGATGCGCTGCCCTGCGCGGAACCGGGCAGCGTCGCTTCGCTGAATCCGCTCTTCTTGCGCCGCCTTCATCCCGAAGCCGAAGGCGGTTGGATTTTCACGCGTCTGCCCGGCCACAAGGCCAGCCGACGAAGCGAGCCCTGCCGTGACCTGTCTAGCCCTTGCCCCAGCCGGGCCCTCCTTTGCCAGCCTCTCTTTTTCCACGCTCTTGCGCCATCTGCGCCATCTGAGCGATACCGTGGCGCATCGCGCCCTGCCCCGCTGCGCCCCACGCCACGTCACCGAGCTGCGCATCGACGTGATGCAGCCGCTGGTGGAGGGCGAGCTCGAAGCCATTCATGAGCGCCTGTACCAGCCAGGCAACAAGCTCCATGGCCTGGAGCGCCGCCCGTTGCACGATCCGCAGTTCCAGTTGCACTGGCGTGAAGCCGACGGCGAGTGGTTTGCCTACGTGGAGGACATGGAGCGGCGCTGCCTGGCCGGCTACACGGTGTTCAATCGCCTGGTCGAGGTGGACAAGCGCACCGACCGCCACGTGCGCTCGCCGCATTCGCGCTTTGCGCCGGACTACCAGCGGCGCGGTATTGCCAGCGCCGTGTATCGCAGTGTGCTGGACAAAGGCACCTGCCTGGTCAGCGGCGCACGCCAGTCGCCAGGCGCCCACGGCCTGTGGAACCATCTGGCGCGAAGCTATGACGGTCGCTATGTGGGTATTGCGGACAGCAAGTCGCTCATCCATCTGGGCCGCAATGTGCCGGACGATGTCATGGACCGCCTGTCCACGCGTCGCATGCTGCTGGGTGCGGGCTGGAACGTGGAGTCCTTTGCCCAGGCCGTCCGGATGCAGTTGCCCGGTTGAGGCGCAGGCCTGAGCGGGAGCCCGTTTACTTCCAGCGCAGCGGCTCGATGAAGACCGTGCCCAGGTTGCTGCTGAGCGTCAGCGCGCCCTCCTGGATGGTGGCCTGCAGCTGCATGCTGCGTTCGGCCAGCTCCGCCAGGGACTGGGATGTTTCGGAAGGAATGCGCCAGACCTGCAGCTTGTTCAGCCGTGCCAGCTTGCCCTCCAGGCCCTTCCACCAGACCTCGGCCGCATGGTGAAACGCGTAGAGCACCACCGCATCGGACTTGTTGCAGGCCTTGGCGATGGGCTTTTCCTCTGGCTGGCCGACCTCGATCCACAGGCGCTTGGCGCCCGTGAAGTCGGTCAGCGAGACATCGGGGTCTTCGGGATCGGACAGGCCTGCGCCAAACGCCAGCGTGCCGTCGCCCTTGCACATGTCGTTGAGCTGGTGTGCATTGAGGGCCAGGGCCGCCAGGCGCACCATCATGCGTTCGTCCGTCTCGCTGGGATGGCGCGCCAGGGTCAGCGCATGATCGGCGTAGTAGCCGTGGTCGATGTCGGCGATGGACAGGTTCGCCTTGAAGATGGTGGATTTGAGGGCCATGAGACGAGTACGTTCGGCAGGTGCGGGTCAGCCCGTCACTTGCGCCGAAGGAATTTTGGAAACACCCGAAGCAGGCCTGGCAGGCTTGAAGGTCAGCGCCTTCTTTTCAAGCAAATGCCAGGACAGAACTGCCAGCAGGCCCGTGCCGGCCACGGTACAGGCCAGAGCCGCGCCATAGCCGAGCCGTTCCGCGAAATGCCAGGCCACCAGCTGCTGCACGGGAAAGGCGTAAATGTACAGGCCGTAGGAGAAATCACCGAAATGCCCTGCGTGCTTGAGGATGGGAGTGGAGGCTGACCCGGCCACCACGGCCACAACGGCCAGCGCCAGCAAGGGTGCCTGGCCTGCAATGATCGCCGGGCCTTTGAAGTGCAGGACGCCAAGCACCAGCAGCATGGCCGCCATGGCGATCGGGCGGCGCCCTATCCACAGATGGCGCCAGCAGGCCAGCGTCGCACCCAGCGCGAACACCATGCCGTATTGCAGCCCGAAGGACCACGCAGGCATGGCCGCACCCGGCGCCGGGCTGTAGCGCCATTGCATGCCCAAGAGCAGCGCAAGAAATACCAAGGGAGCAACCCAGCGCCAGCGCATCAAGCCCAGGGCGCCGGCTGCAGCAAGGAAGGCATAGCAGCCCACTTCCAGAGGAATGGTCCACAAAGGACCATTGACCGATGAAGCCAGCACGTTGCCATCAAATACGCCCGGTAGCGCAAACTGCGTGTCCAGCCACAGGTTGCGCAGATAGTCCCAGGTCAATGGATGCGCGAAATAGGCCTTCACGGGCAAGGAGGTCACCAGAGGTCCAAGCACCAGGGCGCACAGTAGCACGGCCGCCGTGAGGCCGGGCCAGATCCGCAACGCGCGCCGGGCAGCAAAACGCCCCAGGTGGGGGTCTGCCAGCCACGACAGGGTGACGAGATAGCCGCTGATGGCAAAGAAGATGACGACGCCCAGCGCTCCCGGCTCGTTGTGCAAAAGCCGGGGAACCGGAAAGCCCATGACCGCGAACTGATGGCTCCAGATCACCAGCAGTGCAGCCAGCAGTCTCAGCGCATCAAAATTGTTGGCTCGCGCCGAAGTGCCGGCGCTATGGGCCTGCATCAACTCAGACGCGGCGGGCCAGCTCGGCCGCCTTGCCCACATAGGAGGCAGGCGTCATGGCCAGCAGGCGGTCCTTGTCGGCCTGGGGGATTTCCAGGCCGTTGATCAGGCGGTGCAGGTCTTCGGCCTGCACGGTCTTGCCGCGCGTGACTTCCTTGAGCTTTTCGTAGGCGCCCTGCACGCCGTAGCGGCGCATGACGGTCTGGATGGGCTCGGCCAGGACTTCCCAGGCGTGGTCCAGGTCTTCCTGCAGGCGCTCTTCGTTGAGTTCGAGCTTGTTCAGGCCCGTCATCAGAGAGCTGTAGGCCAGCGTGGCATAGCCCATGGCCACGCCGATGTTGCGCAGCACGGTGGAGTCGGTCAGGTCGCGCTGCCAGCGCGAGATGGGCAGCTTTTCAGCCAGGTGCTTGAGCAGGGCATTGGCCAGGCCCAGATTGCCTTCGGCGTTTTCGAAGTCGATGGGGTTGACCTTGTGCGGCATGGTGGACGAGCCGATCTCGCCGGCCTTCAGGCGCTGCTTGAAGTAGCCCAGGGACACATAGCCCCAGACATCGCGCGAGAAGTCGATGAGGATGGTGTTGGCACGCGCGATGGCATCGAACAGCTCGGCCATGTAGTCATGCGGCTCGATCTGGATCGAGTAGGGCTGGAAGCTCAGGCCCAGGCCCTGGGGCTCGGGCGACTCGATCACCTTCTTGCTGAAGGCTTCCCAGTCGAACTCGGGCCAGGCCGACAGATGGGCGTTGTAGTTGCCGACGGCACCGTTCATCTTGGCCAGGAGCTTGACCTCGGCGATGCGGGCAGCGGCCTTTTCCAGGCGCACCAGCACGTTGGCGATTTCCTTGCCCACGGTGGTGGGGCTGGCGGTCTGGCCGTGCGTGCGGCTGAGCATGGGTACGGCCGCGTAGGCGTGGGCCATCTCGCGCAGCTTGGCAGTGATGCCCGCCAAGGCCGGCAGCAGCACGCTGTCGCGGCCGGCGCGCAGTTGCAGCGCATGGCTGGTGTTGTTGATGTCTTCGCTGGTGCAGGCGAAGTGCACGAATTCGGCGGCCTTGAGCAGTTCGGGACGACCGTCGAACTTGCCCTTGATCCAGTACTCCACGGCCTTGACGTCGTGGTTGGTGGTCTTTTCGATGTCCTTGATGGCCACGGCATCGGCCTCGGAGAAGTTCTTCACCAGATCCTGCAGATAGACGCGGGCGCCTTCGGTCAGGGGCTTGAACTCGGCAAAGCCGGCGTCCGACAGGGCGATGAACCAGGTCACCTCCACCTGCACGCGGCGGTGCATGTATCCCATCTCGCTCATGATCGGGCGCAGAGGAGACAGTTTGGCGGCGTAGCGGCCGTCGAGCGGGGACAGGGCGGAGATGTGCGGCAGATTCATGGGCCGTGATTGTAGGTGCGCGCGGCAAAAACGGGGGCCGAAGGGGGAGATCGCCGGGCAGCGCATAGAATCGGCTGCCCGCCCATGGGCCGCCTCTTCGCCACGGAAAACAGCCATGAAACTGATAGGTTCCTCCACCAGCGCCTACGTACGCAAGGTACGCGTCGTACTGGCCGAGAAAAGGCTCGACTATCAGTTCGTCGAGGAAAATCCCTGGAGCCGCGAGCTGTCGCCCGGCACCGGCAACCCGCTCGGCAAGGTGCCGCGTCTGGTGATGGATGGCAGCGATGCCATGTTCGATTCGCGCGTGATCGTCGAATATCTGGACACACTTTCTCCGGTAGGCAAGCTGATCCCCGGCACAGGCCGCGAGCGCGCCGAGATCAAGACCTGGGAAGCCCTGGCCGATGGCGTGCTGGACGCCGGAGCCCTGGCCCGTCTCGAGGCCACCTGGGATGGCCGCAGCGAAGAGCAGCGTTGCCAGGCCTGGATAGACCGCCAGCTGGCCAAGGTGCGCGCCGCGCTGAACGTGATGTCCCAGGGCCTGGGCGACAAGCCCTATTGCTGCGGCATCCACTTCACCCTGGCCGACGTGTCCGTGGGCTGTGCCCTGGGCTGGCTGGACTTTCGCTTTCCCGAGCTGGACTGGCGCGCAGACCACCCCAACCTGGCCGCCTTGCAGACCAAGCTGGCGGAGCGCGCCAGCTTTGCGGCCACGCGCCCGCCTCAGCCCCAAACCCAGCCCTGAAAACGGGTCGCCCCCGCAACGACAACTGCAGCGACAACGAAAAAGGCCACCCGTTGGGTGGCCTTTTTGCTGGCATAAAAAAGTTGCGAAGCATCCCGAAACGAATAAAGAGAGGGAGGGAGGAGAAGCGCTTCGGGCGGAACAGTTCAGGACTGTGGCCCCAGAGGCTTCGCAACGTGAAATTCGGTCTGGATACCCTCTCTCGTCAACCTGTCCAATAGATGAGCTACTTTTGCAGAAGTTCCAGGGGCCGGGGGCGGGAAAAATGTAACATTTTGACGAAGAGCGTTCCTCTTCTGTAGGCCGTTTTCGACGGATGCTGACGGGGCGGCGTCGGCCAGGGCCGACCACCTTCCCTCACCCGCTTCCTCACACCAGAGCGGCCCCCGTGAAAACCGCTTCCCACAGGGCCTTGACCGGCGCACTGAGGGGTTCGGCCTGGCCCGGCACCAGTTGGGCCGTCCGCTCGTCCAGCCTCGCCACGTGCTGCAGGCGGCGCAGTTCACGATAGGCCCGGGCGGCCTGCTGGCCCACGCCTGCAGGCAGCAGGCCGGCCTCTTCCGCACGCTGCAGCAGCGCGATGTTGCCCAGATTGGCCATCAGTTCCGGATGCAGGGCCGATTGCGAGAGAACGAGATACTGGACCGCGAACTCCACATCGACCATGCCGCCAGGGCTGTGCTTGACGTCGAAGAGGCCGCCGCGCACCGGATGCGCACTGCGCACGCGTTCTCGCATGGCCACGATCTCCTCGCGCAGGGCCACGGCGTCGCGCGGCGCGGTGATCACGGACTCGCGCACGGCGTCGAAGCGGGCCTGCAGATCGTCGCTGCCCAGCACGAAGCGCGCCCGCGTCATGGCCTGATGCTCCCAGGTCCATGCCGTGTTGCTGCCGCGCTGCTGCTGGTAGTTGGCATATGAGGCAAAGCTGGTCACCAGCAGGCCGGAGTTGCCGTTGGGGCGCAGCGCGGTGTCGATCTCGAACAGATCGCCCTCGCCCGTCTTGACAGCCAGCCAGTTGATGAGCTTGCGCACAAAGGCAGCATAGATCTCGGGGGCGTGTTCGTCGTCGTCATCGAAGACGAAGACGATGTCCAGGTCGCTGCCGTAGCCCAGTTCCTTTCCGCCGAGCTTGCCGTAGCCGATGATGGCGAACTGCGGCGACTCGCGGTGGCGGTTCTTGAGGCGGCTCCAGCACCAGCTGGCCGTCACGCGCAGCACGCAGTCGGCCAGCGCGCTGAGGTCGTCGGCCACCTGCTCGACCGTGATGCGGCCTTCGATATCGCGCGCCAGCGTGCGGAAGACCTCGGCATGGTGGGCGCGGCGCAACAGGTTCAGCAGGGTTTCGTCGTCGTCCTCGCCCGTGTTCTGCAGCGCAGCCAGGCGCAGGGCCAGCTCATGCTCGAAATCCATGGGCGAGAAGCGCTCGCCCAGCATGGCGTCGTTGGCCAGCTCGTCGATCACGCCCGGGTGCTGCTGCAGGTAGCGCGCGGGCCAGCGCGCCGCGCCCAGCAGGTCCAGCAGCCGCTCGTGCACGGCGGGGCGCTCCAGCAGCAGGGCCAGGTAGCTTTCGCGACGCAGCAGCGGCTCCAGCCAGTTCAGGAAGCGCACTGCAGCGTCTTCGGGCACGCTGCGCTCGGCCACCCATTGCGCGGTGCGCTGCACGAGGCGGAACAGCCGGCCGCGCGCCTCGTCGCGCAGGCTGGCGATGCGGGCGTTGCCGCGCCAGTCGGCCACGTGGGCGGCCAGGGCGGGTGGCAGCTGCTCCATGAGTCCATCGATCTCGCGCGGCGTTCCTCCCTGGGCAGGGCTGCGGGCGCCGTTGCAGCGGCCCGCGCTGCATTGCGGCGAGGCAGAGCCGCCGAGCAGGGTGTCGAACTCCTCGGCCACCTTTTCGCGGTGGGCGTCGAACTGGTGCAGGAAGGCGCAGGTATCGGCAAAGCCCATGGTGCGCGCAATCCATTCGAGGTCGTCATCGCGCGTGGGCAGCACATGGGTCTGCTGGTCGTCCAGGTACTGGATGCGGTGCTCGACACGGCGCAAAAAGGTATAGGCCGCGCCCAGGGCGTCGGCCACTTCCTGGCTCATGAGGCCGGCGCGCGCCAGGCGCCCCAGCGCCTCCAGCGTGGGGCGGCAGCGCAGCTCGGGGAACTGGCCGCCGCGCACCACCTGCAGCAATTGCACGGTGAATTCGATCTCGCGGATACCGCCGCGCGAGAGCTTGACGTCATTGGAGCGGCCGGGATGGCCCGCGCTGCGCCGCGCGGCATGCTCGCGGATCTGGCGGTGCAGCGAACGCAGCGCATCGAAGACCGCGTAATCCAGGTAGCGGCGAAAGACAAAGGGCAGGACCACGGCGCGCAGCGCCTGCACCTGCGTGGAGCGCACGCTGTCCATGGGCGCCACCACCCGGCTCTTGAGCCAGGCGAAGCGCTCCCATTCGCGGCCATGGGTCTGCAGATACTCTTCCAGCGAGGCCAGCGAGACGGCCGAAGGCCCCGAGTTGCCGTTGGGCCGCAGCGCCAGGTCCACGCGGAACACGAAGCCGTGCTCGGTGGTGTCGCCGATCAGGCCATAGATGCCTTTGACAACCCGCGCGAAGTACTCATGGTTGGAGAGAACGCCGCGCCCGTCGGGCAGGCCGGCCGTGTCGCCGTCCTGCTCGTAGACGTAGATCAGGTCGATGTCGCTGGAGACATTGAGCTCGCGCGCGCCCAGCTTGCCCATGCCGATGATCCACAGCTGCACGGGCCGGCCCTCGGGGCCTTGCGGTGCGCCATGGCGCGCGTCGAGTTCGGCGCGCACCTGGATGCAGGCGCGCTCCAGCGCCAGCTCGGCCAGCTCGGTCACGGCCCGCGTGACCACGGCCAGCGGCGCCTGCTGCTCGCAGTCGAGCACCATGGTTCGTTCCATGACCAGCTGGCGCAGCACGCGCAGCGCGGCCGACAGGTCCAGCCCGCGCTCCAGCAGCGCCGCCAGGGCCTGCTCCATGGAGGCGCGCTCGGGCGGACCCGGTGGCAACAGGCTCAACTCGTCGCCATAGCGACGATGCAACCGTTGGTGGAAACGGGAATAGGCGGCCTGTGCGGGGACATTCAAGGCCGTGTCTGCCATTGCGTGCTCTGAGGATTGCATACGGAACGCGAAAGAAGCGGTCACTTACGCGCAGAGGGATTGCAGCAACCCTTGGTTACCGTCCGGCCCCTGGGGGTGCCGGTCATAATTCCCGTCATAGCTGATGCCGCCGATGATCGAACCGAAACCGCACCCCACACGCCTGACCCGTTGGATGGCCGGCCTTGCGCGGTGGTCACTGGGGCTGGTCCTGGCCTTCTGGCTGGTCCTGGGCTCCGTGTGGGGGGTGCTCCATGGCTGGATTGTGCCGCGAATCGGCGAATGGCGTCCTCAGCTGGAATCCCTGGCCTCACGCACGCTGGGCCTACCCGTTCGCATAGGCAGCATCACGGCCCGCAGCGAGGGACTGGTCCCCCGGTTCGAGCTGGGCGACGTGGTGATTGAAGACCCCGAACACGCCGCCGACGCCCTGCGCCTGCCCAGCGTGGTGGTGGCCGTTTCGGCCCGCTCGCTGATGCGCCTGGGCGTGGAGCAGATCTATATCGACCGCCCCGAACTCGTGGTCCGCCGCGCGGCCGATGGCCGTGTCTTCGTGGCCGGCATCGAGATCAGCCCTTCATCCGGCGGGGACAATGCCGCCGCCGACTGGCTGTTTTCCCAGACCGAGCTGGCCCTTCGCGGCGGCAGCCTGCTGTGGGTGGACGAAATGCGCCAGGCACCGCCGCTGGCCCTGCGCGATGTGGACCTGGTGCTGCGCAACAAGGGCTGGGGCCACGGAATGCGCCTGGATGCCACGCCGCCCGAAGGCTGGGGCGAGCGCTTCATGCTCGCCGGCCTGTTCCGCGAGCCGCTGCTGTCCACGCACGAGGGCAACTGGCAGCGCTGGAGCGGCCAGGCCCATGCGATGTTCACGCAGATCGACCTGTCCCGGCTCGGGCAATACATGGATACGTCCGACCTGCGCCTGCAGCAGGGCCGGGGCGCGCTGCGCGCCTGGATCGACCTGCGCCAGGGCCAGCCCGTGGGCGCCATGGCCGACGTGGCGTTGAATGCCCTGCAACTGCAGTGGCGCGACAACCTGGAGCCGCTGCAGTTGCAGGCGCTGACGGGCCGGCTGAGCGTGCAGCACCAGGATGGCTGGCGCTTCGCGGCGCAGAACCTGGAGTTCTCCACGGGTGACGGCCTGCACTGGCCGGCCGGCAACCTGCGCGCGCGCTACAACCCTTCAGGCGCCAGCATGCAGGGGGCACTGGGCGAGCAGGGGGAGTTCCAGGCCGATGGCGTTGACCTGGCCATCCTCGCCCAGCTGGGCCAGCGCCTGCCGTTGCCCGAGCAGCTGCAGCGCCACCTGGCCGACATGGCCCCGGCTGGCCGGCTGCGCCAGTTCCAGGCAAGCTGGCGCGGCCCGCTGCAGGCCGTGCAGCAGTACAAGGCCAGCGGCGAGCTGCAGCAGCTGTCGATCGACGGCGTGGCATCGTCCGAAGGCCCCACGAAGCCGGGCATGCCCGGCATCAAGGGCCTGAACGCGCGCTTCTCGCTCGACCAGGACGGTGGACAGGCGCAGCTGGAGATGGAGAGCACGGGGCAGCAGCCGGCCGCACTGTCCTTTCCTGGCGTCTTCGAGGAGCCCGAGATCCCGCTGCACCACCTGCAGGCCAGCCTGCGCTGGCAGTTGCGCGGCCAGGCCATCAGCGTGCAGGTACCCCACCTGCGCTTTGCCAACGATGACACCGAGGGCGAGGCCCGTGCGCAATGGCACACCGGCGAGGGCAGCGACAAACACCCGCGCTTTCCGGGCGTGCTGGACCTGCAGGGCCAGTTGCGCAACGCCGACGGCACACGCGTGCACCGCTACCTGCCGCTGGAAATCCCTGCCGATGCGCGCCACTACGTGCGAGAGGCCATCCACGCCGGGCGCGCCAGCACGGTGAACTTCAAGGTGCGCGGCAACCTGGACCACGTGCCGGCCGAAAAGCCCAGCCAGGGCGAGTTCCACATCGCGGCCAAGCTGCATGACGTGCACTATGAATATGTGCCGCCCCATCTGCTCACGCACGGCGAGGCGCCCTGGCCGGCCCTGGTCGATCTGTCGGGCGAGCTGGTCTTCGACCGTTCATCCATGGCCGTGCGCAACGCAAGCGGCCGGTTCGCGGGCTACCCGCAGCTGCAGATGCGCGACATCCAGGCCAGCATTCCCAACCTGGGCCACACCGAGGTGGCCGTGACCGCCAAGGGCCAGGGACCGCTGGCCGACATGCTGGGCGTGGTCAAGACCTCGGCCCTGTCGGCGCTGACCGGGCATGTGCTGGACGGCAGCGAGGCCACGGGCGCCGCGCAGCTGGCCCTGCAGCTGCACCTGCCCATCGACCACCTGGACCGCAGCAAGGTGTCTGGACAGGTCACGCTGGCGGGCAACTCCCTGCAGCTCGATGATCAGACGCCCCATCTGAGCCAGCTGCGCGGGGCCGTCAAGTTCTCCGAAACCGGCTTCTCGCTGGCGGGCCTGCAGGCGCGCGCCCTGGGCGGTGAGCTGCGTGCCGAGGGCGGCATGCAGGCGCTGGCACGCAATGCGCCGGCCACCGAATCCTCCGTGAAGGTGCGTGTGCAGGGCACGGCCACGGCGCAGGGGCTGCGCGAAGCCAGGGAGCTGGGCTGGGTGGCCGACCTGGCCCGCCATGCCGAGGGCCAGTCGCCCTACTCCCTGCTGCTGAAGGTGCGGCGCGGAACACCCGAAATCCAGGTCCAGTCCAGCCTGCAGGGTATGCGCATCAACCTGCCCGCCCCGCTGGGCAAGGCGGCGGAGTCCATCCAGCCATTGAACGTGAGCCACCAGCTCGCACCCGCCAGCTTCACCGCGCCCGATGCCCCGCTGCGCGACCAGATCAGCGTGCAACTGGGCGATGCGGGCTCGGTGTTCTACGAGCGTGACATCAGCGGCAAGCACGGCCGTGTACTGCGCGGCAGCATCCTCATCGGCCAGGAAGCGGGCACGGCCTCCACTTCAGGCCAGGGCGTGCAGGCCCATGTGCAGCTGCCGCTCTTCAATCTCGACGACTGGCTGGCGCTGGCGCCGCAGTCCGGAGGCGGCAAACCGGAGCCTGTCGATGCCGCAGATCCTGCACGTGAATACCTCCCCGACCGGCTGAGCCTGCGCGTCAGGCAGCTGCAGGCCAAGGGGCGGCAGTTGCACGATGTGGTGGCGGGCATCTCCCGCGATGGCGGCTCGTGGCACAGCAATCTCACCTCCCAGGAGCTTGACGGCTACGTGGGCTTTCGCGAAGGCACGGAGGCCCAGCCCGAAGGGCAGCTGGTGGCCCGGCTGTCGCGCCTGACGGTGCCTGAGGCCAAATCCGACCGCGTGGACGCCCTGTTCAGCGAAGGGCCGCGCCAGCTGCCGGCCCTGCAGATCGTGGTGGACGACATGCACCTGTCCGGCCACGCCCTGGGCCGCCTGGAAGTGGAGGCCCGCAACCGCCCCGTGCCCGGCAACGCGGCGGCGCGCGAATGGCAGCTGTCGCGCTTCAACATCGCCACGCCCGAGGCCACGCTGACCGCCAGCGGCCAGTGGCGCCTGCCCCAGGGCCAGTCCGAGCACCCGGGGCGCAGCCAGTTGCAATTCCAGCTGGACCTGCGCGACGTGGGCAAGCTGCTCACGCGCTTCGATATGCCTGGCGTGGTGGGCAGCGGCAAGGGCGTGCTGCAGGGATCGGCGGGCTGGACGGGCTCGCCCATCACGCCCGACTTCCGCAGCCTCTCTGGCTCCATGCACCTGGATGTGCAGACCGGCCAGTTCCTCAAGGCCGAGCCGGGCCTGGCCAAGCTGCTGAGCGTGCTCAGCCTGCAGGCGCTGCCCCGCCGGCTGACCCTGGATTTCCGCGATGTGTTCAGCAACGGCTTCGCCTTCGACTTCATGCGCGGCGACGTGCAGATCACCGACGGCGTGGCGCGCACCAACAACATGCAGATGAAGGGCGTCAACGCCGCCGTGCTGATGGAGGGCACGGCCGACCTGGTCCAGGAGACGCAGAATCTGCATGTGGTGGTGGTGCCCGAGATCAATGCCATGACGGCCTCCCTGGTGGCCACGGCCATCAACCCCGTGGTCGGCCTGGGCAGCTTCCTGGCGCAGGTGCTGCTGCGCGGCCCCCTGATCGCGGCGGCCACCAAGGAATTCCGCATCGACGGCAGCTGGGACGAGCCCCAGGTCACGGCCCTGCCGCGGCGCCGGGCCACGACACCTTCCGATCCCGCCGCCAACAGCCCCGCCAGCACGCCTTCCGGCGCCACCGAGCCCGCTTCTTCAGGAGAGAACCCATGAAAATCGCAGCCCTGCAAATGGTGTCGGAACCCGATGTGCGCGCCAACCTCGACCAGGCGCTGGCACTGCTGCGCCAGGCGCGCGAGCAGGGCGCCGAACTCGCGGCCCTGCCCGAGTATTTCTGCGCCATGGGCCTGCGCGATACCGACAAGCTGGCCTACCGCGAGCGCTTCGGCGCAGGCCCCATCCAGGACTTCCTGCGCCGCGCAGCACGCGAGCTGCAGCTGTGGATCGTGGGCGGCACCCTGCCCCTGGTGGCCGATGACGATGCCCACGTGCTCAACAGCTCCCTGGTGTTCTCGCCCGAGGGCGAATGCGTGGCGCGCTACGACAAGATCCACCTGTTCCACTACGACAACGGACGCGAGCGCTACACGGAAGCCGCCGTGGTCCAGGCCGGCCATACGCCCGTGACCTGCGACATCACCTCGCGCGGGGGCGAGACCTGGCGCCTGGGCCTGAGCGTGTGCTACGACTTGCGTTTTCCCGAGCTGTACCGCCGCCTTGCCGAGCAGGGCGCCGACTTGCTGCTGGTGCCCGCCGCCTTCACCCACATCACGGGGCTGGCGCACTGGGAAGTGCTGCTGCGCGCCCGTGCCATAGAAAACCAGGCCTACCTGCTGGCGCCCGCCCAGGGTGGCCACCATGAAAACGGCCGCCGTACCTGGGGCCACAGCCTGCTGGCCGATCCCTGGGGCATGGTGCTGGCCCAGCAGGCCGAGGGCGCAGGCGTGGTGCTGGGCGAGGTCAAGCGCGAGCGCCTGGCGCATGTACGCCGCCAGCTGCCGGCCCTGGAGCACCGCGTCCTGTGAATCCACCGCGCTCGCCAATGCCGACCATGCAGGCCATGTCACCGATGTCGCCCATGCCCGAAGGCCGCTGGCCCTGGCGCCGCTGGCGCACGGCCTGGCGCCGCTGGTCGCTGTGGAGCCTGCTGGTCGCCCTGGTCCTGAGCATGCTCGTCACCATGGTCTGGCTGGCCGGGCGCTACGAGGCCTCCCAGGTCCAGGACAAGCTGGAGCGCGACACGGCCAATGCCGTGGCCGACATTCGCGCCGCGCTCAACCGCAACCTGCAGGACCTGCAGGCGCTGAACGCGCCCGACAACGATCCCGCCGAATGGAAGACCCGCGCCGCCGAGCTGCTGCAGGTGCGCCGCGAGCTGATGCGCATCGAATGGCGCGACGCGGGCCTGCAGATCCGCTCCCATGCCGAGACCCCGTATCGCAATGTGCAGTGGGAAGACCAGCTGCGCACGAACAACACCCATCCCGAGGCCGTGCTGACCTGCACGCACGCGCGCCGCCTGAACGGCCCCGCCTACTCGCCCAGCTACTTCCAGCTGCTGGCCGAGGGCCTGGGCACGGAGATGATGGAGGTCTGCCTGCCGCTGACGCAAAGCGGCCACATCATCGGCTTCGTCATCGGCACCTACAGCCTGCAAAGCCTGCTGATCACCCAGGTCAGCAAGAACCTGCCGCGCACCCAGGAAGTGTCCTTCACCGAGCCCGACGGCACGCGCCTGGCCCTGCTGGGCGCCTCCTGGCGCGGCACGCGCATGTTCACGGCGCAGCAGCTGCTGGACCTGCCCGGCAGCACCCTGGTGCTGCGCATGGACAGCTGGCACCGCGCGCCCAGCGTGTTCCCCAACGTGCTCACGGCCCTGGTGACGCTGATGTCCATCGCCCTGGTCTCCGTGGTCGCCGTGCTGGTGCGCGACAACCGACGCCGCCTGCGTGCCGAGCGCGACCTGGGCGATGCGCTGGCCTTTCGCAAGGCCATGGAGGACTCACTGGTCACGGGCCTGCGCGCGCGCGACCTGCAGGGCCGCATCAGCTATGTGAATCCGGCCTTCTGCAACATGGTGGGCTTCACGGCCGAGGAGCTGCTGGGCTTGAGCATCGCGCCGTACTGGCCGCCCGAGCGCGCCGAAATCTATGCGCGCCGGCGCGACAACCGGCTGTCCGGCAACGCGCCGCCGCCGCGCGAGGGACACGAAAGCATTTTCATGCGCAAGGACGGCACACGCTTTCCGGTGCTGATCTTCGAAGCGCCGTTGATCAACGCACAGGGCCAGCACACGGGCTGGATGAGCGCCTTCATCGACATCAGCGAGCAAAAGCGCATGGAAGAGATCTCACGCGCCTCGCAGGAGCGCCTGCAGGCCACGGCCCGCCTGGCCACGGTGGGCGAGATGGCATCGCTGCTCAGCCATGAACTCACCCAGCCGCTGGTGGCCATCTCCAGCTACGCCACGGGATCGCTGAACATGCTGGGCAGCGACGACGGCGCGGCAGGCAGCGCCGGCAACGAAGCCCATCTGCGCCAGCAGCTGCAGGACTTGCGTATGGCCATGGAGCGCATCAGCTTCCAGGCAGACCGTGCAGGCCGCGTGATCAAGAGCGTGCGCGACTTCGTGCGGCGGCGCGACCAGTCGCGCGAAGTCATAGGTGCCGCCGAACTCATAGACGCCGTGCTGCCGCTGGTCAGCCTGCAGGCGCGCAACCTGGGCGTGCGCGTGACCACCGACATCGAGCCCGGCCTGTCCCCCGTGCTCTGCGACCCGACCATGATCGAGCAGGTGCTGCTCAACCTGGCGCGCAACGGCATGCAGGCCATGGACTCGCCCGAGACGGTGGACCGGGAGCTGCAACTGCGCGTGCGCCGTGCGGCGGCGAGCACGCGCCGCAGCTGGGTGGAATTTGCCGTCATCGACTGCGGCAGCGGCATTCCCCAGCATGTGGCGGAGCAGTTGTTCACGCCCTTTTTCACCACGCGCAACGAGGGCATGGGCCTGGGCCTGAGCCTGTGCCGCACCGTGGTCGAGCAGCATGGCGGCCACCTGCAGCACAGCCCGCACAGCCCGCGCGGAACCGTCTTCGCCTTCACGCTGCCGGCCCACAACACGGCCCAGGTGCAGGCATAGATGGAACAAATGGAACAATAGGCCCATGGAACCTGTACCCGACGCCACCGTCTACATCGTCGATGACGACACCGATGTACGCGAAGCGCTGGCCTGGCTGCTGCGCTCGCGCCGCCTGCTCAGCGAATGCTATGACAGCGCAGAGGCCTTCGACGCCATGCTGCAGTCGCGCCCGCCACCACGCAATCCCTGCTGCCTGCTGCTGGACATGCGCATGGGCGGCATGAGCGGGCTGGCGCTGTTCAACCTCATGCTGGAGCGCAACCAGATCGCGGGCATGCCCGTGATCTTCCTGACCGGCCATGCCGACGTGCCCACGGCCGTGGACACGGTCAAGCGCGGCGCCTTCGATTTCTGCGAGAAGCCCTTTTCGGACAACGCGCTCGTGGACCGCATCGAGCAGGCGCTGGAACTGTCAGCCCAGCACCAGGCCGAGACCCGCGCGCGCGAGGCCGTGCGTGCGCGCTTCAACGAACTGACGGAGCGCGAGCGCGACGTGATGCGGCTGGTGGTGGAGGGCATTCCCAACAAGCTCATCGCCGACCAGCTGGACATCAGCGTGCGCACCGTCGAAGTCCACCGCGCGCGCGTCTTCGACAAGATGCAGGTCAAGTCGGCCGTGGAACTGGCCAACCTGCTGCGCACGCACGGCTGACGTCTTCAGAAATACGTGGCGATCACGTCCACCACGTCGTAGCCATCGTTGACGACGGCCATCTGCCGCCATTTGTCGAAGGTCAGGCAGGGATGGGAGATATCGAAGGCCAGCATGTCGCCGACGCGCAGGCCATCGTCCTCGGCCACCTTCAGGAAAGCGTGCTGGTCCATCATGGCCGTGACCTCCCAATGGGATGGTGCTGCCACCGGCGCGGCATCACCGGGGCGGTAGCGAAGTGCGGGCCGGGGCGGCACGGCCTCGAAGGCGGTATCGCGCTTGCCCAGCGCCACGATGGCGCGGCCGGGCTCGGGCAGCGACTGCACATAGGCCCAGACCTGCAGCGCAGGCAGCAGGCTGGCACGCATCTGCTGCGCCACGGGGTTGGTCTGGTCGATGCGCTGCTGCGCTGCCTGGTAGATGCCCGCATCATGCGTGAGATAGCAGCCGGGGCGCAGCACCAGATCCAGCGCTCCGCCTATATCGGCCTTGCCGAATTCCTGGGCCACCACGTCGTACCAGGCAGAGCCGGCCCCCGTGAGCACGGCCGGGCTGCGCTGCAATCGTCCATCGCCTGCGAGCCGCTCAAGCCAGTGAACGGCGCGCCGCAGCAGGGTACGGATGGCCTCCTCTTCCTTGAGCACGCCCTCGTAGACCTCGATGCCGGCCAGTTGCACGGCCGTGCCGGCCCTTGCCAAGGCATCCAGCAGCGGCTGCATCTGCGCATCGGAGCGCACGCCCGTGCGCCCGCCGGGCGGGCCCAGCTCGATCAGCACCTGCACGGACTGGCCCGCCGCGCCGAAGAAGGCGGCCAGCTGCTCGACCTGCTCGGCGCAGTCCACCAGGCAGAAGAACTCGAAACCGGGATCGGCCAGCAGCTCGGCCACGGCAGCCATATTGCGCCGCCCGATCAGCTGGTTGGCCATGAGCACGCGGCGCACGCCGTGGGCATGGGCCACGCGCGTCTGCTGGGCAGTCGCCAAGGTGATGCCCCAGGCGCCCGCATCGATCTGCTGGCGGAAGAGGCGGGGCGCCATGGTCGTCTTGCCGTGGGGCGCGAGCTTGGCGCCGTAGGCGTCCACAAAGCGCTGCATCCAGGCCAGGTTGTGCGCCAGGCGCGACTGCGAGAGCACGGCGGCCGGCAGGCCCAGATCCTCGCGCAGCAGGTTCCAGCCCTGCGCTGCGGCGTACTGCGGGGCACAGGGTGCGGACAGCGCACCCAGGCCCTTGTCGAGCGGGCTGACCACGTCGGCCGTGCCTGCTGTGCTTGCTTCACTCATACGACTCCCCTTTGATGGATGGATGCCAGCATAGGGCAAGGCAGGTGGCTGCCCACGCAAAAACGCCCCGCGTTGCGGGGCGTTGCATCCGGGCCAGAGCCGGGATCAGCGGGGCTGCTGGTACTGGGGCTGCTGGTACTGCGGCTGCTGCTGATACTGGGGTTGCTGCTGGTGTTGCTGCGGGATCTCGCCCACGAAGATTTCCACGCGGCGGTTCATGGCACGGCCGCTGGCCGAGTCGTTGGAAGCAACGGGCTGGTGCGAACCACGGCCTTCGGTGGCGATGCGGGCGCCCGAGACGCCGCGCATGGTCAGATAGTTGCGCGTGCTGTTGGCGCGGTCCAGAGACAGCGGGTTGTTGATGGCATCCGAGCCCGTGCTGTCCGTGTGGCCGATGATGCGCACCTCGGCATTGGGGTTGTTGCGCAGGCCTTCGGCGAAGCGGTCCAGGATGGGGGCGAAGTTGCCCTTGATGTCGGAACGGTTGGTGTCGAACGAGATGTCGCTGGGAATGTCGAGCTTGAGCTGGTTGTCGGCCGTCTGGCTCACGTTCACGCCCGTGCCCTGGGTGGCCTGCTCCATCTCGCGCTTTTGCTTTTCCATGTTCTGCGACCAGATGTAGGTGCCCAGAGCGCCGACGCCGGCACCGATCACGGCGCCCGTGCCGGCCCTGCCGCCGGTGACCGCGCCCAGCACGGCGCCTGCTGCAGCGCCCACGCCAGCGCCCGTGGCCGTGCGGCGCTGGGTGTCGCTCATGTTCGCGCAGCCGGAGATGAACAGTGCGGCAGCCGTTGCGGCGGCCAGAACGATGTGCTTGCGCATGGGAAACTCCTTTTTGAATCTTTGGGAACGCACCGTGCGGTAGCGCCAGGGTCCCCATTGTGGAAATCAGGCTGTGCACAGCCTATCAGTGCGGGCAGGGCATACCCGTAGGACGGCGCCCGCTCCGCGAGGCTGCGTCCACGGCCGTCAAGGGCGGCTGCGGTCCTGCCCGGGAGAGGGTTTGTCTGGAGACGGATGTGAATCCCGTGGCGTGTCCACGGGCAACTCGCCCTTGCGGCGCCCGGAGAACATGGTCCACCACACAATAGCGACCAGAATCACCAAGGCCAGCAGTGCTTCGAGCAAAATCAACCCCATGAATTTCCACCTCCTGCGCCATGCCGCGATGGCGCTGATTGTAGGGACGCTGGTCGCCTGCACGACCACCACCAAGCCGGTCTATGACCCTTCGCCCGTGCCCGACCTGCAGCCGGGCGGCCCGGTCACCGTGACACCCAGGCCCCCGCTGGTCACCAACACCCCCACCAAGAGCCGCTGGATCGCAGCCGACTGGAGCGAATTGCCCGGCCTGCAGGAAGACGCGCTGCACGAAGCCTGGAACGCCTGGCTCAAGAACTGCGAACGGCCCAGCTCGGTCTTCGCGGGCCTGTGCCGGGACGTGCGCCAGCTGAGCATTGCCACGGGCGACGAGCAGCGCGCCTGGCTCATGGCCAATCTGCAGCCCTACCGCATCGAAGCGCTGGGCGGTGGCCCGGACGGCATGCTGACCGCCTACTACGAGCCGCTGTTCGAGGCACGGCGCCTGCCGGGCGACGGATTCAACGTGCCGCTGTACAAGACGCCGGCCGGCGCCGGCTTCGGCAGCCGCAAGCCCTGGTTCTCGCGCCAGCAGATCGAGACGATGCCCGAGGCCCAGGCGGCCCTGGCAGGCCGCGCCATCGCCTGGATGCGCGACCCCGTCGATGCGATGGTGCTGCACATCCAGGGATCGGGGCGCCTGAACATCACCGAGCCCACAGGCGCGCAACGCACGATCCGCGTCGCCTTCGCGGGCACCAATGACCATCCCTACAAGAGCGTGGGCCGCTGGCTGCTGGACCAGGGACTGGTGCGCGACGCCACCTGGCCCGGCATCAGCGCCTGGGTGGCAGCCAACCCCGGCCGCGTCAATGAAATGCTGTGGAGCAACCCGCGCTATGTCTTCTTCCGCGAGGAACCGCTGGAAGGGCTGGACCTGCAATTCGGCCCCAAGGGCGCCCAGGGCGTGGCCCTGACCCCGGGCCGCTCCATCGCCGTGGACAAGCAGAGCATTCCCTACGGCACGCCGGTCTGGCTGTCCACATCCGGGCCCACCGTGGCCCTGAACCGTCTGGTCTTTGCCCAGGACACGGGCAGCGCCATCGTCGGCGCCGTGCGCGCCGACTACTTCATGGGCTGGGGCCCCGAAGCCGGTGACCTGGCGGGCCGCATCAAGCAGAACCTGCGCCTGTGGGCCTTCTGGCCGCGGAGCCTTGCCAGCCAGGCACCGCACTTGAAGTGACCCCCTGAGCGGCTACGCCGCTTCCCCCTCTCTACTCGCTTCGCGAGGGAGGGGGACGGCAGCCTCGCTGCGGGGCGGCCCTTGCTCGCTGCCCCCGCTTTGGGGTGCGCCGGTTTTATCCTTTGCGCCAAGGCTCGTCCCGCATGGCACAAGACCAGCGCAGACACACCTCTATCCACTGTCCCTCGCTCTGACGCAGCCCAACGCCAGGGGCGCCGAGCAAGAGCCGCCTCGCGGCGGGGGCGCCTAGCCGAGGGCGCCGTCCCCTGGGGGAAGCGGCGTAGCCGCTCAGGGGGTATCAAAATACCGTGTCACGCGCGGCGGTTCCTTGCCCTTGTGATAGGCCAGCTTGCGGTCGCGCAGGGCCACGTCGGCGGCGGTGACGCGGTCGAAGCGGCGCAGGTGCTCGGTCCAGGATTCGTCGATGATCTGCTCCACATAGCGCTCGGGGTGGCTCATGCTGTGCAGCAGGCTCCAGCCCAGCGCGCCCTGGCGCATGCGGCTGCGGCGGCTTTCCTGCATGAGGGCGCGGAAGGCCTCGGCCTGGGTGGGGTCGATCTGGTATTCGATGGTGACGACCACGCGGCCGGCTTCGGGGATGTTGACCTCGGGGCGCTGGAAGGCCTTGGAGGGACTCAGGTCCTCCTCCATCTGGCGATCGCGCACCAGGCGCTGGACCAGCAGCATGCAGAGCACGCCGCTGGCGGCGGCCACCATGAGGCTGCCCCGCACGCCCACCATGCTGGCCACCTGTCCCCACAGCGCGGCGCCTGTCGCCGTACCGCCCATGATGGACATCTGGTAGATGGACATGCCGCGCGCCCGCACCCAGTTGGGCAGGGCCATCTGGGCCGAGACGCCCAGCACGTTGGCGGTGGAGATCAGCGCCATGCCCGCCAGCATCATGGCCGGCACGGCCATGTAGACATTGGGCGACACGGCCACGGCCAGCGTGGCCAGCGCATGCACGGCAGAGCCTGACCGTATCAGGCTTTCCTTGGACATGGCCTGGCGCAGGCGCGGCAGGAACATGGCGCCCACGATGGCGCCGGTACCCATGGAAGCCAGCAGCAGCGTGAAGGTCTCGGCGCCGCCACCGCCATCGGCGGGGCCGTGCAGGCGCTGGGCCACCAGGGGCAGCAAGGCCATCACGGCCGTGCACTGCAGGAAGAAACACACCGTGCGCGCCAGCACCGCATGCATGCGTGGCGACTCGCGCACGAACTGCAGGCCCACGCGCATGGCCGAGGGCAGGCGCTCGCGGCCCAGCGGGTTGGCCACATGGCGGCGCTTCCAGCGGATCAGCACGATGCCCGAGAGGATGGACAGCACGGCATTGAGCACGAACACCCAGGCGCTGCCCAGGCTGGCGATGATGGCGCCTGCCACCAGCGGGCCGATGATGCGCGAGGCGTTCATGGCCACGGCATTGAGCGCCATGGCCGAAGGCAGGTGGTGCTTGGGCACGAGTTCGGGGATCAGCGCCGAGAACACGGGCCAGCGCATGGCCAGGCCGATGCCGTTGGCAAAGGTCAGCACCAGCAGCCAGTGCGCCGTCATCCGGCCGGACAGCACGAACAGGCACAGCACCAGGGCCACGGCCGCCACCCAGAACTGGGTGACGATGAAGTAGCGGCGCCGGTCCAGGATGTCGGCCAGCGCGCCGCTGGGCAGGCCCAGCAGGAAGACGGGGAGCGTGGAGGCCGACTGCACCAGGGCCACCAGCACGGGCGAGGTGGTCAGCGAGGTCATGAGCCAGGCCGCCGCCACATCGTTCATCCACATGCAGGTGTTGGCCGCCATCCAGATCAGCCAAAGCATGCGGAAGGTGGGGCCGGACAGCGGTGCCCAGACGCCCTGCTGGGCCTGGGCCGTCTTCTGGCCTTCGGCCTCGGCGGCCGACCTGTCGGCGGCCGTCATGCCGGAGGGATCTTCGATCAGGGTGCCCGGCGCCCCCATGCCCGAAGGCTCGGCCGCAGGCGGGGTGGAAGGCTCGGATTCAGGGGCAGGCGGCTGGGCGGGGGCTGGTGTTGTTTGTTCTGCGGCCATGTGCCCCTGATTCTCGGCCCAAACGCTGGGTGGCGCCAGAAATGGTTGTTGTACTAAGAACCACGATCACTGCCTTGCACGGTAGGCGTTTTGCGCTCCTTTTGCAGGAGCACACTGTCGCTTCGGCGCGACCTTCATGGGCCAGTCCGCCGGCCTGCGGCTACTGGCCCGGCAGTCCCTGGCCCGCCATGGGCCCCAGCTGGGACAGCGGCAGCGCATGGCTGGACTTGATCTCGCCCAGCGAGAAACTGGTCTGCATGTCCTTCACATTGGGCAGGTTCAGCAGCGTGTTGCGCGCGAACTGCGCAAAGCTGTCCAGGTCGCGCGCCACCACCTGCAGCTCGAAGGTGCCGGTGCCGCTGATGTAGTGGCAGGTCACGACCTCGGGCAGCTTGCGGATGGCATCCTCCATCTCCAGCGTCAGCGAGCCGGCCGTGCGCACGGCATCGAGCCGCACGAAGGCCAGCACGCCCAGGCCGATCTTGTGGCGGTCGATGTCGGCGTGGTAGCCGCGGATGAAGCCCGCCTCCTCCAGCGCCCGCACACGGCGCCAGCAGGGCGCGGCCGACAGGCCCACGCGCTGGGCCAGCTCGGCATTGGTCAGACGCGCATCGGCCTGCAGGTGCCCAAGGATGGCAATGTCGAATTTGTCCAAAGTTTGCACAAAACACCATTTTCAAGAAAGATTCTTGCCAAGAATACTTGAAACAGCGCAAAGAAAGCAAAGACCTATCAGACGAGCACGAATACACTGAAAAAAGGCGATTTGGTTCAGACAACGAGTGCCGTGCATGCCTCCCTCCCGTTCCGGGCAGGACATGACAGGGCGCCGACCATCGATGGAGACAAGCCATGAATGCCCCCCTGCCCGAAGACGTGCGCCGCGCCCTGGAGACGGTCACTCTCGACGACAAATACGCTCTGCAACACGGCCGTGCGTTCATGAGCGGAGTACAGGCCCTTGTGCGCCTGCCCATGCTGCAGCGCCAGCGCGACGCTGCAGCCGGCCTGAACACCGCAGGCTTCATCAGCGGCTACCGGGGCTCCCCGCTGGGCGGCTATGACCAGGCGCTATGGGCTGCGAAAAAGCACCTCGAATCCAACAACATCGTCTTCCAGCCCGGCGTCAATGAAGAATTGGGCGCCACGGCCGTCTGGGGCACGCAGCAACTGGATCTCTATCCCGAGACCAAGAAGTTCGACGGCGTCTTCGGCCTGTGGTACGGCAAGGGCCCGGGCGTGGACCGCTGCTCCGACGTGTTCAAGCACGCCAACATGGCGGGCACGGCCAGGCACGGCGGCGTGATCGCGCTAGCCGGCGACGACCACATCAGCAAGAGCAGCACGGCCGCCCACCAGAGCGACCACATCTTCAAGGCCTGCGGCACGCCGGTGTTCTTTCCCAGCAATGTGCAGGACATCCTGGACATGGGGCTGCACGCCTTTGCCATGAGCCGCTTCTCGGGCCTGTGGTCGGGCATGAAGACCATCCAGGAGGTGGTGGAGTCCTCGGCCAGCGTATCGGTGGAGCCGGACCGCGTGAACATTATCCTGCCCGAGGACTTCCAGATGCCGCCCGGCGGCCTGCACATCCGCTGGCCCGACGCGCCGCTGGAGCAGGAGCAGCGGCTGATGAACTACAAGTGGTATGCCGCCCTGGCCTATGTGCGCGCCAACCGGCTCAACCACAACGTGATCGACGGCCCCAACGACCGCTTCGGCCTGATCGCCAGCGGCAAGGCCTACAACGACATGCGCCAGGCCCTGGCCGACCTGGGCCTGGATGACGATACCTGCCGCCAGCTGGGCATACGGGTGCACAAGGTCAACGTGGTCTGGCCGCTGGAGGCCACCATCACGCGGGACTTCGCGCGCGGCCTGCAGGAAATCCTGGTGGTGGAGGAAAAGCGCCAGGTCATTGAGTACCAGATCAAGGAAGAGCTGTACAACTGGCGCTCCGACGTGCGGCCCAACGTGGTCGGCAAGTTCAGCGATGAGCACGGGGGCGAGTGGTCTGTGCCCAATCCCAGCCAAGACTGGCTGCTGCGCCCCAATGCGGACCTGACGCCGGCCCTCATCGCGCGCGCCATCGTCCAGCGCCTGACCAAGATCGGCGTGCCCGAGCACGTCGCGCAGCGCATGCACGAGCGCATCGCCGTGCTCGACGCCCGCGAGGCCGCGCTCAAGGCCGCCCAGAGCCAGCCCACGGGCGACCGCGTGCCATGGTTTTGCAGCGGCTGCCCGCACAACACCAGCACCCGCGTGCCCGAGGGCAGCCGCGCCGTGGCCGGCATCGGCTGCCACTACATGACGGTGTGGATGGACCGCTCCACCAGCACCTTCACGCAGATGGGTGGCGAGGGCGTGACCTGGGTGGGCCAGGCGCCCTTCACCAGGGATGCCCATGTCTTCGCCAACCTGGGCGACGGCACCTACTTCCACAGCGGCCTGCTGGCGATACGCCAGAGCATCGCGGCCGGCGTGAACATCACCTACAAGCTGCTGTACAACGACGCCGTGGCCATGACGGGCGGCCAGCGCGTGGGCGAGCGGCCCGAGGGCCACTCGGTGCTGCAGATCATGAACAGCCTCAAGTCCGAGGGCGTGGCCAAACTGGTCATCGTCACCGACGAGCCCGCCAAGTACGACGGCGTGACGCTGGCCGAGGGCGTGACCGTGCACCACCGCGACGAACTGGACCGCATCCAGCGCGAGTTCCGCGAAATCAAGGGCTGCACGGCCATCATCTACGACCAGACCTGCGCCACCGAAAAGCGCCGCCGCCGCAAGCGCGGCACGCTGGCCACGCCCGACAAGACCGTGGTCATCAACGAGTTGGTCTGCGAGGGCTGCGGCGACTGCTCCGTGCAGTCCAACTGCCTGTCGGTCGAGCCCGTGGAGACCGAGTTCGGCCGCAAGCGCCGCATCAACCAGAACACCTGCAACAAGGATTACTCCTGCGTGAAGGGCTTTTGCCCCAGCTTCGTCACCATCGAAGGCGGCCAGCTCAAGAAGCCCAAGAAGGAGAAGAAGGGCGACCTGTCCGTGCTGCCCGCCATCCCCGAGCCCGTGCTGCCCGTGGCCGAGCAGGCCTGGGGCATCGTCGTGGCCGGTGTCGGCGGCACGGGCGTGATCACCATCGGCTCGCTGCTGGGCATGGCGGCCCACCTGGAAGGCAAGGGCGTGATCACCCAGGATGCGGCAGGCCTGGCGCAAAAGGGGGGCTCCACTTGGAGCCACATTCAGATCGCCAACCGCCCCGAAGCCATCTACACCACCAAGGTGGACATGGCCAAGGCCGATCTGGTGATCGGCTGCGACCCCATCGTCGCGGCCACGCCGACCACCATGTCGGTGATGCAGCCGGGCCGCACCTTCGTGGCGCTCAACAGCCACGGCTCGCCCACGGCGGCCTTCGTCACCAACCCCGACTGGCAGGCGCCGGACGACCGCTGCGCCAGCGCGCTGGCCCAGGCCGTGGGCCCCGAGCTGCTGGGCAGCTTCGATGCCGAGCAGGTGGCCGTGCAACTGCTGGGCGACAGCATCTACACCAACCCGCTGATCCTGGGCTACGCCTGGCAAAAGGGCCGCGTGCCGCTGTCGCATGCGGCGCTGATGCGCGCCATCGAACTCAATGGCGTGCAGGCCGACAACAACAAGGCCGCCTTCGAGTGGGGCCGCCGCTGCGCCCATGACCTGGCCGCCGTGCGCGCCCTGTTCCAGACGGCCCAGGTGATCCAGTTCGTCAAGAAGCCCTCGCTGACCGAGATGGTGGCCAAGCGCGTGGACTTCCTCACGGGCTACCAGAACGCCGCCTATGCAGCCGAGTACCAGGCCTTCGTGGACAGGGTGCATGCCGCCGAGCGCGGCGTCGCGGGTTCCGGCACGCGCCTGTCGGAGGCCGTGGCCCGCTATCTGTTCAAACTCATGGCCTACAAGGATGAGTACGAGGTCGCGCGCCTGCACACCGATGCGGCCTTCAGCCAGCGCATTGCCGGCATGTTCGAGGGCGACTACCGCGTGGTCCACCACCTGGCGCCTCCTTCCTCGGCCGCCAAGGACGAGCAGGGCCACCTGGTCAAGAAGTCCTACGGTCCCTGGATGCGCAAGGCCATGGAAGTGCTGGCGAAGATGAAGGGCCTGCGCGGCACGGCGCTGGACCCCTTCGGCCGCACGGAGGAGCGCCGCACCGAGCGCGCCCTGATCCAGGAATACCGCCAGTGCATCGAAGGCCTGCTGGCCGAACTCACGCCCGAGCGCCTGGCGCTGGCCGTGGAGATCGCCAGCATTCCCGAGGACATCCGCGGCTACGGCCATGTCAAGGAACGCAACCTGGCAGCGGCCCGCATCAAGTGGAAGGCGCTGATGGCACGCTGGAGCGCACCGTCAAGGGGTGCGGGCAGCACGGGCAAGCCCGCTGTGGGCGTCGCCTGAAACCACATGGACCGCCCCGCTCCGGGGGCCTCCTGTAAGATCGCTGCCGCCGCCCGCACCGCAAGGTGTGGGCGGCGCGGCTCCTTCAGGGGCCGCTTGCTGGACCGTCAAGCCGGGCGCAAAAATCACGAAAAACCGCGCTCCACCCCTTTAAAAACGACAGATGGCAGCCAGTTGCAGCCATCGTCGCCGAAAAACCCGCAGCCGCCAGTTCCTGGCGGCCCATGCGGGTCAGGGCTGACGCATACAATGCTCCGTTCTCCTGCGCGGGCCCGTGCATACGGCGTGCGCAGCGACCCTTTTTCGACCTTCCAATCCTGGAGTCTTGCCCGTGTTTATTTCTTCCGCTTTTGCCCAGACCGCACCCGCAGCAGCAGCCTCCGGTGGTGACTTCATGTCGCAGCTGTACGGCATGGCACCGCTGGCACTGATGTTCGTGGTGCTGTACTTCGTGATGATCCGCCCCCAGATGAAGCGCCAGAAGGAGCACCGCTCCATGATCGAGGCGCTGGCCAAGGGCGACGAAGTGGCGACGGCCGGCGGCATCATCGGCCGCGTGACACGCATGTCCGAGCAGTTCCTGCACATCGAGATCGCCTCGGGTGTGGAAGTCCAGATCCAGCGCAGCGCCGTCGTACAGGTGCTGCCCAAGGACACGCTGAAGTAAGCGCTGTCCCTGTCTTGCGGGTGTGCGGACCGCGCAGGCGGCAGCACACCCTTTTGTGCGTTGCTGTCTACAAAGAGCGAAGAGCGCGATCATGAACCGATATCCGGTCTGGAAGTACGCGATCATCGTGATCGCGCTGCTGGTGGGGGTGCTCTACACCCTGCCCAATTTTTTCGGTGAGGCGCCTGCAGTGCAGGTCTCCTCGGCCAAGGCCACCGTCAAGGTGGACAACGCGGTGCTGCACAGGGTCGAGCAGGCCCTGAAGGCTGCCGATGTCAAGCCCGATGTGCTGACCATCGAGGGCACCTCGGTGCGGGCGCGCTTCAACACGCCCGACGAGCAGCTCAAGGCCAAGGACGTGATACAGAAGGCCCTGATCCCCGATGCCAACGACCCGGCCTACATCGTGGCGCTGAACCTGGTGTCGCGCTCGCCGCAATGGCTCACGGCCGTCGGCGCCAAGCCCATGTACCTGGGCCTGGATCTGCGCGGTGGCGTGCACTTCATGCTGCAGGTGGACATGGCTGCGGCCCTGACCAAGAAGGCCGACTCCTTTGCCGGCGACCTGCGCACCTCGCTGCGCGACAAGAACATCCGCCACGGCGGCGTCTCGCGCAACGGCAACACCGTCGAGATCCGCGTGCGCGACGAGGCCATGCTCACGGCGGCACGCAATCTGGTCACCGACCAGTTCCCCGATCTGGCAGCCACCTCCGAGCCCGATGGCGCCGGCTTCAAGCTGCTGGCCTCCATCAAGCCCGAAGCCCTGCGCAAGGTGCAGGAGCAGGCGCTCAAGCAGAACATCGTCACACTGCACAACCGTATCAACGAGCTGGGCGTGGCCGAGCCCGTGATCCAGCAGCAGGGCCTGGACCGCATCATCGTCCAGCTGCCCGGCGTGCAGGACACGGCCAAGGCCAAGGACATCCTGGGCCGCACGGCCACGCTGGAAGTGCGCCTGGTCGACGAATCCTCCGAGGCACGCGGCGCCGAGCTGGGCTCGGGTCCCGTGCCCTTCGGCTCCGAGCGCTACCTGGACCGCAACGCCCAGGCCGTGATCGTGCAAAAGCAGGTCGTGCTGACCGGCGAGAACCTCACCGACGCGCAGCCCGGCTTCGACAGCCAGACCCAGGAGCCCACGGTCAACCTGGTGCTGGATGCCAAGGGCGCACGCATCTTCAAGGACATCACGCGCGAGAACGTGGGCAAGCGCATGGCCATCATCCTGTTCGAAAAGGGCAAGGGCGAGGTCGTGACGGCTCCCGTGATCCGCACCGAGATCGGTGGCGGACGCGTGCAGATCTCGGGCCGCATGACCACGGCGGAAGCCAACGACACGGCCCTGCTGCTGCGCGCCGGCTCCCTGGCCGCGCCCATGGAGATCATCGAGGAATACACCATCGGCCCCAGCCTGGGCGCCGACAACATCAACCGCGGCATCCACTCCGTGGTCTGGGGCCTGGTGGCCATCGCTGCCTTCATGTGCGTGTACTACATGCTGTTCGGCGTGATCTCCACGGTGGCCCTGTCGGTCAACGTGCTGCTGCTGCTGGCCATCCTGTCCATGCTGCAGGCCACGCTGACCCTGCCCGGCATCGCCGCCATGGCGCTGGCGCTGGGCGTGGCCATCGACTCCAACGTGCTGATCAACGAGCGCATCCGCGAGGAACTGCGCGGCGGCGCCTCGCCGCAGGCCGCCATCCACGCGGGCTATGAGAACGCCTGGCACACCATCCTGGACTCGAACGTGACCACGCTGATCGCGGGCCTGGCGCTGCTGGCCTTCGGTTCCGGCCCGGTGCGCGGCTTTGCCGTGGTGCACTGCATCGGCATCCTGACCAGCATGTTCTCGGCCGTGTTCTTCTCGCGCGGTCTGGTCAACCTCTGGTACGGCCGCCGCAAGAAGCTCAAGAGCATCTCCATCGGCCAGGTCTGGAAGCCGGAAGACACCAGCCAGCTGCGCTCCGTGGCTGCCAAGGGTTCCAGCGTCGCCGATTCCGGCGCCAACAACTGAAAGGGGGAAGACCATGGAGTTCTTCCGCATCCGCAAAGACATCCCCTTCATGAAGTACGCGTTGGTCCTCAACGCGATCTCCTTCATCACCTTCGCGCTGGCCGTGTTCTTCCTGGTCACGCGCGGCCTGCACCTGTCCGTGGAATTCACGGGCGGCACCGTGATGGAGGTGGCCTATACCCAGACCGCCGACATCGCCAAGGTGCGCGATACCGTCTCCAAGCTGGGCTACAGCGACGTCACGGTGCAGAACTTCGGCACATCGCGCGACGTGATGATCCGCCTGCCCGTGCAAAAGGACGTATCCTCCGCGCAGCAAAGCGAGCAGGTGCTCACTGCGCTCAAGAAGGAAGACGCCGAAGTCACGCTGCGCCGCACCGAGTTCGTGGGCCCGCAGGTGGGTGACGAGCTCATGCACAACGGCCTGATGGCCCTGGGCTTCGTGGTGCTGGGCATCGTGATCTACCTGGCCATGCGCTTCGAATGGAAGTTCGGCGTGGCCGCCGTGATCGCCAACCTGCACGACGTGGTCATCATCCTGGGCTTCTTCGCGTTCTTCCAGTGGGAGTTCTCGCTGTCCGTGCTGGCCGGCGTGCTGGCCGTGCTGGGCTACTCGGTCAACGAGTCGGTCGTGATCTTCGACCGTATCCGCGAAGCTTTCCGCAAGTTCCGCAAGCTCAGCACCACCGAGGTGATCGATCACGCCATCACCAGCACCATGAGCCGCACCATCATCACCCACGCCTCCACCGAGGCCATGGTGCTGTCCATGTTCTTCTTCGGCGGCCCCAGCCTGCATTACTTCGCGCTGGCGCTGACCATCGGCATCCTGTTCGGCATCTATTCCTCGGTCTTCGTGGCCGCCGCCATCGCCATGTGGTTGGGCGTCAAGCGCGAGGATCTGATTAAGGCGCCCAAGGCTTCCACGGACCCCAACGATCCCAACGCCGGCGCCACTGTGTAAGCGAATGTTCTAGTTCCAGACCGGCTTACACTCGCGGGCATGCCCTCCCTGCCCACCCCTTCCAACGCGCCTGCTGGCACCCAGTCTTCACTGGGCCAGCAGGCGCGTTTGCATTGGGTGCGTGGACTGTGCAAGGGCCTGCCCGGCGTGACCCAGCAGCTGCTGGCCCAGATGGAACAACAGGCCCAGGCCGTGGGCACCGCACGTGAAATGCAGGAGCGTCGCGAGGCCTGGTCCAGCTACCGCCAGCACCAGGCGGCCTGGCTGAATGCCTGCATGCAGGCGCTGCAGGGCGCCCTGCAGCCAGCCAAGGCGGCGGCTGCGGGGCCGCAGCGCGGTGCGCTGCAGTTCGAGTTGCTCAGCGACGATGTGGTGGAGAACAAGATCCTGGCCTCCCGCATGGCGTTGGCCATGGGGGAAACCACGGCATCCGTCTTCGATACGCTGCGCCTGCGCATGCAGGCCATCGAAAACCAGGAACTGCCATCCGACGACATCCTGCGCAGCGAGTCCGTGTGCCGCCATCTGGTCGAGCAATGGCTCGCCAGCGGCCTGCAGCGCGGCGATCTGCAGCGCGTGATGGATCTGCTGCAGACAGCCCTGGCACCGCTGCTGGTGGCCGGATACCAGGCGGCCCACCAGTTGCTGGACGGCCAGGGCGTCACCCGCTCTCAGGACGTGGCCATGCGGGTGCGGCGCACCGAGGCAGGCCACTCCACGCGCGCCATGGGCCTGGGCCCGGCCACGGCGCCTGCATCGACCTCCCAGCAGGGACCGACATCACGGCACGCCTCGGCCTATGCGCCCACGCAAATGGGTGGCGTGCCCGGTGCCGCCCCCTACCCGCCCCACGCTGCGGCGCCCCACGGCCAGATGCCTGTGGGCCTGACGACGCTTTCGCGCGCGCGCCACCGCGCCCATGAGGTCGTGGGCCAATTGCGCCGACTGCTCATGCAGCCGGGCGTGGGTGTGCCGGGCCTGGTGCCCGGCGTGGGCGGCGGCACGCAGCAGGCCCCCGCATCGGCCGCGCTGACCCAGGCCCTGCTGGAGCAGCGCGTCGTGGCCCAGACGCAGTACCAGCAGATGCTGGCCCAGGGGCTGACCACGCTGCAAATCGATGTCAGCCCGGCTGCCATCGGACAATTGGTGGGCCAGGTGCGCGAGCGCTCGGCCGAGCTCAAGCGCAAGGCCACCACCTCGGGTGAAAAGGCCACCATCGAGATCGTGGCCCTGATGTTCCAGGCCATCCTGACCGAGGACCGCATCCCGCCTTCGGTGCGCGTCTGGTTTGCCCGGCTGCAGGTGCCCGTGCTGCGCGTGGCCCTGGCCGAGCCGGAATTCTTCAGCAATCTGCGCCATCCGGCCCGGCTGCTGATCGACCGCCTGGGTTCGTGCGTGATGGGGTTCGACGCCTCCAGCATCAGCGGCAGCGCGCTGGAGTCGGAGATCCGGCGCATCGTCCAGGTCATCGAGCAGTATCCGGAGACCGGCCAGAAGGTCTTCGTGCTGGTGCTGCGCGAGTTCGAGGACTTCCTGGCGCGCTACCTGACGCAGTCGCAGGACAAGGCCAAGATCGTCAGCGTGGCCCAGCAGGTGGAGCAAAAGGAAACCCTGGCCATCCAGTACACGATCGAGCTGCGCCACCTGCTCACCGACATGCCGGTGCGCGAAGAGATCCGCGAATTCCTGTTCAAGACCTGGACCGAAGTGCTGGCCCTGGCCGCCGTGCGCCACGGCGCCAAGGACGCGCGCACCATGCGCTTCAAGCAGGCCGCCAGCGAACTGGTCTGGGCCGCCAGCGCCAAGCCCACGCGCCAGGAGCGCTCCCGCGTGATCCAGACGCTGCCCACGCTGCTGCAGACGCTGCGCGAAGGGCTGGCCCTGATCGGCGTCACGGGCGAGGGGCAGTCCGCACGCATCAAGCTGGTCACCGACACGCTGGCCGAAGCCTTTGTCTCCAAGACCGCGACCATCGCCCCCGCCCGCATCGAGGCCATGGCCCAGCGGCTGTCCCATCTGGAGCAGTACATCAGCGAAGACGGCATGCTCGACGAGGACATGCCGCTGTCACCCGAGAACATCGAGATGATCCTGGGCGTGGACACGGCAGGGCTCAACGTGATCCCGAGCACCAACACCCCCGTGGACCCGGTGATGCTGGAGTGGGCCACCTCGCTGGAGCCGGGCCGCTGGTTCACGCTGGACCACAACGGCGCGCGCATCCAGGTGCAATACACCTGGCGCAGCCGCCGCAGGCAGCTGCACCTGTTCGCCGCGCTCGATGGCACCTGCCACCTGCTGCAGCTGCGGCGCATGGCCTCCTACCTGCAGTCCGGCCTGCTGTCCGTGCATGACGAAGAGGCGCTCACGGTGCGCGCGACGCGCGATGCGCTGGAGAAGATTCAGGCGAACCCTGAGCGCTTGAACTCCCCCTGAGGCGCTACGCGCCTTCCCCCTCTCGCTTCGCGGGGGGGGACGACAGCCTCGCTGCGGGGCGGCCCTTGCTCGCTGTCCCTTGCTTGGGTTGTGCCAGGTTTTAAGACAGCGCCCTCAGGCGTGGGCCAGGCGCTGGAACAGGCCGCCGGGCAGGCGCTCCACTCGGCCTTCCAGTTCCAGCTCCAGCAGGTGGGCCTGCAGCGCTGCGGCGTCCATGCCTGTGCGGTCCATGAGTTCGTCCAGCGACAGCGGGTCATGGGCCAGGGCGCGCAGGGTGGCGTCGTTCTCATGGTCCTGGGCGGGCTGGACAGGTGCCGCCGCTGCTGCCGGTACGGGCTTGGCAAGCGGCAGGCGGGCCGTGCCCTGCAGCTCATCGAGCACGTCCTGCGCCGTTTCCACGAGCTTGGCGCCCTGGCGCAGCAGCGCATGGCAGCCGCGCGACTGGGGCGCGTGGATGGAGCCGGGGATGGCAAAGACCTCGCGGCCCTGTTCGCTGGCCAGCCTTGCGGTGATCAGCGAGCCCGATTGCAGGGCCGCCTCGACCACCAGCGTGCCTTGGGACAGGCCCGCAATGATGCGGTTGCGCTGCGGAAAGTGCGCGGCCATGGGGCCGGTGCCCAGCGGATACTCGCTGACGATCAGCCCATGGCTGGCCACTTCGCGGGCCAGGCCGATGTGGCGCCGTGGATAGACCTGGTCCAGGCCCGTGCCCACGACGGCGATGGTGACGGGCGCCGCCTGTACACCCGTGCGCAGCGCTGCGCGCAGCGCGCCTTCATGGGCAGCGCCATCCACGCCCTGCGCCAGTCCGGAGACGATGCACAGGCCGGCCTCGGCCAGCGCCTGCGCCATGGCGCGCGCATTGGCCGCGCCCTGGACCGTGGGCCCGCGGCTGCCGACCATGGCCAGGGACTGTGGATAGGGAAACCAGGGGCCAGTCCCTGTCATGCAGCGCTCACTGCCCTGAACATGCAGCAGCAGCGGCGGATCTTCGGTCTGCAGAAGCGCCTGCGGATACTGGGGATGGCCCAGCGCAAGCACGGCATGCAACTGCCCGGAAGCGGGCTGGTCCAGCCATTGCGCCGTGGCCGCCACAAGCTGCTCCAGGCGCTGGGGCACGGTCTGCAGCGAATGGGCCTGTGCCGCCGTCACCAGGCCGTGCCAGGCGGCTGGAGGGCCGCTCCAGATGTTCTGCGCGCCACCGCAGGCCGCCAGCAGGCGCCGGGCAGTGGTGCGGCCCACGCCGGGCGTCAGCAGCAGCCGAAGCCAGGCGGACAGCTCCTCGGGATCGAGCCGGTCGGTGGACTGCAAGGCGGCCGCCATGGCGTTGCCGGCAGGCCGCTGTGGCTCAGGGAGCCGGCGAGGTCAGGCTGTCGCCGACCTCGACGCCGCGCCGCGCCTCCAGGATCAGCGCGTAGGAGACGCGGTCGAAGGTGCGGAACACCATGGCGTGGCCATTGCGCTCATCGGGCAGCTGCACCTCTTCCTTCTTGTCGCCCGTCTTGTCGACGATGCGCGCGCCGCGGCGTGACAGCTCCAGCACCGTGCCCACGTCCATGCCGTCCTGCGTGCCCTTGTTGATGGCAATGACCTGGTTGTTGGCTGCCCAGCGCACGGCCTGGTCGCCGTAGAGGGACACCACATGGGCCTTCACGGCAGCCTGCGGCGCATGCGGCGCATAGTTCATGTAGGTTCGCTCAGGAGCAGGCAGCAGTCGGTCGCCAGCGCGCATCTCGGTCTTGGAGCGGGACAGGTCCACCGTGGCGGGAGAGGCCTGCTCGTGCTTTTCGCCCTTGCTGTCCACGATCTCCAGCGAGGTCTCGCCCTCGATGAGATCGGCCAGGCCCAGGTACTTGGCCTCGTAGCCCAGCACCTCGCCGGAGATGGGGTCCTTGAGCGCCACCGCATCGCGGAAGACACGGTACTGGCGCGGCAGGCCGTCGCCCTTGCGCAGCGGCGCCTCGGCCGTGCCGCGTGCATAGGCGCGGTCGCCGCTGGCCATGAGCACGCGCTCGTCCGTTGTGGCGATGAGGCGGGGCGCGCGCAGCAGGGTCTCGGCGTCGACGACCAGGGGCTCGGCCAGGAAAGGTTCGATCAGATGGGGCTGCAGCGTGGGCAGGGCCGCCTGCGCCAGGGATTCGCTGCGCGTGCTGGGAGTGATGCGGACCACGCCGGGCTCGCCGCCGTCGCCCATGGGGCGCGCCGTGCTCAGCCGGGCATAGCCATCACGCTTGTCCAGGTACAGCACCTGGCCCGGATAGATGAGGTGGGGATTGGCGATGGCCTGCATGTTCATGCCCCACAGCTCGGGCCAGCGCCAGGGACGGCGCAGGTACATGCCGGAGATGCCCCACAGCGTGTCGCCGCGCTTGACGGTGTAGCTGTCGGGCGCATCGGGCGCCAACTCGCCCACGGGAACGCCCTGCTGGGCCACCTGCTGGGCAGCCGCGCGCTGCGATGCCGTCACCGGAAGCTGCTGCGCGTGGGCCGCTGCGAACGCAGCGATCAGGGCCGTTGCGACAGTCCAGGTACGAGCTGTGGCGAATGCAGTCATGGAATTCCTCTTCTTGTGGCTGACGCAGCGTCCCTCCTAGGCACTGCGGCACGGCCGATCTTGTCATGAACGGCCATACAGGTCTTACAAATCAGCAAAGATTCTGCGTGCAAGGCCATGAGAGGGCAACGCTTATTGCGTCGTCCCGCTGCGCCCAGGCAGAAAAGTGGCGAAAATAACGACATTCACCGACCACGCCATGTCCATTCTGCCCATTCTTTGCTATCCCGACCCCCGCCTGCACACCGTCGCCAAGCCGGTTGCCAAGGTCGATGACCGCATTCGCCAGCTGGTCCAGGATATGTACGCCACCATGTACGACGCCCAGGGCGTAGGCCTGGCGGCCACCCAGGTGAACGTGCACGAGCGCGTGGTCGTGGTCGATGTCTCCGAGGGCCGTGACGAGCCCTTTGCGCTGATCAACCCGGAGCTGCTCTGGGCCAGCGAGGAAACGCAGCTGGGCGAAGAAGGCTGCCTGTCGGTGCCCGGGATCTACGACGGCGTCGAGCGCTCCACCGCCATCAAGGTCAAGGCGCTGGACGAGAACGGCAACGAACGCATCATCGAGGCCGAAGGCTTCAAGGCCATCTGCATACAGCACGAGATGGACCACCTGATGGGCAAGGTCTTCGTCGAGTACCTGTCGCCGCTCAAGCGCAACCGCATCAAGACCAAGCTGCTCAAGCAGCAGAAACAGGCAGAACGCGCATGACCCACCTGCCAGCGCTTCGCTTCATGCCGCGCTGGAAGATGGACGGCGCGGGCCTCGCTGCCTGGGCGCTGCTGGCCCTGGCCTTGTCACTGCTGCTTGCCGGCTGCGCCGTGCCCGAGTGGCAAAAGCCCGGCACGCCGCGCTCCGAGATCGAGCGCTCCATGGGTCGCCCGACCCTGAGCCTGCCGCTGGACGGCGGAGGCACGCGCCTGGTCTACAGCCGGCAGCCCGCGGGCCGGCAGGTCTACCACATGGATTTCGACGCCAACCAGCGCCTGGTGCGCGTGGAGCAGGCGCTCACCATCGAACGCTTCCACGCCCTGCGCAATGGCGAGGACACCCGGGAAAGCGTGCGCCAGCTGTTCGGCCCGCCTGCGCTGATCGAGAAGGTCTACAGTTTCAACGGCGACATTTGGACCTACCGTATCCTGGAAAATGGCATTCGCCGCCAGGCCCATGTGCATATCGACCCCGCCGGCGTGGTACGCCGCGTGATGTTCACCGACGAAGTGTTCAACGACGACCACCGTCGCTGAGCCTGCACACCGTCCCACCGTCCCTACTGGATTGCATGAGAGTCATTTTTGCCGGTACGCCCGAGTTCGCGCGCGTTGCCCTTGAACGCCTGCTCGCCGCGGGCTTCACCGTCCCCCTGGTGCTGACCCAGCCCGACCGTCCTGCCGGGCGCGGCATGAAGCTGCAGGCCTCTCCCGTCAAGCAGTGCGCGCTGGAGCATGGCATTGCCGTGGCCCAGCCGCGCAGCCTGCGCCTGGACGGCAAATACCCGGAAGAGGCTGCCGCCGCCCGCGCCGCCATCGAAGCGGCCAGGGCCGATGTCATGGTCGTGGCCGCCTACGGACTGATCCTGCCGCAGTGGGTGCTCGATGCGCCCCCGCGCGGCTGCCTGAACATCCACGCCAGCCTGCTGCCGCGCTGGCGCGGCGCCGCGCCCATCCACCGCGCCATCGAGGCCGGCGATGCCGAGACCGGCGTCACCATCATGCAGATGGATGCCGGCCTGGACACGGGCGACATGTGCCTGGTCGAGCGCCTGCCCATCACCGTCGACGACACCACGGCCAGCCTGCACGACAAGCTGGCCGACCTGGGCGGGCGCCTCATCGTCGAGGCGCTGGAGATGAGCGCCTGCGGCGGCCTGCCGCGCACGCCCCAGCCCGCCGAGGGCGTGAACTACGCGCACAAGATCGAGAAGGCCGAAAGCCAGATCGACTGGCGCCAGGATGCCGAGGCCATTGCCCGGCGCCTGCGCGCCTTCAACCCCTTCCCGGGTGGCGCCACGCAGTACGGCGCTGAAGCCATCAAGGTCTGGGCGGCTCATGCCGAACCCGCCGTCGCCGCAGCGACGGCAGCCCCCGGCACCGTGCTGTCCGCAGGCGCCGACGGCGTGCGCGTGGCCTGCGGCAATGGCGTGCTGTGCATGACGCTGCTGCAGCGCTCAGGCGGCAAGCGGCTGGCGGCGGGCGATTTCCTGCGCGGTTTCGATCTGCCTGAAAGAGCCGTCCTGGAAGGTGCTGCCGACGGCGGCACGCCATGAACCTGCAGCCCCTGGTGGAGCGCGCACGCGGCATTGCGCGCGATCCCGCCTTCATGACCGGCGTGCGCGACATGTCGGGCACGGCGCTGGGCATAGGCGCCTGGGGCCTGGTCACGGGCGTGGCCATGATCAAGAGCGGCCTGTCCCTGCCCCTGGCGCTGTTCATGGGCCTGCTGGTCTATGCAGGCAGTGCCCAGCTGGCCGTGCTGCCGCTGATGGCCGTGGGCGCGCCCATGTGGGTGGTCTGGTTCACGGCCATCTGCGTGAACCTGCGCTTCGTCATCCTCAGCAGCATGTGGCGCAGCTACTTTGCCCACCTGCGCCTGCGCCACCGCCTGGCCATCGCCTATTTCAGCGGCGACGTGATCTTCGTGGGATTCATGAAGCGCTACCCCGATGCCCGGCCCCAGCCCGAGCAGCTGCCCTATTTCTGGGGCGCCGCCTCGACCAATTGGCTGGCCTGGCAGATCCCGTCCACGCTGGGCATCCTGCTGGCCGACCAGGTGCCCCTGTCCTGGGGCCTGGGCTTCGCGGGCGTGCTGGCCCTCATGGGCGTGCTGCTGTCCATGCTCAACGACCGTGCCACCTGGGTGGCAGGCGTGGTTGCGGCCAGCGCGGCCGTGGCGGCCTTTGCGCTGCCGCTCAAGCTCAATATCCTCGTGGCCATCGCGGCGGCCGTGGCCGCAGGCCTGCTGGCGGAAACGCTGCAGCAGCGGCTGCGCGCACGGCAGGCGCCTGAAAAAGTGGAGCCAGGCCCGGTGATTCTCCCGCCCGATACAGCCCGGGACGAACGCCATGCCCGGCTGCCGCTGGACGAAGACGCCCGGCCCGTGGAAACCAAGGAAAAGGAGACGCTCTGATGGATCTGTCCTGGCTGTGGCCCTGGCTGGCCTGCGTGGGCCTGGCGGCCATCACCCTGTTCACACGCGCCTTCTTCCTGGTTCCCGAGCGCGAGGTGCCCTTGCCGCAATGGCTCAAGCGCGGCCTCAAGTACGCGCCGCTGGCGGCCCTGGCGGCCGTGATTGCGCCCGAGATCGTGATGACCAACGGCAGGCTGATCGCCAGCGTGGTCGATGCGCGCCTGCCGGCCCTGGCTTGCGCGGTCATGTATTTTTTTTACAAGCGCAGCATCATGGGCACGATCGCACTCGGCATGGCGGTCTATCTGCCACTGCATATCGGCCTGGGCTGGTAGGCGCGGCGCGGCCGAGAGCGCCCGCCGCCCGGCTGAAACCGGATTACAGGCGCTGCCGATACCCCGGATCGCCGGTGCGCACGCCCGCTGCCGGGGCGGGCACGCCGCCTACAATGGCCGCGCTTTACCTCTTTTTCGTTTCAATTCCATGGCGATCGCCACCGATCGCAACGCCGCCGTCATGAACATTCTCCGTTTCTCCGATCTGTGCGCCCAGGGCAAGGCCCAGGGCCAGCGCGTCTTCATCCGCGCCGACCTCAACGTGCCCCTGAACGATGCCGGCGAGATCACCGAGGACACGCGCGTGCGCGCCTCCGTGCCCGCCATCGAGATGGCCCTGAAGGCCGGCGCCGCCGTGATGGTGACCAGCCACCTGGGCCGTCCCACCGAAGGCGAGTTCAAGCCTGCCGACTCGCTGGCGCCCGTCGCCCGCCGCCTGGGCGAGCTGCTGGGCCGCGAAGTGCCCCTGGTCGCCGACTGGGTGGACGGCGTGCAGGTGGCGCCCGGCCAGGTCGTGCTGCTGGAGAACTGCCGCGTGAACGTGGGCGAGAAGAAGAACAAGGAAGAACTGGCCCGCAAGCTGGCCGCGCTGTGCGACATCTTCGTGCACGACGCCTTCGGCACCGCACACCGCGCCGAAGGCACGACCTACGGCATCGCCCAGTTCGCACCCATTGCCTGCGCCGGCCCGCTGCTGTCGGCCGAGATCGACGCCATCACCAAGGCCCTGGCCAACCCGCGCCGCCCGCTGGCCGCCATCGTGGCCGGCTCCAAGGTGTCGACCAAGCTGACCATCCTGCAGTCGCTGGCAAAGAACGTGGACCAGCTCATCGTGGGCGGCGGCATTGCCAATACCTTCATGCTGGCTGCGGGCCTGAACATCGGCAAGAGCCTGGCCGAGGCCGATCTGGTCGGCGAGGCCCGCGCCGTGATCGACGCCATGGCCGCACGCGGCGCCGAGGTGCCGATTCCCACCGACGTGGTGGTCTCCAAGACCTTTGCGGCCGATGCGCCCGCCACCGTCAAGAAGGCCACCGAAGTGGCTGACGACGACATGATCCTGGACATCGGCCCCGAGACCGCCGCTCGCCTGGCCGAGCAACTGCGCAAGGCCGGCACCATCGTCTGGAATGGCCCCATGGGCGTGTTCGAGTTCGACCAGTTCGCCAACGGCACCAAGGTCGTGGCCCAGGCGATTGCCGAGTCCGAGGCCTTCAGCATCGCCGGTGGCGGCGACACCCTGGCCGCCATCGCCAAGTACGGCATCGAGGACAAGGTCGGCTACATCTCCACGGGCGGCGGCGCCTTCCTGGAAGTGCTGGAGGGCAAGACCCTGCCCGCCTTCGAGATCCTGCAAAAGCGCGCCAACGGCTGAGCACGGCAACATAAGGATACGGGGCACTTTCTTGTCAGTGCCTCGCGGCGAAGCCACAATCGACACTTTGCGCAGCTGCAGCAATCCGCCGCAGCGCGCCCCCGCACCGAGGAGAAATCCATGCGATCGTTCAAATCCGCCGGCGGCCTGGCCCTGGCGGGCCTCTGCCTGGCCCTGGCGGGCTGCGTCAATGCACCGATGACCAGCTATTTCGAAGCCACGGCCCAGCCCAAGATCGGCGCTGCCGGCCACTGGGACTCCGTGGCCAACGATGTCGTCGCCAAGACGCTGGAAACACTGCAAAAGACCGGCATCGAGCGCACCACGCCGGTCCATGTGGCCTTGCCGGCCGAGCCCAGCCAGTTCGACAAGGGCTTTCGTGAGCTGATCATCACCAAGCTCGTGCAAAGCGGCGTGACCGTCATGCAGCAGCCGGCCCAGGCCCAGCTGCAGGTAAGCTACGGCGCCCAGGTCGTGCGCCACGGCAAGCGCCTGCCCAACCCCGAACTCGTGCTGACGACGACGGTGGTGCGCAACAACCAGTACCTGGCGCGCAAGACCGACGTCTACTACCTGGAAAAGAGTGACGCCGTGCTGTTCACGGCCGAGGACGAGCGCCCCGAATTCCCCGCCAAGAACCTGAAGGTGGTGGGCCAATGACGCTGCGCACGCCTCTCCTGCCGGCCGCGCTGGCTGCGGCGGCCCTGCTGTCCGCCTGCGCCGTGCCTGCCCCCGCGACCACGCCCGAATCGTCGGCCGCGCGCCGCGGCGAGCCCACCTACCAGTCGGCCGCAGCCAACCCCTTCATCGCCAGCAGCCGCGCTGCCGTGGACGAGCTGGTCAGGGGCCTGAACACCGAGGAACTGGGCGAGGCGCCCGTGCTCGTGGCCACCGTGGTCAACGTCAACGACCTGACGCGCTCGGCCCCGCTGGGCCGCACGCTCAGCGAGCTGTACGCCTCCCAGCTGTCCGCCAAGGGCTACAACGTCAAGGAGCTGAAGCTGCGCGGCGATGTGTACGTCAAGGAAGGCACGGGCGAGCTGCTGCTGTCGCGCGAGATCAAGGACATCGCCCGCAACCACAATGCGGCCCTGGTCCTGGTGGGCACGTACTCGGCGGCTGCCAAGTACACCTATGTGAGCCTGAAACTGGTTCGCACCGACGACAGCCGCATCGTGCGCAGCCACGACTACGCGCTGCCCAACAACATCGACATCCAGCGCCTGCTGGGCGCTCCGGCCACGGCGCAACGCTGAGGCCCTGCGGCCTGCCTGCGCCCGTGTGCGCAAGCAGGCTGCATCTTCTTCCCCTGACCTTCTCCTGATTCCCCTCAGCGGCCGCGCGCCGGCCACAGCACCGAGGCGATGGCCACCACCATCAGCGCCACGGCCGTCCAGTCCTGCCAGTGCAGCACCTCGCCCAGCCACCAGGCGCCGCTGAACACGCCCAGCACGGGAATCATCATCACGCTCAGCGTGGACGCCACGGGCGGCAGGCTGCGCGCCAGGAAGAACCAGACCGTCTGGCCGAAGCCCAGCACCAGCACACCGTTGAAGACGATGGCGCCCGTGGCCTGGGCGTCGGGCCAGTGCCACAGGTGGCGCTCGAAGACGAAGGCCAGCACCGTGAGCGTCAGCGCGGTCAGCGCCACCATCCACAGCGTCATCGTCAACAGGGGCACGGGCACCTCGGCGCGGCGCAGCTTCTGCGTGCCGAAGGCCCAGCTCAGCGCGGCGGCCAGCATCAGGCCCACGCCGATGGGGCGGCTGCCCAGGGCGCCGACCTCGTGCCACAGCAGCAGGAGCACGCCCGCCAAGGCCGCCGCGACACCTGCCCAGGCACGCGGCGCCAGCCGGTCATGGAAGAACAGGCTGCCCAGCACGGCCGAGAAGATGGGCATGGTGTAGCCCAGGATGGCCGCCCGCCCGCTGGACAGCATGGGGATGGCAATGATGATCAGGCTGTTCCACAGCACCATGTTGAACAGCGTCAGCTGCGCCAGCCGGGGCCAATAGGCGCGCGGCACGGACAGCGGCAGGCGGCGCCAGACCACGAAGGCCGCCAGGATGGGCAGCCCCACCCACATCGAGGCCATGCGGAAACTCAGCGGCGGGAAATGCTGCACGCCCAGCTTCATCACCGGCCAGTTGATTCCCCAGATCAGGGTCAGCGCGAGCAGCAAAAGGATTTGTCGGGCGGTGAATGCAGGCATAGGCCGCCGATTGTGCCCTCGGGCCGCCAGGCCCGCTGGATGCCCGGCGACAGGCCCCGGGAAGGGCCGATCGCTAAAATCGCGCCCCATGACCTTTCTCGACATGCTGCGCAATGCCACCGCCCAGAACCAATCCATGCTGTGCGTGGGCCTGGACCCCGAACCCAGCCGCTTCCCTGCGGCCATGCGCGGCGATGCAAGCAAAATCTACGACTTCTGCGCCGCCATCGTCGAGGCCACGGCCGACCTGGTGAACTCCTTCAAGCCCCAGATCGCCTATTTCGCGGCCCACCGCGCCGAAGACCAGCTGGAAAAGCTCATGGCCCACATGCGCGCCGTCGCGCCCCATGTGCCCATCATCCTGGACGCCAAGCGCGGCGACATCGGCTCCACCGCCGAGCAATACGCCAAGGAAGCCTTCGAGCGCTACGGCGCCGACGCCGTGACCCTGTCGCCCTTCATGGGCTTCGACTCCATCACGCCCTACCTGCAGTACGAGGGCAAGGGCGCCTTCCTGCTGTGCCGCACCTCCAACCCCGGCGGCGACGACCTGCAAGCCCAGCGCCTGGCCGACCTGCCGGGCCAGCCTCACCTGTTCGAGCATGTGGCGCGCCTGGCGCAAGGCCCCTGGAACACCAACGGCCAGCTCGGCCTGGTGGTGGGCGCCACGCGCCCGCAGGAGATCGAGCGCGTGCGTGAGTTCGCGCCCTCGCTGCCGCTGCTGATTCCCGGCGTGGGCGCCCAGGGTGGCGACGCCGTGGCCACGGTCAAGGCGGCGCGCATCGGCGGCGGCCCCATCATCATCAATTCCTCGCGCGCGGTGCTCTATGCATCCCAGGGCGAGGACTTCGCTGCCGCCGCGCGCACCGCCGCCCAGGCCACGCGCCAGACGCTGCAAGACGCAGCCGCCGCCTGAGACGGCAGGCAAGCCCGGCCATGCAAGGCAAATGGCTGGAAGACTTCCTGCTGCTGGCCCAGGAGCGCAGCTTCACGCGCGCGGCCGAGCTGCGCCATGTCACCCATCCGGCCTTCGGGCGGCGCATCCGCGCGCTGGAGGCTTGGGCCGGCACGCCCCTGGTCGAGCCCGGCGGCGGCCCCGTGCGGCTGACTCCGGCCGGCGAAGCGTTCCGCGACACGGCCGAGCAACTGGTGCGCACGCTGGCCCAGTCGCACGATGAACTGCAGGCCGTGGCCGGGCGCCAGGCCCGCGTCATCACCCTGGCCACAGGGCGCACGCTGGCGCGCACCATCGTGGCCGACTGGCTGACACGCCACGGCAGCGTGCTCCAGACCGCCGAGCTGCGCGTGGTCACACGCACGCTGGACGAGACGGTGGCCATGCTGCAGCGCGGCGAAGTCAGCTTCACGCTGGTCTACCACCACGCCGCCATTGGCGTGCGCCTGGACGGCCGCCAGTTCAGCTACCTGACGGTGATGCAGGACAGGCTGGTGCCCGTGGCCCGCGCCGATGCCCAGGGCCGTCCGCTGCACGCGCTGTCGGCCAGCCACCAGCCCGTCGCCCCCGTGCCCTACCTGGCCTTCTCGCACAGCATGGCCCTGGGGCGCCTGGTTGAAGACCACCTGGCCCGGCATCCGCTGGCGCCTCGCCTGCGCCGCTGCGTGGACTGCGATTCGGCCGACGCCCACTATGAATACGTGCTGCGCGGCCTGGGTCTGGCCTGGATGCCGTGGTCCATGGTGCGCGGCGACTGCCAGGCCGGCCGCCTGGCCGTGGCCGGCGACCCGGGCCTGGAAGTGCACTTCGACGTGCGCCTGTACCGTCCCAAGCGCCACCTGGGTCCTGCAGCCGAGCAGTTCTGGAGCGACATCACGGGCGCCTGACGGGTGCGTGCATGCGCCCTCCTGGTGCAAACCCGCACCGCGCTGTGGAACAAGCGGGTTCTGGTGCCGCAATGGCTCCACCTCGTGCCGAATCAGCACCAAATGCCTGGGTAGTCCTTCGCACAATCGATCTCATACATTTCAGGAATAACCCCATGCCCAGCAACTCCCTCCTGCGCCGCACCGCCCTGGCCTGCGGCCTGCTGATCGCCGCCACCGGCAGCGCCTTCGCCGACGACGCCACCAGCTACCCCAACCGCGCCATCACCATGATCGTGGGCTACCCCGCTGGTGGCAGCACCGACCTGGTGGGCCGCTTCGTGGCCGATGGCCTGGCCTCGCGCCTGGGCCAGCCCGTGGTGGTGGAGAACCTGGGAGGCGCCGGCGGCGCCATCGGCGCGCAAAAGGCCGTCAAGGCCACGCCCGACGGCTACACGCTGTTCGTGGGCGCCAACAACGAGCTGGCCATCGCACGGCTGATCAACAAGAGCATCAAGTACTCCATCGGCGACTTCACGCCCATCGGCATGATCGGCTCCCAGCCCATGGTGCTGGTGGCCTCGCAGAAGGCCGGCGTCAAGACCGCCGCCGAGTTCAGCGCCCTGGTGGCCAAGAACCCGGGCAAGTTCAGCTACGGCAGCTCGGGCGTGGGCACGGCATTGCACCTGGCCGGCGAGATGATCAAGGAGCAGGGCAAGCTGCACATGACCCACATCCCCTACCGCGGCGTGGCGCCCCTGACCACGGACCTGGTGGGCAACAACATCGAGTTCGGCATGTTCGTGCTGTCCTCGGGCCTGCCCCAGATCCGCGCGGGCAAGGTCATCGCCCTGGGCACGACGGAGGCCAGGCGCTCGGCCATCACGCCCGACATCCCGGCCCTGTCCGAGCTGCCCCAGTACAAGAACGTGGACATCAACGTCTGGTTCGCGCTGATGGCACCCAAGGGCCTGCCCGCACCCGTGGCCGCCAAAATCAAGAAGGCGCTGGACGAGACCATGGCCTCGCCCGAGTTCCGCAAGAAGATGGAAGAGGCAGGCTCGGTGGTGGCCGATCCCAAGACCGATGCCGGCAAGTACATCAACGCCGAGATCGCCAAGTACACCAAGATCGTCCAATTCGCCCACATCGAGAACTGAGCCAGCCATGGACGCTTTGCAATTTGACCTTCCCCTGCCCGACCTGAGCGCCTGGCGCGCGGGCAATACTGGTACCGAGGGCGTGTGGCAATTCGACTCGGGACGCCCGGGCCGCCACGTGATGATTTCCGCGCTGGTGCACGGCAACGAGATCTGCGGCGCCTGGGCCGTGTCCGGGCTGCTGGAGGCGCTGAGCAACGGCCTGGCGCTGGACAACGGCCGCCTGACCCTGGTGCTGGCCAACCTCGATGCCTTCGACCGCTTCGACGCGGCCCACCACGATGCCTCGCGCTTCGTGGACGAGGACATGAACCGCCAGTGGATAGACGCGCGCATCGACGAGGGCAGCACCCGCGAACGCCGCCGCGCCGCCGCGCTGCGCCCCTTCGTGCAGCAGGCCGACTGGCTGCTGGACCTGCATTCCATGCACGAGCCCTCGGCCCCGCTGCTGCTGACCGGCATGCAGCCGCGCAACCGCGATCTGGCACGCCAGATGGGTGCGCCGGCGAACATCGTCGTGGATGCCGGCCACAAGGACGGCACGCGGCTGCGCGACTACGGGCGCTTCGGCCTGCCCGACGCCGAGGCCGGCGACTCGCGCTCGCTGCTGATCGAATGCGGCTTCCACGGCGATCTGGCCAGCCGCGACGTGGCGCACGACCAGTGCCTGCGCTTCCTCGAAGTGGCCGCCATCTTCAACAACAGCGCGCTGCACGCCGCGCTGCCCGGCTGGAAGCAGGCCGACGCACCGGCCCAGTGGGCGCTGGAAGTCACGGCACCCGTGGTGGCCAAGAGCAGCGGCTTCCGCTTCACGGCGCCGTTCACGGGGCTGGAGCGCTTCGAGAAGGCCGGCACGGTGATCGGCGACAACGATGGCGAGCCCGTGATCACGCCCTATGGCGACTGCGTGCTGGTCATGCCCTCGGTGCGTCAGGCGCGCGCGGGCGTGACTGTGGTGCGCTTCGCCAGGCGCTCGCCGCTCTGAGCGGCATGGCTGCGGTGCGCTGTGGCGCGCCTCAGCCGCGCTGGCAGCGCGCGGGCGACAGCCGCTCAGGCTGCACGCCCTGCGCTGCCAGGCGCGCATCCAGCGGCTCGCCGCGCAGCAGGTTGCGCGCCAGCAGGCTGTAGCCGAAGGCGCTCTGTATGCCGTAGCCCCCCTGGGCGGCCACCCAGAAGAAGCCCGGCAGCGGCGCAGGCGAGGCATCCCAGCCCACGGCCATCTCGCCGTCGGCCACGAAGCTGCGCAGCCCGGCCCAGGTGTGGGAGGGGCGGCGGATCTGCAGCGTGGTCACTTCCTCGATGCGCCAGATGCCCGTGGCCACGTCCAGTTCCTCGGGCGCCACGTCCTGCGGTGCCACGGGGTCGGCGTTGGCGGGCGAGCCCAGCAACTGGCCTGCATCGGGCTTGAAGTAGAAGCCCTCGTCGGCGCTGATCACGGCGGGCCAGTGCGCGGCATCCATGCCTTCGGGCACAGCAAAGGTGAAGGCGCTGCGCCGCTTGGGCACCAGGCCGATGGGCGCTGCACCCGCGAGCGCGCCCAGCGCATCGGCCCAGGCGCCGGCCGCGTTGACCACGCAGCGCGCACGCACCTGGCTGCCATCGGCCAGGTCCAGGGTCCAGCCACCTGCGTCATGCGCCAGCGCGCGGACCTCGGCGCTGCAGCGCAGCTCGCCGCCGCACCGGCGCAGGCCGCGCAGGAAGCCCTGGTGCAGGCCGTGCACGTCGATGTCGCGCGCGCCGTCGTCCGCAAAGCCATCGACCAGCAGCGTGGTGTTCAGGCAGGGCACCAGGGCATGGAGTTCATCGGGGCCCAGGCGCCGCGCCTGGGGCGAGTGCAGGAGCGCCTCGGCATGGGCGGCATCGAGCAGGTCCTTCTGCGCGGCCGTGCCCACATAGAGCACGCCGCGCGGCGCCAGGATGGGCGCCTGCACAAAGCCTTGCGGCGGCTGCTCGTAGAAGGCGCGGCTGGCGCGCGTCAGCGCCTGCACCTGGAGCGGGCCGTAATGCTCCTCGTAGAGCGCGGCCGAGCGGCCCGTGCTGTGGTAGCCGGGCTGGGATTCGCGCTCCAGCACCAGCACCGAGGCGCCGCCATCGCGCGCCAGCTGCCAGGCCACCGAGGCGCCGGCGATGCCCGCGCCCACCACCACGAAATCACGGATGCTGCTGTCCATGGCCGGCCTCACTTTGCGTTCTTGCGGCCTGGCTTGGCCTGCGCGGGAGCCGCCGCTGCCTCCAGGTAGGGCCGCAGATAGCGCCCCGTGTGGCTGGCCGGGTTGGCCGCCACGTCCTCGGGCGTGCCGATGGCCACCACCTGGCCGCCGCCTGCGCCGCCTTCGGGGCCCATGTCGATGATCCAGTCGGCCGTCTTGATCACGTCCAGGTTGTGCTCGATGACCACGATGGTGTTGCCCGCATCGCGCAGCTGCTGCAGCACCTTGAGCAGCAGGGCGATGTCGGCGAAGTGCAGGCCCGTCGTGGGCTCGTCCAGGATGTAGAGCGTGCGCCCCGTATCGCGCTTGGACAGTTCCTGGGCCAGCTTGACGCGCTGCGCCTCGCCGCCCGACAGCGTGGTCGCGCTCTGGCCCAGCCGGATATAGGACAGGCCCACGTCCAGCAGGGTCTGCAGCTTGCGGGCGATGGTGGGCACGTCCTTGAAGAAGGCATGGGCGTCCTCCACCGTCATCTCCAGGATCTGGGAGATGTTGCGCCCCTTCCACTGCACCTCCAGCGTCTCGCGGTTGTAGCGCTGGCCGTTGCAGATGTCGCAGGGCACGTAGACATCGGGCAGGAAGTGCATTTCCACCTTGACCACGCCGTCACCCTGGCAGGCCTCGCAGCGGCCACCGGCCACGTTGAACGAGAAGCGCCCGGGGCCGTAGCCGCGCTCCTTGGCGGTGTTGGTCTCGGCCATCAGGTCGCGGATGGGCGTGAACAGGCCCGTGTAGGTGGCCGGGTTGCTGCGCGGCGTGCGGCCTATGGGCGACTGGTCCACGTTGATGACCTTGTCGAAATGGCCCATGCCGATGATGTCGTCGTGCGGCGCAGCCTCGCCGCCGGCGCGGTGGATCTGGCGCGCCGCCTCGGTATAGAGCGTGTCGTTGACCAGGGTGCTCTTGCCCGATCCCGACACGCCGGTCACGCAGGTCAGCAGGCCCACGGGGAAGTCCGCCGTCACGTCCTTGAGGTTGTGGCCGCGCGCGCCCACCACGCGCAGGGCCTGCAGCTGCGGCGCGACCGCATCGGCCGGGCGCTGTTCGGCGCGCGCCGAAAAGCCCTTGGCCGCAGACCGGGCCGGCTCCTCGGCCGGTGCCTGGACCACGGACTGCCAGGGTGTGCGCCGCGCCGGCACCTCGATGCGCTGCGTGCCCGCCAGGTAGCGGCCCGTGGGCGAGTCGGGGTTGGCGCGCACCTCCTCATAGCTTCCCTGGGCCATGACGCGGCCGCCATGCACACCTGCGCCCGGACCCAGGTCGATGATCTGGTCGGCCGCGCGCATCATGTCCTCGTCGTGCTCGACCACGATGACGCTGTTGCCGATGTCGCGCAGGTGCTGCAGCGTGCCGATGAGCTTGTCGTTGTCGCGCTGGTGCAGGCCGATGCTGGGCTCGTCCAGCACATACATCACGCCCGTCAGGCCGCTGCCGATCTGGCTGGCCAGGCGGATGCGCTGGGCCTCGCCGCCGGACAGGGTATCCGCGCCGCGCTCCAGGCTCAGGTAGCTCAGCCCCACGTCGTTGAGGAACAGCAGGCGCGAGGCGATCTCCCGCACCACCTTGCCCGCGATCTCGGCCTTGGCGCCCGACAGCTGCAGCGCCGCGCACCAGGCATGGGCCTCGGCCAGCGTGGCGTGGCCCACCTCGTAGATGGCGCGGGCCTGCTCGCCCTCGCCCACGCGCACGAAGCGCGCCTCGCGGCGCAGCCGCGTGCCGCCGCAGTCGGGGCAGACGGTGACGCTGCGCAGCCGCGCCAGATCGTCGCGCACCACGCTGGACTCGGTCTCGCGCCAGCGCCGCGTGATGTTGGGGATGATGCCCTCGAAGGGATGGCTCTTGACCACGGACTCGCCCTTGCGCGCGCCGCTGTCGAACACGTAGCTGAAGGGCATCTCCTCCTCGCCCGAGCCCCAGAGCACCACGTCGCGCACCTTCTCGGGCAGTTCCTCGAAGGGCAGCTCCACATCGGTGCCGTAGTGGCGCGCCACGCTCTCCAGCATGGAGAAGTAGTAGCCGTTGCGCCGGTCCCAGCCCTTGACGGCGCCGCTGGCCAGGCTCAGCGTGGGGAAGGCGACCACGCGCTCGGGGTCGAAGGACTCCGTGCAGCCCAGGCCGTCGCAGCCCGGGCAGGCGCCCATGGGCGAGTTGAACGAGAACAGGCGCGGCTCCAGCTCGGGCAGCGAATAGCTGCACAGCGGGCAGGCGAACTTGGCGCTGAAGAGGTGTTCCTTGCCGCTGTCCATCTCCAGGGCGATCACGCGGCCGCCGGCGTCGGCGCCACCCGCGCGCAGGGCGGCCTCGAAGCTCTCGGCCAGGCGCTGCTGGGCGTCGGCGCGCACCTTGAGGCGGTCGATCACCACGTCGATGTCGTGGCGCTCGTTCTTCTCCAGCGCAGGCAGGGAATGGGACTCGTGGATCTTGCCGTCGATGCGAAAGCGCACATAGCCCTGGGCCTGCATCTGCGCGAACAGCTCGGCGAACTCGCCCTTCTTGTTGCGTGCCAGCGGCCCCAGCACCATGAGGCGCGTGTCCTCGGGCAGGGCCAGGGCCGCATCCACCATCTGGCTGATGGTCTGGGACTGCAGCGGCAGGTTGTGGTCGGGGCAGTAGGGCGTGCCGGCGCGTGCGAACAGCAGGCGCAGGTAGTCGTTGATCTCGGTCACCGTGCCCACGGTGGAGCGCGGGTTGTGGCTGGTGGCCTTCTGTTCGATGCTGATGGCGGGCGACAGGCCCTCGATCAGGTCCACGTCGGGCTTGTCCAGCCGCCCCAGGAACTGGCGCGCATAGGCCGACAGGCTCTCCACATAGCGGCGCTGGCCCTCGGCGTACAGCGTGTCGAAGGCCAGGCTGGACTTGCCCGAGCCCGACAGCCCGGTGATCACCACCAGCCGGTTGCGCGGGATGTCGAGATCGATGTTCTTGAGGTTGTGCGTGCGCGCACCGCGGATGGCGATGCGTGACTGCGCCAGCGCCAGGCCAAGGTAGCGGCCGTCGGGCTGGGAGCGGGAGTCGGCGGCCCGGTCCAGGCCGCCGTCTTCGGAAATCGTGTGGGAACCAGGCATCGGGAAAACCCCTGCGAAGGCGAACCCGCCATGATAGGTCAGAACCCGCGCCACCGCATGGCGGCTCGGACTGCGGGGCTGCAGGGCCTGCGGCCGCGCCCCTTCACAAAACTGTCTTGCACTTCCTTGCATAACCCAGCCACCCCGCAGCGCCGGCCTATGGGCGAGAATGGCGGATTGCTTGCCCCCACAACAGTGCACCCCGTGCTCGATTCCCCCACACCCGTCCACGGCGCCCAGGCGCCAGCCCCCTCCTCGGCCGCATCGGGCCGCATGACCCCGCAGGAACGCCGATCCAGTGCCAGCCTGGCGCTGATCTTTGCGCTGCGCATGCTGGGCCTGTTCCTGGTGCTGCCGGTGTTCGCGCTGGAGGCCCGCAAGTACCCGGGCGGCGACGATCCGGCCATGATCGGCCTGGCCATGGGCCTGTACGGACTCACCCAGGCCGTGTTCCAGCTGCCGCTGGGCCTGGCTTCGGACCGGTTCGGGCGCAAGCGCGTCATCGTCGCCGGGCTGCTGGTCTTTGCCGCGGGCAGCCTGCTGGCGGCCACGGCCGACTCGCTGCTGGGCCTGATGTGGGGCCGTGGCCTGCAGGGCGCGGGCGCCGTCTCGGCCGCCGTCACCGCGCTGCTGGCCGACCTCACGCGTGACAGCGTGCGCACCAAGGCCATGGCCCTGGTGGGCGGCAGCATCGGACTCATGTTTGCGCTGGCCTTGGTGCTCAGCCCCCTGCTGGCGGCCTGGGGCGGATTGCCCGGCATCTTCGGCCTGACCTGCGCCCTGGCGCTGGCGGGCATTGCCGTGGTGCTCTGGGTCGTTCCGCCCGAGCCCGCACGCCATGCCGACCAGCCACGCGGCCGCATGGCCGAGCTGTGGCGGCATGGCGACCTGGTGCGCCTGAACCTGGGCGTCTTCGTGCTGCACACCGTGCAGATGTCCATGTGGGTGGCCGTGCCCGCCATGCTGGTGCAGGCGGGCCTGGACAAGCAGGCGCACTGGCATGTCTACCTGCCGGCCGTGGTGCTGTCCTTCGCCGCCATGGGCGGCCTGTTCGCCATGGAGCGGCGCGGGCGCCTGCGGGCGGCCCTGCTGGGCGCCATCGCCCTGGTCGCCCTCGTGCAGATCGGCCTGGGCCTGCTGACGGCGGGCGGCACCCAGCCCCCGCTGTGGGCCATGGCCGTGCTGATGTTCGTGTTCTTCTGCGGCTTCAACGCGCTGGAGGCCACCCAGCCCAGCCTGGTATCGCGCATGGCGCCGACCCCGCTGCGCGGCGCGGCGCTGGGTGCCTACAACACGCTGCAATCGCTGGGCCTGTTCGCAGGCGGCGCCCTGGGCGGCGCCGTTGCCAAATGGGCCGGCATGCCGGGCCTGTTCATCCTGACGAGCGTCCTGGCCGTGCTGTGGCTGGTCGCCACCTGGCCGCTGCGCCCCGTCGGCCGCCACGGCTGAACGGCGGGTTTTCAGACGGTTACAAGCCGGGGCCACAGGCGGTTGCCACGGGATATCCGCCCCCTGCCATCGGCGGGCGGCTTGCGGCACAATGGCGCGTCTGGCCCGGGATCCATCCCTCTATGCCCGGGCCACTTCCCTATGTAAAGGTATTTCACTCATGGCATCCGTCAACAAGGTCATCATCGTCGGCAACCTCGGACGCGACCCCGAAATGCGCACCTTCCCGAGTGGCGATCAGGTGGCCAACGTGACCATCGCCACCACCGACCGCTGGCGCGACAAGAACACCGGCGAGAACAAGGAAGCCACCGAGTGGCACCGCGTGGTCTTCAACGGCCGCCTGGCAGAAATCGTGGGCCAGTACCTGCGCAAGGGCAGCCAGGTCTATGTCGAAGGCAGCCTGCGCACCCGCAAGTGGACCGACCAGGCCAGCGGCCAGGAACGCTACGCCACCGAGATCCGCGCCGACACCATGCAGATGCTGGGCAGTCGCCAGGGCGGCGGCGGTGGCCAGCAAGGCGGTGGCTACGGCGATGAAGGCTATGGCGACAGCGGCTACGACGCCCCGCCCCAGCAGCAGCGCCGCCCGGCTCCCGCGCCCATGGCCGCCGCACCGCGCCAGGCCCCCGCTCAACGCCCCGCTCCCGCGCCCATGGCGCCCCCGCCCCAGCGCGCGGCCTCGGGCTTTGACGACATGGATGACGACATTCCGTTCTGATCCGGACCATCAAGGTTCTTGAGCATCCAGACCCGCTTTCCCCGGAAAGCGGGTTTTGTTTTTCCAGGCGCCCGACGACAAATCCCATGCCCCTGCCGCGTGCCAGAACCCTGTTGTGGAGTCTTGTCCTATGCCTGCCGCTGGCCGTGTTCGGCTGGCTGGCTGCAGCCCTCTGCCTGATCTCGCAGGAGGACTACACGCCCGAGCCCGGCAGCTTCACCTACTACATCGGCATCTCGTCTCTGGTGCGCCATGCGCCGCTGGTGGGCGCGCTGGGCAAGGCGGAGTACTTCGGCACCGTGGGCGACGGCAACAAGCCGCCACACGGTCTGGTGTCCTATGACGTGGAGTTCGCAAGCGTTGGTCCCGCCACGCACGCCTTCGATGCCTACCTGCTCGGCAAAGGCTATTCCCGGACTGCGGACGACGAAACGCCCGGCCCCTCCTACGGCATGGGGCGGCGCGTTCGCCATGCCAGGTACACGGCGGCTTCGGGCCAAGTCGTCTACGTGGAAGTGGTGCAGGCCTCATCGGCCGAGCAAGGCCCTGTGCGCTACCGCGCCACCATGGCGCACTACGACTGATTGCGGCCAGGGGTCCATCCCACGGCAGGCAGCACCCCCTCGTACAATCGCGCCCGTGATGTCAGTCCACCGGCACCGTCAACCAGGGGCTCGCCAAGCGCGCAGCCGCGATGCCGCACGCCTTCACAGCTTCACGCTGGCCCGCATCGCGCGCGGCTCGCAGAGCCGGCGCTCGGGCTGCACCCGCCTGGCGCCGCCGTAGCACGGCCGAACCGTACAAGCCGCCAGGTTTCGGGCATCGCCCGACGCCCGGCATGTTCATTCCCGTCTACAAATCCTGCCCCGCCCTGTCACACCCAGCGCGACGGGGCCGGCCATTTCCATGTAACACCCCCATCCCTTTCGCGCCGAGTGGGCGCCCAGCATTCCGCGCGAGCTCATGGCCGGCGCCGTGGCCACCTTTGCGCTGATCCCCGAGGTCATCGCCTTCTCCTTCGTGGCCGGGGTCGATCCCGCCGTCGGGCTGTTCGCATCCTTCATCATCAGCATCGTCATCGCCTTCACGGGCGCGCGCCCGGCCATGGTGTCGGCGGCCGCTGGCTCGGTCGCCCTGGTGGCCGCTCCGCTGGTGCATGCGCATGGCGTGCAGTACCTTTTTGCGGCCGGCATTCTTGCGGGAGCCGTGCAGATCCTGTTCGGCCTGCTGCGCCTGGGCGTGCTGATGCGCTATGTGTCGGGCTCGGTGCGCACGGGCTTCGTCAATGCGCTGGCCATCCTGATCTTCTCGGCCCAGATGCCGCACTTGATCGGTGCCAATGCCGCCACCTGGGCCATGGTGGGTGCCGGCCTGCTGATCATCTACGGCCTGCCCCGGCTGACCACGGCCGTGCCCTCGCCCCTGGTCTGCATCGTGGTGCTGACGGTGGCGGCGCACTGGCTGGATCTGCCCCTGAAGACGGTGGCCGACCTGGGCCTGCTGCCGGACGGCCTGCCCAGCTTCGGGCTGCCGCAGGTGCCCTGGTCGCTGGAGACGCTGCGCCTGATCGCCCTGCCCGCGCTGGCGATCGCCATGGTGGGATTGCTGGAGTCCATGATGACGGCCAGCGTGGTCGATGAACTCACGGACACGCCCAGCTCCAAGAACCGCGAGTGCAGCGGCATCGGCGTGCCCAACATCGCGGCCAGCCTGTTCGGCGGCATTGCCGGCTGCGCCATGATCGGCCAGACCGTGGGCAATGTGCGCTACGGCGGCCGCGGCCGGCTGTCCACGCTGTTCGCAGGCGCCTTTTTGCTGATCCTGATGGTGCTGCTCAAGCCCTGGGTGTCACAGGTGCCGGTGGCCGCGCTGGTGGCCATCATGGTGATGGTGTCGGCCTCCACGCTGGACTGGGGGTCCGCGCGGGCCCTGCTCAGGCATCCCAAGCTGTCCAGCGCCGTCATGCTGGCCACCGTGGTGGTGACCGTGGCCACGGACAACCTGGCCGCTGGCGTGGCCGTGGGCGTGCTGCTCAGCGGGGTTTTCTTCACCTTCAAGGTCTCGCGGCTGCTGGCCGTCGAGAAGACGCAGGACGATGCAGGCCTGACCTACCGCGTCTCGGGCCAGGTCTTCTTTGCCTCGGCCGACCTGCTGGTCGATGCCTTCGACGTGCGGGACATCGAAGGCCGGCCCGTGCGCATCGAACTGACCAACGCGCATTTCTGGGACATCACGGCCGTCAATGCGCTGGACAAGGTCTGCCAGCGCCTGCGCAAGCACGGCAGCACGGTCGAGGTGACGGGCCTGAACGAACACGGCCGGGCACTGGTGTCGCGTCTGGATATCGGCATCGAGTAGGAAACCTGCCCCGGGCGTGGTTTCTCTGCGCTGGCAGACCGCTTGCTTTCCTGGGGCAGACGCGGTCTGCTCTTTCGCAAAGAGAAATCCGTCAAATATCAAATGGGGCATGCAGAAAATTCTCTATTTCAAAGCGTTACTCTTTTGAAATAAAGATTTCAGCCCGCTCATTTAGGATCTGGACCGCTGTCACCTCCCCGAACCCGTCCCACCACTTCCATGCGACTCAGATCCGTTATCTTGGGCCTTGTCCTCCTGATCTTTGCCGCATCCGCGTCCTGGTTGGCCGTGTATGGTTTTCTCATCTCCCAGGAGGACTACTCGCCTGAGCGGGGATCGCTCAGATATTACGTAGGCATCTCTTCCCTGATACGCAATGCGCCAGCGACAGGGACGATGGCGCAGCCCACCTACTTCGGCTCCGTCGGTGATGGCAACAAGCCCCCGCAGTCCGAGATGACTTTCGAGACCAGCGCCAAGGACATCACCGAAGCCACTGCGGCCATCACCAGCTACCTGCGCCAGAAGGATTTCCACCAGAGATCCATCGATGCCGAAAATGCCGCCGCATCGTTTGTCCCCGAGGGAGAGCGACTTGTCCAATACGCGCAATACGCGTCATCGGCCGGCGAAGTTGCCGTACTGGCGGTCACCCAGGCAATGGCAACAGGCCTGTGCAAGGTCACGCTCACCCATTACGACTGAACATGTCCAGCAGATCCCACATACCCCGAAGACTCATCTATACCTGCAACTGCGGATGGATTGACCTGGGCCACCTCCAATCGGTCGAGAGCCATCGCAATCGCTACGCCAGTGCGGCCTATCTCTGGAAAGACATACTGCATGAGCGCGGCATCGGGATTCCCGGTCACTCCGACAGCCATCTGATTCAATACAAGCAATCCATGGGCCGCTTTGGCCTGACCCAGGAATTTGCCAAGTTCTATCTCGTCAAGAAAGGCCTGTCTCTTTCAGCGAAGCGCTCCGTGGCCCTGGCCATATTCATGGAGGTTTCCATGGGTTTCGAGAGCCTGCAGGCATCCATGTCGCTCCTCACAGACAGTGGATTCAGCCAGGAAGACCTCGTTTCCAACCTGATTGGCTTCTATATGGTCGTGCACGGGGCACTGGACTGGAAGAACCTGTGCAAGCCGGTTTCCACCGAGGCATCGCTGGCCGTCTGGGATGCCAACGGCCCCGTGGGAAGCCATAAAAACAAAGTCTTCCAGCCGCAGTTCCACGCCTGCGAGGAATGCAAGAGCAAGCACCATGTGCAGCTGCCGCGCTTTCCTTCTGCGTTTCAGTCCATACAGCCCGCATCCAAGGGTCTGCACTTCATCGAAGCATCTGATGGGCTGCCAGTGCCAAAGCACATGCTTTCGACACTGTTTCCCTGAGTCTTCCTGCCCTGCGCCAGAACGCATGCGCCCTCACCGCTCGTCGAACGACAGCACCACGCGCTCGGTCAGCGGATGCGCCTGGCAGGTCAGTACAAAGCCGCAGGCGACTTCGTTCTTGTCGAGCGCGAAGTTGCGTTCCATGCGCACCTCGCCCTCGACCACCTTGGCGCGGCAGGTGCCGCAGACACCCGAGGTGCAGGAATAGGGCACTTCCAGCCCGGCCGAGGAGGCCGCATCGAGGATGCTGGCCTGGCCGCGCGTGAAGGGGATCTCGCGCGAGAGGCCGTCGCGCACCAGGGTGATGCGGGCGGTGGCGGCGTCGCCGGGCTGGGCCTCGTGCACCACGGCACCCACCGCGCCCTGGCCTGCAACGGGCAGGGCCACGCCGAAGCGCTCGATGTGGATGCGCTCCTCGGCCACGCCGGCGGCGAGCAGGGCGGCCTCGGCCTCGTCGTTCATCTGGAAGGGGCCGCAGATGTAGACATGGTCGATGTGCGCGGCCGGCACTACGCCCTGCAGGAATTCGGCGATCTTGGCGCGATCCATCACGCCCATGTTCAGCGGCAGGTCGGTGTGCTCGTCCGAGAACACATGCTGCAGCGACAGCCGGGACATGTAGCGGTTCTTGAGGTCCTCGATCTCCTCCTTGAACATGGTGGACTGCAGCTGGCGGTTGCCGTAGATCAGCGTGAAGCGGCTGGCGGGCTCGCGCGCCAGCACGGTCTTCATGATGGACAGGATGGGCGTGATGCCGCTGCCGCCGGCGATGCCCACATGGTGGCGCGCGGCCCCGGGCTCGATGGGCACGAAGAAGCGGCCCTGGGGCGCCATGACCTGCAGGGTGTCGCCTGGGCGCAGCTGCTCGTTGATCCAGTTGGAGAACTGGCCGCCGCGCACTTTGCGCACGCCCACGCGCAGCTCGCCGTCATCCACGCCTGCGCAGATGGAGTAGCTGCGGCGCAGGTCCTGGCCGTCGATCTGGTGGCGCAGCGTCAGGTACTGGCCCTGGGTGAAGCCGAAGACCTCGCGCAGCTCGGGGGGCACGTCGAAGGAGACGACCACGGCCTCGGCCGTGTCGGGCGCAATGCTGCGCACGCGCAGCGGGTGGAACATCGGGGTCGTGGTCATATCGGTTTGAAGTGTTCGAAGGGTTCGCGGCAGTCCAGGCAGCGGTGCAGGGCCTTGCAGGCCGTGGCGCCGAAGGCCGACAGCCGCTCGGTGTGCACGCTGCCGCAGTGCGGACAGGGAACGGGCGCGGGCGCGGCAATGCCCTGGCGGCGGCGCACCAGGCGGATGGGCGAAGTGCCCTCCGGCAGGCCGGCGTCGCCGCAGCGCCCGGGCGGCGCGATGCCGTATTCGCGCAGCTTGCGCCGGCCGTCGTCGCTGATCCAGTCCGTGGTCCAGGCCGGGGCGCGGCGCAGCACGGCGCGCGCGGGGCCCAGGCCTGCGGCCTCGATGGCCTCGAGCACGCTGCGCTCTATGACCTCGGTGGCCGGGCAGCCCGAGTAGGTGGGCGTGAGCACGATCTCCATGCCCTGGCCTTCGGGCAGGGCATGGACCTCGCGCACGATGCCCAGCTCGCAGACCGAGATCACGGGCACCTCGGGATCGGGCACGTCCTGCAGCGCGGCCCAGGCCAGGCGCTCGCGCTCGGCCATGGCGGAAACCAGCTGCGCGGCAGCCATCACCACACCCCGCCCGGATAGGCGCGCTGCAGGTGCTGCATCTCGGCCAGGATGAAACCCATGTGCTCGCTGTGCACGCCGTTGCGGCCCGTGCTGCGGAAGGCGGATTCGGCCGGCAGGTCCAGCGTGGCCTCCTGCAGCAGGGCGGCCATCTCGGCCTGCCAGGGCTCGCGCAGTTCGGACCAGGCCGGGCCCAGGCCGCTGGCACGTGCGGCGGCGTCCGTGGCGTCGTCGGTGAACAGCTCGGCCGCATAGCGCCACAGCTGGGCCAGCGCCGCCTCCATGCGCTGGCGCGATTCTTCGGTGCCGTCGCCCAGGCGCACCACCCAGTCGCCCGCGTGCTGCTCGTGGTAGCGCGCTTCCTTGAGCGCCTTGGCGGCGATGGCGGCCAGCTCGGCGTCGCTGGAGTGCACCAGGCGCTCCCACATCAGGCGCAGCCAGGTGGCGGCCATGGCGTTGCGCAGCACGGTGAAGGCGAAGTCGCCGCGCGGCAGCTCGGCCAGCGTGGCGTTGAAGTAGTCACGTTCGTCACGCAGGAAGGCGAGCTGGTCCTCGTCGTGCGCGCGGCCTTCAAGCTGGCCGGCGCGGGTCAGCAGGGCGCGCGCCTGGCCGACCAGGTCCAGCGCCATGTTGGTCATGGCGATGTCCTCTTCGAGGATGGGCGCGTGGCCGCACCACTCGCCCAGGCGCTGGGCCAGGATCAGGCAGGTATCGCCCAGGCGCAGCAGGTACTGCACCTCGGGGCGGGCGTCGATGGCGATGGAGGAGGCGGTCATGGCTGCACCTGCGCTCACATGTGGTCCACCGAGGGCGGCAGCTGGTAGAAGGTCGGGTGGCGGTAGACCTTGTCCTGGGCGGGATCGAAGAACATGTCCTTGTCGCCGGGGTCGCTGGCCACGATCTGGTCCGAGCGCACCACCCAGACGCTCACGCCCTCCTGGCGCCGCGTGTAGACGTCGCGCGCCATCTGCAGCGCCATCTGCGGGTCGGCCGCATGCAGGCTGCCGCAGTGCTTGTGGTCCAGGCCGGCCTTGCTGCGGACAAAGACTTCCCACAGCGGCCATTCGTTGGTGATGTTCTGTTCGGCGGTGGTCATGCGGCCTCCTTGCGGGTCTGGTTTCTCTGTGTCTGCTTGCGGGCATGGGCCAGGGCGGCATCGCGCACCCAGGCGCCCTCGTCCCAGGCCTTGACGCGCGCGCCCAGGCGTTCGCGGTTGCAGGGGCCGTCGCCGGCGATCACGCGCCAGAACTCGTCCCAGTCGATGGGGCCATGGTCATGGGCCTGGCGTTCCTCGTTCCAGCGCAGGTCGGGGTCGGGCAGGGTCACCCCCAGCACCTTGGCCTGGTCCACCGTGGCGTCGATGAACTTCTGGCGCAGCGCGTCGTTGGAGATGCGCTTGATGCCCCAGCGCATGGACTGCGCGCTGTTGGGCGACTGGTCGTCGGGCGGACCGAACATCATGATGGACGGCCACCACCAGCGGTTGACGGCGTCCTGCACCATGGCCTTCTGCGCCTCGGTGCCCTGCTGCATCATGGTCAGCAGCGCCTCGTAGCCCTGGCGCTGGTGAAAGCTTTCCTCGCGGCAGATGCGCACCATGGCGCGCGCATAGGGCGCATAGGAGCAGCGGCAGATGGGCACCTGGTTCATGATGGCCGCGCCGTCCACCAGCCAGCCGATGGTGCCCATGTCGGCCCAGGTCAGCGTGGGGTAGTTGAAGATGGAGCTGTACTTGGCCTTGCCCGTGTGCAGCGCGTGCAGCATCTGGTCGCGGCTGCTGCCCAGCGTCTCGGCGGCGGCGTAGAGGTACAGGCCGTGGCCGCCCTCGTCCTGCACCTTGGCCAGCAGGATGGCCTTGCGCTTGAGCGTGGGCGCGCGGCTGATCCAGTTGCCTTCGGGCAGCATGCCGACGATCTCGCTGTGCGCATGCTGGCTGATCTGGCGCAGCAGCGTCTTGCGGTAGTTGTCGGGCATCCAGTCCTTGGCCTCGATGAATTCGCCGGCATCGATGCGCTCGTCGAAGCGCTGCTGCAGGCGCATTTCGTCGGCCGAGCGCACGGCCTTCACGCCATCGCCCGCTTCCTTGCCCATGGTGTCCATGGCCTGGGTATACATGTGCGATCTCCTTGAATGAAATGGTTGGCGACGGCCGGCGGTGCCTCAGCGCGGCCGCTTGTCGTACACGCGCCGGGCCTTGCCGGTCTGCGTGCGCTCGATGGTGTCGGGATCGAAGACGCGCACCGCCGTGGAGATGCCCACCAGGGTCTTGATGCGCTGCTGCACCCACTGCGCGATCTCGCCACGCTCGGCATCGCCCAGGGCGCGCCGCTGCGGCTGCAGCTCGCAGTGCACCTCGACGGTGTCCAGCAGGCCGTCCCGGCTGATGTGCATCTGGTACAGGCCAGTGAGGCTGGCATTGGCCAGCACGATTTCCTCGATCTGGGTCGGGAAGACGTTGACGCCGCGGATGATCATCATGTCGTCGCTGCGACCCACGATCTTGCCCATGCGCCGGAAGCTGCGCGAAGTCGGCGCCAGCAGCCGCGTCAGGTCCCGCGTGCGGTAACGCACGATAGGCATGGCCTCCTTGGACAGCGACGTGAACACCAGCTCGCCCTCGCTTCCGTCGGGCAACACCTCGCCCGTGTCGGGGTCGATGATCTCGGGGTAGAAATGGTCCTCCCAGATCACCGGCCCGTCCTTGCTCTCCACGCATTCGCTGGCCACGCCCGGGCCCATGACTTCGGACAGGCCGTAGATGTCCACGGCATCCAGCCCCGCCTTGCCCTCGATCTCGCGACGCATGGCCTCCGTCCAGGGCTCGGCGCCGAAGATGCCGATCCTGAGCGAACTCTCGCGCGGGTCCATCCCCTGGCGCTGCATCTCCTCCACGATCACCTGCATGTAGCTGGGCGTGACCATGATGATGTCGGGCTTGAAATCCGCAATCAGCTGCACCTGCTTTTCGGTCTGCCCGCCCGACATGGGCACCACGGTGCAGCCCGCGCGCTC